>CAWHPQ010000018.1:0-93064 GCA_963831265.1 uncultured delta proteobacterium | reverse complement strand
TCACCACCATCAAGAGCGCAAAGAAGATGGTGGAGAAGGAGCGCCCCGAGGTCTGGGACATCCTCGACGAGGTGATCCGCGAGCACCCGGTGCTCCTCAACCGCGCCCCGACCCTGCACCGGCTGGGCATCCAGGCCTTCGAGCCGGTGCTCATCGAGGGCAAGGCCATCCAGCTCCACCCGCTGGTCTGCACCGCCTTCAACGCCGACTTCGACGGCGACCAGATGGCCGTGCACGTGCCGCTCTCCACCGAGGCACAGGTGGAGGCCCGGGTGCTCATGATGAGCACGAACAACATCCTCTCGCCGGCCCACGGCAAGCCCATCATCGTGCCGTCGCAGGACATCGTCCTGGGCATCTACTACATGACCCGCGAGCGGGCCTTCTCCGAGGGGGAGGGCAAGGTCTTCGCGAGCCCGGGCGAGGTGCGCGCCGCCTACGACCAGGGCGCCGTCGACCTGCAGGCCAAGATCACCGTGCGCATGGACGGGCAGCGGGTGGAGACCACCACCGGCCGCGTCCTGCTCTACGACATCGTCCCCAAGCGCATCCCCTTCGACGCCATCAACAAGGTGATGGACAAGAAGCAGCTCCAGAGCCTCATCGACCTGACCTACCGGCTCTGCGGCGAGAAGGAGACGGTGCTGCTGGCCGATCGCGTCCGCTCGCTCGGGTACGGCAACGCCACCCGCGCAGGCATCTCCATCTGCCTCGACGACATGCTCATCCCCAAGGCCAAGGTGGCCCTGCTGGAGAAGGCCACGGCCGAGGTCGACGAGATCCGGACCCAGTACGCCGAGGGGCTCATCACCGACGGCGAGCGCTACAACAAGGTCATCGACATCTGGGCCCAGGTCACCGACGCGGTGGCCAAGGAGATGATGGGGGAGATCGGGTTCGAGACCGCCGAGGGCGTGACCGATCACGGGAAGAAGGAGGAGCGCCGACTCCCGTCCTTCAACCCCATCTACATCATGGCCGACTCGGGAGCCCGAGGCTCCGCGCAGCAGATCCGCCAGCTGGCCGGCATGCGCGGCCTCATGGCCCGCCCCTCGGGCGAGATCATCGAGACCCCCATCACCGCCAACTTCCGCGAGGGCCTGAACGTCCTCCAGTACTTCATCTCCACCCACGGCGCCCGCAAGGGCCTCGCCGACACGGCGCTCAAGACCGCCAACTCGGGGTACCTGACCCGCCGGCTCGTCGACGTGGCGCAGGATGCCATCATCACCGAGTACGACTGCGGTGCCATGGACGGCATCACGCTCGGCTCCCTCGTCGAGGGAGGCGAGATCATCGAGCCCATGGGCGAGCGCATCCTCGGCCGCGTGGCCCTCGACGACATCATGGACCCGTTCGCCGGCGGAGAGCTGGTCCGGGCCAACGAGGAGATCGACGAGCAGAAGGTCAAGATGGTCGAGAACTCCGGCATCGACAAGGTGAAGATCCGGTCGGTGCTCACCTGCCAGGCGCGCCGCGGCATCTGCGTGGAGTGTTACGGCCGCGACCTGGCCCGCGGGCGCAAGGTGAACATCGGGGAGGCGGTCGGGGTCATCGCCGCCCAGTCGATCGGCGAGCCGGGAACCCAGCTCACCATGCGCACCTTCCACATCGGCGGCGCCGCCACCCGGCGCTCCGAGCAGTCCAACGTCGAGAACCGCAACCCCGGCGTGGTGAAGTTCGTGGGGGTGAACGTGGCCCGGAAGAAGGACGGCACGCTCATCGTCATGAACCGCAACGGTGAGGTGGTCATCAACGACGAGCAGGGGCGCGAGCGCGAGCGTTACGGCGTGGTCTACGGTGCCCGCATGCTCGTGAGGGACGGCGAGGCGCTGCCCAGGGGCGGGATGGCGCTGGCCGAGTGGGATCCCTACTCGGTGCCCATCCTCACCGAGGTGGCCGGTCGCGTGAAGTTCGGGGACCTGGTGGACGGCGTGACCTACGCCGAGCAGGTCGACGAGATCACCGGCCTGGCCCGCAAGGTCGTCGGGGCTTCCAAGGACCCGGACGCCCGGCCCCGCGTCTCCATCAAGGACGAGAAGGGGCAGACGAAGAAGCTCGCCAGCTCCGACGCCGACGCCCGCTACATGCTGCCCGAGGGAGCCAACCTGGTGGTGGCCGACGGCGACGAGATCGACGCCGGCGACGTCATCGCCAAGATGCCCCGCGAGACCACCAAGACCAAGGACATCACCGGCGGTCTCCCTCGCGTGGCCGAGCTCTTCGAGGCCCGCAAGCCCAAGGAGTACGCGGTCATCTCCGAGATCGACGGCGTGGTCTCCTTCGGCAAGGACACCAAGGGCAAGCGCAAGGTGGTCATCACCCCCGAGATCGAGGGCAAGCTCCGTCCCGAGCTCCTCAAGGAGTACCTGATCGGGAAGGGCAAGCACATCAGCGTGCACACCGGCGACCGCGTCAAGGCAGGCGAGGCGCTCATGGATGGCGCCGCCAACCCGCACGACATCCTCCGGGTGCTCGGCGAGAAGGAACTGGCCCGCTGGATGGTGGACGAGGTCCAGGAGGTCTACCGGCTCCAGGGCGTGAAGATCAACGACAAGCACATCGAGACCATCGTCCGCCAGATGCTGCGCCGCGTGCGCGTCATGGACGTCGGCGACACCAGCTTCCTCGCGGACGAGCAGGTCGAGAAGTGGGTCTTCGAGGAGGAGAACGAGAAGGTGGCCAAGGCCGGAGGGCGCCCGGCACAGGGCGAGCCCCTGCTCCTCGGCATCACCAAGGCCTCCCTCTCCACCGAGTCCTTCATCTCGGCTTCCTCGTTCCAGGAGACCACCAAGGTGCTCACCGAGGCCGCCATCAGCGGCAAGGTCGACCACCTGCGCGGGCTCAAGGAGAACGTCATCATGGGGCGCCTCGTCCCGGCAGGAACGGGCCTCTCGGCCTACAAGCACCTCGACATCGAGGTGGAGACCCCGGTCGACGCGGTGGAGCAGGCGGAGGAGGCCTTGAGCCTCGCCTCCGGCGAAGAGTAGGCAGCGCTGGAGATTGGCTTCGATCCGGTGGCCCGGGGCGTGAGCCTCGGGCCATCGCCGTTCCTGTGCCGATCCCCCGTAAGGATGCCCTCCGCCTGACCGATCGGGACGCCCCTTCTCGGGCATCGGCGTCCTGAACTATTCATTCGTTTCCGGACGTTCCAGCAAGAGTACCAGCCCTTTCGTGATTCGCCGCGTCAGGGGAATCCCCTAGTTTCGACCACCGGAAAGGTCGATGTTTCGACTGTCACAATTCAGTCATGACGGATACTTGGCGTTGGTGATTGACTGACGAGGTCCAGATTCGTAATATGCCGTAACGTAACTGTCCGGCATTCCGGAAAACCCGGCAGCCTGCACGGACAGTGGAGAGGCCAGAGAACAATGAAGACCGCTGGTATCCAGCGCGGGAGCAGGGAGTTCGAGGAGCTCGCTCCCTACCTGAAGGCCGTTCGAGACTACCCGCCGCTCACCCGCGACGAGGAACACGCGCTCGCCCTCAAGGCTCGCAAGGGCGAGGTCGGTGCGAAGCAGAAGCTCGTCCGGCACAACCTGGCCTTCGTCGTGGCCATCGCCCGCAAGCAGCGGCGCGGGACGGTCCGGCTCGACGACCTGATCCAGGAGGGCAACGTCGGACTGATGCGTGCCGTCGAGAAGTTCGACCCGCACGCCGGAACCCGTTTCTCGACCTACGCGGTCTGGTGGATCCGCGCCTACGTGGGCAAGTACCTCAAGGAGGCGCGCAGCACCGTCCGGCCGCAGAGCGGCACGGTGGCGCAGCCCGACCTCTCCCTCGACAGCTACATCGACGAGGACGGTGACGTCTCCCACCTCGAGCGCATCGAGGACGAGGGACCGGGGCCCGAGGGTGGCTACCTTTCCAACGAGGGGGACCGCGAGGTCCGGGATGCGCTCGGCAAGGTCCGCAAGCGCATCGGCGAGCTCGGCTGGGACATCATCCACAACCGGCTGCAGCAGGACTCTCCGAAGACCCTGGAGGAGATCGGCAAGCGCTGGGGCGTGTCGCGCGAGCGCGTGCGCCAGGTGGAGCTGAAGACCAAGCAGTTCCTCCATCGCTACCTCGAGTCGGTCGAATCCGTGGAGACCGGCGAGATTGGGAACGCCGAGGAAGCCGCCTAACCTCTCACCCGCGCGCATCACCCGGGCCCACTCCGCCACAGGCGGGGTGGGCCCTTCGCTTGCAGGGGTGCAGGCCATGGGCGCGGCGCCACCGGAAGGGGCCGCGGGGAGGTCGCGAGGTGGACGGTTCGGACGAGGCGCGGACCTCAGGGGCGCCCCCGGGGGCCCGGAGGATTCCCTCCGAGGTCTGGGATGCGCGCCAGGCTGCCCGGAGTCTCCTCGCCGGGGCGGAGGAGCAGGCCCGGAGGATCCGGGTCGAGGCGGAGCGCGAGGCCGAGGGGACCCGCACGGCGGCGTTCGAGGCCGGTTTCGCCGCAGGGCGTGCGGAGGGGATCGCGGGGGCCGCCGCGGAGGTCGTCCGGGGTGCGGCGGAGCGGGAACGCCTGCTGGCCGGCTGTGCGGAGGAGCTCCTGGGACTGGCCGTGGAGATGGCGGAGCGGATCCTCGATCGCGAGGTCAAGCCCGGTCTCGACGGCCTCACGGCAGCAGCGCGGGCCCTCACCCTGGTGCGCGACGGCACGAGGGTCGCCGTGCGGGCGAGCCAGGAGGACGCGGCGGCCCTGCGGGAGGGAGGGTTCTCTCCTGGTGCGGGGACCACGGGAATGAGGGTCATCGTCGACGCGGGGCTCAGCACGGGAGAGGTGATCATCGAGGCCGATGGCGCGTCCGTGGACGGCCGGTTCCGGGCCCAGCTCGCCGAGCTGCGCAGGGTCATCGCCCAGGCGGAGAGGTGACGGCGCTCGCGCGCGCGCGGGAAGCCGTCCGTGCGGCTCGACCGCTCGTGCGGACGGGTACGCTCGGCGACGTCACACCCTTCCTGCTTCGCTGCACGGGTGTCGGCGCCGGCCTCGCCGAGCAGGTGGAGGTCGAGGTCGACCAGGGAGACGCCGTACGTGCCGAGGTCGTGGCGCTGCGGGGCGACACGGCGCTTCTCCTGCCGCTCGGCGACGTCCGGGCGGCCGTCCCGGGAGGCAGGGTCCGCAGGACCGGGCGAAGGCTCGAGATCGCCGTGGGGCCTGGCCTCCTCGGGCGCGTGCTGGACGGCCTGGGAAGGCCCGTCGACGGTCGGCCGCTCCCGTGCGGTCTCTCGGCCTGGGAGGTCGACCGCGGCGCGCCGGCACCCCTCGATCGGCCACGTCTCGAGCGCCCCTTCTCCACCGGAGTCCGGGCCATCGACGGACTGGCGACGCTCGCCGAGGGGCAGCGAATCGGCCTCTTTGCTGGCCCGGGAGTGGGGAAATCCTCCCTGCTGGGGCGGCTCGCACGGTGCGCGGCGGCCGAGGTCTGCGTCGTGGGGCTGGTGGGGGAGCGGGGAAGGGAGGTCCGCGAGACGGTGGAGGACGCGCTCGGTCCGGACGGGCTCCGGCGCAGCGTCGTGATCGCGGCCACGAGCGACGCGCCAGCGGTCGTCCGGATGCGTTCGGCCCAGGTCGCGACGGCGGTGGCCGAGTGGTTCGCTCGCGTCGAAGGGCGAAGCGTCCTGCTGCTCGTCGACTCGCTCACCCGGTTCGCCCGGGCGGTCCGGGAGGTGGGGCTCGGCGCGGGGGAGGCCCCGGTTCGGCAGGGATTTCCGGCCCGGGTCTTCGCCGAGCTCCCCAGGCTCGTCGAACGGGCCGGGACGGGCCCTGGAGGCCCCATCACCGCCGTCTACACCGTCCTTTCCGGAGGGAACGAGGCGGAGGACCCCATCTCCGCGGAGATCCTGGGCCTGCTCGACGGGCACCTGGTTCTTGACCGACGGATCGCCGAGGGAGGGCGCCATCCGGCCATCGACGTGGCCGCGAGCCTCTCCCGTGCCATGCAGGCAGTCACCGGAGACGGGCACCGCAGGGCGGCGTCGAGGGTGCGCCGCGCCATCGGACGCTGGGATGCGGCGCGGGACCTGGTGGCGGCCGGTGCATGGGTGCGGGGTGCCGACCCGGAGCTCGACGCGGCCGCTGCCGCGATGCCCGCGATCGAGGCCTTCCTCCGCCAGTCAGGCCCGGAGGCGACGGCGTTCGACGAGACCCTGGACGGACTCCTGGCGCTCGCCGCCGGGATCGAGGAATGACCGGCTGGCCGCTCGCCGTGCTGCAGGGCCTGCGGGCGGCGCAGGCGAGGGGAGCGGTGCGTGGAGCGGATGCCCTCCGGGCCGAGGCCGTCCGTGCCCGTTCCGAGGCCGACGAGGTCGCGCGGAGGGCCGGGGAGCTGAGGAAGAGCCTGACCACACGGGGAACCCCGCACGCCTCCGGACTGGCCGGGGAGCTCGTCCGCGGTGCTGCGTCCCGGACGGAGATCGACCGTGCGGCGCGGCAGGCGGAAAGGGACAGGCAGCGGGCAGCCGCCGAGGCGGATCGGGATGGACGCCGTGCAGCGGAAGCGGCCGCCGCCGCACGCGATTCGTGGGGGCGGGCCGAGGCGCTGGCGCGGGGGATGGAGCACTGGGAAGAGCTGCGCCGCCGGGCCCGGGAGGCCCGCCTGGAGAGGGAGGTGGAGGATGCGTGGAACGGGACCGGCGAGGGCCTATCGCAGCTCGAACCTGGCCCGGCCCTGCTGGCAGACGACCTCGAGCCGCCTCGGGCGGAGGTCCCGGGGGGCCGCCTCGCCGGCGCGCTCGAACTGGGACGGGGAGAGGACCACCTGCTCGCGCGGTCGCAGTGCCCGCTGCTCGTTCTTCCAGGTCCGGTCGAGCGTGAGAACGATGTCGGTCCAGACCTCATCCGACTCGTTGCGCACCAGGATCTGCTGGCCACCCAGGAGGGAGTCCTTGAGGACGTGGACGTCGGCCCCGATCGAATTGCCCGGCCCGACGGAGGGGCAGGCGATCCAGAGGGCCAGGATCGAGGCGAGGAGCCAGCCACCCACCAGTCCGAGTCGCGCCTTCTGCCAGCGGCCGGCCCGCCGGAATCCCTCGATCAGGTCGGAAGCCGTGCGCCGCCCCTGGTGGAGCGCTCCCTCGACGAGGCCCGGGACGCCCTTCGGTCGTTCACCCATGGGGGGAGAGTCTACATTCACCAGGGGCCCTGCGCAGGCGGGACCGACGGGATATGAGGTGCTTCACGTGATCCCTCCCGCCCCCACCCCCGTCTTCGTGGCCGATGCCGCGTCCCTGGATGAGCTGGCCCGCCGGCTCGAGGCCGAGCCACGGGTTGCGCTCGACACCGAGTCGAACAGCTTCCACGCCTACCGGGAGCGGGTCTGCCTCATGCAGATCTCCATCCCCGGCGCCGACTTCATCGTCGACCCGATCGCGGTGGACGTCGGGCCGCTCGGGGCGGCGCTGGGCGGGGATCGGGAGCTCGTCCTGCACGGCGCCGACTACGACGTGCGCTGCCTCCGGCGCGAGTTCGGGTGGGACCTGGGGCGGATCTTCGACACCATGATCGCGGCGCGAAGGCTGGGCTCGAAGGAGCTCGGGCTGGCTGCACTGGTGAAGGCCCACTTCGGTGTCCGGCTCACCAAGGAGCACCAGCGCGCCGACTGGGGGCGCCGGCCGCTCTCCCCCGCGCAGCTCCGCTACGCCGCAATGGACACCCACTTCCTCCTTCCTCTCCACGACATCCTCGCGTCAGGCCTTTCGCAGGGAGGCGGGTCCGAAGAGGCCCGCAAGGAGTTCGACCGCGTCGCGGCGGCCAAGGCCCACGCACGGATCTTCGACCCGGAGGGATGGCGCAAGCTGAAGGGGGCCCGGGAGCTCGACGTCGAGGGCAAGAAGCTGCTCCGCGCACTCTGGATCGCGCGCGAGGAGCGGGCTTCGGCCATCGACAAGCCGCCCTTCAAGGTGATCCCGGAGACGGCCCTCGTGGAGCTGGCGCGGCGCCGGCCCACCCAGGAATTGGCCATCCGCGCGATCCCCGGCATCACCCCGAAGGTGATGGAACGGGCCGGCGAGGCCATCCATCGGGTGATGGGTGCGGGGAACTAGAAGGCAACGCCCGGAGCGGGAGGGGTGACGGGCGCAGAAGGGTCGAGAGGCGGGGGTGTCTCTCCGGCCAGCGCCCGGTAGCGGGCCTGGTCGGCGAGGACCGTGCGGACGTACTGGCGCGTCTCCCGGTAGGGAATGTCCTCCACCCACTCGTCGAGCGGAAGCCCGGCGCGGACACGCGACCAGGCCGCCGCCGCCGCCGGTCCTGCGTTGTAGGCGGCCAGCACCTGGGCGGGCATCGCGAACCGGTCGGCCAGCAAGGCCAGGTAGGAGACTCCAAGGCGGGTGTTCCCCGCCGGGGCGGAGAGGTCGGTGTCGCCCGGAATGCCCAGCAGCGAAGCAAGCCGGGCGGCCGTCGCCGGACGGAGCTGGAGCAGACCCTCCGCGCCCGCCCTGCTCCGCGCGGCGGCGACGAACGCCGACTCCCGGCGCATCACCGAGAGGACGAGCGACGGATCGGTTCCCAGGAGGCGCGCGGCGGGACGGAGGACGTCGGCGTGGGCGTCGGGATAGGCCCATCGCTGGGTGCGGATCCCCGGGGCGAGGTGATCCCGGGCCATCCGGTAGGGGATCTCTGCGTCGCCAGAGAAGGCAGCCACCTCGGCGAGCAGGGCGGCGCGCGAACGGACGTCGGAAGCGCGGGAGAGGCGCTGGAGCAGGGCGACCGACTCCTCGCGCAGTGCGGCGCCGGCAAGGTCCACTGCGAGGGACATCGCGGCGGTGGCGCGGCGATCCCCCGGCGGTCCCGGGAGGGGGGACGGGGGCAGCGGGGCGGCCGCCGGAACGGGGAGGGCGAGCTGTTCCAGGCGAGCTGCCGAGAGCAGCGCGTACCAGCCGCCGGGGATCTCGGCGATGGCCGCCCGGTAGGCGGCGGAAGCCGCCTCTGGATCGGGATCGATGCGCGCGAGCCAGTAGAGTGCGGCAGCCCGGAGGTGTCCCGACTCCCTCTCCACGAGCCGGCGAAGCTCCACCCCGGTCGCGGGCCGGTCGCCGGAACGGAGGAGCGACCAGGCGAGGAACCACCGGGCGTCCGGCGCCCGGCGGGCTCCGGGCCGTTCACGCAGGAAGCGCCGGAGCGCTCCCGCGACCTGCGTGTAGCGCCCCAGGTCGTAGGGAAGCCAGGCGGCCAGGAAGGCGGCATCGTCGGACAGATCCGCCTGCTGGGCGGCGGTGAGTCCGGGGACGACCGGCCGCTCCTGTGCGACCTGCCGGTAGCGGGAGACGGCCTCCTCGATGCGACCCTGACGGGAGGCTGCGCGAGCGAGCACGAAGCGGGCCGCGGCGGGCTCGCCGGGGCCGGGGAGGCGCGCCACCGGGGACGCGACCCGTTCGGCATCGGCGGGGCGGCCGAGCTGGAGCAGCGCCACGGCGCGAAGTACGGTCGCGAGGGGGGTGGGGCCGGCGGCACCATCGATGGAGTCGATCTCGGAGAGTGCTTCCTCGGTCCGCCCGACCGAGACGAGGTGGCGTGCCCGGTCGATGCGGTCGGCGACGGTCAGGGTCCCGGGCGAGGAGGCGAGGAGGATCCGGGCCGCCTCCTCTCCCTCCGGCTCGCCAGTCCGGTCCAGGGCCAGGGTGCGCAGCGCAGGGGCCGCACGCGGGTCGCCGAGAACCTCCCAGGCCCGGGCCAGGGCCAGGCGTGCGGCGGGGTGGCCGCCCCCGGTGGCGGCAGCCCGCTCGGCCTTCCGGGGCTCTCCAGCGGCCATCCAGGCCCGGGCCTCCGCTGCTGCCAGGAGCGGTCGCTCGGCCGGGTCGGCTCCGCCGGCGGCGAGCGCCCAGGCTTCCGCCGCCTCGGCGGGACGCCCGGCTGCGGACAGATCGGCGGCGAGACGCGCCCGGGCGGCCGGGACGAGCGTCACCGGTAGTGAAGTGAGCGCGGAGGCGATCTCGGTCGCGGCCTCGGCGGGACGTCGGTCGAGCTCGAGGGCCTGGCCGGCGAGCAGGCGGCTCCTCGCGCCAGCTTCACCGTGGGTGATTGCCGAAAGCGCCGCCCGGGAAGCCCGCAGCGCCGCCTCGGAGTCGCCGGCCGAGAGCGCCGCGACCGCGTTGCCGGCCCCGTCGGTCCAGGCCGTGAAGGGCTCTTCGGCGCGCGCGCCGGCCGTCACGGACAGTGCCAGGAACGATGTCACGAAAAGGACGCGCAAATCGCGCCGGATGATGACACAACCGCTGGAAGTTGCAGGTCATTATGTTTCTTCACATACCGGCAAATCGTGCGGCGGAGGGGGAGTTGACACCCCGCGGCAGCGAGGGGGATAACCGCGCCTATTCCTTGAAGGAAAGCCCGACCGACTCGCACGGAAGGAGAACACCTTGTTCAGCAAGCCGACCCCCGCCGAGCTCAATGCCCCCCTCAATCCGGAGAGGGGCGTGGAAGGCCACCGCAACCTCTTCTGCGGCAACTACGACTCGTGCCTCGACGAGGCCGTGAAGCGGTCGTGGAACAGCTGGACCTGCACGCGCTGCACGCTCTTCGCCATCCAGCCGCAGATCGAGTCGAGCATCGAGAACTACGCGACGCAGCGCCGCATGGCGTAGCAGCCGTCAGCGCGCCCCGGTCGGCGGATCGCCGGCCGGGAGGGGAGCGCGCGGCTCCACCAGGATCTCCGTCAGGTAGACCACCGGCTGGCCGCCGGGAAGGACGCCGCGGGCGATCCCGAGTCCCAGCAACTTCACTTCTGGTACGATCAGGTTGGCGAGATGTGCCGGGCTCTCCACCATGGCCCGGTGCGCGTCGAGCGCGCCGTCCCCGCGCGCCACGTTCTCCCGGGCCGACCGGTAGCGGACGCCGGATGCCGCGAGGCGCGTGGCGAGGTCTCCGCCTCCCCCCAGGCGGTGGGCCACCGTGCCGGCGGCGAGCATGGCCTCGCTGTGTCGCCGCGCCTGCTCGTCGAGCGCGGCGGCGCCCTGCAGCGGTGGGAGTCCCTGGCGGGCCCGCAGCACGTTGACGTCGGCCCGGATGCGGGTCTCTGCGTCGGATCGGCTGGACGGATCGGGCTCGGCCTCCGGAGAGGCGCGCGCGCCTCCCTCGCCGCAGGCCACGTCGAGGAGGGCCGCCACCGATGGGCCGCGCGCCCCCGTTCCTCCGACCTCGACCCGCCAGGTGCCGCGCTCGGAGAGGAGGAGGGAGGCGGAGAACCTGCGGCCGTCGGATTCGACCGGTACCTCGAATGCCGTTCCGGAGGGGGAGGCCACCCAGACCCGAGGGCCGTCGAGTTGGAGAAGTCGTCCGCTCAGGATGGCGCGGGACCCCGGGGGGACCTCCCGGGGAAAGGGATCGATCTCGGCACGCTGCTCCGAGGCGAGCAGGACCGCCCAGGCGAGGTCGCCCCGCGCCACGACCCCGATGCCCAGGTGGGTGGCGCCCCGGATTCGCGCCGCGGCGGCCATGGCCTCGGGCAGGGAGGCGGGACGTGCCGAGAGCACGATCGCTGCCGGCGCCGGGTCGACGACGCCGGCGGCTGCAAGTGCTGCCCGGAGCGCGGAGGAAGAGACCGGGCGAGGATCTCCTCCGGCGGCCGAGCGGGCCAGCACCCGGGCGGCCTGCACGAGGGGCTCCGAGAGTGCGGGGACGGTGCGCTGGGGGAGCGCCGCGCGGACCCGATCCAGGGTGGCCGCCTCGAGCGGCGTGAGTTCCAGGGGCGTGGCCGACGCCAGGACCAGGGCGGCCAGGAGCGCGACGGGCTCCGCGGAGGAGATCATCCCTTCCGGTCCTGCCGGACCCGCACGTCGAGCGCCGCGACCATCGGACGGCCGAGCCGGTCGTTCATCCGGGCCACGATCGTGGAGGAGATGCCCTCCACCTGCCGGGCCCACTCCGCGGAGGAGGCGATCACCCAGAGGTGCCCGTCGGGCCCGAGACCGCGAACGGTGAGTTCCCGGGAGAGCGGCCAGCCGCAGGCCTCGGCGAATGCTGCCGCTGCAGCCGGGCGGCGCGCCTCCGGGCGGCGCGCGAGGGACTCGGCCACCACGCTGGCGAGCGTCCTGCGTCGTCCTCTCGGGCTCCGGCCTTCCATCCGGAGAACCTTGGAGCCGGCGGGGGCGCAGCGTCAAGGCGGTCCTGGGCGCCGTCCGATTGGCGCGAACCGTTCCGGACGGTTACGGCTCTCGGAAGGGAGAGGCACCTTGCGCCGATGGACGGCGCCCGCCCCAGAGGAACGACAGATGAAGCCCACCGTGGACGTGACCGAGGCGAATTTCCAGGAGGTCGTGGAGAAGGAAGGGATCGTCCTCGTCGACTGGTGGGCGCCCTGGTGCGGCCCGTGCCGCACCTTCGGACCCACCTACGAGAAGGTCGCGGGACGCCACCCCGACGTCACCTTCGCCAAGGTGAACACCGAGGACCAGCAGGGGCTGGCGGGATCCTTCCAGATCATGTCCATCCCGACGCTCATGATCCTCCGCGACAAGGTCATGCTCTTCTCGCAGCCCGGCGCGCTGCCCGAGGCGGCGCTGGAGGAACTCATCCAGAAGGCCCGCGAGCTCGACATGGACAAGGTGCGGGCGGAGATCGCCGCGGCGGAGACGGAGGGGAAGCAGCAGGGCGGGACGGCGGCGTAGACTGGCGGCATGCGCGAGCCCCCGCCCAGTCCCCGTGCACGGATCCGTCGCCTGCCCGAGAGGGGCGCCTACGAGCGCGAGACGATCCACGCCATCCTCGATGAGGGGCTCGTCTGCCACGTCGGGATCGAGGTCGACGGGCAGCCCTACGTCCTCCCGATGAACCACGGGCGCGACGGGAATCGCCTGCTCCTCCACGGTTCCGCGGCCAGCCGGCTCATGCAGGGGCTCGCGGTCGGCCAGCCGGCGTGCTTCACCGTGACGCTGGTGGACGGGCTCGTGCTCGCACGATCGGCCTTCCACCACAGCATGAACTTCCGGTCGGTGGTCCTCCTCGGGCGGGCGCGCCCGATCGCCGATCCCGCGGGCAAGTCGGCCGCGCTGCGGGCCATCTCCGAGCGGCTCGTGCCAGGAAGGTGGGATGCCGTCCGTCCGCCATCCGCCCGGGAACTGGCCATGACGTCGGTGGTGGAGGTCCCGCTCGACGAGGCGTCCGCGAAGATCCGGACGGGCCCTCCGAAGGACGACGCGGAGGACCTGGCCTTGCCGGTCTGGGCCGGCGTGCTGCCGCTCTCCGTCATCCCGGGCGATCCGGTGGCCGACGGGGTGGAGGGCGCGTTCGAGGTTCCTCCGTGCGTCCGGGAGTGGCGCCGAGGAAGGTGACGGACCGGTTCCGTGGGTGGTTCTTGCGCCGGCTGGAGCCGGCGATGGGGTGTCAGACCCGCTTGCTACCTGAACGAACGAGCAGTATCGTTCAGGACGTGAGCCATGGGCACCGCCACCCGCCAGCAAGAGATCCTCGAGGAGCTCCGCCGCCAGATCCGGCGCATGGAGCGGCGCCCCGCGCAGCGCGAGGGGGTGCTCGCCTGCGGGCTCCCCGAGGTGGAGGCGCGCCTCCCCGGGGGAGGCTTTCCCCGCGGCTGCCTGTCGTCGCTCTGCGGCGGTCCGGCCAGCGGCAAGACCGGTGTGGCCCTCTCGGCGCTGCGCCAGGCCCAGGCCGGGGGAGGGCTCGCCGCCTTCGTCGACGGTCGTGGCGAGTTCTACCCCCCTGCCGCGCTCGCCATGGGCGTTGACCTCGCGCGGCTCCTCATCGTGCGCCCCGGGACGATGCGGGGGGAGGTGCTGCCGGGGCTCTGGGCCGCCGAGGTGCTGCTCGGGAGCGGCGCCTTCTCCGCGGTGGCCATCGACGTCCCCCTGCGCGGCGTCCCTGCGGCGCGGGCCGAGCCGATCCTGCGCCGGCTGCGGGCGGCGGCCGAGAAGGGTGGGGCGGCGGCGCTCCTGCTCTCCGGCCCAGGCGATCCGGCCATCCCGGCGGCGGTCCGGATCGACCTGGACGCGATGCGTCTCGCGGAGGTCGGCCATGTCGCCTGAACGGGGACCGCCGCGCACCCTCGCCGTCCTCCTCCCGGACCTGCCGCTGCAGCGGATCCTGCGGGCCCGGGCGCCGGCCGGGGCGCTCGCGGTGGTGTCGGAGGGGATCGTGCGCCACGCCACCTCCCGGGCGCTCGCCGCCGGGGTCCGGCCGGGCGACTCGCTCGTGCAGGCGCGGGCGGCGTGCGCCGATCTCGAGGCCGTGCCGCTCGACGCCGTCGCCGACCGGGCGGCGCTGCGCGCGCTCGCCGAGGCGCTCCTGGCCCTCGCTCCCGTGGTCGAGCTGGCGCCTCCCGACGCGGTCCTCCTCGACGCCGCCGGCGCCCGCCTGTCCGGCAGCGATCCGGAGGAGGCGGAGCGGGCGCTGGCCGGGCGGGTGCTCGCACGCTGCGTCGACATGGGTTTCCGGGGACGGCTCGCGGTGGCCGACGGCAAGGGGGTGGCGCTCGCGCTGGCGCGCCACGCCGGCCGGGAGCGGACGAGGGTCGCGCCCGGGCCCGGGGAGGGGGCGCGGGCGCTCGCCCCGCTACCGCTCGCGGCGCTCGACCTTCCCAGCGAGATGGCGCGCTGGCTCTCCGCGGTGGGGATCGAGGACGCCGGCGCGCTGGCCGCCCTCCCGGCGGAGACGCTGGCCCACCGCTTCGGCGCGGCGGGTGCGGCGGCCAGCCGGCTGGCCCGCGGGCTCGATCCACGTCCCCTCGTCCCCTTCGTCTCCGAGACCTTCCCGTGCGAGCACTGGGACCTCGAGGGGGAGGTGGGCGTGCTCGAGAGCGCCGAGCCGGTGCTCTTCGCGGCGAAGCGGCTCGCCGACAGGGTGGCCGCGCGGCTCGTCGGGCGGGGCATGGGGGCGAGCCGGCTGCGGCTCACGCTGCTGCTCGACCCGCGCGGCGAGGAGCGGGTCGACCTGCCGCTCTCGCGGCCGGGTGCCGACGCGGCGGCCTGGCTCGGGCCGCTCCGCGAACGGCTCGCCGGGCTGCGGCTCCCCGCCCCGGTGCGCGCCCTCGACCTCGCCGTGGTGGAGGCAGCCGAGGTCCCGGCCGAGCAGCTCGCCGTGGGCGACCGGCCCGAGGTGGCGCGCGCTCTCGACGTGGCCCTCTCGCGCCTCGCCGCCCGGCTGGGGGAGCGCTCCCTCTTCGCCGCCGAGACGGCCGACCGGCATCGGCCGGAGGCGGCCTACCGGGCGACCCCGTTCCGGCACGGCGGGGCCGGGCGTGGCGGCGGGGCCGGATCGCAGCCGCAGCCGCAGCCGGAGCCGCAGCCGGGGCGCCCCACGCGCCTCTTCGATCCCCCGCGCCCGGTCGTCGCGCTGGGGGAGGGTGGACGGCTCACCTCGCTCCGGGTCCAGGGCACGGTCCGCGCCGTCCTCGCCCTCGTCGGCCCCGAGCGGCTGGCTGGCGAGTGGTGGAACGAGCCCTTCGACCGCGACTACTACCGGGCCCGGCTCGAGGGACTCGGCGAGGCCTGGATCTTTCGCGACGGACGCGACGGCCGGCTCTGGCTCCACGGCCTCTTCGACTGAGGGCCGATGTCCCCCCGCTACGCCGAGCTGCGCTGCCGGTCGAGCTTCTCCTTCCTCACGGGGGCGAGCCAGCCGGAGGAGCTCGTGGACCGCGCTGCCGACCTGGGGCTCGAGGCGCTGGCGCTCGCCGATCGCGGCGGTCTCTACGGCGTGGTGCGGGCCCACGCCCGGGCCCGCAAGCGGGGGATCCCGCTCGTCGTCGGCGCCGAGCTCTCCTGCGACGGGCTCGGTTCCGGAGCGACCGGGCTCACCCTGCTGGCGATGGACCGCGAGGGGTACGCTGGACTGTGCCGGCTCCTCACCGAGGCCCACGCGGGCGCGCCGCTCGGTGATGGGGAGGCGCCGGAGGGGACGGTGGTCCGGCCTCCCGAGCCCAGGCTCCCGTTCCTGGCGGTGGCCGATCGGTCCCGCGGCCTCCTCGCGCTCCACGCCGGCGCCGATGCCGGGGTGGCGGCCCGGCTGCGGGAGGTCTTCGGCGGGCGGCTCGCGCTCACGGTGTCGCGCCACCGGTCGGCCGGCGAGGAGACGCGCATCACCGCGGTGCGCAGCGTGGGGCGAAGGCTCTCGATCCCGGTGGCCGTGACGAACGACGTCCACACCCACGACCGCCGGCGGCAGCCCCTGCAGGACGTCCTCACCTGCATCCGGCTGGGGACGAGCGTCGACCGGGTGGGCCGGCGCCTCTTCCCCAACGCCGAGCGCACGATGAAGGGGCCCGAGGAGATGGCCCGGCTCTGGACCGACTTCCCGGAGGGGCTCGAGACCGCCGCCGACCTCGCTGCCTCCTGCCCCTTCCGGCTCGAGGAGATCCGCGGCGAGCACCCGCTCCCGCCGGTGCTGGCCGCGGAAGGCGACGCGGCAGGCGCCATGGGGCTGCTCCGGCGCCTCGTGCGGGAGGGGGCCGTCGATCGCTACGGCGGGCCGCCGCCCGCCGACGTGGAGCGGCAGCTCGCCCGGGAGCTCGCGCTGGTCGAGCAGCTCGGCTACGAGAGCTACTTCCTCACCGTCTGGGACGTGGTCCGCTTCGCCCGCGAGCGCGGCATCCTCTGCCAGGGGCGTGGCAGCGCGGCCAACTCGGCCATCTGCTTCGTGCTCGGCATCACCTCGATCGACCCGGTGCGAATGGGGCTGCTCTTCGAGCGCTTCCTCTCCGCGGAGCGGGGCGAGCCGCCCGACATCGACGTGGACTTCGAGCACGAGCGGCGCGAGGAGGTCATCCAGTACGTCTACGGACGCTACGGGCGCGACCGGGCCGGCATGGTCTGCGAGGTCATCGCCTACCGGGCCCGCTCGGCCATCCGCGACGTGGGCAAGGCGCTCGGGCTCGCCCCCGACCAGGTCGACCGGCTGGCGAAGCTGGTCGGCAGCCACGACACGGCCGGCAAGATCCCGGTGGCGGTGCTCGAGCAGGCCGGGCTCGACCCGGAGGGCTCGCCGGCGGTGCGCCACGCGCTGTGCCTCTCCGCCGAGATCGCCGGCTTCCCGCGCCACCTCTCCATCCACGTGGGCGGCTTCGTGATCACGAAGCGTCCGCTCGTCGAGACCGTGCCGGTCCAGCCCGCCGCCATGGCCGGGCGAACCGTGGTCCAGTGGGACAAGGACGACCTCGCCGAACTCGGACTCCTCAAGGTCGACCTGCTCGCGCTGGGCATGCTCACCGCGCTCTCCCGCTCGCTCGCGCTGCTCGAGCGCCACCGGCCGGCACCCCTGGGTGCGACCGCCGATCCCTGGCCAGCCTCGCTCGCCGCCATCCCGGCCGAGGAGCCGGAGGTCTACGAGATGATCTCCCGGGCCGATACCATCGGAGTCTTCCAGATCGAGTCCCGGGCGCAGATGGCGCTCCTCCCCCGGCTGCGCCCACGCCGCTTCTACGACCTCGTCATCTCGGTGGCCATCATCCGCCCCGGTCCCATCCAGGGGGGCATGGTCCACCCCTTCCTGCGCCGCCGCGACGGCCGGGAGGAGGTCCGCTACCCGTACGAGCCGCTCCGGGCGGTGCTGGAGCGCACGCTGGGCATCCCGCTCTTCCAGGAGCAGGCCATGCGGCTCGCGGTGGTGGCCGCCGGCTACACCCCCGGCGAGGCCGACGAGTTGCGCCGGGCCATGACCCACAAGCGCTCCCACGAGCGCATCGAGGAGATGCGCGGGCGGCTCGTGACCGGCATGGCCGCGAAGGGCATCCCGCCGGCCGACGCCGATGCCATCCTGCAGCAGCTCCACGGGTTCGCCGGCTACGGTTTCCCGGAGTCGCACGCCGCGTCCTTCGCGCTGCTCGTCTACGCGTCGGCATGGGTGAAGCGGCACCACCCGGCCGCCTTCGTGGCGGCGCTGCTCGACAGCCAGCCCATGGGGTTCTACGCGCCCCACACGCTGGTGGAGGACGCCAAGCGGCACGGCGTGGAGGTGCGCGGCGTGGATGTGGCTCACAGCGAATGGCAGTGCACGCTGGAGGGAGTGGCGGAGGGGGTCCCGGCCGGGCCCGGCGAGCGGCCGGCGCTGCGGCTCGGCCTCGGCCGCATCCGCGGGTTGCCGCGGGCCGTGGGAGAGGCGGTGCTGGCGGCACGGGGAGAGGCGCCCTTCGTCTCGGTGGAGGACCTGGCGCGACGGGCACGGCTCTCGCGGGCCTGGCTGGCTCGCCTCGCCGAGGCGGCCGCACTCCGCTCGCTCGCCCCGGGGCGGCGGTCCGCCCTCTGGACGGCGCTGGGGCTCTCCCCCGGGAACGAGGCCGACCTCTTCGCCGGCCGCCTCCCGCCCGAGGCGAGGGCCATCATCGAGGAGCCGGCCGCGGCCGAGGAGGTGGCGCGCGATTACGCCGTCACCGGCCTCTCCGAACGGGCCCACCCGGTCTCCTTCCTGCGGGCTGCGCTCGCGGCGCGCGGGGCCCGCACCGCCCGGGAGCTCACCCGCCTGCGCGACCGGGCGGCGGTCGAGGTGGGGGGCATCGTCATCGTGCGGCAGCGTCCGGAGACGGCGAGGGGAATCACCTTCGTCTCCCTGGAGGACGAGACCGGCATCGCCAACCTGGTGGTGATGCCCGATGTCTACGAGCGCTTCCGGCCGCTGGTGCGCAACGCCCCCTTCCTCATCGCCCGGGGCCGGGTCGAGCGCACCGGGGCGGTGGTGAATCTTCAAGTCAGGGAACTGCTGCCGCTCGAGCCGCTCCAGGAGGTGCGGACGGCCTCCCGGGACTTCCACTGAATGTGCCAGCCGGCGCCAGGAGCCTGAAGTCGCGGGAATTTCCGATGGGGTTATGATGTCTACCCTTTCGAACCCCTGGAGGATTCCCGAATGCGTCTCGCCGCACTGCTCACGCTCCTCGTCGCGCTCCCCGTCCTCGCCGCCGACAAGGCCCCCGCCGCACCCGCGGGGAAGAAGATCGAGATCAAGGTCACCGAGAACGGATTCGAGCCGAAGGAGATCAGGGTGAAGAAGGGGCAGCCGGTGACGCTCTCCTTCCTGCGCACCACCGACCGGACCTGCATCAAGGCCATCGACATCCCGGCCGAGAAGGTGAAGGGCTTCGAGTTGCCGCTGAACAAGGCGGTGGCGGTGACCATCACGCCCGCCAAGGCCGGGGTGGAGAAGTTCCACTGCACGGCCATGGCGATGGGGGACGGGAAGATCATCGTCGAGTAGCCGCAATGCGTTCGCGAACGTATTGCGAACGCGCCCAGGCCGTTCCCGCGCCGAATCGCCAGGAGATCCAGTCCACCGCCACTGGCGCGAGGAGTGCACCCCTTTCCACTGGAAAGGATGTGCTCCATGACGAAGGTACCGAAAGCACTCGTGGCGCTCGCCGTGGTTCTCGGCGCCGGAACGGCGGTGGCGCGAGACGCCGCCAGCTGGACGGCAGACGTGGTCCAGATGGCGAGCGGGCAGGTGACGATCACGCTGGGCCTGCCGGTGGTCCTGCCCACGCTCGTCGTCGTGCAGCCGGGAGTGAGCGTGATCCCGAACCAGAACGTCGAGGTCTTCTATTCCGGCGGGTACTACTGGACGCACCGGGATGCCAGCTGGTACCGCACGCGGGACCACAGGGGCAACTGGGCGCGGGTCGACGACGGCCGCGTCCCCGTGCTCATCGCCCGATCACCCCCCGGCCAGTACAAGCACTACAAGGGCGAGGGCCACGGGAATTCCGGGAAGGGGAACGGGAAGCCCGACAAGCACGAAAAGAAGGACAAGGGGCACGACTAGGAGCGTGTGACGGTCGCTCCGGCGGCGGAGGTAGCCGTGGCCGCTCGTGCTCACGCAGGCGTTCGTCCATGCCGGCGAGAGTACGAGCAGCGACGCCGTTTGCCTGCCTCCGCTAGCTGCAGCCCGTCGTCGTCCCGCAGTTCAGGCACTTGTAGCAGGCACCGTTGCGCACCGTGATGCTGCCGCAGTTGGGGCAGGGCGGCGCGTCGGCCTGGGCCAGGAAGGGCGAGTCCTCCCGGGCCGGCAGGGCGATGACCGGCGAGGGGGTGACCGAGGTGGCCGAGACGGTCTGGGCCGCCGCCACGAGGCGCGGTGCCGCCGGGGCGGCTCCCGGAGACATGTCCTTCGCCGCCGGTCTGCCCAGCTCGGACGGCAGGAACTTCAGGGAAAGCCACCGGAAGATGTAGTCGGTGATCGACTTGGCGATGGGGATGTCCGGGTTCCCGGTGAAGCCGGAGGGCTCGAAGCGGGTGTGGCTGAACTTGTCCACCAGCACCCGGAGCGGGACCCCGTACTGCAGCGCCATGGAGATGGACGTGGCGAAGCTGTCCATGAGCCCCGAGACCACCGAGCCCTCCTTGGCCATGGTGACGAAGAGCTCACCCGGGCTGCCGTCGGCGTACATGCCCACGGTCATGTAGCCCTCGTGGCCGCCGATGGAGAACTTGTGGGTGATGGCGTTGCGCTCGTCGGGCAGCCGGCGTCTCTGCAGATTCGCCAGCGTCTCGGCGGACATCTCCTCCACCGGTGTCTCGGCTGCCTTCCCGGTGTTGAGCGGCTGGCTGCGCTTGCAGCCGTCCCGGTAGATGGCGATGGCCTTGAGGCCCAGCTTCCAGGCCTCCAGGTAGGCCGTCTCGATGTCCTCGACCGTGGCGTTCGACGGCATGTTGACGGTCTTGGAGATGGCGCCGGAGAGGAAGGGCTGGACCGCCGACATCATCCGGATGTGCCCCATGTAGTGGATGGTGCGACTGCCGTTCTGCGGCTTGAACGCGCAGTCGAAGACGGGCAGGTGCTCGTCGTGGAGCCCGGGGGCGCCCTCGATGGTCTCGGATTCGTCGATGAACTGGAGGATCGAGCCGATCTCGGCGGAGGAGTAGCCGATGCGCTGCAGCGCCAGCGGGACCGTGTTGTTCACGATCTTGAGCATGCCGCCGCCCACCAGCTTCTTGTACTTCACGAGCGCGATGTCGGGCTCGATCCCGGTGGTGTCGCAGTCCATCATGAAGCCGATGGTGCCGGTGGGCGCGAGCACGGTGGCCTGCGCGTTCCGGTAGCCGTGCTGCGTGCCCAGGACCACCGCGTCGGACCAGGCGCGGCGGGCCGCGTCGACGAGCTCGGGAGCGGCCAGGTTCGAGTCGATCTCCTCCACGGCGGCGGCGTGCTTGCGCATCACCGACAGGAAGGGCGTTCGGTTCTGCGCGAAGCCGTTGAAGGGCCCCTTGTGCGCCGCGATGCGGGCACTCTGGGCGTAGGCCTCGCCGGTCATGACCGCGGTGATGCCCGCGGCGGTGGCCCGCCCGGCCTCCGAGTCGTAGGGGACGCCCGTGGCCATGAGGAAGGCGCCGAGGTTGGCGTAGCCGAGCCCGAGTGGACGGTAGTCCTCGCTGTTCCTTCCGATGGCCTCGGTGGGGTAGCGCGAGTTGGAGACCAGGATCTCCTGCGCCAGGATGGTGAGGTCCACCGCATGGCGGAACGAGTCGGCGTCGAAGCCACCGTCGATGGACCGGAAGTGCATGAGGTTCAGCGACGCCAGGTTGCAGGCGCTGTCGTCGAGGAACATGTACTCCGAGCAGGGGTTGGAGGCGTTGATGCGCGCCGTCCCCGGGCAGGTGTGCCAGGCGTTCACCGTGGTGTCGAACTGGAGCCCCGGGTCGCCGCACAGCCAGGCGGCATCGGCGATCTGGCGCATCAACTTCCGGGCCCGGACCCGGCTGAGCGGCCTGCCATCGGTGCGGGCGAGCAGGGGCCACTCGGCGTCGTCCGACACCGCGTGCATGAAGGCGTCGGAGACGCGCACGGAGTGGTTGGCGTTCTGGAAGAAGACCGAGTCATAGGCGCCGCCGCGGACGTTGAACCCGCCGTCGTAGCCGGCCTCGATGAGGGCCCAGGCCTTCTTCTCCTCGGTGGCCTTGCTCCCGACGAACTCCTCGATGTCCGGGTGATCGGCGTCGAGGATGACCATCTTGGCGGCGCGGCGGGTCTTGCCCCCCGACTTGATCACGCCGGCGAAGGCGTCGAACCCGCGCATGAAGGAGACCGGGCCGGAGGCCTCGCCGCCGCCGGACAGGTACTCCTTGGAGGAGCGGATGCGGGAGAGGTTGGAGCCGGTGCCCGACCCGTACTTGAAGAGCATGCCCTCGGTGTGGGCGAGGCGCAGGATGGAGTCCATCGAGTCGCTCACCGCGTTGATGAAGCACGCCGAGCACTGCGGGTGCTCCTCGACCCCCACGTTGAACCAGACCGGAGAGTTGAAGCTCATCTTCTGCCGGTAGACGAGGTGCCCGAGCTCGGCCTCGAAGGCCGTGGCGTCGGCCTCGGAGGCGAAGTAGCCGTCCTTGCGCCCCCAGGCGGAGATGGTGCGGACCACGCGGCCGACCAGCTGGCGGACCGAGGTCTCGCGCTGCGGGGTGCCCTGCTGGCCCCGGAAGTACTTGGACGCGACCACGTTGGTGGCGAGCAGGGACCAGCTCTTCGGGACCGCGACGTCCTTCTGCTCGAAGATGACCTTCCCGCCCTCGGCGGTGATGGCCGCGGTGCGGCTCTCCCAGGCCAGCTCCTCGGCAGGGTCCACTCCCGGAGTGGTGAAATACCGGGGGACGGTGATGCCCTTCCGCGCCGACGACTTGCGATGCTGCCGTGCGCCGCGACGCTGCGCGGACGCGCTCTCCCGCTCGATCATCTTCGACCTCCCGACCGGCCCTCTCCCGGCCTGCGTGGGGCATGAAGCGACGTCGCCCTTTGCCCCGTTTCCCATCCCCTGCCACCGTCCTGCGGACCGGAGGCAATACCCGTCGCCTCTGACACGGGGGCGCCTTCGCCCCGTCGCCTGCACCGGCCTGCCGGGTCCGTCGACTCCACCCCGGCTGGCGATGGCGGACGATATCCAGAGGGAGACGGGAGTCAAGGCGGGGAACCACAATATATTGTGGGGTATGGTCTTGACAGGCACCAGATGCGGTGAATTTGGCCGGATCTTGAGGTGGGACGATGTGGGGAACGTCCCAGGGTCGGGCTTCCGGCCCCCGGCGAGGTTCCCCCCGAGGCGTGTACCTTTCTTCGGTGACGCAAAGCGTCATCCGGGGAGTGTGCGGGAGGTGTCTCGGTCGGTATCGCGTGCTAGAAAGCCCCGACCCGATGGCTGACTCGAACCAGAACATCCGAAACTTCTCGATCATCGCGCACATCGACCACGGAAAGTCGACGCTCGCCGACCGCCTCCTCGAGTTCACCGGGACGGTCTCGAAGCGGGAGGCCCAGGCCCAGTTCCTCGACAACATGGAGCTCGAGCGGGAGCGGGGCATCACCATCAAGGCCCAGACCGTCCGAATGAACTACCGGGCGAGGGACGGCAAGGACTACGTCCTCAACCTCATCGACACTCCGGGTCACGTGGACTTCGCGTACGAGGTCTCCCGTTCCCTGGCCGCCTGCGAGGGGGCGGTCCTGGTGGTCGATGCGACGCAGGGCGTGGAGGCGCAGACCCTCGCCAACGTCTACCAGGCGCTCGATCACGACCTGGAGATCATCCCGGTCATCAACAAGATCGACCTGCCCAGCGCCGACGTCGAGGCGGTGCGCCAGGAGATCGAGGAGGTGATCGGCCTCGATGCCAAGGACGCGGTCCCCACCAGCGCCAAGGAGGGCATCGGCATCGAGGAGATCCTGGAGCAGGTGGTGAAGAAGGTGCCGCCGCCCTCGGGCGACCCGGAGGCCCCCCTCAAGGCCATCATCTTCGACTCCTGGTACGACACCTACCGGGGCGTGGTCATGCTGGTCCGGGTCTTCGAGGGCTCGCTCCGGCCCGGCCAGCAGATCCTGCTCTTCGCCAACAGGAAGGAGTTCGAGGTGCAGGGGCTGGGCGTCTTCTCCCCGTTCTCGAGGCCCGTGCAGCAGCTCCAGGCCGGCGAGGTGGGCGTGGTGGTGGCCAACGTGAAGGACGTCCACGACGCCAAGGTGGGCGACACCATCACCGAGGCCCGGCGCCCCACCGCCACCCCGTACCCGGACTTCAAGGTCGTGAAGCCCATGGTCTTCAGCGGCGTCTTCCCGGTCGACGCCGCCGATTACGACCAGCTGCGCGACGCGCTCGTCAAGCTGCGGCTCAACGACTCGGCCTTCACCTTCGAGCCGGAGACCAGCCAGGCGCTGGGATTCGGGTTCCGATGCGGCTACCTGGGGCTGCTCCACATGGAGATCGTCCAGGAGCGGCTCGAGCGGGAGTACAACCTCACCCTCATCACCACCGCGCCCTCGGTGGTCTACCGGATCACCAACACGCAGGGCGAGGTGGTGGAGATCGACAACCCCGCCAAGCTCCCGCCGGTCCAGAAGATCGCCACCTTCGAGGAGCCCATCCTCACCTGCCACATCCACGGCCGGACCGACGACGTGGGCGCCATCCTCAAGCTCTGCCAGGACCGGCGCGGCGTCCAGCGCGACCTCAAGTACATCGGCACGCGGCGGGTGCAGATCACCTACGAGATCCCGCTCGCCGAGGTGGTCTTCGACTTCTTCGACAAGCTGAAGAGCATCTCCCGCGGTTACGCCTCCCTCGACTACGAGCTGCTCGGCTACCAGGAGGCCGACCTGGTCCGGCTGGACATCCTCATCAACGGGGAGCCCGTCGACGCGCTCTCGGTCATCGTGCACCGGGAACGGGCCTACCAGCGCGGGCGCGACAACTGCCAGAAGCTGCGCGAGGTCATCCCCAAGCAGATGTACGAGGTCGCCATCCAGGCCGCGATCGGCGCCAAGGTCATCTCGCGGGAGACGGTCAAGGCCTACCGCAAGAACGTGCTGGCCAAGTGCTACGGTGGGGACATCAGCCGCAAGCGAAAGCTCCTCGAGAAGCAGAAGGAGGGGAAGAAGCGCATGAAGCAGGTCGGACAGGTGGAGATCCCGCAGGAGGCGTTCCTCGCGGTGCTGAAGGTGGAGGATTGATCGTGACGCACGTCCAGGAGACGACCCGCATGCCCGCTTCCCGATGTCGGAGGGGGCGGCTAGAACGTGGGACCGCGAGCTGGGTGACGGTGCTCCTCGTGCTGGGACTGGCCGCCGGGGCCTACGCCGCGGTGGTCTTCGTCCCGCCCGCGGTGCTCCACTACGAGGTGAAGCAGGTGGTCCGCGACTACGGCAACCAGGCGATCAAGAACCCGGACGACGAGCGGCAGATCGTGTCCATGGTGCAGAAGATCCGCAGCCTGGACAGCGTCGCCGGCGTGGACGAGGCCGGGCGACCCGCGCGGATCCCGGTCGTCGACCTCCACAAGGAGGACGTCGTCTGGGAGCGGTCGACGTCCGCACCCTCGCTGCACGTCGCCTTCGAGTACCCCCGCACGCTCGAGCTCCCCTGGCTCGACCGGGTCGTCGAGCGTGTGTACCGGGTGGACCTGACCATGGACCTCAAGCGGGCCGACTGGGGCCCGGCAAGGTGACGGGGGAGGGGGAGAAGACGACATGAACGCAGAGGCCGTGGAGCGGGCGGTGCAGCGGATCGCCCACCAGGTGCTGGAACGTGCGCGGGACCAGGGATCGCTGGAGAAGCTGGCCTTCGTGGGAATCCGGCGAGGGGGAGTGCCGCTCGCCGAGCGGATCCGCGCCGAGATCGGGAAGGTGACGGGGTCTCCGCCGCCCCTGGGGACGCTCGACATCGCGCTCTACCGCGACGACCTGGGGCAGCGGGGGGCCGCCCCCGTGGTCGGGCCCACCGACGTTCGCTTCCCTCTGGAGGGGCGGACCATCGTCCTCGCCGACGACGTCCTCTACACCGGCAGGACCATCCGAGCCGCCCTCGACGAGCTGGTCGACTTCGGCCGTCCGCGCCGCGTCTGGCTGGCGGTCCTGGTCGACCGCGGAGGGCGAGAGCTTCCCATCTCGGCAGATTTCGCCGGCGTCCAGCTCGACGTCCCGGAGGGGGACGACGTGCAGGTGCAGTGGCGAGAGACCGGAGCCGCCGAGGATTCGGTGGTGGTCCGCGAGGGGAGGAAGCCGTGATCGGACGCCATCGCCACCTCATCGGGCTGGAAGGGCTCTCCCGCGAGGAGATCCTGCAGGTGCTCGATCTCGCCACCTCCATGAAGGAGGTGCTGTCGCGCCCCGTGAAGAAGGTGCCGTCGCTGCGCGGCAAGAACGTGGTGAACCTCTTCTTCGAGACCTCCACGCGCACCCGCAGCTCCTTCGAGATCGCCGCGAAGGTGCTCTCGGCCGACTCGCTCAACTGGACGGCGGCGCAGTCTTCCACCACCAAGGGCGAGACGCTGCTCGACACGGCGAAGAACCTCGAGGCCATGCGCCCGGACGTGCTGGTGGTCCGCCACTCCGCCAGCGGGGCCCCCAACTTCCTGGCCCGCCACGTGGGATGCGCGGTGGTCTCCGCCGGCGACGGGGCGCACGAGCACCCCAGCCAGGGCCTGCTCGACTGCTTCACCCTGCGCGAACGCTTCGGAAGCCTGGAAGGGCGCACCGTGGCCATCGTGGGAGACATCAGCCATTCGCGGGTGGCCCGCTCCGACCTCCATGCCCTTCCCAAGCTGGGAGTGAAGGTTCGCCTGTGCGGCCCCCCCACCATGATCCCGCAAGGGGTCGAGCGGCTCGGTGCCACGGTGCATCACGACCTGCGCACCGCGGTCGAGGGGGCCGACGCGGTCGTCATGCTGCGCATCCAGCACGAGCGAATCGGCGACCCGCTCATCCCCAACACCCGGGAGTACTCCAAGTACTGGGGGTTGAACGCCAAGAAGGCGGCCGAGTGGCTCAAGCCCGAGGCGGTGATCCTGCACCCCGGCCCCATCAACCGCGGCGTGGAGCTCTCCTCCGACGTCGCGGACGGGCCGCGCAGCGTGATCCTCGACCAGGTCCAGAACGGCGTGGCCGTCCGGATGGCCATCCTCTACCTCCTCGCCGGCGACGCCGGAGAGGACCGCTCGGAGAAGGTTTCGGCATGAGCAATCCGATCGACGTGGTCGTCATCCAGGGCGGGCGGGTCATCGATCCGCAGAGCGGGGTCGACGGGATCCGGACCGTGCTCCTGCGCGACGGCAAGGTCGCGGCGGTCGCGGAGCGGGTCGAGGCGCCCTCCGGGGCGCGGGTGGTGGATGCCCGCGGCAGGTGGGTGACCCCGGGCTTCATCGACCTCCACGTGCACCTGCGCGAGCCGGGGCAGGAGTACAAGGAGTCGATCGCCACCGGGACGCGCGCCGCCGTGGCGGGCGGCTTCACCTCCGTCTGCGCCATGCCCAACACCGTTCCCGCCAACGACAACACCAGCGTGACCGAGCTCATGCTGGCGCGCGCCGCCGCCGCCGGCCTGGCCCGCGTCTACCCGGTGGGTGCGTTGAGCAAGGGGCGCAAGGGCGAGGAGCTGGCCGAATACGGCGAGCTCCGGGCGGCGGGGTGCGTGGCCCTCTCCGACGACGGGAGTCCGGTGATGTCGCCCGGCCTCATGAGGCGTGCGCTCGAGTACGCGCGCGCCTTCGGCCTGCCGCTGGCGGTCCACGAGGAGGACCTGCACCTCGTCGGCAAGGGCGTCATGAACGAGGGCGCGACCGCCACGCGGCTGGGGCTCCGGGGGATCCCGGCGCAGGCCGAGGACGTCATGGTGCTGCGCGACCTCTCTCTCCTGGAGCTCACCGGGGGGCGGCTGCACCTCTGCCACGTCTCCACGGAGGGGAGCGTCCGAGCGCTCCGCGACGCGAAGCGGCGGGGCCTCCCGGTCACCGCCGAGGTGACGCCGCACCACCTGGCCCTCACCGACGAGGACGTCGCCGCGAGCGACTACGACCCCGACTACAAGATGAACCCGCCGCTCCGCTCGGCGGACGACGTGAAGGCGCTGCGCGCGGGGCTCGCCGACGGGACCATCGACGCCATCGCGACCGACCATGCGCCGCACTCGCCGGAGGAGAAGAAGCTCGAGTTCGACGCCGCGCTGAACGGCGTCCTCGGCCTCGAGACCGCCTTCCCGGTCTGCCTCGAGCTCGTGCGCCAGGGGCTGCTCACCGAGAATCGTCTCGTCGAGGCGTTCACGGCAGGTCCTGCGCGCTGCTTCGGGCTGCCCGGCGGGACCTTGGCACCGGGCGCGCCTGGGGACGTCGCCATCCTCGATCCAGGGGCTTCCTGGGTGGTCGACCCGATGCGCGGCTTCAGCAAGAGCCGGAACACCCCGTGGAAGGGGCGGACGCTCACCGGTCGTTGTACCCACGCCTTCGTGGGGGGACGCCTGGTCCACCAGACGGGAGATCCCCGGTGAGGCGGGCGACGCTCGCGCTCGCCGACGGCACGGTCTTCGAGGGTCAGGCCTTCGGGGCCGCGGGGGAGACCTGCGGCGAGGTGGTGTTCAACACCTCCATGACGGGCTATCAGGAGATCCTCACCGACCCTTCCTACGTGGGCCAGATGGTCTGCATGACCTATCCGGAGCAGGGCAACTACGGGACCAACCGCTGCGACGAGGAATCCTCCAGGCCGCATCCCACCGGCTTCATCGTGCGCCACTTCGCGCGGGAGCCCTCCAGCTTCCGCGCCGAGGAGGGCATCGAGGCCTACCTGGTCCGTCACGGGATCGTGGGCATCCATGGGATCGACACGCGCCGCCTCACGCGCCACATCCGAACCACCGGTGCTCAGATGGGGGTCATCGCCAGCGAGGGCAGCCCGCAGGCGCTCGTCGAGCGGGCCCGGTCGCTCCCCGGAATGGAAGGGCAGGACCTCGCCACCCGCATCTCGACACCGGAGCCGTACGCCTGGAGCGAGGGCGGCGCCGACGCCTGGAGCGACGACGCCCGGAACGAGGTCGAGAGCCCTCGCTTCCACGTGGTCGCCTACGACTGGGGCCTCAAGCGGGCGATGCTCCGCCTTCTCGCCGAGGCGGGCTGCCGGATCACCGTGGTCCCCAGCCGGACGACGGCCGCGGCCGCGCTCGCCCTTCACCCCGACGGGGTCTTCCTCACCAACGGACCGGGCGATCCGGCTGCCGTGGTGGGGGCCAGGGACACCGTCGCGGCATTGCTCGGGAAGGTCCCGGTCTTCGGCATCTGCCTCGGGCACCAGATCCTCGCGCTGGCGCTCGGCGCCTCCACCTACAAGCTCAAGTTCGGTCACCGCGGGGCGAACCAGCCCGTGAAGGACCTCTCCACCGGCAAGGTGGACATCACCGCACAGAACCACGGCTTCGCGGTCGACGACGGTTCCCTCGGAAACCGGGCCCGGGTCTCCCACGTCAACCTGAACGACGGCACGGTCGAGGGCATCGAGGCGATCGACGCGGGGGCCTTCGGCGTGCAGTACCACCCGGAGTCGTCCCCGGGGCCGCACGATGCGCGCCACCTCTTCGCGCGCTTCGTCGGGATGATGGAGCAGCGCCGGTGACCCTGATGGAACTGCACGACCGTCTCCTCGCCTGGGCCGGCGCGGAGGAGCGTCAGCCCTGGCTCCTGGAGGCGCGGCGGGGATGGTTCGCGCGGGTGGGAGAGCCGCACGAGGAGGACAAGAGCTACGAAAACCGGATGAACGGGCTTCTCGAGCACTACCTGTACGACTTCCGCCCCGACGGGCAGAACCGGACCATCGACCTCTTCCTCCGCGACGGGGCCACCGGCCTCACCACCGACGAACGGGCCCAGATGCGCGAACTGGGGCGCAGCCGCAGGGCACTCTTCGAGGTCCTCAAGATCCGGCCCGGTGCGATGGAACTCGCGGAGGTGCTCGGGGGAGCCCGGCACGAGGTGGTGGAGCGGCGCGCGGTGGTGGCGCTCGCGAAGGGCGACATCTTCGAGGCGCGGCTCCTGCCCCACGAGGGGAAGCTTCACTTCGCTTCCTCCTTCGTCCACCACCCCCGGGAGGTGCGCCGCCCCATCCTCAAGGAGGCAAGGCGCCTCTCCGAGGCGGCTCCCCCGGGACAGGCGCCCGACGCGGACGAATTCCTGGCGCAGCTCTCCCGGATGGCGCTAAGGCTCGAGCGTTATCGCAACGTGCGGGTCGAGTCGATCTACGACTTCGACGCGCCCCAGGGACGCCCCGCCGTCTGAGCGCCGTCCGGAAGGCGGCCATGGACTTCTCCCTCCTCGAGTTCGTTCCCGACGGGATCGTCGTCGCCGACGGGAACGGCACGGTCGTCTACGCGAACGCCATGGCGGTGCAGCTCTTCGGGTGGGAGAGGGACGAACTCGTCGGGCAGGCGGTGGAGGTGCTCATGCCGGCCCGCCACCGGAGTGCCCATCTCGGCCTGCGCCGCGGCTATCACGAGGCACCCCGTCCGCGCCCCATGGGGCTGGGGGTGGACCTCACCGCCCTTCGCAAGGACGGCAGCGAGTTCCCCGCGGAGATCAGCCTGTCCCCGCTGCGCTCCGGGGACACCACCTGGGCGGTGGCCGCCATCCGCGACGCGACCGAGCGGCGCCGGGTCGAGGCCAAGGCGCTGCTCTACCGGCAGGCCAAGGAGGAGGTCAGGGCCCGCGACGAGTTCCTCTCGGTGGCCTCCCACGAGCTGCGCACCCCGGTCACCGCGCTCCACGTGCAACTCCAGCTGCTCCAGCGGGTGGTGGAGCGAACCGGCGCTCCCGGCCCGGTGAAGGAGCGGGTGGAGGCGCTCGACCGCCAGGTACGCCGCCTGGCCGACCTGGTCGAGGCGCTGCTCGACCTCTCCCGCATCCGGCTCGGCCGCATGGAGCTCGTCCGCGAGCAGGTCGACGTCTCCGAGCTGGCGCGGGAGGTGGCCGCCCCGTACCAGGCCGACCTCGACCTGGCCCGGGGCTCGTCGATCCGCGTCGTGGCTCCCGAACCCGTGATCGCCTCCCTCGACCGGGTCCGCATCGAGCAGGTTCTCGCCAACCTGCTCGGGAATGCGGTGAAGTTCGGGGAGGGCAAGCCCGTGGAGGTCCGGGTCGAGCGATCCGCCGGCGGAGTTCGCGTCGAGGTGGTGGACCGGGGCGTGGGGCTGCCGGCGGATCAGGCGGAGCGGATCTTCGGCCGCTTCGAGCGGGCCGCTCCGGCGCACCACTACCCCGGGCTCGGGCTCGGGCTCTACGTCGCCCGTGAGATCGTCGAGTCCCACGGCGGGAGGATCCGGGCGAGGGGAGAGCCCGGGAAGGGGGCCTCCTTCGAGGTCGTGATCCCGGCATGACGGTCCGCCGGGCCCTGGTGGTCGCCGACGACCTGGGCTACGACCCGTCCATCGACGCGGGAATCCTCGAGGCCCATCGCGACGGGGTGGTGACGGCGGCGAGCGCGCTCGTGGACGGGCCGTTCGCGGCCCAGGCACTGGCCGGAGCCCCGGCCTCGCTCGCCATCGGGCTTCACCTGCGGCTTTCGCCGGGCGCGCAGGAGGACGAGGCCGGGGAGGAGATCCGTCGGCAGCTCCGGCGCTTCGCCGAGATCCGGGGAGCTCCGCCGTCGCACGTCGACGGACACCGGCACGTCCACGCCGAGCCGGCCGTGCTCCGGGCGCTGCTCCGGGTGGCGGGACCGCTCCGGCTGCGCGTCCGGGCGCTGGACCCGGACATGAGGGACCGGATCCGCGAGGCCGGGGGGCGTGCCTGTGACACCTTCCTGGGCGATGCCGACCTCCGTCCCTGCTGGACGCCGGAACGCCTGGCCAGCACCGCCCGGGCGATGGGGCCCGGGACGAGCGAGATCATGATCCACCCCGGGCACGCCCCTTCCCGCGTCGTGACCGGCTTCGGCGCGGAGCGGGAGATCGAGCTCTCGGCGGCGAGGGATCCGCGCGTCCGCGAGGCATTCCGGGCAGCGGGCGTCCTCCTGTGCGGCGTTCTCCCGGAGTGAGTGACGGGAGGGGCCGCCCCAGGAGTCGCTTCGTTGCCAGTCCGGACGGCAGGGTGCTACAAAACCTTCATGGCAAGGAAGAAGATCGCACTCGTCGGGGCCGGCCAGATCGGCGGTACCATGGCGCTCCTCTGCGGGCAGCGGAATCTCGGGGACGTGGTGCTGGTGGACATCATGGAGGGAGTCGCCAAGGGCAAGGCACTCGACCTCCAGGAGAGCCGGGGAATCCTCGGGTTCGACGTGAACGTCACCGGCGGAGGGACCACCGACTACTCGATCGTCAAGGACGCCGACGTCTGCATCGTCACCGCCGGCGTGCCGCGCAAGCCCGGGATGAGCCGGGACGACCTGCTCAAGGTGAACCTCGAGGCCATCACCCGGGTTGCGCAGGGGTTGAAGCAGTACGCTCCCAACGCCTTCGTCATCGTGGTCACGAACCCCCTCGACTCCATGGTCTACGCCATGTGGAAGGTCACCGGGTTCCCGCGGAACCGGGTGGTCGGCATGGCCGGCGTGCTCGACACCGCGCGCTTCCAGTACTTCGTGGGGGAGGCCACGGGCGTGGCGCCGCAGGACGTCTGCGCCACGGTCCTCGGTGGCCACGGGGACGACATGGTCCCGCTGCTCCGCTACTCATCGGTGAACGGGGTGCCGCTGACCAGGCTGCTCGACAAGGGGAAGCTCGACGCCATCGTGGAACGCACCCGCAAGGGTGGTGGCGAGATCGTGGCGCTCCTGGGCACCGGGTCGGCCTTCTACGCCCCGGCCGCGAGCGCCGTGACCATGGCGGAGAGCTACCTCCGGGACCAGAAGCGTCTCCTTCCCTGCTCGGCCCTCCTCGACGGGCAATACGGCGTGAAGGGCATGTTCGTCGGGGTGCCGGTGGTGATCGGAGCCGGCGGTGTCGAGCGGATCATCGAGCTCGAGCTGGACGACGAGGAGAAGGCCATGCTGGCGAAGTCCGTGGCCAGCGTGAAGCGGTCGCTGGACGAGACCCGCCTGTAGGGCTCCGCCCCTCCTTTTTGCCCCCGCCGGCCTGCATTCCAGATAAAAGGAAGCCCCGCGGGAGGCGCTGCCGCCCCCGCAGGGCGACCATCAGGAGGCCCCGGTGAAGATCCACGAGTACCAGGCCAAGGAAATCCTCAAGCGTTTCGGCGTGTCCATCCCGCGGGGCATCCTCGCGACCACGCCCTTGCAGGCCGAGGGGGCTGCCCGCCAGCTCGGCGGCGGCATCTGCGCGGTCAAGGCACAGATCCACGCGGGCGGGCGCGGAAAGGCGGGAGGGATCAAGCTGGCCCGCTCACCCGAGGAGGCCCGGCTCCACGCCGAGGCACTCCTGGGGATGGTCCTGCACACGCCCCAGACCGGCCCCGAGGGGCAGGAGGTCCGGAAGCTCTACGTCGAGGAGGGCGTTCGAATCGCTCGGGAGCTCTACGTCGGCATCACGCTCGACCGCGAGCGCAGCCGGATGACGGTCATGGCCTCCTCGGAAGGCGGCATGGACATCGAGGAGGTGGCGCGGGTCCACCCCGAGAAGATCCTGAAGGAGACCGTCGATCCCCTGCTCGGGTTCATGCCGTTCCAGGCGCGGCAGCTCGCCTACCAGCTCGGTCTGCAGGGGGACAGCGTGGGGGCGTTCGTGCGCTTCGCGACCGGCCTCTTCCAGGCGGTGATCGCCACCGACGCGTCCCTGGCCGAGATCAATCCGCTCGTGGTCACCGCCACCGGCGCGGTCATCGCACTCGACGCCAAGCTCAACTTCGACGACAACGCGCTCTACCGCCACCCGGAGGTGGCGGCCATGCGCGACCCCGGCGAGGAGGACCCCAAGGAGACGCAGGCCAAGGAGTACGACCTGGCCTACATCGCCCTCGACGGGAACATCGGCTGCATGGTGAACGGCGCCGGCCTGGCCATGGCCACCATGGACGTCATCCAGCTGGCGGGCGGCGCCCCGGCCAACTTCCTCGACGTGGGCGGAGGCGCCGACGAGAAGAAGGTGACCGAGGCCTTCAAGATCATCCTCCAGGACCCCAAGGTGAAGGCGGTCCTGGTGAACATCTTCGGCGGCATCATGAAGTGCGACGTCATCGCGAACGGCGTGGTGGCGGCGGCCAAGCAGGTGGGGCTCACGATGCCGCTCGTCGTCCGCCTCCAGGGAACGAACGTCGAGCTGGGCAACGAGATCCTTGCCAAGAGCGGACTCGACATCATCGCCGCCGACGACCTCGGCGACGCCGCCAAGAAGGTCGTGGCGGCGGTCCGGTCTTCCAAGGCCTAGGCGGGAGGAACACCGTGAGCATCCTCGTCGATCGCAACACCCGCGTCGTCGTCCAGGGCATCACCGGCTCGGCCGGCAGCTTCCACTCCGAGCAGATGCTGGCCTATGGCACCAAGATCGTGGCCGGCGTCACGCCCGGCCGCGGCGGGACCCGGTTCCAGGGGCAGGTGCCCATCTTCAACACGGCCGAGGAGGCGGTCCGGGAGACCGGCGCCAACGCATCGGCCATCTTCGTCCCGCCACCGTTCGCGGCCGACTCGATCCTCGAGGCCGCCGACGCCGGGATCCCGCTGGTGATCGCCATCACCGAGGGCATTCCGGTCCTCGACATGGTCCGGGTGAAGCGTTTCCTCCAGGACCAGCCCGGCGTGAATCTCCTCGGTCCCAACTGCCCCGGCGTCATCACCCCGGGGCAGTGCAAGATCGGCATCATGCCCGGCCACATCCACCGTCCCGGACGCGTGGGCGTCGTCTCCCGGTCAGGCACCCTCACCTACGAGGCGGTGCTCCAGCTCACGCAGATCGGGCTCGGACAGACCACTGCGGTGGGCATCGGCGGCGACCCGGTCCACGGCTTCGACTTCATCGAGGTCCTGCGCCTCTTCGAGGCCGACCCGGACACCCATGGCGTCATCATGATCGGGGAGATCGGTGGCACCGAGGAGGCGCGCGGCGCCGAGTGGGTGAAGGCCAACATGACGAAGCCGGTCGTGGGCTTCATCGCCGGCCGCACCGCACCTCCGGGCAAGCGGATGGGTCACGCCGGCGCCGTCATCTCCGGAGGCGGCGACACGGCCGAGGCCAAGATGGCCATCATGCGGGACGCCGGCATCGTCGTCTGCGAGTCGCCGTCCACCCTCGGCAAGGCGATGAAGGACCTCCTGGACGGGAAGAAGACCCCGGCCAAGGACACCCGGACGGTTCGCGAGGCGCCACCGGCGAAGGCGGCTCCGCGGACCACGGGCAAGACCGGTTCGAAGCCGGCGGCCAGGCCCGCCAAGGCAACCCCGAAGGGCGCGGCCCGCAAGAAGAACCCCAAGCGGTAAGGACAGGAGAGACACATGGCGATCGAGAGGACGTTTTCCATCATCAAGCCGGACGGGGTCGAGAAGGGCGTCATCGGGCGCGTGATCGCCCGCTTCGAGGCAGTCGGGCTGAAGCCCGTGGCCATGAAGTTGAAGCGGCTCTCCCAGGCCGAGGCCGAGGGCTTCTACGCGGTCCACCGGGCCAGGCCGTTCTTCTCCGACCTCGTGAAGTCGATGACGGCGGGGCCCGTGGTCCTGATGGTGCTGGAGGGCGAGGGAGCCATCGCGAAGAATCGCGAGGTCATGGGTGCCACCGACCCCAAGAAGGCGGCTCCGGGCACCCTGCGCGCCGAGTTCGCCACCGACATCGAGAAGAACACCGTTCACGGCTCGGACGCCGTCGAGACCGCAAGGACCGAGATCTCCTACTTCTTCCCGGAGATCGAGGTTCACGCCTACGAGTGGAAGAGCAAGCGCTAACATCCTGATATTCCTGCTGTCGTCCTGATGCGCCCCGCCCGGGAAAGCCCGGAGCGGGGCGTGCCGCTATACGGAAGGGCAAGTGCTGGGAACTCCGACATGGGAATGGCTCGCCGGCGCCGGCGTGGTCCTCGGCTCCGCCATCGCCTCCTCCTCCGAGACGGCGCTGACCGCCCTCGGCGAAATCCGTGCACGGCAGCTCGTCGAGTCCGGAGGGAGGCGCGGCCGCCTGATGCGGGTCTGGGTGGAGCACCCGGAGCGGGTCCTCTCCTCGATCCTCGTGACCAACACACTCCTCAACATCGGGGGAGGCGTGCTCGCCGGGGAGATCGCCGCGAGCGTGGCTTCGGACAATGGGTTTTCCCCTGCCACCGCCCTGGCCATCGCCACCGCGGTGGCGACGACGGTGATCCTCTTCCTCGGCGAGGTGGTGCCGAAGACCCTCGCCAAGCGCCACCCGGTGCGCTTCTCGCTGGCCCTCATCCCGCTGGTGAGCGCGATCTCCTGGCTCCTCTGGCCGGTCTCCATGGGGCTCGTCCGCGCCACGCACGGGCTCATGCGCCTCTTCGGCGGGGGCAAGATCGCCCCGGGACCTGCGGTCACCAGCGAGGAGATCGAGTACATCATCGAGATGGGGACCCGGGAGGGAGTTCTCGACGAGGTGAAGGAGGAGTTGCTCAACAGCGTCCTCGAGTTCGCCGACCGGGTGGTGAAGGAGGTCATGGTCCCCCGCACCCGCATGGTCGCGCTCGATCGCGACGCACCGCGGGACGAGATCGTGCGGGTCGTCACCGGCAACCCCTTCAGCCGGATGCCGGTCTACGAGGGATCGGCCGACAACATCGTCGGGATCCTCATGGTCCGGGACATCGTGCTCGAGGTGGCGCGGGGTCCCGGCCCCATACCCTGGGACCGGGTCCTGAAGCCGGCCTTCTTCGTCCCCGAGCAGATGAAGGTGTCGCGGCTCCTGAAGGAGATGCAGCGGCGCAAGACCCACCTGGCCGTGGTGGTCGACGAGTTCGGCGGCACGAGCGGGGTGGTCACGCTGGAGGACGTCCTCGAGGAGATCGTCGGCGAGATCCAGGACGAGGGGGACGCCGAGTCCGCCCAGGTGAAGACCGTGGGGGCCGGGGTATGGATGGCCGACGCCGCGGTGCCGCTCCGCGAACTGGAGGAGTTCCTCGACCGGGAGACGGGCGTCGAGCCAGGGGAGCGGGGCGCCCTGCGCTTCCCCGACGAGGGCGACTACGAGACCCTGGGTGGATTCGTGACCGCCACCGCCGGGCGCGTGCCCACGGTCGGTGCCCACGTCGACCTCGACGGGTTCCGATTCACGGTACGTGGAGCCGACGATCGCCGCGTCACGCGGGTGGAGATCGCACGACCCGACCCGGTTCCGGTGGCGGTCGGGGAGGCCTGACGGTGGAGCCGGCCCTCCCGGATCTCCGGTCCCTTCCGCGGAGCGAGGTGGATGCACTCGTCACCCGGCTGGGGGAGAAGCCCTACCGCGCTCGCCAGATCTTCCGCTGGCTGCACCAGAAGGGCGCGGCCACCCTGGAGGAGATGAGCGATCTCCCTGCTGCGCTGCGAACCCGGCTCGGCGCGGAGCTCCGCCTCACGGTCCTGGAGCGCGCCGACGAGCGCCGTTCCACCGACGGGACCATCAAGTGGACCTGGCGCACGCACGACGGAAAGCTCGTCGAGTCGGTCTACATGCCCGAGCCTGGGCGGAAGACCCTCTGCGTCTCGACCCAGGCGGGCTGCGCGGTGGGCTGCACCTTCTGCATGACCGGGACCATGGGGCTCTCCCGGAACCTCTCGGCCGGGGAGATCGTCGACCAGGTCTCACGCGCCAACCGCCGCCTCCTCGAGCTGGGGGAGGGCGCCCCGCCGCGCCCCCTCACCAACCTGGTCTTCATGGGGATGGGAGAGCCGCTCCACAACTACGAAAACGTGAAGGCGGCCCTCGACGTCCTGCTCTCCGAGGACGGACCGAACTTCTCCAACCGCCACGTGACCGTCTCCACCTCGGGAGTCGTCCCGGAGATGCGCCGCTTCGGCGAGGAGACCGACGTGAAGCTCGCGGTCTCCCTGAACGCCACGACCGACGAGGTCCGCACCGCCCTCATGCCCCTCAACCGGCGCTGGCCACTCCGGGAGTTGCTCGCGGCCTGTCGCGCGTTTCCCCTGAAGAAGGGGAGGCGCATCACGTTCGAGTACGTGCTGCTCGACGGCGTGAACGACAGCGACGAGGACGCCGTCCGGCTCGCCCGGCTGGTGGCCGGGATCCCGGCCAAGGTCAACCTCATCCCCTACAACGAGAATCCGGGGCTGGGCTTCCGGGCTCCTGCCCCTGACCGGGTGGAGTCCTTCCTGGAGAGGCTCGTCGCCGCCAACGTGAACGCGGTGGTCCGGCGAAACCGGGGACGCGACATCGCGGCGGCCTGCGGGCAACTGGCGGCGGAGGGAGGGCCCGGAGACCCTCGGCGCCGGAACCGGGAGGGAACGATGCCGTTGACCGGCCGTGGTTCCGCGGGGTAGAGCACCGCACCATGGCACTGCTCGCGGTGGGCTCGGTTGCGCTCGACTCGCTCCAGACCCCGTTCGGGGTCCGCGAGGACGTCCTGGGGGGATCGGCGACCTACTTCTCGGCGGCGGCGAGCTTCTTCGCCCCGGTGCGCGTGGTGGCGGTGGTCGGAGAGGACTTTCCGGAGGTCCACGTGGACTTCCTCCGCGGACGCGGCGTGGACGTCTCGGGGCTGGAGCGGCGGCCCGGACGGACCTTCCGCTGGTCAGGACGGTACGAGTTCGACCTGAACCAGGCCCACACCCTCGACACCCAGCTCAACGTCTTCGCGGACTTCCGGCCCGTTCTCCCCGAGCCCTTCCGGGATTCCAGCCACGTGTTCCTCGGCAACATCGACCCGGAGCTGCAGCTCGGCGTCCTGGACCAGATCCGGGCTCCCCGCATCGTGGCGGCCGACACGATGAACTTCTGGATCACCTCCCGGAAGCCGGCGCTCCTCGAGGTCCTGAAGCGGGTCGACCTGCTCTTCGTGAACGACGCCGAGGCCCGGCAGCTGGCCGGGGAGCACAACATCGTGAAGGCGTCACGGGCCATCCTGTCCCTCGGCCCGCGCGCGGTGGTGGTGAAGCGCGGGGAGTACGGTGCGCTCTTCTTCTCGGGAACCGAGGTCTTCGCGAGCTCGGCATATCCCCTGGCCGAGCTCTTCGACCCCACCGGCGCCGGCGACAGCTTCGCGGGTGGCTTCATGGGCTACCTGGCCCGCTCCGGCGCCCTGGACCTCCCGGCCATGCGCCGGGCCATCGTGGTGGGAAGCGTGCTCGCCAGCTTCGCGGTCGAGCGATTCAGTCTCGATCGGCTCCGGGATCTGGGTCCCCACGAGATCCGGGCCCGGTACGCGGAGTTCCGCAGGCTCGCGCACTTCGACGACCTCGACGTCGACGTCCTTCCGGTGGTCCCCCGACCCTGACGATGCGCATCGCCATCCTCAGCGACGTCCACGCCAACATCGAGGCCCTCACCGAGGTGGAGCGGACCATCGCCGAACGCGGCGTGGACCTGGTGGCGTCGCTGGGGGACGTGGTCGGATACGGCGCCAGCCCCAACGAGTGCTGCGAGATCCTCCGTCGGCTGGCGGGGGTGGCGCTGCTCGGGAACCATGACGCGGCCGTGACCGGAAGGATGGACTACGCCTTCTACTACGACGCGGCCCGCCACGCCCTCGACTGGACCTCCGGCGTGCTGCGGCCGGAGCATCGTGCATGGCTGGCCGGGCTTCCCTACGCGGAGCGCATCGGGGAGGTGGGATTCTGCCACGGGTCACCGCGCCAGCCGGACGCGTACGACTACATCCTGGCGAGCGAGCAGGCGGCCGAGCTCATCCCGGTCCTCGACACCCTTCCGCGCGTGACCTTCATCGGGCACTCCCACCTCACCAAGGTCTTCGCGCTCAAGGCCGGAAGCGAGGTGGTCGAGGTGTCGGGACGGAAGTTCCGGCTCCGTCCCGGCTACAAGTACGTCGTGACCGTGGGTGCGGTGGGGCAGCCCCGCGACTACGACAACCGCGCCTGCTTCGTCCTCCACGACACCGAGGAGCGGACCGTGGAGTACATCCGCGTTCCCTACGACATCGAGACGTCGGCCCAGCGCATCTTCGCGGCCAAGGTCGCGGCCAACTTCGGCCGACGCCTGTTCCTGGGGATCTAGGAAGGGCCGGACGCCTCGACGACCGAGAGGTGCCCGCGCACACGGGCGCCCGAGAGCAGGCCATCCGCGTCGAGCGACCAGGTGCAGAGGTCGCCGTCCACCGCGATCCGGGCGGGGGCGTGGACGGGCACCCGTCCCACCGGCGCGCCGGTCGAGGCGTCGAGGAGCTCGACCTCCTCGGCGGCGACCACCACCACCCCGCGGGTGGGAACCGGGGCGAGGTTGCCGGGCGGAGACGGGCGCCCGTGGCAGGAACGGATCCAGGTCGTTCCTCCGTCCCGGTCGAGCGAGGCGCAGGTGCCGTCGGGGGCCTTGGCGAGGAGTCCACCGGTGCGCGCCGCGAGCGACGGGCCGAGCCCCACCGGGGAGGGCCCGGCCCAGGCAGGGGAACCGTCCTCCTCCAGCGCCGCGACGACGCCATCCCCCGCGACCCGGCCGGCGATGGCGATGCGCCCGGCAAACCGGACCGGCGGCCCGGTGGGGGTGAAATCGAGCGAGGCCTCGAACGTCCGCTCGCCCGTCGAGGGTTCGACGAAGGAAAGCGTCGCGCCCGTGGGGTTGAGGAAGCACAGGAGGCAGGAGCGTCCACTCCCGGCGACGGGTGCAGCGAGGGGTCCCGAACCGCGCAGACGCCAGGCAACCCCTCCGTCCGGGTCGATGGCGTGGACCATCCCGGCATCGGAGGCTGCCACCAGGATGGATCCGATGGGCAGCAGCCAGAGACGGGTCGCGCCGGGCGAGGCGAACGTCCAGAGGGGTTCGCCCTGCGAGCTGCCGAAGGCGGAGACGGACGGTCCGGAGGCGACGAGCAATCGTCCGCCAGGGGCGAGCTCCATGCGGCTCCGGCCACCAATCTCGGGAGGCGCCGGACGGGTCCAGAGGATCGCCCCGGTGGCGACGTCCCGCCCTTCCATGGTCTCCCCGCGAAGAAGTGCGAGGACCCGGTCCCCGGCAGCGGCCAGGGCCGCGCCGGGTGCGCTCCAGAGGACCGAGCCATCTCCGGCGTCCACGGCCACCGTGCGCTCCCGGCCGCAGGCGACGAGCAAGCTTCCGGACCGGAATAGCCCATCGCCCGCTGGTGGACCGATCTCGAGCGAGGCGAGGCGCCGGAAGGAGATCCGGCGAATCCTGCCCGCGCCGAGCGGTCGTCGCGACGCCTGCCGCGCGCGCTTCACCCTGAGGCGTCGACGGTCGGCCGAGGGCCGGTCCCCCTCGCGCATCTCGAGGACCTGGGCCAGGGTGGTCGCCGCCGACAGCTCCAGCTCGGAGAGCAGGGCGTTGTCCGCCTGTCCGGGTGCGCGGCCCCGGATGACCGCGCAGAAGTCCGCGGCCCCCTCCAGGACCGCCTGGGCAAAGGCCAGGGAGTCGCACGGGACCGGGCCGTCCCCGTCCACCGTCACGGCGCCGGAGGCGACGGCCAGGCGGGCGGTGGCACTCCGGCCCGGACGCGCCAGGTCGAAGGTGACCGGAGCCGATGGCGCGGCGGCGATCCGCGAGGCAGCCGCGCAGAGGTCGCGGAAGAGCAGGTAGGGGACTCCGGCGAGGGAGAGGAACTCCTCACCGGACGGGGAACGGAACGAAACCCGGCCGCGGACGAGGAGCGAGGCCAGGTCGGCTCCTGGCCCCCGCCAGGTCGAGAGCCGCCCGGACTCGTCATGGAGCTCGAAGCTGCAAGCGGCGTCCCGGTTGCGCCTGCGGGTCCTCCGGGTGCGGGTGCCCGGCCCGCTGGCCGGAGCCGGCAGCTGGCCTCCCTCGATCGTCGCCCGGGAAGCCGCACGGAGGAGCTGGCGCAGCTCGGGGAGGGCGTGTGCCGCCGGCGAGATCTCTGCCACCCTGTCGCAGAATGCGACCACCGCCTCGCGGGCCGCCTCGGCCAGCCGCGGCAGGTCCACCTCGACGTCGTGTGCGAGCAGGCGGGCCGGGCGGGACAACGTGGCGACGGAGAGAACGGCGATGCCTCCGCGCCGGTGCAGGAGGAGCTCCACGGCCCCGTCGTCGAACGGTACGGAAGCGTGCTCGTCCCCGGCGGCCAGACGGTCGACGGCCTGGAGCATGCCGAGGACTCCCTCGACGAGCGGGCCCTCGGTCCGGCCGGCCCCGATGTCGACCCCTTCGATCTCGACCGCCACCACGTCGACGATGGCCCGGATCGCGGCCCTCCGGGGCTCGGGTGACCCGGCACGCAATCCGGAACGGATCGCGGGGTCCGAGGCCCATCCCTCCCCGATCCGGATTCGAACCATGTGTCGCGACCCCCCAGATCATGGAAATCTCCGACGATCCGGAGGAATTCCACGTTGACAGGTGACGGACCCCGACACAAGATGAGCGATTGTCCGCGGCGACCTCCGCCGCGAAAATTTCGAGGAATCCTGAAACTTTCATGACCTTCACCGAAGCAGCCGTCGAGGTGCTGAAGCGGGAAGGCAAGCCACTCCACTTCCGGAAGATCGCCGAGATCGCGATCCACGAGAGCCTTCTCGACCACGTCGGGAAGATTCCCGAGGACACGATGGCCGACCAGCTGGCCGCGCACTGCAAGTTGCCGCGGCCGGACCGTGCCATCGTCGTGGTCCAGCACGCGACCTTCGCGCTGGAAGAGTGGGGCCTGCCCGAGGACCCCCTGGGCCTGGAGAAGCTGGTCGAGCCGCCACCGGCCGACGAGCCCGCCTATCGCCCCAGGGAACGACACCCCATCCCCGCCCGGGAGCTCGCGCGGAGCTCGGGTCGGGACGCGGGCCGAGGCCGCCGCCGCGAGGAGGGGGACGACAAGAAGCGTCGCTTCCCGCCGCCGGCCGAGGTCGCCTACGAGATCCTGTCCGGTGCCGAGCGGTCGCTCAGCTTGCGGGAGCTCGCGTCGCTCGGCGCGGAACGCATGCTGATGCCCGATGCGTTCGTGCGGGAGACCAGCTCCCTCGCCGCCGCGCTGCGGGAGGACAACCGGCGTCGCGAGTCGGCCGGACGAAAGGCGCTCTTCGCCATCGACGGGGAGCAAGTCACGCTCGGCGCCGTTCCCGAGCCCGGTGATCGGCCAGCCCCGGTCGCGGCCGTGCTGGGGCCCGCCAGCCCCGCGGAGATGCGCAGGGCCGCGCTGGCAGCGCTGCGAAGGCGCCTGCGCGAGTGCGACGGCCCCACGGTCGAGCACCTCGTCGGGCTGCTGCTCGAGGCGAGCGGCCTCAAGGAGGTCAAGGTCGCGAAGCGGGGCAGGGAGAGCGTGGTGTTCACCGCACGCCGGCGCATGGGGCTCGTCGACGTCCGGCATGCCGTCCGGGTGGTCCGCACGGGAGCCGACGTCGGCAAGCGCGACGTCACGGAAGTCCGGCGAGATGTCGGCCACTACGGTGCCCAGATCGGGATGCTGGTGACCGCCGGAGAGGCCCACCGGGAAGCCCGCGGCGAGGCAGCGGCAGCGGGGCAACTCCCCGTCCTTCTCATCGCCGGGGAGGCCTTCGCCGAGGCCTTCGCCGACGCGGGCGTCGGCTGCCGGATCATCTCGATCCCGGAAGCCGACGAGGAGTTCCTGCTCACGGCCTCCGAGACGGCCCAGCGGGAGGAGACCGCGAGAAGGGCGCGCCGCGAGGAGCGCGATCGCCGGGATGGACGCGAGGACCGCGAGGGCGGAGGCAGGGAGCGAGGCCGGGACCAGGGACGGCGCGAGGAGCGCCGACCGCGTCCGGATCCCGTTGCCGTTGCCGCGCCCGTCACCGAGGTCGTCGCCGGTGGACCCGCGACTCCCGATGGTCCGGGCGAGGGCGTGGAGAGGTCCGCGACGCCCCCACCGCCGGTGCTGGTGCGGCAGGAGGCACCCACGCCGGACCTCGACGAAGGAGACGACGACGAGGGGGACGAGAGCGACGGTCCCGAGGAGGAAGGAAGTCCGGAGGGTGCACCGGGCGAGGCATCGAAGGACGGAGCCCCGGGAGACGGGCGCCGCAAGCGCCGCCGGCGAAGGCGCCGGGGAGGCCGGGGCCGCGGGGAGCGCCGCGCCGATGGGTCCCCTGCGTCGGAGGGAGGCGAGGCGAGCGCCCCGCCGCCGGTTCCACCGTCCGGGGAGCCGCCGCCCACGGGGCCCGGCGAAGGGACGTAGGAGGGGACCCCGGTCCCGGGAAGCCCGATGCGCAAGGGTGCGTGGCTCGTGGCTGGCCTGGTCTCGCTCGGTACCCCAGCCTGCCGGAGCGAACCCGCGCCCTGCGTGCTGACGGGCGTCTCCATCGAGGACGGGCCGGGCCCTTCCCGCCTGGCGGCGGTCGGAGTCGACCGGGAGGAGCTGAGGCGCATCGCGGTCGATGCCTTCTCGGTGACACCGGGTTTCGTCGTTCCGAAGGCGGAGCCGGCCAGGGGAGCGCCGCGTTGCCGGGGGGCGATTGCCCTGGAGGACGCACGCATCGTGGCCCGGGGTGCCGGCACGCAGGTCGAGGTGCTGGTCCGGCTGGAGGTGGATCCCGGCGACGCCGGAGCCCCGGTCGTCTACAGCGTCCGGGGAGCGGAGATCGTCGGCGCAGGTGAGTCCACGGGAAGTGCATTCCGCCGCGCCATCCGGGGCAGCGCGGCGCGGAGCGCCAGCGGTCTCGCCCTCGCGCTGGCGGAGGCCCGGAAGCCGGACGCCGAAGTCGTCCGCGATCTCGAGTCGGCCGACCCGCGGATCCGGGACCTCGCGGTGGGTGTCCTGGCCGACCGGAAGAACGCCTCCGCGGTACCGGGGCTCATCGCCCGCCTCCAGGACCCCGACCCGGTCATCGCCGATCGGGCGGTGGGCGCGCTCGCGCAGATCGGGGACCCACGCGCCGTCGGGCCGATCATCGAGCTCTCCAGGCGCCGGGAGGGAGCGTTCGTCGCCCAGATGGTCCGCGCGGTGGGCGACATCGGCGGTGCCGAGGCGGAGGCCTACCTCGAGACCGTCGCGACCGGCCACCCCGACCCGTTCGTGGCCCACGCGGCACGCGAGGCCCTCCGCGATGCCCGGCGCAAACGCGCCACGGGTGGGGGCGGGGACGGGCCGAGGTGAGACGCGCGTTCGGGCGACGCTTTGGGGATAAGATGCCCGCCGTGCAACGGCGATCTGCATGGTTCCTCTGCGCCGCGCTGGCGGCCTGCTCCCACGCGTCTCCCGGCGCCGTGGTGCGCTCCTCCGCGGCACCGGATCCGACCGCCTACTTTCCCCTCGCCGTCGGGAACGAGTGGACCTGGATCGATCGCTCGCCGCAGGTGGGCGCGGGGGAGCCGAAGCGGCGCACCGTCCGGATCGTCTCCCGGGACGCCGATGGCTATTTCGTCGACGACGCACGCGGCGCCCTCAAGGTGGCTCACGGCTGCATCCAGGACCGGATCCGCCGGATCCTCTGCGCCCCGTTCGACCTCGACCGCTCCTGGAGCTCCATCGTCAGCGAAACCTCCACGGAGCGCTACCAGATCGCCGCGACCGGGGTCACCGTCCAGGTGCCGGCGGGGGCCTTCGAGGGCTGCATCCTGGTGAGGGCCCGCAACAGGGCGGGGCCGGACGCGGAGGTGATCCTGGAGACGACCTACGCGCCCGGCGTCGGGCCCGTACGCATCGAGACGTTCGCGCAGGTCGGGGGACGAAAGGTCCCGCAGGTCAGGGCGGAGCTGGAATCGCACCGCACGGAGGGAGCATCGAGATGATCGAGGTCGGCATCGGCATCGCAGGGTTCGGGATCGTCGGGGGAGGAGTCCTCTCCATCCTCCGCAGCCACGCCCGGGAGATCGAGGCGCGGCTGGGAGCGCGCATCGTGGTCCGGAAGGTGGCCGTCCGGGACCCCGACAGGGAGCGCATGGTCGACCTCGACCGGTCGCTTCTCACCACCCGCTACCAGGACCTCGTGGAGGACCCGTCCGTGCAGGTCGTGGTCGAGCTGGTGGGCGGGACCACCGAGGCGCGCAACCTGGTGCTGGGCGCGCTCCGGGCCGGAAAGCACGTCGTCACCGCCAACAAGGCGCTGCTCGCCTTCCACGGCGACGAGATCTTCCGGCTGGCCCAGGAGAAGGGCGTCGACGTGTACTACGAGGGAGCGGTGGCCGGCGGAGTCCCGGTCATCCGCACGCTGCGGGAGGCGCTCGCATCCGACCGCATCCAGGCCATTCACGGGATCGTGAACGGGACCACGAACTTCATCCTCACCTCCATGGCCGAGAAGGGGGAACCGCTCGCCACCGCGCTCGCCGAGGCGCAGCGGCTCGGTTACGCCGAGGCCGATCCGACGCTCGACGTCTCCGGAGGCGACGCGGCGCAGAAGCTCTGCCTGCTCGCACAGCTGGCCTTCGGGGCCCGGCTCGCCCCCCAGGACGTGCTGACCGAGGGGATCATGGAGCTCATCCCGGAAGACTTCGCCTGGGCGAAGGAGTTCGGATACGCGCTCAAGCTTCTGGCCGTTGCACGCCGATCCAGTACGGCCGAGGGCGACGAGGACCGGTTCATCGAGGCCCGCGTCCACCCGGCCTTCATCCCCCGCGACAGCATGCTGGCCGGCGTCCGCGGGGCCATGAACGCGGTCCTGCTGCGATCGGAGGCGCTCGGGCCCACGCTGCTCTTCGGGCAGGGTGCCGGCGCGATGCCCACCGGGAGCGCGGTGGTGGCCGACATCATCGACCTCTCCCGCAACCTGCTCTCCGGAAGTCCCGGACGCGTGCCCCTGCCTCCTGCGGCGCCGCTGGTGAGGCTCCGCTCCCACGCAGAGATCCGGACCTCGTACTACCTGCGTTTCTCGGTGAAGGACGCTCCCGGCGTGCTGGCGCGCATCGCCGCCACCCTGGCCGCCCACGGGATCTCCATCGCCGCCGTCCAGCAGCGGGAGCACGAGGAGGAAGGAGCGCCGGTGGCGCTCGTGATCGTCACCCACCAGGCACGCGAGGCCGACCTCCGCTCCGCCATCCAGGAGATCGACGGATACGACATCACGACGGCACCCACTCGGCTCATCCGGATCGAGCAGGTCTGACGCCATGGTGCGCTGCGAGATCCGGGTGATCTACGGCGACACGGACCAGATGGGGGTCGTCTACTACGCCAACTACCTCCGATGGTTCGAGGCGGGGCGCACCGAGTTCCTGCGGGCCAAGGGGCTTTCCTACTCGGACTTCGAGGCCCGGGAGAAGCTCATCCTCCCGGTCGCGGAGGCCGGGGTGAGTTACCTCCGACCGGCCCGGTACGACGACCTGGTCACGATCGAGACCAGCCTGGCCAGCGCCCGGCGGGCATCCGCGCGCTTCGAGTACACGGTGCGCCGGGGAGGGGACCTGCTCGCCACCGGATTCACCGTGCACGCCTGCGTGGACGGCACCGGACGGATCCGGCGCCTGCCCCGTGACTTCCTGGCACGGATGATGGTCGGCGAGGGAACGGGCTAGCAACCCGAGGAGGGATCATGGATCGCAACCTGGCACTCGAGGGGATCCGCATCACCGAGGCGGCCGCGCTGGCCTCTGCCCGGCTCATGGGGCGAGGGGACAGGAACGCCGCCGACCACGCCGCCACCGAGGCCATGCGGGGTGCCTTCAACTCCCTGGACGTCGACGGCGAAGTGGTGATCGGGGAGGGGGAGCGGGACGAGGCTCCCATGCTCTACATCGGTGAACGGGTCGGACGGGCAGGCCCCGGGGCCATCGAGATCGAGATCGCAGTGGACCCGCTCGAGGGCACCAACCTGTGCGCCACCGGGGCGGCCAATGCCATCAGCGTGATCGCCATGGGGACCAAGGGGTCGCTCCTGCGGGCTCCCGACACGTACATGGAGAAGATCGCGGTCGGCCCGGAGGCCCGCGGAGTGGTGGACCTGACCCGTCCGGTGATCGCCAACCTGCGAGCGGTGGCCGACGCCCTCGGGAAGTACGTGGAGGATCTCACCGTGGTCATCCTCGACCGTCCCCGGCACGAGTCGCTCATCCGGGAGGTCCGCGAGGCCGGCGCACGGATTCGCCTCATCGGCGACGGCGACGTCTCGGCTGCCATCAACACCTGCCTGCCCGACACCGGCATCGACATGCTGATCGGCATCGGCGGAGCTCCCGAGGGAGTCATCAGCGCCGCCGCGTTGCGCTGCATGGGCGGCGACATCCAGGGAAAGCTCCGCTACCGCAACGATGCCGAGAGGGAGAGGGCCCGGGCCATGGGCATCGACGACGGGGAGAAGATCTTCCGCATCGACGAGATGGCCCGCGGGGACGTCATGTTCGCATCCACGGGAGTCACCAACGGCGACTTCCTGAAGGGCGTCCGCTTCACCGGCGACGGGGCGCGCACCCACTCGGTGGTGATGCGCAGCAGGACCGGGACCGTGCGCTACATCGAGACCGAGCACCACTTCCAGCAGAAGCCCAACTACGGCTGGTAGAGACGGAAAACGGAGGCGCCATGGCGTCGAAGGTGTCGAAGGAGATGGTGGTGGACGTCCCGGTGGAGCGGTTCTGGGAGGTGGTGGCCGACTACGAGGCCTACTCCGGGTTCGTTCCCTCGGTGAAGAAGACGCGGGTGGTCCACGTGGACAAGGGCGTGAAGGACGTCGAGTACGAGGTGGATCTCGGAGTGAAGACCATCAAGTACACGCTCCGCCACCTGGAGCACGCGCCCACCAGGATGACCTGGTCGCTCGTGAAGGGGGAGATGATGAAGGTCTCGAACGGGGCCTGGGAACTCTCGAACCACGCCGGCAAGACGCTCGCCCGCTACACGGTCGAGGTCCAGGTCCAGAAGCCGCCGCTCGTCCCCCAGTCGATCATGGACCGGGTGAGCGACGAGCTCACCAAGGTGCAGCTCCCGAAGACGCTCGACGCCTTCAAGGCCCGGGCCGAAAAAGGACGCTGACCGCGAAACCTTGACCCCTTCGATCCGCGCGTGCTACCGAGATCGGAGGAGGTGGTCGGGCCATGCTGGACGCGTTCGTGATCGAGGAGATCCGGCGCCGCGAGCGGGAGCGCGGTCGCGACGACCGCCCCGGAATCCAGATCCCCGTCCCGATCCCGGTGAGCCCGTCGGACGAGGAGAAGCCTCCCGAGGACGCGCCTTCGGGCGGCGTCATCATCATCGACTACGGGCCGGACGGGGCGCCCTGAGAAGTAGGTTGACGGCCCGGTGATCGAGCGAGCAAATAGCGGCATCCCTCTTCCCCGGAGATGCCCGAAATGACCGAGATCATCAACGTCGCCGCCCGCGAGATCCTCGACTCCCGCGGCAATCCCACCGTCGAGGTGGAGGTCGCGGTCGCGAGCGGACACCTGGGCCGGGCCGCGGTCCCGTCGGGGGCCTCCACCGGCGAGCGCGAGGCCCTCGAGCTTCGGGACGGCGACAAGAAGCGCTACCTGGGCAAGGGCGTGCGCAAGGCGGTGCAGAACGTCCGCAACGTGATCGGCCCGGCCATCGTGGGCATGGACGCCTCAGACCAGGCCGCCCTCGACGCCCGCATGATCGCGCTCGACGGGACGAAGACCAAGGCCAAGCTGGGAGCGAACGCCATCCTCGGGGTGTCCCTGGCCGCCGCACGCGCCGCCTCCCTCTCCCACGAGCTGCCGCTCTACCGGTACGTGGGGGGCGCGAACGCCCGGACGCTGCCGGTGCCGCTCATGAACATCCTGAACGGCGGTGCGCACGCAGACTCCAACGTCGACATCCAGGAGTTCATGGTCGTGCCGCTCGGCGCCCCCAGCTTCGCCGAGGCCCTGCGCTACGGCGCCGAGGTCTTCCACGCGCTCAAGAAGGTCCTGAAGGGCAAGGGCGCGTCGACCGGTGTCGGGGACGAGGGCGGCTACGCGCCCAACCTGGCCTCGAACGAGGAGGCCCTCGCGGTGATCATGGAGGCCATCGCGGCGACCGGCCTCAAGCCCGGCAAGCAGGTCGGCCTGGCGCTCGACTGTGCCTTCTCGGAGGTCTACGACGCCAAGACCGGCAAGTACGTCCTGAAGGGGGAGGGAAAGACCTACGACGCGAAGGGGCTCGTCGACTGGTACGAGAGCCTGGCCTCGAAGTACCCCATCGTCTCCATCGAGGACGGCTGCGGGGAGAACGACTGGAAGGGCTGGAAGCTCCTCACCGACCGCCTCGGCGGCAAGCTCCAGCTCGTCGGCGACGACGTGTTCGTCACCAACACCGAGATCCTGGCGCGCGGGATCGAGGAAGGTGTCGCGAACTCCATCCTGGTGAAGGTGAACCAGATCGGCTCGCTCACCGAGACGCTGGAGGCGGTGCGCATGGCCCATCGCGCCGGCTACACCAGCGTGATGAGCCACCGCTCCGGGGAGACCGAGGACACCACCATCGCCGACCTGGCCGTGGCCTGCGATTGCGGCCAGATCAAGACCGGATCGGCCTCCCGGACCGACCGGGTGGCCAAGTACAACCAGCTCCTGCGCATCGAGGAGGAGCTGGGCAAGACCGCTCGCTACGCCGGCCGGGACGCCTTCCGGGCGCTGCGGAAGTAAGCGCCGGTTCCGCTCCCGTCGAGGTTTGACTTCGGTCAGTCCGGGGTCTAACTTCGCGTCCCCTCGTTCGCGGAGGTGGTCGAAGGATGCGGTCCGATTGGGTCAAGAAGCGCCGGGGCCAGCCGAACGTCTCCCAGATGCACTACGCCCGCCAGGGCCTGGTGACCGAGGAGATGGCGCACGTGGCGGCGCGCGAGAAGGTCGAGCCCGAATTCATCCGCAGCGAGGTCGCCCGCGGCCGGATGATCATCCCGGCCAACGTGGCCCATCCCGAGCTCGACCCGATCGCCATCGGCATCGGCGCCACCTGCAAGATCAACGCGAACATCGGCAACAGCGCGGTGGTGAGCGACATCGAGGGGGAGCTCGAGAAGCTGCGCATCTGCCTCAAGTACGGCGCCGACACGGTGATGGACCTCTCGACCGGCGGAGACATCCCGCAGATCCGCGAGGCCATCCTCCGGGCCAGCCCGCTGCCGGTGGGAACCGTCCCCATCTACGAGGCCATGGCCCACGTGAGCGACGTGGCGCAACTCACCCCCGGGCTGCTCCTCGAGATCATCGAGCAGCAGGCACGCCAGGGCGTCGACTACATGACCATCCACGCCGGCCTCCTGCGCGACTTCATCCCGCTGGCGGCCAAGCGGGTGACGGGAATCGTCTCCCGGGGCGGGGCGCTCATGGCTCAGTGGATGCTCCAGAACGGCGCCGAGAATCCCCTCTACACCCACTTCGACGCCATCTGCGAGATCTTCAAGCGGTACGACGTGTCCTTCTCGCTGGGCGACGGGCTTCGCCCCGGCTGCCTGGCCGATGCATCCGACGACGCCCAGTTCGCCGAGCTTCGCGTCCTCGGTGACCTGACCCGCCGCGCCTGGAAGCACGACGTCCAGGTCATGGTCGAAGGTCCCGGCCACGTTCCCCTCGACCAGATCCCCATGAACATGGAGAAGGAGCGGGAACTCTGCGACGAGGCCCCCTTCTACGTCCTCGGGCCGCTCGTCACCGACATCGCTCCCGGCTACGACCACATCACGAGCGCGATCGGCGCCACGGTGGCCGCCCAGCACGGCGCCGCCATGCTCTGCTACGTGACGCCGCGGGAGCACCTGGGTCTTCCCGACGCCGACGACGTGCGCCAGGGGATCGTGGCCTACAAGATCGCGGCGCACGCCGCCGACGTGGCCCGCCACCGGCCGGGCGCCCGCGACCGGGACGACGCGCTCTCCCGTGCCCGCTACGCCTTCGACTGGAGGCAGCAGTTCGCGCTCTCGCTCGACCCGGAGACCGCGCGGACGATGCACGACGAGACCCTTCCCCACGAGGCCTTCAAGGATGCCGAGTTCTGCTCCATGTGCGGGCCGAAGTTCTGCTCGATGAAGATCCACACCCACCTGACGGACCTGGCCTGCCACGGCGATCCGTCGAGCGTGGACGAGCATGGAAGGCCGGTGGTTCCCGTGCCGGCCGTGCACACCTGACGGTCAGCCGCCGATCCGCACCATCGACTGGAAGGACTCCTCCTCCATGTGGTGGCGATCGCGCTTGCGCGAGAGCCCCTCGCGGATGGCGTCCTCGATGCCGTCGTCGGTGCCGCTCCGGAGCATGGCCGCGAGCGGGACCTCGTCCCGGCCGCCCAGGCAGGCACGCAGGGCGCCGGCGGCGCTCACCCGGATCCGGTTGCAGTCACCGCAGAAGTTCTCGGTGATGGCCCCGATGAAGCCGAGGAGCCCCCGAACCTCACGGCCGCAATCCATCGATGTGCCGCGCATGTGGCGGGCCGGCCCCCAGCCGCGGGTGGCGTCGGGCTCCAGGCGGACTCCCTGCGCCTCCAGCAGTCGCTGCATCTCCACCACCGAGACCGGGTCCCCGCCCCCGAAGGGCATGAGCTCGATGTACCGAGCGATGGCCCCGTGACGCCAGGCGAAGCGGGCCAGATCCCCCAGCTCGCCCGAGTTGACGTCCCGGAGGACCACCGTGTTCACCTTGAGCGAAGGGTAACCGACGGTGGCGGCGGTGGCGATGCCGCGGCGGATGCGGTCCAGGTCGGCCGCCCGGCCGGAGAGCCGGGTCAGCCGTTCGCCGTCGAAGGTGTCTAGGGAGACGTTGAGCTGCCGGAGTCCGGCCTGCCGCAACGGCAAGGCCAGTTCCTCGAGCCTGTGGCCGTTGGTGGTGAGCGCGATCTCCTCGATTCCCGGGGTTGCGTGCAGGTCGGAGACGATCTCCACGATGTCCCGCCGGAGCGTGGGCTCGCCTCCGGTGAGCCGGACGCGCCGGATGCCCATCGCGGCGAAGATCCCGACCAGACGGCGGATGTCCGGGCGCTCCAGCACGTCGCCGTGTGCGCTCTCCATCCCCGGGCTGCAGTAACTGCAGCGGAAGTTGCAACGGTCGGTGAGGGAGAGGCGCAGGTAGACGATGTGCCGCCCCTGGGGGTCGACGAGCGGCGGGCGGGATCCCGGGGTCGGAACACCGGCGGTCACAGGGGGCGCGTCTCCAGTCGTGCGATGGTCTCGATGCCCGCCTGGCCGATGGCGAGCAGCGCCTCCACGACCTCGGGGTCGAACTGGGTCCCCGACTGGCGGGAGATCTCCTGGATGGCCCTCTCGAAGCCCAGGCTCCTGCGGTAGGGGCGGTCGCTCGCCATGGCGTCGAGGGCGTCGGCCACCGCGAAGATGCGGGCTCCGACCGGGATGCTCTCCCGCTGCAGTCCGCGGGGATACCCGGAGCCGTCGAAGCGCTCCTGGTGGGACAGGACGATCTCGGCGGGAACGCGAAGGAAGCCGATCGACTTCAGGATGTTGAAGCCGGTCTGGGGATGCTTCCGCATCTCCTCCCACTCGGAGGGGTCGAGCGGTCCTGGCTTGAGCAGGATGGCATCGGGGACCCCGATCTTCCCGATGTCGTGGAGGAGGGCCCCTCGGAAGATGTCGTTCCGCCCGTCCATGGGGACGCCCATCCGGTCGGCGAGGGCCAGCGTGTAGCGCCCCACCCGCTGGGAGTGGTCGCCGGTCTCGTGTTCCCGGGCGTCCAGGGCGGCGACGAGTGCGTAGAGGGTGCTGTGATAGGCGGCCTCGACCTCGACCAGGGCTCGACGCAGGTCCGTCGCCTTCTCGCGGACCGTCCTCTGGAGGCTCGTCCGGTAGCGCTCCCGGGCGCGCTCGTCCCTCCGGCGGGAAAGGGCCCGCTCGATGGAGCGAAGCAGATCGCCCGACTTGGGGGGCTTGAGGAGGTAGTCGGTGGCGCCCCTTCGGAGGCACTCCACGGCGGCCTCGGTGTCGCCGTATGCCGTGAGCATCACCACGGCCGTGTCGGGTCGTTCCCGGCGCAGGCGGTCGAGGAGCCAGAGCCCGTCCCGGCCGGGCATCTTCATGTCGCTGATCACGAGGTGGGGGTCGGTGTCCCGGACGATCTCGAGGGCGGACTCTGCCCCCGAGGTGGTCCGGCAGTCGTATCCCTCGTCGGAGAGCACCATCCCGATGGCGTCGCGGACCACCGCGTCGTCATCCACGATCAGCACGCGCGCCGCCGTGCCGTCAGCCGGTTCCAGGCTAGACGAGTCGCCCGTCATGGGAGCACCTACATACCCCAGCGGGAGGCGCCAAGCCACGGGAAGTCCCCGGACCGGAAGTACGCCAAGCAACCTTGAACCGGTGGGGCTTCGCGGATAGGAATCGCAGGGATGGCCGATCCTTCAGCCAGACTCCCCGTGATCGACGCGGAGCCCGCCGACGACCGCGGGCGCGAGGCCCTGGCGTCCATCCGGGCCGCCGGGCTGCCGATCAACGCCCGAAAGCCCGGCTGGCTCCGGGTGGGAGTCCCGGGCGGAGAGCGCTACGGGCGGGTGCGGGACACCCTGTCCGGCCTGAACCTCCACACCGTCTGCGCAGAGGCCCATTGCCCCAACGTGGCCGAGTGCTGGGGCGGCGGCACGGCCACGGTGATGCTCATGGGGGATACCTGCACCCGCGGTTGCCGGTTCTGCCAGGTGAGGACCTCGGCCCGCCCTCCGCCCCTCGACCCCGACGAGCCGCGGCACATCGCGGACGCCGTCCGCAAGCTCGATCTCGACTACGTGGTGGTGACGAGCGTCGACCGGGACGACCTGTCCGACGGCGGCGCAGCCCACTTCGCCGACGCCATCCGGCGGCTCAAGGAGATCCCGGAACTCCTCGTCGAGGTGCTCACCCCGGACTTCCGGGGCGACGCCGAGGCGGTCCGGACCGTGGGGCGCGCCGGGCCGGACGTGTTCGCGAACAACCTGGAAACGGTGCGCAGGCTCACGCCCGCGGTCCGCGACGGCCGCGCCGGCTACGACCAGACCCTCGACGTGCTGGCCCGGATGAAGGGGGAGTTCCCGGACGTGGTGACCAAGTCCTCGGTCATGGTGGGCCTGGGCGAGAACGCCGCGGAGGTGGAGCAGGCCATGCAGGACCTCCGGGGCGTCGGAGTCGAGGTGCTGACGCTGGGACAGTACCTGCGCCCCTCGGCCTGGCACCTGCCGGTGGTGGAGTTCGTGACCCCGGATGCCTTCGCCGCGTACGAGGCCCGTGGGCGGGAGCTCGGATTCCGCTATGTGGCCAGCGGACCGCTCGTCCGCTCCAGCTACCGGGCCGGCGAGCTCTTCATGAAGGGAATGATCGAATCCCGCGGCCCGCAGGCGCGGACCTGACGGAGGTTGAGTGATGCGACGAGTGCGCGACATCGAGGAGGCGAGAAGGCGCAAGGGAAGCCTCCCGGCCTCCGATCCGGAGCGCGGGCGGTGGGAGCGCGAGTTCCCGCTGCGGACCGTGATCGCGGACGACGGGTCGGCCGATCCCGCCGAGGTCACGGTCTCCGACGAGCAGGCCGTGGGACTCTACCGCTCCATGCTGCTCTCCCGGGAGGTGGACGAGCGAATGGTGCAGTTGCAGCGCCAGGGGCGCATCGCCTTCTACATCGGCGCCATCGGGGAGGAGGCGACGGTCCTCGGCACGGTGTCGGGCATGGAGGACCGGGACTGGCTCTTCCCCTCGTACCGGGAGCACGCCGGAGCGCTCTACCGGGGGATGCCGCTCGCCACGTTCGTGTGCGACCTGCTGGGGAATGCCGGGGACCGCATGCTCGGACACCAGATGCCCTGCCACGAGGCCTGGGCCCCCGGCCGGTTCGTCTCGATCAGCGCTCCCATCGCCACGCAGGTTCCCCAGGCGGTCGGAGCCGCCTGGGCTGCCCGCATCCGCGGTGACGACATGGTGGCGCTCACCTGGTTCGGGGAGGGCGCCACGAGCGCGAACGACTTCCACACCGGCGCCAACTTCGCGGGCGTCCACAAGGTCCCGGTCATCCTCGCCTGCCGCAACAACGGTTGGGCCATCAGCGTTCCCCGGGAGCTGCAGACCGCGTCGGAGACCATCGCCCAGAAGGCCATCGCCTACGGCATCCACGGTGAGCGTGTGGACGGGAACGACCTGCTCGCGGTGCACGCCGCCACCCGGCGGGCCCGGGAGCGCGCCTCGGCCGGACAGGGCGCCACCCTGCTCGAGTGCGTGACCTACCGGGTCGAGGGGCACTCCACGTCGGACGACCCGCGCGCCTACCGTTCGGCGGAGGAGGTGGAGCCCTGGCGGGCACGCGATCCCATCCTCCGGCTTGCCCGGTACCTGGGCTGGAGGAAGCTCGTGGGGCCCAAGGAGACGGACGCGTTCCGGACCGAGGCCCGGGAGCAGGTGCGTCGCGCCGTCGAGGAGGCCGAGGCCTTCGCACCCCGGCCGGCCCTCGAGACCCTCTTCGAAGGCGTCTACGCGGAGCCGCTCTGGCAGCAGCGGGAGCAGCTCGAGGAGCTGCGCGCGGCAGTGGCTGCCGATCCGCGGACGGCGAGCCCCAGGTAGCGGTGCGCCATGCCGACGATGAACATCATCCAGGCGGTGAACGACGCGCTCAAGCTCGAGATGCGGCGCGACCGGGACGTCGTGGTCCTGGGCGAGGACGTGGGCAAGTTCGGCGGGGTGTTCCGCGCCAGCCAGGGACTTCAGGAGGAGTTCGGAAAGGAGCGCGTCATCGACACGCCGCTCGCCGAGAGCGGCGTCATCGGGACTGCGCTGGGGATGGCGCTCTACGGGTTGAAGCCCGTTCCCGAGATCCAGTTCGCCGACTTCATCTTCCCGGCCATGGACCAGATCCTGAGCGAGGTGGCCAAGTACCGGTACCGCTCGGGAGGGCAGTACGCCTGCCCCATGGTGATCCGGACGCCCTACGGCGGCGGGATCCGCGGCGGGCACTACCACTCCCAGTCTCCGGAGGCCCATTTCATCCACACCGCCGGGCTGAAGGTCGTCGTCCCCTCGAACCCGCTCGACGCCAAGGGTCTCCTCACCTCCGCCATCCGGGATCCCGACCCGGTGCTCTTCTTCGAGCCGAAGCGGGTCTACCGTGCCGCCAAGGGGGAGGTCCCGGCCGGCGAGGTGCTCGTCCCCCTCGGCAAGGCCAAGGTCACGCGGGAGGGTCGCCACGTCACCGTGATCGCCTGGGGCGCCATGTGGCACGAGGCCGACCAGGCGGCGAAGGAAGCTGCCTCGATCGGCATCGAGGCGGAGGTGCTCGACCTGCGCTCCCTGCAGCCGCTCGACGTCGACGCCATCGCGGACTCGGTGCGCAAGACCGGCCGCGCCGTGATCGTCCACGAGGCGCCGCGGACCTGCGGCTTCGGCGCCGAGATCTCGGCGCTCATCCAGGAGCGCTGCTTCCTCCACCTGGAGGCACCGGTGACCCGCGTCACCGGCTTCGACACGCCGTTTCCCTACACGCTGGAGAGCGAGTACCTGCCGCGCGCACCGCGCATCCTGAAGGCCATCCGCGAGGTGGTCGCCTTCTAGCCGTCCCAGGAAGGGGAGACATGGCCTACCAGTTCCTGCTGCCCGACATCGGCGAGGGGGTCGTCGAGGCCGAGATCCTCAAGTGGTTCGTGAAGCCCGGTGACGCCGTGGTCGAGGATCAGCCGATCGCCGAGGTGATGACCGACAAGGCCACCGTGACCATCCCGTCGCCCAAGCGCGGGACGGTGACGCGACTCCTGTGGAAGGAAGGGGACGTGGCCCGGGTCCACCACGCACTCGTCGAGCTGGAGCTCGAGGGCGGTGCTGCCGAGGCGTCTCCGGCCGTTCCCGGTCCCGTGCCGGGGTCCGCCGTGCCGGAGGTGACCAGCCGCGCCGCGACAGGGCTCGCACCGGCCGCGACCTCCGGGAAGGCACTCGCCGCCCCGGCCGTCCGGGCGCTCGCCCGACAGCTCGGCGTCGACATCCAGGGGGTACCGCCCACCGGGCCGGGGGGCCGGGTCACGAAGGACGACGTTCGTGCCCGGTCCGGCGCGAACGGCCAGGAGCAGCCGGGCGTTTCCAGGCTGGTCGACCCGTCCGCGAGGGCGGAGGAACGGGAACCCGTCGAGGTCGTCCCGGTCCGGGGCCTGCGCCGGCGCATCGTCGAGAAGATGGCGCTCTCCAAGCGGACGGCGGCCCATTTCACCTTCGTCGAGCAGGTCGACGCGACCGAGCTCGTGGCCATGAAGGAGCGGATGGCCCGGGCCGCCTCGACCGAGGGCGTGAAGGTCACCTTCCTGCCCTTCGTGTTCAAGGCGGCCGTTGCCGCGCTGCGCAAGTTTCCCCAGCTCAACGCGTCCTTCGACGAGGAGCGGGGCGAGATCCACAGGAAGCGCTGGTACGATCTTGGCTTCGCGGCCTCCACGGAACAGGGGCTGACCGTCCCGGTGGTCCGCCACGCCGACCGTCGATCCATCGTCGACCTGGCGCGAGAGATCGAGCGGCTCGGGGCCGACAGCCGGGCCGGCAGGCTCCGCCCGGAGGACGTGGGGAGCTCGACCTTCACGGTCACCAGCCTGGGAGCGCTGGGCGGCATGTTCGCCACTCCCGTGATCAACTTCCCCGAGGTGGCCATCCTGGGCGTGCACCGCATCCGCCCCACGCCGGTGGTGCGGAACGGGCAGGTGGTGGTGCGGGACGTGATGTACCTGTCCCTGACCAGCGACCACCGCGTGGTCGACGGCACCGAGGCGGCCGCGTTCACCTACGAGGTGATCCGGAACCTCGAGGACCCGGCCCTTCTCTTCCTCCACACGGTGTAGAGGGTGATCGACACCCACTGCCACCTCGACGGCCCCGCCTTCGACGCCGACCGGGACGCCGTCCTCCTGCGCGCACGTTGCGCAGGGGTCACCGACGTGGTGGTCCCGGCGGTGGGTCCGGATGGGTGGGAGCGGCTCCTCGCGCTCTCCGCCGGCGACCCGGGCGTCCACGCCGCCCTGGGCATCCACCCGCAGGCGCTAATGGACATCGATCCGTCCGACGACGACCGGCACCTGGCCGATCTGGAGGGGCTCATCGGCCGAGGCGGTCCGGTGGCAGTGGGGGAGTGTGGCCTCGACGGTCCGACCGCCGGCGCCGGCGTTCCGCTCGACCGGCAGCGTTCGGTGCTCCGCGGGCACCTCCACATCGCCCGCAAGCTGGGTCTGCCCGTGCTCCTCCACTCGCTCCGGGCGCACGACGCCATGCGGGAGGAGCTGGAGCGGGACGGGATCCCGTCCGGTGGTGTGCTGCACAGCTTCTCGGGGAGCGCCGAGCAGGTTCCTCCGTTCGTCGCGCTGGGTCTCCACTTCTCGTTCGCCGGGCCGGTCACCTACGAGGCCGTTCGGAAGCCGGTCGCGGCTGCGCGGGTGGTTCCGCTCGATCGCCTCCTCCTGGAGACCGACGCTCCCGACCAGACCCCGCACCCGCATCGCGGCACGCGGAACGAGCCCTCGTACCTTCCGCTGGTCCTCGAGGCGGTCGCACGAGCACTCGGGTCCTCGCCCTCCGACCTCGACCGGATCACGACCGGGAACGCACGGCGGTTCCTGCGGCTCTCACCGGCCTGACCCGTGAGCGCTTCCCGGAAGCCGACCCCGCGCACGGACCGCAACGCGCGCCTCCTCGGGCTCGAGGCCGTCGAGCGGCTCGCGTCGGCCCACGTCGTGGTGCTGGGACTGGGAGGCGTGGGCTCCTTCGCGGCCGAGGCGCTGGCGCGAGCCGGGGTGGGAAAGCTCACCCTCGTGGACGGGGAGCGGGTGGACGAGACCAACGCGAACCGGCAACTCCATGCCCTCGACGGCAACTTCGGCCTCTTCAAGGCCGACGCGGTGGCCGAGCGCCTTCGCCGGATCGCGCCGGGAACCGCGGTGGAGGCGGCCTGCCTTCCTTACGGAACCGGGACGGCCGAGTCCCTCGTCCCCTCCGGAGCCTCCTACGTCGTCGACGCGATGGACACCGTCGTGGCGAAGCTGCACGTGATCGCCCGCTGTCTCGACCTCGGCATTCCGGTGGTGACGGCGCTGGGAGCGGCCCGGCGCATCGACCCCACGGCGGTACAGGTGACCGACCTCTGCGAGACCCACACCGATCAGCTCGCCAAGGACGTTCGGAAGTACCTCCGCCGCCGGCACGCCATCTCGGGGACCGCCCCTCTGGGGGTGAAGGCGGTCTGGTCGGTCGAGGAGCCGCGGGAGACGATCGCCATGCCGGGGGACGAGGAGGGCATCCCAGGGACCCGCGCCCGGCCCGCGGGGGAGAGGCGACGGGATCCCCGGTGCTACGGGAGCGTTGCATTCGTGACGGGCGTCTTCGGCCTCGTCGCCGCGGCGGTGGTCGTCCAGGACCTCTGCGGGGTCGTCCCGCGTACCCCTCGGGTCCTCGCCAACGCCGAACGGGCGAGGCGGCGAAAGCGCGATATATCCAGCTGAACCAGGAGAACCGGATGACGACAAAGGTCTTCGACGCGGTGGTGATCGGTGCGGGACCCGGAGGGTACGTGGCGGCGATCCGCCTCGCGCAGCTGGGCAAGAGGACGGCGCTCGTCGAGAGGGAGTCGCTCGGCGGAGTCTGCCTGAACTGGGGCTGCATCCCCTCCAAGGCCTTCATCGCGGTCGGAAACCTGGTCGACGAGATCCGGGGCGCGGCCGAGCGCGGCATCCTGGTCTCGGAGCCCAAGGTGGACGTCGCGAAGCTGCGCGCCTTCAAGGAGGGCGTGGTGAAGAAGCTCGTCGGCGGGGTCGGTGCCCTCGAGAAGGGGAACGGCGTGGAGGTGCTGAAGGGCACGGCCACCTTCGTCGGCCCGAACGCCGTGGAGGTCGAGTCCGGCGGCGAGAAGACCCGCATCGAGGCCCCGGCGTTCATCGTCTCGACCGGGGCTCGCCCCATCGCCATCCCCGGCTTCGCCTTCGGGAAGGACGTCTGGTCGGCGCGCGAGGCCCTCGACCTCCCGGAGGTCCCGGCCCGGCTGGTCGTCATCGGAGGTGGGGTGATCGGCCTCGAGCTCGGCACCGTCTACGCCAAGCTGGGGTCCAAGGTGACCATCGTCGAGGCGTTGCCCGCGCTGCTCACCGGGGTGGACCCGGAGGCGGTGCGAATCGTCCAGAAGGGGCTCCGGCAGCGGGGCGTGGACGTTCACCTGAACGCCAAGGCCAGGGGAATGGAGACATCCGGCGGCGCGCTCTCGGTGCGGATCGAGGTGGACGGGAAGGAGCAGACCATCCCGGCCGACAAGGTGCTCGTGGCGGTGGGGTTCCGGCCCAACACCGAGGGGCTCGGGCTCGAGGCGGCCGGGGTGAATCTCGACGCCAAGGGATACGTCCAGGTCGACGATCAGCTGCGGAGCTCCGCTCCCTCGGTGTTCGCCATCGGGGACATCGTCGGTCCCCCGTTCCTCGCCCACAAGGCGTCCAAGGAGGGGGAGATCGCCGCCGAGGTGATCGCCGGCCACAGGTCCGCGCGGGACTGGGTGGCCATGCCCAGCGCAATCTTCACCGATCCGGAAGTGTCGACGACGGGGCTATCCGAGGAGCAGGCGCGGGCCCGGGGCCTCGACCCGCTCGTGGGCAAGTTCGCCTTCGCGGCCCTGGGTCGCGCCATCGCCATCGACCACACCGAGGGATTCGTGAAGGTGATCGCCGACCGGGATTCGAAGATCCTCCTGGGGGTCACCATGGTGGGCCCGGAGGCCTCCGACCTGATCGCGGAGGCCACCCTGGCCCTGGAGATGGGGGCCTACGTGGAGGACGTCGCCCTGACGGTCCACGCCCACCCGACCCTCGCCGAGGCCTTCATGGAGGCCTCGAAGGCGGCCCTCGGGGAGGCGATCCACGCCATCAACCGGCCGGAGCGCCCCCGCCGCGAGAAGACCGGGACTCCGGCCCAGGGCTAGGGGTGGGCGTGCGGAAGATCCGGGTCCACAAGCTCGGCCGGGTGGAGTACGCCGACGGCCTCGAGCTGATGCGGCGCGCCGCAGGGTGCGTGCGCGCACGCGAGCCCGACGCCGACTGGATCTTCCTGCTCGAGCACCCGCCGGTACTCACCCTGGGGAGAGGGGCCGACGGGAGCAACGTGGTCGCATCTCCGGCCTGGCTCGAGGCCAACGGGTTCGAGCTCCACGAGTCCGACCGGGGAGGGGACGTGACCTACCACGGGCCCGGCCAGGTGGTGGCCTATCCGGTCGTCGACCTCTCATCGACGCCGGACGTCCGGAGGTTCGTGGGGGCTCTCGAGGAGGCCATGATCCGGGCCTGCGCCGACTGGGCCATCCCGGCCGGCCGCCATCCCGAGCACCGCGGGGCCTGGATCGGGGCGCGCAAGGTCGGGGCCGTGGGCGTTCACCTCTCCCGCTGGATCTCCACGCACGGCCTCGCCTTCAACGCCGACTCCGACCTCCGTCACTTCGGCGCCATCGTTCCCTGCGGCATCGGCGACCCCGCTCTGGGAGTGACGACGCTCTCGGCCGAGTTGAAGCGTGCGGGGCGTTCTGCGCCGTCCCTGGCCCAGGTCGAGGAGCGGCTGGCGGTCCACCTCTGCGAGGTGCTGGAACGGGAACGGGTGGATCGCGGGTTCGACCTCCGGACCATCTCGGTGACCGCGGTGCGTGCCGACGGAAAGGTCCTCCTCCTTCGCCGTACGGAGGAGAGGGGCGGTTTCTGGCAGCAGGTGACCGGACGCATCGAGCCCGGGGAATCGCCGGAGGCCGCGGCCCGTCGCGAGATGCAGGAGGAGATCGGGGCCGATCTCCCGGTGCGCCCGCTCGGGTACGTCCATGGATTCGCCCTCGGGTCCGCGCAGGCCGGGCGGGTCGGTGAGGGGCTCTGCACCGGGCAGGAGGCGGCCTTCGCGGCCCTGCTCCCCGATGGTTTCGAGCCGCGCCTCTCCGAGGAACATCGGGAGTGGAGATGGTTCGAACCCACCGAGGCGCTGGAAGTCCTGCCCTGGGCCGGTCTGCGCAGGGCGGTCCGGCTCGTCGCGAACCAGGCCGCCCCGCGGGTCGCGCTTGCCCCCGACCTCGCTTCGTGATTCCTTTTCCGGCTCCTCCAGCGCCCGGACAGGACCCATGATCACCGTAGAGAAGATCGGCGGCACGTCGATGACGAAGTTCGACGACGTGCTCGCGAACATCATGCTGCGCGACCCGGCGAAGGTGTACGGGCGCGTCTACATCGTCTCCGCGTACGCCGGAGTCACCAACGACCTCCTCGAGAACAAGAAGACCGGTGCCCCGGGCATCTACGCCAAGTTCGCGCACGGCGACGACTACCATGCGGCGCTGGACGTCCTGCTCGGGAAGCTGAAGCAGATCAACGCGGGATTCGCCTCGATCGGGCTCGACGTGGCCGTGGCCGACGACTTCCTCGACCGGCGGATGCGGGAGCTGCGCGCCTACCTGGACTCGATGCGCCACGTCCTGGCCAGCGGCTACCTGCGCCGGGAGAACGTCCTCCTCGCCGCCCGGGAGATGCTCGCCGCCATCGGTGAGGCCCACAGCGCGTTCAACAGCGTCGCCATCCTGCAGGCGAAGGGGTACAAGGCCCAGCTGCTCGACCTGTCCGGGTTCGACGACGACGACCCGGTGACCATCGACCAGCGCATCCACAAGTCGTTCCAGGGCGTGGACCTGGCCGGGCAGGTGGTCGTGGTCACCGGCTACACCAAGGGCATCGAGGGCATCATGCGGGAGTTCGACCGCGGGTACTCCGAGGTCACCTTCAGCAAGGTGGCCGTCGAGCTCCGGCCGGCAGAGGCCATCATCCACAAGGAGTTCCACCTCTCCTCGGCCGATCCGGAGATCGTGGGCGCGAAGAACACCGTGCTGGTCGGGATGACCAACTACGACGTGGCCGACCAGCTCGCCGACGTGGGGATGGAGGCCATCCACCCCAAGGCCGCGAAGCCCATGGAGCTGGCGGCGATCCCGCTGCGCCTCAAGAACACCTTCGAGCCCGACCACCCGGGGACGCTCATCACCAAGGAGTACGTGGGCACGAAGGCGCGCATCGAGGTCATCGCCGGGTCCCCCAAGGTCACGGCCATCGAGATCCACGACCCGTCCATGGTGGGCACCGTCGGGTTCGACGCCCGGGTCATGGAGATCTTCGGCCGTCACTCGGTGTCCTACATCCTCAAGGCCACCAACGCGAACTCGATCACCCAGGTGGTCTGGGACAAGGCGGTGACGCCGGCCTTCATCGAGGAGCTCGAGAACGCCTACGAGACGGTCACGGTGGTCCCGTCGGCCATGGTCTGCGCCATCGGCACCAACATCGCCTTCCCGGGCGTGCTGGCCCGCGCCACCCAGGCGCTTGCCGAGCACCGGATCAACGTGAACGCGGTCTCCCAGTCCCTCCGCCAGACCAGCATCCAGTTCGTCATCGGGAGGGACGACTACAAGCGTGCGGTGGCGGCACTGAACGACGCGCTCTGTCTCCACCCGCCCACCGTGGCGTAGACCGTCCCTACAGGTCGAGCGCTCCGTCGTCGACGAGCCGGCACACCGCCGAGACGTCCCGGTGGAGTTCCCGGTCCTCGTCGAGGTGGGGCACGACCTCGCGGATGCGACGATGGGCCTCGGCGACCCGCGCCGCGGGACGCAGTGGCCGCCGCAAATCCAGCGCCTGCGCCGCCACCAGCATCTCGATGGCGAGGCAGGTGCGGACGTTCTCCACCACGGACCGGGCCTTGAGCGCGGCGGTCATGCCCATCGAGACGTGGTCCTCCCGGCCGGCCGACGACGGGATGGAGTCCACGCTGGCCGGGTGTGCGAGCACCTTGTTCTCCGAGACCAGCGCAGCGCTCGTGACCTGGGCGATCATGTACCCGGAGTCGAGGCCGGGGTTGCGGGCCAGGAAGGGTGGAAGCCCGGAGAGCATCGGGTTCACGAGCTGCTCCACGCGGCGCTCCGAGATGGTGGCGAGGTGGGAGGCGGCGATGGCCATCACGTCGAGGGCGAGCGAGACCGGCTGCCCGTGGAAGTTCCCGCCGGAGACGATGTCGCCGGTCTCGGCGAACACGAGGGGGTTGTCGGTGGCGGCGTTGGCCTCGCGGGCGAGCACGCCACGGGAGAAGGCCAGGCCGTCACGGGCCGCCCCGTGCACCTGGGGCATGCAGCGGAGCGAGTAGGGGTCCTGGACCCGGTGGCAGCCGGGGCCCTGGTGGGAAGCATTCAGGGGAGAATCGGCGAGCAGATCGCGGAGGTGGGCGGCTGCCTCCGCCTGGCCGTGCTGGCCGCGGGCCTGCTGGATCGAGGCGAGGAACGGGCGGTGGGAGCCGAGCAGCCCCTCCAGGGTCATCGCGCCGGCGACATCGGCCATGGCGGCAAGCCGATCGACCCGGACCTGGGCGAGCGAGCCGACCGCGACCATGGCCTGGGTCCCGTTGACGAGCGCGAGTCCTTCCTTTGCCTGGAGCACGACCGGGCGCAGGCCCACGCGGGCCAGGGCCTCGCGTCCGGGGAGGCGGCTGCCGCCCACCCACGCCTCCCCCTCGCCGATGACGACCAGTGCCAGGTGGGCGAGCGGGGCGAGGTCCCCCGATGCCCCCACCGAACCACGCTCGGGGACGACCGGGATGCAGTCGCGCTCGAGGAGGGCCAGCACGAGGTCGAGGGTCTCCTCCCGGATCCCGCTGTGCCCCTTGGCGAGGACGTTGGCCCGGAGCAGGACCAGGGCCCGGGCCTCGGGCGGAGAGAGCGGGGCCCCGACGCCGGCGGCGTGGGACAGCACCAGGTTGCGCTGGAGCCTCTCCAGATCGCCGCGGGCGATCCGGACCTCTGCCAGTGTGCCGAAGCCGGTGTTGATGCCGTAATGAGCCTCCCCGTCGTCGAGCCGTGCTTCCACGAGCGCCCGGGCGACCCGCACCCTCTCCCGTGCTCCGGGGGACATCTCGACCCGGGCGCTCCCCCGCGCCACGAGCTCGATCTGGGGGAGACCCAGGCTGTCTCCGTCGACGACGACTCGGACCATGTGCACCTCCAGCCGGGGATGAATCGCATGTTTCCGGGTCGATTCCCACCACGCGGGAGATGGCCCACGGCTTGCGAGGGGAGTCATCGTGCCCCGCCGCCTCGCCGTCGTCGCACTCCTGCTCGCCGCCCTGGCGCCCTCCACGGTCCGCCGCCTTCCCCGCATCCAGCCGCCGGCCTGCGAGCCGGAGGGGCGTGGCGCGCCGCCGGAGCACTGGATCGGCTGCCGCGGGGACCCCGGGATCGCCCGGCCGCTGTCCGGTCTCGAACTCGTCCTCCTGGGCCGTCCCGTGGACCTCGAACGGGCGACCGCCGAGGATCTGGCCGCGGTGCCCGGCATCGGTCCAGGGCTCGCGGCCGAGGTGGTCCGGGACCGGGAGGAACGTGGACCCTTCCTCACCCCGGATGCCCTGCGCCGCGTCCGTGGAATCGGTCCGGTCCGGATGGAGCGGGTCCGGCCCTGGGTTCGCTGCACGTCGCCGTAGCCCTGGGTCGAGCGCATGGGCTAGTCTTCCCGGTGGAGGGAGTGCCTTGCGGATCCGGTGCGAGCGCTGCGCGACCATCTACGAACTCGACGAGAAGCGTCTTCCCGCGCACGGAGCGCTCGTGAAGTGCACACGCTGCGGCCACGTGTTCCGCGCCGCGCCGCCGGCGCCGGGCCCGGCAGCGCCTCCCCCGGAGGACCAGCACGAGGAACCACCTCGAGCTGCGGCAGAGGAGCGCACGGCGCTCTTCGGCTTCACTGCACCGGCCGGGGCGGAGCAGACCGCGAGCCTCGCTGCCGTCCATCCGCCGGAGGCCGCCCCTCCACGGCGGCGGGAGCCCCCGGCCGCGGCGTCCGCGACCATTCCGGGACGGCAAGTGTCGGCGTGGGTCTGGGTGCTCCTCGCGACGCTGCTCGCCGCGCTCGTGCTCGCCACGGGCTGGTACGTGGTTCAGAGCAGGGCGGCGACGCCGACGACAAGGGTCCCGGCCGGCGAGGCGTTCTTGCCCACCTGAAGGGTGTCGTTGAGCCGCTTCCCGGTCGACGGGTCGGAGACCCGGGACGGGTAGCCCAGGTTCACGCGCATCTTCGCCACGCCGCGCGCGAGGCGGTGGACCACGACCGCCGTGCCGTCCGGATCGACGCGGGTCACCATCCCGACGTGAGCCGCCGATCCGCCCGGCCGGTCGGCCAGGAAGACCACGTCGCCCGGCGAGGAGCGAATCCCGCTCCGCATGGCTCCACGACCCTTCGCCACGTCGAGGAGCGCGCTGGCGGTGCGGACGTCCGCCGGCAGGGGTTTCCCGGCCGTGTCGAAGGCAGCGCGGACGAGTGCGGTGCACCCTGCACCGTAGTCGCGCCCGTCCACCACCACGTTTCGATGGCCCACGAGGGACCGCGCGGTGTCCACGGCACGGCGGACGTCGGGCTTCAGCACAGGTTCGCCGGGCGCGGCCTCGGAAGTGAGAGCCGGGCCGGCACCGCGGTCTGCGCGGGTACCGGCCCGGCCGTCACCGGCGGGCGGGGGCAGGGGTCGGCGGTTCGCGGTCGCCGAGCTGGACGTGCAGGCGACGCAACCGATCGCCAGGGCCAGCAGGAGGAGGACGCGGGATGCCGCCATGCCGGTCATGCTATCTGCGTGCGTCATCGCGTCCACTTCCCGGGCCCGGCGCGATATCGACCTGTCGGACCGCGGTGGTAGGTTCCGCCGCTCGATGACGCGCCGCTACCAGCTGCGACCTGCCGCCGGCGCGCCCCGCGCCTTCGACTCCGGCGGCCAGCTGAACGACGAGCAGCAGGCGGTCATCGAGGCTCCCGACGGGCCTCTCCTCGTGATCGCAGGCGCCGGCTCCGGAAAGACGCGGACGCTCACGTGGCGCGTGGCCAGGCTCCTCCACGGCCACCTCGATCCCGAGGCGCTCCTCCTCCTCACCTTCACCAACAAGGCGGCGCGGGAGATGCTTCGCCGGGTCGAGGAGGTGGCGCACATCGACACCCGGCGCATCTGGGGAGGGACGTTCCATCACGTCGCGCACCGGGTGCTTCGAGAGCACGCCGGGCTGCTCGGGTACGAGAAAGGCTACTCCATCCTGGACCGGGAGGACGGTCGCGACGTCATGGCGGCCTCCATCGGGGACTGCGGACTGGCGGTCGGAGCCCGGCGATTCCCCAAGGCGGACGTGCTCATCGACCTCGTCTCCATGGCGGTGAACACCCAGACCCCGCTCGCGGACGTGCTCCTGGACCGTCGCCCCCAGTTCGCGCCCCTCGTGGACGACGTCCTGCGGGTGGCGAGACGGTATGCCGAGCGGAAGCACTCCATGAATGCCATGGACTTCGACGACCTCCTGCTCAACTGGAAGGTCCTGCTCGTCGAGCACGAGGGGGTTCGCGCGCTCCTCGCCGAGCGCTTCCGGCAAGTGCTCGTCGACGAGTACCAGGACACCAACCGGCTGCAGGGCGACGTGGTCGACCTCCTGGCCTCGCACCACCGGAACCTCTGCGTGGTGGGGGACGACGCGCAGAGCATCTACTCGTTCCGCGGCGCCCACTTCGCCAACATCCTCGAGTTCGAGAAACGCTACCCGGATGCCCGCCGCTTCCACCTCACGGTGAACTACCGGTCCACGCCGCAGATCCTCGACCTCGCCAACGCCTCCATCGAGAACAACTTCAAGCAGTTCCGGAAGGAGCTGCGCAGCGTCCGGCCCTCCGGGTCGCTCCCCGGCCTCGTTCCCTGCAGGGACGTCGAGCAGCAGGCCGCCTTCGTGGCGCAGCGCGTGCTCGAGCTCCGGGACGAGGGCATCCCTCTACCGGAGATCGCCGTGCTGTACCGCGCCCACCACCATTCCATGGAGATCCAGTTCGAGCTGGCCCGGCGCGGAGTCCCGTTCGTCGTGCGCAGCGGGGTCCGCTTCTTCGAGGCCGCCCACATCAAGGACGTGCTCGCCCACCTGCGATTCGCCCACAATCCCGGGGACGAGCTGGCGCTCAAGCGGGTGCTGAAGCTCTTCCCTGGCATCGGCAGCATGACCGCCGACGCGGTCTGGAACGCGCTCGCGGCCCGGCGTCGCGGGGGGGCCGGCTCGGTCGACGAGCTCACCTCTCCCGACGTCGCGAGCCACGTGCCGCCCAAGGCACGGGACGGCTACCGGCGTGCGGCCAATCTCCTCCGGGCGCTCACCCGGGTCCCCACCCGCGATCTCCCGGGCGAGTCGATCGACCAGGTCCTCGAGGGAGGCTACGAGGAGTACCTGCGCACGGCGTTCCTGAATGCCGACGCCCGCATCGAGGACATCCGGCAACTCGCCGATTACGCCCGGGGCTACGAGGACGGCGAGGCCTTCCTGTCGGAGATCGCGCTCCTCACCGAGCTCACCGCCGAGACGGTCTCCGAGGGGGAGGAGCCCGACGAGAAGATGGTGCTCTCCAGCGTCCACCAGGCGAAGGGGCTCGAGTGGCGGGCCGTGTTCGTGGTCTGGCTCGCCGACGGGAGGTTCCCGAGCGCCCAGGCGCTCCGCGACCCGGACGGCGAGGAGGAGGAACGGCGGCTCTTCTACGTCGCCTGCACGCGGGCCAAGGACGAGCTCACCCTGTGCCATCCCCTGGTCGCCGCGCCGCGCGATCGGGAGCGGGTGGTCCTCAAGGCCTCGCGCTTCGTCGAGGAGCTTCCGGGCGAGCCGGCCGTCTACGAACGCTGGCAGCTCGACGAGGGGGCGGGATTGCCGGCGCTCGGGCCCGCCCCGGAGGGGAGGCCGACGCTCCCGGCCATGGCCATGCCGCGCCTGTTCGCGTCGGGGCCGGACGAGGGCGCAGGCGGTGGGGATGACGTCCCGTTCTAGCCCGGGACCGTGCTACCGTTCGGAGAGATGCCTCCCCCCCTGAGCCGGGACAAGCCCATCCTCGGCATCGACCTCGGGACCACCAACACCTGCGTGGCCCATGTGCGGAATCGCATTCCCCGGGTCGTGCCGACCGACAAGGGCAGCCTCATCCTCCCGAGCGTCGTGGCGCTCTCGAGCCGCGGTGACTTCCTGGTGGGCGGGGCAGCCAAGGACCAGCTCCTCACCAACCCGCGCAACACCATCTACGGGGCGAAGCGGCTCATCGGTCGCAAGTTCAACTCCCGTGTGGTCCAGGACCTCAGGTCCTACTACTCCTACGACATCGTCGAGGGCGCCCAGGGGGAGGCCGCGGTCTCGCTGGGCGACCGGATCTACGGGCTGCCCGAGATCTCGGGGATGGTGCTCGCCCACGTGAAGAAGATCGCCGAGGCCTTCCTGGGTCGCGCCATGCCCCAGGCCATCATCTCGGTCCCGGCCTACTACAACGACAACCAGCGCCACGCCGTGAAGGAGGCCGGCAAGCTGGCCGGCTTCGAGGTCAAGCGCATCGTGAACGAGCCCACCGCCGCGGCGCTCGCCTTCGGGTTCAACCGGGGGCTCGACCAGCGCGTGCTCGTCTACGACCTCGGCGGCGGGACCTGCGACATCTCGGTCCTCCAGCTCCAGCAGAACGTCTTCGAGGTGCTGGCCACCGGAGGGGACACCTTCCTGGGCGGAGTCGATTTCGACAACCGCATCATCGACTGGGCGCTCGACCAGTTCTGGCGGCAGCACAAGGTGGACCTCGCGCAGTCGCCCATCGCGCTGCAGCGGGTGAAGAAGGCGGCCGAGGCCGCCAAGATCGACCTCTCGCTCATCCCCAACACGGTGATCGACCTCCCCTTCGTGGAGGAGCGGAAGGGGAAGCCGCTCGACCTGCGCATGCCCATCTCCCGGCAGCAACTGGAGGAGATCACCCACGATCTCGTCGACCGGAGCTTCGCGCTCTGCGACGAGGTTCTCGAGCAGAAGGGCATCTCCCGCGGATCCATCGACGAGATCATCCTGGTCGGCGGCCAGAGCCGGATGCCGCTCGTCCAGCAGCGAATCCGGGAGCACTTCGGCAAGCCGCCGCGGAAGGGCGTCCACCCCGACGAGTGCGTGGCGCTGGGCGCGGCGCTCCTCGGCGACTCGCTCGACAGCATCGACTCCGTGACCCTGGTGGACGTGCTCTCCATGCCCATCGGCATCGCCGCCCCCAACGATCGGATGCGGAAGGTGCTGGAGAAGAACCAGCCCATCCCGGCGACCCGCAGCTTCCGTCTGCCGCCGCCGCGCGAGCCGGGCAAGCCCATCGAGATCGACATCTACCAGGGGGACAGCGACCAGATCGTCGACGACGAGTTCCTCGGCTCGCTCCGCCTCCCCGCCGCCGCCACCGGTCGGCGCATCGACTTCAAGCTGGACGAGGAGTGCCTGCTGCGGGTCACCTTCGACGATCCGGAACGGGGCATGGTCGAGGTTCCCTTCGCGACCCGCGACACCCCCGAGGCGCTCCGCCGCGCCATCGCCGAGAAGACCCCGCCCGCCGGAGCCGCAGGGGCCGCGCCACGCGAGCAGCGGCGCGGACTCTTCGGGTGGCTCACCCGGAGCTGAAGTTGATCTTCGCGTCCAACGAATGGCTCGAGGCGGTCGTGCGCGAGGTGAACGGCCATGCCCACCTCTCCCGCGCCCTCGCCGGCCTCGGTCCGGATCTGGCCGCCGTCGTCGAGCGGGACGGGGATCACTTTCCGCACGGCGCCGCTGCCTGGGGACGGCACGAGGGCGGGCGAATCGTCGCATGGCGCGTGCTGGAGGACGACGACGACGTCCTGGAGATCGAGCCGGCGTACGTGGTCCGGGCTCCGCTGCCGGTCTGGAAGGACCTGCTGCGTGGACGCGCCGACCCGGTCCAGGCCGCGCTGTCCGGCCGGGTGAAGGTGAAGGGCGACCTCGACGGACTGGTGCGGCGGGCAGGATACCGGTACATCGTCGAAGAGGCGCTGCGGCGCGTGGAGACCGAATTCCCGGACGAGGTGAACGGATGAGCGAGCGGAGGAAGGGAATCCCGGAGGCGCTGGTGGATCAAGGGGTCCGCGCCGCCTCGCGGGCGGCGAAGTTGGTCCTCGAGGACCCTCGGGGGCAGGAGGTCCTGGCGGCTGCCGTGGGCGCGGCCCAGAAGGGCAAGCGGCAGCTCGAGGAGGTGCAAGGGAGGGTGCTTCGCGTCGCCGGGCTTCCCAGCAAGGGGGACTACGAGGACGTGGCGAGGAGCATGGCCCGCCTGAAGCGAAAGCTGCGCGATCTGGCGAAGAAGGTGGACGCGGACCGGAAGCGTTGACACGCCGTGGGCTCGACGGCATACTCCGCGGCCGTTTTGGAATAGCGGGCGCTTAGCTCAGCGGTAGAGCACTGCCTTCACACGGCAGGGGTCGAAGGTTCGAAACCTTCAGCGCCCACCAGCAGCACACCCAATGGACAAGGGCGGTTCCGACGACAACGGAGCCGCCCTTTCTCTTTCCGGGTACCTGTGGGGTCGTCAGCTGCGGCACCCCGGGTTGCCTACCCCTCGGATGGCACCAGGTTCGCTTCGCAATCCTGGGCCGGCCACCGATCCGTTGCCATTGAGGTGGCCTTCCGGCTGAATGCGCAGCCGAGCGCAGCAGGATGCCGGTCTGCGACCCCGGAACCAACCGTACACCCAGCAACAACGGGTTCTTGGGAGGGGGGGCCGGCTATTCACTGTTGGTGATGTCCGGGAAACGGGCGACGCAAGCCTACGATTACGCCCCAACGTGAGCCGGCGGCGACCGCGCGCAGCGCTAGACGAGTCCTTCGTCACGCTGCACGACCAGGGGGAACACCATGGCAAGGACCGTGAAGCTCTTCGAAATGGACGCCGGTTTCCCCATGCTGCTGAGGTCGAGGGGGCACGCGTTCCGGGACTGGGCGGTCGTCGCCCTGATCCTGGCCTCGCTGGCCGTCTTCGTCGCGCAGGTGGTGGGGAGCTGAGACCCGGACAGGTCCAGGTCGTCGCATCGCCTCACAGGCCGTAGTTCGCCCGGACGCCGAGGTCGATCCACCCGTGTGTCGCAGGTGCGAAGTCGATGACCGGAAGCAGCCCACTCACGGTGAGGGTCGTGAACTGGCCCCATCGCGTCCCGAGCTGGAACGAGAGGCTGAATCCTGGACCCGAGCGCAGATCCACTCCGGCCGCCGCGCCCACGAGCCAGCCCGTGTAGTCGAAGGCGTCGTGGTACGCGTTCGTGATCGAGAGCCACTCGAATCCTCCGCTGACCGACACCCAGGGATTGACGGAACCACGGGGGAGGAAGCTCCAGCGGGGGAAGAAGCCGAGGGTCAGGTCGAAGGCGTCGCACCATCCACCGGCGGCGATGCAGTGGTCGTTGAGGGGACCGTACGAGGTGCCACCCCCCAGCAGCATGAAGAGCCCCAGCTCCAGCTCTGGGACGGGGCGAAAGGTGCCCTCGAAGCTGAAGGTGAACTGGGGGCTCACGGCCGACCCGAATCCGAGGCCCGACGCGTCCAGCCGTCCCACAGGGACCGCGAGGCCCAGCGAGAAGCCGCCCTGGAACACCGGGACGATATCGAGCGGCGGGACGGCAGCCTCGAGCGGGGGAGGTTCCTCGGGCGGAGCCGGCCCCTCCGGCGGCGCGCTCCGGGCGGGTTCGATCCGCGAGATCTCCGCTCGCGGGATCGTCCACACCTCACCGGTGGTCAGCTCGAGGACCAGGCTCTCGCCCGGCAGGTCCTTGACGATCGAGCCGCGGAGGATGCCGCCGTTCGTGAGGACGACCGTGTCGTACTGGTGGGGCTGCACGGCGAGGATCAGCGCCAGCGTCAGGCACGCGACCATGACAGGCCTCCCGGGGCCCCCGGGAGGGCCCCTGGAACCCATGGTAGAACAGGCCCATGCGCGTCGCCTACCTCGGCCCACCTGGGACCTTCAGCGAGGAGGCCGTGTCCCGTTGCCCGGCGTTGACCGGCGCCGAGCGCCGGCCCTTCCCGAGCTTTGCCGAGGCCTACGAGGCGGCGCTGCATGGCGCCGTGGACGTCGCCATGCTCCCCGTCGAGAACTCCATCGAGGGGGCGGTGGGGGCCACCCTCGACCTCCTGGTGCAGCGCCCCGGACTGCGCATCCGCCAGGAGCTGGTGCTCCCGGTGGAGCAGCACCTGCTGGTCCGCGAGGGTACCGGCCTCGCCGGGATCCGGCGCGTCCTCTCCCATCCCCAGGCCCTCGGGCAGTGCGCGGCCTTCCTTCGCCTGCGCCTCCCTGGCGTCCCGTCGGAGCCCACCCTCTCCACCGCGGACGCCGCCCGGCGTGCCGCCGAGGAACCTGGCCTCGCCGCCATCGGCGGAAGGGGAGCATCCGAGCGCTATGGTCTCTCGATCCTGTCGGCCTCCATCCAGGATGCGGCGGAGAATTTCACCCGCTTCGTGCTGCTGGCCCGGGAGGATGGGAAGGCCACGGGCCGGGACCGCACCAGCATCGCCTTCACCCTCGACCGCGACCGGCCGGGCGGCCTCTACGAGGTCATCGCCGAGTTCGCCACGCGGCGGATCAACCTGTCGCGCATCGAGAGCCGGCCCACCAAGACCGCCGTGGGCCACTACGTCTTCTTCCTCGACTTCGAGGGGCACCGCGCCGAGCCGGAATGCGCCGACGCGCTCGCAGGGGTCCGGCGGCAGGTGCACATGATGCTGCTGCTGGGTTCCTACCCGCGCGCCTGAGTCCCGGTGGCGCCGAGCGCCCTGCCGAGGGCGCGCAGGTGCTCCGCCCCGGATCCGCAGCACCCCCCGACGAGCGTCGCGCCGGCCCGGGCCGCCGCGGCGACGCTGGCGGCGAACGGACCCGGACCGACCGGATGACCGGGGAGGCCGGCGTTCGGCTTCACCACCAGCGGTACGGGCACGCGCGTCGCCAGGTCGGCCACCAGCTGCGCCAGGCGGTCGTCGGGCACGACGCAGTTCACCCCCACCGCCGCCGCGCCGTCCCTCCAGAGGGGCTCGAGGAACTCCACCCCGGAGGAGCCGTCGATCGCGTCCAGCCCACCGGTCCGGGGCAGGAGGTAGGCCGTGACGACCACGGGCAGCCCCGTGCGCCGTCCGGCTGCGAGCGCGGCGCGCGCCTCGCCGAGATCGTGCTGGGTCTCGATCCAGATCAGGTCCACGCCCGCCGCGGCCAGCGCCCTCGCCGCGCCGTCGTACCGCTCACGAAACTCACCCGGCGACGGACCCCGGCCATCCGGGCCAGCCAGGCCGGTCGACCCGATGCAGCCCGCGACCGCCACCGGGAGCGCCAGGCGGGCCAGCGCCACCGCCCGCCGGGCCACCTCCGGCCCGTCCAGCCCGGGCCCGGCCACGTCGAGGCGGGCCAGGTTGAAGGTGCAGGTGAGGAGCACCTCCGCTCCTGCCGCCGCGTGGGCCTCGTGGACCGCTTCCACCTCCCAGGGGCGGGCCAGGACCCAGTTCTCCGGAGGAACGTCCAGCGGCAGCCCGCGGTCGAGGAGCGCGGTTCCCATGGCCCCGTCGAGCCGGGTGATGCGGCCCATGCGAGGTCCGGGAATCAACCGAGGACCACCGATTCCAGGTGAGCGGGGACGTGGACCTGCCAGCCCCTCGCCGCGATGCGCTCGGCCTGGGCGGCCAGCGCCGGGGGCTCGCCGTGGACGCAGAGGGTCCGCCGCGGCGGGCGCGGAAGCCCGTCGAGCCAGCGGGACACCTCGTCCCGGTCCCCGTGGGCGGAGAACCCCGGAAGGGTCACCACACGCGCCCGCACCGGAACGTCCTCGCCGTGCATCCGGACGGTGGCGGCCCCGTTCTGCAGGCTCCAGCCGCGGGTCCCGGCGGCCTGGAATCCGACAAGAAGGATGGTGGTGCTGGCCTCGGGGAGGCGCCGTTCCAGGTGGTGGAGGACGCGCCCTCCCGTCGCCATGCCGGAGGCCGAGATGATGATACACGGTCCGTGAATGCGGTTGATGGCCTTCGACTGCTCGGTGGTGCGGGTGAAGCGGAGTTCCTTCGGGCAGAGGGGCTCGACGCCCCGGTCGAGGAGCGCGTCCATCTCCAGGTCGTGGTCCTCGCGGTGGGCCCGGTAGACGGGCGTCGCGTCGGTGGCCATGGGAGAGTCGACGAAGACCGGGAGGGAGGGGATGCGACCCTCCTGCTCCAGCTGGCGGAGCAGGAAGAGCACCTCCTGGGTGCGGCCGATGGCGAACGCTGGCATGACGATGGCCCCGCCTCGAGCCACCGCCGCGAGGACCTCGCGCTCCAGGGCAGTGGCGGCCGTGTCGGGGGGATGCACCCGGTCGCCGTAGGTCGACTCGACCACGAGGAAGTCGCACTCCGGCGGCGGCTCGGGGTCGGGCAGGATGGGAGCGCCGTACCTCCCCAGGTCGCCGGAGAAGAGGAGCCGTAGCGTGGAGCCGGAGGAGGAATCCACCGTGAGCAGGGCCGAGGCGCTGCCCAGGATGTGGCCCGCACGCGTGTAGCTCAGGGTGAACCCCGGCACGATCTCGATGGACTTGCCGTAACGGAGCGTCCGGAGCCGCGCGATCGCCGCGGCGGCGTCGGCGGCCTCGTAGAGGGGGAGGGCCCTGGGGGCGTGGCGCGAGTAGCCCTTGGCGTTCGCGTAGCGGGCCTCCTCCTCCTGAAGCTTGGCCGAGTCGGGGAGCATGATGCGCGCCAGGTCGGCGGTGGCGGGCGTGCAGATGGCCTCTCCCCGGAACCCGGACCGGCAGAGCAGCGGGAGGGCGCCGGAGTGGTCGATGTGGGCGTGGGTGAGGACCACCGCGTCGATCGAGTCCGGAGGCACCGGGAAGGGTGCCCAGTTCCGGAGCCGGAACTCCTTCATTCCCTGGAACAGGCCGGCGTCGACGAGCACCCGCCGTCCGGACGCCTCCACGAGGAAGCGCGATCCGGTGACCGTTCCCGCCGCGCCGAGGAAGCGGATGGACGCCATGGTCCCGCGATTCTACAATGCTTCGCCGGCTTGGCGGCAGGAGAGGCGGAGCGGTGATGCGGCGCAAGATCCGGGTCGTGGGCGCGATGATCGAGAAGGAAGGGCGCTACCTCATCACCCAGCGCGCTCCCACCGCATCCCTTCCGCTGCTCTGGGAGTTCCCGGGGGGCCGGGTGGAACCCGGAGAGACCGACGAGGCGGCGCTGGCGCGCGAGCTGGAGGAGGAGATGGACATCTCCGTCCGGGTCGGGGAGCGGGTCATCCACGTCGAGCATTCCTACGCCAGCTACGACATCGACTTCTGCGTCTACCGCTGCGAGATCCGGGCGGGGGCGGTCCAGAACGCGCGGGTCCACGACCACCGCTGGGTTCGCCCCGACGAGCTCGACCAGTACGAGTTCCCGGCGGCCGACGAGAAGACGGTCGCGAAGCTCCTCGACCTCTAGCGATTGACACGGCCCGACGCGACCTTAGGTTGCGTCGCGGAGGAGTCCGTGATCGATCGACGCGTGGCCGGCTTCAGCGAGCTCGAAGATGCCTTGCAGGCGAGGTCCGTCAGGGTCGAAGAGCTCACGCGCACCTGTGCGTCCCTCGTCGAGGACAACCGGGCGTTCCGGCAGCGGATGGAACGGGAAAAGGAGCGGTTGGTCGAGGCCGAGAAGGCCCGTCTCGCCCAGGTCCTCCTGGAAACGCACGACGGCCTCGAGATGGCCTTCCGCGCCTCGGAGCGTGACCATGGCGATGACCCTGGGCTCCGCGACCTCCGGGAGGGGGTCCGCCTGACCCTGGGCACGCTGGAAAAGAGCATCGCCGATATGGGAGCCACCCGCCTGGAGGTCGTCGGCTTGCCGTACGACCCGCGCACCGGGGAGGCGATCGACCTCGCCGCCGTTCCGGACGGATCCCAGGACGGCATCGTGGTCGAGGAGTTGCGCCCGGGGTGGCGCATCGGGGACCGGGTTCTCCGGGCGGCCCGGGTACGGGTCGGCAGGTTCGTGCCGGGATGACTTCTCCGGGGATCGGGGGAATACACCCGGTGTCCGTCCCGTTTCCCGCATGTTTTCCTCCTACCAACGAGCGAGAGAGGGTCCATGAGACGAGTCCTGATGCTTTCCTTGGTCGCGGCCAGCGCCGTGGCCATCACCCTGGCCTGCAGCAGGGAAGGCAGGGCCGACGCGGGGAGCGCCGCCCAGTCCGTCGCGGCCCCCCTGTGGCGGGAGCTGCCCGCGGCCACGCCTTCGGCCGGGCCGACCGCGGCGCCGGTGACGACGCTCGCTCCGCTCATCAAGCAGCTGAAGCCGGCGGTGGTCAACGTCTCGACGACGACCGTGACGAAGGGGCACCCACGCGTGCCGGGATACCCGCGCGGCGGTCCTCAGGGCGGCCCCCAGGGAGGGCCGGGGGGACAGTGGGAGGAGTTCTTCGAGCGCTTCTACGGACAGCCGCGGGACAATCCCGACTTCCGGTCCAACAGCCTGGGGTCGGGCTTCATCATCAACAGGGACGGCTACATCCTCACCAACAACCACGTGGTGGGGGACGCCACCGAGATCAAGGTGCGGCTCTCCGACGGCCGGGAGTTCACGGCCAAGGTCGTGGGCAAGGATCCCCCCACCGACATCGCTCTGATCCGTCTCGAGAAGGCACCGCACGACCTCCCCACCGTGGCCCTCGGAGATTCCGACGAGCTCGAGCAGGGCGACTTCGTGCTCGCCCTTGGCAATCCGTTCGGCCTCTCCGGGTCGGCGAGCTTCGGGATGGTGTCGGCCAAGGCTCGCTCCCTCCAGAATGGCCCCTTCGACGACTTCATCCAGACCGACGCCGCCATCAACCCGGGCAACTCGGGCGGACCACTCTTCAACATGAAGGGGGAAGTGGTGGGGATCAACACCGCCATCGTCTCGCCCCAGATCGGCCAGGGAATCGGGTTTGCCGTGCCCATCAGCCTGGCGAAGCAGCTCCTCCCCCAGCTCGAGAAGGGCACCAAGATCGCGCGGGGCTACCTGGGCGTCACCGTGGGGGACCTCACTCCGGATCTGGCCCGCGCCTTCGGGCTCGGCGATGGCGTGAAGGGCGCCGTGGTCCAGGACGTCATCGCCAGCGCGCCGGCCGGGAAGGCGGGCGTGAAGGCGGGCGACGTGGTGACCGCGGTGAACGGCAAGGCGGTGAAGGACCGCGGTGAGCTGACCCGCACGGTCGCCAGCATCAACCCGGGCGGCAAGGCCAACCTGACCGTGCTGCGGAAGGGCAAGAAGAGCGAGATCACCGTGACCGTGGGCACCCGTCCCGACGAGGAGGCACTCGCCAAGGGCGATGGCATGGACGACGGGGAGCAGTCGGGTGAGGCAGCGGGGGCGAAGGGTGCCAAGCTCGGCGTCCGGCTCCAGAGCCTAACGCCCGAGATGCGGCAGCAGATGAAGCTCGACGGCGACGTCGGGGTCCTGATCGCAGAGGTTGCTCCCGACGGGGCCGCGGCGCGGGCCGGCATCCAGCGAGGCGACGTCATCCTCGAGGTCGCGCAGGACGCGGTGGGGAGGCCGGAGCAGGTCGTCGCGGCGGTCTCGAAGGCCAAGCCCGGCGACGTCCTGCTGCTTCGGGTGAAGAGGGGGAGCCAGGCCACGTTCGTCCCGGTGACGATCCCGGAGCCCGAGGCTCCCGAGAAGAAATGACCCCTTGGGGTATGTAGGTGAAGGTCGGAATTTTGACGACATGACGCCTCCGCCGTAACGTTCGCGGCGGAGGCATTCACTCGATGTCCTGGTTCCGGCGAGAGGTCGAGGCAGAGGGAACGGCGCGGGCGAACCCGTCGGACCGCCGCACCGGGTCCCGGCTCGACAAGGTCTTCCCCGTCTGGCTCGAAGGGCACCACGGGTGCGGAATGGGGATCGCCCGGAACATCTCCGAGGGGGGGATGTTCGTGGAGACTGCCACCCCCCATCCCATCGGCTCCCAGGTGCACGTCTCCTTCCCTTCCGAGGCGGGCGACATGACCGCCGTCGGCGAGGTGCGCTACGTCTGCCATCTCGTGGGACGGAAGGCCGGGCAGGACGTGCAGGCCTCCGTGCACGGCATGGGCGTCCGGTTCCTCTACTTCGAGGCCCGGGGCGAGGCGCAGCGAGCGCTTCATTGACGGCTCGCGCGGGCCACGGACGGCCCGCCGTGTTATCCGGAGTGGATGGATGAGCCGTCCGTTCCCCTGGCGGTCGAGACCCGCGGACTGACCAGGCTGTTCGATGGGAAGCCGGCGGTCTCTGCGCTCGACCTGCGGGTCCCGGTGGGGGCCTTCTACGGCTTCCTGGGGCCGAACGGCGCCGGCAAGAGCACCACCATGAAGATGCTCACCGGCCTGCTCCGCCCCACCAGCGGGGAGGCACGCGTGCTCGGGGCGGATCTCGCCCGGGACGGACTCTCCGTGAAAGGTCGGATCGGGGTGGTCCCCGACGGCCTGGCGCTCTTCGAGAGGCTCTCCGGGTCGGAGATGCTCCGGATCCAGGGACAGCTCTACGGCCTCGAGCGCACGGTCGCCGCCCGGCGGGCCGGGGAGCTGCTGGAGGCGATGGAGCTGGCCTCCGAAGGGGGCAAGCTCGTCCAGGACTACAGCCACGGGATGAAGAAGAAGCTGGCGCTCGCCTGCGCGCTCATCCACGGACCGGAGCTGCTGTTCCTCGACGAGCCCTTCGAGGGGATCGACGCGGTGGCGGTCTCCGGGATCCGCCGGATGCTCCAGGATCTCGTGTCCCGGCGATCGCTCACCATCTTCCTGACCAGCCACGTCCTCGAGGTGGTGGAGCGGCTCGTCACGCACGTCGGGATCATCCACAGGGGCCAGCTCATCGCCCAGGGCTCGCTCGAGGAGGTCCGCGCCAGCGGGTCGCTCGAGGAGACCTTCATCCGGCTGGTGGGGGACGAGCGGCCGGCCGGGCCGGGCCTCTCCTGGCTGGGCGCCCGGGCGGCGCCATGAAGGGGCAGATGCGGGCGCTCGTGGAGCTGCGCGGGCGGCTCCTCTGGCGCCGGTTCACCGCCCGCGGGGGAATCGCCGAGGGCGTGGCGAGCGTGGTCCTCCTCGTCATCGCGGTGCCCGTCGGGATCGGCTTCGCCGTGGCGGTCGGATTCGGTGCCTACCAGGCGGTGCGGGCCGGAGGGGGCCTTCGAAGCGACGTCGGGGCCGCGGCCATCTTCTTCGGGCTCTGGCAGACGTGGACCGCGGTGAGCCTCACCCTGAACGACCGGGAGGGGCTCGATCTGCGCCGCTTCCTCGTCTTCCCCATCCCGGCGGGCCGCGTCTACGCGATGGGTCTCCTCACCGGCATCGTCGGCGATCCCATGGGCATCGTCTGGGGAGCGATGCTCGGGGGGGTCTTCACGGGGGCTGCCATCGCCCGGCCCGGGGCCTGGCTGGCGATCTTCCTCCTGGTCCTCGTCTCGTTCGCGGTCGCCACCGTCATCTTCGTCGCCCTCGTGCAGGAGATCCTCTCGGCAGTCCTCTCCACGCGGAGGATCCGGGAGTGGGCCATGCTGGGCTCGGTCGGCGCGTCGGTGGGCATCCTCGGGGTCCTGGCCTGGTCGGCGGACCGTCCGTTCCATGCACTGGGCGACCTGCTCCCCACGCTGCGCATCGTCCAGTGGATGGCCTGGCCGGCCGCATTTCCCGCAGCTGCGGCGCGAGCGCTCTTCGCCGGCCACGCCCTCGAGAGCCTGCCCTGGATCGCCGGTCTCGTGGTCCTGACCGCCCTGACCGGCTGGGTCGCCTTCCGGATCGCGATCTCGCAAGCGCGCGGGGCGGGCGCTTCCGGCGAGGGGCCGGCAGGCCGGCCGGGCGCCGTGGGGCTGGGCTGGAGGGGAGGACGCTTCGGAGCGCTGGTCGAGAAGGAGGCCAGGTACCTCTTCCGGCAACCGCTGGCCCGGGTCGATGCCTTTCTCGCTCCGGCGATCATGGCCGTCGTGGCGCTCAAGGTCGAGCCGCGCATCCCATCCGAGGCCGGTGACGTCGTCCGCGCCCTCCCGCTCTTCGGGGCGGCGCTCTACGCGCACCTGCTCCTGCAGGCCTTCTGGCTGAACGCCTTCGGCTGGGAGCGGGGAGGAGCGCGGGGCTACTTTCTCGCGCCGCTCGACCTGGCGTCGGTCCTCAAGGCCAAGGCGCTCGTGCTCTACGGCTACAGCCTGCTGCTCTTCCTCGCGTCGGCGGCCGTCATGGCCGCGATCGGAAAGGGCTCCGCCCCGACCTGGGCGTTCGCCGCGGCCCTGGTCCTCCACGCGGCCATGGCGCCGCTGCTCTTCCTGTCCGGGTTCCTGGTCTCGATCCTTCGCCCCAAGGCGGCATCCTTCGCCATCCAGCGCAGCTCGGCGGTCTCCACCTTCTCGGGGCTCATCGGGATGGGGATCCTCTCGGCGGTGATGGCGCTCTTCGCCCTGCCGGCCCTCCTCGCCGTGCGAAGCGAATCCCCGGCCACGCTCGTGGTGGGGTGGGGGATCCTGGGGGTTGCGGGGGCCTGGGCCTTCCGGAAGGCCATCCCCCGGGAGGGGCGGCTGCTCGCAGACCGACGGGACGAGTTCCTCCCGACGGTCTGCGGCGACGACGCGTGATGGCGCTCGATCGCGCCAGGCGTCGCTACTGGGAGAAGCCCTCGAGGAGGTAGTGGTTCTCGATGCGTCGCAGCGCCAGGGCCATGGCAGCGGTGCGCATGTCGATCTTCTTGCCCACCACGAAGCGGCGCGAGTCGTAGAGCGGGGTCTTCTGCGGGCTGTCGTTCGAGATGTCGTGGATGATGCCGAAGTTGGCCTTGATGGCCCGCTCCAGCCGGTTGTTCACGTCTGCCTCGCTCCAGTGCTCCATGCGCAGGTTCTGGAGCCACTCGTAGTAGGACACGGTCACCCCTCCGGCGTTGCAGATGACGTCCGGGATGAGGTCGATCTTGCGGTCGCTCAGCACCCGGTCGCCATCCGGGGTGGTGGGGCCGTTGGCGGCCTCGGCCACCACCTGGACCTTGAGACCCTCGGCCACGTCGCCGGTGATGGAGCCGCCCAGCGCCGCGGGGACGGCGATCTCGGCGTCGAGCTTCCAGAAGTCCTCCCGGGAGATCTTGCTCCCGCCCGTGAAGCCCTCGACCGAGCGGCGGAGGTTCTCCGGGTCGGCCGCGTGCGCGAGGAGGGCGGGGATGTCGAGCCCCTTCTCGTTCACGACGGTGGCGTAGGCGTCCTGGACGCCAACGACCCTGGAACCCATGGCGTGCAGGATCTCGGCCGTGGCGGTTCCCACGTTGCCGAAGCCCTGGACGAGCACGCGCTTGCCGGCCAGGCTCTCCCCGCGCCAGCGGGCCCACTCCTCCAGGCAGTAGACGGCGCCCTGGCCGGTGGCCTTGGCGCGTCCCTCCGAACCGCCGATGCGGACGTCCTTGCCGGTGACCACGCCGCGCATGGAGTGCGGCATCCGTTCACCGTCAGTGAACTGCCGCATCATGATGGCCATGATCTCGGGGTTCGTGTTCACGTCGGGCGCGGGGATGTCCACGTAGGGGCCGATGACGTTCTTCAGCTTGTAGATGAAGCGGAGGGTGACGTGCTCGAGCTCCTCCTTGGAATAGGCGGACGGGTCGATGCGGACGCCACCCTTGGCCCCGCCGAAGGGGATGTCGGCGATGGCCGTCTTCCAGGTCATGTCGGCGGCCAGCGCCTTGAACAGGTCGAGCGAGACGTCCTTGTGGTAGCGGACCCCGCCCTTGTAGGGCCCGCGGACCTGGTTGTACTGGATGCGGTAGGCCTTGAACTTCTTCGGGCCGCCCTTCTCGATCCGGAAGAGACCGCGCTTCGGGATGCGCAGGACCCCTTCACGAAGAGTGATGTCCGCCTTGAGCAGGGCGCGCCTGTGGAGCACGAGCTGTCCGTTGGCGAGGGGCTCGAGCGCCTCGCCGGCCTTCATCGACGAGGCGGGAAGGTCCTTGAAGTGGATCTCCTGCTCCTTCGTCAACGGCACGAGCCGGTCCCGGGTCTCGATGGTGATGTAGAAGATGTGCTCGAAGTCGGGCTCCTCGAGCTCGAGCCGGACCCTCGGGTTGAGCCGGATGTGCTCGGCGGCCCGGTAGAACGCCTCCATCGACTCGTCGAAGATGCTCTTGCGGGGACTGTCCTTGCGCGACGCCTTCATGCCGCACCTCGGGTGAACGGGTTCGGGAGGGTTCGGGTGGATGGTACGGCCGGTCGACTCTGGAATCAAACTCTTTCCACTCGTGGTTCGCCCCGCAAATTCATGCAGTTGCGCACGTCCTGCGCGGCATTACGGGTCAGCCCCGGAGGGAGGCTGCCACCGCGGACTCGAGCAGCTCGGCTGCCCGGGACATGGCCTCCAGGAGGGGCATGTCGGCCGGTGCGGCCTGCACCATGCGGCCGACGCCCGCCTCGAGGATCGACTCGGCTCCCGGGCCCAGGCTGCCCGACACGAGCAGCACCGGGACTCCGTGCCGTGCCGCCACACGGGCCACGCCGACCGGCGCCTTGCCCATCGCGGTCTGGTGGTCGGTCCGCCCCTCGCCGACGATGACCAGGCTCGCGCCCCGGACCTGCTCGTCGAAGCGGGTCGAGTCGAGGACCAGGTCGATGCCGGGAACGAGCCGGGCCGGCGTGAAGAGGAGCAGCCCGGCTCCGAGCCCCCCCGCTGCGCCCGCACCCGGACGGCCGGCGACGTCCCGTCCGGTGGCGTCGGAGGAGATGCGGGCGTAGCGCTCCAGTGCCGCGTCGAGCTCGGCGACGACGGCCGGCGTCGCCCCCTTCTGCGGCCCGAAGACCGCCGAGGCCCCGCGCGGGCCCGTGAGGGGGTTGTCGACGTCGCAGGCGACCAGGATCTCCGCGCCGGCCAGGCGCGGGTCGACCCCGGCCAGGTCGAGCGAGGCGAGCCGGGCCAGCGCCGCACCTCCCTCGGGAAGCGGTTCCCCGCGACCGTCGAGGAAGCGAACGCCGAGCGCCCGGGCCATGCCCGAACCCCCGTCGTTGGTGGCGCTTCCGCCGATCCCGACGACGATGCGTCCGAAGCCCTGGTCGAGAGCGGCGCGGAGGAGCTGCCCCGTCCCGAAGGTGGAGGAGACGCGGGGATCGCGCCGGCCCTCCGGGACGAGGGTGATCCCCGAGGCGGCCGCCATCTCGATCACCGCGGTGCGCCCGTCCCCGAGAACGCCCCAGCGGGCCTCCACCGGCTGGCCCAGCGGTCCGCGGACGGTGCGGGTCTCGAAGCGCCCCCGGGTCGCCGTGACCAGCGCCTCGACCGTTCCCTCGCCGCCGTCGGCGATGGGGACCTTCACGACGCATGCATCGGGCCATGCGGCGAGGACGCCGCGCTCCATGGCGTCCGCCGCCTGAACGGCGGAGAGGCTCCCCTTGAACGAATCGGGAGCGACGAGGACCCGGCGGGGCCCGGTCACGGCGAGGGAGCGCCCAGACGGACGAGTTGCTTGCCCTGGTTCTTCCCCTCGAAGACCCGGAGCAGGGCTGCCGGGGCGTTCTCGAGCCCGTGAACCACGTCGACGCGGTCCTTGAGCCGCCCGTCCCGCAGCCAGCCCGAGAGCACGGCCACGGCCTCGCCGGCGCGGGCCAGGTAGTCGAGGACGAGGAACCCCTCCATGCGGCCGCGCTTCATCACCAGCGCGAGGTAGTTGGCCGGTCCGCGCGACGGGATCGCGTCGTTGTAGTGGGAGATCCCCCCGCAGAGGACGATGCGGCCCCGCAGGGCGAGCTGGGCGAGCACGACGTCGAGCACCGGGCCGCCCACGTTGTCGAAGAAGACGTCGATGCCCTTCGGGCAGAGGGCGCGGAGCGCCTTGCCGACGTCCCCGGCCCGGTAGTCCACCGCGCCGTCGAGGCCGAGGTCGCGGGTGAGGTAGGCGCACTTCTCCGGGCCTCCGGCGACTCCGATGACCCGGCAGCCCGAGATCTTCGCGATCTGGGCCGCCACCGACCCGGTGGCTCCGGCGGCGCCGGAGACCACCACCGTCTCCCCTGGCTTCGGCCGGCCCACGTCGAGGAGCCCGAAGTAGGCGGTGATGCCGGTGAGCCCCAGCGCGCTCATGGCCGTCTCCAGGGGAACGCCGGAGGGGACCGGCGTGGGAGAGGAGGGTGAGCCGGGGCGGGCGATGGCCCAGTCCTGCCAGCCGAAGAGTCCCTGGACGAGCTGGCCGGGCTTGAGGGCCGGGTGACGCGACGCGGCGACCTCGCCGACCGCGAAGGAGCGCATGACCTCCCCGATCTTCACCGCGGGAAGGTAGGTGTCGCCAGCCATCCAGCCGCGCTGGGTCGGATCGATGGAGAGGTAGAGGTTTCGAACCAGCGCCTCGCCGTCGGCGGGCTCCGGCGCGGGGGCCTCCAGGAGGCGGAAGTCCTCGGAGGAGACGGGCCCCTCGGGACGGCGTGCGAGAATCCACTGGCGGTTCACGGGTCGGGACACGGGCGGTCCTCCTCGGGTGCATCCTATGCCGGGAGCGACCGGGGCGCCTCGACGGTTCGTCCGGGCGGCGCCTTCAGGGACGGCTGCCGGGGGGAGGCGGTACGGATCCGGTGGCCGGTGAGACCCCGAGCGGGAAGAGGCCATCGTTCAAACCCCTCGCACCCTCCGGACCGGTCGTGGACGTCCCCATGGTCGTGCCTGGGCGGTTGAGACAGGAGGGCGGATCCGACTCCGTTCCGATGCAGACCGCGCCAGGTGACTCGCAGAACCCGTTGCGGGGGTTGCATACGGTCCCGCCCACGCACTGGGCGTAGCAACCACCGGCGGACTTCTGCACCGCGGCGGCGCTCGCGGCGATGGCGGTGTTGATGGCGGCCGACGGCAGCGTGTACGGCGCCGAGGAGCGGCAGCCCGGGAGCACGAGAAGGAATGCCGCTCCGATCGATGGGCAGGCCCTGCGCACCTGGCCAGGATACCTCACACCCGGTGCGGCTGCCGGCCGGGTGGTTCAGGCGCCCGAGGCGGCGAGGCGCGGGCGTGGTTCGGTGCCCTGCAGCGACCCGGCCGCTGGCTCGGGGAACGCGGCAGGGAGCCGACTCCCCGGCACGGAGATCGGGGGCTGGGCTCGGACCTCGATCTTCACGAGTCGGATACGTGCGACGGGAAGGGATTGCGGCATCGCGGTCTCCTCCGGAACGGTGCGCCGCCAGGAAGTAGAGACCGGGATCGGCGCCACGCCAACTTTCCGGACGACGCGCGCTCGCGAACGCCGGCGACGGGCGAGGACTCCGCGTGACTCGGATGGTAGCCGTGGTTCAGAATCGGGGCACCATGGACGTGAGCGCCGCCCTTCACGAACGCCGCAGCATCAGGGACTTCAAGCCGGACCCCGTGCCGGAGCCGCTGCTCACTGCAGTGCTCGAGGACGCTCGGTGGTCGCCCAGCTGGTCCAACACCCAGCCGTACCGGGTCGCGCTGGCGAAGGGCCCTGCCCGAGACGCCCTGGCGGCCGAGCTGTGCGAGCATTTCGACATGGGAATGGCGATACGCCGTGGCTCCGCGTTGAAGAAGCTCGTCGCGCTGGTGACTCGGAGGGGGATGCCCACGCCCGACGTGGCGGTGCCGATGAAGTATCCCGAGGACCTTCAGCCGGCGCGGCAAGCGACCGGGTTCGGACTGTACCGCCTGCTCGGCATCTCACGAGACGACTTCGCCGCGCGCAACGCGCAGATGCGGCGCAACTACGAGTTCTTCGGCGCTCCAGTCATCTCGTTCGTCTTCGTCCACCGGGACCTCGGCATGTACGCCGCCCTCGACGCCGGCGTTTTCATCCAGTCGTTGATGCTGAGCGCGCACGCCCACGGTCTGGGAACCTGCGCGCAGGCTGCGCTCGCGGTGTGGGCGGCGCCGGTGAGGGAGCGATTCAAGGTCCCGGCCCACTACAAGTTGCTGGTGGGAGTCGCCATCGGCTTCGTCAGCGAGCACCCGGTGAACGGGTACAACCCAGGACGGCAGCCGGTCGGAGAGTTGCTGCTCGCTCCTTCCCACATCACGTCGTAAAGCCCTGGTCCACCGTCACGAACCCGTCAACGAAGCCCCCGAGCCTGGAAGTGACCTGTGGGAGGTATCCGGGACATGGGAAGGCAAGAAGAAGGCCCTCCTAGCACCCGTGGGGGCAGGGAAGGCCGTCTAATCCATCAATTTCTGGAGCCGACACCCAGAATTGAACTGGGGACCTACTGATTACGAAACGGGAAACGGGGCTCGCCTGCCGGTGAAATGGGCCGTTTTAGGCCTGTTTTGTGCCCTCGTGATCCGAGGTGTTCCCCCGAAGATGGGAATGAGATGGGAATGGAGTCCGGGAGGGACCTACTGAGTCCCAGTCAGTAGGTCCAGGCCGGTGCTCCCGTCAGCACCGTTCGCAAGTGCGAAGGCCGGCGTTGCCAGAAGGCGCGGGCTACCGGCGCCGCGGCGGGGCCGGCGCGTAGCCACGCCACACCCCGATGCGGTTGGCGTCGTCGCTCGTCGGGATGTCTCCCAGGTACGTCCCGTTGGTCTCGATCTGCCGAAGGCACCGGGCACACCAACAGCGACCGGGAACGGGGGGAGCGTCGCAGCATCGGCACTTCGACCGCCAGTCGGCCATGCCCTCCCGCCTCTAGCGCCTGGCGCGTGGCAAGGGAAGGCCCCGGAAAGGCGGCGGCCCCCCACGGCAGGGACGGTTATCCGGGGGGGCCGCCGGTGCTGCTGCGCCGGCCACCGGGGAGCCACCCCCGGCGCCGGAACTCGACCTCTTCCACCAGCCGTGGCAGGGACCTCGTAATCCCTGCTGCCCCCCGGCGACGGGGACAGGAGTAGGGGCCGCTACAGCGTGCCCACCACCAGGTCGCGGACGGCCAGGTGGCGAGCGGTCAGGCTAGGCCGCGCAGAACCCGACCTTGATCGCGTTCGAGTCCACCACGCCGGCGTAGAGCCGCGACTCGCACCAGAGGAGAATGTTCCCCTTGCTGGTGTACGGATCTCGAACCGTGGACATGGGGCCGACGTCCTGGATGGTGTAGCCGGCCCGCAGGTCGGCCACGATGGCCGCCGGAGCGTTCTCGGCCTCGACCGGCATGTTCACGTCGAGGAACACCGGCATCCCCCAGAGCGGAGGGAGGAAGCCAGCCGAGCTCCCGGCCGTGAGGATGTAGCCGCCACCGCCGGTCGCCTTCTCCGAGAGCAGGCTCGCGTAGGTGGCCGGGTTCAGGATCACCACCGCGTTCTTGCGGTAGCTCGGATCGAGCTTCACCGAGAGCGAGAGGAGGAAGTCCGCGGTGACGCCACCCGAGGTGGAGCCGGTGTGGAGCTTCTCGAGCGTGCCGTAGGCGCGGGAGGCGTCGGCGGTCGCGGCCAGGTCGTACTGCAAGATCCCCTTCACCTGGCCGTCGGCGCCGGTGCCGTTCAGGAACGCCGCGGCCTCGGTGATGCCGAAGGCGCGGGCGATGGCGCCCGTGATGTACTGCTCCATGTTCCAGGCGCTGTCGTTCACGAGCCAGTTGCTGACGGTGATCACGCTGGAGAGCGCGCCACCGGCGAGGGTCGCGGTCTTGACCACCGGGACCGTCTGGCCCTCCCGGGTGTTGCCCTCGACGCGCCATTGCGCGCCGGGGAGGGTCGTCGCGATGGGCACCTGGACCGGCTGCGCGGTCTGCATGACGTTGGCGAGCTGCCGGACGGCGCCGAAGTCCTTCTGCACCTCCCGGATCTGGTTCGACACCACCGTCGGAACGGTCCCGGCGCCGTCGTCCGCGCCGCCGCCCACGGTCATGCTGGTGGCGTTCATGATGCGGGTGCCCGACTTCACGAAGTCACCGAACGCCTTGAACTCGGCGCCGGTGGAGCCGAAGCGCTGGGCGATGGCCTCCGGGCCGGTCTTGCGCGGCAGGGGCCGGCTGATCTCGGCGTTCATCATCTCGGTGGCGAGCCGCGCCTTCGTCTCGTCGAACGCGGACAGGTTCGAGTCGATCTCCGACTGCTCCACGCGGGTCAGGCTACGGCCCTCCGCGTCGGCCTTCGCCTGGATCTGCTGCGACTTCTCGCTGAGCTGGACGAGCCTCTCCTGAAGGGTCTGCACTTGGTCTCTCATGGTGGATTGTCTCCAATGCTGCGACGAAGGCGCGCCATGCCATCAAAGGTGGTCGCTACACTTCGCGTGAACTTCGCGGGGCTGGCCCCGTACTCTGGGGGCTTGCCCCCGTCGCCTTCCCGAAGCTGGTCGGGCATGGCCTTGCACCTGAGCCTTCGCTCTGCCGCCTCGGGGCGGACACTCGCTGCCCCGGGGGTGGAGTGGCCCGGTGCCGCCTCATGGCGGACTTCAGCCCGGGGAGATGGGTCGGGCGGAGCGCTGGCGCTACTGCCCGGGGTCCCCGGTGATGCGAGAAGGATCATAGCGCGTGCCTATGACGGCTGGAAGGTGCGGAGCGCCCGGCTATGGCCGAATCCGGCCACGAGCGCGCCACGACCTGGCGCTACGACAAGAACTCGTCCACGGGGTCCGCGATCTTCTTCGGGGGCGCCTTCGTCGCCCTCGACCGGGAGTGGGGCGTCGCACCGAACGCGGTGAACCAGGTGAGCATCGCGCCGGCCGCCCGGCACTTCTCCCCGACCGACGACTCCTCGTCCGCGGCCGTCTGGTCCGCGAGCCACACCGCGCCCACGAAGCGGCGCCACGCCGGGAGGTCGGCCTCCGACACGACGCGGGACGGGCCGATGTGTCCGGCCAGCTCGACCCACACCGCGGCCTCGCCGGCCTCCATCCCCTCGGGCGGTGGCGGGATGTCCACGGGCTCCGGCGTCGGCTGGAGCTTGTTCACTCGGCCGGGGCGCAGAGTTCCGCGCTCGCCGTCTTCGCCTGGTCACTCAACTTCGCTCGTCCCATCGCGTGTCTCCGTTCAAGGTGCTGCGGGTAGGTAGGGGGTGCCGGTGCTCAACGGGTCGCCTCGGCCCGGCTCGGCCTGGGTGGGCGCTTCGACGTCGGTGGATGGGGCTTGAACGGCCCCGACCCAGTTTTCGAAGTGGCAGCCGCGTGCGTGGAGACAGAAGCCGGTGCCCGCGCAGCGGGGCAAAGTCCAAGACCGCCCCACCCCCACCGTCGGGCACCGGACGTGCAGGGGCATCCGAACGCGCACGGGCGCTACCCACGGCCCGACCCGATGCCCTGGTCACGGGCGGTGCGCGCGGCGTGATGCCGGGCGCAGTAGGGCCTGGCGTTGCTCGGCGCGAGACGCAACTCGGGGTGCGTCGCGCACGCTGTTGACGTGATCGACCGGTGGCGAGGCGACTGCACCCGGGCTCGGCGCATGAAGGGTTGCGCGGCGAGGAAGGACGCCCGGAAGGCACGCCACTCGGAGTCGTACCCACGAACGGACGGGGCTCGGGCGGTTGGCGTCGATCCAGGCGTTGCGTTCGCGGTTGTGCTTGGTGGTGTGCTCGTCGCAGCGTCCCTTGGGGTTGCGATGCAGGACGGCGCAGCCAGGCTGCAGGCACGGCTTGAGACTCGCTCGCGCCATGCTCAGGGCCTCCCGGGGGGCGTGCAGAATCCGGCGAAGCAAGCGAGCCCAGAGGCCACCTGGCGCACCGAGACGGTCAGGTCGGCAGGAAGGGCCAACCTCATGCCGTCGAGGGCAAGGCGGGCACGCCTGGCGGTCTCGGCTAGCTCTGGGAGCGTGGGGACGACGGCGCCACAACGGGCGCAGCGACGGGCGGGTGGTCACGGGGTCACCTCGGGCACCAGGACGTAGCTCAGGGTCACGCCGGGGCGGGCGCAATGGGCCGCACGGTGCCCGTAGGCGAGACGGGCGAGGTCAGGGCCGGCGCCGTGCCGGTGGGTCTTGCGGCACCAGGGGCGGGAATCACCAGGTCGCCCACCGCGTCGCCGGGGCGGCGCTGGCGCGAGGGGACGAAGCGGGCAGGGACGGCGGGTGGAGTGCTCACAAGGTCACCTCGGGGCAGTTTTCGCCCTTTGTGCTGCGCAGAACTTCGGGGGAGGTTTTGCGGTATTGCGCCGAGAGTAGTGAAACGCTGTACCGACGGGCCTTTGCTGTCGTCGGCGCGGCGCAGAACCTATTGCGCCTGCAGGCTCCCGCCTCTCTAAGGCGGAGCCGGCGCAGAACGCAAAACCCCATGGTCTGGGGGAGGTTTTGCGCCGAACCCGGAGCGGTCACTTCAGACACCACTTTCCGCCCTCGGACTTGATGCCCAGCGACGTGCGTGCGCGGCGAAGGGTGTCCTTCCCGATGCGGGCCTCCTCTGCCGCCTGACGCACCTCCGACTCGGACACCGGCCCGGTCACCAGGATGGCCCGCAGGAACGCCGTAGCGGCCTCCAGGGCGCTCGCAGGGCGGCCCCCCTTAGACTTCTCCCTCCTGGGCAGCGGGTCGCGCTCCTCGATGCCGTAGAAGGGTCGGACGGGGAAGTAGGTCGCCACGTCGCCCCGGGGATCTTCGTCGGTGTCCCGGGCCAGCTCCACGCGGAGGGTCGAGCCGGTGTCCTCGCCCTCGGTCTCCTCGGCGGTGTCGCGGGAGAGGGTGAGCGCCAGGTCGGCGGCGTACTCGATCCCGCCCGACTCCTTGAAGGCCGACTCGTGCGCCCGGTACGCCCCGTCCGCTCCCCGCTTGATCTCCGACACCACCAGGAAGGCGGCCTCGTACTCGTGCCGGATCCGCTCGAACATCCGAACCCAGGCGTCCACGACGGCCCGCCGGTCGGAGAGGTCGCCGGGGAGCTTCTGCAGCGAGTCCACCACCACGAGCAGCTCGCGGGAGCCGGCCCACTCCCGGGCCTCCCGCACCCGCGCCTCGAAGTCCTTGGGCGGGCGGGAGTCGAGAAAGAATCGGTCGCTCAGGCCCCGGAGCCAATCCTTCGCGTCGATCCACCGACGGGCAGCCGAGAGGGCCTCCTCCGGGGAGGCGAACACCGCGGACGTGGGGTCGCGTAGCGCGGCGATGCCGCGTCGTCCCAGGGATGCCCGCCGGCATAGGAGCTGGCGCAGCACTCGGCGCCGTCCGTTCTCCACGTCGAGGTAGTAGACGAAGCCGCCGCGCTCAGCGTGCCGGGTGGCGACGCATTGAGCGATGCTGCTCTTGCCCGACTTGGGCGCGGCGCCGAGCACGGTCAGGGACGGGATCGGCAAGCCGCCGCCGAGCGCCAGGTCGAGACGGGTGAATCCGGTGGGGATGTATTGCACGCCTTCCTCGAGCTGGATCTCCTCGGCGTCGAGGAGGAATCCGATGGCGATGTCCATGAGTCCCCCGGAGGTCTCGGGCTCCTCCCCGAGGCGAGCGAGCGCCGCGGTGGCCCAGGCGCGTTCGACGGGAGTGCCGGCCGCCTCCAGGTAGCGGAGCACCTTCGTTGCCGACTCGGCCTTGAACTTCACTTCGTCCACGAGGTGCTCCCGTTCGGATTCTCGGATTGCCGCCTCGGCGCCCGCCGCCTCCGCGAAGGCACGGGTGGCCTCGACGTTCCGCGCCACCCTTGCCGACGGGTCGTCCCCGTCGAGCTGCCCGTCGTCGCCCTTGCCGTTGCGCACGTCGCCTCCCGTCCCGGTACGGTGCTCACCAGCTCCGCGTGCGGTAGCGAAGCGCCTCGGTCAGTAGGACGCTGCCCTCCCGCAGCTTGTCGGCCACCACGGCGAGGTTCGGGGGCAGGGACTCGCCGGCCAGGTTCACGTCGTCGGTGGTCTCGATGGCGTTCCGCTCGCGGGCGAGCGCCATCTCTCGCGCAACCACGCGAGCATCGTCTCAGCGTCCAGGAACACGGCCTCGGCCGCTGCCCAGAACAAGGCGTCCCGGTGACGACGGGGACGCTCCGCTCGCTGGTGGGCGTTCCGCACGAAACCGGCGGCCTCGG
>CAWHPQ010000017.1:0-29527 GCA_963831265.1 uncultured delta proteobacterium | reverse complement strand
GCCGGTGGAGCGGGGGCTCACGGCGCTCGCCGGAGGCGGGCGGCGCGCAGTCCAGGTGGTCTCGCCCACCCCGCTCGCGGTGTCGGCCTGGCGTCCGCCCGGGCGGCTCGACGTGCACGTGTCCTCGCTCGTGGACGGCCCGGTGCGGGGAGTCACGCTGGTCCTCTCCGCCGGGCTCGCCGGTTCGGCGAAGCGCGCGCGGTTCCGGGGCGCCGGAGGCACCGACGAGAAGATCGCGCTCGTACCCTCGGCTGGCGAGGTCGCCGCGGTCCTCCCGGAGTTCCTGGGCTACGGCGTGCTCTCGCTCGTCCCGTAGCCGGGCCCACCCAGCGGCAGGCGCACCGCGAAGGTCGTCCCCTTCCCCGGCGCGCTCATGACGTCGATGGTCCCACCGTGCCGGCTCACGATGCCTTGCACGATGGAGAGCCCGAGCCCGACGCCGTGCCCTCCCTCCTTGGTGCTGAAGAAGGGCTCGAAGATGCGCGTCTGGACCTCGGGCGGTATGCCCTGCCCGTCATCGGACACGCGAGCCACCAGTTCCTCGCCCTGGCTCTCGAGCGAGAGCGTCACGGTGCCCCCCTCGGAAGGAAGGGACTGTGCGGCGTTGGTGATGAGGTTCACGAAGACCTGGAGCAGCCCGGCCCGCCCCCCCAGGATGGTGGGCGCGGGCGCGATCTCCTGGAGCACCCGGGCCCGGGCCTCGCGCAGCGCCGGGTCGCACATGCGTGCGGCCTGGTCGAGCAGGATGCCCAGGTCGAGCGGCTCCGGCTTGTCGGCGCCGGGGCGGGCGTAGGTGATGAGGTCGCGGGCCAGTCGCTGGATCCGCTCGCCCGCGTCCCGGATGCGGCGGAGCTTCTCGGCGTCGCCGGGATCGAGTTCCCGTCCCCGCCGCCGCTCCAGCAGGTGATCGGAGTAGGTGACCACGGCGACGAGCGGGTTGTTGAGCTCGTGGACGATGCCGGCCGCGAGCTGTCCCACCGCGGCCAACCTCTGGAAGTGCTCGGCCCGGCGCTCCATGGCGCGGAGCGCGGTCAGGTCCTGCCCGATGGCGATCACCCCCTCCACCTCGCCCCCGTGCCCGACGATGGGCGCGGTGTGGAAGGTGACGAGCGCCTCCCCTCCGCCCCGGACCGCGAGCCGCGTCTCGAACCCGGTCACCGCCTCGCCCCCGATGCTCCGCTGGAGGACGGCCTGGGTGCGATCCCGCTCCCTCTCGGGCAGGAGCGCGAGCAGGTCGGCTCCCAGCGCCTCCTCGCCCCCCCGTCCGGTCAGGCGCGAGAGGGCCCGGTTGAAGAGCAGGACGTGGTGCTGGCGGTTGGTGACGAGGATGAGTGCGTTGGCGTTCTCGAGCAGCTCCTCCAGGTAGTTCTTGAGGAATGTGAGCTCGGCCACCGACCGGAGGTTGCGGAGCCCGAGCGCGACCGGGTTCGCGACCTGGACCAGCAACGGCTCGTCGGCGCCCGGATCGCCGGGCGCGCCGGGCGGGTACTCCAGGCTCACGACCCCGAGGAGCTGGCTGCCCGCGGCGAGCGGGACGGCCACGGCACGGGCGCTTCCGGCGCAGCAGGGGACGTCCTCGGTGACGAGCAGGAGGCCGCCCGACTGGAGCGCCGCCTCGGAGAGCCCGGCCTGGCGGATCGCCGCCGCGCGGAGCGAGACGGGAGGCGGGCCGTTCCCGGCCACCGGCGCGCTCGCCATGACCGCCACCGGCGCGAGGGTCTTCGGGTCGACGAGCCGGATGCAGTGGGTCCGGCCGGGAAAGAGGGAGGACAGGGCGCGGGCGAGCACCGCGGCGACGTCCTCCTGGGCGTGGGACTGTGCGAGCCCCCGGGTCAGGTCGAGAAGCGCGCGGGCCGGCTCGGGATCCGCTCCGGGCGACGGCGGATCGAGGACGGCGAGCCAGGGCGCGTCGCCGCCGGAGTACCCGCGCACCGCCTGGCCCGCCCCGAGGAGACGGTCGAGTTCCTCCCCTGCGCAGGCGTCGGCCGCGCGACCGACCGCGCGACCGAAGGCGGGGTTGGCCTGGAGCACGCGCCCCCGCTCGACCAGGGCGGCGGGAAGCGGGAAGCTCTCGAAGGCGGCAGCGAGCATCCCCCCGTCCATCAGGGAATCCCCAGGATCCGGGCCAGGGCGTCCAGCCGGGCGGGGTCCGGAAGGAGGAGCAGGGTGCCGATCGTCTCCGGGCACCCGAATCGCACGCCAAGTGCCGGGCCGGAGAGGCCAGGCGCGAGTTCCTCGAGGCAGGCGTGCGCGTCGCCGCGGGTGAGGCGGGGCACGCCGTGCAGCAGCCGGACCTTGACGTGGCGCGCCAGCGCCGAGACGAAGGCCGAACCGGCGATGTTGCCCATCTCCACCAGCGCGCTCTCCCCCACCGCGTCGAGGGACCCGGCCGCCGCGTCGGGGACGAGCGCCTGGGAGACCTGCTCGGCCTCCGCCGCGGAGAGGAACAGGACGAACCTCCCGCCCAGCGGCTCGTGCAGCTCCATGGCGATGGCCACCAGCTCGGCGTCGGGTCGTCCCGCCATGCGGACGACCCCCGCCGCGTCGGGCCCCACCAGGAGCTGGACGTCCTCCACGCTGGTGGGCCGTCCGAGGAGCCGCCCGATGGCTCGGGCGGCCTCGCGCCCCCCCTCGGCGGCGAGCCCCCGGAGCGTCTCCAGGAGCTCCTCCCGGCGGTCTTCGGCCGGGCTCATGCCGCCACCAGCCGGGGGACGTCGAGGACGAAGACCGGTCGCCCGTTGCCGAGCACGGTGACCGCCGAGAGCCCCGGGACGAGGGAGAGCGGGCCGTGGAGCGGCTTCAGCACCGCCTCCTCCTGGCCCAGGAGCTGGTCGACGGCCAGGCCGACGCGCCCCGTGTCACTTTCGGTGATGACCACGGAGCGGCGCTCGCCGGCCGGGGCCGGGCCGGTACCCAGCAGCACCCCCAGATCGAGGATCGGTACGTGTCCGCCGCCGAAGGCCAGCTGGGGCGCACCGCCGGCCCGGTCGAGCGTCTCGACCCTGGCCTGGGCCGCGCCGTGCACCTTGGACACCGGGATGGCCACCACCTCCTGCCCCACCCGCACGAGCAGCACCGGCTGCATGGCCACGGTGAGCGGCAGGCGAAGCGTGAAGCGGGTGCCCTCGCCGTGGCGGCTCTCGATGGAGAGCTTGCCGGAGAGGGCCTCCACGCTGCGCTTCACGGCGTCCATCCCCACCCCGCGGCCGGAGACGTCGGTGACCTGGCCGGCGGTGGAGACGCCGGGCAGGCAGGCGAGCAGGAAGGCATCCGGATCGGGGAGTGCGGCTGCCGCCTCGGCGGTGATGGCCCCGCGGGCCACCGCCGAGCGGCGCAGGGCGTCGGGGTCCATGCCGCGGCCGTCGTCCACCACCTCCAGGATCACCCGGTCCCGGTCCCGCCGGGCCGAGACCTCGATGCGCCCCGTGGGGCGCTTGCCGGCCGCGATCCGCTGGGCGGCGGTCTCGATGCCGTGGTCCACGGCGTTGCGGAGCAGGTGGAGGATCGGGTCGGAGATCTCGTCGAGCAGCGCCCGGTCCACCTCGATCTCGGACCCCGTCACCACCACGTCGACCTGCTTGCCGGTGCGCCTCGCCAGGTCGCGCGCCGCGCGGGGGAGGCGGTCGGAGAGGACGGTGAGCGGGGTCATGCGCGCCGACATGACCCGGCCGTGCAGGTCCTTGGCGATGGCCTGAAGCCGGTCGACCCCCTCCTCGTGAGCGCGGCGCCCCGCCTCGGGCATGGCCCGGCCCAGCTCGCGCAGCCGCGCGGTCGCGAGCAGGAGATCCCCCGACACGTCGAGGAACTCGTCGAGCATCTCCGCGCGAACCCTCACGGTGCGGACCTGCTCGGCGGCCCCCTCCGGGCGCGGTGCCGGTGGCGGTGCGGCGACGGGCGAGGTCTCCTCGACCTCCCGGACCTCGACGCGGGCCAGGTCGGCGATCTGGGCCAGCGTCCGCTCCAGCTCGGGGATGGACTGGCCGGTCTCGATCTCCACGGTGAGCGTCCGCCCCGGCATCCGTCCGGCACGCAGCTCCTCGGCGGCCGGGCTCGAGGATGCGATCGATCCGGCCACCTCGAGCCGCTTCAGGACCAGGAACCCGCGCACGGCCGGCACCTGGCTCCCCTCGGCCACCGCGACGTCCACGCGAAGCCGGCGCTTCCTTCCACGGGCCGGGGACACCTCCTGCACCGGGGACGCCGCAGGAGGTTCGGGCGGCGCTTCGATCCCCCGCAGCCGGATCGAGGCCCCCGAGAGCCGCTCGGCCAGCGCCTCGGGCGCGACGGGCACGCCTCCGGCCCCGGCCTCCCGCACCATCTCGGAGAGGGCGTCGGTGACCGAGAGCAGGAGGTCGGTCAGTTCGGCGGACGGGGCCTCTCCGCGGGACCGGAGCACCCCGATCACGTCCTCGGCCCGGTGGGCGACGAGCGCGATGCCCTCCTGCTGCATGGCGGCGGCCATTCCCTTCAGGCTGTGGGCGTGGCGGAACAGCTCGTCGACGACGGCGGCCGGGTCCTCCCCGGCGCCGCCCGACTTCTCCAGGCGCACCAGGCCGGCGGAGAGGGCGTCGAGGTGATCGCGCGACTCGGAGACGAAGAGCGCCAGGTATTTGGAGAGGTCCCAGTTCACCGTGGGTGACCCGCCCCGCTGCTCAGGCCTCGCCCAGGACCTTCTTCACCACCGCGATCACGTCCTCGGGCTTGAACGGCTTGACGATGAAGTCGCTGGCGCCGGCCTCGATGGCCTCCATCACCAGGGCCTCCTGGCCCAGCGCACTGCACATGACGACCACCGCATGGGGGTCGACCTTCACGATCTCGCGGGTCGCCTCGATGCCGCTCTTGAAGGGCATCACGATGTCCATGGTGGTCAGGTCGGGACGGAGCTCGCGGTACTTCTCGACCGCCTCGAGGCCGTTGGCGGCCTCGCCCACCACCTGGAACCCGCCACTCGCGAAGATGTCGCGGATCATGTTCCGCATGAAGACCGCGTCGTCGACGATGAGCACTTTCTTCGGCATGCACGGACCCGGCTCCCGCTTGGGGGGAGCATCGAGGAAGGGGAGGATCCACGGTACCACCCGTACGGGTCCCGCGAAAGGAACCTACCCGGCCCGTCCCCGGAAGAGCCGCTCGGCCGCCGCGGCCAGGGCATCCGGGTCGAGGATGGCCACCGGGGCCCCGCGCACGGAGGAGAGCCCCTTCACCGGAAGTCCGTCGCCGGGGGTGGTCGGAGGGTCGATCGGCTCGACCCCCAGGACCCCGTCCACGAGGAACCCCAGGGCGCGCCGGTCCCGCTCGAGGACCAGCACCTGGCCCGCTCCCGGGGCGAGCTTCCCTCCGGGAAGACCCAGCAGCGGCGCCATCTCCACCACCGCCACCACCCTCCCCCGAAGCCCCATGGCGCCGACCACCGGCGGAGCGGTGCGGGGCACGTGGGCGAAGGGGGGGTCGGGAGGGACCACCACGTTGACCGAGGAGAGCGGCAGGGCGAAGCGCTCGCCGCCGGCGCGGAAGAGCACGTGGCGGGGGTCCCTCTCCACGAGGCTACCGGTCGAGGCGGAAGCGCGAGACCACGCTCTGCAGCTCGAGGGAGAGGTTCAGGAGCTCCTGCGCGGCGCTCGCCATCTGCGAGACCGAGGCGGTCTGCTCCACGATCACCTTGCGCACCTCCTCCGTGGCGGTGGCATTGCCGGTGGCCACGTCGGAGATGTCGTCCATGGCCCGCACCATGTCGGCCGACCCCTGCAGCTGGTCCCGGGCGGCCTCGGAGATGACCCGGACCTTGTCTGCGCCGGCCGCTGCCACCGACGCGATTCCGTCGAGCGATCGCATGATGGCGTTCAGGTCCTCCCGCCCCTCCCCGAGCTCGGACACCGAGGCCCGCATGGCCTGGACCACGCCGGAGGCGCGCGCCGACACGTCGGCGGCCACCGCGGAGATCTGCTCGGCGGACCGCCCCGAGCTCTCGGCCAGCTTGCGGACCTCCTCGGCCACCACCGCGAAGCCTCGACCGTACTCGCCGGCGCGGGCTGCCTCGATGGTGGCGTTGAGCGCGAGCAGGTTCGTCTGCTGCGAGATGCTGGTGATGACCTCGACGATCTGCGTGATCTCCCGGGTGCGCTCGCCGAAGGCGAAGACCTGCTCGCTCGCCGCCTCGATGCGGGCGAAGACCTTCTTCACCTTCTCGGCGGCGAGCCGGGCCGCCTCGCCCGACTGGGTGGCGCCCGAGGAGGTGTCGGCGCTGGCCTTGGCCGCCTCCTCCGCGCTGCGGGCGGTGCGCTCGATGGAGGCGGCGATGTCGCCGATGACCTTGCTGGTCCGCTCCACCAGCCCGGACTGCTCCTCGGCGCCCTGGGCGATCTTGGCCATGGAGCTCGCCACCTCGTCGGTGGACGCGTTGACCTCCTCGGCGGAGGTCTGCAGCTCGTTGGCGCTCTCGGCGACCGACTGCGCGGTGCGCTGGATGCGCGAGACCAGGTCGCGCAGGTTCTCCTGCATGGTGCGGATCGACTCGGTGAGGCCGTCCACCTCGTCGTGGAACCCCTGGCGCTCCTCGGAGACCACCACCTTGGAGAGGTCGCCGCCGCTGATCTCCACGGCCGAGGACTTCAGGCGCGCCAGGCGGTTCACCCTCAGTACGGCTGTGGAGAGGGCGTAGCCGACCGCCAGGGTGAGGGCCAGGATCACCGCATCGGCGGCGACCGCCTGCCCCGGCAGGAGACGCTCCTGCACGAGGGGGATGGCGAGGATCAGGAAGGCGCCCAGGATGGCGTAGGAGACGAGGAGCTTCGTCTGCAGCGACACGCTGCGGCCGGGGGGCGGCGACGGCGCTCGCAGGTCGCGATCCGGCGAACGGCCTCGGAGGGCCACGAGGTGCGGCGGCGTATCCTGGCCGTGTGCCGTGGGGCGGCTCGAAGGACGGTCCTGGCGCAGGCTCCTCGACAATGGCTCTCCTCTGGTGGAGCGGGAACCCTTGAATCCTACGCCCGGCGGCGCCCCGCTCCAAGAACGTGCCCGGAACGCAGGTGGTCGTGGCCGGCGCGCCCTGGCCGGTGGAGGCGCCCACCTTGGACCACCCGGACGCCCGGCCGGTCCTCCAGCACCCCCACCACGGTCACCCGGGTCCGGGCCCGGCGCGCCACATCCCGCAGCGCGTCGAGCCGGGAGGGGGAAACCGCGAGCAGGAGCTCGTAGTCCTCACCTCCCGTGAGGGCCGCGAGGAATGGGGCGTGGCTCCTCCGTGTGGCGTTCCGGTAGGCGGGGGAGAGCGGAAGCCGGTCGACCTCCACCCGGGCGCCGAGCCCGGAGGCGGCGCACAGGTGACCGAGGTCCTGGAGCAGGCCGTCGGAGAGATCCACGGCGGCCCGTGCGACGCCGACGGCGCCGCGTCCGAGTGCCAGGCGGGGGCGCGGACGGCGCTGCCGCGCGCGCAGGCCCGCTGCCGCCCCGGGCCGGATCCCCAGCGCCGCGTCCCCGATCGTTCCGCTCACCACGAGCAGGTCACCGGCGCGGGCGCCCGAGCGGAGCAGCGCCCTGCCCCGCCGGACCGCCCCGAGAACGGTCACCGAGAGCGAGAGCTCCCGGGCGGCCGTCACGTTGCCTCCCACGACCGCGATCCCGTGCCGGCGGGCGCAGGCGGCGATGCCCTGGCCGATCCGCGCGAGGCGCGCCGCGTCGGCGGCGGGCGGGGTGGCGAGCGCGACGAGCGCCCAGAGGGGCCGCGCCCCCATTGCCGCAAGGTCGGACAGGTTCACGGCCAGGGCCTTCCACCCGATCTCCTGGGGCGTGAACCGGCGCGTGAAGTGGACCCCCTCCACCACCGCGTCCACGGTGACGACCAGATCCTCGCCCGGGGGCGGCCGCAGCACCGCGCCGTCGTCGCCGATACCGACCCGGACCCCCTCGCCGGAGGTGAACGGGCGGGTGAACCGCCGGATCAACTCGAACTCGCCCGGACGGGCCAAGGGGGTTCCCTCAACCCGCCGCGGTCGCCGGCGAGGCGCGGACCGCCAGCGCCGCCGGCCCGGACGCCATCACCGGGAGCGAGAGGACGAAGGTGGTCCCGGCCCCGGGGGAGGAGAGGACCTTCACCGTCCCGGCGTGGGCCTCGACGTAGCTCTTCACGATGGCGAGCCCGAGCCCGGCGCCGCCGAACTCGCGCGTGGTCGACCCGTCCACCTGGAAGAAGACCTCGAAGACCCGCCCCAGGTTCTGCGGGGCGATGCCGATGCCGGTGTCCGCGACCGAGATGGCCACCCGGTCCTCCCCGTCGGCGCACGCCTCGACGCTGACCGACCCGCCGGAGGGGGTGAACTTGACCGCGTTCGAGGCCAGGTTGATCAGGGCCTGCCGGACCTTCTCCCTGTCGCACTGCACGGCGGGGAGCTTGGCGGGCTGCCAGGCCACCCGCAGCCCCTTCTTGCGGGCGTGGGGCGTCACGGTGGCGACCGCGTCGCGCATGAGCGAGTTCACGTCCACGTCGGAGACCACCAGCTTCACCCGGCCCGCCTCGATCTTGGAGATGTCGAGGATGGAGGTGATGAGCCCGAGCAGGCTCTCCCCCTTGTCCATGATGATCTGGAGGTACTCGCGCTGCTCGGCGGTGAGCGGCCCGCCCAGCCCCTCCAGCATCATCTCGGAGTAGCCGATGACGCTGGTGAGCGGCGTGCGGAGCTCGTGGCTCATGGTGGCGAGGAAGTTCGACTTGAGCCGGTCGAGCTCCTTCAACGCCTGGTACGCCCCCTCCAGCTGCCGGTTCTTCTCCTGCACCTCGCGGTAGGACTCCTGCACCGCCTCGATGTGCAGCCGGGCGGTCAGGAGGTTCTTGTGCCCGGTGAAGACCAGCACGTCGAGGATCTCGGCGAAGTGCTTCAGGACCTTCTCGGCGGTGGCCTGGGGCACCCGCCGGATCTTGTTCATGTAGGAGGCGGCCAGCTTCTCGTCGATCTCGGGACCGAGGCGGGTGATGGCCTCCGGCAGCGCCACCAGGTCGTCGGGGACGAACGGGCCGAAGACGATCCGGCCGATGACGTCCCCCTCGTAGAGCACCGGCTGGATCGCATAGCGGCAGCCCGAGAAGCAGTGGACGCTGGAGGGGACGGCCTCCTCGGGCAGGGTCTCCGTCTTCACCCGCTGCACGGTGGCCATGCACTGGCTGCGCCCGTCGGCGGTCTGCCAGAGGTAGCCGCAGAAGTCGGCGTTGCCGATCTTCACGTCGACCAGCTTGTTCCCGGCGTCGTCGAAGACCTTCACGCCGATGCGGTAGAGCTCGGCGAAGGAGTGGCAGACCTCCGTGAACGACCGGAGGTCGAGGAGGTCGCCGAGCGGGGTCGGCTGGAGCAGGACGGACGGCTGGACCTTCATCGGGCTTCCACGCGGCTCAGCACCAGACCGAGGAACTCCTTCTCCGACAGGGCGAAGCGCCTGGCCAGGCCGAGCGTGCGGTCGAGGTCGCGGTAGCAGAGCGCGAGAAGCTCACCGAGCGTCTCCAGGACCCCCTCCCCCTGGATGGCCGTCGCGGGGATCACCGGCACCTTCGGCGACCGGGCGAGGTCGGCGAAGTCGTCGTCGCGGATCCCCTCCAGGTCCATCTTGTTCTTCTGGATGACGATGGGCATGGAGCGCGGGTCGAGCCCGTTGGCCTCGAGGTTGCGCACCATGTCGTTCCAGTAAGCAAGCGTCGGGGCGGTCTCCGACTTGCGGCTGTCCGCGACGAAGGCCACTGCGTCGCTCCCCTGCAGGACGATGCGCCGGGTGGACTCGTGCATCACCTGGCCGGGCACGGTGTAGAGCTTGATCTTCACCTTCACGCCGCCCGAGGTCTTGAAGAAGACCGGCATCATGTCGAAGAAGAGGGTGCGGTCGTCCTTGGTGTCGAGGGTCATGAGGCGCCCCCGGACCTTGGGGTCCATCTTCTGGTACAGCGCATGCAAATTGGTGGTCTTCCCGGACAGGGCGGGACCGTAGTAGACGACCTTCACCGCCAGCTCGCGGCTCTCCTCGTTGAACTGGGCCATCCGCCTCCGGACCTCGAGCGCCCTCCCCCGCAGCAGGGAGGCTAGCGCAATCCCGCCGGAGGTTCCACCCACCAGCGCCGCGCCTCTTCGATGGAGCGCAGCAACGGGCTCGGCGGCAGGGACGCCAGGAAGGCGCGCCCGTAGCCCCGGGTGGTCAGGCGTGGGTCGAGGACGGCGACGATCCCGCGGTCGGCACGCGATCGGACGAGGCGCCCGAACCCCTGGCGGAGCTGGAGCGCCGCCGCCGGAACTTGAAGCTCGGAGAAGGCGTCGCCACCGGCCTCGGCGAGCGCCTTCACCCGGGCCGCGACCACCGGGTCGCCAGGGGGCGCGAAGGGGAGCCGGTCGATGACCACGAGCGAGAGGGCGGCCCCGGGAACGTCCACTCCTTCCCAGAAGCTCTGGGTGGCGAAGAGCACCGAGGGGCGCTCCCGGAAGGCCTCGAGCAGCCGGTGCTTGGGGCGCTCGCCCTGGAGCAGGAGCTGCCAGGGAAGGTCGGAGAGCGCCTCCCGGAAGGCCAGCATGTTGCGCACCGAGGTGCAGAGAACGAAGGCCCGCCCGCCGGTGACCTGGGCGAGCTCGCGGACCGCCTTCGCCGCGGCGGCCACGAAGCCGGGCTGGTTCGGATCGGGAAGCCCCGCGGGCGCCACCAGCGCGGCCTGGGTGGCGTAGTCGAAGGGGCCGGGGAAGACCCGCTCGTCGACGTCCATGTCGGGGCGCAGCCCGACCTGGCGCCGGAAATAGTCGAAGCGCCCCTGCGTGGCCAGGGTGGCGCTCGTGAAGATGGCGGTGTCCACGTTCCGGTAGAGGCGGGTCACGAGCTCCTCGGCCACGTCGATGGGCGCGGCACGGAGGAAGACGCCGCGGCCCCGGACCTCTGCGAAGAAGACCCGCGACGGCTCCTTCATGGCGGTGACCGCAGCCAGCTCGACCCGCAGCTCCGCGGCCCGCCGGGCGATCTGCAGCAGCGCCGGGGCGTCGTCGTCGGCGAGCTCGGCGCGGAGCTCCTCGAGTGCCTGGTCGAGCCGCTCCTGCTCGGCGGCGAGCGGCTCGAGCATGGCCGGGGAGAGCGTGCCGCGGAGGTTCTCCTCCTCGGAGCGCTTGCCACCCGGGAAGGCTCGGCGCGCCCGGCGCTCGCCGAGAGTGCACGGGCCACCGACCCGAAGAAGCGCTCTCCCGCCCTGGCGAGCTCGCCGGTGGCGCGCTTCAGCATGGAGGCCAGGTCGGGCCGGTCGCCCACCGCACGCTGGGCGTCGCGGGAGAGCTCGTCCACCCGGTAGGAGGAGACCTGAAGGCCGAAGTATTCGGTGGCCACGTCCTCGATGGCGTGGGCCTCGTCGAAGATGACCGCCTCGTAGGGCGGCAGCACCTCCACGCCGGCCCGCGAGGTCCGCATGGCCAGATCGGCGAAGAAGAGGTGGTGGTTCACGAGCACCACGTCGGCCTGGGCGGCGCGGGCCCTCGCCTGCTGCACGAAGCAGTCGTCGTAGGCCACGCACTCCTTGCCGATGCAGGTCTCTCCGGTGGCCGAGAGGTCCTTCCAGGCCAGGTAGGAGTCGGGCAGGTCGATCTCGCTGCGATCGCCGGTGTCGGTGGTTCGCGCCCACTCCCGGATGCGTGGCCAGAGCGCCGCCTCCTCCCTGGTGGGGAACGTGGGGTGGCGCTCGAACTCCTCGCCGCGGGCCAGGCAGTAGTAGTTGGCCCGCCCCTTGAGATAGGCCGCCGAGATCTCGACCCCGCAGCGATCGCGGAGCAGCGGGATGTCGCGGAACCAGATCTGCTCCTGCAGGGTCCGGGTGGCCGTGGAGATGACCACCCGGCGCCCCGACTGCACGGCCGGGAGCAGGTAGGCAAGGGTCTTTCCGGTGCCGGTGCCGGCCTCGGCGACCAGGTAGCGGCGGCGGGCCAGCGCGTCGGCGACCGAGGCGGCCATGCGGAGCTGGTCGGGGCGGGGCTCGTAGCCCGGGAACGCGCGCTCCAGGCTCCCGCCCGGGGCGAGCACGGCCTCGAGGGCGCTCGGGGCGGACACGGGCATCAGCGCAACGCACCGGATCGGAAGAACGCGAGCGCGGCCCAGGCGGCCAGGCCCGCCCCGAGCAGGGCCAGCGCGGCCAGCAGTCCACGTTTCACCCAGGGTGAGACAGGGGCGGGGGGGACGGTGCGCGGGACGGCGGCCAGCCCCAGGACGGTGGCCTTGCGAAGCACCTCGTCGCGCCCGGCGGCGGCGGGGGCGTCGCCCGGCGTCCGCTCGAGCACCGCGCGGTAGCGGGCGCCGGCGCGGGCCAGCGCCTCCAGGTCGCCGAAGCGGGTCAGGAAGGCCCGGTGTGCCTGGGGATCCTCCCAGCGGGCGCGCAGCTCGGCCCAGGCCTCTTCCTCGCCCGGATCGGCCGGAGCCTCCGCGAATTGCGTCTCGTCGGTCACAGGCGGAAGGGCACCGGGACGAAGGTCCCGAGGAAGAGGACGAGCGACAGGATGGCCACGGCACGACGGCCGGGACCGATGGGGGCATCGTGCACGGCCGGCGGGTGGCGCAGCCCGATGACGGCCCGGGTGAGGATCCACCAGACGAGCCAGTTGAAGGAGACGAAGATCCCGGCGACGAGGAGCCCGGCCGAGACCAGACGGGAGAGCCAGAGGGCGCGCCGCTCCCCCAGCCAGGCGTACGTCACGTGGCCCCCGTCGAGCTGTCCGAGCGGGAGGAGGTTGAGCGTGGTGACGAACAGGCCGAGCCAGGCCGCCAGCGCCACCGGGTGGACGATCACGTCGTGGCCGGGCGGAAGGGTCCCGAGTACGAGCCACTGCACGCCCGCGGTGACGAGGCTGTCGCCGAAGACCAATGTGCCGTCGCCGCCGGCGAGCGGCTCCCCCTGCATCCAGCCCTGGATCATCCCCCAGAGCGAATCGCTTCCGGCGGCCGCGCGCTCCGCCACCGCCTGAACCCGGGAGTGGGCCAGCCCCCATGCGTAGAGCGGGATCGCCACCAGCGCGCCCGAGATGGGGCCGGCCGCGCCGATGTCGAGCACGGCGTCGCGGGACGGGATGGCGGAGCGCAGCCGGATGAGCGCGCCCAGGGTCCCGAAGTTCAGCGACCCCGGGATGTAGATGGGAAGGAAGAACGGGAAGGTCGAATCGACCCGCCAGGCGCGGGCGAGCAGGTAGTGCCCCATCTCGTGTGCGAACAGGATGGCCAGGATGGCGGCGGCGTAGGAGAGGCCGGCCAGGACGAGCCCTTCCACCCCGCCTCCCGACCAGCCGGCGAAGGCCGCGCCGGAGAGCACCGTGGTCGCCACCGTGGCGAGGAACAGGGCGATGTTCCACCAGGGCAGGCGGCGCCCCGGCGGCGCGATGTCGTTGTGGCCTTCCACGGGGCCGTGTCAGGGGGCCGTCGCCGGCGTCCTGGAGAGCTCCTCGGGTCGCATCTCGCGGATGGCCCCCTTCTCCACGGTCAGGAAGAAGAGTTCCCGGACCGGCTCGCCCTGCGCATCGAAGGCCAGCGACCCGGTGGCGCCGGGGAAGGGCTTCTGGGAGGCGAGCGCGTCGCGCAGCTCCTTGCGCCCCGAGGCACCGCGCCCGATGGCGGCGGCGACCATGGCGGCGGCGTCGTGGGCCGACGCCTCCAGGATGGAGGGGGCCCGCGCGTGGATGGTCTGGAAGTCCAGCACGAACTTCCTCGTTTCCGGGCGCTCCGATCCGGGGAAGAACCCGTCGACGAAGACCGCGCACTCCACGTACCGGCCGGCCTTCTCGACGATGGCCGGATCGTCCCAGCCGTTCCCGCCGAGGAGGAGCACCGGCTTCACCACCCAGGGGCTGACCTTCTGGATCTTCTCCAGGTCCTGCGGGTCGCAGACGGTGACCACGTCGTCGGCGGCCAGGGCCGGGGCGAGCAGCGTGACCGATCGCGCGAAGTCGGGGACGAAGATCACGTCGAACTCGACGATGGGGGAGATCTCCCTGCGCGCCTTCTCGAGCGCCTTGGCGCGCCGGTAGGGATCCTGGATCTCCCGGGTGATGGCCTTCGAGATCTCCCGCCAGTCGGCCCGCCGCTCCACCTGGGATCGCCCGACGAGCTCCTTCACCATGGGTGCGAAATTGGTCCGGTCCCCCTCGTAGCCGACGGTGCGGACCACGGTGCCGCCGCGGGCCTCGACCTCTGCCACGAAGGCTCCCTTCAGCTCCGTGCCGTACGGGATCTCCGGGAAGAGGACGACCGCCTTCTCGAGCCCGCGCCGGTGCACCGCCAGGTCGGCCAGAGCCTGGGCCTGTGCCCGCGCGGTCAGCATGAGCCGGAAGACGTAGGGACGCCCCTCGGTGACCCCCTCGACCTTGGAGAGGGAGAGGAGTGGAACGCCCTCCTGCTGGGCGGCTGCGGCGGCACGCTGCGCCTCGGCGTTGGTGACGCCGCCCACGATGGCCACCGCCCCCTCGGCGGCGAGCTGGGCCACCGCCTCGGCGGCGCCGTCGGGCTCCCCGCGGGTGTCCTTCGCCACCACCCGGATCGGGCCGCCCTCAGGGATGGCCAGGGAGACGCCCTGGAGGATGGCCTCGCCCCAGGCCTTGAACCTCCCGGTGAGCGGGACGGCCACGCCCACCATTCCGGCCACCGCCCGCGTCTGCACCGCGGCCCGGGCGGCCAGCGCCTCGCCGACGGCGCCCTCCTTCGGGAGCTCGGCGGCGAGCCGCTCCGCCTCCTGCGGAGCGAGCTTCGTGGCGACGATGTCGAGGACCCGCGCCGTCTCCCGCCGCCCCTCCTCCGGAGGGAGGTACGGGACCGCCTCGGTTCGCCAGCGGGCCGCGAGCGGCCAGTTCCCCCCGGACTCGGCGGCCTCGGCGATGCGGAGCGCCAGGTTCCCTCGACTGGCCGGCGGGGACTGCCCCCAGATCGCGCCCAGCGTCGGCAATCCGAGGCCGGGACGGCCGGCCTCGACCTCGGCGAGCCCGTAGCGGATGCGGGCCTCGCCGGCGCGTGGCGAGAGCGGGTAGCGGGAGAGGAGCTCCGCCCAGGCGGTGGCGGCGCGGGCCGGCTGCTTCGCCCGCATCCAGGCGCGGGCCGCCTCGTCGAGGGCCTCGGCGGCCTCCGCGGAGGTGGGCCAGGTGCGGGCCAGCTTCTCGAAGGCCTCCGCGCTCCGCGCCGGGGGCGACGACGGAGGCGCGGCACGGAGCCGGGAGAGCTCGGAGGCGGCGGCCGCCGAAGGCGCGGTGGCGACCGGCGCGGGGGCGAGCCCACCGGGTGCGGGCGGAGGAGGGGGTCGGGACGTGGCGCAGGCCGACGCGAGGAGCACGGCGAGCGCAGCCGGGAAGGAAAGGCGCATGGATACCGGTGTTCTACTCCTTGCCGAGGATCTCGGACACCTTGCTCCAGAAGCGGCTCTGGGCGGGGTTGGTCTCCTCCCCCGACAGGGCGGCGAACTTCTCGAGGAGCTCCCGCTGCTCCTTCGTGAGCCTGGTGGGGATCTCCACCTGGACGCGGACGTGCTGGTCTCCGCGGGAGCCGCCTCCCAGCGGGGCGATGCCCTTCCCCTTCAGGCGGAAGGTCTTTCCGGGCTGGGTGCCGGCCGGGATCTTGAGCTTCTGGGGGCCGTCGAGCGTGGGCACGTCGACCGCGGTCCCGAGCGCCGCCTGGGCGATCGAGATGGGGAGCTCGCAGACCACCTCGGTGTCCTGGCGCTGGAAGATGGAGTGGTCCCGCACCTGGATCACCACGTAGAGGTCGCCCGCCTCTCCGGACGGCGACGGCGCGGGCTCCCCCTCGCCGCGGAGCTTGAGCCGCGTACCGCTGTCGACACCGGGTGGGACCCGGACGTCCACCGCCGACTTCTCGGCCACTCCACCGGCTCCGCCACAGACGGTGCAGCGGTCGGTGATGACCTTCCCCTCCCCGCGGCACTGGCCGCAGGTCCGGGACATGGCGAAGAAGCCCTGCTGCAGCCGGATCTCGCCGGTGCCGCCGCAGGTGGGACACTGGCGCGGGTGGGTCCCCGGCTTGGCCCCGCTGCCGTGGCAGGTCTCGCAGCGCTTGGGGCGCTGGATCTCGATGCGCGACGTGGCGCCGAAGGCGGCCTGCTCGAGGTCGAGTTCCAGGTTGTAGCGGAGGTCGGCCCCCCGGGATCGGCGCTGACCGCGGCGGTGGGCCCCGAAGACCTCTCCGAAGATCTCCCCGAAGATGTCGTTGATGGTGGCGGCGCCGCCGAAGCCGGAGAACGGGTCGAACCCCTGCTGCCCGTGACCGAAGTGGTCGTAGCGGGTCCGCTTCTCCGGGTCGGAGAGGACGTCGTAGGCCTCGGCGACCTCCTTGAAGCGCTCCTCGGCGGCCTGGTTTCCCGGGTTGCGGTCGGGGTGGAACTCCATCGCGAGCCGCTTGAAGGCGGTCCGGACCTCCTCCCCGGAGGCGGTCCGGGACACGCCCAGGACCTCGTAGAAATCTCTCTTCTCGGAACTCATCGATGGCCGTTGCGAACCTAATGCCGCGAGAGGCGGGGGCAAGCGCTATGCGTCCGCGCCCCCGTCCTGCCCCTGCGACGAGTAGATCGCGTCGGCGATGCGGTAGGCGGAGCCCTCGAGCCGCTGCAGCGACTCCTTGATGCGCGCCGGCTCGGGCGACGGGAGGACCGCCTTCAATTCGGCCAGATCGGCCCGGATCTCGGCGAGGTCGTCGGCCTTGAGGGCGCTCGCGTACTCCTCGAGGCTCTTCTCGGTGGTGTAGATGAGCCCCTCGGCGTTGTTGCGCAGATCGGCCAGCTCGCGCTTCTGCTGGTCCTCGGCGAGGTTCGCCTCCGCGTCCTTGATGGCCCGCTGGATGTCCTCCTCGGAGAGGCCGGAGCGGGCGGCGATGCGGATCTGCTGCTTCTTGCCGGTGCCCAGGTCCTCGGCCTCGACGTGGACGATGCCGTTCGGGTCGATCTCGAAGCGGACCTCGATCTGCGGCACGCCGCGCGGAGCCGGCGGGATACCCACCAGCTCGAAGCGGGCCAGGGTCTTGTTGTCGGCGGACATGTCGCGCTCGCCCTGGAGCACGTGAACCGAGACGAGCGGCTGGTTGTCGACCGCCGTGGAGAAGACCTGCCCCTTGCGCACCGGCACGGTGGTGTTCTTGGGGATGATGCGGGTGAAGACGCCGCCGGCCGTCTCGACGCCCAGCGAGAGGGGGGTGACGTCGAGGAGGAGGACGTCCTTCACCTCGCCCTTCAGCACGCCGCCCTGGATGGCGGCGCCCACCGCCACCACCTCGTCGGGGTTCACCCCCTTGTGCGGCTCCTTGCCGAAGAACTTCTTCACCGTCTCCTGCACCTTGGGCATGCGGGTCATGCCACCCACCAGGATGACGGTGTCGAGCTGGGCGGCGGTGACGCCGGCGTCCTTGAGCGCGATCTTGCAGGGCTCGATGGTCTTCTCGACGAGGTCCCCCACCAGGCTCTCGAGCGTGGCCCGGTCGATGGTCTCGGCGAGGTGCTTGGGACCGGTCGCGTCGGCGGTGATGAAGGGGAGGTTCACCTCGGTCTCGGTGGCCGACGACAGCTCGTGCTTGGCCCGCTCGGCGGCCTCCTTGAGCCGCTGGAGAGCCATGCGGTCCTTGCGCAGGTCGATGCCGGTCTGGTCCTGGAAGCGCTTCCCCAGCCAGTCGATGAGCCGCTGGTCGAAGTCCTCGCCGCCCAGGAAGGTGTCGCCGTTCGTCGCCTTGACCTCGAAGACGCCCTGGTTCAGCTCGAGGATGGTGATGTCGAAGGTGCCTCCGCCCAGGTCGTACACGGCGACGAGCTCGCCCTTGGCGGTCTGCTGCTTGTCGATCCCGTAGGCCAGCGCCGCGGCGGTGGGCTCGTTGATGATGCGCAGCACCTCGAGGCCGGCGATGCGCCCGGCGTCCTTGGTGGCCTGGCGCTGGGCGTCGTTGAAGTAGGCCGGGCAGGTGATGATGGCCTCGGTCACCGGCTCGCCGAGGTAGTCCTCGGCGGTCTGCTTCATCTTGGCGAGCACCATCGCCGAGACCTCCGCAGGCGAGAGCGGCTTGCCCGCGGCCTCGACCCAGGCGTCACCGTTCTCGGCGGGGACGATGCGGTACGGAACCGCGCTTGCGGTGCGGGTCACCTCGCGATCCTTGAACTTGCGCCCGATGAGCCGCTTCGTGGAGTAGATGGTCGACTCGGGGTTGGTGACCGCCTGCCGCTTGGCGATCTGTCCCACCAGACGGCTCCCCTCGTCGGCGAAGGCCACCATCGAGGGCGTGGTGCGCGACCCCTCGCTGTTGGGGATCACCACCGACTCGCCCTGCTCCATGACGGCCACGCAGCTGTTGGTCGTCCCGAGGTCGATTCCGATGACCTTTCCCAATCCCCTACCCTCCCGACCCTTCTTCGGCCGGCGCGGCAGCCGCCACCGCAACCATGGCCGGCCGCAGGAGCCGGCCGTTGTGCATCCAGGCCCTGCCGTGCTGCGCGACCACCGTTCCCGCGATCGCTCCCGGCGACGGAACCGTGGCGAGCGCCTCGTGCAGCGCGGGATCGAAGGGCTCGCCGAGCGCGCTCCGCGGCTCCACGCCGTGGCGGAGGAGCGCCTCCTCCACCTGGCGGAGCACCATCCGCACCCCGTCGGCGAGCGGGTCGCCGGGGGGCGCGGCGGCGAGCGCCCTCTCCAGGTTGTCGACGGCGGGGAGGAGGTCCTTCACCACCGGTCCGGCAGCGTTCCGGGCCGCTTCCTCGCGCTCCCGCGCCACCCGCTTGCGGAAGTTGTCCAGGTCGGCAGCGGTGCGCAGCAACCGGTCGTGCTCGGCTGCGAGCTCGGCCTCGAGCCGGGTCACCTCCGCCGCCGCGTCGGGCCCGGGCGGATCGACCACCACGGCCGGGTCCTCGCCGGGCACCTCGGGGGTCTCCCCCCCGTGCCGGGCCACGCTCTTCAGCGCCTCCTCCAGGACGGAGGCGGGGATGTCCGCGGCAAAGCTCCCTTTTTCTCCGGATCCGGGCATGGTGGCGAACCTCGAATATGTCACAGGGCTCCACCCTGCGGCAAGAAAGACCCCTCCCAAGTCCTCGGGACATCTGGGGAAAGGTGGGACGATCGGTCAGTGCCGGTCGGAATCGGACAGGGCCCGGGAGATCTCCCGGGCGGTCAGGTCCACGAGCGGGATGACGCGGCCGTAATCCATGCGGGTCGGGCCGATGACGGCGAGGGCGCCCAGGACCCGGCCGTCGCGCACGTAGGGTGCGGCCACCACCGAGACGTCGGAGGTGGCGGCGAGATCGCTCTCGGCACCGATGAAGATCTGCATCTCGCGGGCCTGGAGCACCCGGTCGAGCACCTTCAGGATCCGGTCCTTCTCGGCGAAGGTGCGCAGCAGCGCCCGCGCCTTGCCCATGTCGGCGAACTCGGGCGCGTCGAGGAAGGTGGCCTCACCGTCGACCAGCACCCGCTCGTTGCCCGGGACCGGGAGCGCCTGCTCGGCGAGCCGGAGCGCCCGCTCCATGAGGCCGCGCAGGGCGGTCTCGTCGGCGCGCATCTCCCTCACGATGGCCTCGCGCAGCCCCTCGATGCCGGTCTCCTGCAGCTTCCCGGACAGGTAGGCGGCCGCCTGCTCCAGCTCGGAGTCGGTGTACGGGGTCTCGAGCTGCACCAGCTTGTTCGTGACCAGGCCGGCCTGGGAGACGAAGACCACCAGGACCCGGTTCTCGCGCAGACGCACGAACTCGACGTGCCGGGTGGGGTCGGAGAGGGGCGGCGGCGTCGAGACCACCCCCACGTGCTGGGACAGTGAGTGAAGGAGTTCCGCGGTCCGGCCGAGCAGGCTGTCCACCGCTGGGGTGCCGAGCGTCACCTGCCCGATCCGCTCCCGGTCGGCCAGCGAGGGCGGGCGGACCTTGACGAGCAGGTCGACGAAGAGCCGGTACCCGGCCGAGGTGGGGACCCGGCCGGCGGAGGTGTGCGGCTTCTCGAGCAGCCCGAGCTCCTCGAGGTCGGCCATGACGCTGCGGACGGTGGCCGGCGAAACCTCGATGTCGTGGCGGGCGCGGAGCGCCTGGCTGGCCACCGGCTCGCCGGTGTGGATGTGCTCCTGGACGATGGCGCGGAGGATTTCCCGCTCTCGCCGGGAGAGCTCGTGCTCGGGCGAGGCCACTATTCCCCGAGGTGGCGCTGCGCCAGCTGGGCCAGGGAGGGGACGCGCCCCGCCCGCAGCTCGCGCCAGCGCGCCAGCGCGAGCGACCGATCGCCCGCTGCCTCGGCCGAGAGGGCCTCGAAGTGGGCGCGCTCCTCGGGGGACTCGAAGACCAGGAAGCGCCGGGCGCTCCCGTCGCCGTCGAGACGCAGCGCCTCGATCGCGAGGCGGGGCGCCTCGGCGTCGCCCCGCGCGTCGGCGAGCAGCGCCTGCACCCACGCCGGCTCGGCCCGTCCGGCGTCGATCTCGCGAGCGGCCTCGACATGGGCCTGCGCGGCCTGGAGGAATCCCTCGCCGGCGTAGAGGTCGGCGAGGTTCACGAGCGCCGCCTGCTGCTCCCGCGGCGTCCCGCGCACCACCACCTCGTCGAGCAGCTGCCGCGCCGCCTCGGAGTGCCCCTCGAGATGGTAGGCGACGGCCAGGTCGTTCAATGCGTCCATCCGCTCCGGGTCTCCGCGCACCACCGACTCGAACCCGATGCGTGCCGCGGCGAGCTGACCCGCCCGGAGCTCGGAGGTCCCCGGGCCCGACGCCCGGACCAGCACACCGGCCACCGGTACGGCCCCGCTGCGCACCGACGGATCCTGGCCACCGCAGGCCGCTACGAGGGCCAGCGCCGGGAGGAGGAGGAACCGGGCGGATCGGGGAGTCGACATCGGGCGGGACACCTCGGAGGACCGGGGGAGTGTAGCCACGCCCCCTGCGGGGATCAACCGGCCAGGCCAATCCCCTACTCCCGCGGCGATCCCGTGTTAAGCACCGGGCCGTCCGTGGACGAGAACGCTCCTGCACCCTGGCGTGCCGTCGCCCTTGCCCTGGCCTCCGGAGGCGCCGACGTGGTCGGGCTCTCCGGCGCGGCCCGGGGGCTCGCCGCGCTCCGGCTGCTCGGCGCCGGTGCCGGGAGGAGGACCCTGCTCGCCGTGGCGGTCGACGAGGAGGAGGCCGACCTCCTCGCCCGCGACCTCGCCTTCTTCCTGGGGGGGGGCGCGCCGGGCGCGCCTGCGGTGGTCCGGGTACCCGCCGATCCGGTGCTCCCCTACGACGACCTCTCCCCCGACCGCGGCCTGGAGATGGACCGGCTCGCGGCGCTGGCCCGGCTCCACCTCTCGGGCGCCGGGGTACGCGCGGTGGTGGTCTCGGCCCGCGCGCTGGCCCGCCGCCACGTCCCGCGCGAGGAGCTGGGGCGCAACCTCGAGCTCCTCGGCAAGGGCGCCACCGTGGACCGCGACGCGCTGGCCCACCGGCTCGTCGAGATGGGCTACGCCCGGGTCCCGCTCGTCGAGGACCCCGGGACCTTCGCGGTGCGCGGCGCGGTGCTGGACGTCTGGAGCCCGCTCCACGACCACCCGGTCCGGCTCGAGCTCTTCGGGGACGAGGTGGAGAGCACGCGGGCCTTCGAGCCGGGAACCCAGCGCTCGCTGGGCGACGTCGAGGACCTGGTGATCGTCCAGGCCCGGGAGGCCCCATTCACCACGAGTTCACGCTCGGCAGCCGTCCGCGCGGTGCGCGAGCTGGCGGAGAAGGTGGACCGCCCCACCTCCAAGGTGCGCGAGGTGATCGACGCCATCGAGTCGGGCACCCCGTTCTTCGGCATGGAGGCGCTCCTCCCGGGCTTCCACGAGGGGGGGCTCTCGTCCCTGCTCGCCTACCTGCCGCCCGGGGTCGCGCTCCTGGTCGACGACCCCGATGGCGTGAACCGCGCCCTCTCCGAGCTGGACGCCGAGCTCGACCGGGAGCACACCGCAGCGCTCCGGCGCGACGAGCTCGCCCTCCCCCCCGGGGCCCACTTCTTCCGGACGGCCGAGGTCGAGGCCCTCCTGCGGCCCCTGCCCGCGCTGCGCTGCCACCGGATCTTCCTGGGGACCACCGAGCCGGTTCGCTTCGCGCTGGGGGACACGACGGGCATCCGCGGCGAGATCGAGGCGGCGCACGGCGAGGAGGGCGCCCTCTCGCCGCTGGTCCGCCGGGTCCAGGAGTGGCGCAGCCGCGGCGTGGCCTCGGTGGTCGCCACCCACTCGCCGTCGTCGGCCGACCGGCTGCGCCGGCTGCTCGAGGACCGCCGCCTGGCCGTGCGGATCCATCCCTCCGCTCCGGGCGACCTGCGCGCCCTGTGGGATCCGGCCATCCACGTCCACCTCGTGCCCGGCGACGTCTCGCGCGGGTTCGTCGACGTCGAGGGCGGGGTGGCGCTGGTCGCCGACGAGGAGATCCTGGGCCGGCGCGTGCGCAAGCGCGCCCGCAGCGCCCGCATCGAGAACACCATGGTGGCCGGTTTCCGGGACCTCGACGAGGGCGACCTCGTGGTCCACGTGGAGCACGGCATCGCCCGCTACGGCGGCCTCACCAAGATGCAGATCCGTGGGGTGGAGGGGGACTTCCTCGTGCTCCAGTACGAGGGGGCCGATCGCCTCTACCTCCCGGTCGCGAAGCTCCGTCAGGTGCAGAAGTTCACCGGTGCCGCTCCCGACGCCATCCGTCTCGACCGGCTGGGGGGCAGCTCGTTCGCCCTGCGCAAGGCGCGGGTGAAGGAGCAGCTGCTCAAGATGGCCGCCGAGCTGCTCGACATCTACGCCGCCCGCGCCGCTCACCACGGCTTTGCGTTCGCCGCCCCCGACGAGATCTTCCGCGAGTTCGAGGCCGAGTTCCCCTACGAGGAGACCCCCGACCAGGCGAAGGCCATCGAGGACGTCATCGCCGACATGACGAAGGGGCGCGCCGAGGGGCAGGGCGGGACTCCCGAGCCGCGCGCTCCGATGGATCGCCTGGTCTGCGGGGACGTGGGGTACGGCAAGACCGAGGTGGCGCTGCGGGCGGCCATGCTGGCCGTGCTCTCGAAGAAGCAGGTGGCGGTGCTGGTTCCCACCACCGTGCTCGCCTCCCAGCACGAGCGCACCTTCCGGGAGCGCTTCTCCGGATACCCGGTCCGCGTCGAGGCCATCTCGCGGATGCGCACGCCCGAGGAGGTGCGCAAGGTGCTCGCCGAGACCGCGGCGGGGAAGGTGGACGTGCTCGTGGGAACCCACCGGCTGCTCGCCACCGACGTCTCCTTCCGCGACCTGGGGCTCGTGGTGGTGGACGAGGAGCAGCGCTTCGGAGTCTCCCACAAGGAGCGGCTCAAGAAGCTGCGCAAGCTGGTGGACGTGCTCACGCTCACCGCCACCCCCATCCCGCGCACGCTCCACATGAGCCTGGCCGGGGTGCGCGACATGTCGATCATCGCCACGCCGCCGGAGGACCGGCGCTCCATCCGCACGTTCGTCGCCAAGTTCGATCCGGTCCAGATCAAGGACGCCATCGAGCAGGAGCTCCGGCGCGGCGGACAGGTCTACTTCGTCCACAACCGGGTGCGCTCCATCCACTCGATGGAGAAGTTCCTGCGAGAGCTCGTGCCCGTCGCCCGCATCGGCGTGGCCCACGGACAGATGGGCGAGGGCAAGCTCGAGGAGGTGATGAGCCGCTTCGTCTCCCGGGAGTTCGACGTGCTGCTCGCCACCTCGATCATCGAGAGCGGCCTCGACATCCCCACCGCGAACACCATCATCGTGAACCGCGCCGACCACTTCGGCCTCTCGCAGCTCTACCAGATCCGTGGCCGCGTCGGACGCAGCCGGGAGCGGGCCTACGCCTACCTCTTCGTCCCGGCGCGCCGTCCGGTGACGAAGGACGCGCGGCTCCGGCTCGAGGCCTTGCAGCGCTTCACCGATCTCGGCAGCGGCTTCGCCATCGCCAGCCACGATCTCGAGATCCGTGGCGCCGGCAACCTGCTCGGCAGGGACCAGTCCGGGCAGATCGAGGCGGTCGGCTTCGACCTCTACTCCGAGCTCATGGCCGAGGCGGTGCGCGAGCTGCGAGGAGAGGCGCCGCGCCCCGACATGGATCCGGACGTCCAGCTTCCGGTACCCGCCTTCATCCCCGACGGCTACATGCCCGACGTGCACCAGCGGCTCTACTTCTACAAGCGGCTCGCCCAGGCCTCGTCCGACGAGGAGCTCGAGGACGCCCGCGCCGAGATCGTGGACCGCTACGGCGACACCCCCGACGAGCTCGACGCGCTCTTCGACCTGATGGCGGTGAAGGTCCGGCTCCGCGCACTGCGCATCCGCGGCCTCGACGCCGGGCCCGGACGGCTGGTGTTCGCGCTGGGGCCGGACGCGGCGCTCGACCCGTTCGCGCTCGCGAAGCACGTCCAGAAGAGCGGGGGAACCCTGCGCCTCACGCCCGACATGAAGCTCGTGGCCCTGGTCGGGCCGAGGGCCGCGTCGGCCACTCCCGGCCGGGGCTCTGCGAAAACACGAGCAAAGACGAAGGATTCCGCCGCACCTTCCCCGTCGCCACCCGCCTCCCGCGCGACCGAGGCGACGCGGGGGCGGGAGCTTCTCGAGGAGGCCAGGCGGGTGCTTGCCGGACTCGCCTCCTGCAATCCGGCCGCGTGACCGCAACGTCTTGATCCCCGGCCGGTTTCGTGGTTTTTTCCCGCGGCTGTCCGGGAACGCAGGCGCCTCGCCAGGTGTTCACCGGGAGCGGCAGTTCTCACCCAACGAACACAGGAGCTCCCCCTCGATGACGCGTGCACTCGTCGCGACCGGCCTTGCGGTCGCACTCGCCCTTTCTGGCTGCAAGCCCACCCCCCCTGCCGGCCCGCAGAAGAGCGGCCCCGCCGTCGCCCAGGGCGAGGGCGTGGTCGTCACCGTCGCCGAGTTCCAGGCCCGTTTGAACGAGCAGTCGCCGTTCCTCCGGCAGAAGTACCAGAACCTGGATCAGAAGAAGCAGTTCCTCGACAGCCTCGTGAAGTTCGAGATCCTGGCCAACGCCGCGCAGAAGGAGGGGTACCAGAACGACCCCGACGTCCAGCTCACGCTGAAGAAGGCCATGGTCCAGAAGCTGGTCCAGAAGAAGTTCGGCGAGGGCGACCCCAAGGACATATCCGACGCCGACGTCCAGAAGTTCTACGACGAGCACAAGGACGACTTCGTGAAGCCGGCTCGCGTGCGCACCACCGCGCTCCTCGTGGCCGCCACCGACAAGGACCGGGCCCAGAAGGGCGCCCAGGCGAGGAAGCTGCTCGCCCAGGTCAAGGCCAGCGCGAAGAAGGATCCGCTGGCGCTCTCCAACCTGGCCCGCGCCTCGTCGGATGACGCAGCCACCAAGGGCAACGGCGGCGACCTGGGCTTCCGCTCGCAGGAAGAGTACGCGAAGCAGTTCGGCGAGCCCTTCGCGGCAGCCGCCTTCGGCAACAAGGACGGCGAGGAGGTGCTCGTCGAGACGCAGCAGGGCTTCTGGATCATCCGCATCGCCGGCAGGCAGGAGGGGATCACCCGCACCGTCGACCAGGTGAAGCCGCAGATCGCATCGCGGCTCCAGCGCGAGAGGCGCACCAAGGAGTTCGACGAGTACGTGAAGAAGCTGCGCGAGGAGGCCAAGGTCACCGTGAACGACGCCGAGCTGGACAAGGTGGTCGTCTCCTCGGGCCCGGCCCCCGGCCCGGGCGGGATGCCGCCGGGCGCGATGCCTCACCAGGGCGCCCCCCCGCGTCCGGCCATGCAGATGCCCCCGCCCGCGTCGCCGCCAGCCCCAACGCCCGCGCCGGCGCCGGCGCAGAAGTAGTTTGCGGACGACCGCTGCCATCGCCGCGGGTCTCGCCGCCCTCCTCGCCTCGGGCTGCCGCTCCGGCACCTCTGGCGAGGAGCCCACGGGACCCGCCCCCGTGGCGGTCGTGAACGGCGAGCCGGTCTCCCGTGCCGCCTTCGAGCGGGAGCTGCAGCAGCTCCGGGTCGGCGGCGAGGGATCGGGCCCCTCCGACGTGCTGCGCGCGAGCATCGTCGACGGGCTCGTGGCCCGCACGCTCCTCCTCCAGCAGGCCCGCGCGCGGGGCATCTCCGTGGGTCCGGAGCAGGTCGACCGGTCCTTCCTGGCGCTTCGATCCGAGTACCCGGGAACCTCCTTCGACGACATGCTGGCCCAGGAGCGGCTCTCCGTGACCGATCTTCGGAACCGGCTGCGCGATCAGCTCGCCATCGAGAAGCTCTTCCAGGAGGAGGTCTTCTCCCGCATCCAGGTCCCGGACGCCGAGGTGGCCGCCTGGTACGCCGCCCATCCCACCGAGTTCGACGAGCCGGAGCGGGTCCACGCGCGCCAGATCGTGGTGCACACCCGCGCGGAGGCCGTCCGGCTCCGGGACGAGGTCCGGCGAAAGCCGTCTGGCTTCGCCGCCGTGGCCAGCCGCGCCTCCATCGCCCCCGAGGGCAAGAGGGGCGGCGACCTGGGCTGGTTCGGCAAGGGCCAGGGGATGCCCGAGGTCTTCGACGTCTGCTTCCGCATGCAACCGAACGCGATCTCCGATGTCATTCCGTCTCCCTTCGGCTTTCACGTCTTCCAGGTGATCGAGAAGAAGGCCCCGGACCGCCGAACGCTCGAGCAGGCGCGTCCTTCCATCACCGCCCGTCTCCTCCGGGACCGGCGGGCCAGGGCCCAGGAGGAGTACGTGGCCGCCCTCCGGGCCCAGGCGAAGATCCACGTCGACCCCACGGCCGTCGCCTCGGTGAAGCCTTGAAGATCCCGAACCTCCTCCTGCTGGCCGCGCTCCTCGCAGCGCCGGCGGCCCGCGCCGACGACCGGCGTCCGGTCGACCGGGTCGCCGCCGTCGTGAACGGCGACGTGATCACCCTCTCCGAGCTGACCCAGCGCGCCGGCGCCGAGTACCGGCGTGCCATGGACATGCCTCCGGGTCCGGCCCACGACCAGGCACGATCCAGGGCCCTGCGAAGCGCCTACGAGGGGGTGCTGGCCGAGCGGCTCGTGGAGAACGAGGTCAAGGCGCTCGGCATCGAGGTGACGGAGGCCCAGATCGACGGCGCCATCGAGGACGTGAAGAAGCGCAACAACCTCTCCGACGAGGTGCTCAAGCAGGCGCTGGCCGCGGAGGGAATGACCATCACCGCCTACCGGGCCCGGCTTCGCAAGGACTTCGAGAACCACCTGCTCATCGCCGCCAAGGTGCAGAACCGGGTGAAGGTCACGGACGACGACGTCAAGGGCTACTACCAGAGCCACCTCTCCGAGTTCACCGGCGAGGCGCAGTCCAAGCTGCGCCTCATCCTCCTCCAGGTTCCCGCCGGCGCGCCCCCCCAGGACGACGCCCGGGTCAAGGCGGCGGGCGAGGCGCTCCTCGCGCGCCTGGCCTCCGGCGAGGACTTCGCCGATCTCGCCCGGCAGGTTTCGCAGGGTCCGGGTGCTGCCTCCGGCGGCGACCTGGGCTGGGTGAAGAAGGGGACCATGCCCGCCGACCTGGAACGGGTGGCCTTCGCGCTCGCGCCTGGCCAGAACTCGGGGCTCGTCCGGGCCAAGACCGGCTGGATCATCCTCAAGTCGGACGACCGCCGCACCGCCAGCGCCCCTCCGCTCGAGGAGGTGAAGGACCGGATCCGCGAGCGGATCGCCAGCCAGCAGGGCGAGATCTACCGCAAGCAGTACATCGAGGAGCTGAAGCGAGAGGCCATCATCGAGCTCAAGATCCCCGAGCTCGAGGCCCCGCCGGCGGGCTGAGCGATGCCGGTTCGCGTCGCGGTCAGCCTGGGCGACCCGTCCGGCATCGGGCCGGAGGTGACGGCGGCCGCGCTCGCAGGGCTGCGCGGCCGGATCACCCCGATCCTCTTCGGCGACGCCTCCTTCGCCCGGGTGGCCGGCAAGGCCGGGCTGGAGCTGCCGGTCCTGGAGCCCGGCGAGCCCCTCCCCCGCGGTGGAGCGCTGGTGCGGGTGACCCGGCTCGCGGCGGCCGACCGCCGACCGGGCCGGCCCTCCCCGGCGGGCGGTGCGGCGTCGCTCGCCTACCTGGAGGCCGCCTTCGCCGCGCTCTCGGAAGGGCTGGCCGGCGCCCTCTGCACCGCTCCACTCGCCAAGGCCCAGGTGGCGCTCTCGCTCCCGGGCTTCGTCGGGCATACCGAGTGGCTGGAGGCCCGCGGCGGAGGTTCACGATCGGTGATGATGCTGGCCGGGCGCCGTCTTCGCGTGACGCTGGTGACGAACCACGTCTCGCTGCGGGAGGCGATCCGGCGCCTCACCCCTGCCCGGATCGTCTCGGTGGCCACCATCACCGCCGAGGGGCTGCGCCGCGACCTGGGCATCGCCCGGCCGCGCATCGCCATCGCCGGCCTCAATCCCCACTCCGGGGAGGGCGGGGCCTTCGGCGACGAGGAGGGTCGCATCGTGGTCCCGGCGGTGGCAGGCGCCCGCAAGGCCGGCGTGGATGCCCACGGCCCCTTCCCTCCCGACAGCGTCTTCTTCCGTGCCGCGGCCGGGGAGTTCGACGCCGTGGTGGCGCTCTACCACGACCAGGGGCTCATCCCGGTGAAGCTGCTCGACGCGGTGCTCGGCGACTCCGCGGTGAACGTCACGCTGGGCCTGCCCTTCGTGCGCACCAGCCCCGACCATGGCGTGGCCTGGGACCTGGCCGGCACCGGCCGGGCCAGCGACCGGAGCATGCGGGCGGCGCTGCGTCTCGCCGCCGGGATCGCGCGCCGCCGGGAGGGCGAAGCGCCCCGATGACGCGCGCCCCTTCGCCTCCGGGTCGTGGCCGGGCATTCCGGCGCATCCGGATCGGCATCCTGATCGGCGTCCTGCTCTTCACCGTCGCCTGGGGAGCCACCCGATCCTGGCATCGATGGTCACGAGGAAGCTGGCAGCGTCCGCTCGAGGTGGGGCTCGTGCTCCTCTCCCCCGGGGCCGAGATCGACGACGAGACCTGGCGACGGGGCGCCGACGGCCTGGCCGCGCGCATCGACGCGGAGATGGCACGCTGGCGAGGCCCGGGCGGATCGGCTTTCCGGATCTCGGTGGTCGGGCCGGTCGACTGGGCAGGGGCCCTCCCCTTCTCGCCGGCCTCCGGATCCGCGCTCGATCGTGCCAGGCACGCGGTGAAGGTCTGGAGGACCATCCGCGACATCGACCGGGCCGCCGGGGGCGCGGTGGGCGGCTTTGACCTGCGGGTGTTCTTCCTGTGCGCGCCCCTGTCCGACGGCCAGCTGGGATTCGCCGAGGGCTCCGGCGCCGTGAACGGCGAGGTGGCCTTCGTGCGCGGCTCCTGCGACGGGGATCTCTCCCTCTCCCTGCAGACCATCGGGCACGAGCTGTTCCATACCGTGGGCGCCACCGACCGGTACGACTCCGGGGGCCACGCTCGCGTGCCGGACGGCCTTGCCGATCCGGGCCGGGTACCACCTTACCCCCAGCTTCATGCCGAGTGGATGGTGGGAGAGGTGCCGCTCGCCCCGGGGCGCGGGCGGCTGCCGGAGTCGCTCGAGGAACTCCGGGTCGGCGAGGCGACGGCCCGCGAGATCGGGTGGATCGAGTAGGACGAGCGGTGACCTCGTGG
>CAWHPQ010000016.1:0-21194 GCA_963831265.1 uncultured delta proteobacterium | reverse complement strand
GACCCTCGCTCTAGCCGACTGAGCTACCTCACCGATTTCCCCACGAAGGGGGCGCTTATAGGGCCTCCCCCCTGGATCTGTCAACGCGCCCCGTCCCCCTCCTCCAGGTACTGCTTCTCCTCCTCCTGGAGTCCCTCCTCCACCTCGGACGGTGCCGAGAAGATCTGGGCGATCCGGATGTGCCGGGAGAACAGGAAGAAGAGGCCGAGCGCAGTCGTGAAGGCGAGCTGCACGGCCCAGAGCACGTTGGCGTAGGCCGTGCCGCGGGTGTCCAGAACATCGGACGGCACGAAGAGCGAGAGCCCGAGCACGGTGGCGGCCTGGAAGGTCCCGACCATGCCAGGTCCGGACGGGATCATCACGCCGACCACCAGCACCCCGAGCACGGTGAAGGACTCCACGAGCGTCAGGTGGATCTCGAAGGCGCGGGCCAGCACGCTCATGCCCCAGGCATTCATGCCCCAGTAGAGGGCGGTGAGCAGGAAGAAGGTCGCCACCTTGGATCGGGACGGCACGACCCGGAGCCCGTGGATGAAGGCGTCCATCATCGCCGAGGCCCGCCCGGCCAGGCGCGGCGAGAGCGGGTCGAGCATGCGATGCGTGAAGCGGACGGCGAGCGCGCGGTTGCGGTACGCGACCACGAGGAACGCGAGGATGGCTCCGAACACGGCGAACACGACCAGCCCCGCCAGGCGGAGCAGGTGGAGCCCCGGCGTGCCCTCGGGGACCGCGAGCAGGGTGAGGACGAGCAGCGCGGCGGTGAAGAGGCCGTCGGCGACCCGCTCCACCACCACGCTCGAGAGCGTGGCCGAGACCCTGATCTTCGGCCGCTCGGCGATGAGGTACGGCCGGGCGAACTCACCGATCCGGAAGGGAAGGATCATGAGCGCCATGAATCCGACCGCCGAGACCGCGTTGAGCCTGGAGAACGGGACCTTGGCCACGGGCTCGAGCAGGATGCCCCAGCGCAGGGTCCGGGCCACGTGGATGACCGCGAGGATCCCGGCGTAGGGCAGGAGCCACGCGTAGTCGGCTTGCTCCACGGCGGCCCAGATCGCGGCCAGGTCCTTTCCACGCAGCGTGAGCCAGAGCGCGAGCGCCGAGACGGCGACGCCGCCCGCGATCTGGAGGACACGCTTCACCGGCGCGTCATACCACGACGCGGTGTGCCGGTGGTCGCCCGGCGACGCGCCGGAGGACCTCGTCCCACACCATCCGGGCCATGGCGGTCCGGGTCTCGACCGTCCCCGAGCCCACGTGGGGCGTGAGGACCGCGTTCGCGGCGCTTCTCAGCCGCTCGGGAACCCGCGGCTCCTCGCGGAAGACGTCGAGCCCCGCGGCGAAGATGCGTCCGTCCTCGAGTGCCTCGGCCAGCGCCTCCTCGTCCACCACCGGCCCGCGCGACGTGTTGACCAGGATGGCGCCCGGCTTCATCCGGGCGATGCGCTCCCGGGAGAGCAGGTCGCGGGTGGCGGCCGTGAGCGGACAGTGAAGGGAGACGAAGTCGCTCGCGGCCAGCAGATCGTCGAGGTCGGTCCGGGTCGCTCCGGGGACACCTGCCTCACGCGGGCCCGTGTAGAGGATGCGCATGCCGAACCCTGCGGCCCGCCTCGCCATGGCCTGGCCGATCCTGCCGAAGCCGACGATCCCGAGGGTCTTCCCGGTGACCTGCCGGCCCAGGAGGAATTCGGGGCCCGCCTCGCGCCATCCGCCCGCCCGGATGAGCCGGTCCCCCTCGCACACCCGCCTGGCCGAGGCGAGGAGGAGGGCCATCGCCAGGTCGGCGGTCGCGTCCGTGACGACGTCGGGTGTGTTGGTGACGACGATCCCCCTGCGCGCCGTGGCCGGCAGGTCGACGTGGTTCACGCCGACTCCGTAGGAACTCACCTGCCGGACCGCCGGGAACGCTTCGAGGAGCCCCTCGTCCACCCGGTCGAGGTAGGTGACCACGAGGATCTCGGCCTCCCTTCCCTCGGCCCGGATGCGTTCGTCTGGAGCGGGGCGCACCTCGCCTCCCCTGAGCTCGACCCTCGACGCCACCTCGGGCGGAACGCCACCCGGCAGGGCCCGCAGTGCGTAGACGATCGGCTTCATCGTTCCTCCTCCTCGTCGGTGGTCTGGACCGCAGCACCGTCCCCGGCCCGTTCGCCAGGGATGCGGTAGGCCTCCCCGAGCCAGCGGCCCAGGTCGGCCAGGCGGCAGCGGTCGGAGCAGAAGGGCCAGGTTCCGTCATCGCGGCGAGGGGGCGCGGTCCGGCCGCAACCGGGGCACTGGCGCACGGACGAGGGCATCAAGTTCCCGGGCAGGAGTCGGGCACGTGTGGGGCGAGCGCCGCCTCGAGCCGCTCCCTCGAGACCATCCCGGTGAAGATCTTCTGGACCTTTCCCTCCGCGTCGATCACGTAGGTGCGCGGGTACCCGGTGACACCGAACGCTCGGGCCACCGCTCCCTCCGGGTCCATGACCACCGGGAAGGGAACGTCCATCCGCTTCACCTCGGCCAGCGCGTCCTCGTGGGTCGATTCCTCGGTGACCCCCACGATCTCGACACAGCGCCCTCGCGAGGCTCGCCATGCGCTGGCGAAGGCAGGCAACTCCTCCTTGCAGGGCGGGCACCACGTGGCCCAGAAGTTGAGGGCCACCGCCTTCCCCCGGAGCGACGCGAGGGAGACCTCCCGCCCGGCGAGGTCGGCGAGTACCATCGGGGGCGCCGACGCCCCGACCAGGGCGTTTCCGGGCCCCGGGCCAGGGGCGAGCCAGAGCGCGCCCACTCCCGCCAGGAGCACGAGGAATCCGATCTTGGTCCAGGGGCGCATTCCACGGGAAGTATAGCGGCGCCCCGGGGGTTGGCACATCCACGGACCTTCACGATTCTTCATCGTATTTTGTGAACCCCGCCGCCGCCAGCGCCTAATATCCGCCCCCCATGAACAAGCGCCGCATCGCCATCGCCGTTGCCGTCGTCCTCGTGGTCGCCGCGCTCGCGGCCTGGTTCTTCCGATCGGGGGACGGAGCCCAGAAGCTCCAGTTCGAGACCGCGAAGATCGAGAAGGGCAAGGTCGTCGCGAAGGTGACGGCCTCGGGAACCCTCTCGGCGATCGTCACCGTCCAGGTGGGCAGCCAGGTCTCGGGCCGCATCGCGGCCCTCTTCGCGGACTTCAACTCCCCCGTGAAGAAGGGGCAGCTCATCGCCAAGATCGACCCGGCCCTCTACCAGGCCTCGGTGGACCAGGCACGCGCGAACCTGGCCGCGGCGCAGGGGAACCTCGCCAAGGCCCGGGTCCAGGCCGTGGACGCCCGGCGCCAGTACGCGCGCCAGAAGGAGCTCGACGCGCGGAAGCTGAACGCCAAGGCCGACCTCGACACGGCACAGGCCAACGCCGACGCGGCCGACGCCCAGGTCGCTGCCATCGAGGGAAACGTCGCCCAGACCCGCGCCGCCCTCCGGTCGGCCGAGGTCAACCTGGCCTACACGAACATCGTCTCGCCCACGAGCGGCACCGTCATCTCGCGCAGCGTGGACGTCGGGCAGACGGTGGCCGCATCGCTCCAGGCCCCCACGATCTTCGTCATCGCCGAGGACCTCGCCAAGATGCAGGTGGACACCAGCGTCGCCGAGGCCGACGTGGGGCGGCTCCGCTCGGGCATGCCGGCCTCCTTCACCGTCGACGCCTACCCGGGGGAGGTCTTCCGCGGGAAGGTCCGCCAGATCCGGAACGCCCCCCAGACCCTGCAGAACGTGGTCACCTACGACGCCGTCATCGACGTGGACAATCCGGAGTTCAAGCTGAAGCCGGGCATGACCGCCAACGTCACCTTCATCTACGCGGAGAAGGACGACGTGCTGAAGGTCCCCAACGCCGCGCTGCGCTTCCGTCCTCCGCCCTCCCTCCTGGGCGAGGGCAAGGCCGGCCCCTCGGGGCCCGGCGCCCCCGGTGCCGGAGGTGCCGCGGGTGGGTCGGGTGGAGGCGGACTCCGGGCGGGTGCCGCGGGTGGCCGTCCCGGCCAGGCCCCGGACCGGCGCACCGTGTGGACCCTGGCCGGCGAAAAGCCGGTACCCCAGAAGGTCAAGACCGGCATCTCGGACGGGAGCTTCACCGAGGTCGTCGAGAGTGACCTGAAGGAGGGCGACGTCGTCATCACCGACGCGCTCGGCGCCGGATCGGCAAATCTACAGAACCTCCGGCGCGGACTTTAGGCGGAGCGACATGTCCCAGCCGCCCCTCATCCAGTTCCAGGACGTCGCCAAGGTCTACCACATGGGCGACGTGGAGGTTCATGCGCTCCGCGGCGTCTCGCTCGCGATCCAGCAGGGGGAGTTCACCGCCATCATGGGGGCTTCCGGCTCGGGAAAGTCCACGCTGATGAACATCGTCGGCCTGCTCGATCGCCCCACGAGCGGGACCTACCTCCTCGAGGGAGAGGCCGTGTCGACGCTCTCCACCGAGAGGCTCGCCGAGGTCCGCAATCGCACCATCGGCTTCGTCTTCCAGAGCTTCAACCTGCTCTCCCGCACCTCGGCGCTCGAGAACGTCGAGCTCCCCCTGCTCTACGCCGGAGCCGGGGGACCCGAGAGGCATCGCCGCGCCGCCGCGTCCCTGGAGCGCGTCGGTCTGGGCAGCCGCGCCGACCACCACCCCAACCAGATGTCGGGCGGGCAGCAGCAGCGCGTCGCCATCGCCCGGGCACTCGTCACCGAGCCGCGCGTCATCCTGGCCGACGAGCCCACCGGCAACCTCGACTCGCGCACCAGCGTGGAGGTGATGCAGCTCTTCCAGGAGCTGGGACGGAGCGGCATCACCGTGGTGGTCGTCACCCACGAGCCGGACATCGCCCGGTACGCCACCCGCGTCATCCAGATGCGGGACGGCCGGGTGCTCTCCGACGAGTCGCAGGAACCGGTGGCCGCCGTGGTCCCGCCCTGGACCCAGGGCGACGAGGAGGGCGCGCCATGAATCCTCTCCAGACGCTCCGGGTGGCGCTGCGCGCCCTCGTGCGCAACAAGATGCGTTCCTTCCTGACCACGCTGGGCGTGGTCATCGGCGTGTCGGCCGTGATCGCAATGGTGGCCATCGGCGACGGGGCCAAGGCCCGCGTCGAGGCCACCTTCGCCGCCATGGGCTCGAACATGCTCATCATCCTCCCCGGCACGAGCTCGGCCGGCGGCGCCATGGGCGGATTCGGCTCGATGCCCACCGTCACCTGGGACGACCTGGCCGCCATCCAGGCGGAGATCCCCACGGTGCGGGCAGCGGCCGCGCAACTGCGCACCAACGCCCAGGTGATGTCGGAGGAACAGAACTGGGGAACGCAGGTCTTCGGCACGTCACCCGAATACTTCCAGATCCGTACCTGGCCGGTGGCACTGGGCAGCCTGCTCACCCACTCCGACGTCGAGGGGGGAGCCAAGGTCGCCGTCATCGGCCAGACCGTCGCCAGCAAGCTCTTCGGGGAGAACTCCAACCCCACCGGTCAGACCATCCGCATCAAGAGCATCCCCTTCACCGTGGTCGGCGTCCTCACCAAGAAGGGGCAGTCGCAGTGGGGTCAGGACTACGACGACATCGTCGTCGTCCCGGTGAGCACCTTCCAGCAGAAGATCAAGGGAGGCCTGAAGAACTTCATCGAGGGCAGCGTCGCGGTGAGCGCCACCAGCGCCGACACCACCGCCCGCGCCGAGAGCCAGATCCGCGCACTGCTGCGCGATCGCCACCGGTTGCCCCTCGGCGCGGAGGACGACTTCTCCATCCGCAACCTCTCCGAGATCGCGAGTGCGCGGCAGGAGGGGACGCGCACCCTCACGACCTTGCTCGCCGCCATCGCCGCCGTCTCGCTCCTCGTGGGCGGGATCGGGATCATGAACATCATGCTGGTCTCGGTGACCGAGCGAACCCGCGAGATCGGGCTGCGCATGGCAGTGGGCGCAAAGCCCGCCGACATCCGCCTCCAGTTCCTGGTGGAGGCCCTCGCGCTCGCCATCACCGGCGGCCTCATCGGAGTCGCCCTCGGCGTCTTCGGTGCCTGGCGGCTGGCCACCAGCTTCGGCTGGGAGGTCCTGTACCGGGCCGACGTCATCGCCATCGCGGTGGGCTTCAGCGGGCTCGTGGGAGTCGTCTTCGGCCTGTACCCGGCCCACAAGGCGTCCCGGCTCGACCCCATCACCGCCCTGAGGTTCGAATGAACGTGCTGTTCCTCGCCATCGCCCTGGCTGCGGCCCCGGCCGCCGCGCCGGACACCTCGCCCCTCACGCTGGAGCGGGCCCTGGAACTCGCACGTGCCACTCCCCAGCTCGCGCAGGCCCAGGCGTCGGTGATGCAGGCCCAGGGCCAGGTGGGCATCGCCCGCTCCGGGTTCCTGCCCTCGGCCTCGGTCTCCGGCCGGGTCGGCGGAACGGCGACCAACCTGGGCGCGGCTCCGTCCTCCTCGCTGTACGCCACGTTCGGCGCGACCCTCTCGGTGAACCAGACCATCTGGGACTTCGGCCGCACCCTCGGCTCCTACCTCGCCGCCAGGGAGCAGGAGCGCGCGGCCCGGGCCGGCGTCGACGCGGCCTGGAACGCGGTCGAGCTCAACGTCCGGACCGCCTACTACACCGTTCTCGCCACCGAGGCGCTGGTGGCGGTCGCCGACCAGACCGTCGCCTCCAACCAGCGCCAGCTCGACCTCGCCAAGGGGCAGTTCGAGGTGGGGCAGCGCCCGCGCTTCGACGTCACCACCGCGGACGTGAACCTCCAGCAATCGCTCATCTCGCAGATCACCGCCCACGACGGGGTGATCCTGACCCGCATCGTGCTCTCCCAGGCGGTCGGCCAGGACGTGTCGAAGCGCCCGCTCGTCATGCCCACCGTCCCGCAGGACATCGACCTCGACGTCCCCCGGCTCATGGCCGAGGCCCTCGCCGCTCGCCCCGACGTCCGCGCCTCCGGCCTCCAGATCTCCGCGGCCGACCAGAATCTCTCGGCGGCGAAGTCGGCCTGGTACCCGATCCTGGGCGCGTCGGCGGGCTACACCTGGAACGATTCCCGGTACCCGGTGGCCGGCGGCCTTCCGGCCCCAGATTCCAACTCCTGGAACATCCTCGGAACGCTCACCTGGCCCTTCCTGGCCGGCGGCGCCGACATGGGACGCGTCGACGTCCAGACCGGGTCCCTGGCCTCGGCCCAGGCCTCCCGCGACCTCCTGCTCCTCCAGGTCCGCACCGACGTCGAGCAGGCGGCCACCGGGGTCAACGAGGCACGCGCCCGGCGTGAGGTGTCGCGGAAGCTCGTCACCCAGGCCAAGGAGAACCTCGAGCTCGCCGAGGGGCGCTACCAGGCCGGGATCGGCACGATCATCGACGTGACCATCTCACAGACTTCCTACACGTCGGCGCAGGCGCAGGAGGTGAAGGCGGCCTTCGACCTCGCCTCCGCCTGGGCCCAGCTCCAGTTCGCCATCGGCAGGTAGGGCGGCCAGCCGCCCCGGCGGATCACTTCATCGAGCCGGCGGCCGCGCCGGCCGCGGCCCCGCCGCCACCCACGAGCAGCGCCCGCATGTCCTGGTCGTTGAAGTAGAACCCTGCCCCGATGAAGTACTCGCGTCCCAGCCCGAAGTTGCTGGCGTTCAGGAGGTTCTCGACTCCGGCGGTGAGGTAGACGTTGGGGATGAAGCGCCAGTCGAACCAGAGCTTCGTGCGCGGCCAGGTGTCCACGGTGGGACGGGTCCACCCGTAGACGTTGGCGGACAGCTTCAGCCTGTCCTGGAAGAGCAGGTAGTCGACGCCGATGCCGCCGGAGCTCTCGATGAGCCCGATTCGACCCACCAGGTCCCCCCAGCGCTTGCCGAACATGGCCGTCAGGGCGAGCCGTTGCTCGTTGATGGAACGGGTGGTGGTGGTGGTGACCGAGGTCCCGGTTGCCTGGTTCACGGTCGTGGCCGTCTCGTTGACCACGGTGTTGTAGCCGCGCGGGTCGGTCATCAGCTCGAGGATGTAGTACTTGTCCGGCTTGGGCATCAACGTGACGCCGAAGTACGCCCGCGTGCCGCCGTAGTTGATCAGGTACTCCGAGCGGATGTTCACGAAGAGCTGCCACGCCGAGATGCGGTTCACGTAGTCGGAGACGCTCTCGGCGGCCATGCCGACCTTCTCGCCGAGTTGCTCGTCGACGAGCAGCTTGCCGGCCACCCCCTGCCCTGCCGCCACCTTGGAGGTCACCGACTGGACGTCGTCGAGCGTCTTGTTGAGCTTCTGGAGGGCCTGCCGGGCGCCCTGGACCGACTCCTTCAGCTCGGGAGTCTGGCCCGGGCCGACGATGTCCTCCACCGACGCCAGGATCCGGTTCAGGCGCTGGCTGGCCTCGTCGACGTTCCGGGCGATGGAGGAGTATCGGCCGGCGTCCTGGCTGGCCACCGCGCGCAACTCCCCGGTGAGCGCCTCGGTGTTGTCCAGGATGCCCGCGACCTTCTCGGAGTTCTCCTCCAGCAGCCTGTCGACGGAGCGGGTGACGTGGGTCAGGTTCTCGATGATCTCCCGCACGCTCCCCTGCGTACCTCCCACCGTCTTGGCGAGGTCGGCCGACACCACCTGGATGTCGCCGGCGATCTTGGAGAGCGACTCCATGAGCTTGGCCACGTTGGCGGCCTCGCGGATGCAGGTGATCTCGCGCTGCCCGGCGGGGAGGTCGCGGAGCAGCGGCGCCGGCGCCGTTCCCACGCTGGCCTCGAGGAGCGCGTCGGGAAGGAGCGCGGAGGGGAAGCGCTTGGTCAGGCAGGCGTTGGCCCGGATCGGGATGTCGTTCTTGATGCGGATGGTCACCCGGGCCTTCTCGCCGGAGAGCTCGATCTCGGTGACCTCGCCGACCTGGATGCCGGCCACCTGGACGCGGCTCTTCCAGGAGAGGCCGGTCACGTCGTCGAAGACCGCGGTGACCGGATAGCTGTCGCGGGCAGAGAGGCCGCCCTTGCGGAAGAAGGTGAAGGCGACCAGGAACACCACGCCGGCCACGGCGACGAGCAGCCCGACCGCGAGGGCGCGGTTCAGCGTCGGCTTGTTCGAGGCGGCGGGCATGGGCGTCGGTCGTGGGTCACTGCTTCTCGAACCAGAGGGAGAGGAAGCGCTGGACGTAGGGGTCGTCGCTCCGCCGGACCTCGTCCGGCGTCCCCTGAGCGGCGATCCTCCCATCGTAGAGCACCGCCAGGCGATCGGCCACCCGGAATGCGCTGGCGATGTCGTGGGAGATGACCATGCTGGTGACGCCCCGCCGGACCTTGGCCTGGTCGATCATCGAATCCACCGAGTTCGTGGTGATGGGGTCGAGGCCCGTGGTGGGCTCGTCGTAGAGGACGATCTTGGGGTTGGCCACCAGCGCCCGCGCCAGCGAGACCCGCTTGCGCATGCCCCCGGACAGCTGGGCCGGCCACTCGTCGAGCACGTCCTCCCCCAGGTCCACGACCCGCAGGCTCTCGACCACCCGGGCCAGCAGCTCGTCGTGGGGGATGCGCCGCTCCCGCTCCCGGACCGGGAAGGCCACGTTGTCGAAGACGGTCATGGAGTCGAAGAGCGCGGAGCCCTGGAACACCATCCCGAAGACCCTCCGGGCCTCGTTGAGCTCCCGCCCGGCGAGGGCCGAGATCTCCCGCCCGTCGACGTGGACGGTGCCCCGGTCGGGCTTGAGGAGGCCGATGACGTGCTTCAGCAGCACCGTCTTTCCCGACCCGGAAGCTCCCAGGACGACGAAGGTGGTTCCCTCCTCGACCTCCAGGCTGATGCCCCGGAGGACCTCCTTGTCGCCGAAGGCCTTCCAGAGGCCGTCTATCCGGATCATCGCCAACCGATCAGCCGATGGAGATGAAGGTGAGCAGGTAGTCGACGACCAGGATCGCGACCGAGCTCCAGACCACCGCCTTGGTGGTGGCGTCTCCCACCCCGCGGGCCCCACCGGACGCGCTGTACCCGCGGTAGGTCGCGATGAGGGATACCACCGCCCCGAACATCAAGGCCTTGCTGAGGCCGTGGGTCATGTCCGGGATGTCGAGCATCGACCTGGTGTGGTCGAGGTAGGGGCCGGGGGGGATGAGGGAGACATAGACGCCGATGAGGTAGCCGCCGAGGTAGCCCGTGGCCGTGAAGACCACGGCCAGGATGGGCATCATCAGGGTGGCCGCCACGACGCGGGGTACGACCAGGTAGTGGATGGGGTTCACCGCCATCGACTCCATGGCGTCGATCTGCTCGGTGACCCGCATGGTCCCGAGCTCGGTCGTGATGGCGCTCCCCGAGCGCCCCGTGACCATGAGGGCGGTGAATACGGGCCCCAGCTCGCGCACCAGGCTGATGGCCACGAAGCCCCCCACGTACCCCTCGGCCCCGAACTGGCGCATGGCGTAGTTGCCCTGGAGCGCCAGCACCATGCCGGCGAAGAGCCCGGTCACGGCGACGATGAAGGTGGACCCGACCCCGATGGCGGCGGCCTGGTGAAGGAGGAGTTCGAGGCGAAAGGGGGGACGGAACGTCCACGTCAGGGTCTCGGCGGCGAAGAGCAGTTGCCCGCCGAAATCCTCGAAGACCGCCCGGATGCGCCCCACGCCTTCTCCCCCGGCCGTCGTCGGCCCCTCGAGCGTGCCCGCAGACTAGCATCGAACGAGCCCCTGCGCCCCTCCACCGGTTGCGGCTATACTCCGCCCCCCATGCCAAAGGTCGGCGGAGAGGTCGATGCGTTCTGCACGCGGTGCGAGCTCCTCCTCGCGCACACGGTGATCGCCATGGTCGGCGCCGTCCCGGTGAAGGTCGAATGCAACACCTGCCGGAACGTCCACCGGTTTCGAGTCGCTTCCGCGGCAGCGAAGCGCCCGGCCGCCCGCGCCCCGCGAGGCACCCCCCGGGTGTCCTTCGACGAGATGCTCGCCGGCCAGTCCGGGGAGCCGCGCCGGTACGCGACCGACGTCGTCTTCGCGGCGGGTGACGTGCTCGACCACGCGACCTTCGGTCGCGGCTTCGTCTCCGGGATGAAGGACCCTGGAAAGGTCGAGGTGACCTTCCGGACCGGCGTCAAGACGCTCGTCCACGGCAAGCGATGAGCACGAGCCCACGGCGCCTGAGCAGTACCGGGATCCTCCTGGCCGCGGTTGTGGCGCTGGCCGTCTCCCTCCTCCCCGCCTGCAACCGCGACGGGCGCCCCGGCAAGCTGGATCTCCCTGTCGACGCCGGGGTGCCGGATCCTCCGGTCGACGGCGCGGCGCGCTTCGTCACCGCCCTCTCCACGCTCCGCCGGGAACCCACCGAGCAGTCGCGCGTGAAGTCCGCCGGGTCGAAGAGCCTGGTCGCAAACGCTCTCGCAACCCTGCACCGCGGCGAGCGTGTCGGCTTGATCGAGAGCAGGGACGGCTGGTCCCGCGTCCGCGCCTCCGACGGCGGAGAGGGATGGCTGAAGAGCACCGTCCTGGCCCCGGTCTCCGAGGTCCGGGAAGGCACCGTGCTCCTCGAGGCCTGGGCCTTCGACCGTCCCGACCTCCTCGCCGCGAACGCCCGCCGGAAGCTCGAACCGGGCACCCTCCTCTTCATCCGCAAGGCGAGGGACCTCTTCACCGAGGTGGACGCCGGTCCCGGGCCCAGCACCTGGATCCTCACCGACCGCTTGACGACGCAGCCGGCCGACGTGGAGGCCTCGAAGATCGTCGAGAAGGCGCGCTTCCTGCTCCGGAACGAACGACCCGCCGAGGCGCGGGAACTGCTCGCGCTGCTCCGTTCACGGTCCCCGTCCTCCCCGCTCGTTCCCGTACTCGCCATCGAGCTGGGCGAGACGCCTCCGGACGTCGCCGCGCCGCAAGGGGCAGCGGGAGCGCCCGGATCGGCCGGCACGGTCCCCACGCCACCTTCCGAGCCCGCAATGGCGCCGTCGAGGTCGCCTTGAGCCGAGCCGCCGCCCTGGCCGCTGCCCTGCTCGTCGCCGGAGGTGCCACCGCCGCTCCTCCGGGGAAGGGCATCCCGCTGGTCCCCTGCCAGCTCTCCCACCCGATCGCAGCCGCCCGCATCCCCGCGCGCTGCGGGACGCTCGAGGTCCCGGAGGACCCCGGCAATCCCGGCGGACGGAAGATCGCGCTCCGCGTCGCGGTCCTCCCCGCCGAGAATCCCTCGGCCATGCCCGATCCCGTGTTCGTCCTGGCGGGCGGGCCCGGGCAGTCGATCACCGAGACCTATCCCCGCATTGCCCCCGCCTTCGACCGGCTGCACCGGGAGCGCGACGTCATTCTCGTCGATCAGCGGGGAACCGGCGGTTCAGGGCTCCTCTCCTGCCCCAAGATCGGGCGCGCCGACCGGGACGTGGAGCTCCTGCCCGCCGAGGCCGGGCGGGCAGCCGGGGAGTGCGCCCGCTCGCTTCCCGTCGACCTCACGCGCTACGGGACCTCGGACCACGTCCGCGATCTCGACGCGGTTCGGGCCGCCCTCGGCTACGAGCGGGTCAACCTCGTCGGCTTCAGCTACGGCACCCGCGCCGCCCTGGCCTATGCCCGGGCCTACCCCGGGCGGGCCCGGACCCTCGTCCTCGACGGCGTCGCTCCGTTCGAGATGATCATCGGCAACGATTTCGACGTCGACTCGGAGCGGGCACTCTCCCGCCTCTTCGCCCGCTGCGCCGCCGAGCCCGCCTGCCAGGCACGCTACCCCGACCTCGAGAAGGGCTTCCGGGAGCTCGTGCACCGGCTCGACCGGAATCCGGAGAAGGTTCGAACCCGCCATCCGGTCACCGGCGAGCCCATCGACCTCACCGTGGACGGGGACGCGGTGCGGCAGGTGACCCTCGCCTTCCTCTACCAGGCCGAGACCGCTGCGCTCCTGCCTCCGCTCCTCCGCCAGGGACTCGCCGGCGACCTCGCCCCGCTGGCCGCACAGGGAATCCTGGCGGTCACCGACATCCAGGCCGGGATGTCCCGCCCGCTGCAGCTTTCGGTCCTCTGCTCCGAGGACGTTCCCCTCTTCTCCGATCCTCCCCCGGGAGCCTCGCCCACCTTCCTCGGGAGGGCGCCCGGGATGCCTTCCGCAGCCTCTGCGCCGAGTGGCCTCGTGCGCCCCTGGATCCCGCCTTCCACCAGGCTCCGCGCATGGAGGTCCCGGCGCTGCTCCTCTCCGGTGAGGCCGACCCGGTCACCCCGCCGCGCTGGGCCGACCAGGCGGCCGTGTCGCTTCCCGCCTCACGCCGCATCACCGTGCCTGGCCAGGGGCACGGGGTGTTCGTGCGGGGGTGCATCCCGCGCATCGTCGCCGAGTTCGTGAACCGCGGCAGCGCCGACGGGCTCGACGTCTCCTGCGTGGAACGGCTCCATCCAGCTCCCATCTTCCTCGACCTCCAGGGGGGGGCGCCGTGATCCAGCTCGAGGGAGTCTCCAAGTCCTTCGGGGCCGTCCGTGCGCTCGAGGGCATCTCCTTCGCGGTACCGGACGCCCAGATCACCGGACTCCTCGGGCCGAACGGCGCCGGAAAGACCACGGCCCTGCGGATCGTGTACGGAGTGCTCCGGCCCGATTCCGGACTCGCATCCGTGGACGGGATCGACCTCGCCGCCGACCGGCTCGCCGCCCAGCGGCGCCTCGGTGTCTTCCCTCACGCGCAGGGGCTCTACGCACGCCTCACCGCCCGGGAACACATCCTGTACTTCGGTCGCATGCACGGGCTATCCGGCGCCGCGCTGCAGCGGCGCGCCGATGAGCTCATCGGGGCGCTCGGAATGGAGGACATCGCCGACCGGAGGACGGAGGGGTTCTCCCAGGGTCAGCGCGTGAAGGTCGCCCTGGCCCGGTCGCTGGTCCACGATCCGCGCAACGTGGTCCTCGACGAGCCCACCAACGGCCTCGACGTCGCCGCCACCCGGCAGGTGCGAACCCTGCTGCGGCAGCTCCGCGAGCAGGGTCGCTGCATCCTCTTCTCGTCCCACGTGATGCAGGAGGTCTCCGCCCTCTGCGACCGGGTCGTGGTGATCGCCCGGGGAACGGTCGTGGCGGAGGGCACGCCCGACGACCTCCGCCGGGCTACCGGGCGGGAAAGCCTGGAGGACGCCTTCGTGGCGGCCATCGGATCGGAGGAGGGTCTCGCATGAGCTGGCTCGCCTCGTTCTGGATCGTGCTCGCGAAGGAGCTGCGCGAGGGGATGCGGGACCGCAAGGCGCTGGTCACCGCGCTCTTCTTCCCGGTGCTCGGTCCCGTGCTGGTCGTGGTCATGCTCTTCCTCGTCTCCGCCTCCTCGCGGCAAGCCGACGAGAAGGGGGTTGCCATCCCGGTGGCCGGGCGGGAGAACGCTCCCAACCTCGTCGCCCTGCTCGAACAGGGAGCGCGGGTGGTGGATGCGCCCGCCGACCCCGTGGCGGCGGTCCGGAGTGGCGAGGTTCCGGTGGTCCTCATCATCCCCCCCGACTTCGGCGAGAAGCTTCGTGCCGGCCAGCCCGCCCCGGTCCGGCTCGTCCTCGACGATTCGCGCCACCAGGCGAAGCCAGCCATCGCCACCGCCGAGCGGCTCCTGGGCGCATGGTCGAGCCAGGTCGCGGCCCAGCGGCTCATCGTCCGTGGGATCCACCCTGCCGTCGTCGAGCCCCTGGCGGTGGAGCGGGAGGACGTCTCCACGCCGGCGAGCCGGGCCGCCATGCTGCTCGCGACCATCCCATTCTTCCTCGTCATGGCGATGTTCACCGGCGGCATGCCCATCGCCATCGACGTGACGGCGGGGGAACGGGAGCGCCAGTCGCTCGAGCCGCTCTTCGCCGCCCCGGTCCCGCGCTCGTCCCTCGCCCTGGCCAAGATCGGCGCCTCCGGGGTCTTCGGCATGGCCACCCTTGCCGAGACGCTCATCGGCTTCGGGCTCGTCCCCCTTGCGGTCCCCGCCACGCGCATCGGCTTCTCGGTCCAGCTCGACCCGGCCATGCTCCTCACCACCTTCCTCCTCTGCCTTCCCATCGTCCTCGTCGCGGCCGCGCTGATGGTCGTCTTCGCCGCCCGGGCCCGCACGTTCCGCGCCGCCCAGACCTCGCTGTCCTTGCTGATGCTCGTCCCCTCGCTGCCCGGGATGGCGCTGGCCTTCCAGTCGGCGAGGCCGCCACCGTCCCTCTACGCGGTCCCCTTCCTCGGCCAGCAGATGATCGTGAACGAGCTGGTGCGCGGGACGCCGATCGTCCCTTCCCAGGCGTTCGTCGCCACCGGGGCGTCCCTCGTGGCAGCCCTCGTGGTCTGTGCCTTCGCGATACGGACGTTCGAGCGGGGTCAGCCACTCTTCGACGCCTGATGGTCCAGCTCGGCCAGCACGGCCTGCATGTCGGGAGGAATCGGCGCCTCGATGCGAAGCGGCAGGCCCGACGCCGGGTGCAGGAACTCGAGCGAGGCAGCGTGCAGCGGGGTACGCTCGAGGCTCGCCCTCCCGCCGGAAACGCGCCAGGGAGCGCGATCGCCGTAGTCCGGGTCGACGACCAGCGGGTGGCCGGCATGGGCGAGGTGAACGCGGACCTGATGGGTCCGGCCCGATGCGGGGAATGCCTCCACCAGGGTCGCCACCTCGCCGAAGGAGACGACCGCGCGGACGAAGGTCGTCGACGCCCGTCCACCGGGCAAGCCCTCCCCGGCGCGCATCCGCCCCTTCCGTCCAGGGCCAACCGGGACGTCGATGCGAAGGTCCCCGGCGACCGCGCCCCGGACGAGGGCCAGGTAGCGCTTCGAGACCTGGTGCCGCTCGAAGAGGGCGCAGAGCGCCCGGTGGGCGTCGGCGCTGCGTGCGAGGACGAGGACGCCGCTCGTCCCCCTGTCGAGCCGGTGGACCACCCAGAGCGGACCGAGCAACTCCTCCGCCTCCTGGCGGACGGTCCGCTCGGCCACTCCACGGCCCGGGACGACGATGCGCCCCGGGGGTTTGTCCACGGCGATGAGATGCTCGTCGGCGAGCAGGACCTGCAGGCTCACATCGCCCGCCGGACCGGCCAGACCTCGACCGGCCCGAAGCGGGCCAGCTGCTTCTCGAGCGGCCCGGCCGGCCCCACGGCCAGGACCACCCCGTCCTCGAGGGGCAGGTGGCGCGCCGTGGCCGCCTGGGCCTCCCCGGGGGTGATCGAGCGGATGCGGTCCTGGTAGCCGCGGACCTCCGCGACGTCGTAGCCGTAGACCCAGGCGTCGACGATGCGGTCGGCCCACTGGTCGTGGGTCTCGAGGGAGAGGGGGAAGAGCCCCGCCAGGTAGCTCGCGGCCCGGGAGACCTCCTCGGCGGAGGGTCCTCCCGAGGCGAAGCGCGCCATCTCCTCCAGCGCGACCTCGACCAGCTCTCCCGCCGTATCGTTCTTCGTGAAGCTGGAGACGGCGAAGAGACCGGTGGCCCTCCCCACCGCGAAGCGGGAGCGGACCCCGTAGGTGAGCCCCCGGTTCACCCGGATCGCCTCCACGAGACGGGAGGTGAAGCCGCCGCCCAGGACGGAGTTGCCGACCAGCGCCGGGAAGTAGTCCGGGCTCTTCCGGGGGATGGCCACCCCGCCGATGCGGATCTGGACCTGGGTGGCGTCGGGCTTGTCCACGACGACGACGCGGCGCGCACCGCGAACGGCCGGCGGGATCTCGGGGGGCGTGGCCGGTGCAGGCCTCCACCTTCCCAGGCGCCGCTCGACCTCCTCGACGGTGCGATCGACCTCGACCGGCCCGGAGACCACCAGGAGCGCGGCCCCGGGCCCGAACCACCGGGAGTGAAAGGCGACCGCGTCCCGTCGCCGGATCCGGGCCAGGTCCCGGCCGGTTCCCTCGACGGGGTGGCCGTAGGCGTGCCCGGAGTAGACCGCCTCGACGAGCGCCCGATCGGCCACGGTCGATGCCTCGTCGGAATCGTGGGCCAGCTCGGCTCGCTCGCTCCGGCGGAGCCGCTCGAACTCGGCGGGTGGGAAGGTCGGACGGGCCACCACCGCGGCCAGCACCTCGAGGAGGCGGGGGAGCACCTCGACCGGGGCCGAGAGCCCGTGGACCGAGGCGTCCTCCTCGGCTCCCCCGGCCAGGTTTGCCCCGAGCGACTCCACCAGGTCGTCGATGGCCGGCCCGGTCCGGCGTCCGGCCCCACGTCGGGCCGAGAGGGCGACCAGGTGAGCCAGGCCGAAGGCGCCGTCCGGGTCCAGCACCGAGCCGGCGAGGACGGCCAGGCGTGCGGCGGCCAGCGGAACGCCGGTCCGGCGAGCCACCGCGATGCGCAGACCGCAGGGAAGCCGCGTCTCCCGCAGATCGGGCAGTACGATCCCGCTCACGGCGAACGCTCCGGCTCGAGCCAGACGACGTTCCGGAGCGCCGGGGCGAGCCAGGAGCCGGCGGCCCGCCGGACGTCCTCCCGGGTGACGGCCTGGTAGCGCTCGAGCGCCCTCCCCGCCTCGCGCCAGTCCCCGAGCAGTGCCTCGGCCTGCCCGAGCGCGTGGGCGACGCCGTTGCGGGTCGCGAACTCGTGCAGCGTGCTGCTCCGGAGCAGCGACCGGGCCCGGGCGAGCTCCCGCTCCGCGACTCCCCTGGATGCGACCCGGTCGATCTCCGCCCACAGCGCGGCTTCCGCCCTGCGCGGCGAGGCCCCCGGGGCGAGTTCCATCGAGAGCATGAACACCCCGGGGTCGGCCCGCCAGGTCCAGCCGACGCCCACCGACACTGCAACCTCGGCCTCCTGCACGAGGCGCCGTCGCAGCCGGGAGCCCTCCCCCATCGACAGGCAGGCCTGCAGGACGTCGAGCACCGCCGTGTCGGGCTCGCGCGCCGCCGGCCCCCGGAACCCGGCCAGCATGGCAGCTGCCTGGGCAGGGTGCCGGACGACCGCCCTGCGCTCCCCCCGCTGGCGTGGCTCTCCACCGATGGGAGGAGGGACCGGTGGACCGGCCCCGATCCCACCGTAGGCACTCTCGATGCGCCGCAACAGGTCATCGGGGTCGACGTCCCCGCAGACGTACACGGAGGCGTTCCCCGGCGCGTAGTAGGTCCGGAAGAATGCGAGGCAGTCGTCGCGGCCGATGCGGGCGATGTCGTCCATCCAGCCGATGACCGGCCAGCGGTAGGGATGTGCCTGGTAGACGAGCGACTCGAGTTGCTCCTCGAGCAGGCCGAAGTGGGAGTTCTCGGTCCGGAGCCTCCGCTCCTCCATCACCACCGACCGCTCCTGGGCGAGCCCCTCCTCGGTGATGCGCAGGGCCCGCATCCGGTCGCTCTCGAGGTCGATCACGATGGGAAGCGCGTCGCTGGCGAAGTCGTCGTGGTAGGCGGTGACGTCGTTGGAGGTGTAGGCGTTGGATGCACCGCCGGAGGCCTCGAGCACCCGGTCGAATTCCTTCGGCCCGTATCGCTCCGAGCCGTTGAACATCATGTGCTCGAAGAGGTGGCTGATGCCGGTGATCCCGGGGCGCTCGTTGCGCGACCCCACCCCGAAGAAGGTGTAGTAGCTGACGGCCGGGACGAGCCGGTCCGGAAGCACCCGGATCCGCAGGCCGTTCGGGAGGGTGTGGGCGACGACGGCGCCCAGGTCGACGGGGCCGCCGGCGATCGGATGGGTCACAGGGGGCGCCCGCACCAGCGGCAGCGCCCCGCCTGGCGGCGGAGCGGGAGACCGCATCCGAGGCAGCGATGGACGGGTCCGGGAGAGGGCTTGGATGAGCCTCGCCCGTCGCCCGGCGGTGCCTTCCCCTCCTCCACGCGCGTCAGGCGCTTCTCGAGCGCGGCCAGCCGCTCGACCAGCTCGCCGACGCTCGGGCCGGCCTTCCGGCGTCTGGCCGGGAGGCGCGGGGATCGCGTGGAGACCGCCATCCGTCGAGCCTGCCACACCCCGGCAGCGGCGCAAGGATCCTTCGCCCCGGGGCGCCCCCGTGCTATCTCCGCGGGGATGGCCGACTATCTCGACCCGGTCGTCCGGACGATCCTCGATGGGCCGCGGGCCGACGGGCGGGAGGTACCCGCCTCCCGCCAGCTCTTCGTCAACCGGAACCTCCGGATGGACAAGATCGAGGTCGTCGGCTTCGACATGGACTACACGCTGGCCATCTACCAGCTCCTCCAGCTGGAGGACCTGGCCTTCGACATGACGGTGGAGAGGCTGATCGAGCGGCGCGGCTGGCCGGACAGCCTGCGTCGGCTCCGCTACCTCTCCGAGTTCGTCATCCGAGGACTGGTCATCGACAAGCTCACCGGGAACATCTTCAAGATGGACCGGCACAACCACGTGGGCCGCGCCTACCACGGCCTGACGCCCGTCCCGAAGGAGGAGCGCTACCGTCTCTACCGGGACGAGCGGGTGGCGCTCTCCTCCCCCCGCTTCGCCTGGATCGACACCCTCTTCTCGCTTCCGGAGGCGGCTCTCTTCGCCCAGGTGATCGACCTCGAGGAGACCGCGGACCGCAAGCTCGACTACGACAAGCTCTTCACCGACATCCGGGAATCGATCGACCAGATCCACGCCGACGGGACGCTCAAGGCCCGCCTCAAGGCCGACCTCCCCCGCTTCATCGTCCGGGACCCCGAGCTCGGTCCGGCGCTGCACAAGCTTCGCTCGACCGGAAAGAGCCTCTTCCTGCTCACCAACTCCCACCTCGACTACACCGAGGCGGTGATGCGCCACGTCCTGGACGGCGTGCTCCCCGAGTACCCGAGCTGGCGCAACTACTTCGACGCGGTGATCACCGCCTCCGGCAAGCCAGGGTTCTTCTCCTCGGGCGCGCCCTTCGTCGAGCTCGACGCCGCGGGCGCCCCGCTGCCCGGCGAGGTCCACGCCTTCGAGCGCGGCCACACCTACTCCGGTGGCAGCCGCGGAGAGCTGGAGAAGCTGCTCGGCGCCGGCGGAGACCGGATCCTCTACGTCGGCGACCACATCTACGGTGACATCCTGCGATCCAAGAAGAGCTCCCAGTGGCGCACCTGCCTCGTGATCGAGGAGCTGGAACGGGAGATCGACTGGCTCGACCGGCACCGCACGTCGCTGGAGGAGGTCGCCGGGCTGGAGGAACTTCGCCTCCGGGTCGATGACGAGGCCGCTGCGCACCGGGCGGCCCTCAACGTGCTGGAAAGGCGGCTCGACCGCATTCCCGACGGCGACCCGGCGCTTCCGGACCTGGAGGTCCTGCGGAAGAGGATGAAGCGCGAGCTCGAGGCCCTCCGGGGCGCGCTGCGAGCCGCCAACACGCGGATCTCCGATCTCCAGGCGGCCGTCGAGAGCGGTTACAACCGCTACTGGGGGCTCACGTTCAAGGAGGGGAGCGAGAACTCGCGCATCGGGGAGCAGATCGAGGACTACGCCTGCGTCTACACGAGCCGCGCCTCCAACTTCGTCTTCTACTCCCCCATGCAGTACTTCCGGGTCCTGCGCCGGGCCATGCCGCACGAGCTCTCGGCGCTGCGCCTCGCGCCATGGGGGGATGAGCACGCCGCCCCGGCCGCCGCCGACCGGCCCTCGAAGGCGCCGCGGTAGCACGAGCCCCGGCGTTCCCTTGACCGTGCCAGGTGGCACGGATACACCGGTCGTCGGCGGGACGTCCCAGGCTGGTGCCGGGCCCGGTCTTCAAAACCGGTGAGGGGTGCCGAGAGGCGCTTCTGGGGGGTTCGATTCCCCTGTCCCGCCGTCTTTCCGGCCCCTCCACCCTTCGGCGGATCGTCGTGTGGTTCCGTGGGGTTCCCCGCTCCGACGGCGAGGCGAAGCCCGGGGGGTGTGACCACGACACTTTCCCCGACTGTGACCATGGGGCGCTCGATGCGGATGCACTCCACGGCGCGGCAGAGACGAGGCCAGATCATGCCCGTGCGCGTGTAGAGGTCGGAGGCACCCTTCGGGCTCGGGTGCGTGAGTCGCTCCACGTCGCGCTCGTCAGCCCCGCCGGCCATGGCCAGGGAGCGGAAGGTCGAGCGGCTTTCGTAGTGGCGCTGGTGAGCCACCCCCAGGGCCTCGAGATCGCGAGCCCACCGTGCCCAGGAGTTGCCGTTGTTCCTCGGGCCACCCTTCTCGCCGGGGACGATCAGGTCATCCGGGGCCGGGGGTGCGCCCGAACATCCGGGACCACCCTTCCCGCTTCCAGGCCACGAGCAACTCGTGGAGCGCGGGATGGACCGGGAGCCACTTCTCGATCTCCGTCTTCGTCCCCTTCTCGATCCGGTGCTCGGTGCTGTACGCAGTCGCGGCCACGAGCCGGCCCAGGTCGCCCTTGAACTTCGGTTCCCAGTCCCGCCAGCGCCGGATCGCGGCCTCGCCGGTCCTCATGCCGG
>CAWHPQ010000015.1:0-23250 GCA_963831265.1 uncultured delta proteobacterium | reverse complement strand
AAGTTGCCGGCCGCGTTCTCGAGGGCCTTCGCCATGTGGGCGATGGCGCGCCGGTCCTGCGCGAAGACGGCGCCCGTGAGGGCGTAGGGCGAGGTCTGGTCGCAGAGGGCGAGGGCCTCGTCGAGCTTCCCGTCGGGGTAGACGAAGACGGTCAGCACCGGCCCGAAGATCTCCTCCTCCATGAGCTGGAAGTGCGGGTCGGTGGTCTGCACCACGGTGGGGCGGATGAACCAGCCCTCCGATGGATCGCTCGTGCCGCCCGCCAGGATGCGCGCCTCCGGGGAGTGGCGGGCCACCTCGACGTAGCGCGTGATGTTCTCGAAGGCGTTCCGATCGATCACCGCCGAGAGGAAGTTCTGGAAGTCGGACGGGTCGCCCATGCGAAGGGCCTCCGCCCCGGCGACGAGCCGGTCCTTCACCTGCGGCCAGAGGCTCTCCGGGACGTAGGCGCGGGAGGCGGCGGAGCACTTCTGCCCCTGGTACTCGAAGGCGCCGCGCAGGAGCGCGGTGACCAGCGCATCGACGTGCGCCGACGGGTGGGCGAAGACGAAGTCCTTCCCTCCGGTCTCGCCGACGATGCGCGGGTAGGTGCGATATTTCGGAAGGTTCCCGGCGATCGTGCGCCACATGTCCTGGAAGACCGGGGTGGACCCGGTGAAGTGGATCCCGGCGAAGTCGGGATGGGCCAGCACCGGATCGCCCACGGCGCGCCCGGCGCCGGGCAGGAAGTTCACCACGCCAGGCGGGAGCCCGGCCTCCTCGAGGAGCTTCAGGACGTACCAGCCCGAGAGCACCGCCGTGGAGGCGGGTTTCCAGAGCACGGTGTTCCCCAGGATGGCCGGTGCGGTGGGGAGATTGGCGGCGATGGCGGTGAAGTTGAACGGCGTCACCGCGAAGACGAAGCCCTCCAGCGGCCGGTGCTCGACGCGGTTCCAGATCCCCGGCGAGGAGACCGGCTGCTGCGCGTAGATCTCGTCGGCGAAGGCCACGTTCCAGCGCCAGAAGTCGATGGCCTCGCAGGCGCTGTCGATCTCCGCCTGGAAGGCGGTCTTCGACTGGCCGAGCATGGTGGCGGCGTTGAGCACCTGCCGCCAGGGGCCGGCGAGCAGCTCGGCGGCCTTCAGGAACACGGCGGCGCGGTCGTGCCAGGCCATCGCACTCCATTCGCGGCGGGCCTCCCGCGCGGCGGCGGCGGCCAGGTCCACCTCCTTCGGCCCTGCCTGGTGGAACCGGGCCAGCACGTGGCCGTGCCGGTGGGGCATGCGCACCTCGGCGACCCGTCCGGTGCGGATCTCCTTCCCGCCCACCACCACCGGGATCTCGACCTCGGTGGCCGACATCCGGGCCAGCGCGGCCTTCAGGGCAGCCTTCTCGGGAGTCCCCGGGCCGTAGTGGAGGTTGGGTTCGTTCTTCGGGAGTGGGACGTGGAAGCGTGCGTTGGTCATGGGGCCTCGTTCGGGGACCGAGGATAACTCCGAACCGGGGGGAAGGGGTCGGTGGCGATGAACGAGCCACCCCGTACGTTGCGACCTCCTCCCTCGCCATGGCTCCACCCCGGGTGAACAGGTCCATGTGCGCGTCGCCGTAGACCGTTCGCGCCGCCTCGAGATTGTGCGGTCTGCAGAGGATCCTGCAGTTCTCGACCGAGGACGGCCCGCCCTTCCCGCGCGGCACCACGTGGTCGACCTCCAGCTGCACCGTCGCGCCGCAAATCCCGCCACCGTGGGTCGGCCACTGGCACTTCCCCCCGTCCCTCTTCACGACTTCCCGCTTCACCTTGGCTGGCACGCAGGCCGTCCGCTTCCCCTGCTTCTCGATGAGCAACTCCAGCGCCGCCGTGAGGATCTCCTCGTCGGATGCGCCGGGATTCCGGTGCGATTCTCCCGCCCGGGCCTTCTTCAGAAGCACCAGGAACTCCCTCGAGACCGTGACGTGGATCCGGCTCGACGTGGCGGTCATCGGCTCGACCAGGGTCCGCTCCACCTCCGTCCGGGGCGCCCCGAGTTCACCTGGGTGAACTTTCGCCGGCTCGGTCACCTCGCCCCGAAGCGGTTCCTCCCTGCCCGGGACCGGTGACGCCACTGGCTCCACCCGGGTGACGACCGTCCTCGCCGGAACGACCCTCCGGGGATTCAGCTCCGCCGCGACCTCCAGGGCCTCCTGCTTGGACAGGCCGTAGAACCGAGGGAGCACCTCGCCCAGGTTCTCCTCCGTCACGACCGACGCGAGGACCGCCACGGTGGTGAAGCACAACCTTCCGTCCCGGATCGGTTCCAGCACCTCGGGGAATCGCTGGACGAGCCAGGCTGCGGCGCGGCGGTAGTGGGCCGCCCCGCGGGAGAGCCCGAGCCCCCTGTGGAGATACTCGAAGAGGTTCGCATGGCCGAGTTCGCGGAAGAGCTTTCGCCGGTCGAACTCGGCCAGGGCTTCGAGAAAGGCGCCAAGGGAGACGAGCTCGACGCCGAGGAGGTCGATGAGCCGGGCGTGGAAGGAGCGGGCCTCGGTGAGATCGATGTCGTTCATGAAGCCAGTGTCTCACGCGATTTCCGGGCCTCCTGGGACGCACGAGGATCCCCGCTGCGGCGTCCTTTCGCCGACGGATCTCGAACCTCGCCAGACGCGGCAAAGCCCCGTCGCCAAGGCACCTGCGAAGCGACAGGAGCATCCCGTTGGCCATCGCTTCGACGGATGCGAATCTCACGGAAACTCTGTCAATACAGCACTCCCTTACGCCCCAACTGGTCGCCAGGTCCGTGAAACGGACGGTAGTTGGGGGGAGCCAGCACTTCAGCGTAATCTCCGCCCAAACCGAGGCGGCTCCCGCGAGGGGGCCCGCCGCCCATTCCGAGAGGATCGACCGCCATGAAGAAGACCCGCATCCTGGCCGCCCTGGCCGCCATCGCCTTCGCCGCCAGCGCCCTCGCCTACCAGGTCACCGGCGAGGTCGTGGACGTGTCCGACAAGACCATCACCGTGAAGGCCACCGGCGGGAAGAACAAGGGGGAGAAGTTCGAGATGACCCGCGGACCCGACACCAAGGTGACCGGGGACCTCCAGAAGGGCGCGAACGTGACCGTGGAGTACGCGATCACCGCGAAGTCGGTGGAGGTCAAGGCCGCCAAGGCCAAGAAGTAGGCGGTCCTCGCTACTCGTCCCCTCCACGGGCCAGCCCGTGCTTGTGGAGCTTGTCGTGGAGGGTGACGCGGGAGATGCCCAGCTTGCGGGCGGCCTCCGTGCGGTTGCCGCCGGCCGTTCGCAGTGCCTCGACGACGAGCCCGCGCTCGAAGGCGTCGACCCGCGCCTTGAGCGTCATGGCCGGCTCCTCTCCGCGCTCCTTGCCGTCCCCGGCTCCCGGGGGGAGCAGGGTCGCGTCGAGCTCCCCCTCGCTCGACAGGGCCACCAGCTTCTCGATGGCGTGCTCCAGCTCCCGGACGTTGCCCGGCCAGTGCCAGGCGGCGAGCCGGGCGAAGACCTCGTCGCTCGCCTTCAAGGGGCCGGTGCCGAAGCGCTCGGAGAAGCGGGAGAGGAAGTGGCGCGCCAGGAGCGGGATGTCCTCGGGGTGCTCGCGCAGCGCCGGGACGTGCAGGTGGACCACGTTGAGCCGCCAGTAGAGGTCCTCCCGGAAGGCCCCCCGCGCCACCAGGTCGGCCAGGTCGCGGTGGGTGGCGGCGATGACGCGAACGTCCACCGTGCGTGAACGCTCCTCGCCGACCGGGCGGACCTCCCCCTCCTGCAGGACGCGGAGCAGCTTGGCCTGGAGGGGCAGGGCCAGCTCGCCCACCTCGTCGAGGAGCATCGTGCCGCCGTCTGCCTCGCCGAAGAGGCCGATGCGGGCCCGCACCGCGCCGGTGAAGGCGCCGCGGGCGTGGCCGAAGAGCTCGGCCTCGGCCAGCTCGGCCACCAGGGACGCGCAGTTGAACCGGACGAAGGGCCGCGACGCCCGGCGGGAGGCCTGGACCAGGGCCTCGGCCACCCGCTCCTTTCCCGTCCCGCTCTCCCCGGTGAGCAGCACCGCCACGTCCCGGGGGCCGACCCGGGCCACCAGCGAGGCCAGCCGGCTCATGGCCGGCGAGTCGAAGATCATGGTGCGGGAGAGGGCGAGCTCCCCGGCCAGCCTCTCGTTCTGGGCCTTGAGCCGCGCCGCCTCGGTGGCCCGCCGCACCACCGCCAGCAGCTCCTCCGGCTCGAAGGGCTTGCGGAAGTAGTCCCAGGCACCGGCCTTGATGGCCTCCACGGCCTGCCGCTCCGACCCGTGCGCGGTGACCATCACCACCCGGGGTGCGGAGGGCCCCGTGCCGATGCGCCGGAGCAGCTCCATCCCGTCCATGCGGGGCATGCGCAGGTCGGTGAGGATCAGGTCGGGGACGAAGTCCTCCAGGCGCTCGAGGGCCTGCACCCCGTCGGCGGCCTCCGCGACCTCGAGTCCCTCCGACTCCAGGATCTCACGCAAGGTGTAGCGGACGCCGGCGTCGTCGTCGACCACCAGCGCGCGGGGGCGAACCTCGGCGGCGGGGCGCTCGCTCAAGCCGCTGCCTCGGCCGGGGCGTGGGAGGGAAGGGTGAGCTCGGCCCGAAGGCCCCCGCCCTCGCGGGGGGCGAGGCGCAGCTCCCCCCGTGCTGGCGTGCGATGGCGCGGGCCACCGTGAGGCCGAGCCCCGAGCCGCCGGCCTTGGTGGTGACCCCGGGCTCGAAGACGCGGCCGCCCACTGCCGGGTCGAGTCCCGGTCCGCGGTCGAGCACGGAGAGGCGCGCGGTCTCCGCCCCGTCCTGGACGTCGATGACCACGAGGTGCCCGGGCGGGCTCGCGTCGAGGGCGTTCTGCACCAGGTTGATCAGGATCTGCTTCACCTTGCGCGGGTCGCAGCGGGCCCGCCCGCCCCCGTGCACCTCCACGGCCACGCCGCGGTCCCGCGCCATGCCCTCGTGGAGCATGGCCACCTCGCGGGCGATGGCGCCCACGTCGGCGCTGCCGAGCGCGAGCGGCACCAGCGGCCGAGAGAAGTTGAGGAACTCGTCGAGGATGGCCTGCAAGCGGTCCACCTCGCGCCGCAGGACGGAGAGCCGCTCGGCCGAGCGGGGATCGGTGACCGCAGGGGCGAGGAGCGCGGCGAGCCCCTTCACGCTGGCGAGAGGGTTCTTGAGCTCGTGGGCGATCTCGGCGGCCAGCGCCGAGAGCTCCGCCTCCCGCTCCTGGTAGGCCCGGAGCGACTCCTCCTGCGCCGACAGGGCGCGCCGCACCATCCCGTCGAAGGTCTTGCGGATGATCCGCCCCAGGCCGGCGCCGCCCACGAGGAGGAAGGTGAGGATTCCCCAGTCGACCAGGATGGAGAGTCGAGTGGCCTGCCCGAGCGCGGGCAGCGCGGCGGGAGCGCCGGTCGCAAGCCCCAGCGCCGCCAGGCCGGCCGTCGCCAGGACCTGGAAGCCAACCACCGCGAAGATGGCCGGCGGGTCCAGGAAGATCCCGAAGGTGACGGCGAGCACCGGGAGCATGAAGACGAGCGGGCTCTCCAGCCCGCCGGTCCCGAGCGCGATGAGGGCCGTGCCCACGGCCGCCACGGCCAGGTTGAGCCGGATGGAGAGCCGCTCGATGCCCAGCCGGCGCGCCCGCACCGCCTCCACGGCGAAGAAGGCGATGACGAGGACCGCCACCGACCCGACGAGCCAGGTGCGCCACACGAGAGGGTCGGTCCAGACGAGCCCCACCGCCAGCGCCATCACCACCGGGACGAACAGGAGCCGGGCGCCCACCACGCGGCCGAAGAGGCGATTCACCTCCTGGCGCTGGATCTCGGCGAAGCCGTGGGGGGGGCTGGCCATCCCGTCGGTCTGTATCACGGGGAGCGCCCCACCGCCCGGTCGAGGGCGGCGAGCGATCCGCCCAGCCGCGCGCTGGCGGTCGCGACCTGGATCTCGGCCCCGAAGAGGATGTCGTTGGCGGAGAGCACGTCGAGGCTGGAGGTGAGCCCCTCCCCGAAGCCGCGCTTCGCCGAGGCCGACGCAGCGGAGGCGGTCTCCCGCTCCTGGCGGGCCAGTGCGAGGCGCTGCCGCGACACCTCGACGTCGCGCGCGGCGTTCTGGACCTCCTGGAGGATCTGGAGGCGGGTGCCGGTCTCGGCGGCGCGCGCCTCGCTGGCCTGGGCCGAGGCCTGGTCGGCCTTCCCGTAGCGGTAGCCGCCGTCGTAGAGGGTCCAGGTCAGGTCGACCGAGACGCGCCAGCCGGCCTTTTCCCCGGTGGGGTAGGGCACGGTCTGCGCCTGTGCGCCGCCCGAGGCCGAGATCTGGGGAGCGATCCGCCAGAGCGCGGCGCTCTGCTGCTTCTCGTAGGAGCGCACCACGGCTGCCTGGGCACGGAGCTCGGGGCGCGCGTCGAGGGCCTGCTGGAAGAGGGCCTCCAGATCGTAGCTCGTGGCTGCGGGGAGGGGCGGCATGGTGATGGTCACCGGCCCGGGCCGGCCGAGGAGCACGCCCACGGCGATGCGGGCCCGGGAGCGCTCGGAGAGCGCCGCGACCAGATCGCTCTCCCGGCGCGTGGCCGAGGTCTGGGCCTGGAGCACGGAGAGGGACGTCGCCGTGCCGGCCTGGAGCAGCCGCCCGGCGCTGTCGGCCTGGGAGCGCGCCGAGGCGACCGCGCGCTCGGAGGCGGCCACGATCTCGTCGCCGGCCCACGCGGTCCAGGCCGCCTGGACCAGCGCCATCCGGACCGTGAGCCGCGTGGCGTCGCTGGCCTCGGCCGCGGCCAGTGCGGCGTCCCGGGCCGCGGCCATCGAGAACCAGGCCTCGGGCACGATGAGCGGCACGCGCAGCCCGGCCGAGGCCTGCCAGGCGTCGAGGGGCTGGATGTAGATCCGCTCGAGCGCTCCGCCCTGCGGGGCGGCGATGATCACCGATGCGTTGTTGTGGAAGTAGCCGCCGCCGACCGCCAGGTTCGGCAGGAGCGGCGCCGTCGCCTGCCTCACCACCCCCAGCGCCGCCGCCGCCCGGGCCCTCGCCTCCTCCAGCGTGGGGTTCTGCCGGTCGACCTCGGCGAGCGCCTCCGCGAGGGTCATCGAGGTCGGTCGGGGCATCCCGCGCAGGTTGGGCGGGTCGACGATGGTGGGCTCGGCGAGGAGCAGCGCCATGGCGGCGAGGAGATGGGTCATGCGCTTCGCGGCAGCAAGGAGGATGCCGACCCGGGCGCACCGGTGTTCCGCGCCATTCCCTTCCCGCAGCGGTCCCGGATGGGGCCCTGAAGGGTCGGTCTGCCTGTACGAGTCACCGAACGGGGGTGTCGGGAATCCTTACGACGCCATCGGTTCGGCGTGCAGGACGCACGCAGCCAGGGTGGCATGATGGTCGGCACGCTCCTCGCACCGGAGGCGGCGTGCCCGCGATCCCCGTGGGCGAGGAGTCGCCTGATGCGCCGCATCGCCGTCGTGATCACCGTGGTCGTCGTCGCGCTGGTCGCCCTCCTGGGCGTGCGCCTCTGGGTGCAGGCCCGGGCCCGGAACGCCCCTCCCGGAGGCTCCGGGGAGATCGAGGGGACGACGGTGGACGTCTCGGCGCGGATCACCGCCCGCGTCCTCCGGCTCGCCGCGGTGAAGGGGCGCCCGGTGAAGGCCGGAGAGGTTCTGGTCGAGCTCGACTGCAGCGACCAGGGAGCGGCCCTGGCCGAGGCGGAGGCCAGGCTCGCGGCGGCGAAGGCCCAGGCCGCTGCCGCAGAGGCCAACGTGGACGCTTCCCGCCGGACCCGGGAGGCCGCAGCCGCCGGGGAGGTCGCGGCCCGGGCCCAGGCGGAGGCGGTTGCCGCGCAGCGCGACGTGGCCCGGCGCGAGGCCACGCGCCTCGAATCGCTGCCCGAGGACGTCTCCGCCTCGGCGCGCGACCGGGCGCGCGGCGGAGCCGATCAGCTCGCGGCCCAGACCGCCGCGGCCGAGGCGCAGGCCCGGGCCAGCGCCGAGCAGTCCCGCGCCGCCGCGCTCGCCATCCAGGCCTCGAGCGCCCAGGCCAGCTCCAGCGCCGCAGGGGTCAAGGCCTCCGGCGAGGCGGCCCGGCGCAGCCAGCTCCTGGCGGACGAGTGCGTGCTCCGGGCGCCGCGCGATGCCATGCTCGACGACCTGCCCCACGAGGTGGGCGAGCTGGTCGCGGCCGGGCAGCCGCTGGCGCGGCTGGTGGATCTCGCCGAGGTGAAGGCCACCTTCTACCTGCCCAACGCCGAGATCGGCGCGGCCCACCCGGGAGGCAGGGCCACCGTGATCGCCGACGCCTTCCCCGATCGGAAGTTCGAGGGAACCGTCGCCTCGGTCTCGTCGAGGGCCGAGTTCACTCCCAGGAACATCCAGACCCGCTCCGACCGCGACCGGCTCGTCTACCCCGTCGAGGTCCGGCTCCCGAACCCGGAGGGGCTGCTCCGTCCCGGGATGCCGGTGCAGGTCACGCTCTCCCGGGAGAACTGATGCAGCCGGCCCTCGAGGCGCGCCGGATGGAGAAGCGCTTCGGCAAGGTCGAGGCGCTCCGCGGCATGTCCTTCGCGGTCCGGTCCGGGGAGCTCTACGGGCTGGTCGGCCCGGACGGTGCCGGCAAGACCACGGCCATCCGCGCGCTGGCCGGCCTCCTCGACCTCGACGCGGGGGAGGCCCGCGTGATCGGCCTGGACCCGCGATCCGGCGGCGAGGTCCGCGAGGCGCTCGGCCTCCTCCCCCAGCAGTACAGCCTCTACCGGGATCTCACCGTCTGGGAGAACCTCCGGTTCTACGCGCGCCTCTACGTGCTCCCGCGCGACGTCTTCCGCCGGCGGGCCGAGCGGCTCCTCGCCATCACCCGCCTCGAGCGCTTCGTGGACCGGCGGGCCGACCAGCTCTCCGGCGGCATGTACAAGAAGCTGGCCCTGGCCGCGGCGCTGCTGCACGAGCCGAAGGTGCTGCTCCTCGACGAGCCCACCAACGGCGTCGACCCGGTCTCGCGGCGGGAGCTCTGGTCGCTGCTCCACGAGTTCGTCCAGTCCGGCATGGCGGTGCTCATCTCCACGCCCTACATGGACGAGGCCGAGCGCTGCGACCGGGTGGGGCTCGCCTTCCGGGGGCGCCTGCTGCTCGAGGGGGAGCCGGCGGCGCTGCTGGCCGGGTTCGACGAGGAGTCGTACGAGGTGTCCGGCGGCGAGCGCGATCCGGTCGAGGCGGCGCTCTCCGCGCTGCCCCAGGTCCGCGCGGTCTCGCCGGCTGGCTCGCGGCTGCGCGTGGACCTCGAGGCCGGGTCCCGCGACGCCGTCGTCGCCGTGCTCGGTCCGCTCGGGGCCGGGCTCCGGCCGGTGGCCCCCACCTTCGAGGACCTCTTCCTCTCCCGCCTGCACCGGGAGCACGCTGCGTGAACCCCGGCCACTCCATCGAGGCCGAGCACCTCACCCGGCGATTCGGGGACTTCGTCGCCGTCGACGACGTCTCGTTCCAGGTCGAGAAGGGGGAGATCTTCGGCTACCTGGGGGCCAACGGCGCGGGCAAGTCCACCACCATCCGGATGCTCATCGCGCTGCTCGCGCCCACGAGCGGCCGGGCCACCGTCGGCGGCCACGACGTCGCCAGCGATCCGGAGGCCGTGAAGACCTCCATCGGCTACATGTCGCAGAAGTTCTCGCTCTACCTCGACCTCCCGGTGCGCGAGAACCTTCGCTTCTTCGGAGGCGCCTACGGCCTGTGGGGGCTGGAGCTGGGGCGGCGGGCCGACGAGATCCTGGAACTCACCGGCCTGGCCGGGCACCGCGACGAGATCACCGGCTCGCTCCCCGGCGGCATGCGGCAGCGGCTTGCGCTGGGCAGCGCCATCCTCCATCGCCCCTCCATCGTCTTCCTCGACGAGCCCACCGCCGGCGTCGACCCGGAGGCCCGGCGCTCCTTCTGGCGGCTCATCCGCGACCTGGCGCGCGGCGGCACCACCGTCTTCGTCACCACCCATTACCTGGACGAGGCCGAGTACTGCCGGCGCATCGGCCTGATGGTCGACGGCAAGCTGGTGGCCCTCGACACGCCCGCGGCGCTGAAGCGCACCTGGGTCCCGGACCGGGTGCTGCTCGTCCGGGGGCGGAACCTCGCCGCCGGCGCCGCGGCGCTCCGGGCGCTGCCGGGCGTGCGGGCGGCCGAGCCCTTCGGGGCGGGGCTCCACGTCCGGGTGGACCCGGCGGTCTGGAGCGGCGAGTCGGTCGGGGCGGCCGTCGGCCGGGAAGGCGGGGAGGGTGTCTCGGTGGAGGAGTCGGAGCCCTCGCTCGAGGACGTCTTCCTCGCCGTCGTGGGGCGGGGCGCCACGGCCGGGGAGGCGGCGCCGTGACCGCCCCCGGGACGCGGGCCGGGCGCTTCGGGGCCCGCGTGATGGCCATCGCCTGGAAGGAGGTCCTCCACATCCAGCGGGATCCCCGCACCATCATCCTGGCCCTGGTGATGCCGGTGGTCATGCTGCTCCTCTTCGGCTTCGGGGTGAGCTTCGACGTCGACCACGTCCGGCTCGCGGTGTCCGACCTGGATCGCACCGAGGCGTCGCGACGCCTGGCGCTGGCCTTCACCGAGAACGGCGAGTTCGACCCGGTGGGCGCCGCCGAGGCCGACCAGGCCGACACCCTCTTCCGGCGCCACGGCGCGCGGGCCATCCTGGTCATCCCGCAGGGCTATGCGAAGGACCTGGACCGGGGCGGTCCGGCCCGCGCCCAGCTGCTGCTCGACGCCGCCGACCCGGTGACCGCGAACCAGGTCCTCGGGAAGGCCGATGCCATCGCGCTCTCGGAGAGCCGCCGGGTGGCGGGCGCCGCCGGCATCTCGTCGGCGCCTCCACTTCAAGTGAAAGTCTCGACCCGGTACAATCCCGAGGCCCGCTCGGCCGTGTTCATCGTCCCGGGCCTGGCCGCCTACCTGATGGCCATCACCGCCGTCCTGCTCACCGCCCTCACCGTGGCCGGGGAGTGGGAGCGCGGCTCGATGGAGCAGCTCTTCGCGTCGCCGGTGACCCGCCTCGAGATCGTCCTCGGGAAGCTCCTTCCCTACCTGGGCATCGGCCTCATCCAGCTGCTCCTCATCCTGGGCGTGGGCACCAACGTCTTCGACGTCCCCATCCTGGGGAGCCCGTTCCTCGTCATCCTCTCCGGCCTGCTCTTCCTCGCCGGGATGCTCGGGCAGGGTCTCTTCATCTCGGTGGTGGCCCGCAACCAGCTTGTGGCCACCCAGGCCGGCGCGCTCTCCTCCCTTCTCCCGTCGCTGCTCCTCTCCGGGATGCTCGTCCCCATCGACAACATGCCGCTGCCTCTCCGCGCCATCTCCCGGATCATCCCGGCGCGCTACCTGGTGGACGCGCTCCGCCAGATCCTGCTCAAGGGAAACGGCCTCACGAGCATCTGGGGCGACCTCGTCGCCATGCTCCTCTTCGCCGTGGTCATCATCGCGCTCGCCACCCGTCGCTTCCAGCGGAGGATCGCGTGACCGCGCCGGCCGGCCGGCGCCCTTCCCGGGCCTGGATCCAGTACGCGGCGGTGGTGCGCAAGGAGGTCCTCCAGACCCTTCGCGACCGGCGCGTCATGTTCATGCTGGTCTTCGCGCCGTTCCTGCAGACCGTCGTGCTGGGGTTCGCGGTCAACTTCGACGTGGACCGGGTGCCCACCGTGGTGGCCGACCAGGACCGGAGCGTCGAGAGCCGGCTGCACCTGCGCCGCCTGCTGGCCGACGGGACGATGCACCGCGCCGGCGAGGCATCCAGCGCGGAGGAGGGCGCGGCCGCCCTCGACCGGGGCGAGGCCGCCGCGGTCGTCGTCATCCCGCCGCGATTCGGCGCCGACCTCGAGGCGGGCCGGCCGGCCGAGGTGCAGGTGGTCCTGGACGGCACCGATCCCAACCGCTCCAACGTCGCCGCCGGGGCCGTGACCCGGTACTTCGGCGAGGAAGCCATCCGGCGCGCCGCCCAGAGGGCCCGCGCCGCCGGCATGGCCGCGCCCGCGCGGGTCGAGGTCGTTCCGCGCCTCTTCTACAACCCCGGCCTGAAGAGCGCGCCGTACATCGTGCCCGGAATCGCCGCCATGCTGCTCGTGGTGGTGACGACCATCGTCACCGCCATGGGGCTCTCCCGCGAGCGGGAGCAGGGAACTCTCGAGCAGGTCGCGGTGACCCCCATCCCGGCCACCCTGCTGCTGGCCGGGAAGATGACGCCCTTCGTCTTCATCGGCTTCTTCGACGTGCTGCTCCTCACCGTGGCCGGCACCTGGGTGTTCGGCGTCCCGCTGCGGGGCAACCTGGCCGTGATGGCGCTCGCGACCCTCCTCTACCTGCTCTCCACGCTGGGGGTCGGGCTCCTCATCTCCACCCTGTCGTCGAACCAGCAGCAGTCGTTCCTGGGCGGGTTCCTCTTCACGATGCCGGCCATGCTGCTCTCCGGGATCATGACCCCCATCGACTCGATGCCGCCCTGGATGCAGACGATCACCTACGTGAACCCGCTTCGCTATTTCCAGGAGATCGCCCGCGCCAACATGATGAAGGGGGCCGGCTTCTCCGACGTCTGGCCGCAACTCCTCGCGCTCGCCGTCTTCGGTGCGGTCCTCTTCGGCCTGGCCACGGCGCGGTTCCGCAAGCGGACGGGGTGAGCGTCGTCACAGCCGCCGGTGCTTGAGGGCCGGCAACTCCTGGCGGGCCCGCTCCATCCGCGCCCGGTCGAAGCGGGCGACGCAGACTCCCTCGCCGTCCGGGCAGCGCGCCAGCACCGTTCCCCAAGGGTCCACGATCATGGCGTTTCCGTAGGTGAGCCGGTTGGCCGAGTGGCGCCCCACCTGCGCTGGAGCCACGACGTAGCAGAGGTTCTCGACGGCACGGGCCCGCAGCAGGACCTCCCAGTGGTCCTTGCCGGTGAAGAGGGTGAAGGCCGCCGGGACGAAGATCACCTCGGCGCCCAGGCCGGAAAGCTGCCGGTAGAGCTCCGGGAAGCGGAGGTCGTAGCAGACGGTGAGCCCGATGCGCCCGAGCGGCGTGGGCGCGAGCACCACCTTGTCTCCCGGAGCCACCGTCTCGCTCTCCGCATACCGGGCCCCGTCGGGGATGTTCACGTCGAAGAGGTGGATCTTGCGGTAGGCGGCGGCGATGGAGCCGTCGTCGGAGACGAGCACGCTGGTGTTGCCGGTCTTGCCCGGCTGCCCGACATCCTCCGCCACCGACCCGGCCACGATCCAGATGTGACGCGCCCGGGCCACCTCGCGGATGGAGGCGAGCGTGGGCCCCTCCAGGGTCTCGGCCGTGGCGATGCGCTCCTCGTCCCGGCCCATGAAGGCGAAGTTCTCGGGGAGCCCGACGAGCCGCGCTCCCAGGTCGGCGGCCTCGTTGAGGAGGCGGATCGCGGTGGCCATGTTGCGGGCCCGGTCCGCGGTGGAGGTCATCTGGACGGCACCCATGAGGTACGTCGCAGGCGGCGGCATGGATTCTCCTTACCACGGTCTGGTGTATGCTCCGCACCGTTCCGATGCGCCGGTTCTACACCACCTTCGAGGCGGCCCACGTCCTCGGCGTGTCCCTGCCGACGGTCGTCAACTGGATCAAGGCGCGCCGGCTCAAGGCGCACCGCACGCCAGGTGGCCACCGCCGCATCGCCCGCGAGGAGCTCGCGTCTTTCATGTCGCGCCACGGCATGCCCATGCCGGCCGACCTGGCCGATGCGGTCGACGGCCGCCGGAGGGCGCTCGTGGTGGGGGATCCCGGGACGGCGGTGGACCACGTCGTCCGGCAGCTGCAGGAGGCGGGGATCGTGGCCCAGCCGTCGGTCCCCGGTTTCGCAGCCGGCCTTGCCGCGGCGCGCTTCTCGCCCGACGTGGTGGTGCTCGTGGACCCGCCCGCCGACGGGGGCGATACGCTGTCCGGCCTGCGAAGCGACGCCGGCCTGGCCGCGGTGCCGGTCGTGGCCGCGGCCCGGGCCGAGCACGTTCCGCGCCTCCGGGCAGTGGGCTGCGAGCTGGTCCTGGCCTCGCCCATCCCCGACGGGGCGCTCGCCGACGCCGCATCCCAGGCGGTCGCCACCGCCGCGGCCGTTCCTCGCCGCCGCGAATAGCGCGCCACCGGGGCGGCCGCTAGACTGGATCCCAGGACCGGCCCTGCGACCGGCCCGACCACGCCATTGTCCGTCCTCCCTCTCCTCGCGATCTTGGTCGCGCTCGCCGCCGCGCCGGCCCGGGGCGCGCCCCCGGTGGCCACGCCCCCTGCCTCGGCGCGTGCCTACACCGCCTACCTGCGCGGGCGCCTGGCCGAGCAGCAGAGCGACTGGCGCGCCGCCCTCGACGCCTACCGCGTCGCGGTCCAGGCCGATCCGCGCGCCCCTTCCTTGCGGGTGGCTCTGGCCGAGGCCCGGGCCCGGACCGGAGATCTGGCCGGCGCGGAGGCCGAGGCCCGGAAGGCGGTCGATCTCGACCCCGCCGGTCCAGCCGCCGCGGAGGGATGGCTCCTCCTCGGGAGGACCGCCATCATCGCGAGGCGGCCCGCCGACGCCGAGCGTGCACTGCGCTCCGCCATCGAGACCCAGTCGGCGCTCGCCGGGAAGTACCCGCCCGGGCAGGCACCCCTGGACCCCGATCCCTGGAGGCTGCTCGCGCAGCTTCGCCTCGACGCCGGAGACGGGCCCGGAGCGGAGGCGGTGCTGGAGGACCTGGCCCGGCGCCTCCCCGTGGAGGGAGCCGCTGCGCTCCGCGATCTGGGACGGGTCCTCGCCGATCAGAAGGACCTCGATCGCGCCGCCGCGCTCTACCGCAGGGCGGTGACGATCGAGCGGCGGGACGTCGAGGCCTGGCGGAGGTTGGCCGAGCTGGAGGAGTCGCGCCGCAGCTTCGACGAGTCGCGAAGGGCGTGGGAGGGGCTCGTCCGCCAGGATCCAGACGACGTCGACGGGCTGGTCGCCCTGGGGCGCCTGTCCCTGCGATCCGGAAACGCCGACGCCGCCCGCGCCTTCTTCGACCAGGCGATCCACGTGAGTCCCGGCGAGGTCGAGGTCCGGACCCGCGTGGCGTTCGCCTGGCTGGATGGCCGCCGGCCCGCCGAGGCGATCGCCGTGGTCGACGGGGGGCTCAGGACCGTGGTGGACGGCCGGCTGCTCTACGTCCGGGGGCTTGCGCTGCGGGAGGAGCGGCGCTGGGACGAGGCCGCAGCGTCCTTCGGAGCCGTCGCTTCCGGCGACCCCGACCTCGACGTGGCGGCGATCGCGGCGCGGGCATCGGTCCTGGCCCAGGCGGGCAAGGCCGCCATCGGGCTCTCCCTGCTCGACACGGCGCTCGCGGACCGCCCCGGCGACGCGCGGCTCGTCACCACCCGGGCCTACGTCCTCGAGAAGGCCGGGCGGGCCAGGGAGGCCGTGGACTTCCTCCGGACGCGACTCCTCGCCCAGCCCCGCGACGAGCGGCTGCTCTTCGCGCTCGGGGTGGCGCAGGAGCGGGCTGGCGACCGTGCCGGGGCCCTCGCCACCATGCAGGAGCTGATCCGCGAGTTCCCCGGAAACGCCGATGCCATGAACTTCGTGGGGTACAGCCTCGCCGAGAAGGGAGAGCGGCTCGACGAGGCGGAGGTGCTGGTCCGGCGCGCGCTGGAGATCGAGCCGGACAACGGGTCCTTCCTCGACTCTTTGGGCTGGATCCTCTTCCAGCGCGGCGACCTCCCCGCCGCGGTCGCGACGCTCGAGAGGGCCGAGGGGCTGTCCGGGCCCGAGCCCACCATCCTCGAGCACCTCGGCGACGCCTACCGGCGATCGGGCCGGGACGCCGACGCGGCGCGGGCCTGGCGCCGGGCCGTCCAGGCACTCGACGACGGGGCCGATCCGGATCTTCCCGGTCAGCGGGCCGGCATCGAGAAGAAGCTTCGCGAACTGCCGGGCGGCGAGGTCCGCCCGGCCCGGAGGTGAACGTGGCCGTCCCCGCCTTTCCCGGAAGCGACCTGGCCCGGCACTCCCAGGGAACCGTGCAGGCCCAGGGGGGCCCCGACATCCACTGGGAGCGCTACACGCCTCCCGAGCCCCGCTCGACGGTCCTCGTCCTCCACGGCGCGGGAGACCACCTGGGGCGGTACGCGGGGATCACCGACGCGCTCGTGCGCGCCGGCCACGAGGTGGCGCTGCTCGACTTCCGCGGTCACGGACGCTCCGGTGGAAGGCGCTGGTTCGTGGAGCGGTTCGAGGACTACCTGGCCGATCTCGACGCCTTCGCGGCCCGGATCCGGTCCGAGGCGGCCGGCCGGAAGATCTTCGTGGTGGCCCACAGCCAGGGCGGCCACGTCGCCGCCCACTGGGCGCTGCACGGCGGCCGGTCGGTCGACGGCATGGTCCTCTCCAACCCCTACTTCCGCCTCGCCATCGATCCACCCAAGGTGAAGATGTGGTCGGCGCTGCTGATGGGGAAGATCATCCCGCACCTGCCGGTGGACGCCGGGCTCGACCTGGCCACGCTCACCAGCGACCCGGAGATGCAGGCCTGGAGCGACGCCGATCCGCTCTACCTGCGCAAGGCCACGCCGCGCTGGTTCACGGAGTCCGGACGAGCCCAGGCGGAGCTGCGGAAGGTGATGGGGCGCTTCGACCGGCCGCTGCTCCTGCTGCTCGGCACCGGGGACCGGATCGCCGACGGCGCGGCCTCGGCCGAGTTCTTCGCGGCGGCGGGCTCGAAGGACAAGACGCTGAAGGAGTACGTCGGCTTCGAGCACGAGATCTTCAACGAGCGGGGCGCGCCGCCCCCATCGCCGACGCGGTGGCCTGGATCTCCGGGCGCAGCGCGCCAGGAACGCATTGACCGGGGCGAGCCCCCGCTCCTATCCTGAACCGCGAGGGAGGCACGCCACGAGCAACGGATCCGACAGCGCCGCGCCGCACGGCACGCCCATGGTCGTTGGGGCGGGAACGTCCATCGAGGGGGAGATCCTCGGTCCGGGCGACCTCGTCGTCCGGGGAAGCGTCCGGGGGCGCCTGTCGATGGGCGGCACCGTGCGGCTCGAGGCCGGGTCGGAGGTGCATGCCGACATCCGGGCGCCCCGCGTCGTCATCGTCGACGGCGCCTCCTTCCAGGGTGACGTGGATACCTCCGGAGACGGGCCCCGGGATGAGGCGGCGGCCGAAGTGGGCCCGGCCGCCGGCGCCACCGGTCCCTCCGCGCTCGCTCGCCGCATCCGCCTGCGCGAGACGTAGCGTGGAGCACGTCCCTCTCGACGAGGTCTCCCTCGACGCGACCTTTCGCCTCCGGGAGCCGGGCGACGTCTCGGAGCTGGCCACCGCCATCGGCCGCCTCGGACAGCTCACCCCGGTGGACCTGCGGCCGCTCCCGGTCGTGGACGGGGAGGGGCGTCGGTACCAGGTGGTGGCCGGGTTCCGCCGGATGGCGGCCCTCCGGCTCCTGCAGCGCGAGCGGGTGCTCGCCCGCCTCCACCCGTCGCTCTCCGATGACGACGCCTGGGCGCTGGCGCTGGCAGGGCCGCTCTTCACCCGGCCCTGGAGCCCGGCCGACCTCGAGGCCGTCGCGGGGCGGGTCCGCGCCCGCTTCCCCTGGGCCGCGCCCGTCGCCCAGGGGATGCCGCCCCCCGCCTCCCGGGTCCGCCCCACGGCCGACCCGGCCGCCTTCGTCCACGGGCTGGCCGTCCGTGCCTACGAGCTGAACGGGGAAGTGGCCGCCGCCTACGAGGGCTGGGGCACGCTGCCAGCGGAGGGGCGCCGCCTCCTGCTCGAGCAGCTCCGGTACCTCTTCCGCCTCTTCCCCCTCCTCGACAAGGAGAACCGATGAGCATCGCCGACGACCGCGCCCGACTCCTCGAGCTCCTCCGCCAGCTCTCCTTCGAGCGGCGAAAGGTCATCCTCGCCTCCGGGAAGGAGAGCGACTTCTACGTCGACTGCAAGCGAACCGCCCTCACCGCCGAGGGGCACGTGCTGGTGGGCCGCCTGCTCTTCGACCGCATCCGCCGGATCCAGCCGCTGGTGCGCGGTGCCGGAGGTCTCACCCTGGGTGCAGACCCGCTGGCCAGCGCCGTGGCCTTCGCGAGCTTCCTGGCCGGCGAGCCGGTGGACGCCTTCATCGTGCGCAAGGAACCCAAGGGGCACGGCACCGGGCAGTGGATCGAGGGGCGCAAGACCATCCCCGACGGGAGCCGTGTGGCCGTGCTCGAGGACGTGATCACCACCGGGGGGAGTGCCGCGAGGGCCATCGAGCGCTGCCGCGCCGAGGGCCTGGTGGTGGCGGGCTGCTTCGCTCTGGTGGACCGCATGGAGGGCGGGCGCGAGGTGCTGGAGGGGCTGGGAGTCCCGGTCGACTCGCTGTTCAACCGCGGCGATTTCCTGTGATGGTGCCGGACATGAAGCGGTTCCTGCTCCTCGCGCTGCTCCTCCCCGCCTGCCACTACCTCGGGCCGGCCACCGACCCGTCCACCCGCCAGGGCGCCTGGGCCGAGGCCCGCGACGGCGCCACCCGCACGGCCAAGCTCTACGACGTGCTCGACGACGTGGCCTTCGCCACCGCCACCTGGCAGTCGCCCGCGGTCCGGGCCGCCCGGGTCGAGCGGCTGGCGGAGTGGAAGGGAATGCTCCCCGCCGAGAAGGAGGCGCTCCTCGCCAGGGAGAGGGCGGAGGAGGCCGAGGGGGAGGACTTCCTGCTCGCCTTCTTCACCGACGACCGGCGGGCCAACGACCTCGCCACCGACAAGGGAACCTGGCGGATCTCCCTGCTGGTGAACGGGACCGAGCAGTCCCTCCCGGCCAAGGTGTCGCTCGTGAAGCGGGACCCGACCCTCCAGGTCCTCTACCCGTACGTCACCGACTTCGACACGCTCTACCGGGTCCGCTTCCCGAGGTTCCCCGGTCCCACGCCGCTCCCGGAGCTGCCCTTCCAGTTGCGCATCGCGGGGGCGCTGGGCACCCTGCAGATGTCCTGGGCGCCCCTGGAGAAGGCTTCGTCCGCCCGCTGATCGGGCAGGCCGTGCGGTGTCATCAGGCCAGGGGGCCCGGCTCCTCCATCTCCCCCCGGTGCACCACGGTGTCCTTCAGGAACCGGTCGTCCGGCACCGGGTGGTCGAGCAGGAAGTGGAGCCCGCGCGACTCGCCGCGCCGCAGCGCGCACTGCACGATGAGCAGGGCCACGTCGGCCAGGTTGCGCAGCTCCACCAGGTCGGGCGTGACCTGGTAGCGCCAGTAGTACTCGCGGATCTCCGATCGGAGGATGCGCAGCCGGGTCCGGGCGCGCTCCAGGCGCTTCACGGATCGTACGATGCCCACGTAGTTCCACATGAGCCGCCGCAGCTCGTCCCAGTTGTGCGCCACCAGCACGCCCTCGTCGGGGGCCAGCGCGTCGCCCGGGTTCCAGTCGGGCACCGGCGGGGGGACGCGCTTCTCGGCGAGCAGCTCCACCGCGGCCAGCGCGGCGCGCCGGCCGAAGACCAGACCCTCCAGCACGGAGTTGGAGGCCAGCCGGTTGGCGCCGTGCAGGCCGGTGCAGGCCACCTCCCCCACCGCCAGCAGGTTGGGCACGCCGGTGCGCCCGTGGAGGTCGGTGACCACTCCTCCGCACTGGTAGTGAGCGGCGGGGACCACCGGGATGGGCTGCACGGCCATGTCGATGCCGAACTCCCGGCAGGTCTGGTAGATGTGCGGGAAGTGGTCGAGCAGGAACCCCTTCGGCAGGTGGGTCATGTCGAGGAAGGCACAGTCGTCGCCCCGCCGCTTCACCTCGGCGTCGATGGAGCGGGCCACGATGTCGCGCGGCGCCAGCTCCTTGCGCGGGTCGTAGCGGATCATGAAGGCCTCGCCCGCCTTGTTGCGCAGGATGCCTCCCTCGCCCCGCAGCGCCTCGGAGATGAGGAAGCTCTTGGCGTCCGGGTGGAAGAGGCAGGTGGGGTGGAACTGGAAGAACTCCATGTTGGCGACCGTGGCGCCGGCCCGGTAGCCCATGGCCACCCCGTCGCCGGTCGCCACGTCGGGGTTGGACGTGTAGAGGTAGACCTTCCCCGATCCGCCGGTGGCGAGCACGGTCACCGAGGCGGTGAGGGTGCGGATGGAGCCGGTTGCCCGGTCGATGGCGTAGGCTCCCAGCGCGCGGTTGGGACCGGCCACCCCGGCCCGCTCGCTCGTGATGACGTCGATGGCGACCTGGTCCTCCTCGATCCGGATGCCGGCCGCCGCGCAGGCTGCCAGCAGCCGCTTCTCGATCTCCTTGCCGGTCGTGTCCTTGGCGTGGGCCACGCGTCGCCGCGAGTGGCCGCCCTCCCTCGTGAGGTGCAACCGGTCCGGGGTCTCCCGGTCGAACTCGACCCCCAGGGACTGGAGCCAGCGGATCCGCTCCGGAGCCTCCGTCACCGTGACCTCGACGGCGTCCCGGTGGCAGAGGCCGGCGCCGGCCACCAGCGTGTCCTCCACGTGCAGCGGGAACTGGTCGTCGGGGCCGAGCACCGCGGCGACGCCCCCCTGGGCGTACTGGGTGTTTCCCTCCTGGCTGCTGCGCTTGGTCAGGACGAGGACGCTTCCGGCGCTGGCTGCCTCGAGGGCGAAGGAGAGTCCGGCCACCCCCCCGCCCAGGACCAGGAAGTCGACATGATCGCGCGATGTCGTGGACATGGCCGGGATCCCTAGCACGGGGCGCCGGAAGTTGTCCCGGGGGCCCTCCGGGCGGTAACCTGTGGAGGGTCCATGTCCCGCGCCGCCGCCACGCTCCTCCTGGGCACGCTCGCGCTCGTCCCCGCCACCGCAGGGGCGACGGACATCTTCTCCTGCAAGGACGCCAACGGAATCCTTGTCATCGGGAACGTGGATCAGCACCGCTGCGTGGGGCGGGTGACGAAGGCGACTGGCGGGTCGGCGCAGGGCCGTCGCCCCCCGGGGTCCATCACCGGCGCGGAGGTGAAGGCGATCCTCCTCGCACCCACCGCGTACCGGGATCACGTGCGTCGCGCGGCCGAGAAGTACAGCCTCTCCGAGGACCTGCTCCTCGCCGTCATGGCGGTCGAGTCGGGCTTCCTCCCCACCGCGAAGTCCGAGAAGGGCGCCATGGGGCTCATGCAGCTCATGCCGGACACCGCCCGCGCGATGTACGTCCGCGACGTGTGGAGTCCCGAGGAGAACATCGACGGGGGCGCCCGCTACCTGCGCGTCCTCGCCAACAAGTACGAGGGGGACCTCATGAAGACGCTCGCCGCCTACAATGCGGGGCCCGAGGCGGTGAAGCGGGCCGGAGGCGTTCCCAGCTATCCGGAGACCCAGTTCTACATCCAGAAGGTCCTCAGGATCTTCGAGCAGCTGAAGAGCCGCAACGCCAAGGGGTGACGGGTGGCCAGCGCCGGGACGGGTGACGCGATCTCCACGGTGGACGAGAGGTTCCAGCACCACCTGGCGGTGGGGACGGAACGCCTGTCCGCCGGCGAGCTCGACGGGGCGAAGGAGTCTCTCCGGAAGGCCTCCGAGCACGTGCCCCGGGACGTCGGTTCGCTCGGCCTTCTCGGCCAGGCCTGCTACCGGGCCGGGCTCTACGACGAGGCGGCCGAGGCCTACGGAAAGCTGGTCGACGAGAACCCCGCCGAGGTGTCCGGGCGCGTGAACCTGGGGCTGGCCTGGATGAAGGGAGGCCGCCATCCGGAGGCGGTACGGCAGTTCTCCATCGCGCTCGACCTCGACCCCGAGCACCGGAAGGCCATGGGCTACCTCGGGCTCGCCCTCCTCGAGGCGGGTGACCCGCGGGGGGCGCGGCCGTGGCTCGAGAAGTCGGGGAGCGCCGCCCTCCTGGCGCGGTGCGATGCGCTCCTCGCGGAGAGGCCGACCCCGGCCCCGCACCCGGCCCCGACGCCGTCGCCCCGCACGGCGGTGGCCCCGGGAGGGCTCGGGGCGTTCGCCACCGAGCGCACGGTCCGTCCGCCCCCCGAGGTCTTCGCCGTGGAGGGAGGCATCCTTCACGTCGCGGTGCGCGGCGAGCTGGTCTGCCGGATCGACGGGCTCTTCGCGGTGCGCGGCTCGGTGACGGCTCACCCCGAGTCCAAGCGCTTCCGCGGCAAGGTCACCGAGAAGCCCTTCGGCTCGGGAAGGGATCGCATGAACCGGATGGCCGGTGACGGCGCCCTCTTCTTCCGGACCGGAGGATGGGTGTTCACCGTCATCGACCTGGCCGGTGATGCCGGGTACTTCCGGGAGGAGGGTGTATTCGCCCTCGAGGAGGCGGTGCTCTTCGAGAACGGCCGCGTGCCCTCGCGCCACTCCCGCGACCTCGACCTCGTCCACCTGCGCGGCCGGGGCCGCATCCTGCTCCGCACGGCAGCGGCGCCGGTGGCCATCGAGGTCTCGGGGGCCGAACCGCTGCGCGTGCCGCCCTCGGCCCTGGTGGGATGGACGGGAGCGGTGACGCCGCGCATCGGGCTGCTCGCCGGCGCGGACGGGGTCGTGGCCGCCGCTCCGTCGCCGGCCTCGCCGGTGATGGTCGAGCTCACCGGCGACGGGCGGGTGTTCGTCGATCCCGACGCAGCCCCGGCCGACTGAGGCGGGATTGGGTACCCTCCGCAGAGACCTCCTCAACGCGCCCAACGTGATCACGGTGGTGCGGATCGCCATGATCCCGGTGATCCTGGCGTTCACGTACTACGAGGGGCGGGTGAACAGCTTCGTCGCCGGCGGGCTCTTCGCGGTGACCGGGGCCACCGACTTCCTCGACGGCTGGGTGGCGCGCCGCACCGGGACGGTGACCGTGGTCGGCAAGTTCCTCGACCCGCTCGCCGACAAGCTCATCGTGATGTCGATGCTCATCATGCTCGTGCACCTGGGAAGGGTGCCGGCATGGCTCGTCATCCTCATCATCGCCCGGGAGTTCACGGTGACCGGGCTGCGAACCATGGCCATGAGCGACGGGATCGTCATCGCCGCCGGCCAGGAGGGGAAGTACAAGACCATCCTCCAGATCGCCGCCATCTCCTTCCTGCTCATTCACTACAAGTACCGGGTGGACTTCCTGGCCTTCGAGGTGGACGTGGACGCGAACGTGGTCGGGACCTGGCTCCTCTACCTCTCGGTGGCCTTCTCGCTCTGGTCGGCGTGGGTGTACATGCGTGACTTCTTCGGGGCCGTGTACGCGCCCGCTCCGGGCGGTTCCGGCGCACCTCCGGGAGGGGCCCCGGAGCGACGGCAAGGGTCTTGACACTCCCGAGGGGGTGACCCTATAAATCCGCCCCTCGATACAGCACTTTGCGGGAATAGCTCAGCGGTAGAGCATCGCCTTGCCAAGGCGAGGGTCGAGGGTTCAAATCCCTTTTCCCGCTCCATCTAACCCCTCGGTCCGCCGAGGGGT
>CAWHPQ010000014.1:0-88220 GCA_963831265.1 uncultured delta proteobacterium | reverse complement strand
TGTCATCGGGAACGTGGATCAGCACCGCTGCGTGGGGCGGGTGACGAAGGCGACTGGCGGGTCGGCGCAGGGCCGTCGCCCCCCGGGGTCCATCACCGGCGCGGAGGTGAAGGCGATCCTCCTCGCACCCACCGCGTACCGGGATCACGTGCGTCGCGCGGCCGAGAAGTACAGCCTCTCCGAGGACCTGCTCCTCGCCGTCATGGCGGTCGAGTCGGGCTTCCTCCCCACCGCGAAGTCCGAGAAGGGCGCCATGGGGCTCATGCAGCTCATGCCGGACACCGCCCGCGCGATGTACGTCCGCGACGTGTGGAGTCCCGAGGAGAACATCGACGGGGGCGCGCGCTACCTGCGCGTCCTCGCCAACAAGTACGAGGGGGACCTCATGAAGACGCTCGCCGCCTACAATGCGGGGCCCGAGGCGGTGAAGCGGGCCGGAGGCGTTCCCAGCTATCCGGAGACCCAGTTCTACATCCAGAAGGTCCTCAGGATCTTCGAGCAGCTGAAGAGCCGCAACGCCAAGGGGTGACGGGTGGCCAGCGCCGGGACGGGTGACGCGATCTCCACGGTGGACGAGAGGTTCCAGCACCACCTGGCGGTGGGGACGGAACGCCTGTCCGCCGGCGAGCTCGACGGGGCGAAGGAGTCTCTCCGGAAGGCCTCCGAGCACGTGCCCCGGGACGTCGGTTCGCTCGGCCTTCTCGGCCAGGCCTGCTACCGGGCCGGGCTCTACGACGAGGCGGCCGAGGCCTACGGAAAGCTGGTCGACGAGAACCCCGCCGAGGTGTCCGGGCGCGTGAACCTGGGGCTGGCCTGGATGAAGGGAGGCCGCCATCCGGAGGCGGTACGGCAGTTCTCCATCGCGCTCGACCTCGACCCCGAGCACCGGAAGGCCATGGGCTACCTCGGGCTCGCCCTCCTCGAGGCGGGTGACCCGCGGGGGGCGCGGCCGTGGCTCGAGAAGTCGGGGAGCGCCGCCCTCCTGGCGCGGTGCGATGCGCTCCTCGCGGAGAGGCCGACCCCGGCCCCGCACCCGGCCCCGACGCCGTCGCCCCGCACGGCGGTGGCCCCGGGAGGGCTCGGGGCGTTCGCCACCGAGCGCACGGTCCGTCCGCCCCCCGAGGTCTTCGCCGTGGAGGGAGGCATCCTTCACGTCGCGGTGCGCGGCGAGCTGGTCTGCCGGATCGACGGGCTCTTCGCGGTGCGCGGCTCGGTGACGGCTCACCCCGAGTCCAAGCGCTTCCGCGGCAAGGTCACCGAGAAGCCCTTCGGCTCGGGAAGGGATCGCATGAACCGGATGGCCGGTGACGGCGCCCTCTTCTTCCGGACCGGAGGATGGGTGTTCACCGTCATCGACCTGGCCGGTGATGCCGGGTACTTCCGGGAGGAGGGTGTATTCGCCCTCGAGGAGGCGGTGCTCTTCGAGAACGGCCGCGTGCCCTCGCGCCACTCCCGCGACCTCGACCTCGTCCACCTGCGCGGCCGGGGCCGCATCCTGCTCCGCACGGCAGCGGCGCCGGTGGCCATCGAGGTCTCGGGGGCCGAACCGCTGCGCGTGCCGCCCTCGGCCCTGGTGGGATGGACGGGAGCGGTGACGCCGCGCATCGGGCTGCTCGCCGGCGCGGACGGGGTCGTGGCCGCCGCTCCGTCGCCGGCCTCGCCGGTGATGGTCGAGCTCACCGGCGACGGGCGGGTGTTCGTCGATCCCGACGCAGCCCCGGCCGACTGAGGCGGGATTGGGTACCCTCCGCAGAGACCTCCTCAACGCGCCCAACGTGATCACGGTGGTGCGGATCGCCATGATCCCGGTGATCCTGGCGTTCACGTACTACGAGGGGCGGGTGAACAGCTTCGTCGCCGGCGGGCTCTTCGCGGTGACCGGGGCCACCGACTTCCTCGACGGCTGGGTGGCGCGCCGCACCGGGACGGTGACCGTGGTCGGCAAGTTCCTCGACCCGCTCGCCGACAAGCTCATCGTGATGTCGATGCTCATCATGCTCGTGCACCTGGGAAGGGTGCCGGCATGGCTCGTCATCCTCATCATCGCCCGGGAGTTCACGGTGACCGGGCTGCGAACCATGGCCATGAGCGACGGGATCGTCATCGCCGCCGGCCAGGAGGGGAAGTACAAGACCATCCTCCAGATCGCCGCCATCTCCTTCCTGCTCATTCACTACAAGTACCGGGTGGACTTCCTGGCCTTCGAGGTGGACGTGGACGCGAACGTGGTCGGGACCTGGCTCCTCTACCTCTCGGTGGCCTTCTCGCTCTGGTCGGCGTGGGTGTACATGCGTGACTTCTTCGGGGCCGTGTACGCGCCCGCTCCGGGCGGTTCCGGCGCACCTCCGGGAGGGGCCCCGGAGCGACGGCAAGGGTCTTGACACTCCCGAGGGGGTGACCCTATAAATCCGCCCCTCGATACAGCACTTTGCGGGAATAGCTCAGCGGTAGAGCATCGCCTTGCCAAGGCGAGGGTCGAGGGTTCAAATCCCTTTTCCCGCTCCAGTACAGCCCCGACAAACTCCAGGTTTGTCGGGGCATTTTTCTAGGGTAGCGCTCGGCTCCGACTCTTGTGCCTCAAGTGTGCCGTCAGGGTGCCGCTGGGAACCCTCCCTGGCAGGTCCAGGAACTTCACGGCGTCCCTCTTCACGTCCGGCGTCAGGTTGCCAGTACCGGACGTCATCTCGATGCTCTCGTGGCCGAGGAGTTCCTTCACGGCCACGAGCGATACGTTCTCCAGGTCCCCCCTTGCGCCTGCGCGACCGTATCGTATATGTTACGTCCATGCCTCGCGCCAAGACGGGTTTCGACAAGTACGTCCAGGGCCGGATGAAGACTCCCGAGTTCGCCTCTGCCTACAGGGATGCTAGGGCGGAGATCGACGAGATCGATCGACTCATGCGCCAGATCGACGATGCACGCGGAAGCGTCAGCCTGACCAAGGCCGACCTGGCCCGCCGCGCCAGTACTCCTCAGGAATCGGTGCGGCGGCTCCTGACGGCGAAGAAGAGCAACCCGACGCTGCAAACGGTCGTCCGCCTGGCGGGCGCGGTCGGGCTTCGCGTCGAGCTCCGACCGGCCCGAGCGCCGAGCCGTCGGCGGCGGGCAGCCGCTCATGTCTGAGGTCAGCTGAGGACGCTTCGAGGCGCCCTCTTCCGGAACTCGGCCACGAGTTCGAGGACCTCGTCGTAGTCCCGGTTCGAGAGCCTGGTCTGGAATGGCTTGTCCAGGCCGATGACCAGGACGAGGCTCGGGCCGCCGAGGCCAAGATCGGCACCGGCCCTCTCCAGGAGGCAGAAGAGGCGGTAGTGGTGACGGTCGGGGCCGTCGACCCGGATTTCGTAGATGCCTCCCATCTTGCCGTGCATCGCCTCCCACTTGCCCCCTCCGCTGAACGTGGGGGGCGGGGCCTCTGCGACCGCGCGAGCGACCGCGATCATCATGGCGCTCACCTTGGTGGGACAACCGTCGAGGAAGTCGCGCGCGGGCACACTCTCGAACGGGTCGTCATGAGGATGCCGGCGGAAAAAATGGACGCGCCAGGGTCCCGTCGATTTCTTGGCCCCGCGCTCCTCCCCGGAGCGCTTCTTCGATGGCATGGAGCACCCTAACAGTTGGTACTGACCGCTTGGCGCTGCAGGGGCGCGACCGAAGGCGAAGCAACTTCACGTCTCCCGTATGTCTCCCGGACGCTGGGACAAGCCCGGGGAAGGGTGGGGAAGCCTGGGGAACCGGATCGAGGATTCAACCACCGACAACGACGGGCGAAACGACAGAAGGGCGTGGACTGTCGCACGGTTGGAGTTCACCCGCCGTAAATGTTCAAATCCCTCTTCCCGCTCCAGTTCTTCCCCTCTGCAATCGTCAAGGTTGTCGGGGGTTGTCGTTGGTTGTCCCCTTGCCTGCAACCCCGACTGTGCCCTCGTCCTGGGCTACAGCGCCAGGCGCGTGTAGAAGTCCGACTGACGAGCCGCTGCTTCCCGCCCTCACGCGGGAACAGGAAGTCGCCCGACGTCGGCGGACGGCCACGGTCGAGGTCGCGCCACCTCGCGTTGGCGGCCTCGCCGGGGCGAGGTCCGCCGAGGAAGCGGACCGGATACGGCGCCCACCGGTCCTCCGGGATGCGTGGGTCCGTCGTCAGGACCACGACCTGCTCCAGCGTGGGAGCCCGGCCACGGGCCGTGGCTCCGGTCCTCGGGCGGAGGGACGAGCTGCACCGATGAGCAGCTCTGCCCTCCTCCGCTCGCCAGGCGAGGTGCTACGCCTCGCCCCGGCGAGCAGCCGCCTGGTTGCTGACCTGGAAGCCGCGGGCATGCCAACCAAACGCGAGGTAGGCAAGGAATGAACCCAATCCCGTTGCGAGGATGTCATGGACATCAAATACAAATCGGTCGCTTCGTGTTTGTACAAGCTCCCAGCCGCAAAGTCCGGCCGTCGTGAACAAGAGGATCCACAAGTACGTGCGACGAGAACTCACCGCATTGGGAACGCGTGAAATGGGGGGGACGAAACTGGCCAGGATCAGGGGCATTGCAAACGCAGCCGCAAGGTTGGGCATCACGCCTAGCGCAAATGAAAGGACCGGTGCCGGGTCGGAGATGTTCTTCCGCATCCAGTGCGTAGCGGAGAGAGCAGCAAGGCCTCCCATGCCCGTGATCGACAGCCTCTGAGGAAAAGTTGTCGGCATCTACGGGTCGCCGGGATCGACGGGGATGCCGACCTTCGCGGAAGGCTCCACGGTCTTCCTGTCCACCGCTTGCAGCCTCGTCACGGGACGCACGGGGGAAACCTAATTTCCCTGGAGATCCCGTCAAGCAAGGTCGCCAGGCCTGTCGTTGACGAAGTACGGGCTGCCCGAGCCGATGTGGAGCGCGACGGGAATGCCGTCCGGGTTCCGCGTCGCCAACCCCGGCGCCCCGTCTGGATTTCCCGACAAGCCCCTTCTCCAACCCCCCGGAACTCCAGGACCCCAGTCTTGGCAGGGGAGGTGCAGTACCTCCTCTCGTCCACCAACGCTGACGGCAACCAAGGAGAACCCCATGAACCGCAAGACCCCCAGCATCGTCGGAGCCGCAGTCGGACTGGCCCTCTTCCTCGCCATCGCCCTGCTCCCCGCACTGCTCTACGGTGGGTACGCCGGCGTGATGCTGGCGGGCGGGATCTTCGGGACGCCGGTCCAGGCGACCTTCGCGGTCCGCGCCCTGATCGTGTTCGGCATGGTGATGGGCGCCACGGGCGTCGGCGCGCTCTTCGCGGTGGGCGGCGCGGTGGCCGGCGCTGCAGTCGGCGTCCTCGCCGAGACCCCGGCCCGCAGGGCCGCTGCCGTGGCGAAGAAGGCGTAGCCAGGGAGATCACTGCGGGCCAGCGGCCCGACAGGACGAGAGGCTGGTCCGCGAGGGCTGGCCTCTTCGCATTCGAGCGCATCCCAGGACCGCGTGCTGGCTCGGTCGCACGACACCGCGACCCATCCGGACCCGGCCAATGAGGGGCGGCTGAAAACCGTGAACCTCCTCTGTGCCATTGAAAGTCGCAGCCTCCCCCGGTAGGAGGAATCCACCATGCGCAAACTCGCCACGATCGCCCCCCTGCTTCTCGCGACGCTCGCCCTGACCGGGTGCCAGACCACGGCCCTCCAGTCGGCCTGGTACGACCCGACCTTCACGGGCGGGCCGATGCATCGGATCACCGTCGTGGCCGCGGGCCTCAATGTCGCCAACCGTCGCCTGGCCGAGGACATCTTCTCTCAGAGGCTCGGGACCCTGGGAGTCCACGCCGCTCCCGGCTGGGCCGTGGTCTCCGACGAGGCGCGGAACGCCCCCGAGCCTTTCACCGAGGCCGTGAGGAGGTCCGGCGCGGAGGGGGTGCTCGTGATTCGCGTGCTCGGCGTCGACACGCGGACCCAGGTGAACACGATGATGGTGACGACGACGACACCGGTCTGGGGTGGGCCGATGTGGGGCCCGGGATGGGGCAGCACCAACGTCTGGGCGACGACCACGGTCCCGGTGACGCAGGTCTCTCAGTACAACCTCGTGATGGTCGAGACCTCGCTCTACGAGGTATCGACGGGACGCCTCGTCTGGTCCGGCATCACCCAGACGTTGAATCCCTCCGACTTCCAGCGCGACGTGCGCGGATTTGCCGACGTGATCACCGGGCAACTGGTGGCGCGCGGACTGCTCGGCGCCGTGAGGTAGGGCCCCGCTCAGAGCCGGGGTACTGAACTCCCCCTGCGCTTTGCGGCTCCGCGCGCCCCATCCGGGTTCGGGTGTTTTCCCTGGCCTCCACCCGGATTCAATGTCCGCAGCCTCGGGACCACTCCCAATATCGGTGGCCCGCTGGATGGAGCACACTCCTCATCAGAAAGGGAGAACAGACCATGAAGACCATCAACGGCGGCAGCGCAGTGCAGGGCGGGTACTACCTCTCCAAGAGCAACTGGGAAATCTTCCCCATCGAGAAGGACGGGCAGAAGCTTCCTGGCGCCGCCTCCGAGCACTACGTGAAGGTCCCGACCGCTGCGGCCCTCGGCCTCATGCCGGTGCTGGGCGGCCTCATGGTCGTCTTCCTCCCCTTCATCGGCCTCTACCTGGCTGCCAAGACGGCCGTCGGCGGGGTGGCGGGCGTGTTCAGTCGCTCGGCGCAGGACCTCGGCGCGACCATCACCCCGGGCTGGGCTCCCGGCGCTGCCCACTTCACCGGCAAGGCCACGGAGGACAAGGTTGCCGATGCGTCGAAGCCCGAGGAAGCACCGCTCGAGGCGCTGTCCAAGGAAATCGAGGACAAGCGCAAGGAGTAGGGCGAGGTTCTTCCGACAGGAGCGCAGTGGCGAGGGGCGGCGCGAGCCGCCTCTCGGCGTTCCTGGTCATCCTTCCTCCGAACACGCACGAACCGTGATGCGGACAGGTCCCTCCACATGTGGAGCATGGGGGTCGATGAGATCGCCGGATTGGGCCCCGGCAGGGGCGTTCCATCGTGGCGGCAGGCAAACGCCCGCCCGTGACCGCGGTGATCTGGGCTATCTTGCCGGCCGAGACAGTTGCTTCTCCTCTCACGCGCCACAGAAAGGTTCCCGATGCGTCCTCGTCACGGGCTGCCCGGCGTCCTGCTCGCCGCCGCGTTTCTCCTTCCATCCCCCGCCCCCGCCGCCGAGAAGCCGGTGAAGCTCGGCTTCGCCTACATCATGTCCGGCCCGCTGGCGGTCTACGGCCAGTTCGCCAAGCAGGGGGCCGAGCTGGCCGTGGACGAGGTCAACCAGCAGGGCGGCATCCTCGGCCGGAAGGTGGAGCCCTTCTTCGAGGACGAGGCCGGAAAGGCCGACATCGGCATCCGGGTGGTCCGCAAGCTCGTCTACGAGGACGGCGTGGACGCGGTCATCGGCCTCGACTCCTCCGGCACCGCCGAGGGCGTCGCGCCCATCATGCCGGAGCTGGAGACCCCGCTGATCATCACCCACGCCGCGACGCCCCACGTCACCGGCGACAAGTGCAACGCCTGGACCTACCGCATCTCCCTCTCCCTTCCCCAGAACGTCGGGATCGCCGTCAGGCTCGCCCAGGACCTGCCCGCCAAGCGGTGGACCACGGTCGGCCCCGACTACGCGTTTGGCCACCAGTCCTGGGAGTTCTTCAAGGCGGAGCTGGGGCGAAAGAAGGCCGACGCGACCTTCCTCCCCGACGACGCCGCCGCCTTCCCGCCCACCAAGACCACCGACTTCTCCCCCTACATCACCAAGGTGATGGCCTCCGACGCCGACGGCGTCCTCATCTCGCTCTGGGGCGGGAACCTCATCGACTTCGTCAAGCAGGCGACCGACCTCGGCTTCTTCCAGAAGAAGAAGCACCTGCTCTTCACCCTCGGTGCCGCGACCGAGGTCCTCGAGGCGCTCAAGGACAAGATGCCGACCGGGATCTGGGTGGGCACGCGCTACTGGTTCCTGGCCAACGACTCGGCGATCAACAAGGGGTTCGTGGAGCGCTTCAAGAAGAGGTTCGGCGTCTACCCCTCCTACAACGCCCAGGGCGCCTACGCCGCGGTGATGACCTACAAGGCCGCCGCCGAGAAGGCCAAGAGCACCGACAAGAAGGCCATCGCCCAGGCGCTCGAGGGGCTCACGGTCGAGGTCCCGGTCGGCAAGATCACCATCCGGGTTGAGGACCACCAGGCGGTCCAGGACGGCACCTGGGGCGTGACCGCGGCCGACAAGGGGTTCGACATCCGGATCCTCAAGCCGATGAAGACGTTCCCGGGCAGCGAGATCACGCCGCCGCCGACCTGCAAGATGCCGAAGCGCTAGGCCCGACCCCCGCGCCGCCGGCCGCGACTGCGGGCGGCGGCATGGGGGGTCCTCTCATGGACCTGCTCGTCATCAACGCCCTCAACGGCCTCTCCTGGGGGATGCTCCTCTTCCTCATCGCCATGGGGCTCACCACCATCTTCGGGGTGGCCGGTGTCCTCAACTTCGCCCACGGCGCGCTCTTCATGCTCGGGGCCTACGCCTGCATGGCGGTCGCCGGGTGGACGGGGTCGTTCTGGTGGGGGCTCCTGGCGGCGCCGCTGGTCGTCGGGCTCATCGGCGCGGTGATCGAGTCGGGCCTGCTCCGGCGCGTCTACGGGCGCGACGTCTCCTACCAGCTCCTCCTCACCTTCGCGCTCCTCCTCGTGCTGGAGGACGGGATCCGCCTGCTGTGGGGCCCGGGCAACCACGTGGTCGATCCCCCGGCCCTCCTGAGGGGCTCGGTGGCGGTGGCCGGCTACACCTTCCCCGTCTACCGGCTCTTCCTGGTCTTGCTGGGCCCGGTCGTGGGGGGCGGCCTGTGGGCATTCTTCAGCCATTCCCGCTGGGGGCGGGTCATCCGGGCCGCGGCCTCCGATCGGGAGATGGCCTCGGGCGTCGGCATCGCGGTCCCGCGCCTCTTCACCGGGGTGTTCGTCTTCGGGACGGCGCTGGCGGCGCTGGGGGGCGCCCTGGCGGCTCCCTACCAGAGCGTCGGCCCGGCCATGGGGGAGCGGGTCATCATCGAGAGCTTCATCGTGGTGGTGGTGGGCGGGCTGGGATCGTTCCCCGGCGCCTTCGTCGGGGCTCTCCTGCTCGGCCTGCTCGAGGCCTTTGGCACCCAGGTGATGCCGCGGGCGCAGATGGCGATCCCGTACCTGCTCCTCACCGTGATCCTGGTGTTCCGCCCCCGAGGCCTCTTCGGGGAGGCCTGAGCGTGGGCGGGCCCGGGCGCGCCGCCGCCGTCCGCTTCCTCGCCGCCGGGGCCGTGGCCGCCCTGGTGGCGCTCGCCTTCTTCCTGCCGACCTACGCGCTCCTGGTGGCGACCGAGATCCTGATCCTGGGGATCTTCGCGCTCGGCTTCAACCTGCTCTTCGGCTACGCCGGGCTGCTCTCCTTCGGGCAGGCGGCCTTCTTCGGGGCAGGGGCCTACGCCGCCGCCTTCCTCCTGCTCCACGGCGTGCAGAGCGTCTGGCTGGTGCTCCTCGCCGGCACCCTGGCCGCCGCGCTGCTGGCGCTCCCGCTCGGCGCCCTGGCGGTGCGGCGCGACGAGATCTACTTCTCCATCCTCACCCTCGGGCTGGGGATGATGGTCAACGCGGTGGCCTGGAACTGGCGTGAGGTGACCGGCGGCTCGGACGGCCTCACCGGCTTCAGCGTGCCGAAGCTCGGCCTGGTCGTCGTCGAGGTGGCCCTGGCCCGGCCGCGCAACATGTACCTGCTGGCTCTCGCCGTGACGGTTCTGGTGGTGCTGCTTCTCCGGCGCATCGTGGCCTCGCCCTTCGGGCTGCTCCTCCAGGCCTCCCGCGAGAACCGTGAGCGGATCGCCTTCGTGGGTGGCAGCGTGGCGCGCCTGCGCCTGGCCGCCTTCGTCCTCTCCGCGGCGGTGTCCGGGCTGGCCGGTGTCCTCTTCGCCATCTTCAACCGGGTGGCCACGCCGGACATGGCGCACTGGTCCTTCTCGGCCCGCCCGGTGCTCATGACCGTCCTCGGTGGCGCGGGGACCTTCCTCGGGCCGCTGGTGGGCGCGACCGCCTTCTACGGGCTGGAGCAGGCGGTGACCGCCTACACCCAGAACTGGATGATCGTCCTCGGGGCGCTGCTCGTCCCCATCGTGATCCTCCTCCCCAAGGGCATCCTCGGGACGGCCACCGACCTCGCCGGGAAGCTCCGCCGGAGGGCGCCGTGAGCCCGGTCCTGCTCGAGGTCCGGGACCTGACCCGTCACTTCGGCAAGTTCGCCGCCCTCCAGGGCGTGTCGCTCACCGTGGAGCGGGGCGAGCTCTCCGCCCTCATCGGCCCCAACGGCGCGGGGAAGACCACCTTCTACAACGTGGTCTCCGGCCGGTTCCCTCCGACCCGGGGCGCGGTGCTGCTCGACGGCGGTGACGTGACCGGCGTGCCGGCCCACCGCCTGGTCGGCCAGGGGTTGGCCCGCTCCTTCCAGATCACCAACGTCTTCCCCAGCCTCTCCGTCCTGGAGAACGTGCTGGTCCCGCTCCTGCTGGAACGCGGCCACGGCTGGCGCTTCCTGGGGCGGCTGGCGGCCGAGAAGGAGGCCAGGCGAAGGGCCGAGGAGGTGCTCGACACCGTCGGGCTCCTCGGCCAGGCCCACCGGGTCACCGCCACGCTGGCCTACGGCGACAAGCGGCTGGTGGAGATGGCCATCGTGCTGGCCCGGTCGCCCCGGCTGGTCCTCCTCGACGAGCCGACCGCGGGGATGAACCCCGAGGAGACCGACCGGATGATCGCGCTCATCCGCGAGCTGGCGGCGCGCCTGGGGACCACCTTCTTCGTGACCGAACACGACATGAAGGTGGTGTTCGGCCTCGCCCGCCGGATCTTCGTGCTTCACCAGGGGGAGCTGCTGGCCCAGGGCACGCCCGAGGAGATCAAGGCCGACCCCGCGGTCCGCGAGGCGTACCTGGGGGCGACCCCGTGAGCGGCCCGGCGATGCTGGAAGTCCGGGGGCTGCACGTCCACTACGGGCAGAGCCACGTGCTCCACGGGGTCTCGTTCGACGTGCGGGAGGGCGAGGTGGTGGCGCTCCTCGGCCGCAACGGCGCCGGGAAGTCGACCACCATCCGCGGCATCCTCGGCCTCACGCCCCCCTCGGCCGGGGAGGTGCGCTTCCTCGGGCGCAGCCTGGCCGGCCGGGCCGTCCACGAGAACGTCCGCGACGGCCTGGCCTGGGTCCCGGAGGACCGCCGGGTCTTCGCCGGCCTCACCGTCGACGAGAACCTGGAGGTCGCCACCCTGCCGGCGCGCGGCGGCCCGGCCTGGACGCCCGGGCGGGTCTTCGAGGAGTTCCCCCTGCTGGCGCCGCTCCGCAAGCGCAAGGCGGGGGCGCTCTCCGGGGGGCAGCAGCAGCTCCTCGCCATCGCCCGCGCGCTCTGCGGGAACCCCAGGCTCCTCCTGCTCGACGAGCCCTCCGAGGGGCTCGCGCCCATCATCGTGTCCGATCTGGCCGGCGTGGTGCGGCGGCTCCGGGACAGCCTGCCGGTGCTGCTCGCCGAGCAGAACGCCCGGTTCGCCCTGGGGCTCTGCGACCGCGGGGTGGTCCTCGAGAAGGGGGCGGTGAAGTTCGAGGGGACGCGGGAGGAACTCGAGCGGGACCCGGAGATCCAGGCGAGGTACCTGACGGTGTGAGCATCGCGCGGCGCCCGTGAAGGATTGACCATGAGTCAAATGGGAGGCAGGCGCCCCGGTGAACCTTCCGGCGGATAGTCGAGCGTGTCCGACATCTCGCTCTTCTCGCGCTCGTCGAATTCGGGGAACGGCAACCGATTCTCGCCGCGCCAGCGAGCGACCTCCGTCTCCGCCGCCCTGGCGAGCTCTCCGTCGAGGCCGTTCGAGCGTTCCACGTAGAGGGTGCGCGACGGGAATGCGAACCCGCTGCCGCACGCCTCGACGATGTCCTTGATGCGCAGGTTGAGGTCCTCCTGGATCGCGAGGAACTCTCCGAAATCGCGTGTCTGGACGAAGGCGAAGATCTCGAGGTCCAGGGAGGAGTCTCCATACCCGACGAAGCGCACCCGGGCGGGATCCGGGGAGACCCTGGGATGGCGAATGAGGAGCTCGCGCAGCCGCGCCAGCGCGAGCCGCAGCTGGTCGGCAGTGGTCTCGTAGCGCAGGTGGAGCGTCGTGTGGAGGAGGATCGAGTCGCGCCGCGTGAAGTTGACGAGCTGGAGCTGGCAGAAATCGGCGTTGGGGACGGTGATCACGGTGCGGTCGAGGCCGCGCACCTGGACCGAGCGCAGGCCGATGGCCTCGATCGTTCCCAGCTTGTCGCCGAAGCGGCAGAACTCGCCGACCCGCACCGGCGCATCGGCGAAGAGGATGAAGCCGCCGATGACGTTCTCGAGGGTCGGACGGACGGCCAGCGCCACCGCGAGGCCGCCGACACCGAGACCGGCGATCATGGGCGCCACCGATACGCCGAGGCTCTCGCCCAGGTGGATCAGGACGGAGGTCGCAAGCACGACGGCGATGAGCCTGAAGACCAGGCGCATGAGCTGGGAGTCCAGCGCGTACACGCCCTTCGCGCGAATCCTGTTGACCACGTCGGCGGCTCGCGCCGCGAACACGAAGATCAACCAGACCCAGGCGAGGTGGTACAGCGTCGCCATGACCCCGACCATCACCGCCCGCCGCGTGCCGGTCAACCCGATCACGTCCACGGTCCAGTGGCTCAGGACGGCGACCAGCACCGTGGCGAAGACCGCGAGCAGCGGGCTCGCCAGCCATCCGCGGCCGGCGGCACCCGGCGTGGAGGATTCCAGGGCCGTGGTCAGGCGATGGGCGATCTTGAGGAGGATCAGGGCGGTCAGCAGTGCAATCGCCAGTGCCGCCCATTTCCAGACGGGCGCCCCGCCGATGGTCTTGAACCAGGGGGCCGGCAGGCGCTGGACGAAGGCCACCAGGAAGTCCGGCGCGGCCAGGCCCGGCCCCAGCCGGTAGCGTTCGACCACGCCGTCATACCTGGCGAGGGGCGGGTTCGCAGGCAGGTCTCGTACGCGCCGGTAGAACTCGGGCAGCCGGCTGACGGTATCGGGGGAGAAGCGGTAGCTGGCCGGTTCGCCGGCCTGTCCTTCGACGCGGACCAGCCGGATCTCGGTCTTCGGGATCGTCCAGGAGGCTGGCAACTCGTCCTTCCCGGGGATCCCGCCGGGAACCTGGTCGTCGGGCGGCAGCGGGGTGCGGGCCAGGATCTCCAGGAGCAGCAGCGCGTTCTCCGTCGCCTGCGGCAAGCCGGACGTGCCAGCCCGGGGCTGGTCGACGGCGAGAGTCTGCACCGCTCGATCTGCGCGGAGATTCATCAGATCCCGGTCGCCCGCCAGGTAGGCGTCGACCGCCCCGGTGGTCTCCGTCAGGAATGCGTTCAGGGTCCGCTCCGGCGAGGTCATGTCGGGCGGGCTCAGCGGGTAGCGCTCGAGCTCGGCGGCGCTCTTGGCGGCGCCGGATGCGGGTACGGCAAGCGCCACGAGCGCGACCATGCAGGCAAGCAGGACGTTTCGCATGCGGCGACCCCGGGGCTCCCGCGCCCTTTGGGCTGCGCGTTCCGGAACCACTCCGGCACGCCTTGCCCGAGCACGTCGTGGAACGGATTGTAGCGCATGCGCGGCAGCCATTCGCCCACTACGACCACGCTCCGGTCGGGGCTAGAATGCCGGCCTCATGTCACCCGTACGCTCCCTCCGGCGCTTCCTGCCCCTGGTCCTCCTGCTCCCCGCGATCGCATCCGCGCGGGACCGTGGCGAACTCACGATCCTGAGCTACCACGAGATCGCCGACAAGACCGACGCGCTCACGCCCGCGTACGCCGTCACGCCGACCAACTTCCTCCGCCAGATGGACTGGCTCCGGAACCACGGCTACCGGTTCGTCGACATCGACGACCTGCTCGCCAGCCGCGCGGGGAAGAAGCCGCTCCCGGACAAGGCGGTGCTCGTCACCTTCGACGACGCGTACCAGTCGGTCTTCGTCCACGCCTGGCCGGTGCTCAAGATGTTCCGCATCCCGGCCGTGGTGAGCGTGGTGGGCAGCTGGCTCGAACAGAAGCAGCTCGTCGACCTCGACGGGAAGCCGCAGCCGAGGGCGGCGATGATCTCCTGGGAAGCGCTGCGCGAGATGCGGCAGAGCGGCCTGGTGGAGGTGGGCAGCCACTCCTGGGACCTGCACCGGGGCATCCTCGCGAACCCGCAGGGAAACCTGCAGCCAGCGGCGACCAACCGGCGCTGGCTCCCGGACGAGAAGCGCCACGAGGACGAGGCCTCCTACCGCCTCCGCATCGAGGCCGACCTGGCGCGAAGCGTGGCCGAGATCAAGAAGCGCACCGGCAAGGCGCCGCGGGTGATCACCTGGCCCTACGGCCGCTACAACGCCACCACGGTGGCCATCGCCGAGCGCCTCGGCTTCCGGGTCGGGCTCACGCTGCTCGACGGGGCCAACGGCCCGGACACGCCGCTCCTGGCGCTCCGCCGGCTCATCGTCGACGCCGATTCTCACGCTCCCGGCCTTCGCGAGGGAACTGGAGGAGCGCGAGGAGGACGTCTCCGACGAGGACCGGCCCCAGTCCATCGCCCACGTCGACCTCGACGCGATCTACGACCCCGACCCGGCCCAGCAGGAGCGCAACCTGTCGCACCTGCTCGATCGGCTCCAGTGGCTGAACGTGAACACCGTCTACCTGCAGGCCTTCGCCGACCCCGATGCGAACGGATCCGCCGACGCGGTCTATTTCCCGAGCCGCCGCCTGCCCATGCGGGCCGACCTCTTCAACCGGGTAGCCTGGCAGATCCGCACCCGCACCCAGGTCCGGCGCCTCTACGCCTGGTTTCCGGCCCTCGCCTTCGAGCTCCCGCCCGACGATCCCGCCTCGAAGGACGTGGTGACGGCCCTGCTGCCGGCGCCGGGCGAGACCGCGGGCCGGGTGGACATGGCCTACAAGCGCCTCTCGCCGTTCTCGCCCCGGGCCCGCCAGGCCATCCGCGAGATCTACGAGGACCTGGCCCGATCGGCCAACTTCGACGGGATCCTCTTCCACGACGATCTCACCCTCTCGGACCGCGAGGACGCGAGCCCGCCCGCCCTCGAGACCTATCTCGGCTGGGGCCTGCCCGGCTCGGTGGAGGCGATCCGCAAGAGCGACGACCTGGTCGGCCGGTGGACCATCTTCAAGGTGAACGCGCTCGACGACTTCGCGATGGAGCTCGCGGCCATCGTCCGCCGGGAGCAGCCCGGGCTCGTGGTGGCCCGCAACCTCTACGCCCAGGTCGTGCTCAAGCCGCGCGCGGAGGCCTGGTACGCGCAGGCGCTCGACAACTCGCTCGCCCGGTACGACTTCACCGCAATCATGGCCATGCCGTACATGGAGAACGCCCCCGATCCGGGCGCCTTCTACCGGGACCTCGTCGCCGAGGTGAAGGCGCGTGGGGCGATGAAGAAGGTGGTCTTCGAGCTGCAGGCGGTGGACTGGCGGCACGGCTCGAAGCCCATCCCGAGCGAGGAGCTGGCGGGGACCATCCGCACGCTCTTCGACCTCGGCGTCCAGCACGTGGGGTACTATCCCGACACCCCGATGAAGAATCACCCCGACCCGGCGGTGATCCGGCGCGTGCTCTCGCAGAGGCCGGCGCCCCCGCGCCCTGCACCCTGAGGCACACGAGTGAACGTGCTCGCCACCGTCGGGAGGGTCCTGCTCTCCTACGTCTTCTGGTACCCGCTCGTCATGTCGGCGGTCTGGATGGTGGGAGCGGCCCTGTTCTGGTGGCGTCGGGAGCGCACCCAGCCGAGGTGGGACGCACCGGTCCCGCTCGCAGACCCGCCCCCGATCTCGGTCCTCATCCCCTGCTTCAACGAGGAGGAGAACGCCGAGGACACCATCACCCACGCGCTCGCGCTCGACTACCCGGAGCTGGAGGTGATCGCCATCAACGACGGCAGCGGGGACGGCACCGCCGCTGTGCTGGAGCGGCTCGCCACGGTCCACCCGCGGCTGCGGGTGATCCACCTCGCCGAGAACCAGGGCAAGGCGGTGGCCCTGCGGACCGGGGCGCTCCTGGCGCGGCACGAGATCCTCGTCTGCATCGACGGGGACGCGCTCCTCGACCGGCACGCCGCCCACTGGCTGGTGCGCCACTTCGTGGAGAAGCCCGGCGTGGCCGCGGTCACCGGCAACCCGCGCATCCGGAACCGCTCGACGATCCTGGGGCGCGTGCAGGTGGGGGAGTTCTCCTGCATCGTCGGCACCATCAAGCGGGCCCAGAAGACCTTCGGGCGCATCTTCACCGTGAGTGGGGTGATCACGGCGTTCCGCCGATCCGCCGTTCACCAGGTGGACTACTGGAGCACCGACGTCCTCACCGAGGACATCGACATCACCTGGAAGCTCTACCGGGCCGGCTGGGACGTGCTCTTCGAGCCCCGGGCGCTCACCTGGATCCTCATGCCCGAGACCCTGCGAGGCCTCTGGAAGCAACGGCTCCGATGGGCCACGGGGGGCGCGCAGACGCTGCTCAAGAACCTGGACGCCTGGGTACGGCCCGCGCAGCGCCAGCTCTGGCCGCTCCTCCTCGAGATGACGGCGAGCGCCGTGTGGGCCTACGCGCTGCTCGCCCTCTCCCTTCTCTGGCTCGTCGGGCTGGTCCTGCCCACCGGCCTCGTCCCGCCCGTCGGCTCGCCCCTCGTTCCCGCGTCGGGGGGCGTCCTGCTCGGGACGGTCTGCCTGCTGCAGTTCATCTTCTCGACCGCGATGGATGCGCGATACGATCGTGGGCTCGGCCGGACGCTCTTCTGGATGATCTGGTACCCCGTCGCCTACTGGGTCATCGGTGCCGCCACCACCATTGCTGCCTATCCACTCGTATTTACGAGGGGAAAGGGCGCTCGAGCCCGATGGGTCAGCCCGGACCGCGGCATCCGCCGGTGAATCGAAAGCGCTCCTCGCGCGTCTAACTGGACAGGAAGGCGCCGATCGGTTAGACCGCGCCCTCCCTGGAGCCGCACCGGAAACATGCGGCCGGGACTGGAGAATCATGAAGTCGACGTTGATCATCGAGGCCAGCGACCAGCTGGCCTGGCACCGGAGGTTCGCCTCCACGGCCTCCACGGCCGCCCTCTGGGGCGGGTGGCTCTGGCTGTGGGCCCCGCTGGTGAAGGCCGCCAGCCAGCTCGCCCAGATGGGTCCTCAGGTATCGGGCTGGGGGCTCACGCTCCTGCCGGCCTCCGGACCGAGCCTGCCCCTCTCGCTGGCCGCGATCGCGGGGACCTCGGGCACGCTCGTCGCGTGGCGGAAGCTCCCTCGCCGCCGGGCCAAGCTGGAGACGGTCCTGCCGGTCTCCGCGTACGCACGCCGCTTCGACCTGCGGGAGCAGGAGATCGAGGACGGCCGACGCGCGACGGTGAACGTGGTTCACCACCATCCGGACGGGCGCATCGCGCACATCGAGTCCCGCTGACCCGAAGGGCAGGTCGGCGTCCTCGCCGAGACCCCGGCCCGCAAGGGCTGGCCTCCTCGAATGTCTGGCGGCACCGGCAGGCTCACCGAGAAGCCGAGCTGCAACTGGGCTGCGAAGGTGAGCTGCGTGGCAATCGTGCGGAACGGCGTCCACTCCAGCACGCAGTAGTCATGCGTTCCCTTTCGCCAGGCGTCGCTTCCCCTCCCGAGATTTCCGGAATGGATTCTCGACTCGACAGGTCGTGTTGGCCTGGAAGGGTCGGTCCCTCACGATTCGGTCCTCGTGACCGCGACGATGAACCATGATTCCTCAGGGGCGCGGCCGCACCGCACTCGCCCGGGGGCGACATGTCACGAGATCACGGGCTCCTGCTGCTTGCAAGCCTTCTGGCTGCGGGCATCCCGTCGACCTTGCTCGCCGAGGAAGCCTCGAGTTGTGTCAACTGCCACCTCGACGAGGGCCTGCTCACGAGGAACCTGAGTCCGTCCACGGCCAGGAAATCGGCGATGCAGTCCGGTGCTGGTTGAGGTGGCTCGGTGGCTCCGTTGGAGCCTCAGGCGAAGGTGCTCGTTTCCCGGGAATTCCTCTCCACGACCCACGGCGGGCTCGCCTGCGAGAGTTGCCACGGGGGCAATCCGGCCGACGCAGCCAAGGCCGGAGCCCACGCGGGCATGGAGCCGATGCCCAGCGAGAAGCGCCCGGCGCAGGCCTGCGGCGACTGCCACGCGGAGGTCGTGGCCACCTCCAAGGACTCGGTCCACGCGACGCTCTCCACCTTCCCGCAGGTGCTCGGAAACCGGTCCGGCAAGGAGCAGTGGTCCCACGTCGACGAGGCGCGCAGGAACCACTGCTCCGCCTGCCACACGAGCTGCGGCGGCTGCCATGTGAGCCGGCCCGCCTTTGCCGGGAAGGGGTTCGTGAAGGGGCACTCCTTCCAGAGGCGCTCCGATCCCGTCAACCAGTGCACCGCCTGCCACGGCAGCCGCGTCGGCAGCGAGTACTACGGCGAGCGTGGAGCGGGCGACGTCCACGCCGCGAAGGGAATGGACTGCGTCGCCTGCCACCCCGCGAAGGAGATGCACGCCGCGGCGCCAAAGGACCTGACGGGGCGCTACCAGCTCCGGGAGCTGGCGCGATGTACCGACTGCCACGAGGATCTGGAACACGGCTCCGTGCGGGACCACGCCATCCACGCCGGAAAGGTGCAGTGCCAGGCCTGTCACTCCCAGTCCTACGTGAACTGCTACGGCTGCCACGTGGGGAAGGATGCCGAGGGAACGCCCTACTTCCAGAACCGCCGGGAAGTGGAGACCTTCAAGCTCGGCCTCGACCAGGACGCCCGGGCTCCCGGATCCGGTCGCCGTTTCGTGGTGGTGCGCCACGTCCCGGCCTATCCGGAGATGTTCGACTTCTACGGCAAGGACCTCTTTCCGGGCTTTGCGGCCGTCCCCACGTGGAAGCGTGCCTCACCGCACAACATCCAGCGGCGCACCTGGCAGGCCGCGAACTGCAACCACTGCCACGGCAACCGGGCGCTGTTCCTGGCGAGCACCGACCTCCTCGGCTTCGAGACGCAGGCGAACGCGAAGGTGATCGTCCCCGACGGTGACGTGCCGAAGGCGGTCGCGAAGACGAGGAAGGTCGCCGTCGATACCAGCAAGGTGCGTGCGGGCATGGTGGTGGATGCCCGGTGGCTGAAGGCGAACCTCGGGAAGAAGAACGTGCTGATCCTGGACGCGCGCAGCCAGGGCGATTTCGCGAAGGGTCACATCGAGGGCGCCGTCTCGCTCGACCCCGTGGCGAGCGGGCTGCGAACCGGCGGAGACGCGGAGAAGCCCTTCACGCTGAAGAGCCACGCGGAGGTGGTCGCCATCCTCGGCCGCGCCGGGATCAATTCCGGCGACCACCTCGTCGTGTACGATCAGAAGGGTTCCATGGCGCTCGCGCTGCTCGCGGTCCTGGAGTGGGCCGGCGCGACGGACGTGTCGTACCTGGACGGCGGCATCGAGGGATGGCATGCGGCGGGGTTCGAGGTGAGCACGGCGGTCTCCGCCCGTCAGGCACGCACCTTCGGCGGCAAGGAACATCCGGAGTTCGTCGTCTCCAGCGGGGAGCTGGCGAGGCTCCTGGGCAGGCCCGACGTCCTGGTCCTCGACGCCCGCGTCATCCACCGGATCCTGGGCGAGACCAAGACCGAGAAGGCCACGAGGGCAGGGGCCATCCCGGGATCGGTGAACCTTCCGCTGGGCGCGCTCGTCATGGACAACGGCGCGCTGAAGTCGCCGGCCGAGCTCCTGTGGGTCCTCCGGACGCGGGGCATCACGCCGGACAAGTCCGTCGTCACGACGTGCGACACCGGCATCGCCGCCGCCGACGCCTGGTTCCTCCTCCGCTGGCTCGGGTTCCCGGACGTCCGGGTGCACGAGGAGGCCTGGGTGATCTGGTCGAGGACCCGATAGGGGCAGGTTTCAGAGCCGGATCGTGCCGGCCAGGCTCAGGTTGCGGGACGAGTTCCCCACGAGGACTCCGTAGTCGCCCGGCGCGATGGCCCAGGACCTGGTCGCCGTGTCCCAGTAGCCGAACGGGTGGGCCGAGGAGTTGCCGTCCACGAGGATGGTCACCGTCTCCGTGGCGCCGGGGGGCAGCGTCACCTTCCTCCAGCCGATCAGGCGGCGGGGCGGTTCGTCCAGGCTGGCGGGCATCGAGAGGTAGACCTGCACGACCTCGGCGCCGGTCCGGGTGCCGGTGTTCGAAAGGTCGACGGTGACCGTGAGCTGGTTGCCGCCCGCGAGGCCGACGGTGGGGTTCGTGATGGTGAAGGTGGTGTAGGAGAGGCCGAAGCCGAAGGGGAAGAGCGGCTCGATGCCCTGCGCGTCGAACCACTTGTACCCGGTCCGCAGCCCCTCGTCGTACCGGACGTCGAAGGGTGTCGAGCCGTCGGCGATCGAGATCCGGGGCAGGTCCAGGTGCGTCCTCGGGAAGGTGATCGGCAGCTTGCCCGACGGGTTCACCTCGCCGAACAGGATTCCGGCGATGGCCTCCGCGCCTCGTTGCCCCGGGTACCAGGCGGCCAGCACCGCACGGACGCTCGACAGCCAGGGCATGGCCTGGGCGCCGGGACCTTCCAGCACGACGATGGTGTTCCCGTTCGCGGCGGCCACGGATCGGATGAGCTCGTCCTGGTCCAGGGGGGAGGAGAGGTGCACCAGGTCGGTCAGCTCGAGCGTGGGACGGTCCAGGGACTCGCTCGACCACTGGGCAGCGAAGACGATGGCCACGTCGCTCGAGGCGGCCAGCGCGGCAGCCTCGGTGGCGTTTGACCCATCGTGAAACCGCACCGTGGCGCCAGGCGCCCTGGCACCGACGGCCGCCAGCGGTGAGGACGGCAGCCAGCGGACCGGAAACCAGAATCCCACGGCACCGGACCTCTCGACGAGGGCGTCGCCGCCGATGGGGACGACGCTGGCCGAGCCTCCCCCCGAGAGGACGCCGATGTCGGCGCGCGGGCCGATGATGGCGATGGAGCCGAGGCCGGCAGGCAGGGGCAGCTGGCCGTCGTTCTTGAGGAGGACCGTGCCCTGCTCCGCCACGGCCTGGGCGATGGCCAGGTTCGCGGAGGCATCGACGGTTCCGGGCGAGGTGGGGTGGTCGTAGAGGCCCACGGCGAGGACCGCGCGAACGATCCGGTGGACCATGTCGTCGAGCCGGGCCTGGGTCACCTGGCCTGCTTCGAGCGCGGCCTTCATGCCGCCGAACTGCGCGGAGTTCGGCATCTCCATGTCCAGCCCGGCCATGGCCGAGGGACCACAGTTGTTGGTCCCGTACCAGTCGGACAGGACGAAGCCCCGGAAGCCCCAGTCCTGCTTCAGCACCCCGTCGAGCAGCGCGTCGTTCTCGGAGCACCAGGCACCACCCACCAGGTTGTAGCCGGCCATCACCGACTGCACGCCGGCGTCCTTGATCCCGATCTCGAACGCCAGGAGGTCCGTCTCCCGGGCGGCCCGCTCGTCGATGACCGCATTGGCCATCTCGCGCCCGGTCTCCTGGTCGTTCAGGGCGAAGTGCTTGATGCAGGCGACGACGTACTGGTCCTGCGTGGCCCGGAGGTGCGCTGCGTTGATGCGCCCGGCCAGGATGGGATCTTCGCCCTTGGTCTCGAAGGCCCGGCCGCTGCGCGGCTCGCGCCCGGCCAGGTTCACGTTCCCGCCGAGGTGGACGTTGACGCCGTGGGCCCGCATGTCCTTGCCCAGCACCACGCCGTACTGGTAGGCGAGATCCAGGTCCCAGGCGGCGGCGCTGGCCATGGCCGACGGAAGTCCAGTGGATTCCCCCGTGGTGTTGCCGACGCCCACGCTCCCGTCCGCGAGGTAGAGCGAGGGGAAGCTCATGCGGGGGATGCCGGGGACGTAGCCTGCGGCGCCCCTGGGTACACCCCCCGTGTCGTCGGTCGCGCCGTGGATCAGCCGGAGCTTCTCCTCCTGGGTCATGGCGGCGACGAGGATCGCGGCCCTTTCGTCGGCGCTCAGGGCCGGCGAGGGTGGGGGGATCGTCGGCAGGGGCTCCGGCGCAGTGCCACCGCCGCTGCACCCGCAGAGGACCAGGAAGAGGCTGAGTGCGCTGGAGCGATTCATCGGCATCTGCCGCTACCGTGGGGCCTGCAGGTCCTCGCGGGAACCGAAGAAGTACCGGCCGTCGAACACGCCGCGGAGCCAGATCGACCAACCGGGGCCCGTCGAGAAGGGCGAGCCCGACGGGTACAGCACCTCGGTCGACACCGGCAGGGTCACGGAGAAGCCCAGCTGGAGCTGGGCCGCGAAGGTGAGCTGCGTGGCGAAGGTCCGGAACGGCGTCCATTCCAGCACGGGGAACTCCAGCTGGACGGCCTTGAACTGGACGACGACGTACGGGTTGGAACCGTCCGGGAGCGTGCCCCCCGGGACCACGCCGAGCAGATCGCTCATGAAGCCGAAGAGGACGACCCGGGCTTCCCGTCCCGCGATGATCTGGAAGACGCCCGCGCCCGTGCTGAAGCTCTGCTGGTAGGGGATGAGCCCTCCACTCGCCGCCGCCACGCCGACCGTGCTCAGCGTGGCGGGCGACGCCAGCGCCAGCACCGGACCGAGGATGAGCATGTCGCCCGGGATGAGCCAGAAGGGCATGCGAATTCCGAGGCTCAGTCCGGTCCGGGCGGCCACCTGGGGGAAGAGGGCCGCGGTCCCGAGGGCGGCGCACCCGGGCGCGTCACCGCAACCGTTCTTCTGCGCGGTCTCCGCCTCGAACCCGGCCTCGATGAATGCGATCCCCGTCCCGATGGATCCGGTGAGGCCCTCCGCGCCGAACCCGAGCCGGAGTCCCGCACCCACGCTCCCGGTACCGGACGTATCGGCGGCCGAGCCGAAGGCAACCCCTCCGGAGAGCAAACCGTAGACGCCCACGAAGGGGCCGAGCTCGTCGCGGTACCGGGGGACGTTCACCTCTCCGGGGCCGAGCGACGGCCGAGGCATCCGCTCGATCTGATCCTGGAAGTGCGCGGCCATCCCGATCGATCCGTTGGAAGCGGGCTGGCCCGTCTCCTTGCAGGAGTCGAATGAGCGGATCACCTCCGGTCCCGGGCCCCAGGTCTGGGCCAGCGTCCCGAGCGCGTCGCCCGGCTTCAGCGCCCCGGCGAGCTGCTCGAGGCTGTCCGCGACGGCGGCGGACGCGCGCGCGAGGTCCGGTGCCTTCATGTTGCTGTCGCCAAAGGTCACGACCGTCCGGCCCTTCCAGTCCACCGTGTCGATCCCGAACTCGTTGTAGTAGTCGTGGGTTCCCTTCCGCCAGGCGTCGCTCCCCCAGGTGCCGACGCTGTGCCCGGAGGCGTAGATGTCCTCCAGCCAGTGGAGGGCGAAACCCTCCAGCGCGACGATGTCGCGGGCCGCCGCGGCCCGGTCGGCTGCGGGGATCTCTCCCGACGCCAGGCGCTGCGCGAGCGCCAGTGCGGCGATGTGGTACTGGCCGTAAAGCCCGACGGAGTTGAGGGGCGCCCCCTCGGCGACGCAGGCCCGGACGTAGGCGAGGACGTCGTCCCCGGTCCGGGGCAGGTGGAAGTGGGCGTTGTTGGCGCCGGCTCGCGACGCGTACTCGGGGTCCACCACCTGGAGCTTCAGGTTGTTGGTGGCCGCCGCCTGCAGCCGCTGCTCGCGCTTCGTGGAGGACGCCAGGGCCGCCTTGGTCTCGGCGCTGACCCTGGCGACGTCGATGATCCAGCCGCCCGGAAGGACCTTGTCGAGCACCTGCGCGGGGCTGCAGGAGTGATCGCCGGACAGCGCGGGGAGCGCCGCGAAGTCGATGCAGTCGGGCTTCACCCCCTGGTCGCCCGCCGAGAGGGGCTCGCACAGCGGGGCCGCGTAGCCCAGGCGCGCCTCCGCCCAGAGCTTCTCGAGGGCCGCCCGCTCCGCCGGGGGAAGACGGCCGATGGCCTCGGTCGCGATGTCCCGGTGCTCCGGGTAGATCCAGGCCGAAGCCAGCACGGGCAGGATGGCCGCGACGGCCCCGGCGATTGTCCGGGCCGCTGCGGTACGGCTCCTGCCTGGCCCCTGGCGCCTCATTCTTCCCCCTGGTCCGGTTCCCGGGGAAACTACCGGGAAACCGTCCGCGCCGCCAAGCGGATGCCATCGACCGGGGGTAGGAGGCGACGCCCTCCGGTGGCGGGCTGGAGGCTGCCTCGGTTCGGAGAACCCGTGCCCGACTGGTACCCTCCCCGGATGAGCCTCTCCGCTTGCCGCACGGGCCTGGTCGCGCTGGCGCTCTCCTGCTGGCCCGCCCTCGTGCAGGCCGACGATGGGTATCCGACGATCCCGGACGATCAGGACTACATGTGCGAGACCATCGCCCGCTCGCCGGGCGCGTCGGTGCCGTCCGGAGACCGCGCCTGGTTCGACCGGACCTGCACCTGCACGCAGGCGAGGATCTGTGGACGCGCCGGGTCGAAGCGGTTCGCGGCGCGCGTGAAGGCCGGGCCGGAGGAGTCGCAGGTGCAGAAGGAAGCCGACGCCAGGCTGCGGGCGTGGCGGTCGTCGGCGCTGCAGAGCACCGAGCGGCTGCGACAGGCCTACAGGGCCTGCCGCGCGGCGGGCTCGAACTGCGAGGCGCAGATGTCCGCCCTCGAGGAGGGGTGCAACCTGGTGGGCCTGACGACCTGGGACGACTGCCTGGCGCGGGAGTGAGGTCCTCCCTACTTCTTCTTCTCCAGCTTGATCGCCACGGCCTCCACGTAGGTCCCGAGCAGGCGGTCGCCGACCTTGAGCTTGTCGAGCTGGACCTCCGGACCGGCCTTCACCTTGAACACGTTCCCGCCAGGCGTCTGGATCGTGACCAGCCGCTTGCCCGGGTTGATCGCGGTGACCGTCACCGTGGACTGAGCGCTCTGGCCCCCCGAGGCCACCGTTCCCGGATCCTTCTGCGCGGAGTCACCGGTCGCCACGACCGTCGGGGGGACGAAGTCCGATCCCACGGGCTGGAGCTCGAGCGCCAGCCCCTGCTCGTAGTCCACGACGACCGTGTCACCGGGAGCGAACTTGTCGAGCCCCTTCACGGCCGGTCCGACCTTGAGGGTTTCGACGCCCCCCATGTCGTGCTGGAGCGTGACGATGCGCGTCCCGACGTCCACCGAGCGGACGGTCGCGGTCACCCGCATCGTCCGCGTCGCGACCGCCTTGCCGGGCGTCCCGGCCGGGTTCATCTCGACCGGTCCCCGCTTCACCGGGGCCGGGCTCTGCGCGTGGGCACCGGCGGCGCTGAGCAGCGTGGCAAGGGAAAGACCAACGAGAATCCGGTTCATGCTTACCCCCTGGGTCCTGCGTCTCGGGAAGGATACGCCATCCGGGCCCGCTCCGGGTGCCCGTCGGGGAGGCGCATGACGGCTCTAGCGGCGCAACAGGGCCGGGAGGAGCCCCGCCAGCCGCAGGCGAAGTTCCTCGGGGACCGTCTCCGCGCATCGCCTCACCGCAGCCGCCGCGATGGCCGGCCACTCCTCGTAGATCCAGCCGCTGCTGCCCCGGCCGCCCTCGGCGTGGACACGCTGCATGGCGGTGAAGAGCTCCGCCCGGATCGCCTCGGCGACCTCCTCGCGATCATCCGGGCCGATGCCGGACAGTCGCTGCAGGTCTCCCGCGATGCGCACGGACAGGAGCCGTGCCTCCACGAAGGAGAGCGTCCTCACCTCGCTCGCCCCGAGCCAGGGATCGCCGCGCCGCTGTGCCGAGAGCTGCGCCTCGGCCCGGGCCGGCGCGAGGGCGCGTGAGCCCTTCCCGAGAACGGCCAGCGCGAGGGCGATCACCGCGGCCGGGTCCACGGTCCCGTCGACCGGGAGCCAGAAGTGGCGGCCCGACGAGTCCACCCGGGCTTCCGAGACCCCGGGAATCGCATCCAGACGCGCCAGCACGGGCGCGAGGACGGTGCCTCAGCCGAGGCCCGTGACCGGGCCTCAGCCGAATCCGGTGGCGTGGAGGACGATCGGGTGCACGGCCGGATGATACAGGTACCTCGAGCATGCAGGCGACGTCGCCGATCCTCGCGGGGTTCCTGGGCAGCCTGGTGGCGGGCCTGGCCACCGGCGTGGGGGCTCTCCCCGTCCTCGTCCGCGGAGGCTGGAGCAGGAACGCCCAGCGGCTCCTGCTGGCCGGGGCCGGTGGCATGATGCTCGGCGCCACCTTCTTCTCCCTCCTCCTGCCAGCCATCGAGCTGGAGCGCGAACGCGGGGCCACGAGCGCCGGGGTGGCCACCACGGTCGGGCTCGGGCTCGTGCTCGGGGCGGTCGCCCTCTGGGGCCTCCACGGCGCTGATCCCCCACGAGCATTTCACCAAGGGGCGCGAGGGCTCGAACGTCCTCTACCTCGGTCGCAACTGGATGTTCGTGCTCGCCATCGCCCTGCACAACGTACCGGAAGGGCTGAGCGTCGGGGTGGCGTTCGGCGCCGGGCCCGGGCCGGTGGGGTTGGCCGTCGCGCTGGGGATCGCCGCCCAGAACCTCCCCGAGGGACTCGCCGTGGCGGCGGCCCTCCTCTCCGACGGGATGACCCGGCGCCGAGCCTTCGTCGTCGCGCTGCTGACCGGGCTCGTGGAGCCGCTGGGCGGGATCGTGGGAGCCGTCGCGGTGAGCACCAGCGAGGCGCTCCTGCCATGGGGCCTCTCCTTTGCCGCAGGAGCGATGCTCTTCGTGGTGTCCGGCGAGGTCCTCCCCGAGACCCACGTCGGGGGCGGAGAGCGGAGTGCCACCTTCGCCGTGGTCCTCGGCTTCGTCGCCATGATGGCGCTGGCCCTGCTGCTCGGATAGCGACAATGCAGGTCCGGTGACTCGCCCGATGCTAGACTCGGGGGAAGCGGCTCCTTCCCCCATGCCCAGCGTCCTCCTCGTCGACGACGACCAGCTGGTCCTCCAGATCCTGTCCGGCATGCTGGACAGGGCCGGGTTCCAGACCAGTTGCCACACGCGGCCACTCGAGGCGCTCGCCGCCATCGAGGTCGAGCAACCCGACGTCATCATCGCCGACCTCGTGATGCCCGGGGTGAACGGGATCGCGTTCCTGGAGCTGGCCGTCACCCGGAGCCCCGGGTCGGCGCGGATCCTCTGCAGCGCGCACACCGACTCGGACGCCGTCATCCAGGCGGTCAACGTCGGGCAGGTGCACCGCATCATTCCCAAGCCGCCCCGGGAGGTGGAGTTCGTCTCGGCGGTCCGGCAGGCGGCCGAGGTGGTCGCGCTGCGGCGGAAGAACGACGAGTTGACGGAGACGCTGCGGAGCCAGAACCTCCGGCTGGAGGAGATCGTCCGCGAGCGCACCGAGGCCCTGCTGCAGGGGTTCGTGGGGTCGCTCGACGCGCGCGATTCGGGGACGCAGTGGCATTCCCAGCGGGTGGCGCGGTACGCACGCCGCCTGGCGACGCAGATCGCCATCCCCGAACCCGAGATCGCCGTCATCGAGCGCGGGTCGCTGCTCCACGACGTGGGCAAGATCGGGGTCCCGGACTCGATCCTGCTGAAGGAGGGGCCGCTCACCGCCGAGGAGTGGCGCCAGATGCGGGAGCACCCCCGGCTCGGTTGGGAACTCCTCCAGGGTGTCGACTACCTCCGGGTCGCCTCGCTCGTCCTCCTCCACCACCACGAGCGCTGGGACGGGACGGGCTACCCCGCGGCACTCTCCGGGGAGCAGATCGCGATCGGGGCGCGCGTGTTCCAGGTCGTGGACGCCTACGACGCCATGACCACCGACCGCCCCTACCGCCAGGCGCTGCCCCACGACCATGCCTGCCGGGAGATCCTGAAGGGCAGCGGGACGCAGTTCGACCCCGCCATGGTGAAGGCGTTCCTGTCCGTGCCATTCGAGGACTGGGCGCGGATCCGCAAGCTCATCGACGAGCGCGCCATGCAGGCGCCCGGCGCCCAGGAACGCCCCCCTTCGGGGTAGAGCCACCAGGGAGAACGACGATGCCTCGCTTCGCCGCCAACCTCACCATGATGTTCAACGAGGTCCCGTTCCTCGACCGCTTCGAGCGGGCGGCCCGGATGGGCTTCGACGCAGTCGAGTTCCTGTTCCCCTACGCTCACGAGCCGGAGGAGATCCGGCAGCGGCTGGTCCACCACGGCCTCGCGCTCGTGCTTCACAACCTGCCGGCGGGGAACTGGGACGCCGGCGAGCGGGGCATCGCATGCCATCCCGACCGGACCACCGAGTTCCGCGAAGGGGTCGCCCGGGCCATCGTCCACGCCCGGGCCCTCGGCGTGAAGCAGGTGAACTGCCTGGCGGGCAAGGCGCCGGAGGGCGTGGGCGAGGTGGCCCTGCGGCGTACCCTCGTCGAGAACCTGGGGCACGCGGCGGCCGTGCTGGAAGGCGCGGGGATCCGCCTGCTCGTGGAGCCCATCAACACCTTCGACATCCCGGGCTTCTACCTGAACCGGACCGCCCAGGCGGTCTCCATCCTGGACGAGGTGGGAAGCGGGAACGCGCACCTCCAGTACGACATCTACCACGCGCAGCGCATGGAGGGAGAACTGGCCGCCACCATCCAGAAGCACCTGCCGCGCATCGCCCACGTCCAGCTGGCCGACAATCCGGGGCGCAACGAGCCCGGCACCGGCGAGATCGACTACCGCTTCCTGTTCGCGCACCTCGACCGGCTCGGCTACGCTGGCTGGGTCGGCTGCGAGTACAGGCCGGCCACCACGACCGAGGCCGGCCTGGGCTGGCGGGAACGGCTGACGAGGAGCGCCACATGACCGCATCCCCCCTGGACATCGGGTTCATCGGCCTCGGCATCATGGGTGCGCCCATGGCGGGCCACCTCCGCGCGGCCGGTCACCGGCTCTTCGTCCACTCCCGGTCCCCGGTTCCTTCCGCCCTGATCGCGGCCGGAGCCACCGCCTGCGCCAGCGGCAAGGAGGTCGCCAGCAGGGCAGAGGTGGTCTTCGTCATGGTGCCCGACACCCCCGACGTCGCCCAGGTCCTCTTCGGCGAGAACGGGGTCGCGGCGGGGATCGCCAGGGGCAAGACGGTGGTCGACATGAGCAGCATCTCGCCCATCGAGACCAAGGTCTTCGCGAGCCGGATGGCGGAGCTGGGCTGCGACTACCTCGACGCCCCGGTGTCCGGCGGCGAGGTCGGCGCGAGGAACGCCACGCTCACCATCATGGCCGGTGGCGACGAGGCCGTGTTCCAGAGGGTGAAGCCCCTCCTCGAGCTGCTCGGGAAGAACATCACGCTGGTGGGCGGCGTCGGCGACGGCCAGACCGCCAAGGTGGCCAACCAGATCATCGTCGCGCTCACCATCGAGGCGGTGGCCGAGGGGCTCCTCTTCGCGGCGCGCGCCGGGGCCGATCCGGCCCGGGTCCGCCAGGCGCTCCTGGGAGGCTTCGCCTCGTCCCGCATCCTCGAGGTTCACGGGGAGCGGATGATCAAGCGCACCTTCGCGCCGGGCTTCCGCATCGAGCTGCACCAGAAGGACCTGAACCTGGCGCTCGCCGGCGCGCGCGCGCTCGGCCTCTCCCTCCCGAACACGGCGGCCGTGCAGGAGCTGTTCAACTCCTGCGCCGCCCACGGCGGCAAGGGCTGGGACCACTCCGCCCTGGTCCGGGCGCTGGAGAACCTGGCCGGCTTCGAGATCGGGAAGGGGTAGGGGCAGCCTCGATCAGTTGCAGACCAGCAACCCGCTCGCCACCTCGCCGCTGAAGGCGGGGTCGAGGTAGGAGACGAACGCCCAGAGCACGAGGAGCGCGAGGCCCCCGACGAGGGTCGCCACGAGCATCGAGCGGATCACGCGGCCCCCCCTTCCTGGGCGCGGAGACGCGCCACCGGGACCTCCCGGATCGGGAGGTTGATGAGCGCGGCGAGCACCGCGAGCCCGACCGACATCCACCAGACCACGTCGTAGCTGCCCGTCGCGACGTAGAGCCGTCCGCCCAGCCAGCCGCCCAGGAACGCGCCCACCTGGTGGAAGAAGAAGACGATGCCGCCGAGAAGGGCCAGGTTCTCCACGCCGAAGAGGGTCGCGACCGTTCCGTTGGTGAGCGGCACGGTGGAGAGCCAGAGGAGTCCCATGGCGGCGCCGAAGACGTAGGCCGAACCCTCGGTCAAGGGAACCAGGATGAAGGCCGTGAGCACGATCGCGCGCGCGCCGTAGAGGCCGACCAGCAGTCCGGGCTTGCTCCTGCGCCCTCCCAGGACTCCCGCCAGGTAGGTGCCGGCGATGTTGAAGAGCCCCACCAGGGCGAGCACCGCGGCCCCGGTGGAGGCTCCCAGGCCCCGGTCGGTGAGGTAGGCGGGGAGGTGCGTGGCGATGAAGACCACGTGGAAGCCGCACACGAAGAAGCCGAAGCAGAGGAGCCAGAAGCCGGGGACGGCGAGGGCCTCGCCGAGCACCGCGCGGAGCGGCATGGGAGGCGGCCGCGGGATTGCGGACCGGGACTCGGCGAGCGGCGCCGCCAGCGGGAGCATGACCGTCCCGAGCGCCGCAAGGGAGAGCAGGGTGGCGGCCCAGCCCATGGCCTGGATGGCCTGCAGCGCAGCGGGCAGCATCACGAACTGGCCGAGGGAACCGACCGACATGGCGACGCCCATGGCGAGGCTTCGCCGGCCCACCGGCGTCTTCCGCAGGATGGCGCCGAAGACCACCGGGAAGCTCACCCCGGAGAGCCCGATCCCGATGAGCAGCCCCGCCGAGAGCGCCAGCATGCCCCCGGTCCGGGAGAACGCCATGAACACCAGTCCCGCGACGTAGAGCACCGTGCCGCCCACGACCACCCGTCCCGTGCCGTGGCGATCGGCGATCCGGCCGGCGAAGGGCTGGGCCACGCCCCACACCAGGTTCTGGAGCGCGATGGCGAATCCGAAGACCTCCCGGGTCCAGCCATTGCTCTGCGACATCGGCGCCAGGAACAGGCCGAAGGTGTGGCGGGTCCCGAGGGAGACCGCGAGGAGCAGCGCTCCCGCGCCGAGCACCAGGGCCGGGGTCCTCCAGTCGCGCCTGCCGGTCATCGGCGCCATATATCCGCGCACGGTCGCCCCTGCACCGGCCTAGCGCTGGATCACCTTGAAGGCGATGAGGAGGGCGACCACCACGCCCATGAGGCTCTCCCCGGCGATGAGCCCGGAGGCGATGGGGGTGACGAAGCGATCGGCCGAGGCCCGCTTCCACCGGCGCCAGCCCCAGGCGAGGAGCGCTCCCAGGAACATGGCGACGGCATTGCTCCCCGGGATCACCATGGCGATCCCGAGACCGGAGGGGGAGGGCACGAGGTGCTGGAGCCGCCTGGGCGCGAGCTTCTCGAGCAGCGCGAGCCCGACCCCCAGCAGGAGGCCCGCGGCGATGGCCGATCTCGCCAGGGTCCCCAGGCCGCCGACGCCCCCGGCGAAGGCCTGCGAGACGCCGGCCCAGACCAGGCAGGACGGCGCGGGCCACTCCTCCGAGCCGAGCGCGCCGGGATCCTGTCCGATGATCAGGAAGTAGGCCGGCACCACGATGGCCGCTCCGGCCAGCACGCCGAAGAGCTGGGCGTGGAACTGGACCCGGGGACTCGCTCCCAGGAGCCAGCCGGTCTTGAGCGTGGTGAGGAGGTCGGCGGCGTGCAGCCCGATGCCGCCGGTCACGTTGGCGCTCATGATGTTGCCGGAGAGGTTTCCGGGCGTGATCACCCCGTAGATGAGCTGGGTGACCGGGCCGAGCGCCTTGGTGGGCGTCACGTCGGTCTCGCCGGTGACGCGGGCCGCGACGAAGCCCATCACCACCGCCAGCGGCACCGCAACCACGCCGGCCCACCAGGGAATCTGGAAGAGCCAGGTCATGAGCAGCACCACCACCGGCCCGAGCACCACGAAGCCGGCCGGGAACCACCAGCCCGGGCACTCCACCGCGTCGATGGGATCGGCGGCCTCTGCCCGGCCGCGCCGCCGGGAGAAGATCCGCGTCAGGCCGGAGAGGGAGCGGGCCACGCTGCGCCAGTCGAGCGCGAACGAGGTGAGCCCGGCGCCGACCAGGATGGCCGCGCCCGGCCAGACCGTCCATCCGACGATGTTCTTGTAGCTGACGACCGTGATCACGCCGCGCTCCACCAGCGCCGGCGCCAGCACGGCATAGGTGAGCACGCCGCCGAGCAGCATCGACCAGCCGGTGCGAAAGCTCACCAGCGCGCCCGCGCCGACCAGGACCACCTCGGTCTTGAGCACGAAGGTCCAGTCCTTGAGCGCCCGGCCGGCCAGCGTGATCGGCAGCGCGAAGGAGTCCGGCAGGTTCCAGGGCATCCAGGAGACCTTCCCGGATCGCATCCAGGTCATCACCGCGGCGGCCAGCGCGGAGACCCCGAGCGCCGCCGCCTGCCGGGAACCCTCTCCCCCACGGGCGTCGGGGGCGCCGTGGATGGCCCGCAGCGTCTCGGCGGTGGCCGTACCGGTGGGGAAGGCCAGCCCCTCCCGGTTGATGAGCTGGCGCTTGATGGGGATGGCGGTGAAGACCCCCAGCGCGGCGATGGCGCCGAACCACCCGATCATCGGCACCCAGTCCGGCCGCACGGTGGTGACCATCATGAGCGCCCCGAACGCCGCCATGTTGCCGCCCCCGGTCATGTAGCCGGCGCCCGAGCTGACGGTGGTGAGCGCGTTGTTCTCGAGCGCGGTGAGCGGCTTGCGGACCAGGCCGGTCGCCTGAAGGCCCCGGAAGAGCGCGAAGGCCAGGATGGCCGCGGTGATGGTCACGCCCATCGACCAGCCCGTCTTGAAGAAGACGTAGAGGTTCGAGAGGCACATCACCGCGCCGATGAGCATCCCGACCACCACCGCGCGCGCCGTGAGCTGGGGGGTGTCCGGCTGGTAGGTCTCCTCGAGCCAGACCCGTTCCGGGTCCGTCGGCGTGGGCTTCGGTCCGGTCATTGCGCGGGGACGCCCAGGCCTACTTCACCAGGATCCCGGCCTCGACGAGGTTCTTCACCAGGGACGTGGCGAGGGACTTCGAGGCGCTCTTCGCGTCCTGGACGTTCAGGGTGGTGGAGGCGCCGCTCCAGACCAGCTTCTCCGGATCCGAGTGGGCCGAGTAGACGGTGGTCTCGGCCGTCACCATCGTGTCCTCCTCGACGTAGGACGAGGTGTAATAGAAGCCGTCGCCGGCCCCGTAGGCGCCCCACCAGCCGCCGTAGTACGAGGCGGGCGGCACGTAGTTGACCGTGCCCGGCAGGTAGGCGAGATCGGTCCTCTTGGTGAGCCGCTGGACGATGACCAGGTCCACCTTGTTCGCTCGCACGAAGGCCACGGCCTTGTCCTTGTCGGGGGGGTCGTAGGCGAACACCCCGGTCGCCGTGGCGGCAAGGAAGCCCTGGTCGAGCAGCGCCTGGGCGATCGCGTTCTCCAGGACCACGCGGTTCGCGTCGGTGGGCCCGACGGTGACCACGAAGATCCGCTTCACCGGCTGGGGCTGGTACTTCGGGTCGCGCCAGGTCTGCACCATCTTGGTTCCGGTGCAGGACGCCAGGACGATCAGTGCGAACGCGGATGCCGTGGCGCGGGCGAGCGACCTCATCGGATGCCTTCTTTCTCGAGCCCGCCGGAGGATTCGGTCCGGGAAGCCGCAAAACGGGCGCGGATGGTAGTGCACGCCTGCTCCGGGGCGCAACCGCGCCGAAGGGTCGCGATGGAGCTTCTGGGGCCGATCCAGGGTCCCGCAACACCCGGATGGTCCCCGTGGGGTTGGCCCGCCCGGGTCGCCAAGTGCTTACATTTCATGCGGAAACAGTCGGCGTCCGGCGACCCCGTCCGGCACGTGGGTTGCTGGGGCATCCCCCCCCTCATATTGCCCCACATCGACATCGAGATCCTGAAGCCACTCGTCCTCCGCATCGCACAGGGCTTCGCCTGCAAGGACTCGGCGGCGGCCGCCGACGTCTCCCCGGAGACCATCCGGGCCCGGCGCAAGCGCCTCTACCGCAAAGTCGGCGCCTGCGGTTCGTCCGACGTGACCGCCCGGCTCCTCGGCCTCTCGCTCGCGATGATCGCGGCCGGCGAACGCCTGGAGGCACCGAAACCGGCGTTGGCTGCCTTCGCGCCGGCCCCCGTGCAGATCCTCCAGGCCGCTCTCTAGCCGCGGCCGCCGCCGGACGGTGGGCGGACCCGCTCCGCCAGCAACTCCGCCACGTGGCGGGTGCGGGTGGGCGATCCCGCCAGGTCGAGACCGCCCCCGATCTGCAGCATGCAGCCCGGGCAGTCCATGGCCACCGTGTCCACCCCGGTGGCGCGGACGTTCTCCAGCTTTCGCGCCAGGATGGGAGCGGAGATCTCCGGGAACTTGAGCGAGTAGCTTCCGCCCATCCCGCAGCAGGAGTCGCTGTCCTTCATCTCCTTGACCTCATACCCGGCCGCCCCCAGCAGCTGGCGGGGCGGCTCGTGCGCCATGAGCTTCCGCTTCAGGTGGCAGGAGTCGTGGTAGGTGACGGCCGGAAGCCCCGCGGATGGATCCACGGTGAGGCGCCCCGCGTCGACCAGCTCCTTCACGAGCGACGAGAAATCCCGGACCTTCGCGGCCACCGCCTCGGCACGCTGCGCCCAGTCGGCGTGCCCCTCTGCCTGGAGCGTGGAGGCGAACTCGTGCCGGAGCGCGACCGTGCAGGTCGGGCAGGCGGACACGATCCAGCGCACCTCCGGGTCCTCCAGCGCCTTCACGTTGTCCCTGGCGTTTCGCGCCGCCACGTCGAAGGCCCCGGCGTAGCGGGCCGGGGCGCCGCAGCACGTCTGCGCGTCGGGGAAGGTCACCTCGACGCCGGCGTCGTTCAGCACCTTCACCACCGACTCGCCGATGCCCGGGTAGGCGAAGTCGACCAGGCAGCCGGCGTAGAAGGCCGCCTTCTCCCTCGCACCGGCCGGCTGGGCGATGTCTCGGAAGCGATCGCGGAAGGGCACGTCTGCGATGGCAGGGAGCGAACGGTGCTCGGTCATCCCCGAGAAGAAGAACGGCAGGTGGCGGATCATCCCCTTCTTCGCGAACGGCTTCTGGGCCTTCGAGGCGGCGCGGAGCAGGCCGTGGAAGAGCCGCCGGTCGTTCACCATCTTCAGGGCCGCCTTCTGGATGAAGGGGTGCCCCTCCTCCTGCGCCAGGCGGCGGCGCAGCTCCACGATCATCTCCGGGATGTCGATGCGCGTCGGGCAGACCGGGGTGCACGCGCCGCACTGGATGCAGAGCGACTGGATGTCCTTCGAGGACTTGAGCGCGTCGAACCAGGCCGCCAGGATGGCCCCGATCCCGCCCGTGTAGACGCCGCCGAAGACGTGTCCGCCGAGCAGCCGGTAGACCGGGCAGACGTTGACGCACGACGCGCAGCGGATGCAACGGAGTGCCTGGGCGAAGCGCGGGTCCGCCGCCATCTTCGTGCGCCGGTGATCGAGCAGGATGACGTGCAGTTCCTTCGGCTGCCCCTCGGTACCGGGAGCCGGACCGGTGAACATGGAGACGTAGCTGGTGAGGAGCTGGCCGGTGGCGCTGCGCGGCAGCGCCTTCAGGATGGGCCCCACGTCGGTGAACCGCTCCACCAGCTTTTCCACGCCCACCACCGCGACCTGGATGCGGGGGAGGGTGGAGACGAGGCGTGCATTGCCCTCGTTGGTGACCACCACCAGCGTCCCGGTCTCGGCCACGGCCACGTTGGCGCCGGTGATGCCCATGTCGGCGGCGAGGAACTTCTGGCGGAGCTCCCTGCGGGCCACCGCCACCAGCGACGGGATGTCCGAGGAGAGCTCCTCCTTCACCTCGCGGGAGAAGATCCCGGCCACCTGCTCCTTCGACATGTGGATGGCGGGCATCACCATGTGGGAGGGGCGCTGGCCGGCGAGCTGGACAATCCATTCGCCCAGGTCGGTCTCGGCGACCTCGATGCCTTCCCCTTCCAGGAAGGCATTGAGGTGCATCTCCTCGGTGGCCATCGACTTCGACTTGGCGATGCGCCGGACGCCCTTCTCCCTGCACAGGCGCGCCAGGTACTGCTTCACCTCGGCGGGGTCGGAGGTCCGGAAGACCGTGGCCCCGGCCTCCGTGGCCTTCTCCTCGAACTGCTCGGCCAGCTCGTCGAGGTGCGCGGCCGCACGCCCCTTGAGGCCCACCAGCTCGTCGCGCAGCGCCTCGAAGTCGATGCCCTCGTAGGCGCGGGCCCGGGAGGCGACGTAGGCCTCGTTGAAGCGCCCGAGCGCGCCGGCCAGCGATCCGTTCTCGAGCGCCTCGGAGACGCGCGCCCTCAGATCCGGGGTGCTCATCAGGCGGCTCCGATCTCGCCGTCCACGGCGATCACGACGAGCTTGCGGGGTCCGTGGACCCCGATGGTGAGGACACGCTCGATGTCGGCGGTGCGGCTTGGCCCGGTGACGCAGGCCAGGTAGCGCACCCGGGTCGGATCCACCTGCGCGAGAAGGGCATCCAGGTCGGGGAGCAGCCGGGACGTCGGGAACAGCGCGACGTGGGTCTCCGGGAGCATGGAGGCGAGCCGGAGGCGGGGGTCGGTCGCGTCCTGGGCGATGGTCCCGGTGGCGGCGAGGGCCCAGTCGAACTCGGTGATCCCGACGCGGCTCCCGGCAGCCCGCTCCCGGGTCACCTCGAAGGAGAGTCCGGGGAAGCGACGGACGAGCGCGTCGCGGTCGAGGAGGGACCCCAGGATGGGCCCCTCGCACCACACGGCGCGCTCGCCCGGCGCAACCCCCACGCCCTCGCGGCCGAGCACCGCGAGGACGAGGTCCAGTGCCTGGGCTCCCGCGGGAACCCGGTGGACCTCTGCACTGACCGCCTGTGCCTTCGCCCGGAAGGTCTCGAACACGGCGGCCTCCGGGATGCTAGTGGGGGATCATCCACTGGAAGTAGTTGTGCTGCAGGAAGACCAGCACGCCGACCAGGCAGGCGAGCACGAGGCTGTGCCAGAAGACGTAGCGAAGGATCTCGCCCTCCTTGCCGTGCTCGCCGGTGGCCACGGCGGCCACCACGATCGACTGGGCGTCGATCATCTTGCCCATGACGCCGCCCGAGCTGTTGGAGGCGGCCGCCAGGATGGGGGACATCCCGAGCTTCTCGGCCGAGACGACCTGCAGGTTGCCGAAGAGCACGTTGGAGGAGGTGTCCGATCCGGTCAGCGCCACGCCCAGCCAGCCGAGCATGGGGGAGAAGAACGGGAAGAGCGCGCCGGTGGAGGCGAAGGCGAGACCCATGGTGGAGTCGGAGCCCGAGAACTTGGTCACGTACCCCAGCGCCAGCATCGCGGCGATGGTCATGAGGGAGAAGCGGATGCGGTGGAGCGTACCCAGGTACGTCTTCACGAGATCGCCCACGCCCAGCTTGAGCCAGAAGCCGGAGATGAGGCCGGCGAGGAGCAGGCCAGTCCCGGTCGCGGAGAGCAGGTTGAAGGTGTACTTGGCGCCCTCCAGCGACGGTTTCTTCGCCACCGGCGGCACCTTCTGCACCAGGTTGTGCAGCCCGGACATCTCGAAGGACGGCGCGAAGATGCCGTTCAGCCAGGTCTTCACGGAGGGGAGGCCCCAGATGAAGACCAGGACGGTGAGGACGATCCAGGGCATCCAGGCCATGAAGGCCTCGCCCGGCGCGTGCTTCTTGATGACGGCGTGTGCGGTCTCCCGCTCCTCCTCGAAGCGCCAGATCTTCTTCGGCTGCCAGAACTTGAGCAGGGCGTACATGGCGCCGATGGAGACGATGGCGGCGACGATGTCCACGAGGGACGGGCCGAAGTAGTTGGAGACCACGAACTGGGGGATGGCGAAGAAGAGACCGGCGACCAGGCAGGCCGGCCAGACCTCGACCATGCCCTTGAAGCCGGACATGGCCCAGACCAGCCAGAACGGCACGATGATCGAGAAGAAGGGCAACTGACGCCCGACCATGGCCGAGAGCTGCATCTCCGGGAGGCCGGTCACCTTGGCGAGCGTGATGATGGGCGTGCCGAGCGCGCCGAAGGCCACCGGGGCGGTGTTGCCGATGAGGGCCAGGCCGGCGGCGGCGAGCGGCTTGAAGCCCAGGCCGATGAGCATGGCGGCGGAGATGGCCACCGGGGTCCCGAAGCCGGCCGCGCCCTCGATGAAGGCGCCGAAGGCGAAGCCGATGAGCAGCACCTGGATGCGCCGGTCCGCGGCGATGCCCGCGATGGTGTCCTTCACCACCTCGAACTTCCCGGTCTTGACGGTGATGTCGTAGACGAAGATGGCGTTCAGGATGATCCAGCCGATGGGGAGCAGCCCGAAGAGCGCTCCGTTCACCGCCGACATCGAGGCCATTCCCGCGGGCATCCCGTAGACGAAGACCGCGACGAGCCAGGCCGAGACGAGGCCGAGGACGGCTGCCCAGTGGGCCTTGATGTGGAAGAAGGCCAGCGCGCCGAGCAGCAGGATGATGGGGATGGCCGCCACCAGCGCGGAGATGAGGACGCTGCCTGCTACGGGGGCGTAGATCTGGGTCCAGACCATTGCTCGCTCCTCCTGGAGGCTTTCGCCTGGGGCAAGGATTCGCCGCATGGTGTGCCACGGCCGCGCCTCCGTCCGGGGAACATCCTGGGTGATCGGTCGCGCGGGAGGCGTGATCGGCGGAATTCCGCGGGCGATCGGCGGGTCAGATCCCCAGCCGCTCCCGGATCTCCGGGAGAAGGCGCCGGCTCACCGGGACGTCCTTCCCCGAACGGGTACGAAGCGTCGCCGTGCCCTCGTCGAGGCGGACCTCCTCGATGCAGTCGAGCCGGACCAGGTACTGCTTGTGGCAGCGGAGCAGCCCGGCCCGCTCCTCCAGGACCCGGAGCGTCAGCTCGGTGAAGAACTCCCCCCGGGGACCGACCACGTAGACGCCGGCCTCGCTGGAGCGGGCGAACTCGATGTCCTCCGCGTCCACGAGCTTGATGGCGCGCCCTGTCTGGCAGGGAATGCGGCGGATCGCCGTTCGCATCTGCGAGACGACACCCGGATCGGCTGGCTCCGCGCGCAGACGATCGACGGTTCGCCGGAGCCGCTCGAGAGACACGGGCTTGAGGAGGTAGTCGGCCGCGTTCTCCTCGAAGGCCCGGAGCGCGTGCTCGTCGTGGGCGGTGACGAAGACCACCCGAGGCATGTCCTCGTCGTCGATCATGGAGAGGAGCTCGAAGCCGGAGATGGCCGGCATCTGGATGTCGAGGAAGAGAACGGCGGGCCGCTCGGCGCGGATCGCCTGCAGCGCGCTCACGGCGTCGGCGCAGCTGCCCACGACGGTGAAGGCGCCGGTCTGGCGGAGAAGCGATCCGAGCTCCTCCCGGGCGTGCAGCTCGTCGTCCACGATGAGCGCACGCATCATGCGGGGGGGATCCCTTCGGCGATGGGAAGGCGGAGGGTCACCCGCGTGAACTCGCCGGGCTTGCACTCCACCGAGAGCCCGTAGTCATTGCCGTACAGGTTCTTCACCCGCTTGTCGACGATCTGCATGCCCAGGCCGGCGCCGTCCGTGGGCGCCGACCACGAACCGGCGTTGTCCTCCACCTCCACCAGGACCGCGCGATCCCCGCGCCGTGCACGGATGGTGACGCGACCCTCCCCCAGCATGCCGGAGAGCCCGTGCTTGAAGGCGTTCTCCACCAGCGGCTGGAGGGCGAAGGAGGGCATGTCGAGGCCCACCAGGTCCGCGTCGACGTCGGTCTCCACCACGAGCCGGCCCTCGAAGCGAGCCTTCTCGATCTCGAGGTAGGCGCCCACGTGCTCCAGTTCCTCCGCCAGCGTGGAGACGTCGCCCGAGCGCTTCAGGTTCTTCCGGAAGAAGTTGGAGAGGTGGATGAGCAGCTCGCGCGAGCGATCCGCGTCGCGCCGCAGGATGGCGATGATGGTGTTGAGCGCGTTGAAGAGGAAGTGCGGGTTCACCTGGGCGCGGGCCAGCTTGAGCTCGGAGAGGACGAGCAGGCTCTTCTGCTCCTGGTACCGGGAGATGAGGAGCTGGCTGGAGAGGAGGGCTCCGAGCCCCTCGCCGAGCGAACGGTTCATGTTGAGGAAGCGGCGCCCGCGCGGCTCGAACAGCTGCACGGTGCCCACCACCGTCCCGTCCACCTGGAGCGGGGTGATGAGCACCGAGCTGAGCGGGCAGGAGGGGGAGACGGTGCAGTCGTAGGCCTGCTGGATGCCGTCGGCGAAGACCACCGTGTTGGTGGCGATGGCCTGCCTCGTGTACGGGGAGGCGATGGGCCTTCCCGGACGGTGGTGGTCGCCGCCCAGGCCGGACCAGCCGAGGATGCGCTCGGTGTCGGTCACGCCCACCGCGCCCACGCCGGTCTCCTCCTTCACGATGGTGGCGAGCTCGGTGGCCACCGCCGGCCGGAAGCCGCGGGCCATGAGCTCGAGCGATCGCTCCGCCACCTTGAGCGCGCGCTCCGACGAGGCGGCGGCCACCCGGTCCTCCTCGCGCTGCCGCTCGAGCAGCACGGTCATGAAGAGCGTCGCGCCGATGGGATTCATGAGGATCATGGCCGGGCCGATGGCCTCCACCACCGCAACCGCCCGGGAGAACGGGTGGGTGAGGAGCAGCACGATCCCCATGTGGATGACCTCGCCGACGAAGGTGGTCATGAAGGCCACCCGCGGGGTCATGAGGATCTCCGGCTTGTGCTTCAGGGCCAGGTGGACGAGCCCCCCCATGCCGCCCTCCAGCGTGGTTGCGACCGCCCCTGCCAGCGCGGCGGCGCCGCCCAGCGCGGTGACGCGGTGGATGCCGGCGGTGAGGCCCACCAGGATCCCCAGCACCGGGCCGCCCAGGAGGCCGGCGAGCACCGCGCCCACCGCCCGGGCATTCACGATGGCCTGGCCCTCCACCACCGGGACCCCGAGGTAGTTCCCGAGGATGGCGATGCCGGAGAACACCAGGTAGAGGCGGACCTTCCCGCGTGGCCGGGGCCAGTCCGGCATGAGCGGCTGGAAGGCCGGGGAGCGGCAGTACAGGTAGAAGATGACGACGAAGACCGCGAGCACCTCGACGAGCTGGATCGCGATCTTCATTGACGGTGCGCATTATCACGCCCCCTGGCGCCGGAGGGGAAGCGCGGAAGTCCACGACAGGGTTGCCTTTCGGTCGAGGAGTGCCGACACTGCGGGCCGCAAGCACCCGGCCCACGGCCGGGCCAACCCCTGGCGAGGAGGCACCGTGCCGTACGTCAACATCCGTTTCGTGCGCGAGAAGGCGACCAAGCAGCAGAAGGCAGCGCTCATCCGGGGCGTCACGAACCTTCTCAACGACATCCTGAAGAAGAATCCGGCCACCACCGTCGTGGTCATCGACGAGGTGGAACCCGACAACTGGGGGCTGGGCGGCGAGACGGTGAGCCTGCGCAAGATACGGCGCAAGGGGTAGACGATCGCATCCCAGGATCGCCGGTTCCTCCGGACGCGCCGGCTGATCCTGTGCGTGGTGCTGGGGAGCTACGTCCTCTCCTTCTTCCACCGCACGGCGCCGGCCAGCATCGCCGGGGAGCTGACGCGGAGCTTCGAGATCCCGCGCGCCGTCCTGGGCGCGCTGGCTGCCACCTACTTCTACGTCTACACGCTGCTGCAGATCCCGGTGGGCGTGCTGGCCGACACCCAGGGGCCGCGCCGGCTCCTCACCGCGGGCTCGCTGGTCGCGGCCGCCGGATCCCTGGCCTTCGCCCTCGCCCCCACCTGGGAGGTGGCGGCGGCGGGGCGCACGCTGGTGGGGGCGGGGGTGTCGGTGGCCTTCATCGCCGTGCTCAAGGTGAACGCGGTCTGGTTCCCCCCGGAGCGCTTCGCGACCTTGAACGGCGCCACCATGTTCGCTGGCAACCTGGGCGCGGTGCTCGCCGGGGCGCCCCTGGCCTGGGCGGTCACCTGGGCCTCGTGGCGAGCCGTGTTCGCGGCGCTGGCGGTGCTCTCGGCGGTGTTCGGGATCGCCTCCTGGGCGCTGGTGCGCGATCGGCCCGAGGACGCCGGTTTCCCGCCGGTGAACCCCGGGCGCCGGGGCGCCGGGCCTCCCCAGCGCTGGACCCGGGCACTCCGCCAGGTGCTTGCCAATCCCGCCACCTGGCCGGGGTTCTTCGTGAACATCGGGGTGGGGGGCAGCTTCCTGGCCTTCGCGGGGCTCTGGGCCGTCCCGTACCTCGTGGAGGTCCACGGGATGCGGCAGGTCACGGCGGCCCAGCACGCCAGCGCACTCCTGCTCGGGGTCGCCCTCGGGGCACTGATCGTCGGCGCGATCTCCGACCGGCTCGGGAACCGCCGCGGCGTGATGCGCGTCTACACCGTCCTGTACGCGCTCACCTGGGCGCCCTGGATCGCGGACGTCCGGTGGCCGGTCGCGGCCACGCTGGCCTGGTTCGCCGGGATGGGGCTGCTCGTCCCTGGCTTCGCGCTCACCTGGGTGGTCGCCAAGGAAGTGAACCGGCCCGAGCACTCCGGGATGGCCACCTCGGTCGTGAACGTCGGGGTCTTCCTCGGGACCGGACTGCTGCAGCCGATCATCGGGTGGCAACTCGACCTGGGACGGCGCTCCGGGGACCTGGCCGGCGCCTGGTCGCGGGGGATCCTGGTCCTGGCGGGCGCCGCGGCCTTCGGGGCTGCCAGCGCATTCCTGGTTCGGGACCGGGGCGGGCGAGACGGACCGTCCCGGCTGCGCTAATACTCTCCGCCATGGCGGAGAGGACCCCACCCCGACGAGCGGACTACGCCTGGTACCGGCCGGTCACCCCGCGCTGGATGGACAACGACGTCTACGGGCACGTCAACAACGCCCACTACTACTCGTACTTCGACACCGTCGTGAACCGCTACCTGATCGAGCGGGGTGGGCTCGAGATCCACGGAGGCAAGGTGGTGGGCTTCGTGGTGAGCTCGGCCTGCGACTTCTTCCGCCCGGTGGCCTACCCGGAGGACCTCGAAGTAGGACTTCGGGTGAATCGCATCGGGACCAGCTCGGTCCGCTACGGGGTGGGGCTCTTCTCCGCCGGGAACGACTCGGCCTGCGCCGCCGGGACGATCGTCCACGTCTTCGTGGATCGGGGCGCCTCGGGTCCGGTGGGGATTCCCGATCGGATCCGGCGGGCGCTGGAGGAGATCGTCCGATAGGAACGGGCCATGCCCGAGGTCCGCCTCCACACCTGCATGCTGTGCGAGGCGACCTGCGGGATCACCGTGAAGCTCGAGGGTGGCCGCGTCACCGGCATCCGGGGCGACAGGGACGACCCGTTCAGCCGCGGCCACGTCTGCCCCAAGGCGGCCGCCATCCCCGACGTGATGGACGACCCCCTGCGGATCCGCGAGCCGATGCGGCGGGTGGGGGATCGCTGGGAACCGGTCTCCTGGGACGGCGCGCTCGCAGAGGCGGCCGACCGGATCACCGGCATCCAGCGCAGGCACGGGCGCAACGCGGTCGGCATGTACGTGGGCAACCCCACCGTCCACGGCCACGGGGCCATCCTGGGCATCCCGCTCCTCTCCAGGGCGCTGGGAGGTCGCTCCCGCTTCTCGGCCACCTCGGTGGACCAGCTGCCGCAGATGCTCGCGGCGCTCGAGATGTTCGGGCACCAGCTCCTCTTCCCGGTGCCCGACGTCGACCGGACCGGGTTCCTCCTGATGCTGGGAGCGAACCCCATCGCCTCGAACGGCAGCCTCATGACCGCCCCCGGGATCGCCCACAGGCTCTCGGCGTTGCGGGCGCGGGGTGGGCGGCTCGTGGTGGTGGACCCGCGCAGGACGGAGACCGCCGCCGTGGCCGACCGGCACGTCCCGGTGCGCCCCGGCGGGGACGCGGCCCTCCTCCTGGGCCTCCTCCACGTCCTCTTCGCCGAGAAGCTGGAGCGCCCGGGGCGGCTGGCGGACTTCACGGAAGGCATCGATCGGCTCCGGGAGATCGCCGCGCGGTATCCACCCGAGCGGGTTGCGGTCCGCTGCGGGGTTCCGCCCGACGCGATCCGCGCGCTGGCCCGGGAGTTCGCGGCCTCGCCCACCGCCGTCTGCTACGGCCGGGTCGGGATCTCCACCCAGGAGTTCGGCGCCATCGCCTCCTGGCTGGTGAACGCGGTGAACCTCGTCACCGGCAACCTCGACCGGCCCGGCGGCGCCATGTTCACGACGCCCGCCGCCGACGTCGTGGCGCTGAACGCGCGCCTGGGCTCGCTGGGCAGCTTCGGTCGCTTCCGCAGCCGGGTGCGCGGGCTGCCCGAGTTCGGCGGGGAGCTCCCGGTGGCGACCCTGGCCGAGGAGATCGAGACGCCAGGCGACGGCCAGATCCGGGGCCTCCTCACCTTCGCCGGAAACCCGGTGCTCTCGGCGCCCAACGGCCGGCGGCTCGACCGCGCCCTGGCCGGTCTCGAGTTCCAGGTCGCCATCGACCTCTACCGGAACGAGACCACGCGCCACGCCCACCTGATCCTCCCGCCCACCTTCGGGCTGGAGCGCGACCACTACGACCTGGTGTTCAACACGGTCGCGGTTCGCAACGTCGCACGGTACGTGAAGGCTGCGGTGGCCCCGCCGCCCGGGGTCCGGGACGACTGGGACATCCTGCTCGGGCTCGCCTTCGCGCTGCGGGCCCGCGGCGGGGGAGGGCGGCGGCGCAACCTCGGCACGACGCTCCGGGTGGCGCGGGCGCTCGGCCCCCGGCGCATCCTCGGCCTCCTGCTCCGCTTCGGCCCGCATCCCCTGTCGATCGGCACGCTGGAGCGTGCGCCCCACGGCGTCGACCTCGGCCCGCTCCAGCCCCGCCTTCCGGAGAGGCTCTTCACGCCCGACCGGCGCATCCGGCTCGTTCCCCAGGTGCTCGAGGAGGACCTGGTCCGTCTCGACGCGGACCTCGACGCCTCCGTGGCGACGAGGAGCGGGGAGATGCTGCTCGTCGGACGCCGGCGGCTCCGGAGCAACAACTCCTGGATGAACGGCATCGAGCGGCTGGTGAAGGGGCCGGTGCCCTGCACCCTGATGATCCACCCCGACGACGCGGCGGCGCGCGGGCTCGTCCAGGGGGCCGAGGCGCGGGTCCGGTCCCGCGTCGGGGAGATCCGGGTACCGGTGGCATTGACCGGGGAGGTCGGGCCCGGCGTGGTCTGCCTCCCCCACGGGTGGGGCCACGCGAGCTACAACGATCTCGCCGACGACGGCCGCGTGGACGCCCTCTGCGGGAACGCCGACCTCAGCGGGATCCCGGTGACGGTGGACGCGGCCGGATAGCGCCCCGGGCCCACGACCGCCACGCGGCCCGTGCCTTCGGTGGTAGCCTCGCCGGACCGACCATGCCAGGCGACCCGACGAGGCGAAAGCGGATCCAGCAGAAGATCGGGAGCGAGATGAAGGAGTACACGGTCATGGCCGGGTACTTCGCCTTCTTCCTGCTCTCCCTCACCACCTACCGGAAGCTCATCCTCGCCGAGTATGAAATCGGCTACTTCGCGTACGGAGCGGCGCTCGTCGAGGCCCTGGTGCTCGGGAAGGTGGTCCTCATCGGGGAGGTCCTGCACCTGGGTCGGCGCTTCGAGGGCCGCCCGCTCATCGTCGCCACGATCTGGAAGTCGCTGGTCTTCGCCGTCCTGGCCGCGGCGCTCGTCGCCGCCGAGCACGTGGTGGTGGCCCTCGTCCACGGCCGCCCCGTCGCCAGCGAGTTCCAGTTCTCCGGCGGCCACGGCGACGAGATGGTCGCCCGCTTCCAGCTGATGCTGGTGGCCTTCGTACCCTTGTTCGCCTTCCGCGACCTGGCCAGGACGGCGGGCCTGGGCGAGCTCTCCGCCGTCCTCTTCGGCAGCCGCAGGGGCGGGGGCGACGGCGCCTGATTCTACCCACGGTGAAGGGACCCGGGGCCGGTGGTGTCGACTCTTGGCCCGCCGTGTGAGAGAATGCTCACTCCGTCGCGCGCGACCTCTCCGCCGCGCCCTCCACCGAAAGGCAAGACACCATGAAGCGCTTCCTCGTCGCCGTCGCCCTCGTCGCCTTCGCCGGCTCGGCCTCCGCCGACGCGGCCGCCACCTTCGCCACCAAGTGCAAGATGTGCCACGGAGCCGACGGCTCGGGCGGCGCCATGCACAAGGCCTCCATCAAGGGCAAGAAGGAGGCCGACGTGCTGAAGGCCATCAACGACGGCAAGGGCAAGATGAAGCCCGTCAAGATCGACGACGCCGCCGCCGTGGCGAAGTACGTGGCCGGCCTCAAGTAGGGGGACGGGCGGCGCCCTCAGAGGTGCGCGAGCAGGACGGTGGACGAGAAGCAGAGCGCGCCGGTCGAGATGGAGCCGGGCGCACGGATCGGCCGGTTCGACCTGATCCGGGAGATGGGGAGGGGCGGGTTCGGCTCGGTCTGGGAAGCACGCGACACCGAGCCGAGGCCGAGACCGCGGCCCACCTCTCCCCCCCGAACATCGTCACCCTCCTCGACGCCGGGGAACGTCTTCCTCTGCGAGGACGGGGGAGTGAAGATCCTCGACCTGGGCATCGCCCAGGTCCTCGGACCGGACGCGCCAGGCGGGGGTACGCCCGGGTACATGTCGCCGGAGCGGATCCGGGGGCAGCCGGAGGACGCACGTTCCGATCTGTATTCACTGGGCGTCATCATCCTCCTGATGCTCTCCGGGAGGAGGCCAGACCCATCCGCGGCGGCCCGGCCACCGGAGCTGCCCGGCCTGCCGGGCCTCGCGGACCTCGGCGGCGGGGCGGCGCCGGAAAGCCCGATCTCGCGACGCGGCCGCCTCCGGCGCGATGCGGTCCCCGGGGCGCTGCTCCTCCTCGTGGCCGGTGGCGTTGCGGCATGGAGCATGACGGGACGGTCCGGCCGTCCGTCCTGGTACCGGACCTCCGACGGGTCGATGCTCTTCGTCCCGCTCTCGAGTTGCCGCCGTCGATCGACGCCCTCGCGATCCAGGCGAGCGATTTCCTGCCCGAGGCCGTCGAATGGGCGAGGGCGGTGGGATTCGTGGCCTTCACGTCCCCCGGAACCCAGGACCCCGCCGATCTCCTGCACGGACGGGGGATCGTGCTCGAGCAGGTGCCGGGGAAGGCCCCGACCTTCACCTGGGGCGTACCGGCAGGATGGACGACGGCGAGCATCACCGCGAAGGGCCCCGTGACGGCGCCGATCACCGGAACGTGGCACACGCTCCGGATGGAGGGATCGCGCGAGCAGTGCTGGCTGCGCCTCACGCTCGACGGAGAGGTGATCCACACCAGCACCGAGCCCTGCGATCCCACCGGAGGCTACTTGATGCTCGGATCCCTGCACGGCGGGGGGAATCCCGTGAACGGAGAGCAGGCCATCCGGCGCGCGGTCGGAGGATGAGCGGGTCCTCGGGAGAAGCCTGCCCGGGCTGAAGCCCTCGCCGGATCCAGACGTCCAGTCGGGAAACCCCGACACCTCCCCCCCGCAACCCCCCGGAATCACGTGGGCGCGCACCTGGCAAGCCAGGTGCAGTAGCTCCCCTCGTCCATCAACCCAAACGACTCACCCACGGAGAACACCATGAACCGCAAGACCCCCAGCATCATCGGCGCCGCAGTCGGCCTGGCCCTCTTCCTCGCCATCGCGCTGCTCCCGGCGCTGCTCTACGGCGGCTACGCGGGCGTGCTCCTCGCCGGCGGGATCTTCGGAACCCCGATCCAGGCCACCTTCCTGGTCCGCGCCCTGATCGTCTTCGGCATGGTGATGGGCGCCCTCGGCGTCGGTTCCCTCTTCGCGGTCGGCGGCGCGGTCGCCGGCGCTGCGGTCGGCGCGCTCACCACCGCCGTCACCCCGGCCAAGGCCGCCACCCAGGAGACGAAGGCGTAAAGAGCTTCCTGGCGGGGATGCGGAGCGAGGCCGTCCCTGGAAAGGGGCGGCCTCGTCGTTTCGGTCAGCCGCGCAGCTCCCGGCGCCCAGCCGGCCGACGAACCTCGACGAGCGCGCATCGCCCACACTCCGGGCAAGGCGTGAGGATGTCGCCAGTCCGGGGATCCGCGCAGACCTCCACGCGGAACGGATGTAACCCTTCGGAGTCACAATCCTGACAATGGGTCGCCCGGGGGCTTCGCGGCCTCAGCCAGCGGATGTTGTCTGGAAATTCGGCGCTCATCTTGGTCCTTCCGATATCAGACACCGCGTCCGGCAAAAGGTGACCGGTTGCAGGATCGAATACCCAAAAGGGACGACGGTCAGAAGGCCACGATCAGCCCGACCATGACCACCTTCGTCCCGCGACTCACCCAGGGCAACCAGGCGGAGCCGGGCAGGAAGTAGCGGGCCACGTCGAGCGCAGCCGTTCCCAGGACGACGGCCGCGAACACGCCGCTCGGGACTCCGCTGACCGTATTTAGCCCGCGGAGGTCTCCCTGGGGAGGCTCGATCCCCGCCAGGTTGGCGATGCCGTATGCGACCGAGGTAGCGACGTTGAACAGCAGCATGCCCTTCAGGAAGGGGGCCGTCTCGTACCGGATGCGAGGCCGCTCGGTGAGGATGATCTCGTCGGTGATCTCCTGGCAGAGGATTCCCGAGGAGACGATGAAGGCGTAGCCGCGCGGACCGGGCTGGAACGGGCTGCCGTCCCGTCGCGTGCAGACCCCGTCCTGGCACTGGATGTTCGGGGACACGGAGAAGAACGGGACGAACCCCAGGAAGCGTACCGGTTCCAGTGTGGGGACGTTGGCCATGGCCAGGTTGGCCACGCCGTGGCAGGCCTCGTGGACGACGAAGGCGGTGACGAATCCAGCGGCGGTCAGGGCCACCGACTCGAAGGTGACGCGGGTGAGTTCCGGAATCCCATCCGGCTGCGCATTCGCAAGCTCCACCGGGGTCGAGAAATCCGTCGCGCTCACCGGTGACGCAACGAGCCAGGCCGCTGCGACCGCGGCGGCCGTCGCTCGCCGGGCCGGGCCATGGAAGTCTGTCGCCACAGCCGCCTCTACCACGAAAAGATGGACTAGACTGCAAGGCCATGCCCGACACCGAAAAGCGAAACCTGGTCGCCCAGTGGGCCTACGACACCCGCCCCGTCCTGGGCCGCTTCCACCTCTGGCTGGACGACGTGCAGGTCGAACGATCGCAGTCCGAGCCGGTCTCGTCCCATACGTTCACGCCCCGTGGAATCGCCCGGAACCTGGCGGTCACCGCCGCGGCCACCGCGCTCGGGACCAAGCTCTACGGGGGCTTCGGCGAGGGCGCCGGGAAGGACAAGTACGCCTACAACCAGGTGAAGAAGTCGGCCGACGCCATCAGCGCCTACGTGATGAGCGAGGGGCTCTGGTACCTGACCCGCACGCTGCCCGAGAACCACGCCATGATGGTCAGCCTGGGCGAGGGGCTCATGCCCAAGGCCGGGGAGACCCCGGAGATGGGGGCGAACCCCCTGCTGGGTTTTGGCCGGGTCTACGCCCGTCCCGAGGTGGCCACGACGGTGGACCGGCGGGTTCGCCGCCTTCTCAACGAACCCGGCCACACGTTCGAGAACTTCCACGGCTGGCTGAAGAGCCGCGGCATCACCATCTGGGGCGCTGCGGTCGACACGCTCGAGAACACCTCGCGCTTCGCGGAGGGAAAGTCCACCGGTCCCATGGTGGTCTTCCACCTCTTCGACTCGCCCCTCACCATCTCGCGCCCGTACGAGTCGTACATGGGCTGCCTCACCGTTCCTCGCGCCGTGGCGCGCAAGGCCGAGGAACTCGCCGTCCTGCTCGACTACCGCACGCCGCGCGCCAAGGTGATGGAGGTCGTCCGGGCCACCTACCCGGGCATCCGCCCCGACCACGTGCACGTCTGGACCCTGCGCGGGAAGAGCCGGCAGAAGCGGCTCGGCAAGACCTGGGAGGCCTGGACTGCCGCGGGCGCGCACCTGGTGGACGATGGATGGAAGGCGCCGTCGGGGATCGAGGTGTTCACCGACTCCGGTACCTATGCGCCGGTGTTCCTGGTCGGGAACTGGAAGGACGGGACGGGTGCTTCGCACGTGTTCCTCTGCGACGGCTACGCGGCCAGCGCCGAGGCCATGCAGGCCTCCAGCCTGGACGAGGTCCTCGAGGTGGAGACGAGCATGGCGGTCTTCTCGCCGACCTTCGACCTGCCCTGCGACCAGGAGGCCAGGCTCATGCAACTCGACCCGGAGGCGTCCGATTTCTCGGCGCAGGTCCGGGCGATCGCGGTCGGTCGCGAGACGTCGGACGAGGAGGTGGCAGGCTACGCCGCCGCCATCCGCGACGCCTGGATCTGCAACGTGCCCATGGGCAAGGCGGTGCTCCGCGCCGACGGATTCCTGCCCGAGAAGAACTGGGGCGTGCTGGCGGCCATCGGCTACATGTGCGACGACCCGTACACCGGGACGAAGGGCGTGGAGAAGGTCTCGGAGGGCGTCTACAAGGTGACCACCCGGCTCGCCACCCGCAACGCCTCCTCCTACGTCACCTTCACCTTCCGCCTCATGGAGTCACTGGACCAGCAGCGCCACGTCTTCAGTCCGCTGCTGGTGCGGTTCCTGTCCGGGATCGACCACACCACGCGCGCAGTGAAGATCTCCGACTCCGGCCGCATCCGGAACGAGCTGCAGACCATGTTCTCCCAGGCGCTCGACCACGACGGCGACCGGATCACGGTGCACTTCGACCGGGTCGACGAGAAGGTGATGCCCCGCGACAAGCAGGAGGCCATCCGCCAGGTCCTCCTTTGGTACAAGAAGAACCATCCGGTCTGGTTCGAGTGGCTCGAGATCGGGTGAGGCGCTCCGGATTCAGTAGCCTCTGCCGGGCCCCGGGTCGTCTCCGGGGGCGGGAGGAGCCGCCGAGGTGATGGTGATGGTGCCGTTCGGCGTGAGCATGGTCGTGGTGTGGTTGCTGCAGTAGTAGTGCAGCACCGTGCCGTCGGCGAGCCCGGCCGGGAGCGTGAACGTCCTCGTCCCGGTGAACAGGCCGGTGTCGAACGGCGTCGTCCCTGCCGGTGCACCCGGAGTGTATGCCGCGGCGGCCGCCTGCTGGGTGACCGAGTGCACCATGGCATCGCGGTTCAGCACGGTGACGGTCGCCCCGGCCGGGGCCGCCAGGTTCGGGGGCGAGAAGGACATGTTGCTGATCGTGACGTAGTAGCCCGGCGGCAGCGTCCCGGACGACGGGGACGAACTGCCACAGGCCGACGCGAGGGCCGCCGCTGCGGCGAGGGCGAAGCCGGGGATGGTGCGAGAGGGCACGGTGCCTCCTGTTCCGGAGGAAGGGGTCCGGTGAGGACAGAAACCCCCGGGGACGTCCAAACTCGCCAGAAAACGGATGCTTACCCGATCCGGACGTGCAGGGTCCGTATCGAACGCTTATGCACCGTCGTTGTTGGCGTCCGATCGGTGGCACGGATCGCCAGCGCCGGGTGTCTCTCCACCAGGTGGCTTCTGATCGAGCCGACCCGGGGGGGGTGGCGAGCAGTGGACCACCGCGAGGCGGCGGCCCGGCTGTACCGGGATTACGGGCCCGCCGTGTACAGGCGATGCCTGCGGCTCCTCCGAAACCGTGAGGCGGCGCAGGACGCCACGCAGGAGGTGTTCATGAGGTTGGTTCGAAACATGGCCCGGCTCGAGGAACGCGGCGGCGCGCTTCCCTGGATCTTCCGGGTGACGACCAACCACTGCCTGAACGTCCGCCGGGACGCGGGACGGCGCGGGACGGACGCGTTGCCTCCCGACCTCGAGGCCGATGAGCGCTCCGCCACCGAGGCGCTGCCCGATCGCTGCCTGGCCCAGGAACTGCTGCATCGGTTCGACCCGGTCACCCAGGCGGTCGTCGTCGGAGTGTACGTGGACGGCATGGAGCGCGAGGAGGTTGCGGCGGTGATGGGGATCTCCAAGCGGACGGTGTCGAGAAGGCTGGAGCGGTTCCTGGCCAGTTCCCGTCGGTTCACGGGGAGGGAGCCGTCGTGACCACCGGTTGCCCGTCCGATCTGCGCCTCGAGGCCTACCTCCTCGACCCGAAGAGGTCCACGGAAGCCGGCCACGTGGCCGGATGCGAATCCTGCCGGGTCCGGCTGGAGCGAATGAACGCCGAGGCCGACGATTTCCGGCAGTACGTCTTCCCGGCCACGGTAGACGCGGTCGTGGCGGCAGCAGCTCCACGGCCCGGTCCGGGGTGGTTCGGGGTCTTCCTGCCCCTGGCGGCGGCCTGCGCGGCCGGCCTGTTGCTCTTCGTGAAGCCGGTTCCGCCGGAGGGCGCCCTGGCGGCCCGGGGCGAGGTGCTCTCGCTGGAGGTCTTCGCCGAATCCCCGGAGGGATCCCGGAAGCTCACCGACGGCGAACGGATCCCGCTCGCCGCACCGCTCAGGTTCCGGGTCGCCACGTCGGTTCCCTGCCGGGTGCGGGTGGTCGCGGCGGACTGCGAGGGGCGCGTTTCGATGCTCTACCCGCCAGCCGGGGAGGACGCGCCGCTCGTGAGCGGTACGACCGTCCTCCCGGGCGAAGCGAAGCTCGGGGGCGACGAGGGCCCGGAGCGCATCTTCGCCGTCTGCACCCGGGAGCCATTGCCCGTGCTCGCGTTTGCCGTCTCCCTCCAGGATCAGGCGACGGGGGACGACGACCGGGTCCGGCGGGCCAAGCGAATCTCCGGTCTGCCGCCCGGGTCCCTCCAGGCCACCCTGCTGGTCGAGCACGGTGAGGAGGAGCACGGAGGCGAGAAGCACGGCGACGAGAATCCCGGGCACGAACACCCCGAGAAGTGACGCCCCAAGAGGGGCTGTCAGATTCGCCTTCGCGTCGGTGGGACATGGCCTGTCGCCGGGTTCCCTGCCGGGTCAGGATGGCAGACCATCTTGGCTTCCGAGACCCCGACCAGGCGGCATCGCCCGCGGAGCGCGACGAAGGCCCCGCTCCCCTCGCGGCTGCCCGTCCCCCTCTGGGAGCGCGGTACCGGGCCGGAGCTGGAAGCGGTTCGCGCCGCGATGGATGCGCTCCCCATCGGCGTGCTGTTCGCCGAGCACGTCAGGGGGCGTTCGCCGGTCATCGCGACGCACAACGCCGCCTACGCCCGCATCGTCGGCGTGAAGGCCCACCCGTCCACTCCCTTCGCGGAGCTTCCGTTCCGCCTCTTCCTGCCCGACCGGATGACTCCGGTCCCCCCCGAGGAGTGGCCAGCGCCTACCGCAGCCCGGACCGGGAGGCCGGTGTCCGAGCGGGAACTGCACCTGCGACGGTCGAACGGGGAGTGGCGCGTGCTCCTGATCAGCGCGGCGCCGCTTCCGCGTGTCCCGGGCGACCCCGTCGGTCGCGCGGCCGGAGTGCTCCTCGACGTGACCGAGCGGCGCCGGGCCGAGGAGGATCTGTCCCGTCGCGGCCAGCTCCTGCGGCTCGTCATCGAGACCTCCCCGGACCCGATCTTCGTGAAGAACCGAGAGCTCCAGATCCTCTTCGCCAATCCCGCCACCCTGCGCGCCATCGGCAGGCCGGCCGACCAGGTGGTGGGGCACAGGGACCGCGAATTCTACGGCGACCCGTCGGCCGGACTCGCCATCGAGGAGAACGACCGCCGCATCATGGAGCGAGGGGTCGAGGAGGTGGTGGAGGAGACCGTGCCCTCGCCGGACGGACCGCGGGTGTTCCTCTCCACCAAGACCCCGTGGCGGGACTCGACGGGGCAGGTCATCGGGCTCGTGGGCATCGCCCGGGACATCACCCTGAGGAAACAGGCCGAGGAAGCGATGCGGGGCAGCGAGAGGCGATTCCGGGCCCTCATCGAGAACGCCAGCGACATGCTCCTGCTCGTCGACGGCAAGGGCGCCATCCGGTTCTGGAGTCCGGCCGCGTCGGAGGCCCTGGGCTGGAGCGAGAGCGAGGTCCTGGGACGCGAGGCCCTCGAGTTCGTCCACCCGGAGGACCGCGGCGCCGTGGCGCGAGCCTTCCGGGAGGTCTTCGGCGCCCGGGGGGATTGGTGCCGCACCGGGCACGGATGCTCCACCGCGACGGCGGGCATCGGGTGGTGGACGGGGTGGGCCGGGATCTCCGGAACGATCCGTCGGTCGGCGCGGTGGTGCTGAACGTCCGGGACGTCACCGACCAGGTCCGTACGGAGGAACTCCTCCTCCAGTCGCAGAAGCTCGACAGCATCGGCCGGCTGGCCGGCGGCATCGCCCACGACTTCAACAACCTCCTCACGGTGATCCTCTGCAGTGCCGAGTCGGAGGGTGAGGCCCTCGACGCCGGGCAGTCGGTCGCCCGCGAGGACATCGAGCAGATCCGGGAGGCCGGGGAGCGGGCGCGCGACCTGACCCGCCACCTGCTCGCCTTCGCGCGGCGTCAGGTGATCGCGCCGGCGACCGTGGACCTGAACGCGATGGTGGCCGGGAGCGAGCGGCTCCTGCAAAGCCTGCTCGGCGAGACCATTCGCCTCGAGACCTCGACGCAGCCCGATCTCTGGCCGGTGCGCTGCGACCCGTCGCAGATGGACCAGGTGCTCTTCAACCTGGCGGTGAACGCCCGGGACGCCATGCCCGCGGGGGGGGCGCTCTGCATCAGCACCACGAACCTCCCCGTCGGCCCCGGGATGCAGGACCTCACCGCGGGAGACTGGGTCCGGCTCCGGGTCCAGGACTCCGGGCGCGGGATGTCCCGGGAGGAGAAGGAGCATCTGTTCGAGCCCTTCTTCACCACGAAGGCTTCCGGCAAGGGAACCGGTCTGGGGCTGGCCACGGTCTACGGCATCGTGCGGCAGGCTGGCGGCCACGTCCGGGTGGAGAGCAATTCCGGGATGGGAACCACCTTCGACGTCCTGCTGCCACGCACCGACCCGGTGGTCGCGGAGGTCCGCCTCCCCCCTCGCGCGGGTTCGGCCGGAGGCGACGAGACCGTGCTCCTCGTCGAGGATGACCCCGGCGTCCGGGAGGCAGCGGCGCGTGCCCTCCGGTCGGGAGGTTACCGGGTGATCCCAGCCGCCGGCGCCGCCGACGCCATCCTGGCCCTGGAGGCCGAGGCGAGCCCCCCCAGCATGCTCGTCACCGACGTGATCATGCCGGACACCACCGGCTGGGAGCTTGCCAACAGGCTCCGGAGCGACCACCCCGGGCTCCGCGTCCTCTTCCTCTCCGGCTACGCCCGGGAAGTCATCGGGCCCCACGGCGTCCAGGAGGACAGCGAGTGCTTCCTGGCGAAGCCCTTCACATCGTCCTCGCTCCTGTCCAGGGTCCGCCAGGTACTGGACGCGCGCTGACGGGCGGCACTGCCCGGATCCTGGCAGGGCCTGCCCGCAGAGGACGCAGGGACTCCTCGAAGCGCCGGGAGATCGTGCAGCGCGATGCCCGATCGGGCGGCGCGCCCCTTGCATCGCGATCTCCCGGAGGTCACGGGTGACAAAGATCGAGGCCGTCATCCAGCCATCGCGGCTGGAGACCCTGAAGAACGCGTTCGCGGCATGGGGCGTCGAGGGCCTGACCGTGACCGAGGTGAAGGGTTACGGCAGGCAGAAGGGGCACGGCGAGATCTACCGGGGCGCCGAGTACGCCATCGACTTCCGGCCAAAGCTGAAGGTCGAGGCGGTGGTGCCCACCTCGCTCGTCCCGCGCCTCCTCGACGTGCTGCAGCGCGCGGTCGGGACCGGGCGCATCGGCGACGGAAAGGTCTTCGTCGTCCCCGTGGACGAGGCCGTCCGGGTCAGGACCGGAGAGCGAGGCGAGGGCATCCTCTAGCTCCGCCGTCCGCTCGCCGGCTTGCAAACGGCCGTCCTCCCGTGGGATGAGCCGGATTCCGCATGAACGGACCGTCCCTCCTGATCTCCGCGTTCGCTCCCGAGCTCTCCGGGCTCGACCGCACACCTCCTCCGGGCTGGCGGGTCGCGACGGCCGGAATCGGAGCCATCACCGCTGCCCTGGAGACGGCGCGCCTCCTCCGCGAGCATCGCCCCGTCCGGTTGCTCTTCGTCGGGACCTGTGGGGCCTACGACGACCGGCTCGCGGTGGGCGACGTCCTCTCCGCCGGGCAGGCCGTCGCAACCTCGGTGGAGGAGGCGGAGGGGCGCGCCTACCGTCCGGCCGCCGAGATCACCCGCTGGCCGGCCACCTGGATGCTGGCGCTCCCGGCGCACGACGTGGCGGTCCCGCCCGCCATCACCCTCACCGACGCCGGCGCGCTCGCCCTGGCGCGCGTCGGATTGGCCGAGAACCTGGAACTGGCAGGGGTGTTCGCGGCCTGCGCGCTGGCGGGCATCCCGGCCGCCGCCGCCCTCGGGGTCACCAACCGGGTGGGACCAGGAGCGCACGCGGAGTGGAGGCGGGAGAACGTCCGGGTGAGCGCCCGCGTCGTCGAGGCCATCCGGCCGGTGCTCGGATAGCTCATGATCGAGAACGGGCCCGTCCACCTCCGCACCGGGACCACCACCGAGGTGGAGGTGGTCCGCGTCGAGGCCGGCAGGGTGGAGCGGCACGCCGACGCGGTGGCGGTGGAGGAGCCGCTGGAGATCCGGGTCGACGGCGACACCGTGGCGGTGACGATGCGAACGCCGGGCGCCGACGGGGACCTTTCGCTCGGGTTCCTCTTCGCGGAGGGGATGATCGCGGGCGCGGGGGACGTCGGTTCGGCGGCTCACTGCGGCCGCCCGGGAGAGGAAGGGTACGGGAACGTCGTCGACGTGCGATCGGCCGGCGGGCACCGCATCGACCCGGAGCGCATCCTGGAGGGCCGGCGATGGGCCACCACCACCTCGGCGTGCGGTGTATGCGGCCGCCGGAGCATCGAGGGGCTGCTCACGCGCTGCGCACCCGTGGGCGAATCGCCCGCGCTGGCGGCGGAGGAGATCCTGCGCTGCATGGCCCGGCTCTCCGGGGTGCAGCCGGTCTTCTCCCGCACCGGCGGCCTCCACGCCGCCGCGGCCTTCGGAGAGGGCGGCACCCTGCTCGCATCCGCCGAGGACGTGGGGCGGCACAACGCGGTGGACAAGGTGGTGGGCGCGCTCCTGCGACGTGGCCAGCCCGGCCGGCCGGGGCCTGCCGCCGCCCGCTTGCTCGCCGTCAGCGGCCGGACCAGCTTCGAGATCGTGCAGAAGGCGGCCGCCGCGGGAATCCCGGTGGTGGCCGGCGTGTCGGCGCCGAGCTCGCTGGCGGTGGAGCTGGCCCGGGAGGCCGGCATCGCGCTCGTCGGCTTCGCCCGGGGCGATCGACTGAACGTGTACACCCACGCCGGGCGCATCGACACCGGCACGGCGCCTCGGTAGGCGGAGATTCAGAAGCCGAGCTGGAACCCCAGGGAGGGGAGCAGGGCCCAGAGCCCCGGCATCCCCCAGGCCGGCGGGTACCAGGCGGCCATCAGCTGGAGGCGGAGGATTCCCGTCACTGCGGCCGCCGCTCCCGCCTCGACCACCGGACGGGAGCAGGCGCCGATGGTCACCGGATCCTGCCCCTCGCACGGAGAGCTCCCGAAGCCGTCGTTGGGGCTCAGGACGTAGCCGCCCCGGAGCAGGAACGAGGGCTGGAAGACCGGCGACCCCAGCGAGGAGGGGAGCGCGTCGAGGCCGGCGACGGGAACGAAGGCCACGGGAGGGGGGCTCGAGCCGAAGGCGGTGACCAGGTTCAGCACCTCGAGGGCGCCGGTGAGCCGGACCCAGGAGAGCTCCTTCACGGCCCAGTCCCCGCCGATCTCGAGCGCCCTGCCCAGGGTGAGCCAGGCGGTGGCGCGTGGCGGCACGTAGTGGAAGAGGTCGACCCCCATGCGCCCCGCGGCGCCGACGATGACCTGCTCGCCGAAGGTGGGCTGGGCGCGAGCAAGGTGGTCGGCCACCGCAACCAGCTGGGTGCGCATCGCGGCGAGGACCTGCTCCTCGGGGGCGCCCGGCGGAACGGGGACGTCCGACCAGCGGTACCCGTAGGCGGCGAGGAGCCGCGTCGTCTGGGTGGCCTCGGCCTCCAGCAGGCTCTTCCGCCACTCGGGGCTCCCGGTCACGCCGGCCACCCGGGGAGGCGGCCCGCCGGCCTGGGCCCCGGCGCAGGCGGCGAACTCGGTGGGATGGGGGTCCCACTTCGACTCGGGTCGGCAGCGGTCCCAGAGCCGGTCGAGCGAGACCTGGGCGAGGATGCGCAGGTCGTGGAGATCCTCGCCCGTGCAGCGGGCGCCGGCGTCGGGGGAGCCGTCGAAGAGCGCGCGCAGGCAGCCGAGCGGGGCCCAGGACGGGGCGGCGGCGCGCGCGGCGGGAAGATCCTCGGGCCATGCGAAGCGGTCGCGCAGCTCCGGCGCCAGGCGAGGCAGGGTGAAGCGCTCCATCTGCCTGCGCGCCTCGTACATGCCCAGGTCGAAATCGAAGTTTCGGAAGCCGCGATCGAGGAAGCCGAAGAAGGCGTACATGGGCGAGCTCGCCGCCGGGAAGTGGCGCCGCGGGTAGATCAGCTTCTCGGCGGTATCCGGGTAGTCCTGGATGAGAAGGAAGAGCTCCCGGGAGCGGGCGCTGTTCACGAACCCGCCCATCTCCCGCAGCAGGAGCGGAAGGAGGGACTGCTCGCCTCCCGACTCGGAGGCGGTCTGATTGGGGAATGCGGCCGCATCGGCCGAGAGGAAGGCGAAGGCCACGTCGGGAGGGGGCGCGCGCGAGGCGGAGAGCCGGGGGCCGTGGTTCCACCGCAGGCCGCGGCCGGGCGTCCGGGAGAGACCACCGGCCGCGTAGGCGGCGGCGAGCCGGAGCGGGGAGTTGTCGAACACCCCCCCGTCGACGAAGAGGCTCGTGGTGGCCGAGGCCTCCGGGCAGAACGGGGCGGTCTTCCCGCGCGTGCGGACGACGCAGTGCTTGACGGTTCGCGGCGGAAAGGCGACCGGGAAGGAGGTGGAGGCGATGACGGCGTCGAGGAGGTGCGCGAACGGGACGCTCCCGTCCCTGGCCTCGGGAAGGAAGGCCTGGTCCTCGAGGGAGTCGGGGTCGACGTAGTTGGTGATGAGGGGAAGACGCCCCTCTCCCCGTCCCCGGATCCGCACCACGAAGTGCTCCTCGGTGACCGGGACCTTGAGGCGCCCGTCGGCCGCCTCCAGCATCCTCGGGGAGTGGCGCGAGGTCACGATCCCCAGGACGACGTCGCAGTCCTCGGGAAGGCCACGGGCGAGGTCCTCCTCCACCATCGCGCCGACCTGCTGGAAGCTCTCCTGGGAGAACGCCGCCACCGGGCTCGTGGCCTCCGGGCGGAAGAGCTGGCCGAGCCCCATGGGCACCCAGACCCTGTGGAAGAGGCTCTGCCGGGGGTCGGGCGACGACCCCGTACAGGAGGCGCCCAGGCTGAGGAGCGCGTTCACGCTCCCCGCCGAGGCGCCGGTGGCGATGATCACCCGGGCGAACCCCGGGTTGGCATGCTGGGCGGCGAGCGAGTAGTAGAGGTACCCGGCCTCGTAGGCGCCCAGCGAGACTCCTCCACTGATGGTGAGGGAGATGGGAATGTCCCGGGAGCCCATCGGGACGGCAGCCAGCAGGAGCGCGGCGAGTACGGGGGCGGTCACGGAATCCTCCGGGATGTGGCGTCGCGCATGGCGTGCTCAGGTGATCCGGGCCAGCCGCTCGCAGGCCCGGGTCAGCGTCTCGTCCGACTTGGCGAAGCAGAAGCGCAGCACCCGGTCCTGGCGTCCATCGGCGAAGAAGGCCGAGACCGGGATGGAGGCCACCCCGATCTCCCGGGTGAGCCGCTCGGCGAGGGCCGTGTCCGGCTCGTCGCTCACCCGTGCGTAGCCCGCCAGCTGGAAGTAGGTGCCCGAGCAGGGGAGGGGTTCGAGCCGGGTGGCGGCCAGCCCCGCGCGGAAGAGGTCTCGCTTGCGCTGGTAGAAGGAGGGGAGCTCGAGCCACCGTCGCGGATCGGCCATGAAGTCGGCCAGGGCCAGCTGGACGGGGGTGTTCACCGTGAAGACCACGAACTGGTGGACCTTGCGGAACTCGGCCATGAGCTCCCGGGGGGCGAGCGCCCAGCCCACCTTCCAGCCGGTGACGTGGAAGGTCTTTCCGAAGGAGCCCACCACGAAGGACCGGGCTGCCAGCTCCGGGTGGCGCGACACGCTCTCGTGGCGGGCCCCGTCGAAGACGATGTGCTCGTAGACCTCGTCGGAGAGGACCACGATGCCGGTTCCGCGGACCAGCCCGGCCAGCGCGTCCATGTCACCCGAGGTGAATACCGAGCCGGTGGGGTTGTGCGGGCTGTTCACCAGGATCATGCGGGTCCGCGGCGAGACCAGGCGCCGGATGGCCTCCCAGTCCGGCCGGTAGCCGGGGGGAGCGAGGGAGGCGCGCAGGACCCGCCCGCCGGCCAGCTCGACGGCCGGGACGTAGGAGTCGTAGACCGGCTCGAGCACGATCACCTCGTCGCCGGGACGGACGAGCGCCGTCACCGCCGTGAAGATGGCCTGGGTGCCCCCGGCGGTGATGGTGACCTCGTGCTCCGGGTCGTAGCGCGTTCCGTAGAGCCCCGCCGATCGGGCGCAGATGGCCTCGCGGAGGGAGGGGGCCCCGGCCATGGGTGCGTACTGGTTCGACCCGGCGTGCATGTGGCGCGAGACCAGGTCGAAGAGCTCCGGCTCGGCGGAGAAGTCGGGAAAGCCCTGGGAGAGGTTGATGGCGCCGTGCTCCGCGGCGAGGCGCGACATCACGGTGAAGATGGTCGTCCCGACGCCGGGCAGTCGGCTCTCGGCCGGGAAGGGCAGGCGGGGCATCCCCCGAATCTACGCGATCCGGCCCAGGCGGCGCAGCCGCGGCGCGCGCCAGGCCACGAGTCCCACGGTGAGGAGCGTCATCGTGCCCCCGAAGATCACCGACGGCACGGTCCCGAGGAGCTTCGCGGCCACGCCGCTCTCGAAGGCGCCCAGCTCGTTGGAGGAGCCGATGAAGAGGCTGTTCACCGCCGAGACCCGGCCCATCATCTCCTGGGGCGTGAAGGTCTGGACCAGCGTGCTGCGCAGCACCACCGAGACCGCGTCCAGCGACCCGCCCAGCACCAGGATCGCCGCCGAGAGCCAGTAGCTCCGGGAGAGGGCGAAGGCGATCCAGGTCACGCCGAAGAGGGCCACGCAGACGAGCATCGCCCGCCCGGCCCGGCGGAAGTGGCCGAAGCGGGCCAGCGCGAGCGAGGTGGCCACCGAGCCCACGGCGGGTGCGGCGCGCAGGATCCCGAACCCGACCTCGCCGACGTGGAGCACGTCGCGGGCGAAGATGGGGAGGAGCGCCGTGGCGCCCCCGAAGAGCACCGCGAAGAGGTCGAGGCTGAGCGGTCCGAGGAGCAGCGGCTCGCGGAAGACGAAGCGCACCCCGTCCCCGATCTCGGCGACCGGGTGCCGCCGCGCCACGGGGGCCCGGGGACGGGGAGCGACGGCGAGCAGGGCGGCCAGGCCCACGCCGAGGAGCCCCATCTCCACGGCGTAGGCGAGCCGGGTCCCGCCGAGCGCGATGAGCGCCCCGCCGGCGGCCGGCCCGACGATCATGGTGGAGTGGAAGATCGACGACCGCCAGGTGGCGGCGTTCTGGTACTGCTCCCGCGGTACGAGCTCGGTTCCGAGGGATGCCGAGGCCGGGCGGAAGAAGGCCCGCCCGAGGCCGGCCAGCGCCTGGGCGCCGTAGAGCGGGAGTGGGGAGGGGCCCGGGGAGAGGCTCACGGTGAGCAGCCAGGCGCCGCTGGCCGCGATCACGCCCAGGCTCAGCAGTGCGAGGAGGCGCCGGTCGATCCGGTCGGCGGCCCAGCCGCCCACCAGCGTCAGGGTCAGGAATGGCACCGCCTCGGCGAGGCCGACGAAGCCCAGGGCCAGCGGATCGCCGGTCAACTCGTAGACCTGCCAGCCCAGCACGGCGGTCTGGACCTGGGTGGCGGCGAAGACGGCCGCCATGGCCCCCAGGAAGGACCGGTACTCGGGGAATCGGAGCGCGGAGAAGGGATCGGGCGCCAAGAAGGCGCCAGTCTACATCGGCGGCCACTCCCCGTGGCTCGTGCCCGGAGGCCCGATTAAGGAGGCGGCCCGGGGCACGCCGCACCCTCGCCACCGGAAGAAAGGACGAACACGTGAATGCGTTCCGATTCGCCGTCGCCGCGGCGCTGGGGCTCCTCGTGACCACCGCCCAGGCCGAGATCGTCACGAAGACCGTCGAGTACAAGCAGGGGGGCACCGTCCTCGAGGGCTTTCTCGCCTACGACAGCGCCGGGCCTGCCCGGAAGCCCGGCGTCCTCGTCGTTCACGACTGGCTGGGAGTCTCGGCGGACACCCGGAAGCGCGCCGAGCAGCTCGCCGGAATGGGCTACGTCGCCTTCGCCGCCGACATCTACGGCAAGGGCGTCCGGCCCGCCACCGGGAAGGAGGCTGGCCCCCTGGCAGGCTCCTACAAGAAGGACCGGACGCTCCTCCGCGCCCGGGTGATGGCGGGGTTCGACGAGCTGGCCCGGCAGCCCAACGTCGATCCGAAGCGGATCGCCGCCATCGGCTACTGCTTCGGCGGCACCACCGTGATCGAGCTGGCCCGCGCCGGGGCCGACGCGGTCGGATTCGTCTCCTTCCACGGCGGCCTCGACAGCCCCACCCCGTCCGACGGGAAGAACATCAAGGGCAAGGTCCTCGCCCTGCACGGCGCCGACGATCCGTTCGTCTCCGCCGCCGATCTCGCCGCGTTCGAGCAGGAGATGCGCTCGAACGGCGTCGACTGGCAGCTCGTCAAGTACGGCGGGGCCGTGCACTCCTTCACCATCGTGGGCGCCGGCAACGACAACTCCAAGGGGGCCGCCTACAACGCCGCCGCCGATCGTCGGAGCTGGAAGGCCATGGAGGACTTCTTCGCCGAGGTCCTCACGCGGAGCTAGCCGGGTCACGGGCCCCTCCTGCCCCCATTCCAGTCAACCATTCCTTCCGCGCTGGACTAGGATTCGTGGATCAGGTGCGACGCATTGCCCTCATCCCGGCGCGGCTCGGCGCCACCCGCTTCCCGCGGAAGCTGCTCGCGCAACTGGGCGGGAAGACCGTGATCCGGCGGACCTACGAGGCGGTGCGCGACACGGGGCTCTTCGACGCGGTCCTGGTGGTCACCGACGCCGACGAGATCCGCGCCGAGGTCGAGCGGGCCGGCGGCGAGGCCCGCATGTCCCGGAGCGACCACCAGAGCGGGACCGACCGCATCGCCGAGGTGGTGGAGGGGATCCCGGCCGACCTGGTGCTCAACGTCCAGGGGGACGAGCCTTTCACCCGCCGTGAACCACTCGAGAAGCTGCTGTCCGCCTTCGACGGCCCCGGGGCGGCCGAGGTGGGGGTGGCCTCGCTCATGCAGGAGCTCAACGATCCCGTGCTGGTCCGGGACCCCAACTACGTGAAGGTGGCGGTCGATGGGGCCGGGAACGCCCTCTTCTTCTCGCGCTCCCCCATCCCCTTCGTGCGCGATCCGGTGGAGCGCCCGGTCTTCTGGGAGCACATCGGCGTCTACGCCTTCCGCCGGGAGGCCCTGCTCCGCTTCGCCCGCCTCCCCGCAGGTCCGCTGGAGCGCGCCGAGAAGGTGGAGTGCCTGCGCTTCCTCGAGCACGGGATCCGCATGCGCATGGTGGCCACCGACTACATGGGCGTGGAGATCGACACCCCCGAGGACCTGCGCCGCGCCGAGCGGCTGCTGGCCGGACGGAAGGACTGAGGGAGGGAATCGTGCACAAGAACCTGAAGCAGGTGGGGCAGGTGATCTTCGGTCGCGGGGCCCTGGGCCAGCTCGACGCGATCCTGGCCGACAACCGCCAGGGGTCCGCCCCCATGGTCTTCCTGGTGGACCACGTCTTCCACGGCCGCCCGGAGTTTGCGGCCCGGATCCCGGTGCGCGGCCGCGACCGGATCATCTTCGTCGACACGACGAACGAGCCCAAGACCGGCGACGTCGACTCGCTGCGCGACCGCATCCGTGCCGAGCTGGGGAAGGTGTCGGGGCTGGTCGGCATCGGTGGCGGGTGCACCATGGACCTCGCCAAGGCGGTCGCCCTCATGCTCACCAACCCGGGGTCCTCGCAGGACTACCAGGGGTGGGACCTCGTGCAGGTCCCCGGAGTCTTCAAGGCCGGCGTGCCCACCCTCTCCGGAACCGGCGCCGAGGTGTCCCGCACCGCCGTGCTCATCGGTCCCACCAAGAAGCTGGGCCTCAACTCGGACTACACCCCGTTCGACCAGGTGCTGCTCGACCCCGACCTGCTCGAGGGGGTCCCGGAGCGGCAGCGCTTCTTCACCGGGATGGACTGCTACATCCACAACGTGGAGTCCCTGCAGGGCAAGGCCATGAACGCCTTCGCCCGCGCCCACGCCGAGAAGTCGATGGAACTCTGCCGGGAGATCTTCCTCGGGAAGGATCGCTGGGACGGCGACTCCGACGAGAAGCTCATGATGGCCTCCTGGATGGGCGGGATGTCCATCGCCTACTCGCAGGTCGGCGCCGCCCACGCCATGAGCTACGGCCTCGGCTACGTGCTGGGGACCCACCACGGGGAGGGCAACTGCATCGCCATGCAGGTGCTCGAGGAGTTCTACCCGGAGGGCGTGCGCGACTTCAGGCGCATGGCGGAGAAGGCGGGTGTCGAGATCCCGCGCGGCATCGTCGCCGCGCTCCCGTCCGCGAAGCTCGACAAGATGATCGAGGTCTCGCTGGGCATGGCGCCGCTCTGGCAGAACGTGCTGGGCGACGACTGGAAGCGCCACATGACCCCGGAGCGCCTGCGCGCGCTCTACCAGCGGCTCTAGGAGGCTTCGATGCCCGGCTACGAGATGTGGGGCGCCGAGGAGCGGCGCGAGGTGGAGGAGGTGCTCGAGACCGGCATCCTCATGCGCTACGGATTCGACGGTCCCAGGAAGGGGCGCTGGAAGGCCCGGGAGCTCGAGGCGGCGCTCTGCCAGCGTACCGGCGCGGCCCACGCCCAGGTGGTCTCCTCGGGGACGGCGGCGCTCACCACGGCGCTGGCTGCGCTCGGGGTGGGCGCGGGCGACGAGGTGGTGATGCCCACGTTCACCTTCGTGGCCAGCTTCGAGGCGGTGCTCTCGGTGGGAGCCACGCCGGTGCTGGCCGACGTGGACGACACGCTCACCCTGTCCCCGGCCGCGGCCCGCGTCGCGGTCACGCCGCGGACGAAGGTCGTCATGCCCGTCCACATGTGCGGCTCGATGGCCGACCTGGGCGCGCTCGACGCGCTCTGCAGGGAGAAGGGGCTCGTGCTGCTCGAGGACGCCTGCCAGGCCACCGGCGGCACCTGGCAGGGCAGGGCGCTCGGTACCGTGGGCAAGGCCGGCTGCTACTCCTTCGACTTCGTGAAGACCATCACCTGTGGCGAGGGGGGCGCCATCGTCACCTCCGACGCGGAGGTGGCCCGGCGCTGCGACCAGTTCGCCGACCACGGGCACGACCACGAGGGGGTCGACCGTGGCGCCGACCTTCACCCGGCGCTGGGCTACAACTTCCGCATCTCCGAGCTGCATGCGGCGGTGGGGCTCGCCCAGATCCGAAAGCTCGACCGGTTCCTCGCGATCCAGCGGATGAACAAGCGGGCGCTGCGCGAGGCCCTCGCCGCGGTGCCCGGCGTCACCTTCCGGCGCATCCCCGATCCCGACGGCGACAGCGCGTCGTTCCTCTCCTTCTTCCTCCCCGACGAGGCGCGGGCCCGCGCGGCCGCGAAGGCCATGCAGGGCGCCGGGATCCCGGCGATGTACTGGTACGACAACAACTGGCACTACCTTCGGCGCTGGGATCACCTCAAGACCGCCGCTTCGTTCTCCCCTCTCCCGGCCAGCGTCCGGGAGTCCCTGGCGCGTCTGGCCAGCCAACCCTTCCCGGCCTCCGACGCAGTCATGTCCCGCGCCATCTCCACGCCCATCGCGCTCGGCTGGACCGCAGGGCAACTGGCCGAGCGGGCCACGAAGCTGGCCGAGGCCGTCCGCTCGGCGGGGTAGGACGGCGGGCGCCGGGGCGCCGGCTACGGCGCCATCGCGAGCATCGCCCGCGCCTCGGCGAGCACCGCTGCCGTCGTCAGGTCGACCATGCAGCGGTGGTGCCCCTCCGGGCAGCGATCCCCGCCGTGGTTCGAGCAGGGAGCGCACTCGATGGGGAAGCGGATCGCCCGGCCGGGAGGCTGCGGCCCCCATCGTTCCGGCGAGGTGGGGCCGAAGACGGCCAGCACCGGGGTTCGAACCGCGCCGGCGAGGTGGACCGGCCCCGAGTCGCAGGAGACGAGCAGGTCGACCGAGGCGAGCCCGGCCGCCAGCCCCTCCACCGGCAGGCGGGTGAGGTCGCCCTTCACCGGTGCGCGAAGCGCCGCCCGGAATCGTTCCAGCGCCCCCCCGTCGCCCGGCCCGCCGGCGAGGATCACGCTCGCACCGTCTGCAGCGAGCGCGTCGGCCAGTTCGGCGAAGCGCTCCGCGGGCCAGAGCTTGGTGGCACGGCTCGCCCCTGGCGCGAACGCCACCCGCGGTCGGGGTGCCTCGCCGAGCGCGGTGGCGGACAGGTCCCGCGCCGCGCCGGAGAGCGCAACCCGGGTCGGACCGGCCCGGACGATCCCCAGCGGACTCAGCACCTCGGCGTAGAGCCGCGTCGAGTGCGGGCCCCGCACCGGTGGATCGACTCCCAGGAGCGCGAGCGCCGTCTGCCTGGGGGTTCGGCGGCGGAAGACCAGCTGTCGCCTTCCCGCTGCACGTGCCACCACGGCGCTCTTCACCTTGTTCTGGAGGTCGATGGCGAGGTCGAACCGGCCGCGAAGCGTCGCCGCGAGCTCCATGGCCTCCCGGATGCCTCCGCGGCCGAGACGGTGGACCCGCGCCACCCCGGGGAGCCCCTCGAGGAGGGGCGCGTACGCCGGCGCCGTCACCCACTCGATGCGCGCGCCGGGGAAGCGCTCCCGCAGCGGGTCGAGCACCGAGGTGGCCAGGACCACGTCGCCGAGCGCGCTGTAGCGGATGATCAGGATGGAGCGCAAGGGAGCAGATGATAGGCTGTGGCTATCATGCGGTCCAGCCACCATCCCTTCACGCTCCGCCAGCTCCAGTACGCCGCGGCGGTCGCCGACCTGCGCTCCTTCCGCCGCGCCGCCGAGCGCTGCCACGTCTCCCAGCCATCGCTCTCGGCCCAGGTGATCCAGCTCGAGGAGCAGCTGGGAGTCAGGCTCTTCGAGCGGGCGTCGCGAAAGGTCATCGTCACGGCGGCCGGCGAGGCAGTGCTCACGCGGCTGCGGCGGTTGCTCCTCGAGGCCGACGACCTGGCCGACAGCGTCCGGCATCTCGGCGACCCGCTCGCGGGCACCTTGCGACTCGGCGTCATCCCCACCGTCTCCCCGTACCTCCTCCCCGAGATCGTGCCGCAGGTCCGGGCGCACCACCCGGCGCTCTCTGCGGTCTGGGTGGAGGACAAGACCGAGAACCTGATCGAGGCACTGCGCGAGGGGCGGATCGACGGGGCGCTGCTCGCGCTGGAGGCGCCCATCGGCGAGGTGGATCGGGAGGTGGTGTGCGAGGACCCGTTCGTGCTGGCGGCGCCGCCCGGCCATCCCCTGGTCCTGGCGAGCGCGCCGGCCACGCCCCTGGAGCTTCGCGGCGCGGGCTTCCTGCTCCTCGACGATGGGCATTGCTTCCGGGACCAGGCCCTCACCTACTGCGCGACGGCGCGCGGGCGCGAGCTCGACTTCCGCGCGACGAGCCTCGCCACGCTGGCCCAGATGGTCGCCGGGGGCGCCGGCGTCACCCTGCTCCCGCGCCTCTCCCTCCCGGTGGAGAACCGGCGCTCCGAGCTGGCCGTGCGTCGGCTGGCGAGCCCCGAGCCCCACCGGACCCTGGCGCTGGTCTGGCGGCCGAGATCGCCGCTCGGGCCTGCGCTTCGCCTCCTCGCACGGACCATCCGGGAGGCCTGCCTGGGTACCGAGGCGCGACTGGAGGCGGCCGTCGCGGCGGGGGGCGCGCCGCCGCCGCGCAAGGCGCCGGCGCGATCCAGGACCCCGGCCGGGCGGAGGGGCGCACCGTGACGCTTGCCTGGATCCTGCCGGTCCTCAACTGGTCGATCCGGCTCTGGGCCATCTGGGCGGTGCCACGCCGTCGCTCGCCCAACGCGGCCCGGGCCTGGCTGCTCCTCATCCTGATCCTGCCCATCGTGGGCGTCATCCTCTACGCGATCTTCGGGCGGGCCTACCTCCCGACCACCCGCCGCGAGCGCCAGGGCCGGGCCACCGGTTTGATCCAGATGGCCAGGCTGCAGGCCGGGTCCCCGTCCGTGGTCGAGGTCGAGGGCGCCCGGCAGGCCACCGCGGCGCTGGTGGCCAGCCTCGGTACCTTCCCGGTGGTGGGCGGGAACCGAGCCGAGCTCATCGACGAATACCAGGGGTTCGTCGACCGCCTGGTGGGCGACGTCGACTCCGCGCGCGAGAGCGTGGACCTGCTCTTCTACATCTTCGAGCCGGACGCGACCGGCCGCCGGGTCGCGGATGCCGTGCTGCGCGCGGCCGCGCGAGGCGTGAGCTGCCGCGTCCTCATGGACGGGATGGCCTCGGGGCCAGGGCTGAAGAAGCTCGCCCCCGGGCTGCGCGCCGCGGGCGTGGAGGTGATCTCGCTCCTCAGCCCCGGAACGCGCCGCGCGCGGCGTGACCTGCGGAACCACCGCAAGATTGCCGTCCTGGACGCACGGGTGGCGTACACCGGGTCGCAAAACCTGGTGAACGCCTACGATTACAAGGGGCGCGGCCTCACCAACGAGGAGCTCATGGTGCGGCTCGAGGGGCCGGTCGTCCGGCAGCTCCAGGCCATCCTCCTCACCGATCGGTTCCTCGAGACGGGGCGGGGGCTCGATTCAGCCGGTCCGTTTCCGGTCCACGACGAGGTCGGCACGGTCCAGGCCCAGGCTCTTCCCAGCGGCCCCACCTACGAGACCGAGAACAACGAGCGCGCGTTCGTGCAGATGCTCTACGGGGCCCGAAGGCGCATCGTGGTCACGACGCCCTACTTCGTCCCCGACCGCCCCTTCGTCGACGCCATGCAGGCCGGGGCCGCCCGCGGCCTCGAGGTGCACCTCATCACGCCGTTCCAGGCCGACCAGTGGCTGGTGCGGCTCGCCCAGGAGTCCTACTACGGGGAGCTCCTGGCTGCGAACGTGAAGATCCACCTCTACCGGCCGCGCTTCCTGCACGCGAAGCACATCTCGGTGGACGACGACCTCTGCGCCATCGGCTCCTCCAACCTCGACATGCGGTCCTTCACGCTGAACGAGGAGGGCATGGTCTTCTTCTACGACCGGGGCATCGTGGCCGACCTGGCGCGGGTCCAGGAGCGGTACATCCGCGACTCGACCCTCCTCGACCCCGAGACCTGGAAGCGGCGACCGGCGGTCCGCCGGACTGCCCAGCAGCTCGCCCGCCTCGTCGACTCCGTCCTCTAGGCTGCCCCCGGACGGCCGGCGGCCGGAAGTTCGACACGGGGTCGGATCCGATCGACCATCCCACATCCGAGGTGGATGTGGGCAGGTGTGTGCGGGGCGGAGGCGGCCGTGGATGCACGGGGAACCGGAAGCCGAGGCGAACTGGAGCGGGCGCTCGACCTTCTCTTCGGCGCCAATCGCCCGTCGGGCGTGGGCGGGGACGCCTTCCGATGTGAGCTCCGCGAGGCCTTCCGCCGCCGCGCCCTCGAGACCCATCCCGACCGCGCCCATGCCCTGGGCCGCAGCGAGTCGAGCCTCGCCGACGAGTTCCGGCACATCTTCGAGGCCTACGAGCTCCTGTCGCGGGAGGAGGCCCCCCCGCCGCCGCGCCCGGTCGCGCAGCGCCCCCGGGAACGGGCCTCCCGCCCGCCGCGGGACCACCTGAGTCGCGCGCCCCTGCCCCACCGCCCGCTCCTGTTCGCCGAGTTCCTCTACTACTCGGGCCGGGCGTCCTGGAGGAACCTGGTGGAGGCCGTGGCCTGGCAGCGCCGGCAGCGGCCGTCCATCGGGCGGATCGCCGTCGAGTGGGGACACCTCTCCGACGAGGAGGTGCGGGAGATCCTCGACCGGCGTCGCCGCGACGGGGCCGAGGAGCCCTTCGGCGAGTACGCCCGCCGCCAGGGGTTCCTCTCGGGGGACAGCTCCTCGCGCTGCTGGGTCGCCAGAGGCGGCTGCAGCGCCGCATCGGACAGTTCTTCGTGGAGACCGGCATCCTGGGCGAGCGGGAGATCCCGTCGCTCGACGCCGACCTCTCCCGGCACAACGCCCGATGGCGAAGGAGCGCCTGAAGTCCACCCGGTCGGGTATGGGCGGCGGCGCCCGGGGGACGGCGGTACAATCGAACCCTCCCTCGCTGTCCCTGGAGGCACGACCATGGCGACCAAGGCCGAGTGGTTCCGGTACCACACCGAGCGCGCCGGGCCGAAGAAGGCCAAGCAGGTGAAGAAGGCCAGGCCGGAGCCGAAGGCGCACAACCTGGCCACCAAGGACCGCAAGGCGATCTACGCGTTCGAGGACTTCGCCCCTGGAACGCGCCCCTCGCGCAAGTCGTCGCGCAAGGCGTCCAACCGGCAGAAGACCGACGCGAAGGCCCGCCTGACCCGGAAGAAGTCCGAGTCGATTCCGCGCAAGCCTGCCCGGCCGCGCACCAGCGGCGGGAAGCGCTAGCGTCCCCCGACCCTTCCTCAGGCGCTCGACCCCGCTGGGCCGTCTCCCCCCGCCGCGCGGGGGGCTAGACTGCCGTCGAACGTCGGGTTGATCCCGGGGAGGCGTCCGATGGGGAGATCGATCGTGAGGCCCGTGGCGCGCGGAGGATGGCTGCTCGCGCTGGTCCTGGCCGTCGCCGCCGGCGGCTGCACGTCGACGCCGCTCACCTGCCCGGCGGGCCAGACCGCCTGCGGCAGCGTCTGCGTGGACCTGTCGAGCGACCCCCTCCACTGTGGCCTGTGCAACGTCACCTGCAACGCCGGTGCGGGCTGCGCGGCTGGCCTCTGCGCCTGCCCGGCAGACAGGCCCGACACGTGCGGCCTCTCCTGCGTGAGCAAGCAGACCGACGCCGCCCATTGCGGATCGTGTGGCCGTGCCTGTGGCCTCGGGACCTGCTCGGCCGCTGCGTGCGTCTGCGACACCGCGCCTGCGACGGTGGCGCTCTGCCCGGGCGACCCGGCCACCGGGACCTGCCTGGACACGGCCTCGAGTGCCTCCAACTGCGGAGCCTGCGGAAACGTTTGCATCGCGGGCGAGATCTGCTCGTCGTCCACCTGCACCTGCGTCGCCCCGAAGCAGGTCTGCGGAGCAGGCGCCGCCGCGGTCTGCACCGACGTCTCCAGCGATCCGCGGAACTGCGGCTCCTGCGGCACGGCCTGCGCCGCTGGCCAGACCTGCGCGTCCGGGACCTGCCAGCCGACCTGCGCTGCCGGCTTCACCCTCTGCGGCACGACCTGCGTGAACCTCCAGACCGACCCGGCGCACTGCGGTTCCTGCGCAACGCCTGTTCGCGCCCGGACAGCCCTGCTCCGCGGGAACCTGCCGCGCCGCGTGCAGCACGCTGACCTGTGGCGGGACCTGCTGCCAGGCCCCCGTGGCCGGGAACACCTGCTGCGGGACGAGCTGCCCGTACCAGCACAGGAACTTCGTGGGCACGGCGGCCGAGCAGACGTACTACGACTGCAACCCGCCCTTCGTCTGGACGCTCTCGACCGCCCAGACCGCGGCGCGGGCCTGGGCTCCGGGCGGCAACCAGATCACGCCCACCCAGTCCTGCCCGACCGCGGGAGGATCCCTCTGCCTCGTCTGGCAGAGGCCCATCGGCGCCCTCGAGATCGGCTGCGCGGTGTTCTGCTACGCGGGGCCCTTCGCCGGCGCCGCGACCGTCACGACCGATTACACCTGCCCCTGCCCGGTGAGCCAGCAGACGACTGGTACTGACCGATCCCGGGCTCAGTTCCCGAGGATGACCTTGTCGTAGTACTCGGCCGAGGGGACGCCGCTCGCACGGGCCCTGGTCCGGGCCGCCTCGATGGCGGTCCGGAAGACCGAGGCCGGCTGGTTGCCGACGAGGAGCGACCCGTTCACGACGAACGTCGGCGTCCCCGTGACGCCGGCGCGGACGCCCGCGGTCATGTCCTCGATCACCCCGGCATCGGAGGACGGAGCCGCGCGGCAGGCCTGCCAGGCGGGCGTGTCGAGCCCGGACCGGTCGGCGATGGAGGCCAGCGCCGACTCGAAGTCGGAGGCGCCGAAGAGCGCCCCCTGCTCCGCGAAGACGAGGTCGTGGAACTCCCAGAACCGCCCCTGTGCGTGGGCACACGCGCCCGCCACCGCGGCCGCGCGGGCGTGGCGGTGCATCGAGAGCGGGAAGTGCTTGAAGACGAGCCGCACGTCGCCGCCGAACTCCGGCAGCACCGCTGCCAGCGTGGGCTGGACGTGGGCGCAGAAGGGACACTCGAAGTCGGAGAAGGTGACGACGGTGACCCACGCATCGGCGGGACCGTCCACCGGCGAGGTCCCCACCGGTACCTTCCTCACGGTGGCCCCCGCGCCGTCGCCGACCGCCGTGGCGGAAGGCCCGGAGGTCCCGCAAGCCGAGAGGACGAACGCCAGGAGGCAGCCGATGCATCGCACGAGGTTCATGGGGGCAGCAGTCTACTCCGGAGCCTCGATCCCGAGGCGACGGAGATCCTCCGGGGTGTTCACGTTCTCGAGGGAGCGCCCGTCCGGATCGATCGCGCGCCACTCCCGGGCCGGTACGATCCGCGCCCCGACAGCGGCCGCGATGGCGCGCAGGGAGGGATTCCCCTCCCGCAGCATCCGCTCCACCGCCGGGAGCGTGCCCCGCGACCAGAAGGCGTGCAGCCCCTCGGGCCCACGTTCCCCCTCGACGACCACCGCCGGCGCGCCTTCCCGCCGGGACGCCAGGTGGCGGATCGCTTCCCCCGACAGGAAGGGCATGTCGCAGGCGGCGGCGAAGATCCAGCCGGTGCGCGCTGCCAGGAGCGCGGCGTGGAGGCCACCCGGTGCGCCCTTGTCCGGGATGGCGTCGGGAACGACCGGCACCCCCAGCGCCACCCAGGGGCCCGGGTCGTTCGCGACCACCAGGACCTGATCGAAGAGGGCGCCGAGGAGTGCCAGCGACCGTTCCGCGATGGGGTGGCCCTGCACGCGCAGGAAGCCCTTGGCCGTGCCCCCCAGGCGCCGCGCCCTCCCGCCGGCGACGAGGACGCCGGTGCAGTCCTCGATCCGGTCCACGGGGAGAGCTTACCGCGCCGGGCAGCGGCCGCGGTGGCGGGAGGCCCGCCGCCCTGCTAGAAAACCGCGCGTGACTCCCGAGCAGCGCCTCGATGCCTTTCGCAAGATCGTGGAACGCAGCCCCGACGACCCGTTCGCCCGCTACTCGCTGGCCATGGGAAGCCGGGGGGCCGGGCGGCTCGACGACGCGATCCTGGAGTTCGAGGAGCTGGCCCGGCGCGTTCCGGGCTACGTGCCGACCTATCTCATGTGGGGGCAGACCCTGGAGATGACCGGCCGGGGTGCCGAGGCCGGTCCGGTCTACGACCGGGGAATCCAGGCCGCCCGCCAGGCCGGGAACGATCACGCGCTCTCCGAGCTGACGCAGGCCCGCGAGGCCCTGGGTCCGGGACTCGACTGAGCCGGCACCAACGGACGGAAAGAGGAACGCAATGGCTGGATGGATGCAGGGGAAGAGGGCCTTCGTCACCGGGGTCGCCAACGACCGGAGCATCGCCTGGGCCATCGCGCAGCAGTTCCGGGCCGAGGGGGCGGAGCTCGCCTTCTCGTATCCTGGCGAGGCCATGGGGAAGCGCACCATCCCGCTCGTCCAGACGCTCGACCCGGCCGCCGTGCTCGACCTCGACGTCTCGAGCGACGCGCAGATCGAGGCCGCGGTGAAGGAGGTCGGAAAGGTCTGGGACTCGGTGGACGTGCTGGTCCACGCCATCGGCTACTCGCCGCGCGAGGCCCTCGACGGGCGCTTCACCGACGTCACCACGCGGGACGCCTGGCGCATCACCATGGACGTGTCGGCCTACTCGCTCATCGCGCTGGCCCGCGCCTTCCGGCCCATGATGAGGCCCGGGGCGAGCATCGTCACGCTCAGCTACTACGGGGCCGAGAAGGTGGTCACCAACTACAACGTGATGGGCGTGGCCAAGGCGGCGCTGGAGGCCTCGGTGCGCTACCTCGCCGAGGACATGGGGCGTGAGGGGATCCGCGTGAACGCCATCAGCGCCGGACCGCTCAAGACGCTGGCCGCAGCCGGCATCAAGGGCATGCGCACCATGCTGGGCGAGAACGCCGGGAAGACGCCCCTGCGCAGGAACATCACCCACGAGGAGGTGGCGAAGGCCGCCCTCTTCCTGTGCTCGCCGATGGGATCGGGCGTCACCGGGGAGACGCTCCACGTCGACGCGGGCCAGAACATCATGGGCGTGGTGTCGATGGGGTAGGTCACATGAAGCGCCCGCGAGGCGCGGCGTCGCCCGCGTAGGGATTCCGCCGCCTCTCCTCCCCGAGGGTCCCGCCCGGCCCGTGCCCCGGGAAGAACCGGACCTCGTCGCCGAGCGGGAAGAGCTTCTCCCGGATGGAGCGGAGCAGTTCCGGCGCGTTCCCACCAGGCAGGTCGGTGCGCCCCACCGAGCCGGCGAAGAGCGTGTCGCCGGTGAAGAGCACCTGGTCCGCCGGGAAGAGGAGGGAGACGCCACCCGGACTGTGGCCGGGGGTGTGGATCACCCGGGCCTCGTGGGTCCCCACCCGGACGGCGTCGCCGTCCGCCAGGAAGGCCGATACCTCGGGGGAGCGTGCCTTCCCGAACCCGAGTCCGGCCGCCTGGCCCGGAAGCGCACGGACGAAGGGCTCGTCCCCGGGGTGGATCTGGAACGGGGCCCCGGTTCGCCGGCAGAGTTCCTCGGCACCGGCGATGTGGTCGACGTGGCCGTGGGTGGCGAGGATGCGCCCGATGCGGAAGTCGGGCTGGGCGAGGCCCAGGACCCTGGCCGTGTCGCCTCCCGGGTCGATCACCAGGGCATCGCCGGTCGCGGAATCCGCGACCAGCCAGGTATTCTCGGCGAACGGCCCGACGACGGCCTGGCGAACGACGAGCAAGGCCGGCTAGGCCGAGAAGGACGACCCGCAGCCGCAGGTGCTCTTGGCGTTCGGGTTCACGAACTTGAACCCCGCGCCCTGGAGCCCCTGGATGTAGTCGACGGTGACGCCCTGCAGGTACATGGCGCTCATCGGGTCGACGAAGAGCTTGAGGCCGCCGTCCTGGTCGAGGACCAGGTCGCCGTCCTTGGCTTCCTTCTCGAAGTCCATCGTGTACTGGAAGCCGGAGCAGCCGCCGCCGGCGACGCCGATGCGGATCCCGTGACCGGCGAGACCCTCCTGCTCGATGGCGGCGAGGACCATCTCGACCGCCTTCTGCGTGAAGCTGACGAAGTTCGGAACCTCGTTGGCGGGGTTCGCGGCTACCGGGGCAGTGGTGGTGGCAGTTTCCATGGTCCTTCCTTCTTAATGGACCGGGCAGGTCCAGGCAATCGATGAAAGGAAGATCGAAGGGATCAGCCTGGAATTCCGAGGTGTCTGCCCCCGTCCACCGGCACCAGCGCGCCGGTCACGAACGGGGAGTCGGCGAGGAAACGGACCGTCCGGGCCACGTCGTCCGGCGCACCGACCCGCCGCAGCGGGATGCGGCGGGCGAGCCGTCGCCGGGCCCCGGCCGTGTAGCTCTCCGGCCACAGCACCGTTCCCGGGGCCACCCCGTTCACCCGGACCGCCGGAGCGAGCTCGAGGGCGAGCGCCTCGGTCACGGCCCGCAGCGCCGCCTTCGACGCCCCGTAGGCGGAGTAGGCGGGCCAGGGGACCATGGCGCCCCCCACGTCGATGACGTTCACCACCGACCCGCGGGCCCGTCGCAGGAGCGGCAGGAGCGCGCGGGTGAGGAGGAGGGGAGCCCGGGCGTTGAGCGCCATCTGCGCGTCGAAGAGCGCGGCGTCGGTGTCCTCCACCGCGCGCCGCTCGAAGGCCGCGGCGCTGTTCACGAGCAGGTCGAGCCGGTCGAAGCGCTTCCGGAAGGCGCGGGCCAGGGAGGCGGGCCCGTCGGGCAGGGAGAGGTCCCCCCGGATCCCGAGCAGCGTGCGCGGTGGCCGGTGGGTGTGGAAATGGGCCACCACCTGCCATCCGTGACGGGAGAGGTCGAGCGCGACCGCCCGTCCGACGCGGGTCCCGGCTCCGGTGACGAGCGCCACCCGCCGCCGGGGAGGCACTACGCTTCCTTCCGGGGTAGCCAGAGCGTCTCGGGGACGCCGGCGCGCAGGTTCTGGGCGCGGGCCGCCTCGAACAGGAAGTCGGAGAGCCGGTTCAGGTAGACCACCACGGCGGGGTCGATGTGGGCGAGATGCGAGAGCGCCACGGCGCGCCGCTCGGCGCGGCGGCAGGTGGCCCGGGCCACGTGGAGCGCGGCCGCCACCTGCGAGCCACCGGGAAGGACGAAGGCGGCGAGGGGAGGGAGCTCCTCGGCCCACCGGTCCATCCTCTGCTCGAGCGCCTCGGCCCACTCGCCCCGGACGCCGGGAATGGACCCGTGGGCCCTGGCGTCGTGCGGGGTGGCGAGCTCCGCCCCGACCGCGAAGAGCTCCGCCTGGATGCGGGAGAGCTCCCGGTCGATCTCCGGATCCGGCGCGAGCGCCCGGGCGAGCCCGAGGGCTGCGTTCAGCTCGTCCAGGGCTCCGTAGGCCTCGACCCGGGCGTCGTCCTTGGAGACGCGACCGCCCCCGAAGAGGCTGGTCTCCCCCCCGTCGCCGGTCTTCGTGTAGATCTTCATGACCTGGTCTTGCTATCAGCGCCCGACATGCACCGCAACGGTCCGTTCACCGAGGAGCAGATTGCCCGCATCGGGAGCGAGGCGGCGCGCCTGGCGTGGGCGGGAGGGATGTCCGTCCTTCGACCGGACGGCGAGGTCGTCCCCATCCCGCTCGTGGCCGAGCCGGAGGTCGAATCCCGGGAGCGGCTCTCGTGGCTCGCCGAGGAGTCGGGGGCCATCCTGTCCGGGTCGGTGAAGCTGGCGCGGGCGCTGATCGTGCGAGGCGACCCGCTGGATCGGGAGGCGCTGCTCGGCCCGTTCGAGGGGCTCGAGGCCGAGGCCATGGCCGTGCTCTTCACCGAGGCCCCGTGCCCGGCGGTGGTCGCCCGGGTCGACTTCCTCCCGCCGGGCGACGGGGGATTGCCGCGCGCCCTCGAGCTGAACGCCACCATCCCCGCCATGCCGGCCTACGCCGACCTGGCGGCCCACTCCTGGATCCGTGCCGCCGCGCGCCTCCGCGGATTCCCGCCCCACCGGGAGCGGGCCCTGCTCGCACGGGCGGGGAGCCACATGGAGGCACTCCGGGAGACCCTCCTCGCCTTCTACCGCTGGCGGGGCGGCACGTCGGAGCGCCCCTCCATCGCCATCGTGGCCCGCCAGGGCGACGCCCAGATCGGCGAGCTGCGCCGGCTCGAGGCCCACTTCCGGCAGATGGGGCACGAGACGGCCGTGCTCGTTCCGGACGAGGCCGATCCCGACCGCCACGACCTGCTCTACCGGCACGTCTGGGCCCACCGGACGCCCCCGGGATCCCCCTTCGCCCGTGCGCTCCGGGCCCCGGCCCGCTGGCCGCTCGCCAACCCGGTGAACGGGATGCTGGAGGCGAAGGCGCTCTTCGCGCGCCTGTCGGAGGCGGGTGAAGACCCCGGGCTGGCCGCGCTGGCGGGGCTCGACGAGCGCGAGCTCGCCGCGGCCCGGCGCTTGCCCTGGACCCGTCTTCACTCCGCGGCAACGGTGGAGCGGCTCCTGGCCGGGCGCGAGGGGCACGTGCTGAAGCGCAGCTGGGACTACGGGGGGAAGAGCGTGCACCTGGGAGCCGAGACCGATCCGGCCGCCTGGGAGCGGGTGGTGCGGGAGGCCGCCGCCGACCGCCGCGGGGGCGGGTTCGTGGCCCAGGAGCGCATCTTCGCGGCGCGCCGCCCGGCCACGCGCATCACGCCGTCCGGATCGGAGCCCGGGTCCCTCTACCGGGACGTCTCCACCTACGGTGGATTGCTCCCGGTGCGACCCGGGGGCAGCGTGGTCCGCGCCGCGGCTTCCCCCATCGTGAACATCCTGGGAGGCGGCGGACTCGCGCCGGTCCTCCCCGCCGACGTCTGGGAGGAGCTGCAATGACCGAGCTCCAGGTCGCCCTCCGGAGGGAGTTCGCACGGGCCGTCCGCTACCGGGAGCCCATCGCGCTCCTGCTCGTCGACCTTCCTCCCAGCTCGGACGTGCTCGAGAGGGTGCGGGACGCCGTGCGCCTGAGCGACTCCGCCGCGCAGGCGCCGGGCGAGCGGGTGGCGGTGATCCTCCCCGAGACCCCGCTCCAGGGCGCGCTCCTGGTCGCGACGCGCCTGGCAGGTGCGCTCGGACCGAATCCGGTGACCGGGGGCCCCCAATCCATCGGGGTCGCCGCATACCCCTCGCCGTCGATCGCCGACGCCGACGCCCTGGTGCGTGCGGCGGAAAAGGCCCTGGACACTGCGAGATCGCGCGGCGGTGGGGTTCTGACCCCCCTTTCTCGCTGAATACCCGGAAGGGGCCTTCGCTGGGGTCATCCAGCTGAATTGGGTCCGACCCGGGTTAGCCGTGACCCATCAGTGCCCCGGGTGTTTATCCTGGAATCTCGGGGACCCCGGGTAGCCGGGACCTGGATCAGGTCGTGCAATTGCCCACAGGGTCCAGCATGGAAAGCGGTTCAGAGACTCGTTCGAAGCCCGTCGCCCTCTCCCGGGAGGCGGCGGTCCTCGTCGTCGACGACGACGAGCACGTGCGCCGTTCCCTGCGGCGCGTGTTGCGGCGAGCATCGTCCACCTTCTTCGAGGCCCCGGAGGCGGCCACCGCCCTCGAGATCCTGGCGCGCGAGCCGGTCCACGTCGTGGTGTCCGATTACCGCATGCCCGGCATGGACGGGGTGGAGTTCCTGCGCGTCGTGAAGGAGCGCTACCCGGCCGTCCAGCGCGTGCTCCTCACCGGGCAGGCCGACACCGCCGCCATCGAGGAGGCCGTCAACCGCTCCGAGATCTTCCGCTTCATCTGGAAGCCCTGGGACGAGAGCCACCTCCTCCTCACCGTCCAGGACGCCATCGACCAGTACTGGACGATCGAGGAGAACCAGCGGCTCCAGGGCCTGCTCACCGCCCGGCAGGCGGAGCTGGAGCGGCTGAACCGCGATCTCGACAGCAAGCTGGAGGCCCGCACCGAGGCGCTCCGGCTCGCGGCCCAGGAATGGCGCACCTGCTTCGACGCCATCGGCGACCCGCTCGCCATCATCCGGGGTGGGTGCGAGGTGGTGCGCGCCAACGCCGCCTTCGCCCGCCACGCCGGTGTGCCAATGGGCGACCTTCCCGGGCTCCGCTGCACCGACCACGCCTTCGGCGAGCTGCCCTGTCCGCGCCTTCACCTGGCCGAGGCCCCGGAGCGGGTCGTCACCTTCCGGAACCGGGTCTGGCTGATGCGGGCCTTCCCCTTCGGTGGCGGCGCCCTGGTGGTGGTCTGGAAGGACGTGACGCAGGAGCGGGAGGTCACCCGGCGCCTCTTCCAGGCGGAGAAGATGTCGGCGCTCGGGCAGCTGGCGGGCGGGGTGGCCCACGAGATCAACAACCCGCTCGGCGGCATCCTGGCCTTCGCCCAGATCATGGCGCAGGACGAGCGAAACGCCGAGGACCAGGAGAGCCTGCGCCTCATCAGCGACGCGGCCATGCGGGCCAAGCGCATCGTCGACTCGCTCCTGCGCTTCTCCCGCGCCCCCAAGGAACACGAGCGCGGTCCGGTCGACCTGTCCCGCGTGGCCGAGGATGCGCTCCTCATCCTCCAGCCCAACCTGCGCACCGGAAAGCTCTCCGTGGTCCGCGACCTCCAGCCGGCCCCCACGGCCGGAAACGCCAACCAGCTCCAGCAGGTGATGGTGAACCTCATCGTCAATGCCTCGCAGGCCGTCGCGGGCAACGGGAAGATCACCGTCCACACCGGCCCCGGAGCGCCCGGGCGGGTGGTGGTGACCGTCACCGACGACGGCCCCGGCGTCCCCGCCGAGCTGGCCGGGCGCATCTTCGACCCGTTCTTCACCACCAAGCCGGAAGGGCAGGGGACGGGCCTGGGGCTCTCCATCTGCTACCGCATCGCCGAGGAGCATGGCGGTGCGGTCCGTCTCGAGAACCTCCCGGAGGGCGGCGCGCGGTTCGTCGTCGACCTGCCGGCCGGATCCGTCCCCTGAACCGAGGAGTAGCCATGGAAGAGACCATCCGTCCCGCTCGCGTCCTGGTCGTGGACGATGAACCCAGCGTGCTCCGGGCGCTCGAGGTGATCCTGCGCAAGAAGGGGCACGAGGTGGTCGCGCTCGACTCGCCCATCGCCGCCGTCCAGCGGCTCGGCTCCGAGGACTTCGACGTGGCCATGCTCGACATCCGCATGCCCGAGCTCTCCGGCATCGAGCTGCTCAACGCAGTGAAGCACCGCAGGCCGGAGATCGAGGTCATCATGATGACCGGCCATGCCACGGTGGACACCGCGCTCGCCGCCATGAAGGCCGGCGCGCACGACTACCTCATCAAGCCCTTCATCGAGAAGCCGGAGGACGTGGAGCACGTGGCCTACGTGGTGGCCCGGGCCGCCGAGCGCAAGCGGCTCCAGGACAGGAACCGCGAGCTGGAGACGCGGCTCGAGGCACTCGAGACCACCCAGGGGCTGGTGGGGACGAGCGGACCGATGCGCGACGTCGCCCGGATGATCGACGCGGTGGCCTACAGCTCCGCGACGGTGCTGGTGCAGGGCGAGAGCGGGACCGGAAAGGAACTGGTGGCCCGCGCGCTCCACGCCCGCAGCCCGCGACGGGCCCACCCGTTCGTCGCGCTCAACTGCGGCGCGCTCACCGAGACCCTGCTCGAGAGCGAGCTCTTCGGCCACGTGAAGGGGGCCTTCACCGGCGCCAACCGCGACCACAAGGGGCTCTTCGAGTCCGCCAACGGTGGCACCATCTTCCTCGACGAGATCGGCGACATCCCGCTCTCCACCCAGGTCCGCCTCCTGCGCGTGCTCCAGGAGGGCGAGCTCAAGAAGGTCGGGTCCACCGACTCGGTCAAGGTGGACGTGCGGGTCATCGCCGCCACCCACCGCGACCTCCCCAAGCTGGTCCGGGCCGGGAAGTTCCGCGAGGACCTCTTCTACCGGCTCAACGTCATCGCCATCCCGCTCCCGCCCCTGCGCGACCGGCTCGACGACGTGCCGCTCCTCGCCCATCACTTCGTGCGCCGCTACTCCGAGCGGCTGGGCAAGAAGGTGCGTACCCTCGGGCCGCAGGCCATCGAGTTGCTCTGCTCCTACCGCTGGCCGGGCAACGTGCGCGAGCTCGAGAACGCCATCGAGCGCGCCGTCGTCCTCTGCCGGGCCGACTCGGTCCAGGTCACCGACCTCCCGCCGTCGGTCACCGGGCGCACCGCACCCGTGCTGCGCGAGGTTGCGGGACCGGGCGACGACGCGGAGCTGCTCGCCCAGAGCTACGCCAGCGCCAAGGACAACGCGCTGCGAAACTTCGAGAAGCAGTACGTCGACGCGCTGATGCGGGCCTGCGACAGCAACATCTCCGCGGCCGCCCGCAAGGCCGGGATGGACCGGTCCAACTTCAAGCGGGTCCTCCGGAAGTACCGGTCCGACGTGGAGGACGACGTGGACGGTGAGACCCAGCCGCCCGAGCCCGCGGTCTAGCCAGGTCTAGCGCGAGCGGTCCCGGGGGGCGTCCAGGAGGAACCGCCTCGTCAGGGCCACGATCCGGGGGAGGGATCCGGTGAGCTCGTGCCCGTCCTCCACCACCTCGAGGCGCGCCCCCGGCGTGCGATCGACCCAGGCTCGCACGTCCTCGATGGGCACGGTGTCGTCCCGGCTCCCGGCGATGCAGAGCGAGGGGACGTGAACCACGGGGAAGGGGGGCCACTGTTCCGCGTCCTCGAAGAAGGCCCAGCCGATGCGCCGGGGGCCGTTCGTGACGTGGTGGTGCACCTCGACGCTCCCCTCCCTCTGCCAGCGCGCGAGCTCCCCCGGCTGGAGCCGCGCCAGCCAGCGCTCCTGGAGCCGGAACGCCGGGGCGAGGAGCACGAGCCGGGTCACCGAGGGATTGCGCGAGGCCGCCAGCGCGGCGAGCCACCCGCCGAGCGAGCTCCCCACGATGGCGTGGGGACCGGGCGACCCGCGAAGCGCCTCCTCCACGATGGCCAGCATCGACGACGGCGTGCTCCGCTCGAAACCGTCCGGACCCGGGGTGAGGTCGAGCCGGACCGGGACGATGCCGTCGCCGGCGAGCCCGGCGGCGATGGCGGTCGCCTTGGTGGAGCCGGGCCCCGAGGCGAAGCCGTGGAGGTAGAAGATCATGGATGCATCATGCCCCGCAGCGCCCCATACCCAAAAGGGTAGGGCCCCGCAGGGGTGCGCCAGGGTGCGGCTCCGGATATGGCCCCATCCCTACGGAGGTGCCCATGGACCCGAGGCCCGACTCGCAGACCCAGCTCTCGCAGGTGCTCGCCGGGAAGGCGCGCGGCACGTCCACCCTGACGGTCGCTCCCGACATCTCGGTGGCCGCGGCCGTGGACGTCCTCAACCGCGCCAAGGTCGGATCGGTCCTGGTGATGGACGGGGAGAGGCTGGTGGGCATCTTCACCGAGCGAGACATCCTGCGCCGGGTGGTCGGAGAGAAGCGCGATCCCGCGTCCACGAAGGTGTCCGAGGTGATGACCCGCGACCTGGTGGTGATGCGCCCGTCGTCCTCGGTGGTGGACGCCATGCGGGTCATCTCGGAGAAGCGCATCCGCCACGTCCCGGTCGTGGAGGGGAGCACCGTGGTGGGCGTGGTCTCGCAGGGCGACCTGAACCACTGGCTGGTCCGGAACCGGGAGGGGCAGATCCAGGACCTCGTCGACTACGTGACCGGCAGGTATCCGGCCTAGCGCCGGCCCTCACCCGTCCTTCTTCCCTGCGCGCAGCCGCGCCAGCCGCCCGAAGAGCTCGCCCTCCCTGCCGGTGCCGGACGGGGTCACGATGGGTGAACCGCGCAGGGCGTCGGGAAGGTACTGCTCCGCCACGTAGTGCCCGTCGAAGTTGTGCGGATAGCGGTAGCCGCCCCCGTAGCCCATCGACTCCATGAGCCGGGTGGGCGCGTTGCGAAGCGAGAGCGGCACCGGGAGCGGACCCTTCTCGATCACCAGCTTTCGCGCCGCGGCGTACGAGGCGAGGACGGTGTTCGACTTGGGGGCGAGCGCCAGGTAGGTGACGGCCTGGGTGAGCGGGAGGACCCCCTCGGGCATGCCCACGAGCTCGAGCGCGTGGAGGGCGGCGGTGGCCACGGAGAGCGCCTGGGGATCGGCGTTTCCGACGTCCTCGGCGGCGAAGATCACCATGCGCCGCACCACGAAGCGGGGCTCCTCGCCCCCCTCCAGCATCCGCACCATGTAGTAGACCGCCGCGTCCGGGTCGGAGCCGCGCATCGACTTGATGAAGGCGCTCGACAGGTCGTAGTGCTGCTCGCCGGCCTTGTCGTAGGGCAGCGGCTTGTGCTGCATCGCCTCCTCCGCGTCGGCGGCGGAGACCTCGGTGCGGCCGGCCAGGCGAACCGCGGCGGCCGCGGAGTCGAGGGCCACCAGCGCCCGGCGCGCGTCGCCGTAGGCCGAGCGGGAGAGCGCCTCGCGGGCCTCGGGGGAGAGGCGGACCGAGCCCGCCAGCCCGAGCGGGGAGGCCACCGCCCGGTCGAGCAGGGAGCCCACCTCCTCGTCGGTGAGGGCCCGGAGCGTCACCACCCGGCAGCGGGAGAGGAGGGCGCCGTTGATCTCGAAGGAGGGGTTCTCGGTGGTGGCCCCCACCAGCGTGACCGTCCCGGCCTCGACGTGGGGCAGGAAGGCGTCCTGCTGGGAACGGGTGAAGCGGTGGATCTCGTCGACGAAGAGGATGGTCCGCTGCCGGTGCATGCGGCGCCGCTCGCGGGCCGCCGCCACGATCTCGCGGATCTCCTTCACCCCGCCCAGCACCGCCGAGAAGGCGACGAAGGTGGCGCCCGTGCGCTCGGCGACGATGTGGGCCAGCGTGGTCTTCCCGGTGCCCGGGGGGCCCCAGAGGATGAGGGAGGGGACCTGGTCGGCCTCGATGGCCCGGCGCAGCGCGCTCCCCGGACCGAGCACGTGCTCCTGGCCCACGAACTCCTCGAGGCGGCGCGGGCGGAGCCGTTCCGGGAGCGGCTTCGAGGCGTCGTCCCGGTCGAGGGCGTGGTCGAACAGATCCATCGGCCCGGACACTATATATTGCCGCGGATGGAATCCCTGCCCTGCTCCGTGCCGCGCCGGATCGGAATCGTGCCCAAGAAGACCTCGGCCGAGGCCACCGAGACGGCCCACTACGTCGAGCGCTTCCTGCGCGGGAAGGGCATCGAGGTCCTTCGCGACGAGGAGGAGGTGGGACGCGACGCCGACCTGGTGGTGGTCCTGGGCGGCGACGGGACGCTCATCCACGCCTCGCGCCTGCTGGCCGGGCGCCCGGCGCCCATCCTGGGGATCAACATGGGCAGCCTGGGCTTCATGACCGAGGTCCCGCAGAGCGAGATGTACCCGGCGCTCGAGGCGGTGCTGGCCGGGAAGGCCACGGTCTCGCCCCGCATGAAGCTGCGCATCCACCTGCACCGCGGGGGAGCGAGCGGGGCGCCGGAGCTCGACGGCGAGGTGCTGAACGACGCGGTCATCTCCAAGGGGGCGCACTCCCCCATGGCCGAGCTCGATACCTCGTACGGGGAGTCCTACCTCACGAACTACAAGGCCGACGGCGTCATCATCGCCACCCCCACCGGGTCCACCGCCTATTCACTGGCGGCGAATGGCCCCATCGTCTACCCGACCATGCGGGGGGTGATCATCAACCCCATCTGCCCGCACATGCTCACCCAGCGGCCGCTGGTGGTCCCGGACGACCGGTCGATCAACGTGGTCCTCCTGAACGACGCCGCCGTCTACCTGTCCCTCGACGGGCAGGTGGGCGTGCCGCTCTCCCGGGGCGATCGGGTGCAGGTGAAGTCCTCGCCGAACCGGGTGCTCCTGGTCCAGAACCCGAGCTTCAGCTTCTTCGGGATCCTGCGGGCCAAGCTTCGCTGGGGCGAGCGCTGATCCTGGGGCACTACGGGAAGCGGAGCGCGAAGGTGGCGAGGAGCAGCGTGCCGTCCAGATCCACGGTTCCGAACCCGTAGCTCGGAGCGAGCCAGATGTACCCGCCCTCGGCACCGATGGTGAACATGTCCCCGAAGACCAGGTCCACGCCCGCTCCGGCCTGCGCGGTGAAGGCCACCGTGTTGTAGACGGCCAGGTTCAGGGCGGCGCGCGACGGCGCGAACCCGACCCCGCCGAAGACGAAGGGGACGGCCAGTCCGAGCGGCAGGCGGCCGCGGGCCCGGAACGTCACCGGGAAGCAGTTCTGCTGGAGGAGTGCGCCGGCCTGCGTGGTGACGAGCCCCGCCCAGATCGAGGCGCCGAAGTGGTCGGAGTCCCAGCCCACGGCCAGCGACGCCGAGGGGCGCGCCTGGAGGGCGCCGTACGGGGACGTGCCGGAGGGGAGGTACGCCCCCCCGGAGATGGCGGCCGTGAACTCGGCGCGCGCCGTCGCGGGAGACGCGGCGAGGAGGGACAGGAGGAAGAGCAGGCCGGCGGTTCGACGGAGGGTCACGATGGAAGCCTAGCGCGCGCCGGGAGGAGTGGCACCCGGGATGTCGGGCTGAACGGAACATCACCTGAAAGCTTGCGCAGTGTCAGGGGTCGATGGCAAACTCTCCCCCATGCTGACGACCTTGCGGATCACGGGTTTCGCGGTGGTGGACCAGGTCGAGGTGCGCTTCGGCCCGGGCCTGAACGTGCTCACCGGGGAGACCGGGGCGGGCAAGTCGCTCCTCGTCGGCGCCCTCCACCTCGTGCTCGGCGGCCGGATGAGCGCCGACGTCCTCCGGGAGGGTGCGGACGAGGCCTCGGTGGAGGCCCTCTTCGAGCTCCCCGGCGACCACCCGGCGCTGGCCCGGCTCGAGGCGGCCGGTGTGCCCGCGCGAGACGCCTCGGGCGACGGCCTGGCCGAGCTGCTGGTGCGGCGGGTGGTGTCGCGGGCGGGGCGCGGCCGGGTCTTCGTGAACGGAGCGCTCTGCACGGTGGCCATCCTGGAGTCTGCGCTTCGGGGCGTCGTCGACGTCACCGGGCAGCACGAGCACGTCTCGCTGCTCGACGCGGGGACCCACCTCGGCCTCCTCGACGCCTTCGCGGGAGCCGCATCCCCCGGCGGGCTGCGGGAACGGTACCGGGAAGCCTACGAGGCGCTCGCGGCACTGGTGCGCGAGGAGCGGGCTCTGGCCGACGACGAGGGAGAGCGGGCCCGCCGCGCCGACTACCTGGCCTTCCAGCTCGACGAGCTCGACTCGGTCGACCCGGCACCGGGAGAGGACGCCCGGCTCGAGCAGGAGCGCAAGGTCCTGGCCGCGGCAGCCCGCCTGGCGGAGGCGGCCCGGGCGGCCGAGGCGCTCGCGTACGGCGAGGAGGGGAGCGCCGCCGAGCGCATCGGGGAGGCCCTCCGGGTGCTCCAGGATGCCTCCGGACTCGATCCCCGGCTCGAGGAGACGGTCTCCCTGCTCCGCTCCGCTGCCGCCGAGATCGAGGAGGCGGGGCGAGGCCTCTCCCGCTACGCCGGTGCGATGGGAGGAGATCCCGACCGCCTCGCCGAGATCGACGACCGCATCGCGGCCCTCCGGGCGCTCGTCCGCAAGCACGGGGGCAGCCTGGAGGCGGCCCTTCTCCGGCGGGAGGCCATGAAGGGGGAGCTCGCCGGGCTCACCGGGGCCGAGGGGCGCCGCGCCGAGGTGGCGCGCTCGGTGGCCGAGCGGGCAGGGGAGGCAGCGGGGCTGGCGGCAGATCTGGGACGGGAGCGGCGCCGGGCGGCGAAGGCCTTCTGCAGTGCGGTGACGGAGGAGCTGGAACGGCTCGCCATGTCCCGCTGCAGGGTCGAGGTCTCCTTCTCCGCGCCGGCCAGCTGCATCGAGACGGGTGTTCACCGGCTCGGAGCTGCCGGAGCCGAGACGGCGGAGATGCTCATCGCACCCAATCCCGGGGAGCCGCCCCGCTCGCTCGGGCGAGTGGCGTCCGGTGGGGAGCTCTCCAGGGTCCTGCTCGCAGTGAAGCGCGCCCTCTCCCGTGCCGACCCGGTCCGGTCCTACGTGTTCGACGAGGTCGATGCCGGCATCGGCGGGGCGGTGGCCGAGGCGGTGGGCAGGGCGCTCGCCGACGTGGCCCGCGACCGCCAGGTCATCTGCGTCACCCACCTCCCGCAGGTGGCGGCCTTCGCCGACTTTCACGCGCGGGTCGAGAAGCGAGTCGCCGGAGGACGCACCACGACCGGAGTCGTTCCGCTGGAAGCCGGTGGAGACCGTTGCGCGGAGGTGGCCCGGATGCTGGCCGGGCAGACGGTCACGGCCTCCGCGCTGGAGCACGCCGCGGCGCTCATCTCCGCGGCCCGCGAGCCGGTTCGTCGTGGCTCCCGGCGGGCTTCTCCGGGCCAGATCCGCGCACCCGGCGCTCGAGGGGCAGTGGCTCGAGCGTGAGGGGGACACCGGTCGTTGACCCGCGCTGGAGGTCGAGGCTACCATCCGCGCCGCTCGTGCCCTCCTCCCCTCCATTTGCCATCGACGCCCGGGGCGCCACCGACGTCGGGCGGCGTCGCGAGCAGAACGAGGATGCCTTCCTCGTCGACCTGGAGACCTCCCTCTTCATCGTCGCCGACGGCATGGGTGGCCACGCCGGCGGGGGAACGGCCTCGTCCCTCGCCGTCCGGACCATCCAGGAGCGCATCCGGGCCGTGCGGGCCGCCGCGCCGGCCAGCTTCACCTCGCCGACGTCCGAGGACGCGCGCAACTTCCCGTCGGTGCTGCGCCTCGCGGTCGAGTCGGCCTGCCGCGCCATCTACGGCGCAGCGCAGGAGGATCCCAGCCTGGCGGGCATGGGCACGACGGTGACGGCCGTGCTCGTCGCCGGCCGCACCGCCTTCGTCGCGCACGTGGGAGACAGCCGCTGCTACCTGGTGCGGGGGGGGCGGATCTTCCAGCTCTCCGAGGACCACTCGCTCGTGAACGAGCAACTGAAGGCCGGGGCCATCACCGAGGAGGAGGCTCGCCAGAGCCGCTTCCGGAACATCATCACCCGGTCGGTGGGCTTCGAGGAGGACGTTCTCGTCGACGTGGTGGGGCTCGACGTGGAGCAGGGCGACACGATCGTCCTCTGCTGCGACGGCCTCACCAACCTCGTCGCCGACCCGGAGATCCTGGAGATCGCCACGGGCTCCCGCCTCGCCGAGTCGGCCGATCGGCTCATCGGTCTCGCCAACGAGCGTGGCGGCGACGACAACATCACGGTGATCG
>CAWHPQ010000013.1:0-224340 GCA_963831265.1 uncultured delta proteobacterium | reverse complement strand
TCCTAAAGGCCGGAACGTCCTGGGGATCTTGCCCGGGGGTTCCGGCCTTCTCTTTGGCTCCACCCTCCCCTTGCAGCAAGGGTGCAGCAAACGGCCCCGCCTCGGCACCTGCGGCGACCCGTACCGTGGCCTCCACCGGGAACCCGAACTTGAGGCGCTCGACCTCGGAGCGCATGAACCCGGGCGAGAGGGCCGCGTACCGCTCCATCGTGGTCTTCACGTCGGCGTGTCCGAGCACGGTCGCCACCGCCGCCGGGGACGCTCCCAACTGGATGAGCACGCTGGCGCAGGTTGCCCGGGTCGCCTTGAACTGGACGGGCCGTACCTGCGGGACCGGCCACAGCCGGGCACCGTGGGTCGGGCAGCGGCGAAGGGCACGGTCGGGCGCGGCCTCGGAGTGCTCACACCCAGGGCGTCGGCACTTGTGGATGTAGCCGGTGACGAGCCCGGCACGGGCCATCGCCCGCCGCAGCATCGGCGTCAGCCGCTTCCCACGACCCAGCATCTTGCCGCCCTCGCCAGGAAACAGGAGGTCCGACGGCGAAGCTGTTGCGGCGGCACGCAGGAACGGGATGCACTCGGCGGGAACGGGAACCACGCGAGCGCGGCCACCCTTGGTCGTGTCCCGCGCCCAGGAGCGCCGCACCGTCAGGTGGGTGTCCTCGCCGAAATCCACGTCCGTCTTCCGAAGACCGGCGACCTCACCGAACCGGAGGCCGCAGTAGATGGCGACGGCGAACGCCGGACGCCAGCGGTCAGGCAGGTTGTCGAGAACCCCCCGCACCTCGTCGGGACGCAGGTAGTCGGGCGTCTTGCGGTTGACGCGCCGCCGGTCCACGTCCAGGACCGGGTTCGTCCCGTGCCACCGCCCGGCTTTCCTCGCCTTGGAAAAGGCCCTGCCGATGTAGCCCCGCAGGTGGTTCAAGGACTCCGCGCTCAGGCCATCGCCCGCCTTCCGTTGCAGGAATTCCTCGATCTGCCCGGCGGTGATCTGGACCAGCGGTAGCGAGGCGAGGGCGCTCGCCTGGATGTGGACGCGGACACCGCTCTCCTCGGTTGCATAGGCGGGCTGGCCCTTCCGGTAGGTGGCCAGCCACCACGTCAGGAGGTCACCCAGCGTCCCGCCCCCGTCCACGGGCGGCGCGGTCTCCAACCCGTATCGGACGCGCTCGGCCTTCCGCTCCACGTCCCCCGCCAGCCGCCGTGCCTCGGTCTTGGTCGTGGCATTGGTGACCCGGTTGATCCACTTGCCGGTCGAGTCCTTGATCCGCAAGTACCACCTGCCGCCACGCTGGAAGGGCGACGCCATGGCTACTTCCTCCCCCGGCCACCGGTGGCCTTCTTCGGCTTCGGCAGGTAGCCCCGCGCTTGTAGGCCTTCGCGGATGATGATGAGGCAGAGGGCGGACATCGACCGCGAATCGTCCTCGGCGGCGCGGAGGAGCGCGTCCTTCACGTCCTGCGGGAACCTGACAACGAGCATCGCGTCGAGAGCCATATCAAGAGAATGTAATACATACGATTCGATGTCAACCACCACGGGGCGGGAACGGGATGACCGCCGATGGCCTCCACTCGCCCCGGGCGTAGGCGCGAATCGCCTCGGGCTGGAAGCGACGGAGACCACCGATGCGCACCGAGGGGAGCGTCCCGGCCTCGGCGTGAATGTAAACCCAGGAGGTGGACGTGCGCAGGTAGGCGGCAACGTCCTTCACCGTCCAGAGGGGCTCGACGGGAACGGCGCTCAAGGCCATGGGCTGCTCCCGCATCCGCCGACTTGGTTGACGTGGCCGACTTGGCAGACGTTTGCCACGTTGGCCAAGTCAGCCAAATTGGATAGGTGGTGATGGACTTGGCGGACATGAGGCTCATGCGATCTTCCAGACCCGTTCCCGCCCGCTGGCCTCGGAGACCACACTCAGGGCGACAGCGGCCCGGTCGGCGGTCCGCACCGGGATCCCAACCTTGGCGCACAACTCCATGACCTCTCGCCTCGACCTGGGGCCGCTCGCCAGCAGGTCGGTGATGTACCTTTTCGCCGCCTCGATCTTGTCGGGGCTGGGTCCCGGCTTTTCGGGCACAAGAAGCGTCTCGGCGGTGTGCTCGGAAGCACCTCCCCACCTGATCTGAGAGGAATCGCCGACGCTGCCGATTGAGTAGGTCATTGCCTTGGGGTGCCTTCCCAAGTTTCCCTTCACGCGCACCAATACGCAGGTCTCGGGATCTTCGGGGTCCGTCGCGGCGAGCAGCACGATCCGGGCGAGACCCGTGAACGCGATGGACCCGCCGCCTCGGTAGATGGCCGCCTTGCTGCTGTCCTTGTTCAAGTGCATCAACAGCAGAACCGCGCAGCCGGTCCGCTGCCCCATGCTGGCGAGCGGCGTCAGGGCGCGGCGGACCTCCTGGTCCTTGTGGCTGTTGATCTCCTGGTCGAGAAACGACATCACGGGGTCGATGATCAGCAGCCCGGCATGGTGTTCGACGACGACCTGTTCGAGCGCGGCGATGTCGCGGGGCAGGCTCAAGGGGATCGCCCCTGGGTCGCGGATGTCGTGAAGGACCACACGATGCAAGTTCGCCTGAGCGGCCTCCAATCGTGGACGTAGGGTGTCGCCTGGGTCGTCTTCGCCGCTGAACACCAGCACGTCGCGGGAGGGGCGGCTTCCGTCTTCACCCGGTAGCGGGTCACCCTGCGAGATGGCGGCGGCGAGACTGAGCGCCAAGGTGGTCTTTCCGACACCGGGGTCGCCCAGGAGCAAGGTGATCTTCCCAGCCGCGAGCCGACCATTCCAGAACCAGTCCACCGGTTCGCGCTTCACGTCGCTGGCCCGGACGAGGGCGAGTGCGCCATCGGAGGTCACGGAGCGCCCTCCCCGCGTGGCGGTTGCTGGCGGGTCTTCTCCCCGGAGGGCAGCAGGTCTTCGGGGCTCACGTCGAGGGCTGCGGCGAGCCGCTCGGCGCTCCTGCGGGTAAGAACGCCCCCCCGCTCGGCTCGGGCGAGCGTTGCCTCTGAAAGCCCGGTCAGACGTTGGAGGTCGAGGCGGGCCAACCGCTTCGATTCCCGAAGCAGTCGGATGCGGGTTCCAATGAAGTCGTTGTGAGTAGTCACGCCCCGATGATGGCGGCGGCGGCGGCGCACTTCTTCCCAGATCAGGTGGGGGTCCCCGATCTGGGAACGGTTAGGCGCTTGCCGGGAGTCCTCGGTGGCAGGCCCAGGCGCTTATGGAGACGGTGAGCCGCCTCGGAGATGATGGTGACGAGCTTCGGAACTTCCCGTTTGTCGCCGTGCGCCTTCTCAGCCCGTGCGATGTCGGAAAACGACTCACCGAAGACGTGCCACCTCACCAGCCATCGCAGATTGCGAGCGATTACCACTGGGTCGGCGGTCATCTGGATGCTTCCGGCTTCGGCGGCCTCGCGTCGCCGCACCGCCTTGTATTCCTTCACGCGCTCATCGAAGGACCGCTCCGACTCCACCATGAAGTCCCACCCGATGGCCGGGACCGTTCGATCCTCGGGCTGCACCCAAACCCTTCGGGGCAAGATGGACGTGGGAGGCCTCCCAGGGCGGAGGAACTGGTCACCCGCGCAAACGCGGACCCACTCCACATCGAGGTCGTACCTGGCTGCCCACTCTCTGATCGCTGCGTCGGGGTCGCCAATCGTCGGAGCGCCGGGACCAAGAGCGCGTTGGACTTCGCGCCGCATGTTGATCCAGAAATCCGGGATCAACTCCACGATGGCGTCGAGGAAGGCCCACATGACGTAGGCATCCACCTCACCCGGCAGGTGATGCTGTTGGTCTGGTCGCGTCGGTCCTGCCATGCCGCCTCCCAGAAGCGGTCCCAGGTGTCGAAGAAGGGGCTGGCGCGCCTGGGAAGCACACCCCGGCCATTGCCCGTCGGCGTGACCGGTGCCCCTGTCTTCAAGATGTTAGCTTGCGCATCCGACGCTTCGGCCCCTGCGACTCCCCTCGGCTTGCGGCAAACTCGTTGCCTACTCGCGTGCCGCCGTGGCACCGTCACGGTGCGTGCATATTCCATTCAACTTCCGTCTATCGGTGCGCTGGGCTGCGGGTCTTACGTTGCCGCTCGTCTTGGCCGTCGCTGCCCCATCTCTTGCCCGTGCGGACTTCTGGTACGCGCAGCTCTCCGCTGATGGGAATGATTTCAAGGGGTGCGCTCAGGAGCGGGCGTCCGTGGATGAGGCACTCAAGATGCTGAGTGAGCGCGATTCGTCGTGCCACCTGGACATGAGCCCGGGTGCTCTCGCCACCGGTTACTTCATCCGCTGCAACGCTAACGCCGTCATGGCGTTTCGGAACGAGAGGGACTGCAACTTCTTCATGCTGTCGCTCGCCGCAAAAGAGAAGCCCGACATGAACCGCCTTGCGCCACCGGGGACCAAGAACCCGACTGGCTGGGTCAACTCGATGGCAGGCTGCTTATCCAGGACGGTGAATGGCTTCGCTGTCGCCCGTGGCCGCGTACAAGCTTCCGCCAAGTACTGCGAATGTGCAGCAACTGCGTGGAGCGGGAACCTGTTGGGCGACGAGGATGTCTTGAAGCTCAAAGACCAGTTCAAGTCGTCCATGGTGAAGTGCGCCCGCGACCACCTGGATACCGCCGTCACGGACGAAGCGGTGGAAAGCCTCTGGGCCTTGGTAGTCGCCGCCAGGAAGGCGAGGGGCGGCAAGGCGAACGAGACAACCTCGGACGTGGAGGCCGCAGGGGATAGGGGCCCCGCAAGTATTCCCGCTGCTCCACCCCCGGATCGGGCAGCCCGCGAGCCCAGCACCCCGTAAACGGAGGCTTCCGTTTGAATCGTCAGGGGACCGATGGTTCACCGTTGGGTTGAGGTGCAGAAGCAGTTTCGTCCGCCGGTGTCGCGTCCCTGGGGGCCGCCGCGCCCGGACACGGCTCCTCCGCCATCCGCCGTAGCTCGGCAGGGTCGATTTCCGGCGTCTCGTCCGAGCTAACGAGGTCGTCCAGGGGGTTGCTCGACCCGAGGTGGGCATGGACCTCCATCGGCGTGATGCCCGCCCGGTCGAGGATCGCGGTTGCCGCCGCGATCACCACCCGGGGGTCCCCGGCTTCCAGAAGCTCGGCGAGCCGCTGGATGGCTCTCGGTGACTTCTGCCCGGCCAGAAGACGTACCGACCGGACATAGGCCGGGAGGCCGCCGGGGTTACCCGTCTGCCCCGTCTGCCACCGGCGACCATGCGTGTTGCCCTTCTGGAAGGCCATGTGTCCTCCGTGTCTGCTCTCAGGCTCGCCGAGCCTGCTTCATGTAGGCGGCGAGGTCCACCGGCGAGATCCTGATGGCGTTCGACACGCGGGCATGGGGGAGGTCGCCCTGGCCGACGAGCTTGTAGACGGTGGCCGCGGAAACGCCCAGGCGGGCTGCCACGGCGCGCACGGTGAGCAGGTTGCCCTTGCCCCCGTCCACCACCCGCAGCGTCGCTCCTGCGGGCGCTGGCGCGTTCAGTCCATGCAGCACGGGTGCAGCAGACCGGTTCGGAACTGTGCCCAGGGGCTGTGGAGGATGGGAGGTGACGATACGTCCCTGCCCCAGGGGTTCCGAAAGGTTGGGAGCGGCTGGGAACGTTGACGGTCCGTCAACCCGCCTTCCCAAGCTGAGGGTCGCCGGTTCGAATCCGGTTTCCCGCTCCATTCCACAGGCCGGAGATGACTCGCGATTCTGCGAGGCGTCTCCGGCCATCTTCTTCTCCCCCGGAACCGTCCGTTGCACCGGCGTAGCAAATCGCGCCATCGCCGGCCCGAAGCTGAGGCGATCGACCTCCGCCCGGAGGTACTCCGGAGCGAGGTGCCCGTAGAGCTCGGTCGTGATCTTCGGGTCGCTATCCGGATGGGGCGCACCACTGGCTTCACCCAGAGCTTCCGGCGGTCCTTCGGGCAGCGCCGCGTCTCCTGGTCGTTGGCCGCCTCCTCGTGTCCGCAGCCCTTCTTGCGACAGGTGTGGTTGTACCCCTCCACCACCCCCGCGCGACCCATCGCCCGGCGGAGCGTCATCTCGAGGTTCACGTCCCGTCGCATCATGGTTCCGTCGGGACGCGGAAAGACCAGCCCCGAGGGAGAGGCCGCCATGGCGATCCGCAGGAAGGGCAGGAGTTCGGTCGCGATGGGGATGCCGTCGGCATGGCCACCCTTCGTCGTGTCGCGCTCGTGGGATCGGGCCACCATCAGCATCTGGCGAGGGAGGTCGACGTCCGACTTCCGCAGCGCGAGCAGCTCGCCCTTGCGCAGACCTGTGTAAACGGCGGTGGCGAAGAGCGGCCTCCAGCGCGGGTCGAGTGCCCACAGGAGGAGCGGAACGAGGCGAAGGTTGCCTGGCTGATGGAGGAAGTGGCTCGGCTCCGGGCCGAGAACGTCGAGGTCGTGAGGCTCCGGGTCGAGAACCAGGATCTCCGGGCCCAGCTGGCGAGGAACTCCCAGAATTCGTCGAAGCCGCCGTCCTCGGACCCTCCGGGCGTCGAGCGCCCGGGCACAAGGGCCACAGGCGTGAGTTGCTCGAGCCGGACGAGGTCGTCGCGCTGCGCCCGGAGCGTTGCTCCTGCTGCGGGAAGCGACTGCATGGCCAGGACCCGGCTCCGCGCCGGCACCAGGTCGTGGACCTGCCCCCGGTGAAGCCCTTCGTCAGGGAGTACCAGCTGGCGGAGCTGGGCTGCGCGTGCGGAGCCCGCACGCGGGCCGAGCTCCCGCCGGTGTGCCGGCCGGGTTGTTCGGCCCGCGCCTCACCGCGATGGTGGCGATCTGCACGGGGAAGTTCCGGATGTCGAAGCGGTCGGTGCAGGAGTTGCTCGCCGACTTCTGCGGCGTGAAGGTCGGGCTCGGCTCGATCAGCAAGATGGAGCAGACGGTGAGCGCTGCGGTGGCGCCGGCCGTGGAGGCCGCCGAGGCGCATGTGCGCACCCAGGCGGTCGTCCACCCCGACGAGACGGGATGGCGAGAGCACGGGCAGCGGCGCTGGCTCTGGACCGCGACGACCAGCCAGGTATCGGTCTTCTGCATCGACCGCAGCCGGGGCTCGGACGTCGCCAAGCGGCTCCTCGTCGAGGACTTCGCCGGGGTGACCGTCTCCGACCGGTGGAGCGGCTACAACTGGCTGGAGGCGAGCCGCCGGCAGATCTGCTGGGCGCACCTGATCCGCGACTTCACGGACATCGCCGAGCGCGGCCCCGAAACGTGCGGGATCGGGATCGGGCTCCTCCGCAACACCCGCAAGATGTTCCGCTGGTGGCACCGGGCGCGCGACGGCACCCTCAGCCGAGCCGACTTCCAGCGCCGCATGCGACCGGTGGAGCGCGCCATCCGCGAGACGCTCTGGTATGGGGGCCGGTCGTCGGACGCGAGGACCCGCGGTACCTGCCGCGACATCCTCAAGCACGACGCGACCCTCTTCACCTTCGTGCACCAGGACGGCGTCCCGCCGACGAACAACGCCGCCGAGCGCTCGTTCCGGCACGCGGTCATCTGGCGCAAGGGGAGCTTCGGGACCTGGAGCCGGGACGTGAAGCTCCTCCTCGATTCCCGTGTTTGGGCCGTCTCCGGGTCCTGCTCCCTGGCGGTGGTTCCTGACGGAAGCCGCGATCCCGTTCAGGTCTTGAGGCACGACGAACGTGCCCGGGTGCCGCTCAGGCCCCGGATGGTCCTCTCCGACGTCGAGCGACTCGAGCGAAGCGCGTCTACTGCCGCGACATGGCGATACGCAGGCGGTCCTCGGCCGAGATGAGCAGGTCGTTGTCGTCGACGCCCACGTCGATCCGGACCCAGTGGATCTTTCCGGTGAACTTGCTCCCGTGCGATGTGTAGTCCGCGGTGACAGGCGTTCCCGACTCGTAACCGACGTCCGTGGTCTCGTCCATCGAGAAGACCATGGCCTGCGTCATCGGAACGCGGCCCGTGCCGACGCTCTTCCCATCGACGTAGAGCGCGACGGTTCCACCCTTGCCGAGGCCACCTCCGTCGTAGGCGAACTCCGCGCGAACCTCGTGCTTCCCCTTCGGGATGGGTTCGGTCGCGACGGTCGGGTACTCGTGTATCCCGAGCACGTTGTAGACGAACTTGGCGAGACCGTCCTTGACGTACAGGCTCCAGCCCCCGAAGCGGCCCCCCTGCGCGATGATGACGCCGTTCGCCGGCTTGCCACCGGGCACGTCGACCTCGGCCGTCACCGTGAAGGAGTGGTTCTTCACGTTGACGACGCTGTTCTCCTGGAGCCGCCCCATGCCCGGGAAGAACTTCTGTGAGTTGCCCTTGATGAGCGACGGACGGCCGGCCACCTCCGGAACGAACCGCTCCGCGCCCCGGTCGTCGAGCGGCAGCACGTTGTACTTCGTGGCCTCGATCAGGAAGAGGCGCTGCAGCTTGTGCAGCATCTCCGGGTTCTCCTTCGACAGGTCGCGCGCCTGCGACCAGTCCTTGGTGCCGTCGTAGAGTTCCCAGACGTCGTCGTCGAAGGCCACCATCTCCTGGTCCACCAGGATCCAGGGGGTCCGGTGCTTCGTCACCGCGCTCCACCCCTTGTAGTAGATCCCGCGGTTGCCGCCGACCTCGAAGTACTGCACCTCGTGACGCTCCGGCGCGGCGGCGGCGTCGAAGCTGTAGAGCATGCTGGTGCCCTCCATCGGCGACTGGAGGACGCCGTTCACCATCGTGGGCTCCGGCAGGCCTGCGGCCTCGAGGATCGTCGGCGCCAGGTCGATCACGTGGCTGAACTGTTGGCGCAGCCCCCCGCGCTCCTTGATGCCCTTCGGCCAGTGCACGATCGTGCCGTTGCGCGTCCCGCCCCAGTGCGACGCCACCTGCTTCGTCCACTGGTACGGCGCGTTCGTGGCCCAGGCCCAGCCCACCGCGTAGTGGTTGAACGCCGACGGCGACCCGAGCTCGTCGATCTTGGACACCATGAACTCCGGCGTCTCGAGGGCCTCCAGGCCATTGAAGGGGGAGAGCTCGTTGAACACGCCGGTCAGGGTGCCCTCGGCCGACGCGCCGTTGTCGCCGAAGATGTAATAGATGAGCGTGTTGTCGAGCGCGCCGAGGTCGGTGATCGCGTCGATGACGCGGCCGATGTTGTGGTCGGTGTGCTCGAGGAACCCGGCGTAGATCTCCATCTGGCGTTCGAGCACCGGCTTGAGCTCCGCCGGCATGTCGTCCCACGCCGGGATCTCCGCGTGGCGCTTCGTGAGCTCGGCGTTCGGCGCGACGACGCCCAGCTTCTTCTGGCGCGCGAAGGTTTCCTCCCGGAGCCTGTCCCACCCCTGGGCGAACTTGCCGCGGTACTTGTCGGCCCACTCCCGGGCCACGTGGTGCGGGGCGTGCACCGCGCCAGGCGCGAAGTAGACGAAGAACGGCTTCTCCGGCATCAGGGTCTTCTGCTGGCGCACCCAGTTGATGGCGCGGTCGGCCAGGTCCTCCGTGAGGTGGTAGCCCTCCTCGGGGGTCGCCGGAGGCTCGATGGGTGTCTGCCCCTCGTAGAGCGCGGGCTCCCACTGGCTCGTCTCGCCGCCGATGAAGCCGTAGAAGTGCTCGAATCCGGTTCCGCCGGTCGGCCAGGAGTCGAACGGCCCCATGGGCGACGTCTGCCAGGCCGGGACCTCGTGGCACTTGCCGAACATGGCCGTCGAGTACCCGTTCAGCTTCAGGGTGAGCGGCAGTGGCGCCTTGGTGTTCGGGCGCACCGAGGTGTAGCCGGGCGCGGACGAGGCGATCTCCGTGATGACGCCCGCCCCCACCGAGTGGGCGTTGCGGCCGGTCAGCATCGCCTGCCGCGTGGGCGTGCACAGCGCGCAGGTGTGGAAGCGGGTGTACTTCAGGCCGTCGGCGGCCAGCTTCTCGGCAACCGGCGTCCGGCACGGCCCGCCGAACGCGCTCGACGAACCGAAGCCGACGTCGTCGAGGAGGATGACGAGGACGTTCGGCGCCCCGGCCGGCGGGAGCAACGGCTTGATGGGAGAGAACTGGGAGTCCGGATCCTTGGCGTCGAGGGCGGGGAGATGCGGCTTCTGGACGTCGGGGATGGGCAGGATCGAACGCGCGTGTTCGTCGGGCTTCTTCGCCATCATGGCCTCCTGGAAACTCTTGCGTGCACCGCGAGCACGGGCCTAACACCCTCGTGCCGGTTGGGGAGGAATGCGAGGGCTAGATTCTTGGGCAAATCGTCGGGTGCGGTCAATGACGGTCACTGGACCATCTGGGGCGGCGCCCGTTGACGTGCCCCGACGCGCGACCAGGCCTCGTGATCGGAACTGGAAAGGTTGTAGATGGCTACAGGATGCCTAAGGCCGTGGGCAACGTGCCAACTAGAAGTCTCCGGAAGGGTTCGTAGGAGGGAAAACGGCCCTGGCTGACCAAGAACTCCAAAAGCGCGCTCCGCCCCGCCCTCACTTAGGGACCCCACGAAGCAGGCTCTTGCCGTCCTGCCTCGCCGGTTCCCGTCGTCGGTCCTTGCCTGGACCTCGAATGCATCAAGCCAGTTCGTTTCGGTTCGCCCCTGGTTCTGTCTTTGGTCGATGCCATCTTTTCCCGCCCGCCCCTCACTCCCGCTCGCACCCGCCTTTCGCAACTTGCCCCAACCTCCTTCCCCCATCTCGTCTCTGCCCTTTCCAGTGTCTTCAATTCCTGGACCCGTGCATCGGAGCGTGAACACCTTTCGCATCTACCACGGGGAAGGGCGTCGCGCACGGCACCTCGTCCACGAGCTTGACGCATGTCGAATCGGACATGATGAATGGGAGCAAATGGACCGGATGCGACGAAAGCAGCTCGTGAAGACGGGATGGGGGCTGGTCACCACCAAGCTCGCCCTCGGCGATGCGGTCCGGTCACTTCGCCAGCGGCGCGGCCTCTCCCAGGAGTCCCTGGCGGAGCGAATGGGCTCGAGCCAGTCGCGGGTCGCCAAGCTCGAGGATGGGGCCCCGGGCGCCTCCCTCGACCTCTACCTTCGAGCGCTCTTCTCCGTGCACCCTCCGGCCCAGGGGGACCTCGGAAGGCTCGCCCGGCGGTGGGTCGGGGGCACGGCGCCCGCCGCGAAACGAGCGACTCGGCGAGCCGGCACCGGCTCGAGACGCACGGGACGGTCATAGACCGTGCGGAGGCCGTGCGTGCCACCCGGGAAGCTGGACGACTTATACATATACGTATAACTTGTTCAGCATGGCGCCCGGCCCCGTTCACCCGCCTGTCCCCTTCCCTCCGGAACTCCCTGCGCTCCTGCACGGACTCAACACGTGGTGGCGCCCGCCTCACTCGGTCCGCCCCACGGTCCCCCCGTTCCTCCGTCGCCAGACCCGGCTCCTGGCGGAGCGGATGGGCCAGCGGGTGCCGCTCATCCAGGTCATCCGTGGCCCTCGGCAGGTCGGAAAGACCACCGCCATCCTGCAACTCGTCGAGTCGCTCCTCGCCGACGGCGTCCGTCCCACCGACATCCTGCTCCTTCGATTCGACCTGCAGTCGCTGCGGGAGGCGGGCGGCTTGCTCGGCCTCGTCAGCTGGTATGAGGCAAATGTCCGAGGCCGGCCGCTCGATGACGGAGCGCCCGCCTACCTGCTCCTCGACGAGATTCACAAGCTCCGTCGCTGGAGCGAGGAGGTCAAGCACCTCGCGGAGACCGCCCGGCCTCGCATGGTGATCACCGGCTCCTCGAGCGTCCTGGTGGCGCGCGGGACGAGGGAGAGCCTCGCGGGCCGGGTCCAGACCACCGAGTTCCCCACCTTCTCGTTCCGCGAGGTGCTGGAGGCCTGGCACCCCAATCTCGCTCCGCCGGTTCCGCCGCTCCGGTTCCTGTCGACGTTCGACCGGGGTGTGCCCGGGGTCTTCCGCGAATTGCACGCCTTCGCGGAGGCTCACGTCCGTCCTCTCGCCCGCGCACTGGACCGGTACTACCTGCGAGGTGGCTACCCACGGCTCTACTCCGCGGAGCTCGTCGAGGACGGCTGGGCCGACTACCTCATCGAGACGGTGTTCGATCGCGTGCTCGGTGTGGACATCCCGGAACTCTTCCCCGTCCAGCAGCCTCAGCTGTTGCGCCACCTCTACCTCTCGCTGGCTCGGCGAACCGGGCAGCAGGTGAGCCAGCTCGAGCTTGCGGCAGAGGCCAACGCGGCAGGCCTGCGTACCAACCAGCCCACGGTGGGCCGCTACATGCACTACCTCGCTGACGCGCTTCTGGTGCGGGAGTTCCGGCGCTTCCCGCTTGGCAAGGCCAAGACGGCCAGGGTGCCGGTCAAGGTGACGTTGACCGATCTCGGCGTTCGCAACGCCATCTTCCGCGGCGCGCCTTCGCTCCTCGAGTCCCCGCCGGACCTGGTCGGGTCGCTCGTCGAGACCGTCGTCCAGACGGTCATCCGGGACACCGACCTGTCAGTCCACTTCTATCGAGACCGCACCGACCCCTCCGACCGTCGCTCGCCATTCCAGGAGGTCGACTTCGTGGCCGAGCGGACCGATGGCGACGTCCTTCCGATCGAGGTGAAGTTCCGGCGAAAGCTGGACGACGCGGACTTTCGGGGGCTTTCCGCCTTCATGAAACAGTACCGCTGCCGCCGTGGAGTGCTGGTGTCCCGGGAGACCTCCGCACTCGATGAAGACCGGATTCTGGTGGTGCCACTCAGGGACTTCCTTCTCGCGTACTGACGCCGGGGCCTCGCACCATCCCTCGCCCGCCCAACCCGCCCTCGGGTATCCGCAGTACGTTCACCACCCGCACGCAGGGCAGCTCCCCCCGAGCACAGGCCTTGTAGACCGTCGCCGTCGAGACCTTGAGCCTCCGGGCCGCCTCCCGGACGGTGAGGAAGGCCCCGGGCACGGATGCACCCACGGCCCTCCTGCTCCGTAGCAAGGGCGTAGCAAAATCCTCGAAAAGGAGCGGGTTTTCGCGGGACCGCTGGACGGCGTCCGAGACCGGATCCGCAGGGATTGCATCGGGTTGCACATCTTTGCACGTGGTAGGACGTTCGGTGAAAACCGTTCCCAAGCTGAGGGTCGCCGGTTCGAATCTGGTTTCCCGCTCCATTCCACAGGCCGGAGATGACTCGCGATGCTGCGAGGCATCTCCGGCCATTTTCGTCTCCCCCGGAACCGTCCGTTGCACCAGCGTAGCAAATCGCGCCACCGCGGGCCCGAAGCTGAGGCGATCGACCTCCGCCCGGAGGTGCTCCGGCGCGAGGTGCCCGTAGAGCTCGGTCGTGATCTTCGGGTCGCTATCCGGATGGGGCGCACCACCGGCTTCACCCAGAGCTTCCGGCGGTCCTTCGGGCAGCGCCTGGTCTCCTGATCGGTGCCGCCAACCCGAACAGGTCGGCGGCGTACTCGAATGACCGGCGGTGAACAGGGACGAGCCCGCCGCGGCGGTCCAGGACTCCCGTGTCCACACGCCGATACCCGGCCGGTTTCGAAGACCCGGTCATCGGAACGGATGTCGGGATGCCGGCGCCCGGCCAGGGTCGCGAGTTGTTGGCGGAGGGCCACAAGGAATCGAATCCTCGAGCCGGGGAGAATCGTGGCCCTGGGGGACATCGTCAATGGTTCCGGTGCGGATGGACTTGTGGCGAGCAACAGGCGCAGGCTGTCCTACGACAAGCCCCCAGGCTGCGGGAAAACCGGACCGGTTGGCGGCACGCTCCCGCCCAAACAGGATCCACGCCAGCCGAGGTTCATGTCCGAGGCAATCGTGGAGGAGCGACGATGAGCGAGGCAGAACCGATCAACGAGCCGCTCCACGGTCTCCCGCCGATGGACAAGGCGGGGTTCGACTTGCTTGTCGAGCTGGCTCTGGATGTGCGCCGTTCATGGAATCACCCGGCCAACGGAGGGTGGCGCGCGTTCGATCCCGAACTGTGGGAATTCACCCGGACCCCTCGGACGGACGAAGAGATAGGCCATGAATCCCGGTAGGCCCCTCATCTTGGCCATCAATTGTGGTTCGTCGAGCATCAAGTTTGCGCTCTTCGAGGCCGGTGAGTCGCCCAGGCAGACTCTTGCGGGCGCGGTGGAGCGCATCGGCTTGCCGGAGGCCACGTTGCGGATGAAGGGCGCGACCCAGGCGGAAAGCGAGCCGCGGGCCGTGACTGCGCCGGACCACCGGACGGCGGCGCGCGTGCTGATGGACTGGATCGAGGAACGCTGCGGCCGTGACGCGCTGAGGGCGGTGGGACATCGCGTGGTGCATGGCGGGCCGAGGTATGGCCAGCCCGAACGGGTCACCCCGAAGATGGTCGAAGAGTTGCGCCAGCTCAGTCCATTCGACCCCGAGCACCTGCCTGCAGAGCTCCTCCTGGTGGAGGAGGTCCATCGACGATTTCCCGAACTACCCCAGGTCGCTTGTTTCGATACGGCCTTTCACCATGACTTGCCGCGAGTGGCCAGGCTCCTGCCGATTCCGCGCCGCTACGAGGCGCGAGGAGTGCGGCGGTACGGATTTCACGGGCTGTCGTATGCATTCCTGCTGGAGGAGCTGGCCCGCCTGGATGGACCGAAAGCGGCGCACGGCAAGGTGGTCCTCGCCCACCTCGGCAATGGTGCGAGCTTGGCGGCCGTGCGCGGCGGCAGGTCCGTGGACACGAGCATGGGCTTCACGCCCACTGGCGGGGTGCCGATGAGCACTCGCTCGGGCGATCTCGATCCCGGACTGCTCTGGTATCTGGCCCGCACGGAGGGTCTCGATGCCCGACGGCTCGATCACATGGTGACTGCCGAGTCCGGGCTGCTCGGCATGTCCGAGACCAGCTCCGACATGCGTGACCTGCTCGACCGAGAGACCGAGGACGTGCGCGCAGCCGAGGCCGTTGGCGTGTTTTGCTACCAGGTCAAGAAGTGGATAGGCGCGTTCGCGGCGGCACTCGGCGGACTCGACACGCTGGTGTTCTCGGGTGGCATCGGAGAACACGCACCTGAGATTCGCGCCCGGGTTTGCCAGGACATGGCATTCTTCGGAATCGAGCTCGACGACGAGCGAAACGCGGCGAACCAGGGCGTGATCTCGGCGGTGACGAGTCGGGCCGTGGTCCGCGTCATTCCCACCGACGAGGAACGCTTGATCGCCGAGATGGTCCACCACGTTCTTGGAATGGGCCGCGCAGGAGGGGCTGCATCATGACGACCCACGTCGTGTCCCCAGAGCTGCTCGACAGGATGGATGCCTACTGGCGCGCTGCCAATTATCTATCGGTCGGCCAGATCTATCTTTTCGACAATCCGCTGCTGAAACGGCCGCTCGAGCTGGCGGATGTGAAGCACATGCTGCTCGGGCACTGGGGCACGACGCCCGGGCAGAACTTCATCTACGTGCACCTGAATCGGGTCATCAAGAAGTACGACCTCGACATGATCTACGTCTCCGGCCCCGGGCACGGCGGGCCGGCCGTCGTCGCCAATACGTACCTCGAGGGCACGTACAGCGAGATCTACCCCGACATCAGCCAGGATGAGATCGGGCTGCAGAAGCTGTTTCTTCAGTTCTCGTTTCCCGGAGGCATTCCCAGCCACGCGTCGCCGGAGTGCCCGGGCTCCATCCACGAAGGCGGCGAGCTGGGCTATTCGCTCAGCCATTCCTTCGGGGCGGTCTTCGACAATCCCGAGCTCCTGGTCGCCTGCGTCGTCGGCGATGGGGAGGCCGAGACTGGACCTCTCGCGACGGCGTGGCATTCCAACAAGTTTCTCAATCCCGCCGCTGACGGTGCCGTGCTGCCGATCTTGCATCTCAACGGCTACAAGATCGCCAACCCGACGCTCCTCGCCCGCATCACACGTGAGGAGCTGGAGCAGTTGCTCCGCGGCTACGGGTGGACACCCCTTTTCGTCGAGGGTCACGAGCCCGCGCTGATGCACGAAGCGATGGCCGCGGCGCTCGACACGGCGGTCGAGCAGATCAGGAGCATTCAGCGGGCCGCCCGCGTCGATGGAGATCTCACCCGGGCGCGCTGGCCCATGATCGTCCTCAAGTCACCCAAGGGCTGGACGGGGCCGAAGTTGGTGGATGGCCTCCAGGTCGAAGGCACCTTCCGCGCCCATCAGGTGCCGCTCTCCGATCCGGCCACCCATCCCGAGCACCTCAAGCTCCTGGAAGAATGGCTGAGGAGCTACCGGCCTCAGGAGCTTTTCGATGAGCAGGGCCGCCTGAGACCGGAGCTGGCCGAGCTTGCGCCAAGGGGTGAACGGCGCATGGGCGCAAATCCGCACGCCAACGGCGGCGTGCTCCTCCGCGATCTGCGGATGCCGGATTTCCGCGAGTACGCGGCCGACGTGCCCACGCCCGGGGGACGCGGCGTCGGTGACACGCGTGTGCTCGGGCCGTTCCTGCGCGATGTGGCAAAGCTGAATGGTGAGCAGCGAAACTTCCGGGTCTTCGGACCGGACGAGACGCTCTCCAATGGCCTCGGAGCCCTGTTCGAGGCGACCAGTCGTCAGTGGGACGCCGCGACCATGCCGAACGATGAGTTTCTGGCGCCGGCGGGGCGCGTCCTCGACTCGATGCTCAGCGAGCACCAGTGCGAGGGCTGGCTCGAGGGCTACCTGCTGACCGGGCGGCACGGAGTCTTCAACTGCTACGAGGCGTTCATCCACATCGTCGACTCGATGTTCAACCAGCACGCCAAGTGGCTGAAGGTCACGGCAGGGCTTCCGTGGCGGCGGAAGATCGCATCCTTGAACTACCTCCTGGCCTCGCACGTCTGGCGCCAGGATCACAACGGCTTCACCCACCAGGATCCCGGCTTCGTCGACCACGTCGTGAACAAGAAGGCCGAGGTGGTTCGCGTCTACTTTCCGCCCGATGCCAACTGCCTGCTGTCGGTGATGGACCACTGCCTCCGCAGCCGCCACTACGTGAACGTCATCATCGCGGGGAAGCACCCGGCACCGCAGTGGCTGACGATGGACGCCGCCGTCCAGCACTGCACCGAGGGCATCGGCACCTGGCAGTGGGCATCGAACGACCAAGGCGCGCTTCCCGACGTGGTCATGGCCTGCTGCGGCGATGTACCCACGCTGGAGACGCTCGCCGCCGTCTCCCTCATGCGCGAGCACCTTCCCGACCTGAAGGTCCGCGTGGTCAACGTCGTCGACCTGATGAGGCTGCAGCCGCCATCCGAGCACCCCCACGGGCTCAGCGACGCAGCGTTCGATGCCCTCTTCACCAAGGACAGGCCGGTCATCTTCGCCTTCCATGCCTACCCATCGTTGATCCACCGGCTCACGTATCGTCGCACGAACCACGAAAACTTCCACGTCCGCGGCTACAAGGAAGAGGGCACGATCACCACCCCCTTCGACATGACCGTGCTCAACGATCTGGACCGCTTCCACCTCGTGATGGACACCGTCGACCGGGTGCCGCAGGTGGGTGACAAGGGCATCGCCCTGAAGAAGCAGCTCCAGGAGAAGCTGATCGAGCACAGGCGATACATCGAGAAGAATGGTCAAGACCTGCCGGAGATTCGCAACTGGAAGTGGGGGCTTGCTCCATGATCAGGATGCGACAACTCTGGAGCAGTCTGCGGTCGAGCTTCTGGTTCGTGCCTTCGCTGATGGTCGCGGCCGGCGTCGCCCTCGCGATTGCCTTGATAGAGATGGACTCCGCCGTGGGCGACCGATGGCTGGCCCAGTGGCCGCGCCTGTTCGGGGCGACGCCGGAAGGCGCACGCCAGATGTTGGCCACGATCGCCGGTTCGATGATGACCGTCATGGGCGTGACGTTCTCCATGACATTGGTCGCGCTGGCGTTGGCCTCCAGCCAGTACACCTCGCGCATCCTGCGCAATTTCATGCGCAGCCGCGTGACGCAGAGCACGCTCGGGATCTTCGCGGGCGTCTTCGCCTATTGCCTCATCGTGTTGCAAACCATTCGCAGCGGCGTCGGCGAAGCGGCGTTCGTACCGGGGCTGGCGTTGTTCTTCGCATTCGTTCTGGCCCTGGGCGGCGTCGGTATCCTCATCTATTTCATTCATCACATCGCCTCGTCGATCCAGGCTTCCAGCATCATCGCCTCGGTCGCCGAGGAGACCGTCGCTACCATCGATCGGCTCTTCCCGGAGAGAATGGGACAAGCGCTCGAGGAGGATCAGGTGCCCCAGTCTCTGGGTGAGAGGGCCTGGCACCCCATACCGGCAAGGACGGATGGTTACATTCGGGACGTGAATGGTGCGGCGCTCCTGCGCCTGGCGCAGGACAAGAACGCCGTCGTGCGGATGGAGCGCGGAGTCGGCGATTTCGTCGTCAAGGATACCGCGCTGGCGTCGCTTGCCCTGGAGGTCCTACCGGATCGGGAGACGATCGCCGCCATCAACGCGGCCTACAACATCAGCAGCCACCGCACGGTGGAGCAGGACCCAGCCTTCGGTGTCAGACAGATCGTGGACGTGGCATTGAAAGCACTTTCGCCTGGTGTCAATGACACCTCGACTGCCGTGATGTGCGTGGACTACCTGACGTCGATCCTGGCTCGGCTGGCAACCCGGGCATTCCCGGGGATGCGCCGCTACACCGGAGGCGAACTGCGCGTGATCGCAATGGCTCCGACGTTTGAATCCCTGCTGGGCTCGGCGTTCGACCAGATCCGAAGGAGCGCCGGCGGCAATGTCGCCATCATGTCGCGCGTGCTCGGGGCACTCGATGCCATAGCCGGCCTGACCGATGAGCCTCACCGCCGGCTGGCACTGCGCGATCAGGTGCAGCGGATTGCCGAGCTGGCCGATCGCACACTCGACTCAGCACACGATCGCGTTCGATTTGAGGCACGGCTGATGCTTGTGCGCAAGGCGCTCGACGATGGCCCTGCTGCTTCGGCAAGCGAGGGGAACGGAATCCAGTGACACCGACCCAGGAGATGGCACACCAGGCCGCGCCAGCGAACGTCGGCGCCGTCGTCTCCGTCCGCGGCGGCGTCGTGGATATCCGGTTCGACGGGCGCCTGCCGGCGATCTTCTCGGTGTTGCGCACGGGAGAGGAGCGGCAGATCGTCATCGAGGTCCTGGCGCATCGCGACACGCACCACGTGCGCGGGATTGCCTTGACGCCCACACAAGGTCTCGCTCGCGGCATGACCGTCGAGGACACCGGCGGGCCGCTGAAGGCGCCCGTGGGCAAGGGGATCCGTTCGCGGATGTTCGACGTCCTCGGGAACGTCATCGACGGCGAGGGTGCCCTGTCCGATGTCGAGTGGCGTTCTGTTCATCGAGCTCCGCCAGCACTCGCTCGACGTTCGACCAAGTCCGAGATCTTCGAGACGGGCATCAAGGTCATCGACGTGCTGGTACCGCTCGAGCGCGGCGGCAAGGCCGGGCTGTTCGGCGGGGCGGGCGTCGGCAAGACGGTGCTGCTCACCGAGATGATCCACAACATGCTCGGCCACCACGAGGGCGTCAGCATCTTCTGTGGGATCGGAGAACGCTGCCGCGAGGGGGAGGAGCTCCATCGCGCCATGAAGGAGGCCGGCGTGCTCCGGAACATGGTGATGGTCTTCGGCCAGATGAACGAGCCGCCGGGCAGCCGGTTCCGCGTGGGGCATGCGGCACTGACGATGGCCGAATATTTCCGGGACGACGAGCACCGCGACGTGCTGCTGCTCGTCGACAACATCTTCCGCTTCATCCAGGCCGGCATGGAGGTTTCCGGGCTGATGGGGCGGATGCCGTCGCGCCTGGGCTATCAGCCCACCATGGGTACCGAGCTCTCGGGGCTGGAGGAGCGCATCGCCAACACCGACACCGGAGCCATCACGTCCATCCAGGCCGTGTATGTGCCGGCGGATGATTTCACCGACCCGGCGGCGGTGCACACGTTCTCGCATCTCTCCGCGTCGATCGTGCTCTCGCGCAAACGGGCGAGCGAGGGCCTCTTTCCGGCCATCGACCCACTTCAATCCAGCTCGCAGATGGCCACCGCGGGCGTCGTCGGAGAGCGACATTACGCCCTGGCGCACGAGATCCGCCGGACGCTCGCGCAATACGCCGAGCTCAAGGACATCATTGCCATGCTCGGGCTCGAGCAGCTTTCGCCGGAGGACCGCAAGGTGGTCGCCCGCGCCCGCCGGCTCGAGCGGTTCCTGACCCAGCCCTTCTTCACGACCGAGCAGTTCACTGGGCTCAAGGGAAAGCTCGTCGGTCTCCCGGAGGCGCTCGACGGCTGTGAGCGGATCCTGCGCGACGAATTCAAGGACTACCCGGAGAGCGCGCTCTACATGATCGGTCCGATCGGCGAAGCGAAACGAAAGGCCAAGCCCGGCTCCGCGGCGAAACCTCGACCGGAGGGCGCGCATGCCGCCGACGCTCATGAACCTTAAGATCCTGCTGCCCTTTGGGGTCTTCGCCGAGAAGTCCGGCGTGTCGCGCATCGTCGCGGAGACGCGCCAGGGCTCGTTTGGACTCCTGCCCCATCGACTCGACTGCGTCCTGGCGCTCACCCCCGGAATCCTGATCTACGAGACCGAGGCGGAGGGCGAAGTCTACGCCGCCGTGGACGACGGCGTGCTCGTCAAGGCTGGTCCGGATGTGTTCGTCTCCGTGCGCCGGGCGCTGGTCGGTACCGAACTCGGAAAGTTGCGCGAGTCCGTCGAGCAGGAGTTCTCGACCCTGGACGAGAGCGAGCAGAGCGTGCGCTCCGTCATGGCGAAACTGGAAGCCGGACTTCTCCTTCATCTGGCGGGTTTTCAGCATGAATGACAAGCCGGCCAGCAACTCGAAGGACGGGCCGACCTTCGCCGAGCAGGTCGGCGCGAAGGCGGCCCGCAAACTGAGGGCGCAGCGAAATCCCAGCCAGGTCTGGTTCGGCCTGGGCATGATGGGCCTCATCGGCTGGTCGGTGGCCCTTCCCACGCTTCTCGGTGCGGGGCTTGGTCTCTGGCTGGATGCGCGGCACGCGGGCCGGCATTCCTGGACGCTGGCCCTGCTGGTCGCTGGGCTCGTCCTTGGCTGTCTGAATGCGTGGCACTGGGTCGGCAAGGAAGACAAGGCCATGCGGGACGAACGGGAGGATGGCGATGAGTGACCCGCTGACCCTGCTGCTGGCGTGGATGGCGGGCGTCGTACTCGGTGCGCTCTTCTTCGGCGGCCTGTGGTGGACGGTTCGCAAGCTTGCTTCGGCACGACGGCCCGCGCTCTGGATCTTCGGCAGCCTCTTCCTGCGGACGAGCGCTACCCTGGCGGGCTTTTACCTGGTTTCGGGACGTCATCTGGATCGACTGCTCCTGTGCCTCCTGGGATTCCTCATGGCACGCCTTCTGGTGACGCGCCTGACGAGGTCCTCGGGAGAGACCGGGCGTTGCCCGACACGCGAGGCCAGCCATGCGCCTTAGTCCCGACGAGATCATCTTCTGGCAGTACGGGTTCTTCAAGCTCAACGCCACCATCGTGTTCACGTGGGGGCTCATGCTCGCGCTCGCGGTCGGCTCGAAGCTCATCACACGCAAGCTATCCAAGGACCTGACGCGCTCGCGCTGGCAGAACCTTCTCGAGATCATCGTCACGTCGATCGTGACACAGGTCGAGGACGTCGGGCTCCGCCACCCGGAGAAGTACCTGAGCTTCCTGGGCACGCTCTTTCTCTTCGTCGCTGCGGCCAGTCTCTGCATCGTCATCCCCGGCTACGAACCCCCAACGGCGTCCCTGTCGACGACCGTGGCTCTCGCGCTGTGCGTGTTCGTTGCCGTGCCGTTCTTCGGCATCGCGGAGCAAGGCCTGGGTGGCTATCTCAAGTCGTACGTCGAGCCCACCTTCATCATGCTGCCGTTCAACATCGTCAGCGAGATCTCCCGAACGCTGGCCCTGGCCGTCCGCCTGTTCGGAAACATGATGAGCGGCGGGATGATCGTCGGAATCCTGCTCACGATCACGCCCTTCATCTTTCCGATCGTCATGACGACGCTCGGCCTGCTCACCGGGATGGTGCAGGCCTACATCTTCAGCATCCTGGCCGCCGTCTACATCGCCGCCGCCACGCGAGCGCGCAAACCACAATTGAAGCCGGCGCCGAGTGAAGCATGAACGACGACAGCAAAGGGAGAAGCCATGGATAGCATGACGATCATCGCAGTGGCATCGATCGTGGTCGCCGGCTTCACGACCGGGTTTGGCACCATGGGGCCCGCGTTATCGGAAGGGCGGGCGGTCGCGACGGCGCTGACCTCGCTGGCACAGCAGCCCGACGCATCCGCCACCATCACCCGGACGCTGTTCGTCGGCCTGGCGATGATCGAGTCCACGGCCATCTACTGCTTCGTGGTCTCGATGATTCTCATCTTTGCCAATCCGTTCTGGAACCACGTCATCCCTCAAGCCGCGGGAAAGTGACTCGTGCTCATCGATTGGTTCACCGTCGGTGCGCAAGCGCTCAACTTCGTCATCCTGGTGTGGCTGATGAGGCGTTTCCTTTACAAGCCGATCCTCCACGCGATCGACGCCCGGGAGAAGCGAATCGCCGCTGAGCTGGCGGATGCCGACGCGAAGAGGGCCGAGGCCAAGAGCGAACGCGCCGAGTTCCAGCACAAGAACGAGGAACTCGACCAGCAGCGCGCCACACTCTTGAGCAAGGCCACCGACGAGGCGAGAGCCGAACATCAGCGACTCCTCGACGAGGCGCGGGAGGCAGCCGAGGCCTTGAGGGCGAAATGGCAGGAGGCGCTGAGAAACGAAGCCCATGACCTGAGCCTGGCATTGGGTCGCCGCACACGCGACGAAGTGTTTGCCATCGCGCGAAAGGCGCTGACGGATCTTGCCTCGACGAGCCTGGAAGAGCGCATGAGCGAGGCGTTCACGCGCCGCTTGCGGGAGATGGACGGTCAGGCGAAGGCGCGCCTGGGCGCGGCCCTGAGTACGGCGCCCGAACCTGCGCTCGTGCGGAGCACCTTCGAGCTGCCCACGCAGCAGCGCACGGCGATACAACATGCGCTCAAAGAAGCCTTCTCCGCCGAGGTCCGTGTCCGCTTCGAGACTGCGTCGGACCTGATCGGTGGCATCGAGCTCGCCACGAATGGACAGAAGGTGGCATGGAGCGTCGACGACTATCTCGGATCGCTGGAGAGGAGCGTCGCCGAGCTCGTGGGCACGCGCGTTCAGCCGGAGCACGAGGTCAAGCCCGAGCCGTTGCCTGTCCTCGAGGGAGAGGCCAATGAGCGCGGCGCCTGAGAGCCTGCAGGGCGTCCTCGATCGTGCCTTTCACGGGATGCGCCGCGCGCGAGAGAGCTTCACCCCCGGGTTCGTGCCGCGTGAGGTTGGAACGATCACGTCGATCTCCACTGGCATCGCGACGGTCTCCGGCCTCCCGGGCGTCGGCTTCGATGAGCTGGTCACGCTGCCTGGTGGAGTCTTCGGTGTCGCGTTCAACGTGGACGAGCACGCACTCGGCGTCGTTCTGCTCGGCGAATACTGGCATCTGCACGCTGGCGATGAGGTCGCGCGCACGGGTCGGGTGATGGATGTCGCCGTGGGCGACGGATTGCTGGGGCGCGTGGTCGATCCGCTCGGTCGGCCTCTCGATGGCAACGGTCCCCTCCCGGAGCGCGAGCGCTTGCCCATCGAGCGCCCTGCCGCGCCCATCATGGACCGCGCACCGGTCACCGTGCCGCTCCAGACCGGCATCAAGGTCATCGATGCGCTCATCCCCATCGGGCGCGGCCAGCGCGAGCTCATTCTGGGGGACCGGCAGACTGGCAAGACCGCCATCGCGATCGACACCATTCTCAACCAGCGGGGGAAGGACGTCGTGTGTGTCTACTGCGCCATTGGCCAGCGAGCCTCTGCCGTGGCGAAGACCGTGGCGCTTCTCCGGGAGAGGGCCGCCATGGAGTACACCGTCGTGGTCGTCACCGAGGGCAACGACCCGCCAGGCCTCACCTACATCGCTCCTTACGCGGCGACCAGCATCGCCGAGCACTTCATGGAGGCGGGCCGCGACGTTCTGATCGTCTACGACGACCTGACGCAGCACGCCCGTGCCTATCGCGAGCTGTCCCTCCTGCTCCGGCGGCCGCCCGGACGCGAAGCGTTCCCGGGCGACATCTTCTACATCCACTCGCGCCTGCTGGAGCGTGCGACCCATCTTCGCGCGGAGCTGGGAGGCGGGTCGCTCACGGCGTTGCCCATCATCGAGACCGAAGCGCAGAACATCTCCGCATACATTCCGACGAACCTCATCTCGATCACGGATGGGCAACTCTACCTCTCGCCCAGGTTGTTCGAACTGGGGGTGCTGCCGGCGATCGATGTTGGCAAGTCCGTCTCGCGCGTCGGCGGCAAGGCGCAACGCGCGGCCTACCGCGCGGTGGCGGGCGACCTCAAGCTCGCCTACGCGCAGTTCGAGGAGCTCGAGACCTTTGCCCGGTTCGGCGCCCGACTGGACGAGGACACGCGCAAGACCATCGAACATGGGCGGCGAATCCGCGCTTGCCTCAAGCAGCCGGAGTTCGCCCCGGTGGCCGTGCCCGCACAGATCGCGGTGCTGCTGGCCTTGACCGCGGAGCTCTTCGATCCGGTTCCGCTCGATCAGATGCCTTCAGCCGAGCGCGCCGTGCGCGAGGCGGCCGCGGCCATTCCGGACGAGGTACGTGCGCGGTTCGACGCCACCGCGACACTGGATGAGGAGGATCGCAGGACGATCCTCGACATCGCCGGCCTTGCGCTGGCGCGATTCCAGCCTGATCCCGGATCCGGATCGGACGCTCGAGCGGAGATCGAATCCGAAGCGACGCGGAAGGTGCGGTCGTGAGCGACACGACGGCGAGTCTCCGCCGAAAGATCGCCAGCGCCGGGGATCTGCAATCCGTGGTCCGCACGATGAAGGCCCTGGCCGCCTCGAGCATCGGGCAGTACGAAAAATCGGTGCGTGCGCTCGCCGGCTACTACCGGACCGTGGAACTGGGGCTGGGCGCGTGCTTTCGGGCGAATGGGCCCCCGCTCCTGCCGAGCGAACAGAGTGCACGACCCACGCAGAACGCGATCGGTGCCGTCGTGTTCGGCTCCGACCAGGGCCTCGTGGGCCAGTTCAACGAGGTCGTGGCCGATTTCGCGATGGAGACCCTCGCGGCCATGCCCGGCAAGGCCCAGGTATGGGCCGTCGGTGAGCGCGTTCATGCGCGCCTGGCCGACGCGGGCGTGCCGCTGGCGAAGGTCCTCTCGGTGCCGAATTCGGTCGGGAGCATCGGTCCCCTGGTCGGGGAGATTCTCCTGGAAACCGAGACGCGCCCCAGTCAAGGCGCGGTCGCTGAACTCCATCTGTTCTACAACCGACCGACCTCCGGATCGATCTATGCGCCGGTAACCCAGCGACTCCTGCCGCTGGACGAAGGCTGGCGTCGCAGGCTGGTCGAGGTTCCCTGGCCCACGGCGAGACTGCCCGAGGTCCTCGGGGGCGACACCGCGACTCTACGCGCACTCATCCGCGAATATCTCTTCATCTCGCTATTCCGGGCGTGTGCCGAATCTCTCGCGAGCGAGAACGCAAGCCGCCTGTCGGCAATGCAACGCGCCGACAAGAACATCGACGACCTGCTCGAATCGCTCAACGGGCTCTTCCACCAATTGAGACAGAGCAGCATCGACGAGGAGTTGTTCGACGTGGTCTCGGGCGTCGAGGCACTCTCGAGAGGAAGCGCGCGCGGGACCACGGACACACGCAAAGGCGGCACATCATGACACTGACAGTGGACGAGCTGACGTCCCTGCAGCGGCTTCACTACGCATCGAACGGCTATGCCGTGCTGGTCATTTTCCAGGGCATGGACGCTGCCGGCAAAGACGGCGCGATTCGGCAGGTCATGTCGGGCGTCAATCCGCAGGGCTGCCAGGTGTTCAGCTGGTCGCCTGCCCGAGCGCGGACGAATCGGCATCTTCAATCGCTCCTACTACGAGGAGGTGCTCATCGTGCGCGTGCATCCGGAGCTTCTTGCTGCTCAAGGACTTCCGGAGGACTTGCGGAGCGAGAAGACCATTTGGATGGAGCGTTATCGGTCGATCGTGGAGCTCGAGAACCATCTTTCACCGCAACGGCACGCGGGTCATCAAGATCTTCCTTCACGAGTCGAAGGACACCCAACGAAAGCGTTTCTTGAAGCGCATCGATGATCCGGACAAGAACTGGAAACTCAGCGTCGCCGACGTCGAAGAGAGAAAACTGTGGAAGCGTTACATGCAGGCGTACGGGGCGTGTTTCAGCAAGACGAGCACGGGAATCGCACCCTGGTATGTCGTCCCCGCCGATGACAAGAAGAACACGCGGCTGATCATTTCCAGGATCATCCTGGACGTCTTCAAGGGGCTGAAGATGGCCTATCCCAAGCCCGGTGCGAAGCGCCGACGGGAACTGCACTCGATACGCAAGGCGCTCGCAACGGGCGATGCCCGTCCTTGACGGGAACGTGGTGGCTTCCGGCGGTCCGGGCGCACGGCGTGCACATGACCTTGTAGGCGCGCCAACGTACCCGAACGTCGATCATTCTCGGGGCGCTGATGACGGTGACTTCGGCGCGAAGCGTCTTCACGATCGGCTCGACCTCGATTGTGATGACGACCTGGCCGTGGGCGCTCGCCTCGATCATCTTCGAGCGATCTTCGGTCAGGACAGACACGCTCCTGCCCTGGGGGACGAGGGCCAAGGTGGAGAGGGGTCGGTCCGTGTGGCGCTGGATGTAGACGACCGGCCGCCTTGCGGATGGCGGACGCACCCTCAGTCCGGCCACTCCTCGAGCGCGCGGGACAGGCCGTCGGCGTCCGCCTCGCGGGCGCGCAGCGCGGCCGCCAGCGCGCCGGGGAGGTCGAGGGCCAGCCCCTTGCGACGCCGATCGCGGTGGGTGCCGACCGGATCCCGCGGGACCCTCTGCGACCAGTTGGACGGCGAGACCGTCCCGGGCTCGTTGTACGGCCTCTCCGAGCCGAAGAGGTCGGTGAAGTAGATCGATACGTGGCGGGCCGGCCCGACGAAAAGGTCGGCGCAATGCGCCTGAACGAGGGCCGTCCGGTCCCCGGCGGTCCGGTCCACCCACGCTTCGCTCCCGGCGCCCGGAGCGAGGACGCGCCCCGCCAGGTATCGGGCTCGCTCCCGCGCCTCTCCGCTCGCCATCCACCGGGCCGCCGCGCCCCAGATGGTGGACGTATCGTGGGTGCTCATCTGGATCCAGTCCTCGGGACGCGCATTCTCTCCACGGTAGACGTCGTCCACTGCTCGCACGTCGGCCTTCTGGGTCACCCGGAGCCGCCCCAGGCCATGCCGCTCTGCGACGAGGCGGAGCGGCAACGGCTGCGTGCTCAGGATCTCGGCGACGATGTCGGCGGCACCACGACCGCGCTTCCTGGCCTCCGCGAACAGGACGTCGACGAGGACCGACTGGCGTTCGACCTGGGAGGCGTCGAGCCAGGCCACCCGGTCATCGGCGTGGCGCGGTACGGAGAGGTCGACCTGCTCGAGCCGCGCGATGGCGAACTCCGCCAGTCCGGGCAGGTCCGGGGACTCGAAGAGGCGCGCCCCTCGCTCCCGCACGGAACGGTCGGGGGCCGCGTCGACCGGGTAGACCCAGGGGCACACCAGCCCGTGCGGGTGGTCGATGCGCAGGCCGTCGTAGTCGTCGAAGGCCCGCCGCAGCCTGGCCCGGAAGAAGGCCAGCGCGCTCCCGTCGGCGCCGCTCGGCTCCAGGTACCGCCGCGGGTCGAGCACCGGGTAGTTCCAGGCCTGACCCGCCGGGTTGGTCCGGCTCGGCGGGGCCCCCATGCGCCATCCGTCCAGGATGAACTCCCGGGCCCTCCAGGCGTCGCGCTCCGACATCCCGACCTGGAGGTCGCCGAAGATCTCGAGCCCCCGGGCGTGCGCCCTCGCCCGGAACTCCCGGTGCTGGGTGGAGAGGACATACTGGACCAGTGCGTACGGCTCGAGCCCGGCGGACGCGAAGCTCGCGTCGGGCTCCAGCCAGTCCGCGTCGTCCGCGCGGAAGCGCGCGAGCCCGGCGCCGATGCGGGCGATGGCCCCTCCCTCCCCCCGGGCCGCCCGCTCCCGGTAGCGGGCGGCGACCTCGGCGAGCATCTCCTCCACGGCCGGGAAGGCCCGTGCGTGGTCGGCCCGGTCCCCGGCGTCGATGGCCCGGACCGCCGCCGCCAGCCGGTCCGGCGGAAGCAGGCTCCCCCACGCGTTCCGGGTCAGGTCGGCCAGCCCGGCCGAGAGCGGGTTCCGGGAGAAGAACGTGCCGTCGTAGGGGGACGGATTGCCGGGCGAGACGGCCCCCTGCGGTCCCAGCTGGAGGCCGTCGAATCCCAGCTGGGCGGCCAGGTCGAGCAGGTCGGTGGCGCCATCTCCGTGGGGCGTCCCGCATCCCACGTCCTCCTCGGGACGGGAAGGAAAGGCGGCGTCGTGGATCCCGAGCAGCAGCCGGACGACGCCCAGTCGACCCAGGGCCTCGCGGATCAGGGAGCGGAGGGTCGGGGTCACTTCCGACGGAGGCTATTCGAGCCCAGCACCGCCGGCAACGCCAGGTCCGGGGCGTCCGCGCTCGCGTCGATCGTCAGGCGGCCGGCCGGAGGAACAGCGCACCGAGCGGAGGGAGCGTGAGCGCGAGAGAGCACGGCCTGCCGTGGGACGGGACCGGATAGGCCTCCACCGACCCGAAGTTCCCCCAGCCCGACCCGCCATAGATCGGGGCGTCGCTGTTCAGGACCTCCACCCAGTCGCCGGCCTGCGGCACTCCCACGCGGTAGCTGGTGCGCGGGACGGGCGTGTAGTTGAGCACCACCAGCACCGGCGTGGTGCCCGGCCCTCCCAGCCGGACCAGGCTCACGACGCTGGAGTCGGAGTCGCTGCAATCCACCCACTCGAAGCCGCCGGTGCCCGTGTCGAGCCGGTGCAGGGAGGGCTCGCGCGCCATGAGGTGGTTGAGATCCCGCACCCAGGACATGACGCCGCCGTGCCGCTCCTCGCCGAGCAGGTGCCAGTCCAGGCTCCGCTCGTGGCTCCACTCGCGCCCCTGCCCGAACTCCCCGCCCATGAAGAGCAGCTTCTTCCCGGGCTGGGCGTGCTGGTTGGCGAAGAGGAGGCGCAGGTTGGCGAACTTGTCGCGATCGGTTCCCGCCATCCGGGCCAGCAACGACCCCTTCCCGTGGACCACCTCGTCGTGGGAGAGCGGCAGGACGAAGTTCTCCGTGCCGGCGTAGAGGGTCCGGAAGGTGATCTCCCGGTGCTGGTACTTGCGGGTGATGGGGTCGCGCGCCAGGTAGTCGAGCGTGTCGTGCATCCAGCCCATGTCCCACTTGAGCCCGAACCCGAGACCGCCCAGGTGCACGGGCCGGGTCACGCCGGGCCAGGCCGTCGACTCCTCGGCGATGACCTGCACGTCCGGGTGCTCCCGGTAGACGTCCTGGTTGAGCCGTTGCAGGAAGGCGACGGCCTCGAGGTTCTCCCTGCCTCCGTGCTTGTTGGGGATCCACTCCCCCGGCTTGCGGGAGTAGTCGAGGTAGAGCATCGAGGCCACCGCGTCCACGCGCAGCCCGTCCGCGTGGTAGGCCTCGAGCCAGAGGAAGGCGCTGCTCTGCAGGAAGCTGCGCACCTCGTTCCGTCCGTAGTTGAAGACGAACGAGTCCCAGTCCGGCTGGTGACCCTGGCGCCGGTCCGCGTGCTCGTAGAGGTGGGTGCCGTCGAAATAGGCCAGGCCGTGCTCGTCGGTGGGGAAGTGGGAGGGGACCCAGTCCAGGATCACGCCCACTCCCCGCTGGTGCAGCGTGTCGACGAGGAACATGAGGTCCTGCGGGGTGCCGTAGCGGCTGGTGGGCGCGAAGTAGCCGGTGCCCTGGTAGCCCCAGGAGCCGTAGAACGGGTGCTCCATCACCGGCAGGAGCTCGACGTGGGTGAAGCCCATCGAGGCGGCGTGCTCCGCGAGGAGCGGTGCGGCCTCGCGGTAGGTGAGCGATCGGTTGCCCTCCTCGGGCACGCGCCGCCAGGAGCCGAGGTGCACCTCGTAGATCGACATGGGGCTGGCGAGCCCGTTCCGGGCTCCCCGGGTCTTCATCCACTCCTCGTCACCCCACCGGTAGTCCAGGTCCCAGACCACCGAGCCGGTCTCGGGCGGCGTCTCCTGGAGGCACGCGTACGGGTCGGCCTTGTCGACCTCGAACCCGCCCAGCCGCGACCGGAGGTGGTACTTGTAGTGCGTGCCACGCCCCAGCCCCGGGATGAACCCTTGCCAGACCCCCGAAGGGCCGAGCGAGCGCAGCGGGTGGCTTCCCTTGTCCCAGCGGTTGAAGTCCCCCATCACCGAGACCCGCTCCGCGTTTGGCGCCCAGACGGCGAAGGAGACCCCTTCCACCCCGTCGATGGTGGTGACGTGCGAGCCAAGATGCTGGTGGGCACGGTAGTTCGTCCCCTCGTTGAACAGGTGCAACTCGTCGGGGCCCGGGGCGCCGACCGGCACCACCGCCGTCGCCGGATTCCTCGTCCGTTCCTTCCTGGCCATGGTCCTCTCCTTTCCGCGGTCGGCGGCGTTTCAGGGGCCGCGCAGGAGGTATGCGAGCCCCTCCAGCGGGATCCCGACCCAGTCCGGCCTGTTGTTGAGCTCGTACCCCAGCTCGTAGAGCGCCTTCTCCAGCAGGTGCACCGCCAGAAGGGCGCCGAAAACTCCCTCGTCGCCCGGGAGGAACGGCGCACCGCCAGCCGTCGCGCGGTACGACGCCAGGAATGCGCCGGACACGGCCTCGTGCCATTCGCGGAGCGCGGCGGCCGCCTCCGGGTCGCCTCCGGGGGCGGAGTGGGCGGCGTAGTGGAAGGACCGGAGCATGCCGGCCACGTCGCGGAGGGCCGAGCCCTTCTCGCGCCGCTCGGCCAGGGGCCGGGCCGGCTCCCCCTCGAAGTCGATGATCACGAAGTCGCTCCCGGTCCAGAGCACCTGGCCGAGATGAAAGTCCCCGTGCGTCCGGATCCGGCTCGCCACCACCGGGCGCTCGAGCAGCCACGCCGTCCTCCCGGGCACCCGGTCCCGGAGCGCGAGCACCTCCGCGGCGACCGTCCGGAGCCCGGGAGGGAGACCGGCGAGGCGGCGCTCGAGCAGGGCGAGCGACGTGGCCGCGAGGCGAGAGACCTCGCCGTGAAGCGCCGCCTGCGCGGCGGGGGTGAAGGGCTCGGGAGCGAACGCCGGAAGGTCGGGACGGGAGGCGAGCGCGCGGTGGAGCTCCGCCGTGCGCCGGCCCAGGAGCGCGGAGGCGTCGGGGAAGTCCCCCACGCCCGCGCCTTCCCGGTCCGGGGCGCTGGCGAGCCGCGCCAGGTGGTCCGAGACTGCCGTCCGGGCGAGGCGCCAGGCGTCGCCCCGGTTGGGAACGAAGCCCTGCAGGAAGGCCACCGCGAGCGGCGCCTGGCCGTCGGGCCGGTACTCCATGCCCCCGAGCGCCGGCGGCGTTCCCGGGAAGCCCGCGGCCTCGGTGAGGAACGCCCCGACCTCCAGCTCCGGGTTCACGCCCGGCGTCGTCTTCCGGAAGAGCTTGAGGATGAACCGGTCGCCGAACCGGATGGAGGTGTTGCTCTGCTCGGCACCGAGAGGCACCGGCTCCAGGGCGTCGATGCCGTCCGCGGGCGCGGCGAAGGCGCCGGTGGATCGCCCCTCCAGCACGCCTGCCCATCCGCGCCGGTCCCGGCCCGTCGCCATGTCGGCGAGCAGGCCGCGCGCCAGGCCCGGCAGGCCCTCGTGCGACCGGAGCTCGCCGGGGCGGCCGTCCACGTCGAGGCGGGCGATGGCGGCCCCGGTCCCGCCGGCGGCTGCGTCGATCCACCCGAGGGGCAGCACGTAGGTCTCGCCGGGACCCTCGGCGAAGCGCACGTCGACGATGGCGAGCCAGGGTGAATCCTCCCGGGCTCCCAGGGGGATGGCGTCGCGGATGCACGCCGCCGTGATGGCGCGCGCCTTGGAGCCGAACCAGCGCTGGCCCACCAGGAAGGCAGGGAGGCGCTCCTCCACCCCGGCGCGATCCGGGCCGGTGAGGACCCTGTGCCAGGGGGCCGGTGTGGCGAGCGGGGCGGGGCGGGAGGAAGCGGGCATCTCACTCTCAGAGGAAGTAGTCGAAGTCCTGCTCCGTCCGCAGGCGGCGGCGGATGCGGAAGACCTGGGCCGGCACGAGGGCCGGATCGATGTCGACGAAGTTTCGCGGGCCGCTCCAGAGGTACCGCCCGCCGCCCAGGAGGTCCTGCGCCTGGTAGGGCCGGTCCGGGTGGAGGCCGAACTCCTCCAGGGGCAGCTCCACCCACCCGCCGTGGCGGTGGTGGGGATCGAGGTTCACCACGACCAGGATCACCTCGGAGCGGTCGTCGCTGGACTTGCTGTAGGCGATGAGCTGGTCGTTGTCGACGGGATGGAACGCCAGCGTGTCGTTCCGCTGCAGCGCGGGGTGCTCGCGCCGGATGCGGTTCACCTGGGCCAGGAGGTGCCGCAGGCTGTCCACGCGGTCGGTGTCCCAGTGGCGCAGCTGATACTTCTCCGAGTCGAGGTACTCCTCGCCCCCGGGGCGCAGCGCCGAACCCTCGCACAGCTCGAAGGCGGGGCCGTAGATCCCGTAGCTGGCGCCCAGCGTCGCAGCCAGGACGAGCCGCGACTGGAAGGCGGCGCGCCCCCCGTACTGGAGGGGCTCGGGAAGGATGTCGGGCGTGTTGGGCCAGAGGTTCGGCCGGAGGTACTCGGAGGGCTCCCCCCGGGTCAGCTCGGTGAGGTAGTCGGTCAGCTCGCGCCGGGTGTTGCGCCAGGGGAAGTAGTTGTACGACTGCGAGAAGCCGAGCTTGGCGAGCTGCTGCATCACGCGGGGCCGGGTGAAGGCCTCGGCCAGGAAGAAGACGTCCGGGTGGTCCCGCCGGACCTCGGCGATGAGCCACTCCCAGAAGCGGTAGGGCTTGGTGTGCGGGTTGTCGACGCGGAAGATCCGGACGCCCTGCGCGACCCAGTGGTCCACCACGCCTCGAAGGGCCACCCAGAGCGCCTTCCAGTCCTGGGTATCGAAGTCGATCGGGTAGATGTCCTCGTACTTCTTGGGAGGGTTCTCGGCGGTCTGGATCGAGCCGTCCGGGAGGCGGCGGAACCACTCCGGGTGCTCCTCCACCCAGGGATGATCCGGCGCGCACTGGAACGCCAGGTCGAGAGCGATCTCCAGGCCGAGCTCGCCGGCCCGCGCGATCAGCGCCCGGAAATCCTCCGGGGTGCCCAGCTCGGGATGGATGGCCGTGTGGCCGCCCTCGGCGGAGCCGATGGCCCAGGGGCTTCCCGGGTCGCCGGGCGCGGCCTTCGGGGAGTTGTTCCGCCCCTTGCGATGGACCCTTCCGATGGGATGGATGGGCGGGAGATAGACCACGTCGAAGCCCATCGCCGCGATCGCGTCGAGTCGCGCGGAGAGGTCTCGCAGCGTCCCGTGCCGACCCGGCTCGGGCGAACAGGATCGGGGGAACAGCTCGTACCAGGCCCCGGCGCGCGCCCGCACGCGGTCCACCGAGACGGCGAGCTCCCGTGCGTAGCGGCCCGCGTGGCTCCGGTCGGGCCAGCGCGAGGCCACCGCGGCCACGGCGGGGTCCAGGCCGAGGGCGATGCGGGCCGGGAGCGGAGTCTCCCCGGTCCCCAGCGCCCGGGCGGCGGCCGCCAGGATGATCGCGTCGTCTCCTCGGGCGCGCATCGTGGCAGCCTCGAGGAGCCCCTTCCCCACCAGCAGGTCCACCTCCGCGGCCACCCCGGCGGCGGCCTTCTTGTCCAGGGAGCGGCGCCAGGAGGCGTGCTCGTCCACCCAGGCCTCCACCGTGTAGTGGTGCGCCCGCAGCTCGGCCACGACGAACGAGGCCGTCCAGAGGTCGTTTCCGAGGGGCGTGAGCAGCGTTTCGATCCAGCGCTCCGCGCCCTCGACCCGGTGGAGCAGCACGCCGGCGAGGACGTCGTGGCCGTCGGCGTGGATCTCGGCCCGGACCTGCACCCGCTCACCAACGGTGCGCTTGGCCGGGAAGCGTCCGGCGTCGATCTCCGGCGTGACGCGTTCGACCGCAACGCGCGGAGGGCGCTGCGCGGTCTCGATCCTCTGGGTGTCGCTGGCCATGTCGTTCCCCCGGTTGAGGCACTCCCCATATCTTACGGGTTCCTGGCTGCGTTGCAGCGCCATTCGTTGCACATGCAATTATTTCCTGGTGATCCGGGCCTCCGGGGACGGTATGGTGGGGCATGGCAAGGATCAAGCCGGGATCCCCTTACCCCCTGGGCGCGACCTGGGACGGGCGCGGTGTCAACTTCGCCCTCTTCTCCGAGAACGCCGAGGCGGTCGAGCTCTGCCTCTTCGATTCCACCGACTCCACCGCCGAGGCGCGGCGCGTCCCGCTGCGGGAACGTTCCGACCAGGTGTGGCACGCCTACCTCACCGACATCCGGCCCGGGCAGCTCTACGGCTACCGGGTTCACGGTCCGTACGCGCCGGTCGATGGCCACCGCTTCAACGCGGCCAAGGTCCTCCTCGACCCGTACACGAAGGCCATCGGACGGACCACGCGCTGGCGCGAGGAGCTCTACGGCTACGTGATCGGTGATCCGCAGGCCGACCTCTCGCGGGACGACCGCGACGACGCGGCCTGGGCGCCGCTGGCGGCGGTGGCGGATCGCGCCTTCACCTGGGGCGACGATCGCCCTCCGGCCGTGCCCTGGTCACGGACGGTGCTCTACGAGGCGCACGTCCGCGGGCTGACCAAGAACCACCCCGATGTCCCGCCCGTCCTGCGCGGGACGTACGAGGGGCTGGCCACCGAGCCCATGCTCCGGCACTTGCTCGACCTGGGCGTGACCGCGGTCGAGTTGATGCCGGTGCACCATCACGCCAACGACCACTTCCTCGAGGCGCGCGGGCTGACCAACTACTGGGGCTACAACACCGCCGCCTTCTTCGCCCCGGACCTGCGCTACAGCAGCTCCGGGGATCCCCTCGGCTCGGTGCGCGAGTTCAAGCGCATGGTGCGCGGCCTCCACGCCGTGGGCATCGAGGTCATCCTCGACGTCGTCTACAACCACACCGCCGAGGGCAACCACCTGGGCCCGACGCTGTCCCTCCGGGGCATCGACAACTCCTCCTACTACCGGCTGGCGACCGAGCGGCGCTACTACCAGGACTACACGGGCTGCGGGAACACGCTCAACATGCGCAGCCCACGCGTCCTGCAGCTCATCATGGACAGCCTGCGCCACTGGGTGGTGGAGATGCGGGTGGACGGCTTCCGGTTCGACCTCGCCAGCGCGCTGGCCCGCGAGCTCCACGAGGTCGACAAGCTGGGCGCCTTCTTCGACATCATCCACCAGGATCCCATCCTCTCCCAGGTGAAGCTCATCGCCGAGCCCTGGGACCTGGGCGAGGGCGGCTACCAGGTGGGCAACTTCCCCGGGGGATGGGCCGAGTGGAACGGCAAGTACCGCGACTGCGTCCGCCGGTTCTGGAAGGGGGACGGCGGCACGCTCTCCGAGATGGCGACCCGGCTCACCGGATCGGCAGACCTCTACGAGACGAGCGGCCGCCGGCCGCACGCCAGCATCAACTTCGTCACCGCCCATGACGGCTTCACGCTCGCCGACCTGGTGAGCTACGACCGCAAGCACAACGAGGCGAACGGTGAGGAGAACCGGGACGGATCCGACGACAACAACAGCTGGAACTGCGGCGCCGAGGGGCCGACGACCGACCGCAGCATCCTCGACCTGCGGGAGCGGCAGCGAAGGAACTTCCTCGCCACCCTGCTCTTCTCGCAGGGCGTCCCCATGATCGTGGCCGGCGACGAGATCGGGAAGACCCAGGGAGGAAACAACAACGCCTTCTGCCAGGACAACGCCCTCAGCTGGGTGGACTGGGAGCTCGACGACCAGCGACGCGACTTCCTGGAGTTCACCCGCCGCATCATCGCCCTGCGCCACGCGCACCCGGTGCTGAGGCGGCGCACGTTCTTCCAGGGGAGGCCCCTGCGCGGCGAAGGAGTGAAGGACCTGGTCTGGCTCGATCCGTCCGGCAAGGAGATGACCGACAAGTCCTGGAGCGTCGGATTCGCGCGGTGCCTGGGGGCGATCCTCCGGGGCGACGCGATCGACGAGATGGACGAGAACGGCGATCCCATCCACGACGACACCCTGCTCGTCCTGCTCAACGCCCACCACGGGCCCAAGGCCTTCCGGCTCCCCGAGCTGCCGGTCGGGGAGCGGTGGGAGACCCTCGTCGACACCATGGCGCCGGACGGCACCCCGCCCGAGCGTCAGCACCGGCACCACTACCGGCTCGGAGCCCGCTCGTTCGTCCTCCTTCGGCAGGTCCCGGACGTCCGTCGGAGAATGGCGCGGTGAGGGACGCCGGGATCTGGAGGTCGTCACCGGGGGCCGTTCCCGACGGGACCGGAACGCGATTCCGGGTCTGGGCTCCCGGGACCCGGTCGGCCGAGGTGATCCTGGAGGGAGGGCCGACCCTGCCGCTCGAGCCGGCCGACGGCGGACACCACGAGGGCCACCTGCCCGGCGTCCACGCCGGCGCCCGCTACCGGTACCGGCTGGACGGCAAGGATCCCCTCCCCGATCCGGCCTCGCGCCGGCAGCCCCTGGGCGTCCACGGCCCGTCGGAGGTGGTCGACCCCGCGGCGTTCCGCTGGACCGACGGCGGCTGGCGCGGCTCGAGCCTCTCCGACCTGGTCGTCTACGAGCTACACGTCGGCGCCTTCACGCCCGAGGGGACCTTCGGCGCCGTCGCTGGCCGGCTCGACCACCTCGTCGAGCTGGGCGTCACGGCCATCGAGCTCATGCCGGTCTCCGACTTCGCCGGCGCGCACGGCTGGGGATACGACGGCGTATCCCCCTACGCACCTGCCCGCTGCTACGGCACCCCCGACGACCTCCGGGCGCTGGTGGACGCAGCCCACCGGCGAGGCCTGGGCGTGCTCCTCGACGCCGTCTACAACCACCTCGGGCCGGACGGGAACTACACCGGCGCGTTCAGCGCGGCCTACCGCGATCACCGCCACCAGACCCCGTGGGGCGACGCCCTCAATTACGGCGGCGAGGGCAGCGCGGCCGTGCGCGAATACTTCATCGGAAGCGCGCTGCACTGGATCAACGAGTACCACCTGGACGGCCTGCGGCTCGACGCCACGCACGCCATCGTCGACGACGGTCCACGCCACGTGCTGGCCGAGCTGACCGAGCGGGCCCATGCCCTGCGTCCCGGAACGCTGGTCATCGCCGAGGACGATCGCAACGAGAGCGCGCTGGTCCGGAGCCCGGCCGAGGGCGGCATGGGTCTCGACGCCGTCTGGGCCGACGACCTCCACCACACGCTGCGCCGGCGCCTGGCCGGCGACCGCGACGGATACTTCTCCGACTTCACGGGCAGCAGCGAGGAGATCGCCCGGACCCTGCGGCAGGGATGGCTCTACACCGGGCAGCTGGCCCCCAACTTCCACCGGCGCCCGCGCGGCACCGATCCCTCGGGTGTGCCCCTCGAGAGGTTCGTGGTCTGCCTGCAGAACCACGACCAGGTGGGAAATCGCGCGATGGGCGACCGGCTGCACCACGCCATCGCCCCGGCTCCCTACCGGGCCGCGCTGGCCCTGCTCCTCCTCGCTCCCGAGACCCCGCTGCTCTTCATGGGGCAGGAATGGGCGGCCTCGTCGCCTTTCCTCTATTTCACGGACCACGAGCCCGGGATCGGGCGCATGGTGACCGAGGGTCGCCGGCGGGAGTTCGGACGCTTCGAGGCCTGGGGCGACCCCGCACTGCGGGAGCGGATCCCCGATCCGCAGGCGCTCGCCACCTTCACCTCGAGCCGGCTGCGCTGGGAGGAACGGGAGCAGCACCCCCACGCCGGGACGCTCGCCCTCCACCGGGAGCTCCTCCGGCTTCGCCGGGAGGTCGTGCTCCCCCGCCGGGCGCGATGGGGCGCGCAGGCCGTCGGCCCCGACGCCGTCCGGCTGGGAACGGACGACGCCACCCTCGTCGTCCGGCTGGAGGGCGCGGGGGCGGTCCGCATCCCGGTCCCTGGCCGGGTGCCGGAACGGTCCCTCTTCTCGACCGAGGCAGGGGAGTTCGTCACCGACCCGGCTCCCGTCGCCATCGAGGTGGGGACGGGCTCGGTCACGCTCCACTTCCAGCGCCCCGGCGCCGTGTTGCTGTCCGCCTAGCGCCCCACCTCGAGCACCGCGACCGGGAAGTCGGCGAAGGCGCGCTCCAGCGGAAGCGGGCCGCCCGGGTGCTCCGCTCCGGTGACCACGTCGACCCAGCGCCGGGAGGGGTCGCCGGGAAGGTGGGCCACGCCATCCCAGGTGAGCGGCGCCGCGTCGACGAGGCGCAGGGCGAGGCGGGGGGCGAGGCAGACGAGTTCCCTGTCGCCGGTGGACCGTGCCAGGGCCACGACGTGGAGCGCGTGGCCGCCCTCCACCTCCACCGGGCGGTGGGCCCCGGCGAGGAAGAGGTCGGGGTCGGCCCGCCGGAGGCGCAGCAGCGTGGATTGCAGGAGCAGCTTGGCCCGGCCATCCCGGATGGCCTCCGGCGCCGACACCTCCCGGGCCAGGGCGGCGCGCTCCCCGGGCCCCCGGGACGCGCGCCGGTCGAGTTCCCGGAGAAGCGCGCTGCGGGCCGCGAAGTCGACGGGACGACGGTTGTCGGGATCGACGAGCGACAGGTCCCAGAGCTCGGACCCCTGGTAGACGTCGGGCACTCCCGGGGCGGTGCACTTGAGGGCCACCTGCGCCAGCGACGAGAGCCTCCCTGCCGCCGCCACCCGGACCGCCACCGGTCCCAGCGCCGCCAGGAAGGCGCTGGAGGCCAGGCAACCGTCGAGGAACCTCCGGACGGCGGCCTCGTACTCGGAGTTGATCCGCATCCAGCTGGTCCTGCGCTTGGCCTCCCGCATCGCCTTCACGAGATAGGCGCCGATGCGGTCGACGTAGGCGTGCCAGCCCGGCGCACCTGGCCCGACCTCGTCGGGCCAGGTCCCCACGAGGGTCTGGTAGAGCAGGTGCTCGTCGGTCCGGTCGGGAGCGGCGCCTCCGTCGACGCGGGTGACGAACCGCCGGTTGAGCCGGCCCCAGGTCCGCACCAGGTCCTCCCACTCCCCCGCCATCTCCGAGATCGCGTCGATGCGCGGCCGCACGTCCTCGGCCCGCTTGGTGTCATGGGTGGACGTGGCCAGCAGGGAGCCTGGCCAGGTGGCCAGCCGCTCGGCACACCTCTTGTGGAAGGCTTCCGGCTCGAGCCCGAAGGTGGCCGGGTCCCCGCCGACCTCGTTGAGCGACACCAGGCGCACGTGCGTGTAGTAGGTCGTGTCCTCCACCGCCTTGGCGGTGATCGGGCCGGAGACCTGCTGGAGCTTGAGGGTGAACTCCAGCCAGTCGCGCCGTTCTGCGGGAGAGAGGGTGTCCGGGTAGCGGAGCAGCAGCACGTCCCGCAGGAACTCGAAGATCGAGGGATCGAGGAGCGGAAGCGCCTTCCGGGCGCGGGCCACGGCCATCTCCACGTAGGCGGCGTCGCGCGGATCGACCTCGCCGGCAGGCGTCACGTAGGTCCGGTAGACGGGGAGCTGGGCCACGAACTCGATCAGCACCTGGCGAAGCTCGGCGTGGGTGAAATCGCGGGTGCACCGGTTGGTCTCGGAGGTCCGATCGAGCCGGTGGGCCAGCATGTGGATCTCGCTGGCCATCAGGGAGGTCGCGACGAGCCGCTTGGTCGCGACGGCCTCGTCGTGGAAGGCGCTGCGCCGGGCGGCCAGGCGGCAGCGCAGGGCGTCGAGCCGGGTCCCGGCCGAGGGATCCACGAAGAGCCCGTTCACCTCGTTCAGGAAGTCGTAGCCGGTGGTCCCGTGAACCGCCCACCCCTCGGGCATGCGCTCACCCTGGGCCAGGATCTTCTCGGCCACGACGTAGAGCGGTCGGACCGGGAGGCTGCCGTCGCGCATGCGGGCCGCGACCTCGTCGACGAGTTCCTCTCCTCCGGAGCCCGCCGGGCCCGGCCCCGCCTCCCCGGCGCGCGCCCGGGCCCGGGCCACCAGCGCCGCAGCCTGCAGGCGGCGGAAGTAGCCGGACGGATCGTAGAGGCCGTCGGGGTGGTCGATGCGAAGTCCGTGGATGCGCCCCAGCGCCACGTGGCCGAGCACGGCGGCGTGGGCGGCGGCGAAGACCGACGGCTCCTCCATGCGGACCGCCGCGAGGCCGTTGACGTCGAAGAACCGCCGGTAGTTGATCTCCTCGCCGGCCACCCGCCAGTAGGCGAGCCGGTACGCCTGGTTCTCGAGCAACTCGTGGAGCAGGTCGAAGGAACGCGGCTCGCCCGCCCGGCCCCGGAACCGGTCGAGCGCGCGCTCCAGGTGGTCGCGGACCGGGGCACTCGCCTCGCAGAGCGCGGCCAGCCGGCGCTTGGCGACCTCCTTCTCGCGGGCCCTCTCGGCGACCGCCGCGGCGTCGGGCTCGTGGCGCGGCGCCAGCTTCCCCAGCGCCGTGCAGATGCTCTCCAGCTCCTGGAGGTGTGGGTCACCGCCTCCCACCTGGCGCGCCAGCTCGTCGAGCCCGTGGCGGAGGAGCTGGGGGACGGAACGAGGGGCAACGGGGAAGCGATGGTGGCCGTAGCAGAGCGTGATGGACCCTCCCTCCCGCTCGAGCCAGAGCTCCCCCCTCTCCAGCACGCGCCCGTACTGGTCGCCCAGGACCGGGAGGAGGATCTTGTGGCGGAGTTCCGGCTTGATCGGAGCCCAGTCGACGTCGAAGGCGGGGGCGCTGACGGAGGAGGGTCCATTCTCGAGGAGGTCGGTCCACCACCCGTTGCCGGCCCCGATGCCCATGTGGTTGGGCACCAGGTCGACGAGGAGCTTCATCCGGTGGCGGGCCAGGGTCTCGCAGAGCCCGACGAACCCGTCCTCGCCGCCCAGTGCCGGCGAGATCAGGCCGAAGTCGACCACGTCGTATCCGTGCGTGCTTCCTGGCTCGGCGGCCAGGATGGGGGAGGTGTACACCGCGTCGACCCCGAGCTCCGCCAGGTAGGGGACCACGGCGGCGGCCGCGGCGAATCCGAAGTCGGCGTTGAGCTGGAGCCGGTAGGTGGAGACCGGCGGGCGGGCCTCTCCGTCCCGGGCAACCTGGTCGATGGCGGCGCGCAGGACCGTCGCCTCGGCTGTCTCTCTCGTGACCATGGCGTGGCTGGGTCAGAGGTGGTGCATCGTCTCGTCGGGCAGCGGACCCGGCTTCTCCGGCGCCTCGGGCATGTGCCTCGCGAGCGATCGGGCCACGACGTCCCGGGCACCCAGGCCGATGGCCAGCGAGAGCGAGAGGACGACCCCGCCGAAGAGGATGGCGAACCCCACCGTGAGGATGGTCCCGCCGATGCCGAGATGCTCGAGCGCCATGGCCCCCGCCAGGATGACGAGGAGCCAGCGTACCACGACCCCCAGCAGCCTCGCCGAGTGGATGCCCATGTTGACGGCCCGGATGAGGACGTTTCGCTCGACCGCCCGGGAGGCGGCCACGCCCACGATCAGGATCCCCAGCCCGGTCACCGCGTGCGGAACGTACTCGAGGAGCCGGAGCGCCAGCGTGCTCGTCGCCGTGCTCTCGAGGATGCTCAGCCCGACGACGAATCCCAGGGCGACCACCGCCCAGCCCGCCAGCCGCTCGACCAGGCTCGAGGGCGGCGTACGGCCGAGATGGGCGGGGGCCGCGACGCCCCACTCACGCAGGCGGCGGTCGAGGTCGAGTCGCGCACAGATCCTTCGCGCGAGCATCCGGACGAACAGCGCCAGGACGGTGGCGACCAGGAGGAGCAACAGCATGGCGAGAAGGCTGGGCAGGAGCCGGGCCGTGGCGCGGACCAGGCGCTCGACGGCCTCTAGAAAGGTGCTCTTCGTCTGTTCCCACATGGCTGGGCCTCCTCAGGGGTTGAAGTCATCCGGCCATCGCCACCGACCGATGAGGTAGCGCTTCTCGCGCTCGAAGGCCGCGCCCACGGCCTCCAGACGCTCCTCGAAAGCCGCATCGTCGAGCGTGGCCGCGGCCCGGGCGAGACCGGCGAGCCAGCCCATGTAGAGGGGCGTGAAGGATCGGAGGAGCTGCCCCCGCTCCATCACGCGCGTCATGTGCCCCACGGCGAAGTCGAAGACCACCCGGGCCCAGAGGTCATCGGGCAGCCTGAACTCCTCCGGCGGGCGCCCCGCGGCCCGCTGCAGCCCCATCAGCGAGGCCGGCGGGAGCACGAGGCTCCAGATCGGGAGCAACTCGCGCAGGCCGAGTGCGTAGGACTCGACCAGACGGGCGGGGTCCAGGCGCTCCTTCTCCGCCTCGAAGGACTTCTCGCCGAAGCCGGGAACGGCGCGGGAGGGTCCCGTTCGCTGCCACCGGTCGGCGTCCCGCTCCATCTCGACGAAGACCAGGCCCAGCGCCCGCGCCAGGGTCTCGCTGGGTTCCTCGGGCTCGGTGAACGGACGCGGCCAGGCGCCGAGCCAGGACTGGGCGACCCGGGCGCCCCCTCCCAGCGCCTTGGCGAGGAGCCAGGCATCGGAACCGGCGTCCGCGGGGCGGCGCCGCCAGTCCGGATCGGCGGCGAGGCGGCGGGCCAGCGTCCCCGAGATCGCCGACTCCATGCCCAGGGGCTGGCAGAGCACCTGCCCGTAGAGGGTCCGCACGAGCGGGGCCACGATGCCGGTGTTGATCGCGCCGTCGGTCCGGAGCCTCCGGTACGCCGGGCAAACGAAGTCGAACCCGTGCTCGATCACGGGCGCCAGCAGCCGGTCAAGCCAGTCGAGGCTTGCGTCGTGGGGTTCCGCGGCCACGATGGCCATCCCGATGGCCTCCCCGGACGCGCCCTCGCGAAGGAGAGGGCCGAGCGGGCTCGCGTGGCCAGGAACGGCGCCCTGGCTGGCCGCTGGCATCATCGCCAGGTGGTCCCCGGAGCCGGCCTCCTGGGCGGCGCCCTGGACCGGCAGGAGGATCGTCTCGCCACCGCGCTGCTCCGTGACCAGCACGACGGGATCCACCGAGGGAAAGCGGGCCAGCATTCGATCGGCGAGCGGCCGGGCGGCCTCCAGCGCCTGCCCGGGACGGCCGTGGACGGCGAGGAGGAACGGGCGTCTGGCGCCGGCGCCCCGGCTCTCGCCCGGCGCTGGCATTTCAGGAGGTGGGATCAATGGGCCGGGCTCGCTGGTCTCGGGTCCTATCCGTTGCACATGCAATCATATCCGAACACGCCCGCAGATGCCCCAGGATCGGTCGTGCATCGCTCCCCGCACCCGCCTTCGAGGTCGCCAAGGCGCGCCGGGTGTGGCGGAGCGGCCTCGTGAGGACTAGGACCCGTTCCACGTCGCTCCTCGTGCCCCGGGGGATTCCAGATGCAGGTCGCCTTTGCCGTACGATCTCGCTCGCCTCGCGTTCCGCTCCTCCTCCAGCCCGCAGGGGGCCTGATCGTGGTGTCGGGGCCGCCGCTGGGAGGAAAGGGGCCGCTCGCGGCGAACCTCCATGAGGCCTTGCCCGGGACCGTCAAGATCGAGGTGCCCGACAACCTCGGCGCTGGACCTTCGGAAGCCTCCGATGAGGCCCGAGGGGGCGAGGAAGGCCTGCTCCGGGAGGCGAGGAGGTTGCTCGTCCGCCCCAACGGATCCCCTGGGACGGTGGTGGTCCTTTGCGCCAGGTTTGCGACGCCTGGGCTCCGGGCACGCGCCGCCCGGGTCGCCTCGGACCTCGGCGTGCGGTTCCTGCTGATCGAGGCCACGTCCTCCAGCATCCGTTCGCTGCGGCGCCTCTCGCGAATGTTCTTGACGGCCGAGGAGGCCACGGCACGCATCGAACGCTACCGGATCGCGCTCCAGACCTACGAGCCGGTGTCGGCGTCCGAACGCCGGGAACTGCCGGCCAGGCCGATCGCTGGCGTCCTGAGCGACCTGGAGCAGGCCACGGCGCGCGCCGTGACCGCATGGAGCGTACTGGCCAGATAGGCGGTGCTCACGCGGCCGACTGCCGAGGCCGCACCGGGGACTCCGGTGGGATATCCTCCCCCCGGGAGGCTCACGGTGGACCCTGCAGAGAAGCGGCGGGACAAGCGCTACGCGTTCCAGATGCCGGTGGTCCTCGTTCGAGGAACGCGCGAGGTGGCGCTGCTCACGGGAGACGTCAGCCACCGGGGCCTGTTCCTTCGCACCGACGACCCTCCCCCGCTCCGCCAGCTCCTGCAGGTGAAGCTCGAGCTGCCGCCCGACGACGACGCGCTCTCGGTGCACGCGATGGCCGTCTTCGTGGTCCCGGTGGGCACCGACGGGCGCGACCCGGGGGTCGGGCTCCAGTTCTACGCCGTGGCCGCCGACGTACGGCAGCGATGGGAGCGATTCGTCCACTGGGTGGCGAAGACCCATCCCGAAAGCCTCGAGACGCCGGTGAAGCCCGCCGCCGCCGCTCCCGACACGGTGAAACGGCAGTTTCCCCGCGTCCGCAGGGCACTCACCGTGCGTGCGCAGTCGATGGGCGACCTCCACCACCTCGTGACCGAGGACGTCTCGCGTGGCGGCATGTTCCTGCGCACCGGGCTCGACGCCGCGATCGGTTCGGATCTCCGGCTCTTCGTCGCCCACCCCCAGACCGGCCTCACCTTCGCGGTGGACGCGATCGTGCGCCACCGGGTCGACGCACCGCCGGAGCGCGCGGGGCTCGGCGTCGAGTTCGTCGGCCTCGACGACAGGCGCCGCGAGGAACTCGCGGCGTTCGCCGGGATCGACGAGGCGGTCGTCGAAGGGGACGTGGTGTACGTGGCGGAGGACGACAGCCTGCTGGCGTGAGGGCCCGCCGGCGCCGCTACACCCCCTGCAGGATCTCGTCGCCGGAGAGCTTGCGCCACTTCCCTTCCGGGGTGGGGCAATAGATGCCATGCACCTTGAGTGGAATCCGGGACGACCTCGGGTCGAGCTCGTGGTGGAGCGGCAGGTTGAAGTAGTAGAGGCGCGTCGCGGTACCGAAGCGCAGGCGGTGCAGCGGCGCCCCCCCGAAGTCGTCGAAGGAGAACTCGGAGAGCGCCACGCTCCCCAGCTTGTGGCGGGGGCCGATCATCGCCGACGACACGCCGTAGGCGCCGTGCCCTTCCCCGCCCTCCACCTGGCTCTCGTCGGAGCAGTTGCCGAAGACGGTGACCGTGTCGCGCACGCCCGGGGTGTCCTCCAGGTACTCCCCGTAGAACCCGGAGAGGACCTCCCGGTAGGCCCGGTGCTCCGGCTTGGGGTTGGCCTGGATGACGAAGAGGGCGTCGAGGCCCTGGCGCGTCCGGAAGAAGTTCTGGTTGGCGTGGTCGACGATGCGGCGGATGTTCGACGAGAAGAGGTCCCGGTACAGGTAGTCGAGGCAGATGAGGACCATGAAGTTGAACGACGACGCGGCGCGGAAGTGGTGGACGACCCTTCCCCGGTACAGGTCGTGGCTCTTGTCCAGGTATTCCTCTCCGTGAAAGGGATGCCCCTTGGCCTGGAGGAAGACCCGGACCTTCCCGTCGTCCTCCCGGACCACCACGCAGGAGAGGTTGACCGGCATGGTCGGGTCGCTCCCCGATGCCAGGTCCTTCTCGGCCCACTCGAGGCCGAGGCCGTTGTCGGCGCGAAACCGGAGGAGGAGCGCGTGAAAGGTCCTGAGCGGGACGTGCTCGAGCCCGAACATGGTGACCGTGCCCGGGCGGAGCTGCCGCTCGATGGCGGCAAACATGTCGTCGAGATGGGCGAGGGGCAGGCACCCCTCGGGGAAGACCAGGAAGTGGAGCTTGGTGAAGGTGCCGTTCCCCTCGGCGACGAGGTCGAGGACCGACCGGACACGGGCCCACTGCTCCGCCGGCCGGGGGACGACGTAGCCCTGCTCGCCACGCACCAGGTGGTCGGGGATCTGGGCGATGAGGCAGTGCGGATGCTGCCCCAGGGGAAGGCCCAGGTTCAGCGAGGTCTCGACGATCTCCAGCATGGGGGAAGGGTGTATCACCTAATCCGGGCCGCCGTGACGCGTTGCGTCAGGGCGCTGCTCCGGCCGCTGCCCGTAGGGGTCTGCCGGTGGCCCTCCGGAGAGAGCCGCCTCGTGGCGCGCACGCACCGACGGCAGGATCTGGGGGTGGGTGAAGACGTAGAAGCGGTTCTCCTGGACCGCCTCGAAGGTCATCCGGGCCACCTCGGCGGCCCCGATCCTCCCTCCCGCCACCGCCCTCTCCACCACCGCCTGCGCGCGGGCCTGCGAGGGGGTCGGAGGCGCGCCGTCGGCGAGATCGGGGGGTCGGTTCCGCTCCGACCGGGCGATGCCGGTGGGCACGAAGGCCGGGCAGAGCAGCGAGACGCCGATGCGCGAGCCGGCCATCCGCAGATCGTGGAAGAGGGTCTCGGTGAGGGCCACCACCGCGTGCTTCGAGACGTTGTAGACCCCGAACATGGGAGTGGCGAGCCAGCCGGCGATCGAGGCGGTGTTCACCACGTGCGCGTCGACCCCGCGCGCCTCGGCCTCGAGCATGCGGGGGACGAAGTGGCGCAGCCCGTGGACCGCGCCCATGAGGTTGACGCCGAGCACCCAGCGCCACTCCTTCTCGCCGGTCTCCCAGACGTAGCCTCCACCGCCCACACCGGCGTTGTTGACGAGGAGTCCCACGTCGCCGGTCTCGCCAAAGGCACGATCGGCGAGCCGCGCCACCTGCCCGTCGTGGGCGACGTCCGTCAACTCGCCCAGCGCGAAGCCGCCACCGGCGCGGACCTCGTCGACGATCCGCCCGAGCGGACCTGGCTCGACGTCGGCGAGGACGAGGCGCATCCCCAGCGCATGTGCACGGCGGGCCATCTGGAGGCCGAGGCCGCTCCCGGCCCCGGTGATCACGGCGGTCCTTCCGGCCAGGTCTCGCATCGTCCCGGGAGGATATCCCGGGCCGCCGCCGCCCCTCTACTGGAGCTGCTGCCTCATCGGCCAGGGCACGTCGGGCTCTCCGACGCGGATGACCACCTTGCCCACCGACCGGCCCGCCTCCTGGACGGCGAAGGCCTCGTGGGCCTGCTCGAGCGGGAAGACGCTCGCCAGCACGGGCTTCACCCGTCCGGCGGCGACGAGGCGCGCCAGGACCGCGTAGTCCTCGGCCCGCCCCCGCGGCACGGCCACGACGATCTTCGGGCCGCCCAGGAGCCGCCGCAGGAGGGCGGTGAGGCCGACGGGGCGGACCGGCAACGTGGTCACGAAGTGTCCTCCCCGCGCGATGACACGGGCCGCCGACTCGAAGTCCACGCCTCCCTGGGCGTCGAAGACGACGTCGTACTTGCGCTTCCACTGCGTGAAGTCCTCGTGATCCTGGTCGATGACCTCGGCCGCCCCCAGGGTGAGGGCCCTCCCGGCGTTGGCCTCGCTGCACACGGCGGTGACGCGGGCCCCGCGGGCGCTGGCGATCTGCAACGCGAGATGCCCCACCCCGCTCGTCGCCCCGGCCACGAGCACCCTCTTCCCGCGGACCGACCCGCACCGCCAGAGCCCGTCGAGCACGGTCAGCGCCGCGGTGGGGAGCGCGGCCGCCTGCTCGAAGGTGAGCCCCTTCGGGATGGGGTGGACCCGGGCCGCCGGCACCGCCAGACGCTCGGCGTGCGTGCCCTGCCGGCCCGAGAGCGGCGACGCGTCACCGTAGACGGGCACTCCCGGGGAGAATCCGGCCACCCCCTCCCCCACCGCCCTCACCGTTCCGGCGAAGTCGGCGCCGAAGACCAGGGGGAATTCCCGCCCGGAGCGGGGGCGGAAGTAGCCGTTCCGCAGCATCCAGTCGAGCGGATTCACGCTGGCGGCGTGCACGTCCACCACGACCTCGCCCGGACCGGGGGCGGGGTCGGGGAGCGCGGCCAGGCCCATCACCTCGGGGCCGCCGTGGCTCCGCGCTGCAAACGCCTTCATGGACAGCCTCCCGGTGAATTGCCCTACCGGGGTGACACCCGATCCGCCCTCCGGGTGCCAGATTTCGGTCCCGACGTCCCCGCCATCCAGTCCCGGACGTGGGCGTGGACCTCCGGCCGGTCGAGGAGGTCGAGGTGGCTCGCTCCCCACACGATGAAGCGCCCCGAGGGAGGGAGCGCGAGGGTCATCGCCGGGTCGCGGTGACGCCCCAGCGCGCTGTCCACGGGGACGAGCCCGTCTCCCCGGATCGCTCCTCCGGGCCCCTTCGAAGCGGAGGCGGCCACCGCCAGGCACTTCACCCTCCGTGGAAGAGGCACGGGACGGCGCCGGTCGGGCCCCCGGCCGAACCGGTCGCGCCCCTGCCAGTCCTCGTCGAGCAGGTTGCCGTGGCGCAGGTCGGTGACCCCGGCGCTCCGGATCCGCGGCAGGCGCGCCAGCGGCCCGGTGAAGGGAGCGGCGCCCAGCACCACGTGAACCCAGTTCCCGAGCCGCTCGGCGGGCGCTCCGTGATGGGGCGTCCCCAGGAAGACCAGCTTCCCGAGCAGGCTGGGCCAGCGCCGGCCGGCCTCCACGGCCTGGTGACAGGCGCTCCGGGAGACCAGTCCCCCCATGCTGTGGGCCAGGATGGAGAGCTCCTCGACCCGGACCGGCCACGCGACCGCCAGCTGCTCGAGCAGCGACGCCAGCTCGCGCCCGTTGGTGGAGACGTGCAGCCCGCTGTCGTAGTGGAGGTAGACCGCGGTGTATCCGAGCTCGCGGGCCAGCGCGGCCCCGTGGTCGTGCCCGTTCCGGTTCCAGAGCAGGTCGTTCATGCACGATCCGTGAACGAGCACGAGGATCTTCCCGCCCGCGCCTGGGATGGCCGCGGCCAGGGCGTCCTTCCGGAGGTCGAGCGGCACGCCTTCCCGGCGCAGGCGCATGGGGATGGCGAGCGGGTTCCCGGTGGCGGCCAGGTGGTCGCCGACGACCCCGTTCAGCACCGCCAGGGCGGCCTCCATGGCGGGCCGGGAGCGGGTCTCCCCGAGGAGCGGAACGAAGGGCGCGAGCAGCGCGTCCACCCCTCCTCCGACCAGGCGGGTGACGCCCCGGATGCTCCGGTGGACCAGGCCGGCGATTCCCAGCGTGGGCCCCTGCATGTCCACGACGATCCCGGCGACTCCCTCGGTGGCCTCGACGACGAGCCGGGTGGCACCGCGAAGGTCGGACGCCGGGTTGCGGGTCGGACCCATCAAGAGGCCCGCTCGCCGGCGGTGCGGCGGAGGAGCGCGACCAGGGCGTCCACCCAGGCCGGGCTGGCGTTCAGCGACGGGACGAGCGCCAGGCTCTCGCCCCCCGCGGCGACGAACTGCTCCCGGGCGCGCAGGCCGATCTCCTCCAGGGTCTCCAGGCAGTCGGCGACGAAGGCCGGGCAGAAGACGCAGAGCCGCTTCTTCCCCGCCTTCGCGAGCTCGTCGAGCACCACGTCGGTGTAGGGCTGGATCCAGGGCGTCCGGCCCAGCCGGGACTGGAAGCAGATGCTCCAGCTCCCCGGAGCGAGACCGAGCCGGGCGGCAAGCCCCCGGGCCGTGGCGTGGCACTGGGCCCGGTAGCAGTCGCGGTTGGCCGGGCCGATGGCGTCGCAGCATCCGGCCGACCGGAGGCAGTGGCCGCCGGAGTGGTCGGAGGCCTTCACGTGCCGCTCGGGCAGGCCGTGGAAGCTGAAGAGGACGTGGTCGGGCCTCTCCCGGAGGAGCACCGGGGCGCCCACCGCCGCGAAGGCCCCGAGGAACCCCGGGTCCTCGTAGAAGGCCGGCAGGACCGAGACCGGCGTCACCACGTGGTGGCGTGCCAGCTCCCCGAAGACCGCCTCCAGGGAGGACCCGGTCGCGGAAGACGAGTACTGCGGGTAGAGCGGGGCCACCACGAGCCGCGTCGCACCGGCCTTCCTCAGCCGCTCCAGGGCCTCCGGGATGGACGGGCGTCCGTAGCGCATCCCCAGCTCGACCACGTTGCCGGGCCCCATGGCATCTCGAACCTTCTCCGTGAGGTCCCGGGAGAGGGTGAGGAGCGGGGAGCCCTCGGCTCCCCACACCTTGGCGTAGGCGGCCGCGCTCTTGCGGGGGCGAACCGGGAGGATGACGAGCTCGAGGAGCAGCTTCCGCGCGACCGGGTGGATGTCGATCACGCGGGGATCGGAGAGGAACTGGCGAAGGTAGCGGCGCACCGCGGCCGGGGTGGGCGCGTCCGGCGTGCCCAGGTTGAGGAGGAGGATGCCGTTCATCGGGTCCGTGTACCCGCGGCGCGTGCCGGGCGCCAGCGATCCACCAGGTCCAGCTTCTCGGCGCGGGAGAGCTTCTTCAGGGCCGCCTCGCGCCGCAGCGCGCCCCCACGATCCCGCGCCCGGACCGTCCAGGCCAGCTCCACCGGGAGGCGCGACCGGGTGTAGCGGGCACCCTTCCCCGCAGCGTGGCGGGCCAGCCGTCCGCGCAGGTCGTTGGTCGCCCCGGCGTAGAGGGTTCCGTCGCGGCAGCGGAGCAGGTAGACGTGCCAGCCCGTGCGTGCCGGCGCCACGGATTGGCTCAGCGCCCGCGCTGGGAGGCCCGCCGCGCCTGGGCCTGCTGGGCCGCGACGAACGGGTTCGTGGGCCGCCCCCCGCGCTTCGACACGACCGGCTCGGCGGCCTGTCCCGCGACGGGCTCGGCCGACTCCGGCTCCTTCGCCGGCGCACTGCGGTGGACCGGCTTGCCATCCTTCTTGCGCTTCTTGCTCACGGGCATCGCTTCCTCCGGACTCGGTTCGGCTTCGCCGCACGACTCTATCAGGCGCGGCGGATGAGCGCCTCGAGGTAGCGCGAGCGCACCTGCTCGGTCGCCGCCAGCCGCTTCACCGGAGGCAGCTTCAGGATGGCCCCGAAGAACGCGGCCAGGGCCCGGTGGCTCCAGAGGAGCCGGTTGTCGAAGACCAGGTCCTGGAGCTTCCCGCGCTCGAGTGCCATGAGCACCGCGCGGTGGGCGCCGTTCAGCGGCGTGAGCTGGCGCGGGCCGCGCTCCTCGAGCGAGAGCGCCCCCTCGCGGCAGGCGCGGACGCAGACCCCACAGCCCAGGCAGCGATCGGCGTCGAGCCGGGCCACGGTCCGCTTCGGCTTGCGGGGATCGTTGGCGGAGACCGCCGAGAGGGCTTCCACCGGGCACTTCCGCACGCAGCGTTCACATCCGGTGCAGGCACCCCCGTCGACCACCGGCAGGAAGTGGGTGGTGTGGATGGGGTGGGCGGCGGCGAAGCGGCGCGCCGCGATCATGGCCTCGCAGCAGCAGCCGCAGCAGTTGCAGATGAAGTTCACGCTCTCGCGCACGTTCTCGCCGAACTGCACCAGGTCGCGCTCCCTGGCCCGGCGCAGGAGCTCGAGCCCCTCCACGACGTCCACTTCCCGCGCGTGGCCGTGCCGGATGAGCGAGGAGGCCGAGGCGTTGAAGGTCATGCAGATGTCCTGCGGCGCGTCGCAGGCCCGCCCCACGTGCTCCATCTTGTGGCGGCAGTAGCAGAGGGAGACGCCCCGGTGGGTCGCCGTGCGCACCACCTCGCTGGCCCGCTCGAAGTCGAGGACGTGGAGCGCGTTCTCCGGGGAGAGCACGTCCTCCTGGACGAAGGCCCTCCCGAGCTGGGTCTCCCCCCCGGCGAAGAGGGCGCGGACGAAGTCCTCCTCGACGTTCAGGTACTGGTGGAAGAGCTCGGCCAGCGCCTTCTGGTCGATGTCGGTGCGCACCCGCATCAGGGAGAACTCGAAGAAGCCGGCCATGGGCGGGGGCAGGACGTATTCGGTGCCCTGCTCCCCCTCCCAGTCGACGAGCAGCGCCCGCGAGGCCAGCTCCTCCAGGGTGCGGCGGGCATCCGCCTCCGGGACCTTCCAGATGGCGGCGGCGCGGGCCGCGGTGAACGGCCGGATGGGCAGGGTGGAGACGAGTTCCGCCTCCCGCTCGCTGAAGAGGATCTTGAGGATCTGGAACAGGCTCTCCGCGGGCGGAGCGCCCTGCGGGAAACGGTTCAGCCTCTCCGTGAGGCGATCGTAGACGGAACGGGAACCGTGATGTGCCATGGCGACCGGTCGAGCATGATACCCCGGACTTTGCTACATTTCCCGGATGATTCTGGCATCGCGGTCCCACCGCTCGGCAGGTCTCCTCGCAGCGGCCGCCATCGTGCTCGGCACGTCGGGTTGCTTCGGCGGCGCCGAGCACGAGGTGACGCCCTCCCGGCCCGTCATCCGTTCCTTCACGGCGACCCCTTCCACCGTCGCACCGGGCGGGTCGTCCGTCCTCGCCTGGACGGTGACCGGCGCCACGAGCCTTTCCATCGCGCCGGGGCTCGGGGAGGTCACGGGCACGAGCGTCTCCGTCAGGGTGACGGCCACGACCACGTACACCCTGACCGCGACGAACGCCGGCGGCTCCTCCAGCACCAGCGTCACGGTGAACGTGGGGGCGGCCCCGCCGGCCGGTCTCTCCTACTCCCAGAATCCGGCCACGTACACCGCAGGTGTGGCCATCGTCCCGAACGTCCCGACGAGCACCGGCGGCGCCATCACCTCCTACGCGGTCAGCCCGGCGCTGCCGGCCGGACTCGTCCTGAACGGGACGACCGGAGTGATCTCCGGGACGCCCGCCGCGTCGGCCGCCATGGCCGTCTACGCGGTCACCGGAACGAACGCGACCGGCAGCACCACCGCGGGGCTCACCCTGACGGTGGTCGCACCCGACCTGCCGACCATCGTCTCCTTCACGGCCGCGCCGTCCTCCATCGCCGCCGGGGAGTCGAGCGTGCTGTCCTGGGACGTGCTCGGCGCCACGCTGCTCTCCATCGACAACGGCGTGGGAACCGTGACCGGCACGGGCACGACCGTCACGCCGACGGCCACCACCACCTACACCCTCTCGGCCACCAACGTGGCCGGAACGGTGACCGCCACCGCCACGGTGACCGTCCCCGTGCCCCCCACCAACCTGCGGTACACGACCAATCCCGCCTCGTACACGGTCGGCGTCGTCATCTCCCCGAACACCCCCCTGTGGGACGGCGGCACGCCCACCTCCTTCACCGGAAGTCTTCCTCCCGGGCTCCTGCTCGACGCGACGTCCGGGGTCGTCTCCGGGACGCCCACGACCGCCACCCCGGCGACCTCCTACACGATCACAGCCTCCAACGCGGCTGGCAGCACCTCGGTGATCCTGAGCATCACGGTGACGGAGGGCGTCCTTCCCCCCACGAACCTGGTCTTCTCGGAGAATCCGGCCGTCTACACGATGGGCGCCCCCATCACGCCGAACGTCGCGTCCAACAGCGGGGGCGTCATCACCGAGTACAGCGTGACCCCGCCCCTGCCCGCCGGCCTCTCGCTCGATCCGGCCCTGCCAGGGATCACCGGAACGCCCTCGGCGGTCACCTCCCAGGCGACCTACACGGTCACGGGTGGAAACGTGGCGGGCAGCACCTCGGTCGCTCTCGTTCTCACCGTGAACCCACCGGTGCTCGCGATCCTCACCCAGCCGGCGAACCAGAGTGCGCTCCCCGGGGGGACGGCAACCTTCTCGGTGGTCGCGAGCGGGGTCGGTCTCCACTACCAATGGCGGAACGGGGCGACCAGCGTGGGCACCGATCAGAGTTCCTACACCACCCCGATTCTCACGCCTGCGGATGCCGGCTCGATCTTCAGCGTCGTGGTCACCGATGGAGCCGGGGACAGCGTCACGAGCGCGAACGCCGTCCTCACACTGCGCGGCTTCTTCCCGATCTCGAACCAGATGGCGGATGCGCTGTACGGCCATACCGCGACCCTCCTCGACGACGGTCGCGTGCTCATCGCGGGTGGCAACCGGCAGGGTGCGGGGTCGACCGACTTCGCGGAGATCTACGACCCGGCAACGAAATCGTTCACGCGGACCGGCAACAACATGAGCCATTCACGGCAGGGACATGCCGCCGTCAAGCTCCGGGACGGTAGGGTGCTCGTCCTGGGTGGCTGCCAGGCCGGGGCCATCCTCTGCACGCAATTCTGGGCCACCATCGACATCTTCGATCCGGCCACCAACCTGTTCCAGGAGCCGAGGCCCACGGCCAGGCTGTCCACCGCGCGCGCCTATTTCACGGCGGCCCTCCTCCCTTCTCCCGACCAGCGCGTGCTCATCGCGGGCGGGTACGTGAACCGGACGACGATCACCGACACCGCCGACATCTTCACCCCGGATCCCAGCCCGGGCTCCGGGACGGTCCTGCCGACCGCTTCCATGTCCACCCCTCGTGCATTCCCGACCTCCGTCGCCCTGCCGGGCGATGGGACGATCCTCGTCGTCGGGGGAGAGGCGGTGGTCCAGAACGTTGCCGTGGCACTGTCGAGCGCGGAGAAGTTCCTCCTGGTCGGCGGAGACCAGCCTTCCCAGGGGACTTTCACGGCCACCGGGAGCCTCGCCGGTGGACGCACGAACGGCGTCGCCACCCCCCCCGAGGACGGATCCGCGCTCCCGGTGCTCGTGACCGGAGGATCCGGGGGCGGGATGCCCATCAGCAACCCCGCAGCGCAGATTCCCGGCCTGATCACTGCCCAGGAATTCGACGGAGCGGCGTTTTCCTCGACGGGCCCGCTGTGCGTCGCGAGGAACTGGCAGACGTCGACGCGGCTCCCCGACAGCGGGGAGGTGCTCGTCGCGGGCGGCAACTCGCTGGCCACCTATCTCTCCAGCGCGGAGATCTACGATCCCGTCACGGGCGTTTTCACGCTGGCGCCGCCGATGGGGTCGCCGCGGGCCCAGCACACCGCCACCCTCCTGCTCGACGGCACCGTGCTCGTGGCGGGAGGGAGGACCGGGCCCGTGGGAAGCGTCGGAACCACCCTGAACTCGGCGGAGATCTGGGCTCCCTACCCGGGACCCTGAACTCGACCGACGGGGTCAGGGCACCTTCACGGGGGGGATCCCGTCCCCGGTGAAGACCGGCTTGCGCTTCTCCAGGAAGGCCTTCTTGCCTTCCACGTAGTCGGCGCTCTCGAAGACTGCGCGCCGCAGCGCCTGGATGCGCTCGAAGGTGTCGGGGGAGATGGGGTGGCTGCGCGCCAGGATCCGCAGCTGCTCCTTGCAGACCCCCACCGCGAGCGGCGAGTTCACGGCGATGCGACCGGCCATCGCGAACGTGAACGCCTCCAGCGCGGCCACCGGGACGAGGTGGTTCAGGATGCCGATCTGAAGGGCCCGCTCGCCCTTGATGGGGTCGGCGGTGAAGAACATCTCCCGGGCCACGCGCGGACCCACCAGGTTCAGGAAGTGGAGGATCCCGCTGCAGTTGTACGGGACGCCCAGCTTGGCCGGGGTGATGGCGAAGGCGGAGGTCTCGCAGCACGACGGCGCGCACTTCCGCCTCGGCGAAGGCGACGAGCCCGGCGGTGATGTCGCCGAGCATCTCCGGCGAGAGGCAGTTGCGCCGTCCCGGATCGTCGAGGGTCAGGACCCCGATCCGGTCGCGAATCTCGGATGTGGCGAAGGGCATGTGCTTCCTCCGGCCGCCATCCAATCCGCAAGGGGACGTCGCCCGTGGCGGGTTGGGTCCCGCTCCACCCGCAGGCGGTGGATCAGCGCCCCGGAGGCGCCTCGAGCCCGAGCTTGCGCCGGAGAGGTTCCACCGAGGGAGCCCTGCCCCGGAACTTCACGTACAGTTCCATGGGGTCCACCGAGCGCCCCTTCTCGAGAAGCTCGCGGAAGGCCCGCGCCGTGGCCGGGTCGAAGAGCCCCTTCTCCTGGAAGGCGGAGAAGGCATCGGCGTCGAGCACCTCGGCCCACTTGTAGCTGTAGTAGCCGGCCGCGTAGCCACCTCCCGGGCCGAAGATGTGCTGGAAGTAGGTGGTTCGGTAGCGGGGCAGGATGGTGGACGGCATTCCCATGCGCGAGAGCGCGATCCGTTCCAGCGTGGCGGTGTCGGGCGCGGCAGGGGCGGAGAGGGTGTGCCACTCCAGGTCGAGCAGCGACGCCGCCAGGTACTCGGTGTTCTTGAAGCCCTGGTCGAATCGGGCGGTGGCCTGGATCTTCTCCACCAGGGGCGCCGGGATGGGCTCGCCGGTCTTCCAGTGTCGCGCGTAGCCGGCCAGGACCTCGGGCTGGAAGGCCCAGTTCTCCATGATCTGGGAGCCGAGCTCCACGAAGTCGCGCGGCACCGGGCCGTAGCCCTCGTACCGCCGCTTCGAGAGGATGGAGTGGAGCCCGTGACCGAGCTCGTGGAAGAGGGTCTCCACCTCCTCCTGGGAGAGCAGCGCCGGGGCGTCCCCGGCCGGGCGGGTGAAGTTGCAGGTGTTGGTGACGATGGGGCGGATCTCCCTCCCGTCCTTCACCCACTGTCCGCGCAGCCCGCTGGCCCAGGCACCCGAGCGCTTGCCGGGCCGGGGGTGGTAGTCGACGAGGAAGACCGCCAGGTGGGAGCCGTCCCGGTCCTTCACCTCGAAGGCCCGGACCTCCGGGTCCCATCGGGGGAAGTCGCGGAGCTCGGTGAAGGTGATGCCGTACAGCCGGCGGGCGACGTCGAAGGCACCGGCACGGACCTGGTCGAGGGGGAAGTAAGGGCGCAGCTCGTTCTCGTCGAGGTCGTAGCGGGACTTCCGCACCTTCTCGGTGAAGTAGAACCAGTCCCAGGGCTCGAGGGGGTGGCTCTTCCCCCCGGCGCGGATGGCCTCCTCGAGGACCCGGGCCTCCCGCGCCGCCGCTGCCTTGGCCGGGCCCCAGAGCTCTCCGACGAGCGCGTAGGCCGCCGCCGGTGTCCCCGCCATCTGGTCGTCGAGCACGTAGTCGGCCCAGGTCGGGTAGCCGAGGAGGCGCGCCTTCTCGACCCGCAGCGCAGCGGTGCGCGCGGCGATGGGCCGGTTGTCCCATGGGCCGTCCTGGTCGCAGCGGGTCGTGTAGGCCTCGAACGCCCGCCTCCGAAGCTCCCGGTCGTCGGCGTACTTGAGGAAGGGCCAGAGGCTCGGCGCGTGGAGGGTCACCACCCACTTCCCGGGCAGGCCCGCCTTCGTCGCCGCCTCGGCCATGGCGGCCACCTGCCCGGGGGGAAGGCCGGAGAGCTGCTCGGACCGGTCGAGCTCGAGCCTCCACGCGTTGGTGGCGGCGAGGAGGTTGTCGCCGAACTTCACTCCGAGCGAGGTGAGCTCCCCGTTGAGCGCCTTGAGCCGCTCCTTGCTGGCCGGGTCGAGCCGGGCCCCGGCACGGACGAAGGACTTCCAGGTCCGCTCCAGCAGGACCTCCTGGTCGGGGTCGAGCCCCAGGGACTCGCGCCCATCCCACAGGACCTTCACCCTCCGGAAGAGGCGGTCGTCGAGCAGGGTCTCGTCGCGGTGCCGGGTGAGGCGTGGGGCCATCTCCCGCTGGATGGCCTGGATCTCCGGGCTGGTCTGCGAGGAGACGAGCGTGCCGAACACCGCCTGCACCCTGGAGAGCCGCTCCCCGGACATCCCCAGCGCCGCCACGGTGTTCGCGAACGTGGGGGCGGCGTCGCTCGTCGCGATGGCGTCCACCTCGGCACGGTGCGCGGCCATGGCGGCCTCGAAGGCGGGCCGGAAGTGTGCCGGCTGGATCTCCCCGAAGGGCGGGAGCCCGAAGGGCGCCGTCCACTCGGCGAGGAGAGGATTCGCCTCCGGGGCGCCCGGAGCCGGGGCAGCGGCGAGCGCGAGAGCGAGGGGAAGGAGGGCGGCGTGCATGCGGGACTCCGGGGCGCGGTGCGTGGTGTCAGCGGGGCGGTCCGCCCCTCGAGTCGATGTACGCCTGGATCTGGGCGGCGATTCCCGGGGCGAGCGGACGGATGGCCTCCAGCTCGCGCCGGGCGGCGACGAGGTCACCCACCTGGGCCAGTGCCAGCGCGAGCTGGGCGCGGGCGATCGGGTGATCGCGAATGGCGTCCCGGGCACCGGTGAGCACCCTCACCGCGTCGGCGGAGCGGCCGAGGCCGTTCCAGCAGGCACCCAGGTTGGCGTAGGCGTCGGCGTAGCCCGGACGACGGGCGATGGCCTGCTCGAAGTACGGGATGGCCTCCGCGTACCGGCTGGCGTCGAAGCGCAGGGTTCCCAGGTCGTACCAGGGCGCGGCGGCCTTCGGGTCGAGCGAGATGGCCTTCCGGAAGTGGGCCTCGGCATCGGACGCACGGCCCGCGGCGGATAGGGCCACGCCCAGGCTCTCGTGCCCTGGTGCGTAGTCCGGGTCGAGCCGGACCGCCTCCTGGAGGAGCGCCATCGCCTCGACGCTCCGCCCCTGTGCGCTCAGGACCACGCCCAGGTTGTGGCGGGGCCGGGCCTTCCTCGGCGCCTTCTCCACCGCGTCCGTCCAGAGCGCCAGCTCGCTCGACCAGGCCTGGTTCCGCCTCCAGGTCACGCCGCCCAGGACGGCGGCGAGGAGCAGCCCTGCGGCGGCGGTGAGGGCCGCTGCCCGGCCGGGGAAGATGCGGCGGATGCCCAGCGCGAGGAGCGTGGCGGACGAGATGGAGAGGCCGGCGAAGGGCAGGTAGACCCGGTGCTCGTACATGAGGTCCACGATGGGGATGAGGCTCGACTCGACCGAGAGTGCGAGGAAGAACCAGGCGATCCCCAGCGCGGCGAGTCGCGCGGCCGGATCGAGAGGTCGCGCCCGTCGCGGCGATGCGCCGAGCAGCAGGCCGGCGGCCGCACCGGCGAGCGCGAGGAGCAGCGCGGCGGAGCCCAGCACGGCCGGGTCGGCCAGCGAGGTGCGCAGCGCCACGTCGTGGTCCACGGTCTGCCCCACCGGCAGCACCAGGAGGCCGAGATAGCGGACGATCACCGTGAACTGGGTGAGCAGGTAGTCGAGGCGCGACATCTCCGTCTGCACGCGGGTCGGCAGGACGACGTCCGCCTCGAGCCCGGCGGCCGGCGCCTGCGCCAGCAGCAGGGTGACGGGGATGAGGGCCATCGTGGCCAGGAACGGCGCGAGGCCGAGGAGCCGCCGCTTCCACGGCCCGTCGAAGAGCACGGCCTCGAGGAGCAGGAGCGCCAGCGGGAGGGTGAAGGCGATCTCCTTCGAACGCATGGCGAGCAGCGCGGCGAGGAGCGCTCCGCCGAAGGGGAGCCAGGACCGCCAGCCGCCGGCGGCCCCCTCCTTGGCGATCCGCCACCGGACGTAGAGGACCGCCGAGAGCAGGTAGAAGAAGGTCGCGAGCGAGGCCAGCCGCTGGACGACGTAGGTCACCGCCTGGGTCTGGACGGGATGGGTGACGAAGAGCAGGCCGGCGACGAGCCCCACCGCCCAGGCCTGCGGGGCGAGGGCCAATCCGCGCAGGCCGGGCGACTGGAAGGCGGAGAGCACGAGGGCGAGGACGAGGAGCGCGGCCGCCAGGTGGATGGCCAGGTTCACCGCTCGGTGAAAGGTCGGGTCGTTCCCGGCGACGGCCCGGTCGAGGGCGAAGGTGGCGAAGGTGACCGCCCGGTTGGGCTGGGCCGACCATCCCGGACCACCGGGCAGGAAGTCCTGGAGCCTGTCGAGCTGGCGGTTGCGCGAGACGTTGGGCGCGTCGTCGAAGACGAAGGCCCCGGGGAAGATGCTCCCGTAGGCGAGCGTGCCGGCGAGGACGATGGCGGCCGGCGCCAGGAACCAGGCGTTTCTCATGACCCTGTGCTCCGCTCGTTGTACGCGAGCGGCCGCCCGGGGTGAAGCGCGGAAGGCAGCGGCCCCTCCCTTCCCCGCGCGCCGAGGAAGGAAGGGGCCACCCGCGGCCGCCGCCGCTACTTGAAGTAGGGCGTGACCGCCACGTCGATGCGGGCCAGCAGGTCTGCCACGAACGGGTCGACCGGCGCCGGGCTGGCAGCCAGGATGTCGGTCCGGGCGCCGAGCAGCTCGAGGTAGGCGCTCGAGGTCTGCACCTTCTTCAGCACGTCCACCGCGATGCGGCGGTTCGCAAAGCTGGTCACGCCGTTCGTGTTCCGCAGCCAGCCACCCTCGTCCGTCAGGAAGAGGGAGTTCAGCGCCGGGTCGGAGCCGATGGGCGGGTCGTTCACGATGGAGTTTCCGGCCGAGGTGCGGGAGGAGGCCGGGTCGAGCCAGATCCGCTTGTTGATGTAGCCGGAGAAGGCGTTGACGCGGCTGCCGATGGCGGCTGCCGGCGGCGGCTCGGCGCCGGTCACGTAGCTGGTTGCGACCTGGTAGGCGAGCGTCCGGGTGGCGCTGTTCCTTCCGGCGCGCGCGTAGGCCAGCACGCTGTTGGTGATGAAGCTGCCCGGGATGAAGGGGAAGGTCGGGTCGGTGAGGTAGGTCCCCACCGTGTCCAGGTAGATCGGACCGAAGAACTCGGTGAGCGGATCGGCGCCCACGTCGAAGCGGGTGCAGTCGGGGTCGACGGCCGTGTCCTGGTCGGTGCAGAACGGGTCCGCGGGAAGGGCGGTGGAGATCCCGTAGAGGAGCTTCAGCGCCGCCACGTCGTAGGTCTGGGGCGTGAAGACGTTCACCTGATCGTAGTCGTCGATGTACTCCATGATCGACGACGACGGCGGGACGAGCGAACCCTTGAAGTTGTGGCGCAGGCCGAGGGTGTGGCCGATCTCGTGGAGGACGACGCCGGCCACGTAGTCCTCGACCATCTGGATGCCGGTGCGGCCGGCCGACGACGGGGCGCCTGCGACCCGGACCCGGGAGGAGACGGTGGCGAGGTCCTCGCCGAGCAGCGGGCTCACCGGGAACTCGCAGAGGGTCTCGGGGCGCATCCCGGCCCAGCCCAGGCGGTGGCGGGCCCTCGGCGCGGCGGCGAAGAGATCGGGCTTCTGCGGGCGGGCGTTGAAGGCCTCCGCGTCGAAGAGGTAGGCGCCGAAGTCCACCCAGATGGTGTTCAGGTAGACCGAGGCGCCGCGGATCTCGCCCGTGTTGGGGTTGGTCCGCCAGTCGGCGAAGGCGAAGCCCACCGCCGGGTTCACGTCGAGGTAGACGAAGTTGGTGACGTCGTCGCCGGGAGTGGCGTCGTTCGCCCCCACCTTCGCCTCGAGCACCTTGTATCCGAAGACGGCGTTCCAGTTCTCCACGCCCCGCTTCACGGCGCCGGCGATGTCGTACCGTCCGTAGAAGGGGTCGGCGGCCAGGGTCTTCACGTAGGGGGAGATGGTCCACTGGATGGGCTTCATCCCGGGGTGGATGTTCCACTTCGCCGGGGTCTGGATCGAGTAGCCGGCGTTCGGGACGATGCGCGGATCCGAGCGGAAGAAGTACTCCTTGGCCGGAAGGTCGATGGTGGTGAAGCCCGCCCCCTCCCTGTACTCGCGAAGTGCGAGGCCCAGCGTCCCGGAGATCCGGTTCAGGTTGTACTCGTTGCCGGAGGTGTCGTGGACCGGCTCGGTGGCCTCCCCGGTGAAGACCTGCTGGAAGGCCACGCCGTCGGGGAGCTTCTTGTAGTTCTGGAGGTAGGAGAGCCCGACGTGGAACTGGGGCGGCTGGAGGTAGTAGTCGGCGAACATGTTGAAGCGGTTCAGGCCAGCCGCGGGATCGATGAGGACGTACCTGTCCCGATCCTGGTCCTTGTTGAACTTGTCACTGCTGGTGACGATGGGCCAGGCCTCGAGGACCAGCGTGGGGTCGAACACGTCGCTGGTGGCGTTGATGTCCGAGGCGTCGAAGAGGAAGAGCTTGTCGTTCTGGATCTTGAACGAGACAACCCGCGTGCCCACGGTGCCCGCCGCCCCGCCCAGGACCGCGTCCGGGAACACCTGCTCCACGTAGGCGGAGAGGAAGTAGCGGCGGGAGAGCTCGGTGCGCTTGATGGCCAGGTAGAAGCTCTCGCCGGCCGACAGCTGCGCCGACGCGAGGCCGCGAAGCTGGCCGTTGCGCAGCATGCTGGCGGGGGCGGATCCGATGTCGCGCGGGACCGCGACGAAGGCACCACCGTCGAGCAGGCCGGGCTGCACCGCCTCCGGCTGGCCGGCAGTTCCCCCGCACGCGGCCGTGACGAGAAGCGATGCCGCGGCGATGGACCAGGCCGCGAAGCTCCTTGCTCCGAATCTCATGTAGTCCTCCAGGTTGAATCGGTGACCAGTGAGTGTGAGACAGCGCACGACTCGTAGTCGGACACGAGTCGCGTTGCTCCCCGTCCGGAGCAACCCAGTTGGGTCCTCACGGCCGAATCGATTCCGGTCAATCGTCGGGGACGACTAACGCAATTGCCGCATTGCGTCGTGGACAAGGCCCTGACGGGGGGCCCACGCACGGGCCGCCTGGGGGAGGTCCCAGCCTGCCTGGCAGTCGCCGTTCGCCCAAGGTTCGAGCTCCCGGCACATCCGGGGACGATCGGCGAACGGAAGCCGGCATCCCGGTTCCGCGAGGAAGACACAGGCTGCCGTCTCGGCCCCCTGGTGAACGACCCCGGTCGCGCGCTCCACGACCGTGGCGGGGCGGGCGTAGCGGATGCCGGCCAGGCTCCCCAGGACCCAGTCCCCCGAGGCGAGCGCGCGCCCCAGTGCTCCGGCCGGATCGGGCGCCGACAGGAAGCGGGAAGGGTCCTCCGCACCAGGACGCGTCCGGCAGCATTCGCCGCAGGCGGCGCAGAGGTGCGGGCGCTCGTTGGTCACGCGGCCGTCGCGGGCCTGCGGGAGAGGATGACCTTCAGCACGACGAAGCCGATCCCGCCCGAGATGACCGAGGCGGCCACGATCCCCAGCTTGGCCGAGGCGAGCAGGGGCCCGTCCGGGAAGGCCAGCCCGGCCACGAAGATGGACATCGTGAAGCCGATCCCGCCGAGGATGCTCGCGCCGAAGATCTGGGTGGCCGTCACTCCGGGTGGGAGCTCGGCGAGTCCGGTCTTCACGGCGAGCCAGGAGACGAGCGTGATGCCGGACAGCTTGCCGAGGAAGAGGCCGAGAACGATGCCCAGGCTGACCGGCCTGAGCAGTTTCTCTCCGATGTCCCCGCCGAGCACGACGCCGGCGTTGAACAGGGCGAAGACAGGGAGGACGAAGAACGCGGTGAACGGGTGGAGGTAGCGCTCGATGGCGAAGCCGTTGGGAAGGAAGTCGAGCGTGGCCGTTCCCAGCTCCTCCAGGGCCTCCATCTGCTTCGGGTTCCGCACCGTGCTCTCGCGAGTCAGCGTCCCCCGCTCCAGCTCGTCGATCTTCCCGTGGACCCTGGCCAGGAAGGCTTCCGGCTCCATCCCGGACCGGACCGGGACCGTCAGCGCCACCAGGATGCCCGCGACCGTGGCGTGGATCCCGGAGGCGAGCATTCCCACCCAGACCGCACCCGCCAGGACGAAGTAGCCACCGACGCGGCGATAGGACAGGCGGGTGGCCACGTAGAGGAGGGCGAGCGACCCGAGGGCCACCGCCAGCGCGGTGACGTTCAAGTGATCCGTGTAGAAGACCGCGATCACCAGCACCGCGCCCAGGTCGTCCGCGATGGCGAGCGCGGTGAGGAATACCTTGAGCCCCAGCGGAACCCGGGGTCCCAGGAGCGCCAGCACGCCCAGCGCGAAGGCGATGTCGGTGGCCATGGGAATGCCCCATCCACGCGCCCCGGGAGTGCCCGCGTTGAGGGCGGCGTAGATCAGGGCCGGGGCCACGAGCCCGCCCAGCGCCGCCGCCACCGGGAGGAGCGCGCTCCGGAAGCTGGACAGCTGCCCCACCACGAGCTCACGCTTGATCTCGAGCCCCACCACGAAGAAGAAGAGGGCCATCAGGGCGTCGTTCACCCAGTGTGCGGCCGACATCTCGAATCTCCATCCCCCCGCGCTGATGCCGATGGGGAGGCTCCGCATCCGGTCGTAGAGATCCGCCCAGGGAGAGCTGGCCCAGGCGAGCGCCACGATCGCGAAGAGGAGCAGCAGCACGCCCCCCGAGGCCTCGGAGTGGAAGAAGCGCTGGAAGACTCCGCGAGGGTCCGGGCCGGCCGCGTCGTCGGGTCGGATCATGGACCGCATCTTAGCCGGGGCCGCCGGTGGGGCTATGATCCCATCGGTGTTCCACGTCCTCTCCAAGGTGCTCGACCTCCTGCTCGCGCCCGTCACCTGGGCGCTCCTGCTCATCGCGGCCAGCATCCTCTGGCGGAGGCGCGCCGCAGGACCGTGGCTCGCCGGCGCGGCGGCGGCGGTGCTCTACCTCTTCTCGGCGGAGCCGGTGGCGAACGAGCTCACCCGGATCGCCGAGGCGGGAGTGCGATCCACGATGCGCCCGGAGGTGACCTACGACGCCGCCATCGTCCTGGGGGGGGCCATCGACCCGGCGGCCTCGAAGGGCAGCGGGGAGACCGAGCTCGGCCCCGCAGGCGACCGGGTGGTGGCCGGCTACGCGCTCCTCCACTCCGGACGGGTGCGGAACCTCCTCCTGTCGGCGGGGGGCCCCGACTCCTCCGGGGCGGTCGAGGCCGACTGGGGCGCCGCGTTCTACCGTTCGCTGGGCGTCCCGGCCGACCGGATCGTCCTCGAGCGCGAGAGCCGCAACACCCGGGAGAACGCCGAGCGGAGCGCACGGATCGTGAAGGAACGGGGGTGGAAGACCCTCGTCCTGGTCACCAGCGCCATGCACATGCCGCGGGCCGCGGGCTACTCGGGCTCGTGAGTGGAGAGCGGGCCCCAGCGATTGTGCGCCGCTCCCTGTCCGCAGAAGCGCACGACCGCCCGGCGGAGCTCCCTCAAGCCGAAGGGCTTCTCGAGGAGCAGGTCGGGCGGCGTCCGGGCGAGCAGCTCGACCACGCCATCGGGGTCGGCGGTCATGACCACGACCGGGATCCCGGCCAGACCGGGATCGGACTCGGCGCGGAGCGCCGCCAGGAACTCGTTGCCCCCCATGTCCGGCATCCAGAAGTCCACCAGGACGAGCCGCGGTCTCGGCCCGCGCCGGATCGCCTCCAGCGCCGAGCGCGCGTCCCCGATGGTGTCGACGGTGTAGCCGAAATCCACGAGCACCTGCGAGAGCAGCTCGCGGTGATCGACGAGGTCGTCCACGACCATGATCCGGGGCGAGGTGTCTGTCATCGAACGTTTTCAATCTACCCGACCCACGGACGCTTCCGTGGCCGTTAACGATTCGACACGATCGACCCGGGCGCTGCCATTAGGATGCCCGGGTGCTCGCACTCCGCGGCCTCCACAAGCGCTTCGGCGATCGCGTCGCGGTCGACGGCCTCTCCCTCGAGGTCCGGCGCGGGGAGATCCTGGGGCTCCTCGGCCCCAACGGCGCGGGGAAGAGCACCACCATCCACATGGCGGTGGGTCTCCTCGACCCGGATCGCGGGGAGGTGGACGTCGACGGGCGGGGATCGCCCCGGAATCCCGAGGTCCGGCGAATGCTCGGGGTGGCGCCCCAGGCGCTCGCTCTCTACGGGCAGCTCACCCCGGAGGAGAACCTCCGGTTCTTCGGCCGCGTCCAGGGATTGTCCGGGAGGGCTCTCGCCGACCGTGTCGAGTGGGCGCTCGCCTTCGCGGCCCTCGCCGACCGGCGCCGGGATCGGTCGGAGCAGCTCTCCGGCGGGATGAAGCGGCGGCTCAACATGGCGGCAGCGCTGGTCCACGACCCGGCGCTCATCCTCCTCGACGAGCCCACGGTGGGCGTCGACCCCCAGTCTCGCAACGCCATCCTCGACCGCGTGGTGGAGCTTCGCGGAGCGGAACGGGCCGTGGTCTACACGACCCACTACATGGACGAGGCGGCCCGCATCTGCGACCGCATCGCCATCGTCGACGACGGGAAGATGCTGGCCATCGGCACGGTGGCGGAGCTCGTGTCCCGGCACGGCGGCGACCCCACGCTGGTGGTGGTCGAGGGCGGCGTCGAGCGGAGGATCCCCACGCGCGATCCTGCCGGCGAGCTCTCCCGCATCCTGGCTGCGGGCCGGGTCGACGACTTCCGGGTGGAGCGCGCCGACCTCGAGGCGGTGTTCCTCCAACTCACCGGCCGGAGGCTGCGCGACGAATGAGCGCCTCCCGCACCCACGCCATCCTGGCGCTGGCAGGAAAGGACCTGCGCCTCCTCTCGCGCAACCGGGCCACCCTCTTCTTCGCGCTCGCGTGGCCCGTCCTCATGGCGCTCTTCTTCGGCTACGTCTTCGGGGGCGGCGGCCAGAAGGGGAAGATCCCGGTGGTGGTCGTCGACGAGGACCGGACGGCGGAGTCGGCCCGGCTGGTGGAGCGGCTCACCGCCACCGCAGGGCTCGAGATCTCGTCCGCCCCGCGCGAGGAGGCCACGCGGCTCGTTCGGCAGGGCAAGCGATCCGCGGCGGTGATCGTGCCGCAGGGATACGGCGAGGCGGGCGACCGGCTCTTCCACGGTGCCCCCCGTCGGCTCGAGCTGGAGGTGGACCCGGCCCGCACCGCCGAGGGCGCGATGCTCGAGGGGATCCTCACCGGGGCGGCGATGCAGTCGATGCAGGAGCTCTTCACCGATCCGGCCCGGGCGCGGACCATGGTCGACCGATCCCTGGGAGATCTGGAGATGGTCCCCGGCTCGCCCGACCGGGAATCCACCCGCCGGTTCCTGGGCGAGCTGCGCGGCTTCATCGACCGGCCTCGCGAACCGGCGGGGGGCGCGGGCCCGGGCCAGGGCTGGAAGCCCCTCGAGATCGATCGGCGCGAGGTCAAGAACGAGAAGGTGGGTCCGCGCTCCGCCTTCGACTTCACCTTCCCGCAGGGCATCCTCTGGGGCGTGATCGGGAGCGCGCTCGGCTTCGCCCTCTCCCTCGTCACCGAGCGCACCCGCGGGACGCTCATGCGGCTCGAGACCTCGCCGCTCTCCCGGCTCGACGTGCTGATCGGGAAGGCGCTCGCCTGCTTCGTCACCATCGCCGCGGTGGAGTTCCTGCTGCTCCTGCTCGGGGTGGTCTTCTTCGGGATCCGCCCCGGTTCGTGGTTGCTCCTCGCGGCGGCGGCGCTGGCGGTGGCGATCTGCTTCGTGGGGATCATGATGACGGTCGCCGTGCTGGGGAGGACCGAGCAGTCGGCCGGCGGCCTGGGCTGGGCCATCATGATGCCGCTCACCATGTTCGGCGGCGGCATGATCCCGCTCTTCGTCATGCCCGCCTGGATGCAGACGGTGAGCAACGTCTCCCCGGTGAAGTGGGGGATCCTGGCGCTGGAGGGAGCGACCTGGCGCGGCTTCAGCGCCGCCGAGATGGCCCTGCCGGTCGGGGTGCTCGTCCTCGTGGGGGTGGCCGGCTTCGGGCTGGGGGTTCGCCTCTTCCGGGGCGGCGAGGGCTAGCGCTCTTCTTCACTCCCAGGAAAACGAGGTGGCGCGCCCCTCCCCCTCCGAACCCGCGGGCGGGCACCGGAACCGCCCGTGCGACGAGGCCGGCCTTCTCGAGCCGTTCCAGGTACCGGTCGTCCGGTCCCGCCGACCAGACCGCCAGCACCCCTCCCGCCGAGAGCGCCGCGGCGCAGGCGCGAACCCCGCGCGATCCGTAGAGCCGGTCGTTCCCGGCCAGAACCATCGAGGAAGGGCTGTTGTCCACGTCGAGCAGGATGGCGTCGAAGGCCCCGGTCGCCTCGGCGATGCGGGCGACCACGTCGCCGACCTGGAGCCGGGTTCGCGGATCGTCGAGCGGGCGGCCAGCCAGGTGGGCGACCGGGCCGCGGTTCCAGGCGACCAGGTCGGGGGAGATCTCGGCGACGACGGCGCGGGCCTCCGGCCCGATGCGGTCGAGGGTGGCCCGCAGGGTGTAGCCCAGCCCGAGCCCGCCGATGAGCACGGTCCGGGCCCCTCCGGATCGCTCCACCCGGTCGAGAGCGAGCGTCGCCAGCGCGTCCTCCGAGCCGTGCTGCCGGCTCGACATGAGGACGCGCCCGTCGTTCCGGACCACCCACTCGTCCCCTCGGCGGGCCAGCACGAGTTCGGTGCCTCCGGCGACCTTGGTGCGGTCCACCGTCTCCCAGGGCTTCATGCCGCCTTGGTAGCACGGCCGCGAACGGTGCGCCCCCCTGGCATCGCGGACCCGGTTTCGGTTAAGGATCCCGGATGGCCCACACCGTCCGGTTCGCCTCCACCACCCAGGATCGAGACCTCGCCTACGAGCTGCGCCGCCTCGTCTTCGAGGTGGAGCAGGGGGTGCCGCGCCCCCTCGACCGCGACGCCTACGACTTCAACGCCGATCACGTGGTGGTCTTCGACGAGTCGGGCGCCTGCGTGGGAACGGGACGGGCGGTGCGCCTGGACACGCGGATCTGCCAGGTCGGCCGCATGGCCACGGCGCCGTCGCAGCGGAAGACGGGCGTGGGCGCCGCGGTGCTGGAGGCGCTGGAGCGCATGGCCGAGCTGCGCGGGCTCCGGGAGGTCGTGGTTCACTCCCAGTTGCCGGCGGTGAGCTTCTACTCCCGGCGCGGCTACGTCGCCGAGGGGGAGACCTTCCTCGAGGAGGGCGTCCCCCACGTGAAGATGCGCAAGTTCCTGCCGGTCCGTTGACGGCGCCCGCAGCTCCGGCTACCGCGTGAGCCGGATGGGCAGCACCACCCAGAGCGCGGTGGGCTTCCCCTGGGCGTCGGCACCGGGGATCCAGTTGCAGACCTGGATCGCGCGGCGCACCGCCTCGGAGATGCGCGGGTCTGCCACCTGTCCCATCACCTGGATGGTCGTGGCCTGGCCGGTGGCCGAAACCGCGACGCGTGCGGTCACCAGGTCGGGCGCGGCCTCGCCGAGCTGGGACGGGAGCCGCAGGTTGTCGGAGATGCACGCGCGGTCGGCGAGCTGGGGCGACCGGAATCCGTCGCCCGCGTAGCGCGGGGCGTCGGCGAACTGCGGCGTGGGAGCCGGCGCGGGAGCCGGCGTGGCGGCCTGGGGAGGCGGAGCCACGGGCGGGGCGGCGGCTGGCGCGGGCGATGCCGCGGGAGCAGGCGGCGTCACGGCCTGCTCGACGGGCGCTGCCGACTGCTCCACTGCTGCCGCAGCGGGCGGGGCGGCGACCGGCGCTTGCCTCTCCACGGGCGCTTGCCTCTCCACCGGCACCACGACGGCCGGCGCCCCAGCGGGAGGTTGGCCCTCCGGGCGCTGGGAGGACGCCTTCGGCTCGGGAGCGGGCAGCTTCGCGGTGGACGCGGCCGGTTTGACGGGGGGCGCGGCCGACGTCGGCGGAGGCACGGCAACGGCCTTCGCCGCAGCCTGCGCGGCCGCGCCCGAGGATGCCTCCGTCGCGGGCGCGGGAGGCACGGCAGGAACGACCGGTGCGGCTGGCTCCGGGGCTGGGCTGACCGGCGACGCGGCGACCGGAGCAGGTGCAGGCAGGGAAGGTTCTGCCGTCTTGCCTCTCCCCAGGAACCAGTAGCCTGCCCCGAGCGCGACGAGGAGCACCGCCACGATGATCCCGACCGGTACCGTCGACTTGCCTGGCGACGGCGGCACGGGCCCGCGCCTGGGGGGAGCGGGCTGGGGAGGAGGAGGAGGAGGAGGAACGGGGGGCGAAGGCGCCACGGGCTCGGGGGACGGCGGCTCCGGCGCGGGTGGAGGGGGCGGTGGGGGTGGTTCCGGCGCGGGTGGTGGGGGTGCGGCGCTCACCGGGGCCGGAGTCGGCGTCGGCGTGAACTCGGAGATGGGCGGCGGAGTGGGCGAAACTTCCAGGCCGGCGGCGTTCGCAACCTCCTCGATCGGTGTGGCGAGCGGATGCGGCTCCTCGGCGATGGTGAGGGGGACCGAGGGGGTCGGCGCCACCTCGGGCGCGGGAGATGCGGGGCGCACCACGATCAGGTGGCCGCAGCTCTTGCACTTCATCTTGAAGGCGCGGCCGGCCAGGTCGTCGGCGACGGCGTAGGCACGGCCACAGCTCTGGCAGGCGAAGCGCAAGGGGTCCCTCCAGCCCTGGCATCCTATTGGGTATCTGCCCGGTGCGCGAATTCGCGACCTTGGAGTCACTGCGCCCCGATGGGCTTGCGGATCCATCGAATGCGAGATATTAATCCTATCGGTTTACTAGGAATTAACCGTGCGCTTCAGTCTCAAGTCCGAATACGCCCTCCGGGCAGCCCTGGACCTCGCGCTCCACGCGTCGCCGTCCCAGCTGGCGTGCACATCGGAGGTGGCCCGACGCACCGGAGCCCCGGCCAAGTTCCTGGAGGCGGTGCTCGGGCAGCTGCGACGCGGGGGGCTCGTCGAGACCGAACGCGGCTCCCGGGGTGGCCACCGGCTCGCCCGGCCCCCCTCCCGGATCGGCGCAGGCGAGGTGGTCCGCGCGGTCGAGGGCCCGGCGGCGCTCTCGGTCCGGCCCGTGCAACGGCGGCCGGCGCCCGGCGGCGCGTTCGCCAGCGCGCGTGCGCTTCACATCTTGTGGACGGAGACGGAGCGCGCCGTGGCGGCGTCGCTCGACGGGGTCTCGCTCGAGGATCTCGCCCGTCGCGTCCAGGAATCCTCGGGCGTACCGGACTTCAACATCTGACGGGCGAACCGCCCAGGAGAGAACGACATGCCGATCTTCGAGGACAACAGCCGCTCGATCGGAAACACCCCGCTCGTCCGGCTGAACCGGATCTCGCAGGGGCTCCCGGCCACCATCGTGGCCAAGATCGAGGGGCGCAACCCGGCCTACTCGGTGAAGTGCCGCATCGGCGCCGCCATGATCTGGGACGCCGAGCAGAAGGGCATCCTCAAGCCTGGCTCGCGCGACGTCACCATCGTCGAGCCCACCTCGGGCAACACCGGCATCGCGCTGGCGTTCGTGGCCGCGGCGCGCGGCTACCCCATCGTCCTCACCATGCCGGAGACCATGTCGCTCGAGCGGCGGCGCATGCTGCGCGCCTTCGGCGCCGAGCTGGTGTTGACCGATGGCGCGAAGGGAATGAACGGCGCCATCGCCCGGGCCAGGGAGATCGTCGCCAGCGATCCGAGTCGGCACTGGATGCCCCAGCAGTTCGAGAACCCCGCCAATCCTCGCATCCACTTCGAGACCACGGGCCCGGAGATCTGGAAGGACACCGACGGCAAGGTGGACATCTTCGTGGCCGGCGTGGGCACCGGCGGGACGATCACCGGCGTCACGAGGTACCTCAAGAGCGAGAAGAAGGCGGTCTGGTCGGTCGCCGTCGAACCGACCCACTCGCCCGTCCTGACCCAGACCCGAGCCGGCGAGCCGCTCAAGCCGGGCCCGCACAAGATCCAGGGCATCGGAGCAGGGTTCAAGCCGGACGTGCTCGACCTCGGCGTCGTGGACGAGGTGGTCCAGGTCACGAACGACGAGGCGGTGGAGATGGCGAGGCGGCTTCACCGGGAGGAAGGAATCACCTGCGGCATCTCCTGCGGCGCGGCGGTGGCGGCGTCGGTGAAGGTTGCTTCGCGGCCGGAGAACAAGGGGAAGCTCCTCGTCACCGTGCTTCCCGACGCGGGGGAGCGCTACCTGTCGTCGATCCTCTTCGAGGGAATTCCGGCGTAGAGAGCCGCGGCGCCCTTTCCGTCGATCAACCGCAGATCCGGGTTGACCGAGATCAATGGAATGGGCATCCGGGGACCCCTGGGAGCTCCTCGGGGGCCTGGATCGCCCGCGACCATTGCGCCGCCCGAAGGCGTCGCTGCATCCTCTCCACATGGCTCCGCTCACCGCGCTCGCCTCGGCGCTCGGCATCGCATGGTCTTCGAGCGTCAGCCTCTACGGCACCGTGGCCTTCACCGGCCTGGCCGGGCGGCTCGGCTGGGTGGCGCTCCCCGAGGGACTGCACGTCCTCGAGAGCTCCTGGGTGATCGGGGTCGCGCTCCTCCTCACCGGCGTGGAGATCGCCGCATCCCTCGTCCCCGGGGTGGCCACCGCCTGGGAGGCGTTGCACCTGGCGATCCGCCCGGTGGCGGCGGCGTGGCTGGCGGTGCTCGCCACCTGGGGGGCGAACCCGGTGCTCGTCGTGGTGGCCGGCCTGCTGGGCGGTTCCCTGGGGGCCGCCACCAGCGCCACGAAGCTCAAGCTCCGCACCGCCATCGACGCCTCGCCCGAGCCGGTCTCGAACGCCGTGGCCACCGGGGCCGAGGTCTCCACCGTTGCCGGGATGGCGTGGCTCGTGTGGACGCACCCCTGGATCGCTCTGGCGTTCGCGATGGTGATCCTGATCGCGCTCTTCGTGCTCGCCCGGGCGATCTGGAGGGCGCTGCGGCAGGCCGCGACGTGGGCGCGGGGCGCCTGAGGTCCTCGCCCTTCGGGGGGTCACCGACCGTTCGGGTCCACGACGCTCCGCCTTCCACTGCTGGTCGCCCCGTTTCGCCTTGACAGGGTGCACCAGAATTGGTGTCTAGCAGGGCTCCACAAGCCATCACGGGGGTGACCGGCGTCGACGTCGAGGTGGGCCGCTCCGAGCATTTTGCCGCGGCAGGCCATGTCCTCCCCCCGGACACCGGAATCCGCTGATCAGGAACGAAGAACCAAACCAAGGAGACCGCATGACGACCAAGACGTCGAAGATCATCTGGACGCAGATCGACGAGGCGCCCGCGCTCGCGACCTTCTCGTTCCTCCCCATCGTCCAGGCCTTCACCAAGGGTACCGGCGTCGAGGTCGAGACCCGCGACATCTCGGTGGCCGGCCGCATCCTCGCCAACTTCCCCGAGAAGCTGAAGCCGGAGCAGAAGGTCCCCGACTTCCTCGCCCAGCTCGGAGAGCTGGCGAAGACGCCGGAGGCGAACATCATCAAGCTCCCCAACGTCTCGGCCTCCGTCCCGCAGCTCAAGGAGGCCATCGCCGAGCTCCGCGCCCACGGCTACGACGTTCCCGAGTACCCCGAGGCCCCGAAGGACGACGCCGAGAAGGCCATCCAGGCCCGCTACGCGAAGTGCCTGGGCAGCGCCGTGAACCCGGTGCTCCGCGAGGGAAACTCGGATCGCCGCTCCCCGCCGGCGGTGAAGAACTTCTCGAAGAAGCACCCGCACAAGCTCGGCGCCTGGAAGCCCGACTCCAAGGCTCACGTCGCCCACATGACCGAGGGTGACTTCTACGGGAACGAGAACGCGCTCACCATCGAGAAGCCCACCGACTACCGCATCGAGTTCGTCGACGCGGCCGGCAAGGTGACGGTGCTGAAGAAGAAGGCCTCGCTGCTGGCCGGCGAGGTCATCGACACCACGAGGATGAGCGTGAAGGCGCTCCGCAAGTTCTTCGCGGACCAGATCGAGGATGCCAGGAAGAACGGGGTGCTGCTCTCGCTCCACCTCAAGGCCACCATGATGAAGGTCTCCGACCCCGTCATGTTCGGCCATGCCGTCACCGTCTTCTACAAGGACGTCTTCGAGAAGCACGCCGACGCGCTGAAGCAGGCCGGCGTGAACCCGAACATGGGGCTCGGCGACCTCTACAAGAAGATCCAGTCGCTGCCCGCCGACAAGCGGGCCGAGATCGAGGCCGACATCAAGGCCGTCTACGCGGCGCGCCCGGCGCTCGCCATGGTGGACTCGGACAAGGGCATCACCAACCTGCACGTGCCGAGCGACGTCATCGTCGACGCGTCGATGCCGGTGGTGGTCCGCGAGTCGGGGTCGATGTGGGGGCCGGACGGAAAGCTCCACGAGACCAAGGCCATGATCCCGGACCGCTGCTACGCCACCATGTACCGGGAGATCATGGACGATTGCCGGAAGAACGGCGCGCTCAACCCCGCCACCATGGGCAGCGTGCCCAACGTCGGCCTCATGGCCCAGCAGGCGGAGGAGTACGGCTCGCACGACAAGACCTTCGTGGCCTCCGGCACGGGGACCATCCGCGTCGTCGACGACGCCAGCGGCGCAACGCTCCTCGAGCAGAAGGTCGAGGAGGGTGACATCTTCCGCATGTGCCAGGCCAAGGACGTCCCCATCCGCGACTGGGTGAAGCTGGCGGTGAACCGGGCCCGCGCCACCGGCTGGCCGGCCTTCTTCTGGCTCGACCGGAACCGCGCCCACGATCGGCAGGTCATCGCCAAGGTGGAGAAGTACCTGAAGGAGCACGACACGAAGGGGCTGGAGATCCAGATCCTGGCCCCGATCGAGGCCATGAAGAGCACGCTGGCGCGCGTGCGCAAGGGCGAGAACGTCATCTCGGTCACCGGCAACGTGCTGCGTGACTACCTCACCGACCTCTTCCCCATCCTCGAGGTCGGCACCTCGGCCAAGATGCTCTCCATCGTCCCGCTGCTCGCCGGTGGCGGACTCTTCGAGACGGGCGCGGGCGGCTCGGCCCCCAAGCACGTGCAGCAGTTCGTGAAGGAGGGCTACCTGCGCTGGGACTCGCTGGGCGAGTTCTCGGCGCTGGGCGCGTCGCTCGAGCACATCGCCGCGGCGACCAAGAACGCCAAGGCGGCCGTGCTCTCCGACACGCTCGACGCGGCCATCGCCAAGTTCCTCGACAACAACAAGTCGCCGGCCCGCAAGGTGGGCGAGATCGACAACCGCGGCAGCCACTTCTACCTGGCCATGTACTGGGCCGAGGCGCTGGCGGCGCAGGAGAAGGACGCGGAGCTCGCGGCCCGGTTCGCCAAGGTGGCGAAGCAGCTCCAGGAGAACGAGACCAAGATCAACGCCGAGCTGATCGGCGCCCAGGGCAAGCCGCAGGAGCTGGGCGGCTACTACCAGCCGGATCCGGTGAAGACGGGGAAGGCCATGCGTCCCAGCCCGACCCTCAACGCCATCATCGACAGCATCGCGTAGACCCGTAGCAAACCCACCCAAGGAGACGACCATGGCAAGGAAGAAGATTGCGTTGATCGGCGGCGGGCAGATCGGCGGCGTGCTGGCTCAGCTCTGCGCGCTCCGTGAACTCGGCGACGTGGTGCTGTTCGACATCCTCGAGGGGATGCCGCAGGGCAAGTGCCTCGACATCGCCGAGGCCGCCCCGGTCGACGGCTTCGACGTGAGCCTGAAGGGCACGAACAGCTACGCCGACATCGCCGGCTCCGACGTCGTCATCGTCACCGCCGGCCTGCCGCGCAAGCCGGGCATGAGCCGCGACGACCTGATCGCCGTGAACTCCAAGATCATGACCAGCGTGGCCGAGGGCATCAAGCAGCACGCCCCGAACGCGTTCATCATCGTCATCTCCAACCCGCTCGACGCCATGGTGACGCTCTGCCAGCGCATCACCGGCATCCCGCACAACCGCGTGGTCGGCCAGGCCGGCGTGCTCGACTCGGCCCGCTTCGTCTCCTTCATCGCCTGGGAGCTGGGCGTCTCCGTGAAGGACGTCTCGGCGGTCACCCTGGGCGGCCACGGCGACGACATGGTCCCGCTGGTCCGCTACACGTCCGTGTGCGGCATCCCGGTCATGGAGCTGCTCGAGAAGAAGTACGGAGACGCCGCCAAGGCTGCCGAGGTCATGGCCGCCATGGTCAAGCGGACCCGCGGCGCCGGTGGCGAGGTGGTGGCGCTCCTCAAGACGGGGTCGGCCTTCTACTCGCCGGCCTCGTCGGCCATCGCCATGGCCGAGTCGTTCCTCAAGGACTCGAAGCGCGTGCTGCCCACCTGCGTGTACCTGAACGGCGAGTTCGGCGTGAAGGGGCTGTACGTGGGCGTGCCGGTGGTCATCGGCGCCGGCGGGGCCGAGCGCATCCTCGAGCTCAAGCTCAACGCCGAGGAGCAGGCCATGATGGACAAGTCGGTGAAGGCCGTGAAGGACCTGGTGGCGGTGCTCGACAAGCCGCCGGCGCCGGCGGCCTAGCCGTTCCTTCGACCGTTCGTTTCAGGGGCCCCGGTCGCGAGAGCGATCGGGGCCTTACACATCCGGAGAGTCTGGGTGGGGGTCTTCGTGATCCCGGAGGCGTCTGCCGTGAGTGGTTCTTGCGCCGGCTGAAGCCGGCGCTGCTCACACCCACGCGTTGTTCATCACCTCGCCCAGGCCGCCAGCTCCGGGGACGATGTAGTCGTGGTCGTTCAACCCCTTCTCCTCGTCCCAGAACGTCCCGGGGACGGTCCCCTTCACCTTCTCCGGCGAGAGGCCGCGGTCGAGCCGCACCGCGTACACCACCACCTCCGGGTGGTCCTTCCGCATCCGCTTCAGGTACTCGGGCGTGACCACGAGGTGGAGCGCGATGATCTTCCGGGGCGTGCCCGGCACCTTCTTCTTGTAGGTGTCGAGCGCCATCGAGAGCGACGAGCCCGTCGCCCCCATGGGATCGGGGAAGAGCAGGAAGGCGCCGTCCACGTCGCCGCCGATCTTCATCCCGCCGATGCCGGCACCCACCACCTGCTCGGCGTCGCCGAGCATGCGGCTCATGATGATGTGATCCTGGCGGACCAGCTTCGGGAGGAGGACGGTGTTGAGGATGCCGTAGACGGTGTGGGAGGGGACGGCGCCGGCGCGGGCGATGTTCACGGTCACGGCGCGGGTGTTGGGCTCGAGGATCTGGCCCCGCCACACGCCCTCGGGGGTGTGGTCGATCATCCGGGTGGGGACCTCGATCACCTTGCGCGGGAACTCCGCGTTGAGCACCACGCGCGAGAGCCCCCGGTAGATGTCCACCACGAGGTTGTTGACCGTGGGTTGCTCGGTCTCCTTCGCCGCCAGCTTGGCGAGCAGGTCGAGCATGAGCGGGTCGGCGAGCAGGTGCACGTTGCTCCCGTACCGATGCTCGATCTCGGGAACGCGGAAGGGGACGGTGTCGTAGAGGGTGTCGCGCACGGGCGCACTTTGCCCGGGGGCGCGGAGGGGTGCAACAGGGAAGGCGAGCAGGTGCCGGAGGACGCGCAGGCGGTCAGCCGCCCCGTCGCACCCGCCCGTCCCGCATCCTCGCCATCCTCCGCGCCCCCGAGCGGCGCAGGAAGGGCAGCAACCAGAGGAGCAGCCGGGGGAAGGCCGCGGCAAGCCTGGCCGCCAGGCCTCCACCGGCCGGCACGAGCACCTCGGGGGCGCCGGAGCGGAGCGCCTGGAGCACCGCGCGCCCGATGGCTTCGGCCGGAAGCGGCTCGCTCGCGAAGGAGAGCGACGCCTCGTCGTGGTCCAGCTCCTGCACGAGCTGCGCCGTGTCCACCGAGTCGGGGCTCACGACCGACACGGTCACTCCGCTGCCGGCGAGCTCGGCCCGGAGCGAGAAGGAGAGCTGCCGGATCCCCGCCTTGGTCGCGGCGTAGGCCGCCTCGAAGGGCATGGGCACGAGTCCCCCCAGCGACGCCACGTGCACCACCGCACCGCGGCTCGCCCGGAGCGCCGGCAGCGCCGCGCGGGTACCCAGGAGTGCCCCGGTGAGGTTGGTGTCGACCACGGCGCGCAGCGCCTCGGGCGTCCGGGACTCGAGCGTTCCCACCTCCAGCACGCCCGCGTTGTGCACCAGGAGGTCGAGCCGGCCGACCTCGCGCTGCACCGCGGCGATGGCCCGGTCCCAGGCCTCGGCGTCGCGGACGTCGAGGGGAACGACCATCGCCACGCCGCCGGGCAGCTCGACCGCCCGCAGCGCCGCCTCGTCCCTTCCGGCCAGGACCACGCGCGCTCCGGCGCCGCCGAGCGCCCGGGCGATGGCCTGGCCGATCCCGCCGGCACCGCCGGTGACGAGCGCAACCTTTCCCTGAAGTGAAATTGCCATCCCGCCTCAGTGGAGGAGGTAGCGGAGCGCCACCACGCCGACGAGCACGAACGCCAGCGTGACCTTGAGCACGCTCCCCACCACGAACCCCAGGAACGCCCCCACGCCGGCCTTGAGCGCCCGCTCGAAGTTCGGGTCCTTCGCGTACTCGAAGGCGAGTGCCCCCACCGCCGGCCCCAGGATGATCCCCGGCAGCCCCAGGAAGAGCCCGACCAGGAGCCCGACGGCGGAGCCGATCACCGCCCACTTCGAGGCGCCGAAGGCCTTCGCTCCCAGGATGCTCGCGGCCCAGTCGACCGCGGTGATGGCGAGCCCCATCACGCCGGCGAAGGCCACCGTCCCCCAGCCCACGATCGAGAAGTCGCTGGCCCAGGCCAGGGCGACGACCCCGAGCACGAGCAGCACCGCGCCCGGGAGGACCGGCAGGACGAGCCCCGCAACCCCCGCCGCGAGGAGCGCCACGCCGACGATGGAGAGCAGGATCGACATGCGCCCGTTGTCCCAGAGAGGGCCCCCTTGAGGCAACTCCCCGGCTCGCCGGCACTGGGCTAGAGTCGAGGACCGTCACCCGTCCCCGGAGGCTCCCTTGCTCGTCGCCCTCGTCCTCTCCGCGATCCTGGCCGCTCCCGCCGTGCCCCTCGCCGACGCACCGGCCGCGTGGGGCCCCGCCATCGCCAGGGCCCAGGAGTCCGGCCGAGCCTTCCAGAAGGCGCTCCAGGCGCGCCTGGGCGAGGCCATGAAGCAGGGCGGGCCCCCGGCCGCGATCGAGGTCTGCGCCAGGGACGCGGGGCGCATCGCCAGCGAGGTCTCGGCCTCCACCGGCGTGAAGATGGGGCGCACCTCGGACCGGTTGCGCAACCCGGCGAACGTCCCCCCCGACTGGACCCGCTCGCCGCTCGAGGCCGCCTCGGGGAAGAAGGGCGCCGATGTGAAGCCCGTCGCGGTCGACCTGGGCGGGAAGGTCGGGGTGCTGCTCCCCATCACGGTCGGGTCGGCCTGCCTGGGCTGCCACGGACCGGCGGCGGCCCTTGGCCCCAAGGTGAAGGAGGCCATCGCGGCCCGTTACCCCTCCGACCGTGCCGTGGGCTACGCCGAGGGCGACTTTCGCGGATTCCTCTGGGTGGAGGCGGCCAGGTAGCCGCGACCACGGACAGGGCAGTCGCCCGCCTGCGCACCCTTCCCTGGGGCGCGCTCACCGGGACCACGCCCGCTCTCGAGGCTCCCCTTTCCGAGGTGCTCTCCGGGGCCGCCGCGGAGAGGGTGCTCGACCGCTTCCTCCGCTCCCACCGGGGCCTCGGTCCGGACGGTCGACAGGCCTCCGCCGAGGCCGTCTTCGGCGTCGGGCTCTGGCGCCGCAGGCTCCGCCACCACGTCGGAGAGCACGCTCCCCCGCTCCTGCTCCTCGCCTCCCTGCTGCGCGACCTGGCCGGACGGCAGGACGCGGAACACCTCTGCGCCCTCCCGGCCGGCACGCTGCCGCCGTCCACGCCACCGCCAGCCGAGCTCGCGACCCGCTACTCGCTGCCGGACTGGCTCGCGGCGACGCTGGTCCGGGAGGTGGGCGACGAGGCTCCGCTCCTCGCCGACGCGCTGTGCATGCCCGGGCCGGTCTTCCTGAGGGTGAACAGGGCGAGGACCACGCGAGAGGGGCTCGCCCTCCGGCTCGCCGGCGACGGCCTGGTCACCCGCCCCACCCGTCTCGCCCCGGACGGCCTGGAAGTGATCTCGCCGCGCCCCAACCTGCTCGCCCTCCCCGCGTTCCGGGACGGCCGGCTCGAGGTCCAGGACGAGGGGAGCCAGATGCTCGGAGAGGCCGTGGGGGCGCTTCCGGGCGAGACGGTGCTCGACTTCTGCGCCGGCGCCGGGGGAAAGACCCTCCAGCTCGCGGCGGCCGTCCGTCCAGGCGGCCGGGTCCACGCCTGCGATCCCGACGCCTCCCGCCTCTCCCGTTTGCGCACCCGGGCCGCACGGGCCGGGGCGGTGGTGGAGCTCCACGGATCCGAGGCGCCGCCCGGCCTGCTCGCCGACCGGGTCCTCGTCGACGCACCCTGCTCCGGGCTGGGCGCCCTCCGGCGCGGCCCGGACCTGCGCTTCCGCATCGACCCGGCCTCGTTCGAAGCGCTGCCCCCGCTCCAGCTCGGGATCCTGGAGCGCGCCGCCCGCCACGTCCGCCCGGGAGGGCGGCTGGTCTACGCCACCTGCACGTTCCGACGCGAGGAGAACGAGGAGGTTGCCCTGGCCTTCCAGGGGCACCGGGCGGATTTCACCCCGTGCGACGCACCGCTTCGCCTCTTCCCCCACCGGCACGGCACCGACGGCTTCTTCGCCGCGGCCTGGACGCGCCGCACCTAGCCGGCCGTGACCGGCGCGGAGACCTCGACGAGGTCGCGAGCGAAGGCCCGGACGTCCTCCTCGGTGGTGTCCCAGGAGCACATGATCCGCGCCCCGCCCCATCCGATGAAGTCGTAGAAGTGCCAGCCCCGCGCGTGCATGGTGTCGCGGACGGGAGCCGGGAGCTTGAGGAAGATGCTGTTCGCCTGGCGCGGGTAGAGCACCTCGATGCCGGGGATCCCCCGGACGAGCCCGTGCATGAGCTCGGCCATGGCGTTGGCGTGGCGGGCGTGTCGCAGCCAGGCTCCCCCCTCGAGCATGCCCACCCAGGGCGCGGCCAGGAAGCGCATCTTCGAGGAGAGCTGGCCTGCCTGCTTGCACCGGTAGTCGAACTCGCGGGCCAGGTTCCGGTCGAAGAACACCACCGCGTCGCCCACCGCCATCCCGTTCTTCGTGCCCCCGAAGCAGAGCACGTCCACCCCGGCCTGCCAGGTGATCTCCTTGGGCGCGCAGCCGAGCGAGGCCACGGCGTTCGCGAAGCGGGCGCCGTCCATGTGGATGCGGAGATCGTGCGACTTGGCCCGGGCCCAGATGGCCTTCAGCTCGTCGGTCCCGTAGACGGTGCCGAGCTCGGTGGCCTGGGTGAGGCTCACCACCCTCGGCTTGGGATAGTGGATGTCGGTGCGGCGGCGCACCGCCCATTCCACCGCCGCCGGGTCGATCTTGCCGAGCTTGCCCTCGGCGGTGAGCACCTTCGTTCCGTTGGAGAAGAACTCGGGTGCACCGCACTCGTCGGTCTCGACGTGGGCCGTCTCGCTGCAGATGATGGAGTGGTAGCTCTGGCACATCGACGCGAGCGCCAGCGAGTTGGCCGCCGTGCCGTTGAATACGAAGAAGACCTCGCAGTCGGTCTCGAAGAGATCGCGGAGCAGGTCGGCGGCGCGTGCCGTCCAGGGATCGTCACCGTAGGACTGGACGTGACCGGCGTTGGCGCGGGCCATCGCCTCCCATGCCTCGGGACAGATGCCTGCGTAGTTGTCGCTCGCGAACTGCCGCCGACCTTCCTGTGTCGTGCCCATGGGCGGCGGATTGTAATCGTCCTCTATCCTCCGGTCGCGCCCTTCGTGGAGACCTGGCAGCCGTCCAGGGAGGAGATGCCCTTCAGGATCTCCCGGGCCAGCGACGACTTGCCGCCCTGGAAGGCCAGGCCGATCACGCTCCCCCGGACCCTGGCTCCCTTGGCCTCGAGGACCTGGCCGCCCAGCGACACGGCGTCCTTCCCCACCGATCCGTCGGCCTCCACGACCACGTCCCCACCGATGGCCACCGCGTCCTGCCTCACCTGCGCACCGGAGCGCACGGTGACCGACCCGCCCACGGCCACCGCCTTCTCGACCACCGCTCCCTCCTCCACCGTGACGTCCCCGTTCATGGCGATGGCGTTGTCCACCCGCTCGCCGGAGCGGATGACGAGCCTCTCTCCCTTCGCGACCCGGTCGTTCGGGCCGACCTCGACGTTGCAGTCCTTGGCGTGGGCGGCGGGTGCGGCGAGGAGGGTGATGGCGGCGAGGGCGGCGAACACGACGGGCAGGCGCATGCTGGGACCTCCAGGGGTTCCCTCTCCTACGTCCCGGCCTTCCGCCTATTTCGGCCCGGCCACGGCCTCGGCCAGGGCGGCCCGCACCTGGTCGGGGGTGTAGGGCTTCTGCAGGAGCCAGGTCCCTGCGACGGTGAGCGAGGGATCGCTCTCCGCGGTGAACCCGGAGGAAAGGATGGCCCGGACGTCGGGGTTCACCTCGCGCATCCGGCGGAGGACCTCGCGGCCGTCCAGGTCGGGCATCATGACGTCGAGGACCACCACGTCGAGTTCCCGCCAGTGCTGGGCGTAGAGGTCGGCCGCCTCCTTGCCGCACTCGGAGAGCGTGACGACGTGGCCGTCCCGCTCCAGGACCCGCTGCAGTGCCCGGCGCACCGCGCGCTCGTCGTCCACGACGAGGACGCGGGACCCAGGTCGGCGCGGGGGGGCGGGAGCATCGGACATGGCCACATCGTACGTAGGCTCACGTCCGGGGCAAGCGTCACGTCCGGGTGGACCCCGCCGAGGGCCAGGTCTTGCGGGAGATCCGCCAGGCGACGTAGGCGAAGGGGGGCGCCGCGAGCACGTCCACCGCGTAGTGAACGTGCTGGACCAGGACGAGGAAGGCCACGCTCACGGTGCAGGCCAGGAAGAAGGCCCGGACGGCCCGCCCGGGTACCGCGAGGAACATCAGGAACATCGTGGAGGTGTGTCCGGAGAAGAAGAGGTCCCGGGTGAGCGGCGACGACGCACCTCCGAAGCCCTGCACGAGCGGGTCCTCCAGCACGATCATGCCCGGGGGGGGGTCGAGCGGGGTCACCCACATCACCAGGATGCGGAGGAGCGCCATCGTCGCGTAGGCCTGCATGCCCAGGACGAGCCGCACCGGCGTCCGGACCAGCCCGACCACCGCGAGCAGGAGGCCCACGTAGATGAGCGTGAAGATCGGCCAGGTGACGTCCCGCGGAGCGAGGACCGCCAGCACCGGATCGGCCAGGACCGCTCCCGGGCGCCGCTCCACCCACTTCACGAGCGTGGCCAGCGCGGAGAGCGCGGCGACGAGCGCCGGGGGCGTGAGGAGGAGGCGCCACCGGAAGCCGCGGTCGGTCCATGCCTGGCGCCAGGTGGCGTCGAGGGAAAGGGGGTTCATCTCGCGAGCACTCCGCCTATTTCTGTCCCACCTGGCGGTCGCGGAAGGCGAGCTGGCCGAGCAGGGCGGAGATCTCCGGGTCGCGCGGGGAGAGCTGGAGGCCACGCCGCAGGAGCCCGATGGCGGTCGAGATCTCTCCCATCGCCACCGCGGAGACGGCGAGGTCGAAGCACTCCTGGGCCTCGGGCGATCGGACCATCGGCGGGCGCGGCGGAGGTGCCGGGCGCGCTTCCGGCGCCGGCGGGGCGGCCGCGGTGGCGGGGGGGAGAGTGGTGGCGGGGGGGGCCGGGGCTGCGGACGGGGCTGCGGCCGGGGGGACGGGCGGGGGGGCAGGTGGAGGAGGCCGGGGCAGCGCCCTCTCGCTTCCCTGGGCGTCGAAGTCGGCCAGGGCGGCCTTCCACTTCCAGGACGGTGCCGCCTCGCCGAGCGAGAGCGTGATCACGCGCTGCTCGAGGAGTGCGAAGACCATCCGCGCCACCTGCGTGGCGGAGAACGGCACCTTTCCCATGAGGTTCTCGATGGTGGTGCCGTCCCCGATCGCCCCCAGGAGCTTCACCTCGTCCGGACCGAAGTCGAAGATGAAACGTGGGGGAGGTTGCAGGAACAGCTTCGACTCCACGGGGAGCCGCTCCGGCACCTTCCGCATCGCCCCCTCGATGCCGGGGTTGCCGGCCAGGAGCTTCCGGAACCACGCGGCCGGGTCCCCGTCGGGCTGCCGCTCGGCGAACACGATCCCGGCGCGGATCCGGCCCTGTCCTGTCGCCCAGGCGACCGATCCGAAAACGGAGAGGGGCTCCGGGAGCTGGGGCGCCTCGATGACCAGCCGGGCCACCTCCCCGACCTTCATCGGACGGGAGGTGACGATCTGGCAGCCGGTGGCGGAGAGGTCGAAGGTCTCCGCGGACCACCCGGCCCCTCCGTGGCTCACCACCACGCGGTACCGCGCCCGGACTCTCGGGAACTTTCGGGGATTCTGGACGAACGTTCCCTCGGTCGGCACGGGACCACGCCTCCTCGCGTTCCCGGGACAGTAACAGGGAGCGCCGATGGCGCGCCAGGCAACCTACCCGCTGGTCCGGATGGTCTCGAACAGGAAGGCGGTGAAGAGCGCCACCATCATCGCGGCCACCGTCCCCCCCACCACGAGCCCTCCGATGACGACGGCCCGGGCCGCTGGCGACTGCGGGAGGAAGATCTCGGTCTTGATCAGCCTGCGAACGGGGCGCACGGAGGGGCATTGTAGCGCAGCCCGATCCGCTTCGCCCGCCGATGGGAGCGCACCCGATCGGGGTTGACACCCCCTGCCCGGATGGCCAGTCTCTGGCGCCATGCCCCTCTTCCGGCGGTCAGACGGGGACCTCGTCCGCGATCTCCCGCCCGTGCGCGGAATCGTCCCCTACCTCATGCGCCGCCGCAACGAGAGCGCCGTCTACCACGAGGCGCTGTACGACGTCGGGCGCGCCCGGTCGTGGCTCAGGGCCTACAACCGTTCTCACCAGCACCGGGCCACCCTCTTCCACCTGATCCTCTACGCCGCCTCGCGGGCGCTCCACCTCCGCCCGGGCTTGAACCGCTTCACTTCCGGTGGCCGGGTCTACCAGCGGCGCGAGGTCTCGATCGCCTTCGCCGCCAAGAAGGAGATGAAGGACCCGGCGCCATTCGCCACGGTGAAGCTCCGCTTCGGCGTCGAGGAGCCGTTCGAGGAGACGGTGCGGAGGCTGGCCGCCTCGGTGGACGAGGGGCGCTTCGCGCGGTCGCGCCGCATCGACCAGGAGGCGGCGCTCCTCATGAGCCTTCCCGGCTTCGCGGTCTCCTGGCTGACCGCGCTGGCGGCCCGGCTGGACCGCTGGAACCTGCTCCCGGGCTTCCTGACCAGGGACGACCCCTTCTTCGCGAGCCTCTTCCTCGCCAACCTGGGGTCGGTCGGCCTCTCCGACACATTTCACCATTTGTATGAGTACGGCACGGTGAGCATCTTCGGCGTGGTCGGGACGGTGCGTTCCACGGTGGTCCCGGTCCGGGGAGGGACCGAGGTGCGGGAGTTGCTCTCGGTCCGCTGGACCCTCGACGAGCGGGTGAACGACGGCTTCTACGCCGGGCGCTCCCTGCGCATCGCCCAGGACGTGATCGAGGATCCGGAGAGGCTCCTCGGACCTCCGGCGGCGGCGGTCCTGCCCACGCCCGGAGCCTGGGAAGCGCTGCGCGCGCGGCGCGACGAGGCCGGTTAGACTCGGCCCCGTGCGGATCCCGGTCGCCATCCCCGCGGCGCTCGCCCTGGTGCTCCTGGCCTGCGAGCGCCCCCCCCCGGCCACGCGCGGGATCCCCCCGGCCGCTGTCGAGGTGGTGCGCGGCTGGCTGGGCGGCGCAACACCAGGCGGTGCGCCCACGGCGGAACGCCCGGCGTTGAACCGGGGGTTCCTGGCCCTCGGCGCCGAGGTCTACCGGCTCCGCTGCATCCCGTGCCACGGCGTGAACGGCAACGGGAAGGGCATCCACGCCTCCCGGCTCTCGGTCCCCGCCCGGGACTTCACCAAGGGTGTCTACCAGTTCCGATCCACCCCTTCGGGCGCCCTGCCCACCGACCGGGATCTCTTCCTGACCGTCTCCCGCGGGGTCCACGGGACGGCCATGATTCCCTGGAGCTGGCTCGGCGCGGACGAGCGCTGGGCCGTGGTGGAGCACGTGAAGGCCTTCTCCCCGCGCTTCCGGGACGAGGGAGCGGGAGTGCCGCTGATGGTGCCGCCGGCTCCCCGGGAGACACCCGGGCTCGTCGCGCTCGGTGCGGCCGCCTGGATCCGGAACGGTTGCGCGAAGTGCCACGGGGAGGGCGGCGAGGGGGACGGGACGTCGACGCCCACGCTTCGGCGCGACGACGGCACCGCCGTCCGCCCCCTCCCGTTCTCGGCCGGCCGCTTCCTGCGGGGCGGCTCGCTCCCCGATCTCTGGCTCACCTTCGCCACCGGGCTGGACGGGACCCCCATGCCGTCCTACGCGGCGATCCCGGCGGACGAGCTCTGGGCGCTGGCATCCTGGGTTCGAGCCCGGGCCGGGCTCCCGGACGCCGCCGGGCGGGCGCTCGCCCCGGACCCCGAGGAGCAGCTCGGAATGAGAATCGACATCGAGGGTCGCTAGGGTAGCATCCGCGGAAACCAGCACCGGAGGGTACACTCGATGCAATCCCTGACCTTCACCCCGCGCGGCCGGGTGTCCCTCGCCCTCGCACTGGCCGGCTCGGCACTCCTCGTCTCCCCCGCGGTGCGCGCCGACGACCCCAAGTTCGCCTACGGGAAGGCCGCCGACGTGGCCAAGCTCCCGCCCTGGGCGGCGTCGGTCACGGCCGGCTTCGGCATGACCACCGGGAACGCACAGAGCGTCAACTTCACCGGCGCCGGGATGGTCTCGCACCGATTCGGCGACAGCGACCTCCTGGCCTTCGACGCCACGGTCGCCTTCCAGCGCAGCACCGTGCAGACCGCCGTCGACGTCAACGCGGACGGGGTGATCACGCCGGACGAGGTCCTGGACATCACCCAGTCGGTCTCCGAGGCCTGGGGTACCCGGCTCCGCTACGACCACTTCTTCGACCCGGTGAACGGCGTGTACGGGCTCGTCCTCGCGGGCGGCGACATCCCTGCCGGCAAGCAGTTCGTGGGCAGCGCGCAGGCTGGCTACACCCGCGTCCTGTTCCGGACGGCCACGAGCGAGCTCGTCGGCGAGGCCGGCCTCGACTACTCGTACCAGCGCTACGTGGTGGGCGACCCGAACTCCATCAACTTCGCCGCGGTCCGCGCCTTCCTGGGCTACCTGGGGAACCCGACCCCGGACCTCTCCTACAACGCCAGCATCGAGTACCTCGGCAACCTGACCGAGCAGAACACGCCCACCGGCCGGGTGGGCGCGTTCGGCGACAACCGGGCCGTGGGCAAGCTGGGCGTGACCTGGAAGATCTTCGGCGACGGCAGCCTGGGGTTCCGCTTCCGCGCGCTCTACGACTCGGCCCCTGCGCCGAAGCCCCCGCCGGCTGGCTTCTCGTGGGCTGCCGGCTACCAGCCGCTCGCCAATCCGTGGGACACCTTCACGGAGCTGGTCGTGGTCTACAAGCTGCTCTGAGCGTGCTCGGCGATGAGGGCGTCGGCCCCTGCGGGGTCGCGCCTGCATTCGAGCAGCGCGCGGAGGACCAGGGGCGCGACGATGGTGGCGTCCGACTCGATGACGAACATGGGGGTCGTCTCGGTGAGCTTGTCCCAGGTGATCTTCTCGTTGGGCGTGGCTCCCGAGTACGACCCGTAGGAGGTCGTAGAGTCGCTGATCTGGCAGAAGTAGGCCCATGGCTTCACGGGCCGTGACAGGTCGTACTTGATGGAGGGCACGACGCAGATGGGGAAGTCGCCGGCGATCCCGCCGCCGATCTGGAAGAAGCCGACCCCTGGCCCCGCCGAGAGCTCCTCGTACCGGTCGTAGAAGTCGGCCATGTACTCGATGCCGGACTTCACGACTCCTGCGCTGCACTCGCCATTCTTCACGTAGGACGCGAAGATGTTCCCGAAGGTCGAGTCCTCGTGACCCGGCACCACGACGGGGAGCCCGGCACGCGCGGCCGCGAGCAGCCAGCAGGCCTCCGGGTCACCCTCGTACGCGGCGGGGTCGATGGCCTGGATGACCTCGTAGAAGTACTCGTGCCAGAACCTGCGCTCGCCGCGGGCGGCCGCGCCCTTCCACATCGGTACGACGATCTTCTCGACGGCCCGGAACGCCTCGTCCTCGGGGATGCTCGTGTCCGTCACCCGCCGCATCCGGTCGGCGAGGATCCGGGCGTCGTCCTGCTTGGAGAAGTAGCGGTACTCCGGGAAGTCCCGGTAGCCTCGGTGCGCCACCAGCCGGAAGAGCGACTCCTCGAGGTTGGCACCCGTGACCGAGAGGCCGTGGACGAGCCCCGCCCGGATGGCCGGGGCGAGGCTGATGCCGAGCTGCGCCGACGACATGGCCCCGGCCACGGCCCAGAACATCTTTCCCCCGCCCGAGACGTGCCTCCAGTAGGCGAGCAGCGCGTCGCGCGTCGCACGCGCGTTGAAGTTCCTGTAGTTGCCCAGGACGAAGTCGAGGATGGGGAAGTCGGGGCGGTTCACGACCCCCCGTTCGTACCACGAATATCCCTGAAAAGGTTGAAGAATCTGGCAGCTTGGCCCGGAAGACCCGCCTTCGCGCCGGGGATCGGATGGGGGCCGGGGCACCCCTGCTTTCCCTTTTTTTCTCGCTCCCGGTTGCACTTGCTGCCGCGTCGCGTCAAAATATTGATTCTTGAATCAGGAGGATCCCGTGCCCGACAAGAAGACCGGCAGCTACGTGCAGTCCCTCTGCATGGGGGAGATCGAGGAAGAGATCATCGTCCCCTTCCCCGAGATGGCGGAGGGCGAGAAGGAGACGCTCGGCCAGGTGCTCGCCTCGGTCCGGCAGCTTCTCTCCGGGCGGGAGAAGGAGTTCCTGGACTGGGACGCGAAGGCGGAGATGCCCGGCGCCTTCGTGGAGGAGCTCCGGCAGTTCGGGCTCTTCGGGCTCGTGATCCCGGAGGCCCACGGCGGGATCGGGTTCGGCTCCACGGCCTACTCCCGGGTGCTGCAGGAGATCGCCACGTTCGACGGCTCCGTGGCTCTCACTGTCGGTGCACACAGCTCCATCGGCATGCGCGGCTTGCTCCTCTTCGGCACCGACGCGCAGAAGGCCCGCTGGCTCCCGAAGCTCACCACCGGGGAGATGATCGCCGCCTTCTGCCTGACCGAGCCGGGCGCCGGATCCGACGCCGCCGCGGTCCGCACCACGGCGCGGCGCGACGGCAACGACTGGATCCTGAACGGCGAGAAGATCTGGATCACCAACGGCGGGATGGCCGACTTCTTCACCATCTTCGCCAAGACCCCGGACGTGCAGTCGAAGGGCAAGGCGGCCCTCACCGCCTTCGTGGTCACCCGCGACATTCCCGGAGTCTCCACCGGCCCCCACGAGGACAAGATGGGCATCCGGGCCAGCTCGACCACCACCGTGCGGCTCGACGAGGTGCGCGTCCCGGGCGACAACGTCCTGGGCGGCGTCGGCCAGGGGTTCAAGGCTGCCATGCGCATCCTGAACGCCGGACGCACCGGCCTGGGCGGCGGCTCGGTGGGGGGGATGAAGAAGCTCATCTCGCTCGCCGCGAAGCAGGCGGTCGAGCGGCAGCAGTTCGGCCGCCCCATCGCCGAGTTCGGCATGATCAAGGAGAAGGTCGGCCTGATGGTCGTGGACGCCTACGCCTCCGAGTCGGTGGTGAGCATGGTGGCCGGGCTCATCGACCAGGGCTACGAGGACTACGCGGTGGAGGCGGCCATCTCCAAGGTCTTCGCCACCGAGGCCCTCTACCGGGTCTCGGACGAGGCCCTGCAGATCGCCGGAGGCAACGGGTACATGCGGGAGTTCCCCTACGAGAAGGCGGCTCGCGACTGCCGCATCAACCGCATCTTCGAGGGAACGAACGAGATCCTCCGGCTCTTCATCGCGCTGACCGCAATGAACGACGTGGGGCAGCAGCTGAAGGAGCTCGCCTCCGTGGTGAAGAGCGGCGTGGCCGACCCCATCAAGGGCTTCGGCGTCCTCTCCGGGTACGCACGCAAGCGGGCCTCGCTGGCCACCGGCCTGGTGGGCGACCGGCGCAGCTTCACCCTGCTCGTACCCCAGGTGAAGAAGGCAGCGACCGTGGTCGAGGAGGGAACCCGCGACGTGGCGCTGGCCGCGGACCGGATCCTCCGCAAGCACGGCGGCAAGGTGGTGGGCAAGCAGTTCGCCACCCACCGGCTGGCCGACATCCTCATCGACCTCTTCGTCCTCTCGGCCGTGCTCTCGCGCGTCAACTCGGCGGTCGAGGGCAAGGGCGAGGAGGGCGCGGCACAGGAGCTCGCCATCCTGGAGATCTTCGCCGGACGGGCCCGCCGCCGCATGCGGAGCAACCTGAACCGCATCGACGACAACGACGACGAGCTGGTGAAGCTGGTCGCCGACCATGCCTTCGAGAAGGAAGGCTACTCCTGGGACACCGTCTGACGGCGCCGCCCGGCTCGAACCCGGTCCCGGTCTAGCGACCGGCGCAGCGCGCCACGGCCCGCTCGAACGCCACCCGGTTTCCGGCCGGCTCGAGCGAGACCTGGTCCATCACCTCGGGGCAGGCCATCCCGGGGGCGTGGCGCGCCAGCGTCTCGGCGGCCACCGCCCGCAGGGCGGGGTCCGGGGCGGCCCGCAGCACCGGGGCGAGCGCGGCGCGGAGCCCGGCGGGCGAGAGCGTCCGCCCCAGCACGCGCACCGCCGTCTCCCGCAGGGTGAGGGGCGCACCGTCGGAGTCGGCGAGCGACCGGGCCAGCGGCTCGGCCCGGGCCGGATCCACGGAGGCCAGCGCTCCGAGCGCCTTGGATCGCGCGGAGGGCATGCGATCGCCGGAGGAGGCCACCTCGGCAAGCACGGTCACGGCCACTGGTCCGAGCGCCTTCCAGCGCTCGGCGGCGACGGGGCGGTCGATGGTTCCGAGGAGGGCCTCGACGTGGGCGCGCACCTCGGCGTCGGTCGCGCCGGTGGCGGAGAGGAGTGCGGCGGAGAGGAGCGCGAGGGCGACGTGCATGGGGAGGCTCCTATCGGACGGCCGGGCTCGCCCGGACGATGCTCGCCTGCTGGGCGGAGATGGTTCCGGTGGAGAGCGTGCCGCTCACCAGCCAGAACATGAGGTTGTCGCCGCCACCACAGGGATTGGCCGGGTCGATGAGCTGCCTGGAGCAGTCGGCGTTGTCCACCTCGTAGGTGGAGGCGGTGAAGCTGCCCGTGTAGCAGTTCACCTGCTGGCTGGCCGGCGCACAGGCGCTGCAGAGGCAGGTGGGCGTGTCCTTCACCGGATCGAAGAGGGTCCCGACACTCTCGGTCACGTGGTAGAGCCCGAGGAAATGGCCGGTCTCGTGGGCGGCGACGTAGGCGGTGAAGTCGGCGCCGCATCCCGACAGGGTGATGGCGCCCTGGCAGGCCGTTGGAGTCGAGGTGAAGGTCAGATCGGCGATCGAGACCAGCGCGCCGCTCGCCACCGTGCCTCCCACCGAGGCCGGACCGGGGATGGTCCCATCCTGGCCGACCACCGTGTAGCTTCCCACCTGGGAGACCAGGCTGTTCACCAGGAAGAGGGTCATGGCGTTCCCGGGAGGGGCGAGCCGCAGCACGGTCGCCACCTCGCCGCACGGAGTGAGGTCGTCGACGGAGACCCCCGAGGCGTAGCGGGCCTTCACCGCGGCGTCGGCGTCCACGAAGTTCACCGCACCGAGCGTGATCCCGGCGCGGGCCAGGTAGGCGGCGAGGGTCTGCCGCATCCGGGTCATCGAGGGGTCGGCGGCGGCGCTGGTTGGGTCGAAGCGGTTCGTCACCAGGTAGAGGTTCACGTCCATGGTCCCGGCCGCGGCCACGGGCCCGGGCTTGAGCAGCACCTGCACGTCGTAGGTTCCCGGCGGGTAGGTGGTGGTTCCGTCGCCCACCACGCAGCTGGGGAGGCCGATGGCCTGGCACTCCGCCGCGTAGTCGTTCACCACCACCGACCAGGTCCCGGAGGGCACCCCCCCGTTCGCCGCCGCGTAGTTGAGGGCATTGGTGGTGTTGGGGACCGTCATGGCCCCGGTCCAGGGGGAGGGGATGTAGGAGTAGATGGCGCCGATCCCGACGCCGTCGGGCAATCCCCATTCGGCCGGGTCGTCGGGGGGGATGACGTTGTCGTCGAAGAACTTGGTCCCGTCGATGCTCACCGTGAGCGGGACCACGGTGTTGTCGAGGACCGTGCCCGTCCAGGTGACGGTCCGGGCCGCCAGCTGGTCCACTCCCTGCTGCAGGATGGTCACGCTCCCCGTGGAGGCGGGGACCGAGAAGGTGACCGTCTCGCCGACCGTGTGGGTGCCGAGCGGGAGGACCTGCGCCGCGGGCAGCGCGCTCGGCTGGGGCGGGTTCAGGAGGCAGATGGGAGCCACCCCGCCCACCTCGACCGTGGCCGTGCCCGTGGCGGTCCGGTCGACGTTGCTCCTCGCCACCACGTGGTAGGTCCCGCTCGCCGGGGGGGCCGTGTAGAGGCCCGCCGCGGTGATGGTGCCCCCGCTCGGCTCCTGCACCGACCAGCTCACCGACTGGTTCGCGATCCCCACGACCGTGGCCGCGAAGAGCTGGTCGCCGCCGGCTTCCAGCATCGCGATCCCCGGGCTCACGGTGACCGTGATGGTCGGGCCGGTCGCGCCCTGTTCGCAGGCGGAGGCGAGGGTCAGGAGGGCGGCCAGGCTGGCGGCTCGGAGGGTCGTCCGGGACATCCGGCGACTCTACCCCGACCGGGCGCTGCGCGCCGCTGCCTCCTGCGGCAGGAGGGCCGCGTAGAGGAACCGGTGGACCGGGATGCTCGCGCCGGCCGCCTCGCCGATCCGGACCACCGCGCCGGTCTGCTCGTGCAGCTCGGAGGGTCGCCCCGCGGCCACGTCCCGCTGCATGGAGGCGGTGGCCTCCGCAGGCAGCTCGTCGTAGCGGGCCACCGTGCGCGCCACCGCGTCGGCGGGGAGCGCCACGCCGCGGGCGCGCGCCACCGCCGCCACCTCCTCGGCCGCGGCGACGAGAAGGGCCCGGGTCCGCGGCTCGCTGCGCATCACCCCGAGCGGTGCCCGGGTCACGGCGCCCACGCTCCCGAAGGGGTCGATGAAGAGGAACTTCTCCCAGGCTGCGGCGACGACGTCGGCCGCCAGGATGGCCCCGGCCCCCGAGCCCCGGATCGCCTCGGCGAGCCGCTCGAGCCTGGGGCTCGGCGGGCCTCCCAGCTCACCCAGGGTGATCTGGAGCGGGGTCCCGGTGGTCCGGACCTCCCCCGGCGCCTCCCGCCAGGCGAAGACGTGGCAGAGCCCTCCCGCCACCCGCCCCTCGCCCAGCGCCCCGGACAGCAGCTCGGCGGCCTCGACCCCGTTCTGGAGGGGGACCACCACGGTCCGCTCCCCGACCAGCGGACGCAGCGAGGAGGCGATCTCCTTCACCTGTCCGGCCTTCACGCAGACGAGCACGGCGTCGAACGGGGACCCCCTCGCGAGGGCTGCCGGGTCCTCCGCGGCGGCGGGATGGACCAGGTGCGTACCCCAGGGGCCGTGCACCCGGAGGCCTCCGGCGCGGATGGCGGCCAGGTTCTCGCCCCGCACCACGAAGGCGACGTCGTGGCCGGCGTGTGCGAGCAGGCCTCCGAATACTCCCCCCACCCCTCCGGCTCCGACGATGGCGATGCGCATGCCCAGGATCTAAGCGGGTGCGGCATCTTGTCGCACCGGGAAGGTGGCCGTGATCCTCTCCTTCGGGGTAATCCCCGTCATGGAGCTCACCAGTCAATGAATCCCCTGACCGTCAGCGCCCGCACCGTCGCCCTTGCCGCGGCGTCCTCCCTCCTCCTCGCCGCCTCCCCGGCCCTCGCCTGCTCCGTCTGCGGATGCGGGGACCCGCTCGTCGGGGTCGGGCAGGTCTCCGGACCCGCCGGCCAGTTCGGGATCGAGCTCGACGGCCAGTACCTCTCCCAGAAGGCCGGTGGCGAGGAACCAGGCACGATCGACGTCCTGGACCAGTGGTCGTTGCTCCTCACCGCGTCGTACACGCCGGTCACCAACCTGAACCTGGTCGTCACCCTGCCCTGGGTCTGGAAGGGCATGCAGATGGAGCTCCCGGACGGCAGCCGCGTCCCCTCCTCCAACCTGAACGGCTTCGGCGACATGCAGGTCGGGGCGCGATGGTTCTTCTGGGAATCGCTCGACCTCCTCCACGGCATCCGGCACACCCTCTCGGTCTCGGCCTCGACCTTCATCCCCACCGGGAACAACTCGGCGGTGGACGCGGACGGGATCCGGGTCGACGAGCACGGCCAGGTCGGCACCGGCGGCTGGGGACCGAACGCCGGCCTCTTCTACAGGCTGCAGGGCGACGTCTGGAGCGCCTATGCCGGGGCCTGGGGGCTCTACCGGACGGCGAACTCCCACGGCTACCGCTACGGCGCCGCGGTGCTCTGGACCGCCGTCGGCCAGTACCAGCCGCTCGAGTGGCTGGCCGTGGCGGTCGGCGTGGACGGTCGCGTCGCCGCCGCCGACGTCGACCAGGGAATCGACGTGGAGAACACCGGCGGCCTGGTGCTGGCCGCGGTCCCGGCCGTCTACGCGAAGGTCTTCCCCGGCGGCTGGCTGCTCGCCAGGGCGCAGCTCCCGTTCGCAACCAGCCTGAACGGGGACCAGGCCATCGGCCCGGTGGTCACCTTCGGACTGCGTTACGAGCTCCAGTGAGCGCCCGCTTGCGGGCTTCCTCCTCGACCGCCGCGATCACCGACGGCACCTGCGACTTGTTGGCCATGTTGACGATCCAGCTCGCCACGCTGCCGCCCGGGTCGATGTCGATGCGGTAGGTGAAGCGGCTCTCGCCGTCGCCGGACGGCGAGATCTCCCAGGCGCCGGTGTTCTTGCGCATGTGGACCGCACCCTCGGGTGGGGCGCCGTGCCGCTCGTCGATCTGCCAGCGGAGCTCGAAATCGCCTCCGTCGTCGACGTCGTCGACGGCGACCTCCATGAGGAAGGCGTAGTCGCGCGGGCTCATGAGAGGTGGCTCGTACCGCTCGTAGACCCAGACCTTGCGGCAGGTCGGGAGGTCCTTCCCGCCGTCCCGGCAGCTCTCGGCATGGAGCACCTTGCGGTGGGCCAGGTACGGCGAGATCTTGTCGCTCTCGAAGGCCCGGAGGAGGACGTCGCGGACCGCCCAGGCGGGGGCCTGGATGCGCCCTTCGGCCCGCAGGGCGACCAGGTCGGAGTCCGGGCGCTCCATGCGGAAGAGCTTCCCCTGGGGGAAGCTGGAGACGACCGCCCAGGCGGCGACGGCGAGCACGATGCGCACGGGGTCCTTCTAGTCGAATCGCCGCCGGCGCGCTAACTTGGCCACCCGTGCCCACCTCCCGAAGCGCTTCCTCCGCCCGCGGCATCCACTCCCGGATCCTGGGCGCCATCGACGTGGGCACGAACGCGGTTCGCCTGGAGCTGGCCCGCCCGATGCCGGACGGCTCCTTCGAGCTCGTCCACACCGAGCGGGACCCGGTCCGGCCCGGCGAGGGGGTCTTCAAGACCGGCCGCATCCCGCGCGAGGTGGAGCAGCGGCTCGTCTCCACGCTGCGCCGGTACGCGGCGCTGGCCCGCCGCCACCGGGCACGCGTCCGCGCTGTGGCGACGAGCGCGGTGCGCGAGGCCAAGAACGGTCCCGACGTGGTGGCCCGTGTCCTCGCCGCCACCGGCCTCGAGCTCGAGGTCATCTCGGGCAAGGAGGAGGCACGCCTCATCGCGCTGGGCGTCCTGCGGGGCCAGCCTCCGCGCGCCCGGAACCTCGTGGTGGACATCGGCGGCGGTTCCACCGAGATCGCGGTCGCGGTGGGCGACCACCCGGACAGCCTCTTCAGCGTGGCCATCGGATCGGTGCGGCTCACCGAGACCTTCGACTCGATGGGCAAGGTTCCGCCGAAGCGGCTCGAGCTCATGCGCACCTTTGCCGCCGAGGCCTTCCAGCGCTCCCTGCCGCGCTTCGCGCACCCGCGCCGCGCCCTGGGCAGCTCGGGGACCATCGGCACCGTCGTCTCCTTCGCCGCGGAGGGAGGACGGCGCGTGGCCACCCGGAAGCGCGTCCGGCGCGCCGTGGAGCTCCTCGTCGACATGGGGCTCGACGAGCGGCGGCGGATCTTCGACGCCCGGCGAGGGGAGATCGTCGTCGCCGGGGCGGTGGTGCTCGAGGCGTTGATGGACCGGCTCGGGCTCGAGAGCATCACGGCCGTCGAGACCGGGCTGCGTCAGGGCCTGCTCGTGGACATGCTGGAACGGACGGTTCGTGACGCACCCGGAGCCAGCACCGGCGAGGCAGCCCGGGCGCTCGGACGGCGCTTCGCCTACGACGAGGTGCATGCCGATCAGGTGGCCGGGGTCGCGCTCTCCCTCTTCGACGACCTGGCCGGGCTCCACCTGCTTCCCGCGTCGGCGCGCCCCGTCCTGGAGGCGGCCGCCCTTCTCCACGACGTGGGAAGCGCGGTCTCCTACGGGAAGCACCACAAGCATACCCACTACCTGATCGCGAACGGGGACATCCCCGGCTTCTCCGACCGGGAGCGGCAGCTCGTGGCGCTGGTGGCGCGCTACCACCGCCGGAGCCCCCCGGACCGGGAGCGCCCCGACCTCGCGACCCTTCCCCCGTCCGACTTCCGGACGGTCCGAAAGCTCGCGACCCTGCTCCGACTGGCCGATTCCTGCGACCGAAGCCATCACCAGCTGGTCCGGAGCGTCCGGGCCCGGGTCGCCCGGGGTGCGGTGGTGCTCTCGCTGCGACCTCGCGGCCCGATCGACCTCGAGGTCTGGGATGCGGAGCGGGAGGGGCCCCTCTTCCGCAGGGTGTTCAAGAAGTCCCTGGAACTGTCGGTCGGGCGCCTGGTCCGGGGGTAACCTCCCGGAATCGTGGCGCGAGAGCCGGTTTCGCGATACACGACGCCCACCGCTCTCCCCGCCATTCGACCTTCGAGCTGAAATAAGGTCGCGCGCTTTCCGTCTGGGGGTCGGTCCGCAACGGGAGCCCAATGTCCGCCGACGGTCTCGCGCAGTCTCCCCTCTTCCACCCCACCAAGGAACTCCCCCGCGCCGCGGAGCAGCGCCAGTACTGGGTGCCGCTCCTGCTGGCCACGGCGGCCGCTCTGCTCTTTTCCATCGTGGCCGTGCCGCGCATCGACTTCGAGCGGGCGGCCTCTGACGCGATCGACCGTTCGGAGGGCGCCGCGCAGATGACGCCCCACGACCGGGAGGTGAAGATCGAGCAGGCCCGCAAGGTGGCGGCGCTGGCCTCCTACACCGGCGCTGCCTTCGGAACCGGTCTCTCGGCGCTCCTCGGGGCGCTCTGGGTGTGGCTCGCCTTCAAGGTGGTGGGATCGAAGCCCGGCTTCCCCCAGACCTTCACCGTGATGTGCTGGGCGCTCCTCCCCGGAGCCATCGAGTCGCTCCTGAGCATCCCCGCGCTCCTGGTGCGCAAGACGATCCCGGTGGAGCAGCTCGCCACGATCTTCCCCGCCAACCTGGGTGCGCTGGTCCCGGCGGGCATGGAGGGGCCGCTGGCCTCGTTCCTGGGAGCCGTCGACCTGTTCTCGCTGTGGGCGCTCTGGCTCGTCGCAGCCGGGATGGCCGGGGTGGCGCGCGTCTCGAGCCGCCGTGCCCTCGTCACCGTGATCGTCCTCTGGCTCGCCTACGTGGCGGTCTTCCGCGTGGCGCTCCCCACCCTCGGGGGCGCGAGGTAGACATGCACCCGTTCCTGCTCCTCCTGCCCATCGCCCTGGCCGCGGCCGACCCCGGCCCCATCACCCTCGACGAGGCGCTCGCCGCGGCGGCCAAGGCCAACGTCGACCTCCTCCTCGCCGACACCGACCGCGCCGCTGCCGGCGTGGAGTCCTACGCCAGCTGGGCAGGCGTCCTCCCCCGCCTCGACCTGCAGGCCGTGTTCGAGAACAACTTCACCGCCGCCGGCCAGCAGCTCACCATCACCCCGGTGGAGATCGCTCCGGTCCGGTACGAGAAGATCATCGTCTCCACCCCGAGCAGCGACTTCGAGAACTACACGCTGGTCGCCCAGCTCACGTTGCCGCTCTTCGACGGGTTCAAGTCCTGGGCCAACATCGATCGCTTCAGGCTCCTCGTCAGGGCAGCCGACAAGCAGTACGACGAGGCCTCCCTCAACGTGGCCTTCGACGTCACCAGCCGCTTCTACGAAGTCATCCGTGCCGAGCGAAGCCTGAAGGTCCTCGAGGGCGCGGTGGCACGGAGCGAGGAGCTGCTCCGCCTGACCGAGAACCTCTACCAGGCCGGCCGGGCCCCTCGCAGCGAGACCTACGCCGCGCGGGTGACGCTCGGCAACGACCGCATCTCCGCCGAGCAGCAGCGATCCCGGGTGGCCGATGCGCGGGTGGCGCTCGCGCTCGCGCTGGGACGCGGCGCCGATCCCCGGCTGGAGGTGGTGCCGCCCGCCGCGCTGGACCGGACGACCTTCGTGGAGCCCCCCTCCCAGGAATCCCTGGTGGACCTCGCCAGGCGGACCCGCCCGGGGCTGGCCGCCGATGCGCAGCGCATCCTCGCCGCAGGCCAGGAGGTCCGTGCCGCGCACTCCGGCTACTGGCCGTCCGTCTCGGCCAACGCCAGCTACGGGCGGCAGAGTCCGTGGCTCGCCGGGACCTACGGCGTGTACGGCGACCTCTCGCAGCAGTACGGGGTCAACGTGGGGGTCACGCTCACCTGGAACCTCTTCGAGGGGCGGCTCACCAGCGCAGCCGTCCAGCGCGCCAACGTGAACGAGCGCCGCTCCCAGCTCCAGGCCGAGCAGGCGCTGCTGCAGGTGACCGGCCAGATCGCCCGCTCCCGCTCCAGCTACGTCACCCTCTCCGCCTCGGCGCTTCTCGCCGAGGAGAACCTCGAGGCGGCCGACGAGAGCCTGAAGCTCGCCAGGCGGCGCTACGACGCCGGCGCGGGGACCCAGGTCGAGGTCCGCGACGCGCTGCAGAACCTCACCCGGGCCCAGCTCACGCTGCTCGCTGCCCGCATCGACGCCATCATCGCCCGCGCCGACCTGAATCGCGCCGTGGGCGGCGCGCTGTAGCCGAAAGGAAACGAGTCCCATGTCCTGGACCAAGCGCATCATCGCCGCCGTCTTCGTGCTCGCCGTCGTCGGAATCCTGGTCGCGTCGCTCATGCCCAAGAAGGACCCGCCGGTCACCGTGCAGACCTCGACGGTGAGGAAGGGGTCCATCACCCGCAAGGTCTCGGCGGCCGGGAAGCTCCAGGCCGCAACGCAGGTGAAGCTCTCCTCCAACCTCTCCGGCGACCTGCTCGACCTGCCGGTCCGCGAGGGCGACAAGATCAAGAAGGGGCAGTACATCGGGCGCATCGACTCGCGCCGCTACGAGGCCCAGGTGCACCAGCGCGAGGCCATGGAGCAGAGTGCCCGCTCCGAGCTCTCGGTGGAGGAGGTGAACCTCGCCAGGCTCGAGGCCGACGTGAAGCGGGTGGAGGTGCTCGTCAAGCAGGACAGCGCCAGCCGGGCCGAGCTGGAGAAGATCGTGGCCGAGCGGGACGGAGCCGCGGCGCGGGTGCAGTCGGCCAAGGACCGCATCCGGAACGCCAGCGCCAGCCTCGCGGAGGCCCGCTTCCTCCTCTCCTTCACCACCCTCACCGCGCCCATCTCCGGCATCCTCACCTCCCGCCTCAAGCAGGTCGGCGAGCGGGTGCGCGGCTCCGACTTCAACGAGGATCCCATCGTCATCATCGCCACCCTCTCCAGCATGGAGATGAAGGTCGAGGTGGGCGAGCACGAGGTGGTCCACCTCCACGAGGGCGATCCGGCCGAGATCGAGATCGACGCCTTCCCGGACCGTCGCTTCCCGGCCGAGGTGATCGAGATCGCCAAGAACGCCACGGTGAAGAACGCCGGGACCGAGGCAGAGGTGACCACCTTCCCGGTTCGCATCGCACTCGCCGTCCCGGTCCCGGGAGCGCTGCCGGGGATGAGCGGCCAGGCCACCATCTCCACCGAGACGCACGACAAGGCGCTCATCGTGCCGCTCCAGGCGGTGACGGTGCGCACCGAGAAGCAGCTGGCGGCCAGCAAGGACAAGGGCAAGAAGGAGGACGGCCCTCCCGCCCCCGAACCGGACGGCACCGCCGCGAAGAAGGCCACCCGCGAGCCGATGCAGAAGGTGGTCTTCGTGGTCGAGGACGGCAAGGCCCGGGTTCGCCGGGTGGAGACCGGACTCGCCAGCGAGAACGACATCGAGCTCGTGTCCGGCGTGAAGGAGGGCGAGGTGATCGTGGAGGGCCCCTACAAGCTCCTCTCCCGCGACCTGGCCGACGGCAAGGCCGTCAAGACCGAGAAGCCGGAGAAGGAGATGGAGAAGGCGGGTCCGAAGGTCTCCGGCGACGCCAAGGCGAAGAAGGAAGCGAGCGGATCGTGACCGAGGCCCCGCTCATCTCCGTCGAGAACCTGACCCGATTCTACACGGTCGGTGAGGAGGAGGTCCGCGCGCTCGACGGCGTCTCCTTCGACGTCCGGCGCGGCGAGTGGGTGGCGGTGGTGGGCCAGTCGGGTTCGGGCAAGTCGACGCTCATGAACCTCATCGGCGCGCTCGACACCGCGACCGGCGGCTCCTACCGGATCAACGGCAACGACGTCGAGCAGATGAGCGACGACCAGCTGGCCGACCTGCGCAACACGGAGATCGGTTTCGTCTTCCAGACCTTCCAGCTGCTCTCCCGCTCCACCGCGCTTGCCAACGTGGAGCTGCCGCTCGTCTACCGCGGGCTCTCGCGCAAGGAGCGCAGGGAGAAGGCGGTGAAGGCGCTCGAGGCGGTCGGGCTCGCGAACCGCATGCACCACAAGCCCAACGAGCTCTCCGGCGGCCAGCGGCAGCGCGTGGCCATCGCCCGGGCGCTGGTGGGAAACCCGTCCCTGCTCCTCGCCGACGAACCCACCGGCAACCTCGACAGCGCCACCGGCGAGGAGATCATCCGGCTCTTCGGCGAGCTCCACCAGCGCGGCCACACCATCATGCTGGTGACCCACGAGCCGCGCCTCGCCGCGCGCTGCCCGCGCGCCATCCGGCTCTCCGACGGCAAGGTGGTGGCCGACGGCCCCGGCGCCGAGGTGGCCGTCCTGGGCGCTCCGCCTGCGCCGGCCCCGCAACCCGGGGCGGCCGCGTGAAGACCGTCCGTCGCGCCTGGGCGGAGCTCGTCGAGAGCTTCCGGATCGCCTTCGGGGCCCTCGTCGGGGCGCGCCTGCGCACCTTCCTCACCACGCTGGGGATCGTCATCGGGGTGTCCACCGTCATCACCATCGTGGCCATCATCCAGGGGCTCGACCGGAGCTTCGAGGAGCAGATCCAGTTCCTGGGCGCGCACACGCTCTACGTGGATCGCCACCCCTGGATCCAGAGCGACGACACCTGGTGGATGTACCGCAACCGCAAGAAGATCACGGTCACCGAGCTCCAGGCGGTGCAGCGGGAGTCGCAGCTGGCGCTCTCCGTCGCTCCCATGGCCGGCATCCGGGGCAAGGTGGGGCGCGGCAACGTCGAGCTGGAGAGCGTGGTCATCCGCGGGACGAGCGAGGAGTACCTGAACGCCAACGGGGGCTCGGTGCAGGCCGGCCGGTTCCTGGTGGCGGGGGACGTGGACCTGGCCCGCTCCTCCGTGGTCCTGGGTACCGACGTGGTCGACCGGCTCTTCCCCGGCGACCCGGTGAGCGCCGTGATCGGGAAGAAGGTGCTGGTGGCCGGGCGCCCGTTCCAGGTGGTGGGCGTCCTGGAGCGGCAGGGACAGCTGCTCGGCATGCCGCTCGACAACGTGGCGATCATGCCCTTCTCCTCCTTCGGCCGCATCTTCGGCAGCCAGCGCAACATGGTGCTGTCGGTTGCGGCCCCACCCGGGAAGATCGCCGAGCTGGAGGACGAGCTCACCCCCATCCTCCGGCGTGCCCGGCGGGTGCTGCCGGGAAAGCCCGACGACTTCAGCTTCAACCGCCAGGAGCAGTTCCTCAAGCTCTACAAGCAGCTCACCGGCGCCCTCTACGGCATGGCCGTCGGCGTGGGGCTCATCACCCTCATCGTGGGCGGCATCGGGATCATGAACATCATGCTGGTCTCGGTGCACGAGCGGACCCGCGAGATCGGCGTTCGCCGGGCCCTGGGGGCACGGCGCAGCACCATCCTCATGCAGTTCCTCATCGAGTCGGCCGCGGTGGCCGCCCTGGGCGGCGCCTTCGGCACCGCGGTCGGCCTGGGCGTGGCGCAGCTGGTGGCACTCCTCTCGCCCCTGGCGGCCGCAGCCACGCCATCGGCCATCGTCTTCGGCATCGCCTTCTCCACGGCGACCGGGCTCATCTTCGGCATCTGGCCCGCCTGGCGCGCCGCCAACCTCGATCCGGTGGAGGCGCTGCGCTACGAATGAGGGGCTTCGTCGACAACCTGGGGCTCGCCTTCAGCACGCTGCGGGGCAACCCGCTGCGCTCGTTGCTCACGCTCCTCGGCATCGTCATCGGCGCCGCCACCGTGGTGGCCATGATGTCGCTCGTCGAGGGCTTCCGGATCAGCGTCAACAAGGACCTGGAGGGGCTGGGAGCCGGCTCCTTCCAGGTCCAGAAGTGGCCCGTCGCCTTCGGTCACTTCGACCGCGCCAAGTACGCCAAGCGCCCCGACCTCACCCGCGAGCAGGGCGAGGCGCTGCGCTCCCTGCCCCACGTCGGGCACGTCTCCATCGAGGCCTACCACAACGGCCGGCCTGAGAAGATCGCCACCCGGGACCGCGCCACCAAGCCCAACGTGACCTGGGCGGGCGGACAGCCCGACTACCAGTACGCCAACGCCGTCACCATCGCCGATGGCCGCTTCTTCACCGACACCGACATCGCCCTTGGCGGGCGGGTGGCCGTCATCGGCGCCGACGTGGCGGACGTCCTCTTCCCGGGTGGGAGCGCGGTGGGAAAGGAGATCCGGATTCGCTCCACCCCCTTCACCGTGGTGGGCGTGGCCGAACGGCGCGGCAGCACGCTGGGCGGCAGCCAGGACGGCTGGGTGATCATCCCGCTCGACCCCTACTACCAGGTGCGCGGCCGGGTCACGAACCACAACATCGCCATCCAGGCCACCACCGGGGCGGACTTCAACAAGGCCCAGGACGAGGTCATCGCCCGGCTCCGCAGCATTCGCGGCCTGCGCGGCCTCGAGGAGAACGACTTCGACATCTACAGCAACGAGACCCTGACCGGCACCTTCAACCAGTTCGCGGCCGTGGTTGCGGCCGCAACCTTCGCGGTGACCCTGCTCGCGCTCGTGGTGGGCGGCATCGGGGTCATGAACATCATGCTGGTGTCGGTGGCCGAGCGAACCCGGGAGATCGGCGTCCGCATGGCGCTGGGCGCGCGGCGTCGCCGGATCCTCTCCCAGTTCATCATCGAGGCGGTCACCCTCTCGCTGCTCGGCGGCATCCTGGGCGTGCTGCTCGGCGCCGGGGGCGCCATCCTGGCCCGCGAGGTCTGGTCCATTCCGTCGAGCGTCCCGGCATGGGCGGTGCTACTCTCCCTCCTCTCCGCATCGGGGGCGGGCATCGTGTTCGGCATCTACCCCGCCATCCGCGCCAGCCGCCTCGACCCGGTCGAGGCCATGCGGACGGAGTGAGGGAAGGGGCCGTCCGACACCGTGGACAAGTCGAAGGTCAAGCGCGAGATCCGGGGCTGGGTCATCACCATCCTCGCCGTGCTCGCATTCCGGACGTTGCTGTACGAGGCGGTCTACATCCCGTCGGGCTCGATGATCCCGACGCTCCAGATCGGCGACTACGTGGTGGTGGAGAAGTGGGCCTACGGGCTTCGTCTGCCATTCACCGATCGTGCACAGTTCATGTGGTCGTCGCCGAGGCGGGGCGACATCGTGGTGCTGCTCGCTCCCCCCGGGAACCCGCGCAACGACGACCTCATCAAGCGGGTCGTGGGAATCGCCGGCGACACCGTCGAGGTGAGGAACGGCGCGCTCTGGTTGAACGGCCAGGCCGTTCCCCGCCGGCCCGTGGACGGCCCCTGCACCTACGAGAACCGGATGGAGGGCGGCCCCTGGCGCTCCGAGCGGTGCACCGCGGCCGAGGAGCAGCTGGACCAGCACCGCTACCTCACCTACTGCACGCCCGGCGTGGAGTGCGGCGACGTGCCTCCCACCGTCGTCCCGCCCGGGACGGTCTTCCTCGTCGGCGACCACCGGGACCACAGCGCGGACAGCCGCGTCTTCGGGCCGGTACCGGTGGATCGCGTGAAGGGGCGAGCCTGGAACGCGCTCTTCTCGTGGGGTCCGGGCGGAATCCGGAGGGACCGCATCGCGCACGGCGTCAATCACTGAGGGCGGGAGGGCGGATCGCCTTCGTTCCGTCAGGACGTCTGCCGCCGGGCGCCGGGACCTCCCTCTCCGCTCCGCTGTCTTCGCGGCGAGAGCGTACGGTGGATGAGTGGCGCCGGGTCACGCCGGGCCCGAGCAACGCCTGTCCCCGGCGCCCGCTGCGAAGGCTTCGCTGCGAGGGACGCCCGCGCCGGCTGGGGCGGCCCGGGCCGAAGGCGACGCGGGCAGCGCGCCTCGAAGTGACGTCCCGGGCGTTGCGCCCTACCGGAGTCCCCGCACGGCGATCACCCGCGCGGGCAGCATGAACGGGCCAGCAGGGCGCCCGAGCAGTTCGCGGCACCCCTCGCGGAGCTCGTCCCTGCGTGCCGGCGTCTGCCGGAGCAGGTAGGACCCGGTCGGACCGATGCCGACCGCGAGCGGCTCCCAGTAGTCGTCGAAGTCCTGGTAGCGGGCCTCGAGGTCGATGTGGCCGAGGGCGACGTCGCGGAGCCCGGAATCCCTCCACAGGGCGAGGAGCGACTCCTCGGTGCGGAACGGGAGGCGGGCGTCGTCGGGGGCGGCCGGGTCGAGCCGGAGAGCGGCTCGCCAGAACGTACTGACCAGGGCGAAGCCGTCTGCGGCGAAGGTGCAGGCGGCCACGGTACCCCCCGGCCGGACCACCCGCAGCATCTCCGCGATGGCCCTCGGCGGGTCGCCGACGAAGGAGAGCACGAGCTGCGAGAGCACGGCTTCGAACGTGTCCTCCGGGAACGGGAGAGCCTCGGCACCTGCAGCTCGCACGTCCGCGCCGGGCACGCGGGCGCGGCAGGTGGCGGCGAAGGGTTCGGACGGCTCGACCGCCGCGACGGCATCCGCGCCGAACCGGGCGGCCAGGACGGTGGCGAGGGCGCCGGGGCCGCAGCCCACCTCCAGCACCGGCCCGCGATCGACGCCGGCAAACTCGAGGAAGCGCGGCGCCAGTTGCCGGGAGTACCTCCCGACGAACCGATCGTACGCGTCTCCTGGCACGTCGAAGCTCACCGGGCTCATATGTCGCCCGATCTGGAGCGGGTCAAGGTGGGCGGTGATCCGGAGGCTGCGCGCGCCGGAGCTTGCGTCCGACGTCGCAGGCCTTAGGCTTCCGGCGTGCTCTCGAGGATCCGCAGGTCCGTCGCCATCACCCTGGCGCTCGTCGTGACGATGGTCACGCTGGGGCGGGTCGGGGTGAACTGGAATGGCGGGCCCGCGGCACCGGATTGCGCCCAGGATCCTGGGCGCGCGGCGGCGACGCGGTCGCTGGCTCCCGGGCCCTTGGGCGGAGCGTGAACGGATCCCCGGTCGCGAGGAACGGGCTCCGCGCCCCGGACCGGCGCGCCGCGTGGGGAGAGGCCGCCGGCCTGCTGGAGTTTCCCCGCCTCCTCGTCCGTGCACCCTCCCTCGCCCGGGCCCCGCGCGGCGACGGAGCCCCGGTCCTGGTGCTTCCGGGTTTCGCCACCGACGATGCCGCGATGGCTCTGCTCCGGGGATACCTCTCCTTCCTCGGGTACGACGTCTACCGGTGGGGACTCGGTCGCAACGACGGCGACGTTCCCAGGCTGCTGCCGATCCTGGTCTCTCGCGTCGCCTTGCTCCGCCGGTCGACCGGGCGCCTCGTGAGCCTGGTGGGCTGGAGCCTGGGCGGCTATCTCGCACGAGAGATCTCCCGGGACATCCCGGCCGACGTGGACCGGGTCGTGACCCTGGGAGCACCGGTGGTGGGCGGCCCCAAGTACACCCTCGCCGCCCGCGCCTACCTGCGCCAGGGCGTCGACCTGGACGCCATCGAGGCAGCGGTGGAGGCGCGCGAGGCCGTGCCGCTCTCCCGTCCCGTCTCGGCCATCTACTCGCGCAAGGACGGCGTGGTGGCCTGGCAGGCCTGCGTCGACGAACGAAACGATTGCGTGGACCACGTCGAGGTCTCCTCCACCCACCTGGGGCTGGCCTTCTCACCGGACGTCTACCTGCTCGTCGCGAAACGCCTCGCCGGGCAAGGCGTGTAGTCGTTCGACGCATGCCGGTACCTCTTGTGGCGGCTTCCTTGGAGGCAGCCCTCCGTTCCCGGCCGCCGGAGCCCGGAACGCGATACGGATCTTGCGGGAGGCCACGCCATGTATCGACAGCCGCCGGAGCAGGAGAGCGATCCCGGACGTTCGGGACTCCTCGAGACCATCGCCAAACGCTGGGCCGAGGCCGACGCGGCACGCGCGGCCTGGCTCGACGCCCGCATCCACGAGCGGCGCGGCCGCGGGCGGTCCGCGTGCCCCGCGTGCGGCCTCAAGAGCGGACATCACCCGGAGTGTGCGAGGCGCCTTCGTTCCGGCCGTTCGGAAGCCGCCGGGCGCCTGGACGCCCCTCTCCGCGCCGCTGGTCCTCAGGGCTAGACGTATCTCGAGTGAATGGCGCCGGATCACGCCGGGCCGAAGACGACCCGGTCGAGCTTGCCCCGCCGGACCGCCCTTCCATCAGGCGCCCGGGGTGGCCGCGGCGCGGGGCGCCTCCGCAGCGGCGACGCGAGTTCCCCGCCCAGGCGGTATGCGCCGCGAGGACCAGCGCCCCCAGCGACGAGGCGCACCCACGGGCGCCGGCACCCGGAAGGGCCGCCGCGAGGCGACGCGGCCGCTCGCTACAGCCGCCCGTCCTCCTCGACGACCAGCCGGTACATGGCGGACGCGTCCGGCGCCTCGAGCAGCGCCGTGCGGAACTCGGGCCTCCTGAGCAACCGGCTCACCCTCGCCAGCGCCTGCAGGTGCTCGGCCCCGGCCCGCTCCGGGGCGAAGAGGGCGACGAAGATGCGGGTGGGCTTCCCGTCGAGGGCGCGGAAGTCGACCCCCTCCACCTTGCGCCCGAGTGTGGCGGTGAGCGCAGCGAGCCCGGGTACCTTGCAGTGCGGAACGGCCACACCGTCGCCGATCCCGGTCGAGCCGAGCTTCTCGCGAGCCGAGAGCCCCGCGGTGAGCGTCCCCGCGTCGATGCCGGACGCGGCCGCCACCGGCCGCGACAGCTCGGCGAGGACAGAGGCCACCGAGGAACCGGAGAGGTCCGAGATGACGCAACCGGGGCGCAGGATGTCGGCGATGTGCACCATCCACCGGCTAGCATGGCCGCCCGCGCGATTCAAGGAACGCGGGCGGCCGGGGTCGACTAGACGGGCCGGGCCTCGATGACCCCCAGCTTCCCGTCGTCGCGGCGGTAGACCACGTTGATGGCGCGGCTCTGCTCCTCCTGGAAGACGTAGAAGTGGCTGTTCAGGAGGTCCATCTGCAGGATGGCCTCGTCGAGCCCCATGGGCCTGGCCTGGAACTTCGAGGTCGAGACCACGCGCGCCGACGGGGCGTCCTTGGGCTGGTCGAGGATGTCGTGGCGCACGTCGACCGGGGCCCAGTCCTTGGGGATGAGGGTGGACTTGTGGTTGCGAACCCGTTCCTTGTGCTTCTTCAGCTGCCGCTCGATCTTCTCGGCGGCGGAGTCGATGGAGGCGTACATGTCCTCCGACTTCCCCCTCCCCCGCACCGAGAACGTCCCGGCCTTCATGGTGATCTCGGCGTGGTGCGACAGGTTCTCCAGGTGGAGAACGGCGTGGGCCTCGCCGGGCCGGTCGATGTAGCGCTGGATGTGGGCGACCTTGTCCTTCACGTGCGCCTTCAGTGCTTCGGTGGGCTCGAGATGACGGAACGTGATGTTCACCTGCATCGTGTCCTCCTGGGTGCGGCGCGGGCTGCGAAAATGAATCGGCCGCGTCGCGCCGGAATCCTCCTCGCGGGGGAGACCGGTCGATTCGCGGCCGACGAACTGCATGTCGCTGAAAGCGTCACGCGTTCCAACGCCATAATACCAGATCAGAAGAACTTCTTCCGCTTCGAGCTGGGAAGAATGCCCAGCACTTCCCGATACTTGGCAACGGTCCTCCGGGCGATCTCGATGTTCTGCCCCTTCAGGAGCTCGACGATCTTCTGGTCCGAGTGGGGACGCTTCGGGTCCTCCGCCGACACGATCTGCTTGATGTGGTTCTTCACCGCCTCGCTGGCGATCTCGTCCCCGCCGGTGCGTGCGATGGCCGAGTTGAAGAAGAACTTGAGCTCGTAGATGCCCTGCGGCGTGTGCACGTACTTGTTGGTGGTGACGCGCGACACCGTGGACTCGTGCATCCCGATGTCCTCGGCCACGTCGCGGAGGATGAGGGGCTTCAGGTGGGCGATGCCCTTGTCGAAGAAGTCCTTCTGGAACTTCACGATCGACTCGGTGACCTTGTAGATGGTGCGCTGCCGCTGGTGGATGGAGCGGATGAGCCAGACCGCGCTGCGCAGCTTGTCCTGGATGTACTCCTTGGCTGCGCCGGCACTGCCGTTCTTGAGGGCCTGCCGGTACATCCCCGAGATGCGCAGCTTGGAGAGCCCGTCGTCGTTCAGGATGGTGACGTAACGGTCGCCGACCTTCTGCACGGTGACGTCCGGGGTGATGTACTGCGCTTCCTCGCTGGTGTAGGCCCGCCCCGGCTTTGGCTCGAAGGCGGCGATGACCTTCACGGCCTTCACCACCTGCTCGACGGGGATCTTGAGGTCGCGGGAGATGGCCGCGTAGTTCTTGGACTCGAGGTGCTTGAGGTGGTGCTCGACGATGGCCACCACCTCCGGGAGGTCGGCGTTCAGCTGCCGGGCCTGGAGCAGCAGGCACTCGCGCAGGTCGCGGGCGGCCACCCCGGGCGGATCGAGCGACTGCACCCTCCTCAGAACGTGCTCGGCGAACTCGATGCCCACGCCGGCCTCGAAGGCCACCCGGACCAGCGGGTCGCGCACGGCCGAGTCGTCGTCCTCCCCCTCCACCGCAGGCATGCGGAAATAGCCGTCGGGGTCGAGGTTCCCGATGATGAGCATGGCCACCTGCTCCTCCTCGGGCGTGAAGGCGGAGAGTCGCATCTGCCAGACGAGGTGGTCGCCCAGGTCTCCCTTGCGGGTGAGGCTGGCCTCGTATCCGGGAAGGTCCTCGTCCCCCATGTTCTTGTTGGAGGGGGCGGTGTGGCCCTGTAACTGGTAGTGATCGAGATACTGGTCCCAGTCGATCTCGTTCGTCCCCTCCTCGCCCTTCACCTCCTCCTGCTTCTCCGCCTCCTTGGGGGGCGGGTCGAGCCGCTCCAGGCTGGCCTCGGCGGGGCTGGCGCCCTCGGCGCGCTCGTCCTCCTCGGGAGCCTCGTCGAGCAGCGGGTTCTCGTTGATCTCGGTGCGGATGAGATCGACCAGCTCGAGCCGGGAGAGCTGGAGGAGCTTGATCGCCTGCTGCAGCTGGGGGGTCATCACCAGCTGCTGCGTCATCTTGAGATGCTGCCGGAGCTCGAGGCTCATGTGCGGACCTCGGGGCGGTGGTCCTCGTCGAGCCGGAACTTCTCGCCCAGGTAGACCGCCCGGGCCCGGGCGCTTCCGGCGATGTGGGTGGGGGTGCCCTCCTCGAGGATCTGGCCGGAGGACAGGATGTAGGCGCGGTCGCAGATGCCGAGCGCCTCGCGGACGGCGTGGTCGGTGAGGAGCACGCCGATGCCTCGGGTGCGCAGGGACCCGATGAGCCGCTGCAGCTCGCCCACGGCGATGGGGTCGACCCCGGCGAAGGGCTCGTCGAAGAGGATGAAGCGCGGGTCGTTGAGCAGGCTGCGCGCCACCTCGGCGCGGCGGCGCTCCCCACCGGAGAGCTGCTCGCCCAGGCTCTTCTCCACCGTGCGGAGGTGGAACTCCTCGAGAAGCTGGTCGGCGCGGCGGTCCCGCTCGGCACGACCCTTCCCGAGCGCCTCCAGCACCGCCGTGAAGTTCTCCCGGACGGTGAGCTTGCGGAAGATCGAGGCCTCCTGCGGCAGGTAGCCCACGCCGCGCCGTGCCCGCAGGTGCATGGGCAGCCGTGTCAGGTCCTCGTCGCCGAGGCGCACGGTTCCGGCGTCGGGACGGACCAGCCCCACCACCATGTTGAAGCTCGTGGTCTTGCCGGCACCGTTTGGACCGAGGAGCCCCACCACCTCGCCCGGAGCCACCTGGAACGAGACCCCGTCCACCACCTTCCGGCCGCGGTAGCTCTTCACGAGACCGATGGCCTCGAGCGCCCGGGACGCCGTCACGGACCGGTCTCCTTCTTCTTCCGGGGCGCGAGCTCGAGCCCGGGCTGCGGAACGATGGTGCCCTGCGCGGCCGTCAGCGTGGCCCGGTCCTCGCCGAGGTCGTAGGCGAGGACATCCCCGCGCATCACGCTCTCGCCGTCCCTCAGCACCGGGTTGCCGGTGCAGGTGACCCGCGCCGACTTCTCCTCGTAGGTGGCGGTCTCGCAGGTGATCACCCGCGTGCCCCGGGTGAGCCGGACGTCGCCCGTGCAGGTGGCCCGCCGGATGCGCCCCGCTTCGTCGTTCTCGGCCACGAGCTTCCGGCAGGTGAGCGTGGCGTCCTCCCGGGTGAGCGTGACGAGCGGCTTCCCGGTGAAGACGACCTTCCCCTCCTTGTAGAGGTACTGAACCTCCTCGGCGACCACCGTCACCGGGGGCGACGGGGAAGCGGCCGCGAGCGCGAGCGCAAGACAGGCGCCGATCACGGGACGGCCCCTCCGGCGGTGAGGCGCACCCCGCCCCGGATCTCCACGTCGCCGCTCCCGGGGTCGGCCACGAAGGCCGGTCCGGCGAGCCGGTAGCCCGGGCCGGTCACCTCGACCGGTTCGTCGCCCCGCACCAGGCCGTCCGACTCGGCCCAGCGGGCCGTGGGAGTGCGGGCGATGGCGTCACCACGGGTGAGCACGACGCCCCCCCGGGCCGTCCAGGTCCTGGCGGCCAGGTCTCCCTCGAGTTCGGGCGCAGCGACGGCGAGGTCGGGCATGCCGGGGCGCGGCACCGTCACGCGGGCGACACGGGCGACCACCTCGCCCGACTCCCGGCGGTAGACCACCCGGTCGGCGGCGCCCGAGGCCGCGAGGTCGGCGCCCCGCCAGGCACGGAACTGCACGCTCTCCAGGCTGACCTCGGGTGGGGTGGCCCTGGCCGGTGGCGCGCCAGCGTCACAGCCGGCGATGAAGGCAATTGATGCAGCACAAGCCGTCAGGGGCCGGCGCCATCGGCGCCAGCCGCTCCTGCGATCGGTATGGCCAGGTTGAATCAAGTGGCATAACCCTTGCTAATCACGACGATAGCTGGCGCGGACCGGAGCGACAAGGGCTTTCGGCATCAACCTTGCGTATGGTCGAAAACTATCTGGATTCCGGAGGCTTGGTCTTCCAGCGCCGGTGCATCCACACCCATTCGGAGGGGGCTTTTCGGATGGCTTGCTCCATCCGTGCCGTGCAGGCCGCGGTGATCCGGATGGCCTCCGCGTCCTTGTCGGCCGGTACCGGGTCGTACGCGACGGGCTCGACCTCCAGGACGTAGCCGGCCCCTGCCCCCGGTCCCCGGCGCCGCGACCAGCCCACGAAGACCGGGCACCCGAAGCGCAGCGCAAGGTCGGCCGCGGCACGCGGGGTGGCCGCCAGGTGGCCGAAGAACGGCACGAAGACGCTCTGTACCTTGGTGTCCTGGTCGATGAGGATCCCGAGCGCCTTGCCGTCGCGCAGGGCCTTGAGGAGCGTCCGGCCGCCTCCGGGGTCCTCGCGGAAGAGCGTGGGCACCCCCCCTCGCAGGCGGAAGGCCGCGACCATGTCGTCGAGGCGCCGGTCCCAGCTGCGCGCCGCGATGACGATGGCCGGCACTCCAGCCCGGACGATGCGCCGGGCGAGGAGCTCCCAGCTGCCCAGGTGGCCGGTGACGAAGATGAATCCCTTCCCGGCCTGGCTCGCCCCGCGGAGCATCGCCTCCCCGTCACCGGCGAAGGAGATGTAGCTCGTGAGCCTGCGGTCGATGCGGTCCATCTGGGCCGCCTCGGCGGCGCCGTGTCCGTAGTGCAGGAAGGTCCCGCGCGCGATGGCCCGCCGCTCCTCCTCCGACTTCTCCGGAAAGGCGAGGGCCAGGTGCGCGAGCGCGAGTTCCCGGTCGCGCCGCCCGACCCACCAGGCCGCCCGACCGATGAGACCTCCGGCCGCCCAGACCAGCCGGAACGGCAGCACCGCGCCCAGGAAGAGGCCGGCGCGGATGGCCCAGATCCGGAGGGTTCGCCGGGTCCGCTTGGCCCAGGGAACGTCGCTCACGGCCCGGCTGGCCCCCGGGCCGAGAGGATGAGCTCGCACAGCTCCCGGACGGCCCCCCGGCCGCCGGGGAAGCGGGAGACGAAGTGCACCTCCGGGAGCACCTCCGGGAAGGCGTCGGCCGGCGCCGCCGACAGCCCCACCCGGCGAAGCAGCGGGATGTCGTTCACGTCGTCGCCCATGTAGGCGACCTCCTCGTCGGCGAAACCCAGCGGGGCGAGCGTGGCGTAGCCGTCGAGCTTGTCCCGCTGGGAGAAGACGAGGTGCTTGAACCCGAGCTCCTCGAGCCGCTTCCGGGTGGCCATGCCGGGGCGCCCGGAGATGACACCGAAGTCGACCTGGTCCCGGAGCCGCACGATGCCGTGGCCGTCCCGCACGTCGAAGGCCTTGAGCGCCTCCCCCTCGGGACCGAACCAGATGCGGCCGTCGGTGAGGACGCCGTCGACGTCGAGGAGCACGAGCCTGATCCGAGCCGCGCGCGCGACCAGGTCGGCGTCGGGGCTCACGGCTGCCCCAGCGCCCTGCGGATGCGGAGCACGTCGGCGAGGAGCCGGTCGGCCATGTCGAAGTCGAGCGAGTTGGGACCGTCGGACCTCGCCGTGGCCGGATCCTCGTGGATCTCGGTGAAGAGCGCGTCGATGCCCACCGCCGCGGCGGCCCGGGCCAGCGGCGCCACGAACTGCCGCTCGCCGCCGGTGACGTCGCCGCCCGCGCCCGGGAGCTGCACCGAGTGGGTGGCGTCGAGGCAGACCGGCACGCCCAGCTCGCGCATGAGGACGAGCCCGCGCATGTCGACCACCAGGTTTCCGTAGCCGAAGGAGGCTCCCCGCTCGGTGAGGAGCACGTTCTCGGCCCCGGCCTCGCGGCACTTGGCCACCGCGTGGCGCATGTCGCGCGGAGCCAGGAACTGCCCCTTCTTCACGTTCACGGAACGTCCGTGTCGGGCGCAGGCCATGACCAGGTCGGTCTGGCGGCACAGGAAGGCCGGCACCTGGAGGACGTCGACCACCCGCCCCAGCGGCTCGGCCTGCCAGGTCTCGTGGACGTCGGTGAGCGTGGCGAGACCGGTCTCGGCCTTCACCCTCGAGAAGACCGAGAGCCCGGCCTCCAGACCCACGCCGCGGAAGCTCTTCCCGGAGGAGCGGTTGGCCTTGTCGAAGCTGGCCTTGAAGACCACAGGGATCCCGTGCCGGGTGGCCAGATCCTTCACCCGCCGTGCGTGGGAGAGGGCCTGGGCCTCCGACTCGATCACGCACGGCCCCGCGATGAGGAGCAGCGGGCACCCGTCTCCGACGTCGTGCCCGCCGATGCGGGCCCGGACCTTCTCCATGGGACCTCCTCCTCGGTACCGCGAGCGTCCGGGGTGCGCCCCCGCGGACGATCAGGCGCCCTTGCCCACCGGCAGCTTGGTGACCTCGGCACCGCCCTCGCGGGCGCGTGCGTCGCGCCAGGCCATCGACGCCTGGATGAACCCGGCGAACAGCGGGTGCGGCTTGAACGGCTTCGACTTGAACTCGGGGTGGAACTGGCAGCCCACGAAATGGGGGTGGTTGGGGAGCTCGATCATCTCCACCAGCCCCAGCTCGGGGTTTGTGCCGGAGATCACCATGCCGCCGGACTCGTACTTCGTGCGGTAGGCGTTGTTGAACTCGAAGCGGTGGCGGTGGCGCTCCTGGACCAGGTCCTGCCCGTAGAGCTCGCGGGCCCTGGTCCCCTTCTCGAGCCTGCAGGCGTAGGTTCCGAGCCGCATGGTCCCGCCCTTCTCGGCGACGCCGCGCTGCGCCTCCATCAGGGTGACCACCGGGTGCGGCGTGGCCTCGTCGAACTCGAGCGAGTTGGCCCGCTCCAGCCCGAGCACGTTCCGGCCGAACTCGATGGTGGCCATCTGCAGCCCGAGGCAGATGCCGAAGAAGGGGATCTTCTTCTCGCGGGCGAGCCGGACGGCCAGGATCTTGCCCTCGGTGCCGCGGATGCCGAAGCCGCCGGGGACCAGGATGCCATCGACCTTGTCGAGGGAGGAGAGGTCTCCCTCCTCGAGCTTCTGGGCGTCGATGAACTCGAGCCTCACCTTGCAGTCGTTGGCGATGCCGCCGTGGCAGAGCGCCTCGTTCAGGCTCTTGTAGCTCTCCACCAGCTCGACGTACTTGCCCACCACGCCGATGCGCACCTCGCCCTGGCGCGGGCGGGTCACCTTCTCGACGATGTTCTCCCAGCGCTCCAGCCGCGGGGCCCGGCTCCAGATGTTGAGCAGCTCGGCCAGCTTGTCGTCGAGCCCCTCGCGGTGCAGCGCCATGGGAAGCTCGTAGATGGAGGGCACGTCGCGGGCGGTGAACACCGCCGACGGGTCGACGTTGCAGAAGAGCGCGATCTTGTCCTTCATCTCCCGGGAGATCTCCCGGTCGCTGCGGGCCAGCAGCACGTCGGGCTGGATGCCGATCTCGCGCAGCTCCTTCACCGAGTGCTGGGTGGGCTTGGTCTTGAGCTCGCCGGCGGCGGCGATGTAGGGCACCAGCGTGAGGTGGACGTAGACCAGGTTCTCGCTGCCCACGTCGTACTTCATCTGCCGGATGGCCTCGAGGAAGGGGAGCGACTCGATGTCGCCCACCGTCCCTCCCACCTCGACGATGACGATGTCGGCGCCGTCGGCGGCCTCCCGGATGACCGCCTTGATCTCGTCGGTGATGTGGGGGATGACCTGCACGGTCTTGCCCAGGTACTCGCCGCGCCGCTCCTTGTTGATGACCGCCTGGTAGATGCGACCGGTGGTGTAGTTGTTCTTGCGGGTCATCTTGGCGCTGGTGAAGCGCTCGTAATGTCCGAGGTCGAGGTCGGTCTCGGCCCCGTCGTCGGTGACGTAGACCTCGCCGTGCTGGAACGGGCTCATGGTGCCCGGATCGACGTTGATGTACGGGTCGAGCTTGAGGTGGGTGACCTCCAGGCCCCTGTTCTCGAGGAGCGCGCCGATCGACGCGGCCGCCAGCCCCTTTCCGAGCGAACTCACCACGCCACCGGTCACGAACACGAACTTGGTCTTCTTGCCTCGAACCATGGAAGTCCCCTTTCCCCTCTATCGGCCCGCCGCCACCAGCGCCCGGGCCCTCTCCAGATCCTGCTCCGTGTCCACGCCGAATCCGCTGTAGCTCGTGTCCACGACCCGGATGCGGAAGCCGTGCTCGAGCGCGCGCAGCTGCTCGAGCCGCTCCTCCCGCTCCAGCCGCCCCGGCTCGAGGGCCGCGAAGCGCTCCAGGAAGGCCGGGGTGTAGGCGTACATGCCCACGTGGGCCCGGGCCAGCGGCGACGGCCCCGGCTCCCGCCGCGCCGGGATGGGGGCACGGGAGAAGTACAGGGCATGTCCGCTCAGGTCGGTCACCACCTTCACCACCTCGGGCCGCTCCCATTCTCCCGCGACCAGCGGCCGGGCCATGGTGGCCATCTCGGGGCCCCCCTCGTCCATGGCGTGCACGAGCGCCTCGATGGCCGCCGGCTCCATGAGGGGCTCGTCGCCTTGCAGGTTCACCACCATGGTGGGTCGGGGGAGCATCACCCGGGCCGCCATGGCCACCCGGTCGGTCCCGGTCTCGGCCGGGCCGGTGAGGATCACTTCGGCCCCGGCCGCGCGGGCGGCCGCAGCCACCCGCTCGTCGTCGGTCGCCACCACGAGCACGTCCACACCGTTCGCCTCGCGTGCGCGCTCCACGACGTGGGCCACCAGCGGTTTTCCATGGATGTCAGCGAGGGGCTTACCGGGGAGGCGACTTGCCCCGAACCTTGCGGGGATGATGACCGCGACGCGCCTCACGCCGGGAACCCGTTGTATTCGTCGCGGCCGCGGAGGTCAACGACGACGCTCCGGAAAAGAGAGACCGGGTGCGGCCGGACACGGAAGGCCTGCAAACACGGGCGCTTCCCGGGGCCCTCCGGGGGCTGTATGTTCCGCCGCCATGCCGGTCGTCCGCGTTCCCTTCACCGTCGAGCCGAACTACGCCGGCTGGAGGCTCGACCGCTACCTGCAGGAGAAGATCCGGCGCCTCTCCCGGGAGCGCATCCAGCGGCTCATCGAGACCCGCATCGAGCACGAGGGGGCGACCCGCCTCAAGCCGGCCACCCGGGTCACCGCAGGGATGCGCTTCTCCATCCTCAAGGAGGCCGACCCGGAGCCGGAGACCCCCATGGTGTTCGGGGTGGTCTTCGACGACGGGCGACTGCTGGTCGTGGACAAGCCGGCGGGCCTTCCGGTGCACCCCACCGCGCGCTACGCCGAGCACACCTTCACGGCGCTCGCGAAGCTGGCGTTCCCTGAGCGCAAGGTCGACCCGGCCCACCGTCTCGACCGGGAGACCTCGGGGCTCATGGCCTGCGGATGCGCCCCCAGGTACACCCGGGCCCTCAAGGCCTCCTTCGCCGCGGGAAGGGTCACGAAGGCCTACCTGGCGCTGGTCCAGGGGAACCCTACCGGGGACCTCTTCGAGGTGGAGGCCCCGCTCGCCCTCACCGGATCGAGCGGGGTGAAGGTGCGAATGCACGTGGCCGCAGGGGGGCTGCCCTCGCGGACCGAGTTCCAGGTCCTGGGACGACGGCGTGCGGCCGACGGCGCGCCGGTGGCGCTCGTCGCCTGCCACCCCCGGACCGGGCGCCAGCACCAGATCCGGGCCCACCTGCACCACGCCGGCCTGCACCTCGTGGGCGACAAGATCTACGGCCCGGACGAGATGATCTTCGACCGATTCACGAAACGTGAACTGACCGAAGCCGACCACGCCGTGTTGCGCCTCCCGCGGCAGGCCCTGCACGCCTGGCGCCTCTCGTTCCCCCATCCCGAGACCGGCGTGCGGCTCGACCTGGAAGCGCCGCTCGCCCCGGATCTTCGGACCTTCTGGGATGGTTGCGCGGGGGAGTAGTGCGCCCGGCGTGCAGTGGTGTCAGGATCCCGATCTACCGTTCGGTCGTTCGGGAGGAGGAAAGCACCATGGAGATGCCATCGACGAAGGTCCGGTTCCTCATCGGCATGGCAGGACTCCTCGCACTGTCGAACTGCGCGACGACCCAGGAGACGTCCCAGCAGTGCCGGGCGGCAGCCCATTCGTTCTGCGAGGACACGACGGGAGCCAGGGATGGCTCCGGGCGAACCTCGGCACCCGCCGATGCGGCGAAGCGCAACGCTGCGTACCAGCAATGCATGGAGACGCAGACGGGCGCGTGCGGCGCGCGGTAGGAGCCGAACCGTCCGCGCCGCGGACCCCGGGCAGATGGGGCGTGGGGTTGACAGCGATCTCGCACTTTCACGTTCCGGCGAACGAGGTGCGCGTGGAAGGCGTCTTGCGCTGCCGCATTTCGCGAATGGACGACGCACGACGCTCCGGGCGGGGTTCGAAGATCGCCGCGCGGGAACGCGCGCAGGCGGTCATCCTGGCGCGCCCGGCGAGGGCCGAAATTCCCGTGAGATGGTGGATCCATGAACGCACGCGAATGGTCCCTCCGCATCGCAGAGCTCATCCGCCGGGAGCGCGCCTCCGTCGTCGACGTCTTGCTCGCCCTTGCCGAGTTCGACCGGCTTGCCATGTACCGCCAGCTGGGGTTTGCGAGCCTCTTCGACTTCCTTCACAAGGAACTCGGCCTGTCCCGGGGCATGGCCCACTACCGGCTGGTCGCCACCCGGCTCGTGGAGAAGTTCCCCGAGGTGGTCGAGCCCCTCCGGGACGGAAGGCTTTGCATGTCGAGCGTCGTCGAGCTCGCCAGGGTCATCACCCAGGAGAACCGCGGCGAGGTCCTCCCGAGGTTCTTCGACAGATCCCGCCAGGAGGCGAAGCAGGTGGTGGCCGAGTTGCTTCCGGCCGAGGTGGTGCCGGTGAGGACGGTCGTCACCAGCGGTCGAGCCAGTTCAACGGTTGAACTGGGATTGATCGAGGTCATCCCGGAGACCGTCCGGCCGGGGGTGAAGCTGCCCGTGGCGCCAGCGCCGCGGACCGTGGTGGAGCCGCTCACGCGGCAGGAGAGCCGGATGCACGTCACGGTGTCGCCGGCGTTCCTGGCCCTGCTGAAGAAGGCGAAGGCGGGGCAGAGCCACGTCCAGCCAGGTGCGACCGACGAGCAGGTGCTCACCGCTGCGCTGGAGTTGCTCGTCGCCCAACAGGAGAAGCGTCGCGCCGCTGTGCCCCCGAAGGTGAAGCGGGAGGTGAGGAAGCGCGATGGAGGAAAGTGCACGTGGTCCCTGTCGAACGGCGGCACTTGTGGCTCGGATATCCGCACCGAGATCGACCACGTCGTGCCACGCGGGCGCGGCGGTCCGTCGACCACCGACAACTGCCGCGTGCTCTGCGACGTCCACAACAGGGAAGCCGCGCGCCAGGTCTACGGCGACGCGCACATGGACCTGTTCGCTCCGCGGCCGCCCCGAGCATCCGAACCGGTCGCGGATTGGGTCACGTTCGAGCCGCCTCGTCGCACCGCACTCCCGGGAGGGGGACTTCACTTCCCGTCCTCCGTTCAGCGACCGACGCCCGGCAGCCCAGCTGGCTCTCCCATCCTGCGCTGGAGCGCCCGGAGGTGCCCTCGGTACGCCGCGAGGAAACGGGACCCGGCGGCCTCCCCCAGCTCGATCGCCTTCTCGTAGGCGTTCGCCGCCTCGGCCAGGCGCCCGGACGCCTCGAGCGCCTCCCCCAGGCTGTCCTGGGCGTTCGCCGAATCGGGGTGGAGGCGGACGTTGAGCTGGAACGCCGCCAGGGCCTCTGCGCTGCTCCCTGCGCGAAGGCGCTCGTAGCCGTGGAGGTTGACCACCTCCTCGGGTGGCGGGACCTGGTAGCCGAGCCGGGAGGAGAGCTTCCGGTAGTGGCCCTCGAGGTCGGCGAGCGAGCCCGGGAAGCGGCCCGTCGCCGGGTCGACCGGTGGGAGGTATCCCTCGAAGACGAACCGCAGGCCGTGGACCGTGGTGGGCAACGGCACGAGGCCATGCCCGTCGTCGGGAAACCGTGCCGTTCGCCAGCGGAACCCGGCCGGCGAGGACGGGCGCAGCGCAGCCTCGAGCGACTCGAACCCGGCCAGCATGTCCTTCTCGTCGCCCAGGCTGACGAAGAGCGACCGGTCGAGCGGGGCGCGTGCCTGCAGGCGGTGCGTCAGTTCCTTCACGACGAGTCCCCGATCCCATTGCGCGCTGGGGCTGGCCGCCAGGTAGGCCTCGAAGGCATCGGGCGCGGTGGCGAGGACGTGGAGCGCGAAGAGGCCGCCCAGCGAGTGGCCGGAGAGGATCCGGAATCGTTCGGTGCGGAAGTTGCCGTCCACCGCCGGCATGAGCTCCTCGCGGAGGAACCGGAGGAAGGGATCGGCGCCCCCCGAGGTGGGCAGCGTCGTCGGCCCCGGGCCGGCGCGGGACGGGGTGAAGTCCCGGTTCCGGTCGACGTTCCAGACGGACACCACGATGACCGGGGGCATCGCGCCGAGCCGGGCCAGGTAGGCGGCCGTCGCGGCCGTGTATTCGAGGTGCTCGGGCCCGTCGAGGACGTAGACCACCGGGAACTTCCTGGATCCGGCCTCGTAGCCGTCGGGCAGGCGCACCCGGGCCACGCGCCGTTCCCCCAGCACCTTCGAGTCGAGGCGGATCTCGCGGAGCCCGCAGTCGGGGCAAGGCGGAGCCTCGGCTGCGGCGGCCGGGAGGGCGGCGGCCAGGGCGGCGCCGAGCGCGGCTGCGGTTCGTCTCATGGTTCGTCTCCTGGATCCCCCCTTGGCGGGGAACTTCTCGGAACGGCACCCGGTCGGTTGAATACCCTGGGCCCTGGTCTCGTTCATGGGGCAGGCCATGAATCGCCTCGCGCTCATCTTGACGCTGGCCGTCCCGTTCTCGGCATCGGCGCAGTTCGTCTACCCTCCGCCGCCGCCGCCTCCCCCGGTGCGCGTCGCGCCGTATCCGTACGCGCGGCCACAGGTGTACGTCGCCCCCCGCTCCCCGCCCTTGAGCCCATTCTACGTGAACCTCGGGATCGGAGGCGGATGGGCGGGACTTTACGATCCGTACGGGTTCGTGACCGTCGGGGGCCTCGCCTACAACGTCGAGGCCGGCGCGCGGCTCACGCCGCAGCTGCTCCTGGGATTCGGCCTCACCGGCCTCACCGTCTTCGGGGACCCCTACGGCGGGACCGCGAGCACCACGGCACTCGACTACGACGTCGTGCTCACCCTCTTCCCCTTCGTGCACGGGTTCTTCCTGAAGGGCGGAGGCGGGCTCGCAACCCTCACGGTGTTCCCCCCGTTCGCGCCCGGCTTCACCCATACCGGAGCGAACGTGCTCCTCGGAACCGGCTGGGCCTTCCCGGTGGCGCCTCCCCTCCACGTCACCATGGGACTGGACTGGACCCGGCAGTTCTTCGGGGGCTACGACGTCACGGACACGAGCATCTGGATGATGCGGGTGGGCCTCGGGTTCTACTAGACTCCCGGGATGGCAAAGCGGCGAATTGGCATCCTGACCGGCGGGGGCGACGTCCCTGGCCTGAACTCGGTCATCAAGAGCGTCGTCTATCGGGGCTGGGAGAACGGCCTGGAGGTCGTCGGCATCCGCAAGGGCTTCGAGGGGCTCACCCACGTGGACCTCGACAACCCGGCCAGCAAGGCCCGCTACGTGATCGACCTGAACCGGGAGAACACCCGCACCATCGACCGGCACGGCGGCACGTTCCTCCATTCCAGCCGGGTCGGGCCGGCCACGGTCCGCGACCTCCCCCCGCACCTGGTCGGCCGGAACCTGCCAGCCAGGAAGGGAAAGGGGGGCATGACCTACGACCTCACGACCCAGGTCCTCGAGAACCTGGAGCGGCTGGGGATCGAGTCGCTCATCGCCATCGGCGGCGACGGAACGCTGAAGTCGGCCGCCCAGCTCGATCGACACGGAGTGAAGGTGATGGGGATCCCCAAGACCATGGACAACGACGTCCAGGGCACCGAGTACTGCATCGGCTTCTCCACCGCCATCACCCGTGCCACCGCCGCCATCGACCGGCAGCGGACCACCATCGGCTCCCACGAGCGGGTGGGCATCTTCCGGGTCTTCGGCCGGGACGCAGGTTTCACCGCCCTCTACGCGGCCCACGTCACCTCCAACCGGTGCGTCATCCCCGAATACCCGGTGGACCTGGAGAAGCTCATCGACCTCCTCCTCACCGAGAAGCGCGACAACCCCTCCAACTACGTCCTGGTGATCCTCTCCGAGGGGGCCACCTGGAAGGGCTACCAGGTCCAGGAGTTCGGGCGAGCCGACGCGATGGGGCGCCGCAAGAAGGCCAGCGTCGCCGAGGTGTTCGCCGACGAGATCCACATCCGCACCCGGGAGGAGACCATCGTCTCCGACCTCACCTACGACCTCCGCTCCGGCGAGCCGGACTTCATGGACAAGCTGGTGGCATCGACCTTCGGGACCATGGCGCTCGACGCCATCCTCGACGGCGGGCACGGCCAGATGAGCGCGGTCGTGAACGGTTGCTACGAGCTGGTCCCCATCCCCGACCCGTCGCTCAGGTCGCGCCGGGTCGACGTCCCCACCATGTACAACGTGGACCGCTACCGGCCGCTCTACGGCGACAAGCGCCACTGGCCCATCTTCCTCACACGGGTCGGCCCCCAGCCGGGCTGAACGGTTCGTCCGGAGGGGGATCGAGGTCGGACAGGTCCCTCTCCGGATCGTCGTGGTGGAGCGTGAACCCGGCCAGGTCGTCGGGCCAGGGCTCCCTGGCGAAGGTCGATCCCTCCAGCCGAGCGAGCCACCCGTCCTCGACGAAGAGGGCGAAGGCGGCGCCGCCCGGCAGGCCGGGTACGTCGGCGTGCAGGTCGTCGAGGACCACCCGTGACGAGGCGATGGGAGCGCGCGCGGCGGCGGGTGCGGGCCGGAGCACGGTGGAGAAGGTGGTCGGCGTGACGATGCGCCGGGCGACCGAGAGCCCGGGGAGCTGGCGGCGCAGGGCATCGAGCGCGGGGTGAGCCCCGTCGAGCATCGCGTGGAGGACCGCGTGTTCCAGGTGGGAGAGTTCGCTCATCGCGGGCGAGGCGATGCTACTGCGCGCCCCTCGGGTCTGCCCTAGGAAAGGGGCCGTGCACCGCTTCCTCCTCGCCGTCCCGCTCGTCGCCGCGGCCTGCGCTTCCGTTCCGGCTGCGCCCCCGGGAAACGGCCCACTCTACGCCGAGACCCGACCGTCCATGTCCACGCTGGTCACCGTCACCGTCGCGGCCCGGGCCAGCCCCGAGGTGGTCGCGGCGGTCGACGAGGCATTCGCGGTCTTCGTGCGGGTGGACGAGGCGATGAACGAGTGGCGCCCCGGGTCGCCCCTGTCCTCGCTCAACGCAGCGGCCGGATCCGGGCGGCCCGTTCCCCTCCCCGGCGACCTCTGCCAGGTTCTCCGGGCCGGGCGGGACGGAGCGGGGCGGACCGGCGGACTCTTCGACCCCACCTGGGCCGCGCTGCGGGGGGTCTGGCGCTTCGGCGACGGGGAGCCTCCGCGGGTACCGTCCGACGCGGAGGTGGCCCAGGCCTGCCGGCTCGTCTCCTGGCGAGACCTCGAGATCGACCCGCTCGCGACGCCAGCGTCGGACGCACCCTGTACCGGGAAGCTTCTGTGGCCGGGCATGCAGGTGGGGCTCGGCGGGCTCGTGAAGGGCTGGGCGGTCGACCGGGCCGTCGACGTCCTGCGGCTCCGCGGGCTCTCCGACTTCACCGTGCAGGCGGGCGGCGACCTCTACGCCGCGGGCACCCGCGACGGCCGGCCCTGGCGGGTGGGCGTCCGCGACCCGCGCGGCGGCCCCGGGGAGCCCTTCGCCTGGATCGGGCTCTCCGACGCCGCCTTCTCCACCAGCGGCGACTCGGAGCGCTTCTTCGTGGTCGACGGGACGCGCCACCACCACCTCCTCGACCTGCGTACCTGCCGCCCGGCCACGGCGAGCCGGCAGGTCACGGTCCTCACGCGGAGTGCGCTCCAGGCGGAGGTCCTGGGGAAGGCGGTCTTCGTGCTGGGAGGCGAGGACGGCCTCGCCCTCGCCGCGCGGAACGGCGCGTCGGCGGTGATCGTGACCTCGGGGAATGGCGTGGTGGTCTCGCCGGAACTCAGCGGACGGCTCGAGTTGGTGCGGCCTCCGACCCCGTGAGGCCTCCGGACCGGGACTCCCGTCGGGTCGGCGGCCGGACCGCGGCCGCGAGGAGGAGCAGCCAGGCGAGCATCGCGGACTCGAGCCCGACGAAGGCCGCCACCTTGAGGGGCGCGAGGCCCGGCCAGGCGAAGCGGATGGCGAATCCGGAGAGGATCCCCACCGCGGCGCAGGCCCAGGTGATCCCGGCGAGCAGGGCGAAGGGGCGACGGCGGAGCCCGAAGGCGAAGGCGACGAGGTGGAGCGTGACGAAGAGGAGCAGCGGCACGGCGAGGAGGTGCGGGACCGCCACCTCGAGCAGGCCGGCGAGCGACCGCGGCGGGGCGAAGGTCGCCTCCGAGCCCAGGTAGAAGGCCTGGACGTGGCCGCCGTCGAAGCCGATCTTTCGCGCGAAGAGCACGGCGCCGGTGAGCATCACGATCGCGACCATGCTCACGAAGGCAGCGATGGGGACGTTGAACCGGGCGACGCGCGGATCAACCATTGGTCCGTCTCGGCTCGCGTCCGAAGGTGACCCAGGCGACGGCGATCGCGGCGAGGAGCGCCGCCAGGGCCAGCCCGAAGGCCCCGATCCGCAGTTCCGCCCAGCCAGGGAAGCCGGGCCATGCCACGGGAAGGAACGGGGCGATCAGGTCGACGAGCGCCGCCGCCGTGGCCAGCCCGACGAGGGCGTTCCGCACGCCCGACGCCACCGGGCAGACGACGAGCAGCGATCCCAGCGTGAGGAGCAGGAAGCCGTAGAGGAAGGCCCCCTGGTGGACCTCCTCCCAGAGCGCCAGCGGCCCGAACCGCTCCCCGGGCGAGGGCTCGAGGATCCGGGCCAGGCCGTCGGGGGTGAGCGCGCCGTGGACGGCACGGGAGGCCGCCCAGCCGACGACGAGCAGCGCCGAGAAGGCCAGGAAGGCGCGGACCGGCGGGCGGGCCCGATCGAGGACCAGGGGGTTGGGCTGCACGAGAAACCTCATGGGACCCTCCTCTCCTCGCGCGCCATCTTGAGCGCCTGCAGGAGCCACCGGGACTGCTCGGCCACACCGCGCGCCGAGAGCGTGGAGCCGGAGATGGCGGCGAGATCGTCGCCCACCGCCAGCCGGTCGGTCGTCCCCTTGCCCGCGAACTGGGCGAGCCAGCGCTCCGATGGCTTGTACTCGGGAGGCTCGAGGAAGGAGAGCACCACGATGCGGCGGATCCGACCGTCGGGCTCCAGGGCGACGAGCAAGGTTTCCCGCTTGGTTCGAACCACGTGGCTCTGCACCACCGCGTAACCCACGACCGCCTCGCCCCGGCGGGCCGCGTAGAAGGTCACCATCCGCTCCGGGATCCGGGAGCGGGCGAGCTCGTCGAGCCGCCTCGACATCTCCTCGGAGAGGAGCACGTCGGTGGCGTCGAAGCGGTCGGCGTCCGGGAAGGCCGCATGGAGGGCGTCGGGCGGGGCCGCCTGGGCGACGCCGCAGACGGCGAGGACGGCGGCGATGAGGAGTCCTCTGCGCACGGATCCTCCTAGTAGACGAAGCCCACGCCCAGGTCCCATTGCTGAAGGGTCTGCGAAGCCATGGTGGTGATCTGCTGCCAGTTGGCCTTCACCACCACCTGCGGAATGGGCTTGAAGTCGATGCCGGTCGTGAGGACGCGGCGATCGAACGCCGGATTCAGCACGCCGGGCCCCTCGACCGCCGCCTGCGTGTTGAGCGCCTCGAACCGGAGCCACGGCGAGAGGGACATGGACGAGCCCACCAGGGTGAGGACGTCGTAGCCGGCCTCCACGTAACCGCCCCAGGAGCGGCTGCCGATGTACTGGTCGGGGGCCTTGAGCAGCACCTCGGAGATCGCCGCCGACTGCGAGAGGGAGCCGAAGACCAGGATCGCGCGGGCGGTGAGCCCCTTCCAGGAGGCGAGCGCGTGGACCTCTCCGAGGAGCACGGTGGGGGAGAGGAGGGCCCCGTTCGCATCGCGGGTCCCCTGCCCGGCGTTGCCGCCGTAGAAGCTTCCGCCGAAGGTGGCCGGTCCGACGTCGGCGGCGAGGCTCGCCACCCCGGCCCAGGTCATGGCGGGGCCGAAGGCGCCGGTCCGCGCGTTGCGGACCCAGGTCCCGGCCTCCAGCGGCTCGTCGCCGAAGGCGTCGAGGCCGGTGAGGAGGTAGGCCTTGTAGCGAACCGGCCCCAGGTCGCCGTAGGCGCCGATCCCGTTCTGGTTCCAGGTGGTGGGGATGACGAAGCGGTCCACCAGCGGCCGGTAGACGCCGTGGAAGAAGATGGGCTCGTGGTTCTCGTTCAGGAAGCCGACCGGGACGAGCACGTTCCCCACCCGGAGCGTCAGCTGGTCGAGGAGCGTGAAGTCGAAGTACGCCAGCTCGATGCCGATCTCCTTCGCGCCGTGCTCGAACTCGACCTCCGAGTTGAAGACGATCCGGTCGTTGAAGCGGTAGCCGACGTAGAGCACGAGGCGCAGGATCTCGGCGAAGTCGGTGCGATCGTCGGCGTAGTTCGTGTAGACGAACTCGCCGTAGCCGCCGATGGAGAGCCCCTTCGGCTGGTAGTGGACCTTGGAGGCGCCGATCCCCATGCCGGCGTAGGAGCCGAACTGGACCACGTCGGGGACCGACATCTCGAGCTTGAGGCGGCGGACCTCCTCGGCGAGCGCCTTCACCTCGGCCTGGGAGGCCGGACGGTCGTCGGGGGAGGCAGGCGGGGGCGCGGGGGCGTCCTCGGCAAGCGTGGGAAGGGCGAGCGTGGCGAGCAGGAACGGGACGAGGAGCCGGGACACGGGGATGTGGACCTCTTCTGATGTTGAGAACGATTCCTATTATCATACCCGACATGGGCAGGACAAGCGGAATCCGGGGACGCCCAGGCGCCCCTCCCCGTGCCCACGAAAAGGTCCTGGCTCAGCGCCGGTGGCGGGCCCGGCGGTCGGCGACCGCCTCGGCCTTGGCGATGCGCGACCGCTGCTTCACGGCCAGAACGTAGAAGCGCTGGCGCAGCGCCTCGGCCTCCGGCTCCGGAAGGTCGCCGTGGCTCCCCCGCTGCGCCTCCCGCCGCTCGATGGCCCGGGAGAGGCTCACTGCGGCGGCCACCGAGACGTTGAGCGACTGCGAGAATCCACGCATGGGGATGGCGAACCGGGCGTCGGCCATGGCCAGCGCGTCGCCGGAGACTCCCTTGCTCTCGTTGCCGAAGACCAGCGCCACCGGCCCGGCGAAGTCGAGCTCGGCGAGCCCCACCGAACCCTCTCCCAGCCAGGTGACGTGGATCGCGAAGCCGCGCGCCCTGAGCGCCGCGAGGCACTCCGTGGTCGAGGTCCAGCGGGTCACGTCGAGCCACTTGTCGGCGTTCTGCGAGATCTTCTTGTTCCGGTCCCAGCCCTTCATGGGACCCTCGATCACGTGGACCTCCTGCACGCCGAAGGCGTCGCAGGTGCGCAGCACGGCATTCACGTTCTGCGGGTCGCAGAGCGCCTCGATGACCACCGTGAGCGTCCGGGTCCGGCGCGCGACCACCTCGTCGATGCGCGCCTTGCGCTCCGGGAGGAGGTAGTCGCTCACCGGGCCGCCTTGCTCCGCGGCTTCCCCACCTTCTTCCTGGCGAGCCGCTCCGTGCCGGGTTCCTCGCCGCGCAGCGCGCGGGCCACCGCGTCGAGGAGGGGGTCGATTCCCTCGCCGGTGACCGCGGAGATGGCGAGGATGGTGGGCTTCCGCTTGCGTCGCGCGAAGCTCTTCTTCAGCTCGGCGAGCTTCTCCTTCGCCTCCGGCACGTCCATCTTGGTCACCGCGATGACCTGGGGCTTCCTGGCCAGCTCCTTCGAGTAGAGGCCGAGCTCCCGGTCGATGGCGTCGAGGTCGGCGCGCGGCCCGCGCCCCTCGCCCGGCGCCAGCGGGTCGACCAGGTGCACGAGCACCTTGGTTCGCTCCAGGTGGCGAAGGAACTGGTGGCCGAGACCGGCCCCGGCGTGCGCCCCCTCGATGAGGCCGGGCACGTCGGCGACCACGAAGCTCTTGCCGCGCCAGCCCACCACTCCCAGGTTGGGCGTGAGCGTGGTGAAGGGGTAGTCGGCGATCTTCGGGCGGGCCCGGGAGATGCGGCTGATGAGCGTGGACTTGCCGGCGTTGGGGTAGCCGACGATGCCCACGTCGGCGAGCAGCTTCAGCTCGAGCTGCAGCTCCTTCTCCTCCCCCTTGGTGCCGGGCTGCGCGAAGCGCGGGGCCTGGTTGGTGGAGGTGGCGAAGTTCATGTTGCCGAGGCCGCCGTGGCCGCCCTTCGCGACCACGAAGCGGGGGCAGGCTTCGCCCATGTCGGCGAGCACCTCCCCGGTGGCGGCGTCCTTCACCAGCGTCCCCGGGGGCACGCGCAGCTCGAGGGCCGGCTGGGAGAGGCCGTTCTGGTCGGAGCCACGACCGTCCTCGCCGTGCTTCGCCCGGTGCTCCCGCACGTAGCGGTAGTCGAGGAGGGTGTTCATCTGCGGGTCGACGATCAGGACCACGTCGCCACCCCAGCCGCCGTCCCCGCCGGCCGGGCCGCCGCGGGGAATGAACTTCTCGCGGCGCCAGGCCACGGCGCCGGCCCCCCCGTCGCCGGAGGCGACCTTGATCCGGACCTCGTCGACGAACTTCACATGGCCTCCATACGAGGAACGCCGCGGGCCAGAGGGCTCCGCGGCGCTCGCGACATCCAGCGTGAGCCGGGGATCAGGCCTTCGGCACGATCTTGACCACGCGGCGGTCGCCGCGCGTCTTCTCGTACTTCACGGTGCCATCCACCTTGGCGAACAGCGTGTAGTCCTTGCCCATCCCGACGTTCTGGCCGGGGTGGAACAGCGTGCCGACCTGGCGGACCAGGATGTTGCCGGCGACGACGCTCTCGGAGCCGAAGACCTTCACGCCACGGCGCTGCGCGGAGGAGTCGCGGCCGTTGCGGCTGGAGCCCTGTCCCTTCTTGTGAGCCATTGCTTGCTTCCTTTCCTTCGGGGCGGACTAGCCGCGGACCTCGGTGATGACGACCTCGGTGTACGGCTGCCGGTGGCCGCGCTTCTTGGTCCAGCCTTCCTTCTTCTTGCGGAAGTGGACCACCTTGGCGTGGCGCCCCTGGGCGACGATCTCGCCCTCGACGGCCGCGCCGCTCACGGTGGGCTTGCCCACCTTGGCCTCGCCCTCGCCGCCGACGAGCAGCGCGTCGAAGGAGAGCTTCTTGCCCACGTCGCCCTCGAGGAGCTCCACGCGGAGCTTGTCCCCCCTGGAAACGCGATACTGCTTGCCGCCGGTCTGGATCACCGCATACATCGAGCCGCTCCTTCGCGAAAAACCATCGGAATGCTCTCGGGTTCCGCCCCCGGCGCGAACTCGCGCGATCGGGGCCTGAGCTCCGGAAGGGCGGTTCTATACGATCGGGTCCACCATCCTGTCAAGGAAACCCGGAGGTTACCCCCACGCGGCCGTGCCGTTCGTCGGGAATTTGGTTACCTTGCTCCCCGAGGAGGACGGCGGGACTTGCAGCAGGGAAACTTGGAGGTCGAGCCGGGCATCCGGATCCACTACGCGGTCCGCGGGTCGGCCGGTCCGGCGCTCGTCGTCCCCAACGGTTCCTGGGTGGCCGGACCGCTGAGCCCCCTCGGGAACGGCCGCCGCATCGTCTCCTACGACCTCCGCGGGCGCGGCCTCTCCTCCCCGGTCGAGGACAAGAGCCGGCTCGGGGTGGCGTTCGACGTGGCCGACCTGGAGGCCGTGCGGCGCCACCTCGCGCTCGAGTGCCCGACGGTGATCGGCCACTCCTACGCCTCGGCGGTGGCGCTCCTGCACGCGCTCGATCACCCGGGAGCGGTGGGGGGGCTGGTGCTGGTGGGCCCCTTCCCGGCACGGCGGGTCCCCTGGCACGACTCGGAGCTTCCCACCCTGGGTGAGATGATCCGCCCCCCGGGCTCCACGCGGCTCGGCGCGCTTCGCGCCGGGAAGGTCCACCGCACCGACCCCCGCGCCTATGCCCGGGAGTGGATGCGCCACTACCTCCTCCCCCAGCAGGTGGCCCGCAAGGAGAACGTCGACCTGGTGCCGCTCGACGCCTGCGACCTGCCGAACGAGTTCCCGGAGAAGTGGATCCCCGACTGGCTGGATTGGGTCTATCCGTCGCTCGGCGACTGGGACTGGCGATCGCGCCTGGGCGGGCTCGACGTGCCCGTGCTCCTCGTTTGGGGCGAGACCGACCGGGGACCGCCGGAGGTGGAGCAGGAGTGGCTCTCCGGGCTCGCGCACGGCGAGATGCTCGCCGTGCCGGGTGCCGGTCACTGGCCGTTCTGCGAGAACCCGGAGGTCTTCTTCCCGGCGGTGGAGAGGTTCCTGGAAGGGCGCTGACCTCCGCCACCAGCCCCGGCCCGGGCGCGCCCCGGACCCCTCACGCCCCGTGTCCGTTCACGGACGTTTCACCTCCTCCGCCAGTGCGACCGGAAGTACCAGGAAAGGCCTCCGGCGATGAGCGCCATCCCCCCGAGGGCGAGCGGTGGAGGGGCAGGGCGGGCCCGTGGCTGACCTTCAGGACCTCGAGGACCGCGAGTTCCTCGTCGACCACGCCACCGAGCGCCAGCACCCGGCGCTTCAGGCCCAGGATCTGCTCCAGGGACACCGACCTCGGATCCACGTCCATCCTGTCGGAGAGGGCGTCTCCCTCGGCCCGGAGCGCCACGACCCCGCGCCGCAGCCGGGAGGCCTGGATGACGAGGAAGGCGAAGTGGGCATGCTTCCCTGCGTCCGGTGCGGGAACCGGGTAGGCGACGAAGATGGCGCTGGCGAACGGCTGGATCCGCGTCTCGCCCGCGTCCGCCTCCAGCAGGTCGATCATCCCGGGTTCGAGCCCCAGATTAGCCAGCCAGGCCGCCACCCCGTCGGGCCGTCCGCCGCCGAGGTCGATCCAGTGGGCGCCGGCGCCGGCCCGCCATCCGGCCAGCGCCTCGGTCTCGGTTTCCGTCCGGAGCGCACCCCCGGGCTCGAGCGCGACACAGGCGATCCTCACGGCTCCCCTCCCATGGTCACCCTCCGAGGGCGATGGTGATCGCGACCATCGAGCTTCCCACGACCACCATCGAGAGTCCGAACGCCCAGGCGCGAACCCCGGTCGCCCTGCCCAGGGACCAGCCCGCGAGGAAGAGGCTCACCACCGCCAGCCCGTTCGAGATCCGGAGGGCGCGCGCCGCGTCCTCCACGACCAGGAACGGGACCGTCGGCGGCAGGGTTGCCAGCACCACGAGTACGCTGCTCGCCAGTGCGCCTCGCAGGTCGGTCAACGAGACCGCGGCGCGGTGCTCCGGCTCGGGGAGGGCGCGATAGCGCTCGACCATCCGGTCCGCCTCCGCGGCGTCGGTGATGGCCGTCACCCCCTCGGGCAGGGACGCGAGGACGATGGCGCGGGCCGTCACCGGGTCGGCGGCGCGGATCCCCTGGATGACGAGGGCCCTGCGGGCGCGCTCCGCGATCGAGGTGAGCACGTACATGACGCCGTCGACGAGGCCCCAGGCCAGGTTGCAGGTCAGCGCGGCGACGAGCATCTGGCGCACCTCCTGCTGGCCGCCCGCCGCGACGCTGAACGAGGAGGTGAAGGCAAGCACCATGATGAGACCGAAGATGATCTCGGAGAAACGGTCGATCGCATCGAGGGGCCGCTTCCGGTACTCGCCCGTGATCCGGAGGACGCGGTTCGCGTCCTCGTTTGGCGGGGCGGCGACGGAGGACGGAGCCATGGGGTCGAGAGTGTATCGGGAGCCCGCGCGTCGTGACAGCATGTCCACGATGAGCGCAAGGATGAATGCCCTTCGTGCGGTCCTGCTGGCCGCACTCGTGACCGCGCTCGCCGCGCCTTCGTCCGGAAGGGCCGGAGAGGGCGGCGAGGCACCGGAGGAGCTGGCGTGGGAATGGGGCCCGTCGGTCCTGCTCTACCTCGTCCCCGGGGAGACCGCGTACCTCCAGCCGACCCTGACGGTGGACCGCGGAGCCCTTCACCTCGAGGGCCGGTACAATTACGAGGCCCGGGACACCGGCTCGGCCTGGGTGGGCTGGAACCTCTCGTTCGGCGAGGGGCTGAAGCTCGGGCTCACCCCCATGGTGGGCGGCGTCTTCGGCCAGATGAGGGGGATCGCGCCGGGGCTCACCCTCACGCTCGGGTGGGGCCCGCTCGCGCTCTGGTGCCAGAGCGAGTACGTCTTCGACCTCGGCGACTCCTCCCAGAGCTACTTCTACGCCTGGAGCGAGTTCAGCGTGACGGGTCCCGATTGGCTTCGGGTGGGGGTCGTGGTGCAGCGGACCCGCGCCTTCCAGACCGCCACCGAGGTCCAGGGCGGCCCGCTCGTGGGGCTGGCGTTCTGGAAGCTCTCGGCCACGGCCTACCTCTTCGCGCCGGGCCAGGACGACCAGTTCGTCGTCGTGGCGCTGGCCGGGAGCTTCTAGGGGCCGGCCGGCTGCCTCTTCGCCTTCACCCGCTCGCTAGGCTGCGACCGGGTAGTCCGTGTATCCCTTCGGCCCCGGCGTGTAGAACGTGGCGAAGTCCGGTGCGTTGAGTGGCAACCCCCGCTCGAGCCGGCTCACGAGGTCGGGGTTGGCGAGGAAGGGTCGCCCGAAGGCGATCAGGTCGGCGCGTCCGTCCCGCAGCGCCGCCTCGGCGCCTTCCCGGTCGAAGCCGCCGGACAGGATGAACGTGCGCGGCCAGGCCTTCCTGAGCGCCAGCTTCAGCTCTCCGGGAACCGGGGGAGCGCCCATCGCGGAGTGGTCGACGAGGTGCACGTACTGCACCCCGGTCGCCACGAGTGCCGGAACGAGCTTCCGGTAGGTCTCGTCGATCTCCGGGTAGGCCACCATGCCCGCGTTCACGCCGTACGGAGAGAGCCGGATGCCGACCCGCTCCCCGCCGATTCGGGCCGCCACCTGCCGCGCCACCTCCAGCACGAAGGTGAGCCGCTTCTCCACCGAGCCGCCCCAGGCGTCGGTGCGCCGGTTCGTGTCCGGGCTGAGGAACTGCTCGAGCAGGTAGCCGTTCGCGCCGTGCAGCTCGACCCCGTCGAACCCGGCGGCGATCGCGTTGGCCGCCGCGGTCACGTGCTCCTCGATGGCGTGGCGCACCTCGGCGTCGGTCATCGCGCGTGGCACCGGGTGCGGCTGCATCGCCTTCGCATCCGTGTACATCTCCCCGGGCGCGGCGACGGCGCTCGGCGCCAGGATCTCGGCGCCTGCCGGCAGGTTGAGCGGGTGCCCCACGCGCCCGGTGTGCATGAGCTGGACGAAGATGCGGCCACCGCGTGCGTGCACCGCGTCGGTGACGAGCTTCCAGCCCGCCACCTGCCCGGCCGACCAGATGCCCGGGATGCGGGGGTAGCCGGTTCCGTTGGGGGAAGGCGACGTCCCCTCGGTGACGATGAGGCCGGCCGAGGCACGCTGGCCGTAGAACTCCGCCATGAGCGCGTTGGGCGTGGCGGCATCGAGCGCGCGGCTGCGGGTCATGGGGGCCATCACGAGGTGGTTCCGGAGTGAAAGGCTCCCGAGGGTGGTGGGGGCGAAGAGCAGTGCGTTGGACATGTGTTCACTCCTTGTGAATTATGGTTCTCTTCGAGGAAAGGCGCCGGGAGACGTCGGGTTCGGACCGGACGAGGCTGCAGGTCCCGGGCGCCACCCGACGAGGCCCGGGGTCGCGCCTCAGGCGATCGGCGTCCCCTGCGGCTCGGGGCGCTTCCAGGCGCCCGTGAGCGCCTCCTTCTTGGGTAGATACAGGCGCAGCGCCATGAAGAACGGGCCGGAGGGCGCTGGTAGCCAGTTCGACTCCTTCCCGGCGCCGGGCGAGGCGTGCTGCACGTGGAGCGTGAGGCCGCCGTCGGCGTCGCGGGCGAAGCCGGCCAGCATCGGCGAGTTGACGAGGTAGCGCTTCAGCGCGTTCTCGTACATGAGCTTCGACGGCAGCGCGTAGAGCGTGAGCGACCAGAAGGCGTCGACCGGCGGAAGCGCTCCCGGCGGGAAGCGCAGCGCGTAGCTCTTCTTCGACGCGTCGAGCGGCTCGCCCGCCGCGTCGACGAAGTAGATGGGGTAGACCGCTTCCTCCTTCGAGTTGCCGTAGATGCCGAGGACGGCCCCCGCCATGCGGTAGAGGTAGTTGTTCTGGAGGTACTCCCGCGTCCCGAACACCTCGGCGGAACCGACCTTGCCCGTGTCGATGTCGCGGGCCTTGAAGGCCGCGAACTCCGCCCACGCGTCGGCCATGCCGTCCTTCACCGCCTGCAGGATCTCCGGCGAGAGGCGCGCGGGGTCGAAGACCTTGCCGCCCTCGATCCCGAGCCGCGCGAAGCGCTCGCGGAGCGCCACCTCGGAGGGGTGGGTCGGGCAGAACCCGAGCACGAACGCGAGCACCTTGAAGAAGTCGGGTGACGTCCGCTGCTCCTCCGCCGGGAGGGGCGCGACGAAGTCGATCCTGGGCGCGGCGGGCGGCGCCGGCTTGCCCAGGAACTGCGAGAGCGTCTGGACCTTGTAGCCAGCCTGCACCTTCTTCACGCCCTCGAGGTCGGACGGGTCGAAGAGCTGGGTGCGGTAGAACGCCCAGCCGAGCTCCGTCTCGCAGCGGAACGTCTTCGCGATTCCCGCCGGCGCCTCCCCCTTCCAGCCCGGGCCGGCGAGCAGGTAGTGTCCGCCGCCGTTCCCCGTGGTCCGGGTCCCGATGTAGTCGTAGTTGTGCGTGTAGAGGTCGATGAGCTGCACCGAGAAGTAGCGGTTCTTCTCGATCGGCGGGATGGAGAGGACGAGCGGCTCGGCCCGCAGGTCGGTCCCGAGCTGGGAGTACGGCGTGTCGGAGTTGGCGGTCTGGATCGACGTGTCGTCGGGCGTGAAGACACGGGCCGTGTTGTTGAGCTGGTTCCAGGGAGCCTTGAACTCGGGGCTCTTCCGGTCCACGTAGAAGGAGTAGCTGACCCTGTAGTTGTCGACGATCGGAAAGCCGAAGACGTAGGCCTCCTTCGCGATCTGACGTGCCTCGTTCGGCGAGAGCGTGGTCATCCGTGGGAGTCCCTTCCTCGATTCAGTGGTCGCATGATGCGAACCGTCCACATCGGCCTCGTCGTCCTTCTTACCGCGGCCGTGCTGCTGTTCAAGGTCCAGAACCTCGAGTCGGTTTCCTCGGCATGGTGTCCGGCGGCTCCCTGAGGGCGGTCAGGGAGTCGATCCGGCGGTTCCCGACGCCATCAGCACCCGCTCCCCGTCGGCACGGTGGACGTCGAGCGTCCCGCTCTCCACGGTCCAGACCTTGGCCGTCTTCAGTGCGGCGAGGAACTGCCGCTCCTGTTCCATGACGCCCTCCGCGGCGCACAGCTTCCGGGTCGTCGCAGCGGCGCCGATGGAGAGGCGATTCCCCTCGCTCTTGTAGGGCGCACGGAACGTGTTGCAGCCGCTGCTCCCCCGGACCGTCCCGCTCTCGAAGGTCATCGTGAGGGTCGTGCCGGTCACCGCGCTCACCACCGCCTGCCGGCCATTGTTGAACCCGGTGACCTTCCAGGTGACGCCCTCGAGCGCGGGTTCCGGCTCGGCCTGGAAGACGAGCGGAGTCCCGGATGCGGGGGTCAAGGTCAGGCGGTCGCCGGCGATGGCGACGCGATGCGTGCCCGACAGGCCATCGAGGAAGGCCTTCTCGGCCGCCATCCGCGATTCGGGGCAGGCCATCATCGTTCCCGCCAGGCGTCCGACGGTCAGGGTGTCGCCCTCCCGCTGGAACGCGCCCGTGAACCGGTTGCAGCCGGAGAAGCCCGAGGCACGGCCGTCCGTGAAGCGAACGGTGAGGGGATCCCCGGTACCACCGGGCGATGTGAGCTGCCAGCTGGTCCCCTCGAGCGGCGACGCCGGGATCCGGCAGCATCCCGCCAGCAGGCGTCCGTCCGGGAGCGAAACCCTCGCCGACAGGGGGTGCGCGGTGTCGGACATGGTGTCGCTGCACGACGCCTCCCGGAGAAAGGCCACGGCCACGGCCTTCGGATCCCCGGCGGGCGTGCCGCGCCAGGCCCGCTCCTTCAGGAAGTCGAGGCGCGTCTCCCGCCCCCGGTACTCGACCGGCTTGCCATCCGGGAAGGCGAGGGTCGCCCGCCCTCCCCCGTCGAAGCGCAGGCTCCAGGAAGGCTCGTTGCCGAAGCAGACGAGCCGCGGCTCGGCGGCTGCCGCCGGGAATGCGTGAAAGGCGGATGCAACGAGCAGCACGGCGAGGGCGCGGGTCATGTCCACGGGGTCTATCCCTCCACCAGCTCGAAGTCGGCCAGGCTGAAGGTCTTGTCGAAGAACGGCTGCAGCGGGGCGTAGAGGCGGAAGTAGACGAACCAGCCGTCCTCGCCCACGGTCTTCATGAAGTTGCTCTCGAACCCGGCGGGCGCCCTCGCCCCGATGAAGAGGTCGACGCTGCCATCGGCGTTGCGCTTCAAGTCCTTGACCTTGTTGCCGAGATCCACGCTGCGCGCGTCGGCGCCGCCGTTGTCGTACGGCCTGCGGGTGTTCTCGCTGTAGAGCGTGAGCGCCCAGAACTGCGCGACGGGGACGTCCTTCGGGACGTGCAGCCTGTAGGTCCGGTCGGCCCGGAAGAGGTCCCCCTTCGCGTCGCGCTTGGTCGTCATGTACACCTGACCCTTGCCGACCACGGGGTTCACCATGCCCTCGCTGCTCGTGACCGCCTCGTAGAACCAGGTCGTGCGCTCGTCGAGCTCGACCCGGGTCTCGGTCTCCTGCGGGATCGTGAAGTCGAAGCACTTGTACCACTGGGTGCCCTTCCAGTACGGCTCGGCGAAGCGCGGGTTCACCTGGAGGTTGCGGGCCATGAGCTCGCCCATCGCCACACCCCGGAGCAGGATCGACTCCTGCCTCGGGTCGGGCCGGAAGGGCTTCCCCTTCTCGATGCCGAGCGGGAGCAGCATCGCCATCCAGGCCTTGTCGACGGCGCGCACCGGCTCGTCCTGGATGGCCTCCCAGAGGACGCGCCAGTACTCGAGGCCCCGTGGCGCGGTCGCGCTCCACTCGACGTCGCGGTTCTCGATGAACGGACAGGCCGCGAGCGGCGCCCCGTGCCGGCCCATCTTCAGGCTGGACTTGAAGCGCGCGTAGTAGGCCGGATCGGGGTCGAGGACGCGCGCGCCGAAGAGGATGGCGTTCGTGGCGCTCTGGACGACGAAGACTCCCGGCTTCTCGTAGGCCTTCGGGTCGCCCTCCGGGCCCACGACGACGTAGGTTCCGCCCTTGCCTCCGTCGGGACCGGTGAGCCCCGTGTCCGCCACCGGGCGCTGCCAGAGGTCGATGAATCCACCGGCCGTCATCCCGCCCGGGTACTCGACCACGAGCGGCCCCTCCTTCAGGCTCGTGAACTGCAGGATGTAGGGGGTGGAAAGGTTTCCCGTCACGACGCCCCGCTTCTCCTTCAGCGAGTCGAGGACGACGAAGTCGTGGGGACCCTTCACGCCGAACGCCTCCCCCTGCCGGAGGCGAAAGGTGGTCATGCTGACGATCGGCTGGCTCCAGATGTAGGCCTGGCAGGCCCGCTGGAAGTCCATCTCGTCGAACAGCCGCCGGGAGGCGTCGTCGTCGAAGTAGCTGTGTCGCAGTTCGATGTCCCCGATCGGGGTGTGGATGAGCTCATCGCCGTGAAGGGCGGCGGCCTCGAGAGGATTCGTTCGCATGGTCACCTTTCCGCGATTCGGGAAGTCATTCACTCCGGGGGTCGACGAGAATTAATCGAGTCCCCGCGTGCGGGCGAGCGAAGTGGATCCCCCCTTTCTTCGAGTCCTCCCCGCTGGTGCCGGTTGCAGGCCCCCTTCCGGGGCGGGCGACCGTTCAGGATTTCCTGGACCAGTGCAACCAGCTTCCAGGACCGCGGTTCGCCGACTCGAATGGCGGTCTGAATTTCTCACCCGCCCGCCGACCCGTCCGGCTCCACGTCGTGGAACCTCCGGTAGTCGATGGCTCGCCGGCCGTCGGGGAGGGTCACCAGCACGTCGACGAAGCGGCGCCCCCAGAGGATCCGCTCCGCCTTCCAGGCGTGGCGCGCGTGCACCGACTGCGACAGCGTCTCGTCCAGACCGGTCATGGACGCCACCAGATCGACGTCCTTCGCGCGCAGGCTCTCCGCGGTCTCGCCGTGGAGCGGGCTGTCGGGGGTGATGGGGTGCACGACCAGCCAGGTGAAGGCGAAGAAGGCCGAGTGGCTGCGCCGGAGATGGAGGTCGTGGGCGCGCCGGATCTCCTCGCCCTCCGGGGTGCGCTCGGTGCGCAGCAGCACCAGGTGGGCCTGCGCCTCGGCGATCTGGTTCCCCCGCTCGTTGGCCATGCGGACGAGGAGCGAGGGCACGCCGTCGAAGCGGGTGATCACCGCGTTGCTGGTGAAGACGACCCGCGCGGTGGGTCGGGAGAACTTGGCGAAGACGAGCCCCGTGACCAGCGCCAGCCCCATGAGCCCGACCAGGGCCTCGACCGTGACGAGCAGGTTCGCTGGCAGTCCACGCGGCGCCATCCTGCCGTAGCCGATGGTGGCCATGGTCTGGACGCTGAAGAAGAAGGCGTCGGCGAAGTTCCCCGGGCGCGCCTCCTCGATGCCGTCGCCGATGGCCAGGTAGCCGAGGGCGAAGAGCAGGTTCGCCCCCAGGTAGACCACCAGCACCAGCGCGAAGAAGCGGCGCCAGGTGGCCGTGAGCAGGGAGTGGTACAGGTCCCGCAGCGGCGAGGTCCGCAGCCCGATCGACAGGATCTCCCGCCCCGATCCGGGCAACCGGGTGACGCGGTGGCGGGGGGGGTCGTCGCTGGGCACGCCGGGAGTCTAACCGGCGAGCGCCCGGATGGCCGGACCGTACGGGGCCCGGAGCACCCCCCGCTCGCAGACGATCGCGGTGACCAGCGCGGCGGGAGTGACGTCGAAGGCCGGGTAGCGGGCCGGAACTCCCTCCGGCGCGACGAGGCGTCCGAAGATGCGCACCACCTCGTCCGAGTCCCGCTCCTCGATGGGGATGCCGGCGCCGGTGGCGAGCGAGGGGTCGAAGGTGCTCCAGGGCGCCGCCACGTAGAAGGGGATGGCGTGGTGGCGGGCCAGCACGGCGAGGCCGTAGGTCCCGATCTTGTTGGCAACGTCTCCGTTGCCGGCGATGCGGTCGGCGCCCACCACCACGCAGGAGATCTCGCCCCGGGACATGAGCCAGCCGGCCATTCCATCGGTGAGGATGGTGACCGGGATGCCGTCGCGATGGAGCTCCCAGGCGGTGAGGCGCGCCCCCTGGAAGAACGGGCGGGTCTCGTCGGCGTAGACGTGCTCGAGCCTCCCCGCCTCCCGCGCAGCCCGCACGATGCCGAGTGCGGTGCCGTAGGCGGCGGTGGCCAGGGCGCCGGCGTTGCAGTGGGTCAGGACCCGCGCCCCGGCGGGCAGGAGTGGTGCCCCCAGCGCGCCGATGCGGCGGCAGGAGGCCTCGTCCTCGTCACGGATGGCGTGGGCCTCGGCCAGGATCGCCGCGGCCGGTTCGCCGATCCGTCGTGACATGCGCCGCACCGCCCATTCCAGGTTCACCGCGGTGGGGCGAGCCCGGGCGAGCAGCTCCGCCGCCACCCGCAGCCGCTCCGGGCTGGCGCCGCGCCGGGCCTCGACCGCGAGCCCGTAGGCGGCGGCCACCCCGATGGCGGGGGCTCCCCGCACCGCCAGCGTGCGGATGGCCACGGCGACCTCGTCCGCCGTGGTGAGGGCGAGCCAGGTCTCCTCTCCGGGGAGCAGCCGCTGGTCGAGGAGCCGGACCTCGTCCTCGCGGTCCGCGTAGAGCACCGGGCGAAGCACTTCCCGCTCCGTCATGAGCGATCCCCTCCCCCGCGCCCCAGCCGCCCCGAGGCGCGCAGGGCGAAGTAGAGGGCCCCGGCAGCGGCCACGCCTCCCTCGAGCCAGTGGCGGTCACGGAGCAGCACGCCGGCCACCACCGCCGAGACGACGAGCAGCACGGCGAGGAACACCCGGCTCGGTCCGCCCGCCGACCCCGCCCCGGCCGGCCCCGCGCCCCATCCGGCCCAGGCCATCAGCTTCCGAGCCTTCGCCTGAGCACCGCGTTCACCACCGCCGGGTTCCCCTTCCCCTTCATGGCCTTCATCACCTGCCCCACCAGGAAACCGATGAGCTTCTGGTTTCCGGCCCGGTAGCGCTCCACCTCGGCGGGGCTCTGGGCGATCACCGCGTCGACCGCCTCCTCCACCGCCGACTCGTCCGACACCTGCGCGAGGCCGCGCGCCGCGACCACCGCGTCGGGATCGCCCCCGTCCCGGAAGAGCTCCTCGATCACCTGGCGCACGCCCGGACCGCCGATGACGCCCGCCTCGGCGAGGCGGACCACGCCGGCGAGCGCAGCGGGGGTGAGCTTGCCGGAAGCCGGAGGGAGCCCGCTCTCGTTGGCGACCCGGGCCACCTCCCCGTTGATCAGGTTGGCGATCCGCTTGGCGGCGTCCGCCCCGCCCCCGCGCTCGGCGAGGGCCGCGTCGAAGTACTCGGCCGTCGCCCGCTCGGCGGTGAGCACGGCGGCGTCGTAGGCGGAGAGTCCGAGATCGCGCTGGTAGCGGGCCGCGCGCGCCCGGGGCAGCTCGGGGAGCGTCCGGCGCACCTCGTCCACCCAGGCCGCGGGCACCCGCACCGGGGGGAGGTCGGGCTCCGGAAAGTAGCGGTAGTCGTGGGCCTCCTCCTTCGAGCGCATCGAGCGGGTCTCCCCGCGCTGCGGGTCGAAGAGGCGGGTCTCCTGCACGATCTTCCCGCCGCCCTCCAGGATCTCCACCTGCCGGCGCACCTCGTACTCGATGGCCTGCCGGAGGAACCGGAAGGAGTTCATGTTCTTCAGCTCGCAGCGGGTGCCCAGCACGGCGGTGCCCACCGGCATGACCGAGACGTTGGCGTCGCAGCGGAACGAGCCCTCCTCGAGGTTCCCGTCGTTCACTCCGAGGTACATGAGGACGGTGCGCAGTGCCTTGAGGTATTCGACGGCCTCGTCGATGGAGCGGATGTCGGGCTCGCTCACGATCTCGAGGAGCGGAACGCCGGCGCGGTTGAGATCCACTCCCGAGGAGCCGTCGGCGGCCACGCCGTGCAGGCTCTTCCCGGCGTCCTCCTCCATGTGGATGCGGGTGAGGCGCACCCTCCGATCCGCCCCGTCGAGCGTGAACTCGACGCCTCCGCCCAGGCAGATGGGGAGCTCGTACTGGCTCACCTGGTAGCCCTTGGGGAGGTCCGGGTAGAAGTAGTTCTTCCGCGCGAAGACGCTCTTCTCCTGGATGGCGCAGCCGAGCGCGAGCCCGGTTCGCACCGCGAACTCGACCACCTGCCGGTTGAGCGCGGGGAGCACGCCCGGCATGGCCAAGCACACCGGACAGACCTGGGTGTTGGGCTCGGCGCCGAACGTGGTCGGGCAGCCGCAGAAGATCTTGCTCCGGGTGAGGAGCTGGGCGTGGACCTCGAGTCCGACGACGAGTTGCCAGCCGGAGAGTGCCATCAGGGATCCATCCGGCCTGGGCCGCCGCTGGCGAGGGGCTGGACCGCGAACCCCTTCCAGCGGGCCTCCGAGGGGAAGAGGGTGACCTGCGCCGCCACCGCCACCGCGCTGAGGAGGTAGAGGCGGGGATCCCCGGTCACGAGCTCGGCCACCAGCGGGAACATGGCCAATCCCTCCAGGATGGCCCAGGCCACCACCAGCCGGGTGAAGGCCACCGCGTTGCGCGACCCCGGGTCTCTGGTGCGGATGTGGGGCGGCAGGAGCCGGGAGAGCACCACCCCGAGCCCCACCACCGCCGCCGCCATCCAGAGGAACACCGAGGCGAGCTCGGGAGAGCGCATGTGCCCCGGGGGGGAGGTGGCGAGGGTCACCCCGGCGAAGAGCACGGGCGTGGAGAGCAGGACGCCCCAGACCAGCACCGCCCTCCGCCGGGTGGGCGCGCTCATCCGATGGCCTCCGGGGCGGGCGAGGGACCCATCTCCCGCTCCAGCGCCCGGGCCGCCCGCAGCAGGGTCGGCTCGTCGAAGGGTCGCCCCACCAGCTGGAGCCCGACCGGCAACATGGACTCCGGGTGAAGTCCGGCCGGCACCGACAGCCCGGGGAGCGCCGCCAGGTTGGCGGTGATGGTGAAGACGTCGGCCAGGTACATCTGCAGGGGGTCGTCGAGCTTCTCGCCGAGCCGGAAGGCCACCGTGGGCGAGACCGGACCGGCCACCAGGTCGCAGCGCTCGAAGGCCCGGTCGAAGTCGCGCCGGACGAGCGTGCGGACCTTCTGCGCCCGCAGGTAGTAGGCGTCGTAGTAGCCGGCCGAGAGCGCGTAGGTCCCGAGCATGATGCGCCGCTTGGGCTCGGCCCCGAAGCCCCGGTCGCGGGTCTCGCCGTACATGTCGCCGAGGGCGCGGGCCGGGGCGCGCAGGCCGAAGCGCACGCCGTCGTAGCGGGCCAGGTTGGAGGAAGCCTCGGCCGGGGCCACCAGGTAGTAGGCCGCCACCCCGTACTTCGAGTGAGGAAGGTCGACGTCGACGAGCGTCGCTCCCATGGCCTCGTAGGCGGCGAGCGCCTCGCGCACCCGGAGCTCCACGCCGGCCTCCGAGCCGCCCTGGAACCACTCGCGCGGCACCCCGATGCGCAGCCCGCGCGCGCCGTCCTCGAGACCGGCCAGGTAGTCGGGCACCGGGAGCGGGGAGGAGGTCTGGTCGCGCGGGTCGTGGCCGGCCACCGCGCCGAGCAGGGCCGCCGCGTCGGGCACCGTACGGGCGACGGGACCGACCTGGTCGAGCGAGCTCGCGAAGGCGATGACTCCGTAGCGGGAGACCCGCCCGTAGGTGGGTTTCACGCCGACCACGCCGCAGAGCGACGCCGGCTGCCGGATCGAGCCGCCCGTGTCGGTCCCGAAGGCGCCGAAGACCTGGCGGGCGGCCACCGCGGCCGCGCTTCCGCCCGACGATCCTCCGGGCGTCCGCTCGAGGTCCCAGGGGTTGCGGCAGGGGCCGAAGGCGCTGTTCTCGTTGGACGAGCCCATGGCGAACTCGTCCATGTTGAGCTTGCCCAGCACCACCACGCCGGCCCCCTCGAGCCGCTCCACGACAGTGGCGTCGAAGGGAGGGACGAACCCCTCGAGGATGCGCGAACCGCAGGTGGTCTCGAGCCCCTTCGTGAGGAAGATGTCCTTCAGGGCGACGGGCACGCCGTCGAGGCGCGAACGGGATTCCCCCTGCGCGCGCCGGGCGTCGGAGGCGCGGGCGGCGGCGAGGGCGCGCTCCGGGGCGACCCGCAGGAATGCGTGCAGCTTCCCGTCGGTGGCATCGATGCGGGAGAGGCAGGCCCGGGTGATCTCCTCGGAGGAGAGCTCCCGGCGCGAGAGCGCGCGCGACAGGTCGGTGAGCGATCGCTCGAGGATGGGTGGCGCGCTCACTCGATGATCCGGGGGACCTGGAAGAAGTTCCCGGCGCGCGCCGGCGCGTTCGCGAGCGCCTCCTCCGGCGACAGGCAGCCGAGCACCGCGTCCTCCCGGAAGGGGGTCTCGGCGGCCGCGAGCGCGTGGGTCATGGGCTCGATGCCCGACACGTCGAGCTCCTCGAGCTGGCGGACGTAGTCGAGGATGGCCGACAGCTCCCCGGCGAGGCGGATCTCCTCCTCGGGCGAGAGCCGCAGCCTGGCAAGCGCCGCGATGCGCCGGACCTCTTCGGTGGACAGCGCCATCTGCCTACTTGTGGCCCGACTCGGGCGAGAGCCAGTTCAGGATTGCGGCCACCACGCCGCGCTTCCCCTCGTTGATCTGGCGCTGGAAGGCCTCGATCTCGTGGGCCTCGAGGAAGATCCCGTTGCAGGCGAAGCAGACGTCCACGTCGACGCCGCGCAGCCGGACCTCGTGCATCTTCTGGCCGCACTTGGGGCAGTGCCCATGGTGCAGCTCCTTGAGGCGCCGGGCCTCGTCGGCAGCCATGTCCCGATGGACCTTGTGCGCGAGCTTGCGCTTCTTCTCGGCGTCTTCCTTCGCGAAGTAGTCGTCCTCGGTGTGGGAGGGCTTCACGGTGTCCGACATTTCGTTCACTCCTTCAGCTGGCTGATGAGCCGCCGCGCCGCGGCGGCCTCGTCTCCGGTGGGCCGAACGGCCAGGAACTTCTCGTACCAGACCACTGCGTCGGCCTTCCTTCCCATGTATCGGCTGGTCTCGGCCAGGCCGAAGAGCGACTCGGCGCTGCGGGGGTCGGACTCGAGTGCCTCCTCGAAGCTGGCCTCCGCCTGGGCGTACCGCGAGAGATCCAGATAACACGCCCCGCGCCCTGCGAGGGCGGCTGCGTTGCGCCCGTCGATGGCGAGGGCCTGGCCGTAGAGATCCAGCGCCGCCTCGCACCGACCCCGATCCCGCTGCTCCCGGGCCCGGGCCAGCAGGCTGCGGAGCGCGGTGGCCGCTTCGTCGCGCGGGGAGGCCCGGACGGCCGGCTTCGGCGCAGGCGGCGTCTCGGCCGGGGGCGCGGGCTCGGCGACCTTGTCCGGGACCTTGTCCGGGACCGCCGGCACCGCCGGCAGTGACGCCAGGACGGCGGACCCGGACGGGGACTCCGGCGCGGGCTCGGCTGCGCGCTCGACCGGTCTCGGCACGGGCTCGACCTGCTGCGGTGGGCGCTCGACCGGTTTCGGGAGTGCCGCGACCGGCGCGGGCGGGGGGACCAGGGCCTGCTCCACCACGTCGACCTCGGCCTTTCGCCGCAGGTAGACCGTCACGGCCGCGACGCCGAGGAGCCCCAGGACGAGCAGGGCCACCCAGACCACGCGGCGCCTCGGCCGGTGCGGCGCCGGCATGGAACGCGTGATCCTCCGGGTGGGCGCGGCCGGGTCGTTCACCCAGGCGGGGTCCTCCATCCCGGGGCCGTTCCGGGCCTCCGGCGAGGTGGTCTCCGCACGGGACTCGCCCCCCCGGCTGGCCTTGTCCACGATCGCGAAGAAGCTCCTGAGCTCGGGAATGTCTCCCAGGCGGCGCCAGGACTGCTCGTCCTGCGCCGAGGACACCCGATCTTCGCGCGAGGCCTTCTTCTCCACGATCCAGCGCTGCAGGGTGGAAAGCTCCCGGAACGGGAAGATGCTTCCGGACGCCTGCCGGAGACGCCAGTCCCCCCGGTCGGCTCCTTCCCCGGGATGGTCGGCCGGCCCTTCCCCGGGGGCGAGCTTCGTGACGGGGAGCGGGAGGTCCCCATCGCCCCCCTTCAAGGGTACGGCGATGGCCAGGACCTTCTTCCGGAGCAGGAACCCGTGCCCGCACTGGGTGCACGCGACCTTCACGCCCACCTCGGGAATCCGGGCGTCGTCCACGACGTAGTTTGCCCGGCAGCGCTCGCAGCGGACGTCCATGGGAGGACTTTCAAGGTAGCCCCGATGCACGGACGCGCGCAAGCCACGGATCCCGGTGGAAAAATTGACCCTTCCCCCTCCGACGATATCGTCGGCTCCGGGGCCGTCCGCGCCCCCACACCCGCGATATCGCCGAGGATCCATGGGAAAGCAGAAGGGCAACCGGAAGTCCGAGAAGGGCCGGGACGGGGGCTCCGGGAAGACGGGAATGGGCCGTGACATCCTCGCCGTGGCGCTCCTCGCGCTCGGCACGGCGCTCGCCATCGCGCTCGTCACGTTCTCGGCGCTCGACGGCCAGCTCATCTCCCACGGTGTCGCGCCCGCCTCGAACCTGGTCGGCCCGGTGGGCCACCACGTGGCCCGGGCCCTCTACCAGGTGCTCGGCTTCTCCGCGCTCATCCTTCCGGTGGCCCTCGTCTTCACCGCCATCGCCCTCTTCCGAGGCCAGTCACCCCGCGTGACCCTCGTCGGCGCCGCCGCCTACGCCGTCCTCATCGCGTCCGTCGCCACCCTCGCCCATCTCCTCCTCTCCGGCCGCGGGCTCTCGAGCTTCGCCCCGGGTGGGGTCGTCGGGCGGCTGCTCTGCACCCGCGCCGAGCTGCTCCTCGGCTCGGTAGGTACCGCCCTCGTGGTGGGGGCCGGAGCCGTTGTGGCGCTCATCGTGGCCACCGACGTGAAGGTCCAGAAGGTCTGGGCGGCCACCTGGGCCGCCATCCGATCGGCCTGGGGCTGGTCGGTCCACCGGATCGCGCTCGCCATCGACCGGCACCGCGCGGCCGTTTCCGAGATGCGCGCCGAGGAGGCAGCCGAGCGCGCCAGCGCCGAGGAGCTCGAGAGCTCGGCAGTCGTCGAGGCCGCCTCCGGCGAGGAGCGGGAAGGGCGTGCCATGGCCGGCGCGCTGGTCCGCGAGAAGAGGCGTGGCCGGGTCGACGACGAGCCCGCCTGGGCAACCGCCGAGGAGGAGGAGGACGAGCTGCCCCGGCGCCGCCGCCGCGGCAAGGAGGAGAAGGGCGAGGAGCCCGTTGCCACCCCTCTCCCCCTGGTGGTCGGGCCCGCCGTCGCCGAGCTCACGCTCGATCCGCTCCCCCCGAGCCCGGACTGGCCCGCCCGGAGATCGTGGTCTCGGCGGCCATGCAGGAGCGCGGCAAGAAGAAGAAGTCGAAGGACGCGCCCGAGTTCGCCTTCATGCAGTCGGGGGAGGTATTCCAGCTCCCCTCGGTGGGCCTGCTCACCCGCCACGAGCAGCCCAAGGGCGAGCTCGACGAGGCAGGCATGCAGAAGGTCGCCGAGATCATCGTGTCGACCCTCCGGCAGCACGGGGTCGACGGCGCCATCCGGCACATCCGGCCGGGGCCGGTGGTCACGCTCTACGAGTTCATGCCGGTGGCGGGGGTGAAGCTCTCGAGGATCGAGAACCTCGACAAGGAGCTCACCATGGCCTTGTCGGCGACGCGCATCCGCATCATCGCGCCCATCCCAGGCAAGGGGGTCGTGGGCATCGAGGTGCCGAACCGCGACCGCGCCACCGTCTACCTGCGCGACGTCATCGAGTGCGACGCCTTCGACCGGGCCACCGGGCTCCTGCCGCTGGCGCTGGGCAAGAACATCGAGGGCATCCCCTACTGCGTGGACCTCCAGAAGATGCCCCACCTGCTCATCGCCGGGACCACCGGCGCCGGCAAGTCGGTGGGGCTCAACACCATGATCCTCTCGCTCCTCTACCGGCACGCGCCGGACCAGGTTCGCATGATCATGGTCGATCCCAAGATGACCGAGCTCTCCATCTACGAGGACATCCCGCACCTCCTGCTGCCGGTGGTGACCGATCCGCAGAAGGCCGCCCGGGCGCTCCAGTGGGCCGTGGACGAGATGGAGCGGCGCACCCAGATCCTGGCCGACACCGGGTCGAAGGACCTCAAGTCCTACAACGCCAAGGTGGAGAAGCTGCGCGCCGAGGGGCGCACCTTCGGCGATCAGGACGATCCACCGCCCAGGAAGCTGCTCGTGGTCGATGTGACGGAGGGTGAAACAGAGGAGGAGGCCGCGGCACGCCTCCTCCGCGAGGAGCAGGTCCCGCTCTTCGAGGACCCGACCCGGGCTCCCGTCCCCGGCGAGGCGAAGGCGCCCCAGAAGCTGCCGTACATGGTGGTGGTCATCGACGAGCTCGCCGACCTCATGATGACCGCGCCGCGCGAGGTGGAGATCTCGCTGGCCCGCCTGGCCCAGAAGGCCCGGGCCACCGGAATCCACCTCATCGTGGCCACCCAGCGTCCCTCCACCGACGTCATCACCGGGATGATCAAGAACAACTTCCCGGCCCGCATCAGCTTCCGGCTGGCCTCGCGCCACGACTCGACCACCATCATCAACGGCCCGGGCGCCGAGGCCCTGCTGGGCGACGGCGACATGCTGGTCCTGACCGCCACCCAGCCGGTCACCCGCGTGCAGGGCGCCTTCGTCTCCGAGGAGGAGATCGCCGGCGTGGTCGGGTTCCTGAAGCAGCAGGGGCGTCCGGTCTTCGACGACTCGATCCTCAAGGCCCGCGACGGCTCGGGCGACTCGCGCCGGGACGACGACGACGAGGATCCGGTCTACGACGAGGCGCTCGCGCTGGTCTCCCGCATGGAGGAGGTCTCCGTCTCCAAGCTGCAGCGGGAGATGCGGCTCGGGTACAACAAGGCTGCCAAGATCGTCGAGCGCATGGAGCGGGAGGGCGTGGTCGGCCCGCCGAACGGCGTGAAGCCGCGCCAGGTGCTCATCCGTCCGTCGGGCGAGATGAGCGCGATGCCGAACGTGTAGCGCGCCTCGCCTTCGCGGCCAGGCGCGATTCCTCGCCGCGCAGCATCCGCCGGATGTTGGACCGGTGACGGATGACGATCACCGCGAGCACCACCAGCGCCACCCGGGTCACCGGGGCGTACTTCCCGTGCTCGAGGGCCGCGCCGAGGGACAGCACCGCCGCCGCGGTCATGGAGCTCACCGAGACCACCCTCGTGGCCGCGAAGGCGACGGCGAACACCGCCCCGGCGAGCAGCGCGAGCCAGGGGGTGAGCACCACGAAGGCGCCGAAGGCGGTGGCCACCCCCTTCCCTCCCCGGAGGCGCAGCCAGACGGGGAAGACGTGGCCCAGGAAGGCGGAGAGCCCTGCCGCGGCCGGCCATCCGGCGTCGTGGGCCTCCCCGAGCACGAGCGCCGTGACCGCCACCGGGATGCCCCCCTTGGCGGCGTCGAGGAGCAGGGTGAGCACGCCCAGGCCCTTCCCGGCGGTGCGGGCCACGTTGGTGGCGCCGATGTTCCCCGAGCCCTCGGTCCGGACGTCGACGCCGGCCACGAGCCGCCCGAGCAGGAGCCCGAAGGGGATCGAGCCGGCCAGGTAGCTCGCCGCGACGAGCAGGAAGCCCAGCCGTTCCTCCCCGGTCACGGGAGGCCTCGCGCCGAGCCCGCGCGGAGCAGCATCCACGCCCAGTTGAGGGCGGCGGCGCCCACGACGCCCACCGCCATGGCCCGCCAGGCGCGGTCGGAAAGGCGCGGCCAGGGAATCCCTGCGGCCACGCGGGCCAGGTCGAGGAGGGCGAAGATCCATGCCCCCCCGGCGAGCAGCGCGCCGAGCGGACTCGCCGACCAGGCCCCGGCAGCGTCGCCGTGGGCCAGCGCCACGAAGGCGTGGGTCATGCCGCAGGAGGCGCAGGGGAGGCCGGTGAGCGCCCGGAATGGACACTCGGAGTGAAAGGAGAGGACCGGCGCGAAGCGGGCGACCAGGAAGGAGGCCGCGGCGACGAGCGCGAAGGCCTCCGGGATCCCGAGACGTCCGCGGAGGCGCCCGTCCGGACCCATGACGCTATCCCCCGTGGACCTTCAGGCTGGAGACGCCGGTGACGAGCATCCAGGCGCCGGCGCAGCAGCAGGCGCAGACGGCCAGGAAGGGGAGGAGCAGCGCCGTCCAGGCCTTCCCGCTGGTGGTGCGCTGGGCCTCCCGGAAGCCGATGGCGGCGGCGAAGCCGAACCAGACCGCCCCCACCAGATTCGCCAGGCCGGGCACCGGAGCGGCGCCGATGAGCAGCGCCCCGGAGGCGTAGCCCACCACCGTGAGCGTGGCCTCGAACCCGCGTGATGCCGCACCCAGCACGAGCAGGCACACGTGGTAGAGGGCGGCCCACAATAGGATCCAGATCGCGGAGATGAACGGAGCGGCGACCAGCTGCGCCACCGTGCCGATCGCGGTGGCTCCGGAGATCCACTGCATCATCCAGGTGTCCTGGAACTGCGAACCCTGGGGCACCTGCTTCAGCGCCTCTTCCAGCATCCCCCGGGTGGCGGCGCCCATGATCGCTCCGTAGAGCGTCTGGAACCAGCTCGCCACCGTCATGGCGACCACCCCGAAGAGCACCGCGGAGCCGGGGGAGCCGACCTTCACCGAACGGAAGAACTCGGCAGGCTGGAGGCAGGCGAGCTTCCAGGTGGAGACGTAGGTCTGGAGGAATCCCTGCGACGCACGGAGGGCGAAGGGAGCGTCGGCCTCGCCCACGGCCCAGGGCGCGCCGGGGCCGGGGGGGGCACCGGGAGGCGGACCGCCCGCCCAGTGCCCCGGCGGTGGTACCGCCGGAGGGGCCGGTTGCGTCGGCACGGGTGCGCTCGGGTCGGCGAGGTGGACCTGCTGAGCGCAGTGGGGGCAGGGCTGCACCCCGAAGCGATCGGTGTCGAAGGTCTTCTGGCAGAAGGCGCAGCGCGCGAGCATGGGGCGGGGAGCTTACCGCGGCGGCGGTGCCGCGTCACCGCATCGGCGGGGGCGCCGCCCTTGCCCGCGGCGATCCGCGGGCGAGCGGCTACAGCGAGGCGAGCTGGACGAGGAAGCCGATCTGCAGGGCGAGGGCGAAGGCGACGATGGCGAGGTTCTTCATGGCGTTTCTCCTTGTTCCCTCCCCTACGGAGGACCCGCGGACCTATTTCAGCGGACCGTACCCATTCTGGTACCCTCTTCCCGCATGGGCATGGACGGTTACAGGCGTCTCCTCGAATTCAACGAGCGCTGGGTCGCCGAGCGCACGGGGGAGCGCACCGACTACTTCTCGCGACTGAAGGATGGCCAGGACCCCGAGTACGTGTGGATCGGCTGTTCCGACAGCCGCGTTCCGGCCGAGACCGTCACCGGCTGCCAGCCCGGCGACCTGTTCGTCCACCGGAACGTCGCGAACCAGGTGGTCCACACCGACCTGAACATGCTCACCGTCGTCTTCTACGCGGTGGAGCGGCTGCGGGTCCGGCACATCATCGTCTGCGGTCACTACGGGTGCGGCGGCGTCAAGGCCGCAATGTCGCGGCACGACTTCGGGCTCATCAACCGCTGGCTCCAGAACATCAAGGACTGCGCCGAGCGGCACCAGGAAGAGCTGTCCGCGCTCCCCGGCGAGGACGCCCGGGCACGGCGGCTCGTCGAGTTGAACGTGATCGAGCAGGTGGACCACCTGACGAAGACATCGGTGGTCCAGCGAGCCTGGGCGCGGGAGGGGCGTCCCTGGCTGCACGGCTGGGTCTACGACATGAAGACCGGGTTGTTGAAGGAACTCGTGCTGCGAACCTCGACCGATCTGCCCCATCCGGTGCATCGATTCGACACCGATCCCCCCTGATAGCTTCGGACATTACCCGTCAGGGTTGCGACGTACCGCGTTCGAGTGACATAAACATCCCTCCCGGGAATGCCTGGTTGCGTCATGCCCGTTGGCTCATGTGGCATTGACGAGCAGGTACAGCAGGTTGGAGGATTCCAAGGTGCGGTTCGGTTGCGGGAGCTGTGGTCGGACATATGTCGTCTCCGAGGAACTCTCGGGTCGCGCCTTCAGGATGAAGTGCAAGACCTGCGGGGAGACGATTGCCGTTCGCCCGGAGATCTCCCAGAAGCCGGTGGCTGCCACCGGGGTCACCCCGATTGTCGTCGCCGTCGTCCCGGTCGTGCCCGTCGTCGCACCGGCTCCGCCGGCTCCCCCGGCCGCACGAGTTGCCGGAGCCGCAGCCTCGGCGGCGATCGGGATTGCTCCCGCGTCCGTACCGGCGCCGGCGCCTGCGCCTTCTCCCGCCAGACGCCCATCCTTCGTCGAGCCTTCCCGGCGTCCGGCGCCACTGGTCCCTCGAGATCCCCACGCCGGTTCGGCCGCGACGGCTCTGAAGGCCGCACCCGTGGCCGCACCCGTGGCCGCACCCGTGGCCGCACCCGTGGCCGCACCCGTGGCCGCACCCGTGGCCGCACCCGTGGCCGCACCCGTGGCCGCACCCGTGGCCGCACCCGTGGCCGCACCAGCTCCTGCCGAGGCTCGTGCGCCTCGACCCCCTCGTGAGGGAGGTCGCGGCGAAGGCGAAGCCAACAAGGAGGCTGACCCTCCGTCTCACAGGCACCGGAAGCGAATCGTCGAGCACAGGGCATCGCTCGTGCCCACGTTCGTGCTGAGCGCGATCCTGGCCCTGGTGTTGGCCCTGTCGGTCTACTTCGGCCAGGATCCGGTCCTGGATCCCGTTCCGGACAGCCCCAGGACCCCCGCCCATCGGCTGGCAGGCGAATCGAGCAAGCCGGGCCAGGACGAGGCCAGCCGCCAGAACCGGTGACGGCGGCCGCGCGCTCGAGGGAACCCTGCTCCGGCTAGCGGTCCCGCAGGACCTCGACCTCGTCGACCGACACCGTCCCGCGCGTGCGGTAGACGGCGATCACGATGGCGAGCCCGACGGCCGCCTCCGCCGCGGCCACGGCGATGACGAAGAAGGCAATGGCGTGGCCGGACATGGAGCCCTGCTGCCTCGCGAAGGTGAGGAAGGTGAGATTCGCCGCGTTCAGCATGAGCTCGATGCTCATGAAGACGATGATGGCGTTCTTCTTCACGAGCACGCCGGCGAAGCCGATGGCGAAGAGGAAGGCGGCGAGCGCCAGGTAGTTGCTGACGGGCACCATGGCTAGATCTTCTCCTTCGCCACCACGACCGCCCCCACGATGGCGACGAGGAGGAGCACGCTCGTGGCCTCGAAGGGGAGCAGGTACTGGGTGAAGAGGACCTTTCCCACGGCCCGGACCGTCCCGAAATCTTCCCCGACCGCCGCCATGGACCGGGGACCCGACTGCACGATGGCGGTGACGATCAGGGAGAGCAAGCCGGCGGATCCGAGGATCCCCACCACCTTGAGGGCGGTGATCTTCTCCAGCCCCAGCTCTGCGTCGGTGAGCGAGAGCAGCATCACCACGAAGAGGAAGAGCACCATGATGGCGCCCGCGTAGACGATGATCTGGACGAAGGCGAGGAGGTGGGCGGTGAGCAGGACGTAGATGCCGGCCAGCCAGAAGAAGGCCGAGACCAGGCTCATGGCGGCGTAGACGGGGTTGCGGGCCATGATCACGCCGGCCGCGGACGCCATCAGCGGGATGGCGAAGACCCAGAACAGCACCTGCTCGGCCGTGATCCCCATCGCTTACCTCACAGCGTGACGGTTGCCACCCACCAGTGCCTCGCGGGACTCGCGAGACACTCCCCAGCCGGTCTCGCCGTGCTTGCAGCCGCGTCCCTCGATGTGCTCCACGAACTCGTCGCGGAACTTCTTCACGAAGCTCTGCACCGGCATGGCCGCTGCGTCGCCGAGCGCGCAGATGGTCTGCCCCATGATGTTGCCGGGCAGCTGCTCGATGAGGGCCAGGTCCTTCATCGTGCCCTCGCCCCGCTCGATCTTCTCGAGGATCTTCCACATCCAGGGGGTCCCCTGGCGGCAGGGGGTGCACTGGCCGCAGCTCTCCTCGGCGTAGAACATGGCGATGCGCGCCAGCGCCCGGACCATGCATACCGAGTCGTCCATGACGATGATGCCGCCGGAGCCGGACATGGTGCCCGCGGCCTTGATGGCGTCGGGCTCGAGGGAGACGTCGATCTCGTCGCCGCGGAGCACCGGGGAGGAGGAGCCACCCGGGATGACCGCCTTGATGGGGCGACCGCTCGCGGTGCCGCCGCAGTCCTCCAGGAGGAGCTTCTTCATGTTGTAGCCGGCGGGCTTCTCGTAGACGCCCGGGCGCTTCACGTTGCCGGAGACGCCGAAGAGGCGGGTGCCGCCCGTCTTTCCCGCTCCCAGCGCGGCGAAGGCGGCCGCACCGTGCTCGATGATCCAGGGCACGTTGGCCAGGGTCTCGACGTTGTTGATGATGGTGGGCTTGCCCCACAGGCCGATGATGGCGGGGAAGGGGGGCTTGAAGCGCGGGTAGCCCTTCTTGCCCTCCACCGACTCCATGAGGGCGCTCTCCTCGCCGCAGATGTAGGCGCCGGCGCCGCGGACCACGTGGACCTGGAGATCGAAGTCGGCCTTGCCGAGGAGCTTCGGGCCCCCGAAGATCCCGGCGGCGACCGCCTCCTCGATGGCCTTCTCGAGGCTGCGGGCCTGCGCGGCGAACTCACCGCGGATGTAGATGTAGGCGAGGTGGATGTCGAGGGCGAAGCAGGAGATGGCGATGCCCTCGAGGAGCTGGTGCGGGTCGTATTCGCAGATGTACCGGTCCTTGAAGGTCCCGGGCTCCGACTCGTCGGCGTTGATGCAGAGGTAGCGGGGGCGGACGTCCTTGGGGAGGAAGGTCCACTTCAAGCCGGTGGGGAAGCCTGCACCGCCGCGTCCGCGCAGGTTGGAGGCCTTCACCTCGTCGACGATGGCGCCGGGCGCCATGCCGATTGCCTTCTCGAGGCTCCGGTAGCCGCCGTCGGCGCGGTAGCCGTCGATCGACGGGTCCTTCTTGGGCCAGCGCTTCGTGAGGATGAGGGTCTCGCTCACTTGAGGCCTCCCAGGATGCTCTCGACCGACCGGGAGGTGAGGCCTTCGTGCATCTCCTCGTCGACCAGCATGGCGGGCGCCGTTCCGCAGGAGCCCAGGCACTCGACCTGGCGCAGGGTGATGCGCCCGTCCCTGGTGGTGCCGCCGTTCTCGACGTCCAGCTTCTTCTTCAGATCCTCGAAGATGTCGTAGCCGCCGGCCAGCGAGCAGGAGACGTTGGTGCAGACCTCGACCACGTGACGGCCCACCGGACGCGTGTGGTACATCACGTAGAAGGTGGCGACCTCCTCGGCGCGGGTTGCCGCCGCCCCCAGCCGGTCGGCGACGAGCTTCTGCGCCCCGGGCGAGAGCCAGCCGAAGATCTCCTGTGCGCGGCGCAGCGCGGCGAGCATCGCCGCTTCCTTGTGATCGGCGGGATAGCGCTTCAGGATCTCGGGCAGCGCGGCGTCGAACCGGGCCACCTTGTCCTTCGGCAGATCCGCGATCTCCTGCGGCCCGCGCTCCGCGGTCGAGTCGTCGTGATGGGACATAAGGGTCGGAGATGCCTCGAAAAAAAGTCCTCGCAGGCTACGGATCGGGTCCGGGGTTGTCAAGGAAGATCCGGGCCGCCGCGAGGGTCCGGAAAAGCGCGAGGGCCCACCGGAACGCGTCCGGCAGGCCCCCTGGAAAGACGACGGCGAACGCTACTTGCTCTTCTTGTTGAAGGCGTCCTTGAGACCCTTCGCCGGGGCGATCTTGACCACCGTCTTGGCGGCGATCTTGATGGCCTCGCCCGTCGCCGGGTTGCGGCCGATGCGGGCCTTCCGCTGCTGGAGCTTCACGGCCCCGAGGCCGCCCAGCGGGATCTTGCCGGCCGACTTGAGGCTCTTCAGGACGACCTCCTCCACGGCGGCGAACACGGCCTTGGCCTGGGCCTTCGAGATCCCGGCCTTCTCGGAAACGGCGGTGAAGAACTGTGCCTGCGTCATGCTCATGTGCGGCCCTCCTTGGGGCGCCGCCGGGAAACCGCCGCGAAACCCGCGCCGGGCCGGCGAAACGTGCGTCTCGGATATCGCTTTCGGATCTCCGAGTCAACTGGGGACTGCACGAATTGCCCGTCAAATGGGCGTGATCCGTCGATCCACCCTCGGAGAAGATCAAAAAAGCCCCAGGAATGGGCCCTTTCGGGGGGGGTGGGGCCCTCAGGGCCGCCAGAAGGCCCAGAGGATCTCCCAGGCGATGAGGACGATGATGGTGATCTCGAGCAGCTCGGCGCGGCGGGTGTCGGCGCCGTCGGAGAGGACCCGGTTCGCCTCCGCCAGCATCCGGTGCTTGCGCAGGACCGACTCCTGCCAGGCCGGGAGGCGGAAGCGGCGCAGGGCCGCCTGGTAGAGCCGCGCCAGGTAGAAGTCCCCCACGATCTTCACCGTGTTCTCCACCCGCTCCAGCATCTCCGACATGTCCACCAGCAGGACGGCGGTCCGCCGCATCAGGCGGTTGTAACGGCGAGTGAACAGGCCGGCGTTCCCCGCACGCTCCACCTCTCCCCGGATTTCGGCCAGCTCCCGGTCGAGGAAGGCGTCGTACCAGCGCAGCTCGAGCAGCTGCGCGGTGGCCAGCTCGAGGAGGTCGGGCACGTCGGTGGAGCCGGAAGGCTCGTGGACGAAGGCGCTGTTCCAGTCGACCACGACGAGGTCGGTCTCGAGATACGCGAAGCGGTGCTTCAGCACGTCGGCCCTCTCCCCGGAGGACAGCGGCACCGGGTCGGTCTCCCCGAGGAGCAGCCGCTCCAGGGAGGCCCGCTCGAGGATCTCGTTGCCGGTGACCCGGCGGTCGAAGGCGCGCACGAAGAAGACCGTGTAGGTCTCGATGCCGTCCCACCGGTGCGGCCGCGAGAGCGCCGGGGCGAGCGCCGTCGAGAGCTCGGCGGCGAGGGCGCGCGCGACCTCGTCCAGCTCCGGGTTGGGGTGCTCGAGGAGCGCCTCTGCGAGGGGTACGAGTTCCTCGAGGGAGGTACCCGGGGTCACCGGCAGGTCGAAGAGGAAGCTCGCCACCCCGTAGTCGAAGAGGCTCACCTGCATCTCCACCCGCCTCGACTCCCCGGCGATCCGCACGTCGCGCGGGCCGAGCCCGAGCCGGAGCGGCGGGTGGGCGATCTCGAGGGCCGAACGGGGGCTCGCGAGCTTCACGCGCGACTTCGGGCCCGAGGCGAGCGCCTCGGCGCGGGCCAGGTCGATGCCGTCGGCGACGTCCAGGATCCGGTAGATCCGGACCGACCCGTCCTGGACGCGGAGGGGAAGGGGCTGCATGACCGAAGCCTAGCGCGGATCGCGACGGCGGAGCGTCAGCTCGGCGACGGCCACCCCCCAGATCACCAAGACCGGCAGCGCCTTCACCGCGTACGGGTGGATCCACCGATCCCGGAGGGAGCCCGGGAAGAGGTCGGAGTAGGTCACCGACACGAGGAGGAAGGCCATCCAGAGGAGCGCCCGGTGCACCGGGGTGCCCTCCTGGGAGAAGTACCAGAGGCCGATCCCGCCCATGGCGATGACGAAGGTGGGCGACTCGCTCAGGTGGTTGAAGGCGATCATCCACATGAGGATCGCGCCCAGGAAGACGGCGCGGAACTCGAGCCGGGAGAAGGCCCTGGGATTCGTGAGCGGGAGGAGCATCGCCATGCTCCCGGCTCCGAGCAGCAGCAGCCGCGGCGGCACGAGTCCGAACCAGGACTGGAGGATCCCCGCGGCCGAGAGCCCGATCCCCGAGGCGTGGGTGCTCGTGGTGTGGAGACGCCACCAGTTGCCGTACTGCCAGGCGAGCTGGTCCGGGGAGACGAAGAGGAGCGGCAGCGCGCCCAGAGCGACCATCCAGGCCGCACTCCAGAGCACGAGCCGGATGCGCTCCGGGTAGACGAGGAAGAGCAGCCCGGCCGCCAGCGGGAAGATCTTCACGTACCCGGCCAGCGCGAGGAGGAGCGCGGCAGCCCAGGCACGCTGCCGTTCCGCCATGGCCAGGGTGAGCAGGAGGAGCCCGACGATGGCCGGGTTCGTCTGGGAGGCCTGGGCCGAGCCGATGAACTCGGGGAGGAGGAACCAGACGAGGAGCGACCGGGCACGCGCGTCGAGGCCGGGAACGGAACGAATTCCCGCCACCAGCACCGCGGCGACGGAAAGATCCCAGAGGACGAGCCCGAGCCAGGTGGGGGGCAGCGCGAACGGGGCCATGAGGGCCGCGAAGGTCGGGCTGTAGAGGAAGTTGTCGAAGTGCTCGGCGGGAAAGTTCAGGTAGAGGTCTCGCCCCTCCAGCATGTGGACGAAGGCCTGCCGGAAGATGATGAAATTGTTGTAGTGCGTGTAGCCGCCGGGGAGCAGGTTGAGGCGGGTCTGCAGGAGCATCTGCGCCGCGGCCAGCGCGGCGACGACGAGTGGGGCCGAGAAGGCCACGCGCGGATCGAGGAAGAAGTCGCCGAGCCGGCGGCGCAGGCGGGCGGCGGGGCCCGTCACGCCAGGGCCTCCGACGGGCGGACCATCCGGACCCCGGCGGCGGCGCAGTCGGCGACGAAGCGATCCGACCCGAGGTGGCGCAGCTCGGCCCCGCGCGCGGCGGCGGCCGCTCCCTCGCCGGCCAGGCCGGGGTGACACATGACGAGTCCACCATCGGCCAGGTCGCCCAGCCAGGCACGCAGGAGTCCGGGAAAGTCGGACCGCGCAGAGAGGTCGTAGACCCCAGCGAAGTCGGTGTTGTGGGGGATGCGCTCCTCCTCGAGCCGCCGGAGCAGCGGGCGCGCCCCCAGCCCGGCGACGATGGCCGCCTTGGTGCCGCGGGCCCGGAGCGGGACGACGCTGCGGACGTAGGGCACCCGGTCCCCATGTCGGGCGCGAAGAACGCGGAGGAGCGCGTTTCGCACCGGGCGGAGCTGATGGACGTGGTGGTGGCCGTCCACGAAGGCGGGGGGAGCGCCCATGGCCTCCTCGAAGCGGTCGAGCTGTTCGGCGATCTGGCCCGCCACCCGGGCCTCGTCGACGAGCCCGATGGCCCCGCGCGCGGCGAGCGCGAGGAGCTCCGCCGCGGAGCGGGTTCCCAGGTCGAGGTGGAGTCCCGCGTCGGCCCGGCCGGCCAGGCGGGAGAGCGCCGGCGCACCCTCGCGAAAGGCCGGCATCTCGACCATGCAGGTCACCGCGGTGAGGCGCCCGGACGAGGCCAGGCGGAGGATCCCCTCGTTCACCGAGGGTTCCATGCCGAAGTCGTCGGCGCAGAGGACGATCCTGCGCGGCTGCGCGGCGTCGGCCCCTGCGCTCATTCCGCGCTTCGCCCCCCGGGCGGGAGGACGCGGCCGCGATCGACGTCGTCGGCGACGACGAAGTTGGGGCGGCGCTTCACCTCCTCGAAGACCCGCCCCAGGTACTCCCCGATCACCCCGAGCGAGAGGAGCTGCACGCCGGAGAAGAACATGATGGAGACCACGATGGTCGGGTAGCCCGGGACCCTGGTGCCGATGACCAGCTCCTCCACGACGACCCAGGCGCCGTAGCCGAGCGCCACCACCGAAACGACGGCGCCCACCACCGACACGGCGCGCAGGGGCAGCGTGGAGAAGGAGGTGATCCCCGCCGCCGCGAGACGGAGGAGGTTCCCGAACCCGAACGAGCTCCGTCCTGCCACCCGCGGACCCGGCTCGAACTCGATGGAGACCGAGCGGAACCCCACCCATGCGTAGAGACCCTTCATGAAGCGGGCCCGTTCCGGCATGCGCCTGAGCGCCTCCACCACCCGCCGGTCGAGCAGGCGGAAGTCGCCGGCGTCGGGCGGGATCTCCACGTGGGAGGCCCAGGCCATGCCGGAGTAGAAGACCGCGGTCCCGGCGCGCTTCATCCACGACTCGTCCCGGCGGTTGGCGCGAACGGCGTAGACCATGTCGGCGCCCTCCCGCCACCGCTCGAGCATGGCCGGGATCAGGGCGGGGGGGTGCTGGCCGTCGCCGTCGAGGAGCGCCACCACGTCGCCGCGCGCCGCCTCGAGCCCGGCCGAGAGCGCGGCCTCCTTGCCGAAGTTGCGCGAGAGCTCCACGTAGTGGACGGCGCAGTCGTCGGCGACCTCGAGGACGCGCTCGCGCGTGTCGTCCCTGCTCCCGTCGTTCACCACCACGATCTCGAAGGAGGCGGAGAGCGCGGCGAGCTGGTCGCGCAGGAGGCGCAGGAAGGACGTGGCGTTCCGCCCCTCGTTGAACATGGGCACGACGGCCGAGATCCGGGGGCGGGACTTGGGGCGTTCCTGGACGGGGATGGGGTCCATGCGGGGGAGCCGATTGTCGCACGAGTGCCCGGATTCCTGGCACCTGAGCGCGACCGTCCCATTTTCGAGCCGCGCGCCTTACCCGGCCGGCACCTCGAGAAAGACGCATTCGTGCTGCGGGTACGCTGCAAGCGCTCCGGTGGTCCGGTGCAACGGGTGTGCGCGCAGGGGAGCGTCGATGGACCCGGAGTGAAACCCGGGCGAGGACATCCTGCTTCACCGGGTATTCGGTTGGCGAGCACCCCCGATGGGGCGTTCGCTCACGCCCCGACGAGCCGGAGCGGCGTCTGCGCCTTCGGCTTCGGGAACTCGATCAGGTAGTCGCCGGAGAAGCAGGCGTCGCAGTAGCGCGAGCGCTCCTCGCCGAGCCCCGCGTACAGGCCGTCGAGCGAGAGGTAGCCGAGCGAGTCGGCCGTGATGTAGCGGGCGATCTCCTCCACGCTGTGGGAGCTGGCGATGAGTTCCTGCCGGTTGGGCGTGTCGATGCCGTAGTAGCAGGGCCAGGCCGTGGGTGGCGACGAGATGCGCATGTGCACCTCCGTGGCGCCGGCGTTCCGCAGCATCTTGACGATCTTCCTCGAGGTCGTCCCGCGCACCACCGAGTCGTCGACGACGACGAGCCGCTTGCCCTTCAGCATGTCCTTCACCGCGTTCAGCTTCAGCTTCACGCCGAAGTGGCGGATCGACTGGGCCGGTTCGATGAAGGTTCGCCCCACGTAGTGGGAGCGCACGAGCCCCATGGCGAAGGGGATCCCGCTCGCATTGGAGAAACCGATGGCCGCCGAGACGCCCGAGTCGGGCACCGGGATCACCAGGTCGGCCTCGGCGGGCTGCTCGGCGGCGAGCCGGGCACCGAAGGCAGCGCGGGTGGCGTAGACCGACTTCCCGAACAGCACCGAGTCGGGACGGGCGAAGTAGATGTGCTCGAAGACGCAGCGGCCGCTCCGCTCCGGAGACGGCCCGGCGAAGAGCCGCTCGGAGTGGAATCCGGACTCGTCGATCACCACCAGCTCGCCCGGCTCGACCTCGCGGATGTACTCGGCCTCGATGAGGTCGAGCGCGGTGGTCTCGCTGGCGAGCACGTAACTTCCCTTCAACTTGCCGAGGACGAGGGGGCGGAAGCCCATCGGATCGCGCACGCCGACGAGCGCCTTCTCGGTGAGGACCACGAGGCTGTAGGCACCCTGCACCTTCCCGAGCGCCTGGCGGAGCGCGGCGAGCAGGTGCTCCCGCGTTCCGGGACGGTGCTCGGTGCGGGCCCGGGCCATGAGGTGGACCACCACCTCGGTGTCGCTCGTGGTCTGGAAGATGGAGCCGGCCATCTCGAGGTCGCTGCGCAGCTGCTCCGCGTTGACCAGGTTGCCGTTGTGGGCCACGGCGAGCGCGCCGCCGGCGTACTCGATGGCGATGGGCTGGGCGTTCTTCAGGTGGCTCGCGCCGGCGGTGCTGTAGCGGACGTGGCCGATGGCGGCGCCGCCCTTCAGCTTCTCGAGCTCGGGTGCCGTGAAGATGTCGGCGACGAGCCCCATGCCCCGGTGGACATGCAGGGTCTTGCCGTCGGTGGCCACGATGCCCGCCGACTCCTGCCCGCGGTGCTGGAGCGCGTGGAGCCCGAGGTAGGTGAAGTTGGCGGCGTCGATGTCGCCCCCGAGCGCCCAGATCCCGAAGACCCCGCACTCGTCCTTGAGCTTGTCGAACGCCTCGTCGTAACCCATGAGGCGTCGCAGTATAACGGTTGGGTGCTGAAAAAGCTCACGGCCTGGGTCGCCGCCGCTGCAGGCGCAACCCTCCTGATTCTCGCGATATTTCCGGTTCGCGGGTCGCGGGAACAGGCGCCGCCACGGGTCGTCTCGATGGCGCATGGTTCGGGCGCGCTCTCGGCCGGCGCCGCGTCGGTGCCCCTCGCCACCCCGCCGGGCGTTCCGATCGGCGGGTATCCGCGCCTCGACTACGCGAGCGAGGGGGTCGAGGACGCACCCATGGCCCGCGCCCTCGTCCTCTCCCAGCCGGGGCTCTCGGTGGCCCTCGCCTCGGTGGACATCCTGCTCGTGCCGGCGGCGCTCCGGGAGAAGGTCGAGGCCCGGCTGCGCGACCTGGAACTCGACGCGGTCCTGGTGGCCGCGACCCATACCCATTCCGGCCCGGGCGGCTTCTGGGACGACCTGCTCGGGGCCCGGTTCGGCACGGGCCCGTACGACCCGGCGCTGGAGGACGTCCTCGCCGACCGCATCGCGGATGCGATCCGCGCCGCATCTGCCGCGCGAGCCCCGGCACAGGTCTCGGTGGCCCGCTCCCGCCGCCCCGACCTGGTCCGGAACCGGGACGGCGGTGCACGTGGCGGACAGCTGCTCGCCATCCGTGTGGAGCGTCCCGGGGGTGAGGTGGTGGGACAGGTGGTCGTCTTCCCCGCCCACGCCACCATCCGGGAGAAGCGGAACCTGCTCCTCTCCGGCGACTGGCCCGGGGAGCTCGCGAGGACGCTGCAGGGGGTCACCGTCTTTCTCCAGGGCGCGGAAGGGGACCAGACCTGGATGCTCCCTTCTCCCCAGCCCGGACCGGCCCACCTCGCCTTCGGGCGCGCCGTCGCCGACGAGGTCGGGCGGCTCCCCTACCCTCCGGGCGACGGGTCGGCGGAGCTGGCGGTGGCGGCCGCGGAGGTCTCCCTTCCGGCGCCGTCGTTCGGCGCCGTGCCGGCCTTCCTCGACCGTCTCCTCTCGAACCTGCTCTGGAACTGGATGCCCGAGCGTACCCGCGTCGTCGCGCTCCGGATCGGTCCGGCCACGCTCCTCGCCGTGCCCGCCGAGCCCGGGGAGGCGGTGGGAAGCGCATGGCGGGGCGCGTTCGGACCGGGCGTCGAGGTGGTCTCGCTCGTTGGGGACTACGTCGGATACGTCGAGACACCGGAGGGCGTGCGCGCCCGCACCGGCGAGGCCAGGCGGACCTATCTGGGTCCGGAGCTCTCGCGCGTGCTCCAGGATGGGCTCGCCGCCGCGAAGGGGGCGCTCCCCCCTGCGGCCGCTCCGGCTCCGCGCTAGGGATCCGGGCATGCGCGTTCGGGCCCACCATCCCCTGGCCGCCTCCACACTCCTGGTCCTCGGCCTGGCGGGCTGCTCGTCGTCCTCCCCGCCGGCCGCGCCCGAGCCCGTCTACCCGGAGAAGGATCGCGCCGCCGAGGCGTCCCGGCTGCTCTCGGGGCCGGACTGGTACCGCCACGCGGTGTTCTACGAGGTGTACGTCCGCTCCCTGCAGGACTCGGACGGAGATGGGATCGGCGACCTGCCCGGCCTCACGTCGCGGCTCGACGCGCTCCGCGAGCTGGGAGTGGACGCTCTCTGGCTCATGCCCATCATGCCTTCGCCGCTCGCCGACTCCGGGTACGACGTGTCCGACTACCGGGGGATCCACCCCGACCACGGCACGATGGCCGACCTCGACGCCCTCCTCGTGGCGGCCCATTCCCGCGGGATGCGGGTCATGCTCGACCTGGTCCTCAACCACACGTCGGTCGAGCACCCGTGGTTCCAGGAGTCCCGCCGGGACCGGACGAACCCGCGAGCGGACTGGTACGTCTGGTCCGACACCCCCTCCCGGCCCGACATCCCGTGCGACCCGGTTCCTACCTTCGGGACGAGCGCCTGGACGTGGGACGAGGTGCGGGGCCAGTACTACTTCCACCGCTTCCGGGCGACCCAGCCGGACCTGAACTTCTGGAACCCGGACGTGGCGGCCGCAGCGCTCGACGTCGTGCGCTTCTGGCTCGACCGGGGTGTCGACGGGTTCCGCCTCGACGTCGTCGGGCTCCTCTTCGAGTCGGCGGCGGGCTGCTCGCTCATTCCCGAGACCACCGCTTACTTCGCGGACCTCCGGGGAGTGCTCGACGGCTACGCGGACCGCGCCATGGTCGCCGAGCCCATCTGGTTCGGGTCCACCGCGCCATTCTTCGGAAACGGCCGGGACATGTTCCACATGGCCTTCGACTTCGACTTCGTCTTCGGCTGGCCGGGCTACTTCGACGCGCCGGTGGCACAGCCCATCGCGGAGCACTTCACGGCGGTCCAGCAAGGGCTCCCTCCGGGCGCGCAGAACGCGATCCAGCTCGGGAACCACGACGTCCCGCGCGCCTTCGGGCGGGTGAACGGCAACGCCTCCCGCTGGCGCCGCGCGGCGCTCGTGCAGGCGACGATGCCCGGGACCCCCTTCCTGTACTACGGCGAGGAGCTCGGCTTGCGACCGGGATCGCAGGTCGTGGTGGACGGGCGGGATCGATCCCGCTCCCCCATGCCCTGGAGCGCCGGTCCCGGCTGGGGCTTCACCTCGGGGGTTCCGTGGATCGCCTTCGGCGCCGATCCGGAGCGGACGAATCTGGAGGCCGAGCGGGCCGATCCGGAGAGCGAGTACGCGTTCTACCGGAAGCTCCTGGCGCTCCGCCGGGGGCGCGAGGCGTTCGGGACCGGTTCACTCCGGGTCCTTCCCACGGACGATCCCTCGATCCTCCTCTACCTGCGGGAGTCGCTCGAGGAGGCCTACGTCGTCGCCGTGGGCATGGACGAGGCTGCCGCGCGAAGCGGCGTCGCATCGGGCGCCAACCTGCCCGGCGACCCCCGGAGGCTCCTCGGCAACGCCACGCTGGCGCGCGAGGGCTCCGCCGTGCGCGTGACGGTACCGGCCGCAGGAATGGGCGTTTTCCGGGTCCGGTGATCGCGCTTCGCCCGTGAAGCTAGAAGCGCACGGCCACGCCTCCCGGCGCCACCCCGACGGGCGACGACGGCGCGACGAGCCAGAGCACGGTTGCTCCCGCGCCGAGGAGGAGCGCGCTCCCTCCGGCGATCCACGCGTTCCTCCGCTCCGACTGGTAGGCGGAGGCGGCTGCAGCGTAGGCCGCCGGGTCCACTCCCGGCTTCAGCGAGCCGTCGGGCAGGAGCATGCCCTTCGCGTCGGAGTAGGAGCCGGCTGCCGAGATGCCCTGCCAGGTCGCCACCCCGGCGGCTGCGACGGCGAGCCCGGTTGCCGCCCAGGCCGTCGGCCGGATCCAGGTGGCGGGCGGAGATGGATCGACCGCGATCGGCGCCGGAGGTGCCTTCGCCGCCAGGTCGGGAAAGGGGGCCACGTCCAAGATCACCTGCTCGTCGCGCGCCAGGTCGACCGTGATGGTCTGGACGCGTCCGCCTGCCGCCACGCCCACCCGGTAGCTGCCCGCCGGAAGCCGAGCCTCGGCCGGCACCGCGCCGAGCGATCGCCCCTGCACGTAGCCGTGGCCCGTGCCCTCGCGCGTCGTCACCTGGAGGCGGAAGTGCGGACGCGCGGCCACCCGGGTCCTCGCGGCCTCGAACTCGCGCCGGAAGGCCGGAGAGTAGAGCTCCGGGTCGAGCCGGGCCTGCGGGTCTAGGGCGAGGATCCGCTCCATGGACGCACGGGAGGCCTCCCCGTGCCCCAGCGTGGACTCGACCACCGCGAGCTGGAGGAGTGCGCGGGTCCACTCGGCCTCGGGTGCCTCGGTGGCCGGGCGGGTCTCGAGGTCGGCGAGGATGGCCCGGTACCGGGCTGCGGCGGCGCGGTAGTCGCCGGCCCGGAGCATCGCCTCGGCCGCCACGTGGGCGGCCTCCAGGTCGGGCGCGGCGGGGATGGGCGTCGCGGGAGCGGCGTGGGCCAGGGGGGATGCGAGGAGCAGTGCGAGGACGGTGGCGAGCATGGACGTGCGATTCCACCCGATTGCTCCTGCAATCGGCGTGCGATCGCGGAGTGGGCGGTTCCCGGCCGCCTGTGGGGGCCCTGAGGTCCGCGCCGCGGCCACATGGTCCGGCCCCCGAACGGGCGTCTCCGATATCGGCCCTTTCCGCAAAGGGGGAATGCCCTGGAATGCCATTCGCATCGGGGTGGGTCGTGATCTCCGAATTGCTCCACGCTAAGAAGCAGTTTTACATCCTCAAGAGGCACATCTTGAACTCGAGCCTGGCGCCTCGTTGCGCCCCTCTCGTCCTTTTCTCGGCCGCGCTCTCCCTGGCAGGGTGCGGCGAACTGCCTGATATCATGAGCTGCTCCACCTCCGCTCCCTGCCCATCCGGTCGCTGGTGCAGGTCGGGGCAGTGCGTGGCGAACGCCGCCCCGGTCGCCGTGATCGAGCCCCCGGATTCGGCTGGCTCGAACCGTCCATTGCTCTTCCGGGGCACCGCCAGCCACGACGACGATCCCGGGGACGCGATCGCCGGCTGGTCCTGGAAGGCCTCGGTCGCGTCCGGGGCCCCGGAGTGCGAACCTTTCCCCGGCACGGGCAGCGGGGCCGAATTCACGGTGGTCTTCCCGTGCGCGGGCGAGCACGAGGTCTCGCTCGCCGTCGTGGATTCGATGGGCTTGGAGAGTGGGGTCCGTACGCTGCGGGTCCGGGTCGAGGCGACCATCGACCCACCGCTCGTCGTCGCCGGCGGCGATACTTCGGTCGAGCACCTCTGCAGCGGCGCACCGCTCTCCTGTACCCCGTGGGACGGACTCTCCCAGGACCTTTCGCTCTCGGCCACGGCGACCGGCCCGGCCGGCGTCACCTTCGCGTATCGGTGGTCGGTGGAGCTGCCTCCGGAGCTCTCCGCGCAGGTACCGCCTTCGGTCACGTTCTCTCCTGACGATGCCGCTGCCGGTCCGAGGGTCCGGATCGAGACCGCCGGAACGGCCATCTCCGGCGGGTACACGTTCGTCGTCGCGGCCACCGATTCGCGGGGGATGGTCGCGGTGGGACGGCAGCGGATCGAGGTGAAGAATCGCCCGCCCGTCGTCTCGGGGGGTGGCACCGCTTCCCTCCCCCACGGCTACGACGCCGCCACGGGGCGGTTCGTGGCCACCGGCGAGACCCCCGCCGCCACGTGGAGCGATCCCGACGGCGATCCGGTCACGCCGCTCGGCTTCACCTCCTTCCGGTCGGGCGACGGAGGGAACGTCTTCGACGTTCAGGATCTCGTCGACCGTGCCCGGATCACCGTAGTCGTCCCGTACGCCAGGCCGTCCGATGCCGCCCTGCTCATCGGCCCGGGCGTGTCCCGGAGGGTGGAGCTGGTCGTCACCGACGTGAACGGCGCCCGTGCCTCGGCCGGCTGGGACGTGGAGGTCACGAACCGGCCGCCTCGCCTCGCCGCCCCGGTTGCGACCGCGTCGGTGGACCACACCTACGAGGCGCCCTTCCTGCGCTACGCCGCCCAGGCGCCCCTCTCCACCTGGGTGGACGACGACGGCGACCCGCTCCTGCTCTCGGTCGGAGCCGACCCGTCCTGCCTCGGCGTGGTGGAGCGGCAGGGTACGGCGTGGGTCACCTGCAGCTCCCCGTTCACCGGGCGCCCGGATCCAGGACCGCTCGTCGGGATCCACCCGCTCACGATCGCGGCGGCCGATCCGTTCGAGGCTGGACCGTCCCATTCGACGGCCCTCGAGATCCGGAACCGGCTCCCCCGGCTCTCCTCCGCTCGGCCCCTCGCGATGGTCATGCCCTGCGCCACCGATCGGTTCACCTGCTGCACGCCCGGCGGCGCGAAGGGCACCTGCGAGGAGTACGACTTCGAGTACCAGGAGACCGCGCAGGCGGCCAGCCTCGTGGTGGACGACGACGGCGACCCGGTCGACCTGTCGGCGATCGCGTCGGGCGGTTGCCTCTCGGCCGGGGCGGTGCCGCAGCCCTGCACAGGCGTGGCCTGCGATCCGGTACTCACGCTGTGCGCCGTCCGCTCGGTCTGCGGCGGGTGGTATCCGGGCGGCGAGCTCGCGTTGTCGGCGAGCGACGGGGTGGGCAGCGTCGCGGGATCGGTCGTCGTGGCCGGGATCTGTGGCCCCTGACGGCTCGGCCCGGCGGCACGGAGATCATCCGCCCGACGGGACGAGGCGCTTGCGCTCCAGCGCGGCGTCGGCTGCGGCGGCCAGGTCCTCCGGACCGAGGGCCTTGTCGAGCACGGCGTCGGCTCCGGCCGTCTCCATCCGCTTCTCGAGGGCCGCGTCGAGCGTTCCGGCGATGACCACGATGGCCAGTTCCGACTCCCCCCCGCTCCGCGGATGGTGCGCACGAAGGTCTCGCCGTCCATGGCCGGCATGCGCACGTCGGTGACGAGCAGGTCGAGCGTGAGCAGCTCGTCGGCGACGATGTGCAGACCCTCCTGCCCGTCCTTGGCGGTCAGCACCTCGAATCCACGGGCCTGCAGCGAGTCGGTCAGGGCGCGCAGGATGAGCACGTCGTCGTCCACGACCAGCGCCCGGCGCGGCCGCGCCGAGATCCGGGCCAGGACGGCGGCCAGCTTCTGGCGGCCATCCTCGTCGAGCTCGATCTTCACCCCCACCCCGCGGGGGTTCCGGAACATCACGGTGGCCGGCGCGCGGAGCTGGGTGCCCCCCGGGAGCCGCATGTCGAGGGTGAGCTTCGTCCCCTCCGGCAGGGCTGCGCTGGTTCGCACGAAGGCGCCGCCCTGCGACAGGTTCTCCACGTAGTCGTCGGCGAACTCCTCGGGGTTCGCGTACTCGAGGCGGGCGGTCGGCCCCTCCTCGGCCTGCACCTTCACCGGCGCGTTCACCGTGTAGCGCGGCGCGATGCGCAAGTTCACTCCTGGATCGTCGACGTTCGTGGCGTGGGTGGCGAGCGCGGCCGCCAGGATGGGCGGGAGACCGTCGAAGGAGAGCGCGAATCCGGCCGGCTTGCCCGGTGCCGCGGCCGTCTCGTCGCGGACCTCGACGACGCGTGCCCGTGCCTCGAGCGGGCGATCCATGCGCGGCACCCGCAGGAGGACGTTCACCACGTCGCCCATGGGCGGTGCGCTCACCCCGGGAATGAAGAGCCGGTGCGCCGCCGGATCCCAGGTGACGGCTGCGAAGGCGGCGCTGCCGGCGTCCATGGACAGGGTGGGCTGGGCGTCGGAAGCTGGGCGCCGGTCGGGCGGTGCCCCGGCCACGCTGGCGATCCGGGCGGCGGCGTCGGGCACGTTGCGGGCCTGGACCTCCAGCGAGCGGATCTCGCAGCGGACGGCCCGCTCCTCGAGCATGCGCCGGTCCTCGGCCCGGCCCGAGGTCAGGTTCCAGGGCATGCCGCCGGCCCTTGCACACCAGTAGTGAAACCTGGCCTCGGCCTCCCGCGAGAGCCCGCGGGTCCGGACGACGACCAGGAAGGAGTGGGTGGCCGGGCTGTACCCCAGGTCGACGTTGTCGAGCGCTCCGCCCAGGATGCTGGGCAGCCAGGCGGTCAGCCGCTCGGCGGCCAGCAGCCGGTCGCCGACGGTGCGTTCGAAGGATGCAGCCAGGAGCTGACGTTCACCATCGGGCACGAGTGATCCTCTCCAACCGCAGCCGACGGAGGCTTACAGGTCGTTTGCCCGATTGTAGCCCTCCGGGGCAGCCCACCGCGACGCACCACCCGGGTCGCACGCCTGGTGGAGGTGAAGGTGGGAGGATCCTGGCCCGTTTGGGGTGTCTACGGCGCGATCAGCGGCGGACTTCGATGGTCTCGCCGACCGCCGGCACGCGGACGCGGTCCGGGGCGATCGCGCGCCGGACCCGCTCCGCCTCGAGCCGGACGGGTGGCTCGTCGAGCGGCTCGTCGGACTGCTTGAACGTGCCCCAGTGCATGGCGACGAAGGTTCGCGCGCCCAGGTCCTCGAAGGCCTGCAGCGCCTCCTCGGGATCGACGTGGACCGGCTGCATGAACCAGCGCGGGTCGTAGGCGCCGATGGGCAGCATGGCGACGTCGATCTCCGGAAAACGCCTGCCGATCTCCTTGAATCCGGTGAAGTAGGCGGTGTCGCCGGAGTGGTAGAGGGTCGCCGAGGAACCCTGGATCACCCACCCGCCCCAGAGCGTGCGGTCGCGGTTCCCGATTCCACGCCCCGAGAAGTGCTGCGCCGGGACGAAGGTGATGGTGAGACCGCGGTACCGCTTCGACTGCCACCAGCGCAGCCCCACGTGCTGTACCTTCTCCCGTGAGAGCGGCGCGTCGGTCTCGAGACCGGCCATCACCGGCGCGCCGACGGCGCGCAAGGTGGGCACGTCCATGTGATCCCAGTGGTCGTGCGAGACCAGGCAGAGGTCGATGTGCGGAAGCTCCTCCGGGCGCAGCGGCGGAGGGACGTTGCGCCCCACGACGCCGCCCGGCCCCATCCGGTCCCCGAGCACCGGGTCGATGAGCAGCGACACCCCGTCGAGCTGGACGAGGAAGCTGGCGTGGCCGAGCCAGGTGATGCGCGCCCCTTCGCCGCGGACGGGCGGGTTGCGCAGCTTCTCCCGGTCGGGCTCGACGGTGGGGATGGGGCACGGTCGGGAGTGGACCGCCTGGTCCCGTCGAGACGGTCGAGGATCTGCCAGCGGATGAGCCCCCCGAGGCCGTGCGTCACGCGCGGGTCGAGGTTCAGGAAGCGCCCGTCCTCGTCCCGAGGCTGGAGCGGCGGGGCGGGCTCCCCGGCGGAGGCGAGGGCCGCGAGCAGGATTGGAGCGACGGGGTTCACCCGAGCGCCTGGATCTGCCGGGACATGTCGAGGAGCCAGTCTCCGCGGGCGGCCACCGCGACGGGCTCCGCAGGCAGGCCGAGCCGCTCCACGGTCCGGTTGTAGCCGAGCGCGGCGAGCGCCTGGAGGTTCACGGCGTCGTGGAGGTTGTACTCGACGAGCAGCCGGAGGGCGGCGCGATCGCCGCGCTCGTGGCGCCTCCAGAGCAGGACCGCGTCCCAGCCCCCCAGGCCGGCGAGGTGTGGCGGGCGCCCGATGCCCTGGGCCTGCTCGAGGAGCTTCAGGCCCCCTCGGTGGCCGAGCCGGGCCCAGAGGTGGCGGAGGTCGACGTGCGCCGGAGGCGGGCGCCAGCCCGGGAAGGCCCGGCGGAGCACCGGCACGTCGAAGGAGAGCCCGTTGAAGGTGACGAGGAGCTTCCAGTCCCGGCTCGCGGCCGCGAAGTCGTCGAGATCCCGTCCGCGCAGGAAGACCCGGGGGCCTCCGCGATCGAGGACGGCGATGGCGGTGACCGTGTCGCCCCCGTCGGTCTCGATGTCGAGGTAGGCCGCGTCTCCGGAAAAGGTGGGCAGGAGCCGCCAGCGCTCGCGGGCCGGCATCATGGCCGAGAGCGTCCCGGCGTCACCGCAGGCCACCGCCTCGCGTGCGCGGGAGACGGCCTCGAGCAGGCGTCCGTCGAGGCGCGAGGCCGCGACGGCGCACCGGGCCTCGTGGTCGTCCCAGGTGGCGACGCCCTGCGACCAGAGTTGCCGCTCGCGCCAGGGGCCGATGCCGGCCGTCAGCTGAAAAGTCCGGTGGAGCACGGGACGAGCGTAATCCGGGGAGTGAGCTTGTGCAGCGGGACGCCCGCCTGGTGCCGGCGCCCGTGGGTGGGCCTCGTCGCTGGGGGCGCCCAATCCTCGCGGCGCGGACAGCGCGGGCGGGGCGCTCGAGTCGCCGCTGCGGACGCGCCCCGCGCCGAGGCCACCCCGGGCGCCTGGCGGAGGGGCGTGCCTGCGGCGCATGCTTCACCCCGTCTGCACTCGTCGCGTGCTTCGCTTCTCGACAGGCGGCAGGCATGCGCGCCGGCGAGTGCGTCCGAGCCGCCTTCGGGCCCCGGTCCGTCCCAGCCGGCGCGGGCGCCCCTCCGAGCGTCGCCTCCGCAGGGGCGCCGGATCCGGGAGACCTCGGGTGTGGCGTGGTCCGGCGCCATCCACCCCCCGTACACCCGAGCCCGAGGACCAGCGACGCGGGGAGGGGCCGCCCAGCGCCCGGCGGCACCCGCCCGGCAGCCTGAAGGCGCCCGAAGGCGCCCGCGCGACGCTACTCCCGCCCCCACGCGGACCTCCACGCGCCCGTCTCCTGCGCGTGCCGCACGAACGACTCGTAGAACGGGTGTCGCGCCACGGTCGCCGAATCGCCGACGACCACCAGCTTCTTGCGCGCCCGGGTGATGGCCACGTTCATCCGCCGCACGTCGGCGAGGAATCCCACCTCGCCGAGATCGTTCGACCGGACGAGCGACACCACCACCGCCTCCTTCTCGCGTCCCTGGAAGCCGTCCACCGTGTCGACCTCGAGCCCCTCCTCCACCCGCGAAGCGAGCAGCTGCCGCAGCCGCTGGACCTGGGCGTCGTACGGGGAGATCACCGCAACGTCATCGGGCGGGACGCCGAGGGCGAGCACCCGCTCCACCTCGCGCACGACGAGGACCGCCTCCCCCTCGTTGTGGCGCGACTCGGAACCCTCCGGCGTCCCCTCCTCGTACCCGGTGCCGGCCGTGTCCACGAGGAGCAGCGGCTCCTCGTCGAGCTTCCAGCCGGCCACCGACGGGTGGGCCCGCAGGCGCCCCCCGTAGAGGGCCTGTGACGGGAAGCGCATGATGGCCTCGTTCATGCGGCGCTGCTCGGCCAGGGTCACCAGGATCGACTCTCCGTGAAGCGCGGCCAGCCGCTCGAACAGGGAGACGCCGAGCCCGCCCTCGGCGGCCGCCGCCGAGATCACCGTGGGAGGGAGCTGCAGGTGGTCGCCGGCCAGCACGGCACGGTCGGCACGGAGCAGGGCCAGGATCGCCGCCGGCTCGACGGCCTGGGTGGCCTCGTCGACGGCGGCGAGCGCGAAGCGGCGTCCCGAGAGCACCGGCGCGTCCACGCCGGTGAGCGTCGCCACCACCACCTGGGCTCGGTCGAGCACGTCCCGCTCGGCCTGGTCCTCGAGCCTTCGCGCCTCGGCGAGCAGTTCCCGGGAACGCCGCTCGGCATCGCGCGCCTGGCTGAAGCGCCCCGGCCCCCGCCTCTCGCGCCGCTTGCGCCCCTCGCGCCGCAGCGCGAGCGCCTCCTCCACGAGCCCCGCGGCGATGCGTGCCGACTCGTGCCCCTCCACGCGTGCCTCGAGCGTGCGGTCGAGGAGCCCGGCCACCACCCGCGCCGGGTGGCCCACGCGCACGCCGTCCACCCCGGCCCCGACCAGCCGCTCGAGCAGGTTGTCGGCGGCCAGGTTCGAGGGCGCCGCCGCCAGCACCTTCTCCCCTCGCGCCACCGCACGCCGGATCACCTCGACGAGCACCGTGGTCTTGCCTGTCCCGGGCGGCCCGTGGACGAGCGCCACGTCGAGCGCACGGTCGGCGAGGTCGAGGGCCGCCTCCTGCTCCGGCGCCAGGCTTCCGGGGAGGGCCGGTCCTCGGGCGCGGGGAAGGAAGCGCGGGGCTTCCCCGGCCAGGATCGGATGCCACCGCCTTCCCTCCGCCGACGCCACGCGCCGCAGCCCGGCCGAGAGCCGCTCCCAGGTCACCGGCGAGGGGACCAGCTCGAGCGAGACCCGCCCGCAGGTGGCCCAGTCGGGAGGCGGCTCGTCGAAGGCGACGGCGACCCGGTCGCGGCTGCGGCGCGCCACCACGCCCGAGGGCGCGTCGTCCCGCCTCTCCCGGCGCAACTCCACCCGCACCAGCGCCCCGACCCCGATGCGCGACGCGCCGAGTGGGCGCCCCGGTCGTCCGTAGCCGACGAGCGAACGGCCGGCCAGCACCGCCTCGTCGAGCGCCTCCACGTCTGCCAGCGCCAGCCCGCGCGCTTCCCGCTCGGAGAGGGACAGCCGGGACGCCGCGTCGGCGAGCCGCCCCTTCTCCTCCTCCCGCTCGGCGGCGAGGAGGCCGGCGAGGCGGGCCAGGTGGGCGGGCAGGTCGACGGGCGCGGTCACGAGTGGGGGAGCCATCTGCCGGGAAGCCCGGGGGCGGCCGGGACCCGTTTGCTTATCGACGGGATGGCGCACTCTCGTCCTCCGGGGGTCCAGGGAGGATCGCCTTGGGGGTCCGCAGCAAGAGCCCGGACACGAGCTCCCTGACGCTCACCGGGGAGATCCTGAGCCTGGACCCGGGATTCCGGGTGGCGCCGCACGACTGACGGGACCCGGATGCACCGGGCTACCAGGCGATGGCGATCCCACCCGGTGCGGGGAGGAGGTCGCCGGCCTGCGGCGGGCCCTTCCGGCCCGGCCTGTGGAAGAGGTAGGGAACCGCCCAGCCGACGAGGCTTCCCACCCCCACGCCGACCAGCGTGTCGGACAGGTAGTGCTTGGCCGCGGCCATGCGCAGGTACGCCGTGAAGCTCGCCGCGGCGAGCCCCACGCCGAGCACCCAGGGCGCTCCCGGCATGTCCTGCATGAAGAAGAGCGTGCTGGCCGACACCACGACCGCGAAGACGAAGGTGGTGTGGCCGCCGAAGAAGGAGACGTTCGCGTCGGAGACGCTCGCCGGGTAGAGGTCCGGGGTTCCCTGCCAGACGTACGGTCGGGCCCGCCCCACCGTGTACTTCACGATCACGTTCGCGAGCATGGCGATGCTGGTCGCCTGGGTGATGAGGAGGACGCTCGACCAGCCCGCCGCCGGATCGTCGAGCCGGTAGGCCTGGAGGAGACCGAAGCCCATGACCCCGACCGGGATGGCGAACTGCATGACGTTCGAGACCGTGTTCGCCGCAGTGGGACTCGACCAGAGGACGGATCGGGAGAGGTCGCCGTCGATGGGTCCCGGCACGCACCACTTGCAGTCGAGCGGCGCCAGCTGGTTGTTCAGGAGGAGCAGCGTCAGCGTGCTCACCGCGAATGCGCCCGTGACGATGCCGTCGACGGTCCAGTCGTAGGAGAGCGGGGTGAGCCGCGACGCCGGGGGCGGCTCGGCCGGGACGTCGTCCGCGGCGGATCTTGCCGGGGCGGAGAGGCAGACCGCGAGGAGGACGGCGACCGGAGCGAGACGCATCCCCGAAAAGTACCACGCACCCGATGGTAGAGTGCATCGGTGACCGTCGCCCGCGCTCTCGCCGTGGCCCTCGTTGTCGCCTTTGCAACGCCGGCGCGGGGAGCGGAGCCCCCGATCCCGCTCCAGTACAACCTCGCGCTCGACGCCTCGATCACCGCCGCGATGGGGCTCTCGGTCGTGCTCCTCACGATCTACCAGCCGGCGCTCCTGCCCGAGACCTGCCGCTGGTGCACGCCGCCGGGACTCGACGCCGACGTCCGGAACGCGCTGGTCTGGAGGGACCACGCCCGGACCGCCGACACCCTCTCCACCATCCTCGACGTGGCGGTCCCGGTCTCCGCCATGACGTACCTGCTCCTCTCGGCGAACAGCCGGGGCGACGTGAACGCGGGGCTCGTCGACTCGCTCCTCGTGACCGAGGCCGCGGCCGCGGCCCTGCTCGTGAACCAGGCCGTGAAGCTGCTCGTCGGGCGCAAGCGTCCCTACGCCTTCTTCGAGAACGACGTCGGCTACTCGAGGAGCGAGGACAACCTCTCCTTCTACGGTGGCCACGTCTCCTTCGCCTTCTCGGTGGTGGCGGCCACCGTCACGGTGGCGGCGATGCGCGGATACACGGGCGTGGGGATCGTGGCCGGCGTGGGCTTCACGGTCTCGGCCGCGGTCGGCTACCTCCGGATCGCCGCCGACCAGCACTGGCTGACCGACATCCTCGTCGGGTCCGCCATCGGCGGCCTCGTCGGCTGGGCGGTTCCTCGCATCTTCCACCCGCCGATCCCGACGTCGACGACGGGGACCGGGGCCGGGGTTCGCATGCTCCCCGTGGGTCTCACGCTCGCCTTCTGAGCCAAGTGGAGCACCGCCTCCCCATCGACGGGACCCTCGACCTCCACACCTTCCGCCCCGCGGACGCCGCCGACGTGGTGTCCGACTGGCTCGACGCCTGCTCCGAGGCGGGCCTCCGCGAGGTCCGGGTGGTGCACGGGAAGGGCATCGGGGCGCTGCGCCGCACGGTGGAGGTCGCGCTTCGACGCCACCCGCTCGTCCTCTCCTTCCGCACCGCCGGGGAGGACGCCGGCGGGTGGGGAGCCACTCTCGTCACGTTGCGTGAACCGGGAGCGGGCGGCTGATCCCCTACGGCAGGATCTTGCGCAGGTAGGGCACGACGACCCCCATGGTCGCCCCGTAGAGCACGTGGAGGGCGAGCACCACGAGTGCCCTCCCCCGCCCCGCCTGGTAGAGGAGCGGGTCGAAGACGTGGACCACCCCCAGCCAGGCCGGGAGATAGAGCACGCCTCCGTAGATCGCTCCCACCGCGATGGCCCGGCGCGGCGGTGCGGCCGGGCGCAGGATGGAGACGAAGACGAGCCCGTAGGAGATGGCCGCGAACGCGACGAGCAGGAGCCCGACGAAGGCGGGCAGGCCCACGTTCTCCGGCGCGACGGCCGCCGGGCCGTAGAGCGTGGCCCCGACGAGCCGCAGCGGGTGGAGCCCGCCCTCGCCCTCGGGCAGGAGCGCCATGGCGACCCCCCAGGCGACGAGCCCTCCGGTCAGGCCGGCCACGGCGCCGGCCGCAACCTCGCTCGAGGCCGGCTGGCGAGCCGGGAGCGACTCGCGCCAGCGGAGGGGATCCCCGAGGTCGATGGCCATCCGCTCAGCCTCCCCGTACCCGCGCCGCCGCCGCCGCGAGCGCCTCGTCGAGCCTTTCTCGCGCCGGGCCGCTTCCCTGGGCAAGGTCGGGCGCTCCGCCCCCCTTGCCGCCGAGCAGCGTGACCGACTCCCGCAGGATCTCTCCCAGGTGGACGCCCGGGCCTCGGGCCCGCGCGAAGCAGAGGTGGGCCCGCTCGCCCTCGACGCCGCCGAGGAGCCCGGTGCGCCCGCGTCCCGCGAGCGCCTGGGCCACCGCCTTCATGCCCGCCGGGGAACCGAGCGCCCCCTCGAGCCGGACGGCCACGGGAGCTCCCGCCGGGTGGCTCCCGTCGAGCCGCTGCGCCTCCGCCGACGCGAGCGCCTCGAGCAGGAGCGCGAGCTCCTTGCGGCGCGCCTGCCCCTCCTCGGCGAGCTTCTCCACCGCGCCCAGGAGCTCGGGGGGCGCGCAGCGCAGCACCGCGCAGGCCCGGGCGAGCCGCTCGTCGGCCCGGTGCAGGAGCGCGATCACCCGCCCGCCGCAGGCGAACTCGACCCGCGTGCCGGCGCCCCACTTCTGCGCCCTCAGCACGGCGACCGCGCCCACCTCGCCGGTCCGGCGCGGGTGCGTTCCGCCGCAGGGTGAGGCGTCGACCACCTCGCCGGCCCCGTCGGGGCTTCCCCCGACCACCACGATGCGCGAACCCTTCAGCGCGTCCTTTCGGAGCGGAAGGGCGGCGAGCTCCTCCAGGGTGCGCTCCCGCGCGTCGACCGGGAGATCGGCCCAGACGAGCTGATTGGCCTCGGCCTCGGCGGCGGCGAGTGCCTCCGCTGGCAACGCCTGGGGCAGCTGGTCGAGGTCGATGGTGCAGGTCTCGGCCCCGAGGTGGAAGGAGACGGTGGCCGCGCCCCGGAGCCGCTGGAACGCGGCGGAGAGCAGGTGCTGCCCGTGGTGCTGCTGCATGTGGTCGAAGCGGCGGGCCCAGTCGACCATGCAGGTGACCCGCGTCCCGGCCGACGGAGCCTCGCCCGGCCCGAGGAGGTGAAGGACCTCCCCCCCAACCTCGACGACGTCCTCCACGGTTGCCCCGCCGACGGTGCCCCGGTCGGCCGGCTGTCCCCCACCCTCGGAATAGAAGGCGGTCCTGTCGAGGAGCAGGCCCGTCCGGCCGTCGTGGACCCGCGTCGCGACGACGGATGCGTCGAACCGGGAGAGGTAGGGATTGGAGAGGTGCAGTTTCTCGGTCACGATCGCTCCATTATCCAGAACCCCCTGTCCTGTATCGACTTTTCGACGCCACTGCACGGACCGTTGGAACCTCACCTCGTTCGGGGGTATTGTCCGCGCGCCTTCACCGCCCCGGGGAGACGCAAGTGTCGATTCTCACGAAGCTGATGCCGAAGACCGACGCCTTCTTCGACGCCTTCGAGAAGCAGGCCGCGCTCACCGTCGAGGGGGCCCGCCTCCTGAAGGAGCTGTTCGAGGACTTCCGGGACATCCCCACCAAGGCGAAGGCGATCAAGGACGTCGAGCACCAGGCCGACGACGTCACCCACGCCGCCTTCGAACTGCTCTACACGCAGTTCATCACCCCATTCGACCGGGGGGCGATCCACCGGCTCCTCTCCGCCATCGACGACGTGCTCGACCTCACCGATGCCGCCACCGAACGCATCGGCCTCTACGACATCCGGGACGTCATGCCCGAGGCCCGCGAGCTCGCCACCGTCCTGCTCGCCCAGACCCGGAAGATGCAGGAGGCGGTGCACGGCCTGCGCCACATCAAGGATTCGAAGAAGATCCTGGACGCCTGCCTCGAGATCAACTCGCTCGAGAACCAGGCCGACTCGCTGCTCCGCCGCGCGCTCGCCGACCTCTTCCGCAGCGGGCAAGACCCGCTCACCATCATGAAGTGGAAGGAGATCCTCGACCTGATCGAGACCGCCACCGATCGGGCCGAGGACGTCGCCAACGTGATCGAGAACGTCGTCCTCGAGAACACCTAGCGCGGCCCCCCCGCGACCTCCTCATGCTCCTCGCCGTCGTCATCGGCCTCATCGTCGTCGCGCTGGCCTTCGACTTCATCAATGGCTTCCACGATGCGGCGAACTCCATCGCCACCATCGTCTCCACGCGCGTTCTCTCTCCGGTCACCGCGGTGGCCTGGGCCGCCTTCTTCAACTTCGTGGCCGCCGCGCCGGTCTTCTTCGGCGGCGAACTGCGGGTGGCCCAGACCGTGGGCAAGGGGATCATCCAGTTCGACCTCCTGAAGGCGCAGGGCGTGGAGATCGTCCTGGCGGTGATCTTCGCGGCGCTGGTCGGGGCCATCGTCTGGAACCTGATCACCTGGTGGCTCGGGCTCCCCTCGTCCTCCTCCCACGCGCTGGCGGGCGGCATGGTGGGCGCCACCCTCCCGGCGCTGGGGGTGAAGGGGCTCGTGGTCTCGGGGATCCTCAAGATCTCCGCGTTCATCGTCCTCTCACCCCTCATCGGCCTGGCGCTCGGCTCGAGCCTCATGATCGTCACGGCCTGGATCGTGCGGAGGTTCCGCCCGGGGCGCGTCGACACCTGGTTCCGGAAGCTTCAGCTCCTCTCCTCGGCGGTCTTCAGCTACAGCCACGGCTCGAACGACGCCCAGAAGGTCATGGGGATCATCGCAGTCGTCCTCTACGGGACCATCTGGTCCGACCGCCCCTTCCACGTGACCTGGTGGATCGTGCTCCTCACCCACTCCGCGATCGCGCTCGGGACCTTCTTCGGCGGGTGGCGGATCGTCCGTACCATGGGCTACGGCCTGACCAAGCTCCAGCCCATCGGGGGCTTCGCGGCCGAGACCGGCGGCGGGGTCACCATCCTCTTCCTCTCCCACATCGGCATCCCTGTCTCGACCACCCACACCATCACCGGGGCCATCGTCGGCGTGGGGGCGACCAAGGGCTACCGTGCCGTGCGCTGGGGGCTGGCGGGGCGCATCATCTGGGCGTGGATCTTCACGATTCCGGCCTCGGCGCTGGTCGCCGCCGGGATCTACGTGCTCCTCCACGCCATTCTCCACTAGGCTTCCTGCACCCACCGCAACCCGCCGCGGGTTCGCGTGTTGAAGGACGATGGATGGCTCCGGATCCCGACGCGGCGCTGATGGTCGCGTTCCAGGGAGGTGACGAGGCGGCGTTCCGGGCCCTTTTCGAGAAGCACGGACGCGCCACCATGGCCTTCTGCCAGAGATTCGTGAAGGATGCCGCCCGGGCCGAGGAGCTCGCGCAGGACGTGTTCCTGAAGCTCCACCAGAGCGCCGACCGCTACCAGCCGAGTGCCCGCTTCACCACCTTTCTCTACCGCATCGCCACCAACCATTGCCTGAACGAGGTCCGGCGCGGCGAGTACCGGGCCCGCCCGGAGATCGACCCGAACGGCGAGGACGGCGCGCCGCTCGACCCCGACGCGCTGGCCGGGTCGGCGGCCACGCCCGAGGAGGAGGCCCGCGGGAACGCCCTCTCCCGCGACGTGCAGGCGATGCTGGCCCGCCTGCCGGAGAGCCAGCGGGCCGCCTTCGTTCTGGCCAGGTTCGAGGGGCTCCCCTACGAGGAGATCGCACAGGTGCTGGGAACCACGGTACCCTCCGTGAAGTCGCTCGTGCACCGGGCCACCGTCTCGGCGGCCCGTGCGCTCGAGCCCTGGTCCGGGAAGGGAGCCGAGGCGTGACCGGCAGCGGGAAGCACGTCGCCGACGACCTGACCGCCCTCCTGGACGGCGCGCTCGACCCGGCCCGGCACGCCGAGGTGGAGGGGCATCTGTCCGCCTGCGCCGCCTGCCGCGCCGAGCGCGACGGGATCGCCCGTGCGCTCGCAGCCGTCGCCGCCCTGCCGCCACCTCCCCCGCCCCGGCCGGGCTTCGAGCAGCGCTTCTACGCCCGGCTGGCCCGCGAGGCCCCTCGCCGCCGGACGCTCCTCGAGCGACTCTCCGCACACCCGTTCCGCTGGCTCATCCCTGCCACCGGCCTCGCCGCCGCCGTCGCCATCGGGATCGGTGTGCGCCAGGTTGGGGAGCAGAACGACCTCGAGATGGCGCGTCACCTCGACCTCCTCGAGCACTACGTCGAGGTGGCGAGCCTCGGCGCCGTCGAGACCCCCGAGGACCTGGAGGTGGTCGCCCACCTCGACGAGCTCCAGGAGGGCCGCCCGTGACCGCGCGCGCCGTCCTCGCCGCACTCCTCCTCTCGATTGCCGGGGCCTCGCCGGCGCAGGAGACCCCGGCCCCCGCCTCCGCGGCGGACCCGTCCTCCGAGGCCCGGGAGCGCTGGGAGAAGCTCTCGCCGGACGAGAAGGACGCGCTCCGCAAGCGCTGGCAGACCTTCCAGGAGATGACGCCGGAACGGCAGGCCGAGCTGAAGGGCCGGCTCGACCGCTGGCGCGCTCTCCCGGCCGACCAGCGGGCAGACATCACCCAGACCTGGAAGCGCTTCCGCCAGCTCGCCCCCGACGAACGGCGCGAGGTCCTCCAGCTCCTCGGCCGGTACCGCGAGATGACGCCGGAGCGGCAGGGGCAGGTCCGCCAGCTCTTCCGGAAGATGGTCGACTCGCCCCCGGAGGTCCGGCAGCGGTACCTCGACAACCTCCAGCGCTGGCGCCAGATGACGCCGGCCCAGAAGGACCAGGCGAGGGACATGTGGCGCCAGAAGGGGAAGAAGCCATAGTACTGACCACTCCCGGTGTCTTCCCTCGCTCCCATCCTGGCCGCACTCCTCGCATCGGCCGGGGATCTGCCGGCGTCGGCCGACGTGCTCGCGCTGGAGATGGAATCCGCCGACGCATCGCTGTGGGCGCGCGCCGGGCTGGCCGCCCGCTACACCGGTCAGGGAGGGCTCCCCTCGACGCAGGTCCTCTTCGACCAGGCCGGCGAGGTCTTCGCGACGGGGCTCTACCTCACGCCCGGTGCGTCCCAGGCCTACGCCTCGGGCCTGGTCTTCGTCGCGGCCGGCTGGGAGGCGACCTCCTGGCTCGGCTTCCGGCTCGACGTGGACTCCGGCCTGGTGCGCGCCCAGCGCTTCCCGTCCAGCGTCGAGGTCTGCACCTCTGGCACCTCCCCCTCGGGGCTCGCGCCGGTGAGCGGCGGCGCCTGCAGCACCGGGGTTCGCCTCACGCTCCCCACCACCACCGACGGTCCGAGCGAGGTCACCTTCAACGGACTCTCCTTCCAGGAGGAGGCGAGCCAGACCGCCTTCGTCCGGCAGGCCTACGCCGAGGTGACGGCCGGGCGCGCCGGGGCCTTTCACGCCCGCCTGGGCCGGCAGCGGCTGCGCATCGCCGACGGCTTCGTCTACGACGACTGGGGGCTGGGGCTCGACCTCGACCTCGACGTGGGGGCCTTCGGGCCGCCGCTGGCCTTCTCGGCGTCGGCCTTCTACCCGTCCCGCGCCTGGCCCACGGGCACGGCCTGGAGGTACCCGGCGGTGGCGCTCACCGCGGAGTGGACCCCGTCGCTCGGCGAGTGGGTCGGCCTCTGGGGCGCCTGGTCCAGCGACGCCACCGGCGACGCCGGCTCGATCCTCCGGCAGGGGCTCGTGGAAGGGCAGGTCGTGGAGCTCGAGGCGACCGCGCCCGGGTCGGTCGCCTACCGGGCCGCCTCGCGCCGGCTGGCCGTGCTCCTCAACAGCCCGGGCACCGGCACCACCAGCATGGGCTGGGCCGGTGTCTCCGGCAGGCTCGAGCTCTCCACCTCGAGCGAGGTTCGCTTCACCGCCGGTGCGGCATTCGGCACGGTGGGCACCAGCGCGGCGAGCGGGGGGACCGCCGTCGAGGTGGAGGTCCCGGCCCTGGGCTGGCTCCTCTCGGCGCGCCTCACCGTCCAGCCCGGTTCCGGATTCACCCTGAGTCCCTTCTTCATCTGGCTCACCGGGGACTCGCCGCCATCCAGCCAGCAGATCGCCTCCGGCTCGGGAACCTGGGGCGGCTTCCTGGCCATCTCCCCGTACATCACCGCCACCAACCTCTTCTTCCGGGGCGGCATCGCCGAGTCCTATGCCGACCGGAGGGCCAGCGGCTCGGGCGTGAACGCCCGCGGGGTGATCGCACCGGGCGTGCAGGTGGGGTGGACCCCGGGACACGGCTTCGACGCCACGCTCAAGGCCGCCTGGCTCTGGGCCGACCAGCCCAGCGGGTTCGGCGGGTCGTCCTACGGCCCGGAGGTGGACCTGAACCTCTCCTGGTCCCCGTGGCACTGGCTCTCGCTGCTGGCCGAGGTCGACGTGCTCGCCATGGGCGACTTCTTCCCGGGCCAGGGACTGGCCCGCAAGTTCATCCTGGGCGTGAACGTCTCGACGCCGTGAGCGCGCTCGCCGCCATCGCCGCCGCGGCCCTCCTCGCCGCCACCCCGCCGCCGCAGGACACTGCGAAGGACGGGAAGGCGCCGCCCCGGGAACCGGACGCCGAGGTCATCGAGAACCTCGAGCTTCTCGAGCGGATGGAGCTCCTGCAGCACCTCGACGTACTCGTGGCACCGGCGCCGCCTGCGGTGCCGGAAGAGCCACCCACGGAGCCGCCCCAGCAGCCGGCCCCTCCCGCACCGGGAGGGACCCCGGCCCCGAAGCCCCCGCCTCCGAAGCCCTGACCTCCACTACCTCGCCGTCGAGGCCAGCATCCCGCAGGCGGCGTTGCGGTCCTGCCCACCGGAGTAGCGGCGCACGATGGGCTGCCCGGGCAGGTGGCGCGCCAGCGCGTCGCGGAACACGTTCCACTCTGCCTCGGCGGGAGGGCGGTAGCGGCCGGTGTCGTCGTTCACCGCAATGGGGTTGAGGCGCACCGGGATCCCGGCCAGGAGCCGCCCCAGCGCCTCCGCGTCCTCCTCGCCCACGTTCACCCCGGCCATCATCACGTACTCCAGGGTCACCCGCCCCCGCCTCGCCGCGTGCTCCCGGACCGCGTCGACGAGCTCGTCGAGCGGATGGCCGCGCTCGACGGGCATGAGCGCGGCCCGCTTCTCCGGGATGGCGGCGTTGAGCGACACGCAGAGCCGGAACTTGTGCCCCTCGGCGGTGTAGCGCCGGATCATGGGAACGACGCCCGCCGTGGAGATGGAGATGCGCTGGCCGTCGATGCGGCCGCCGGCCGGGTCGCAGAGGACGTAGGCCGCCTGGATCACCGCCTCGTAGTTCTGAAAGGGCTCGCCCTGCCCCATGAAGACCGCGCCGGTGATGGGGAGCTCGGTGTCCCGGCGTACCTCCATCCACTGCCCGACCATCTCCCAGGGCTCGAGGTTCCGGGTGAGGCCGAGCCGCCCGGTTGCACAGAAGGTGCAGCCAAGGGCGCAGCCCACCTGCGACGAGAGGCAGAGCGTGTGGTGGGTGTCGAAGAGCGGGATGCGCACCGACTCCACGCGGGCCCCGTCGCGGAGCTCGAAGAGGTAGCGGCGGAAGCCGTCGCTGGCGTCCTCCCGGTGGGCGAGGCGCAGCCGCTCCTGCGACAGCGTGGCGGTGGCCTGGTCGAGGAGGGCGCGCCGGACGTTGCGCGCGTCCCGCAGCGTCTTCCCGCGCGCCACCGCGGCCCCGAGGAGCCGCCGGGCGTCGACGAGGTCGATCCCGAGCAGCCGGGCGAGGCCGCGGGCGTCCTGGTTGGCGACGTGCTCCACCGCCGCTACCTAAGCCGAGTGCGCCTCCGCCGCCGCGCCCTTCTTGTCCCTCCGCGCCGCCCGCCGGCGCGCCACCCGTGCCTGGGCCTCGTCGAGGAGCGAGTAGACGACCGGGACGATCCCCAGCGTGAGGACCGTGGAGGTGAGGAGGCCGCCGATGATGGCCACGCCCATGGGAACGCGGGTCTCGGCACCGTCGCCGCGGGCCAGCGCCACCGGGATCATGCCGGCGATCATGGCCACCGTGGTCATGAGGATGGGGCGTAGCCGGATGGGGCCGGCCTCGAGCAGGGCCTCCTGCGTGGACCTTCCGGCGGCGCGCAGCTGGTTCGTGAACTCGACCAGCAGGATGCCGTTCTTGGTCACGAGTCCCATCAGCATGATGAAGCCGATCATCGCCATCATCGACATGTACTGGCCGGTCACGAGCAGGCCGGCGATGCCGCCGATGACCGCGAAGGGGAGCGACATCATGATGGTGAAGGGGTGGACGAGGCTCTCGAACTGCGCCGCCAGGATGATGTAGACGAGGACGATGCCGAGGAGCAGCGCCAGCACGAAGGACCGGGCCGCGTCCCCCAGCTCGCGCCCCTGCCCCTCGAAGTCGGTGGTCACGGAGGGGGGCAGGTCCTTCTTCGCGAAGTCACCCAGGTAGGCCATCGCCTCCCCCAGGGAGTAGTTGCGGAGGTCGGCGAGCAGCGTCACCTGCCGCATCTGGGCCTGGTGCTCGATCTGGGACGGCCCGAGCGCCTCCTTCACGTTGGCGATGGTGCGCAGCTCGACCAGCTGCCCGGAGGGCGCTCGCAGCGGGATCGCCCCCAGCGAGGCGGGATCGGCGAGCACCTCGGGGGGGAGGCGGAGCTTGATGTCCCAGGTGTCGGACCCCTCGTGGAAGTCGGCGATCTTGTCGCCGGCCATGAGCGCGCGGACGTTCTGCCCCACCACCGCGGCGGGGATGCCGAAGGCGGCGGCGCGCTCCCGGTCGACCTTCACGTCGAGCTGCGGCTTGCCGCTGCGCCAGGTGGTGTCGACGTCCACGAAGCCCGGGTTCTTCTGCATGTAGGAGCGGGTCTTCTCGACGGCGGCGAGCAGCGCGTCGGGATCGGTGGAGCGCAGGTTGAACTGCACCATCTGGGGGCGGTTTCCGCCTCCGGCCACCGGCGAGAAGTCCTGGACGGCCAGCTGGGCGGACGGGCTGGCCCGCAGGGTCTTGCGCAGGTGCTCCTTCAGCTGGGACTGCCCGAAGCTCCGCTCGTGGATGGGGACGAAGTTGACGAGGATCTCCCCCTTGTTGACCTCCTCGCGCGCGCCTCCGCCGGCGCTCCCGAAGACCTCGGTGACGCCGGGGACCTGGCGCAGCTGCCGGGAAAGGTCGTCGAGCTGGCGCTGGGTCTCCGCAAGCCGGGTGCCGGCCGGCATCTCCAGCGTGACCTTCACGGCGCTCATGTCCTGCTGGGGCATGAAGGTGAACTTGAGCTTGGTGGCGAGGAAGACCGTGAAGACCAGCACCAGCAGCGCCGCGGCCACGGTGATCCCGCGGTGGCCGAGGAGCCAGCCGAGCGCCCTGCGGTAGGTGGCCTCGATGGCCCGCAGGACCTTCTCGATGGCCTGGGACACCTTCCCCTGGCCGACGTGCTCGTTGAGCAGGCGCGCCGAGAGCATGGGGGTGAGGGTCATCGAGACGAAGTAGGAGATGAGGACCGCCACCGCGACGGTGACGCCGAACTGGTAGAAGAAGCGCCCCATCAGCCCCTTCATGAAGGCCACCGGGACGAACACCGCCACCACCGCAAGCGTCACCGCGAGCACGGCCAGCGCGATCTCGCTCGTGCCCTTCTCGGCCGCCACCATCGGGCTCTCGCCGTGCTCCAGGTGGCGCACGATGTTCTCGATGACCACGATGGCGTCGTCGATGAGCAGGCCGATGGAGAGGGTGAGCGCCAGCATGGTGACGACGTTGAAGGTGAAGCCGAGCGCCTGCATGACCGCGAAGGTCCCGATGATGGCGGTGGGGAGCGCCACCGCCGAGACCAGGGTCGAGCGCACGTTGCGCAGGAAGATGAGGACCACCACGACGGCCAGGATGCCGCCCAGGATCATGTCCTCCTGCACCGCGGCGATGGAGGAGCGGATGAACTTCGCCCCGTCGGCCACCATGACCACCCGGCTCCCCGCGGGGAGCTGTCCCTGGATGCCGGCCAGCGCCGCCTTGACCCGCTCCGCCACCTGAACGGTGTTGGCGCCGGACTGCTTGCGGACGGTGAGGCCGATGGCGCTCTGGTCCCCCAGCGCCGCCGAGCTGCGGGGCTCCGCCGGACCGTCCTCCACCCGGGCCACGTCGCCGAGCCGGATCGGGGTTCCCCGCGGGCTGGTCAGGATGATGGCCCGCAGCGCCTCCACCGACCGGGCCTCCGCCGCCACCTTCACCGATCGTTCCACGCCGGTCTCCAGCGTGCGGCCGCCGGGGACGTCGATGCTCTGGGCCCGCAGCGCCTGGACCACGTCGGCCGGGGTGAGCCCGTATCCGGTCAGCGCCTTCGGGTCGACCACCACGGTGATCTCCCGCTTGCGTCCGCCGGAGAGCTCCACCGCGCCCACGCCGGGGATCTGCTGCAGCGCCGGCTTCACCAGGTCGTCGGCCACCTGGGTGAGCCGCTCGATGGGCAGCGGGGCCGAGAAGGCCAGGGTGGCCACCGGCGCCGCGCCGATGTCGAACTTCTCGACGATGGGGGTCTCGATCTCCCGCGGCAGCTTGGAGAGCGTGGCCTGGACCCGGTCGCGGACGTCCTGCGCGGCCACGTCCACCTTTCGCTCCAGGTCGAAGCGGATCACCACCTGCGAGACGTTCTCCACGTTGACCGAGCGGAGCGTGTCCAGGCCGGGCAGCGTGTTCAGGGCCTCCTCGAGCGGCTTCGTGACGTTGCGCTCGATGGTCTCCGGGTCGGCGCCGGGGAGGATGGTGGTGACGGTGACGATGGGGAACTCGACCTCGGGGAACTGGTCCACCCCGATGCGCGGGTAGGCCACGATGCCGAAGACGAGGAGCACCAGGGTGAGCATCCCGGTGAAGACCGGGCGCGCGATGAACGTGCGGATGGGATTCACTTGGTCGCCTCGTCGAGCACCGGCACCACGGCGTCGCCGGGGCGCAGCGCGCCCGGGTCCAGGATCACCAGTGCGTCGGGGGCGAGTCCGCCCTTCACCACCACCGTGCCCGGGTTGAGCGGCGCCACCTGGACGGCCCGCTCCTCGACCTTGTCTCCCACGGCGACGAGCACGTGGGAGCCTCTCGCGTCGGTGCGCACGGTCCCGGCGGGCAGGTAGAGCCCGTCCTTCTCGCCGAAGCCCCCGAAGTCGACGTTGGCGAGGCTGCCCGGGCGGATGACAGGGCCCGTTCCCTTCAGCACGTCTGCCAGGACCTCGATGGTGCGGGACTGCGGATCGACCACCGAGCCCTTCATGCGGATCCTGGCCTGGAAGCGCTGGCCGGACGGGGTGAGCACCCCCTCGATGACCTGGCCCTGGCGCACGAAGCTCTCGATGGACTCCGGAACGGCGAGCCGGACCTCGAGGTTGTCCACGTCCGTGACGGTGACGATGGGGGTGACCGGCATGAGGGTCACGGTGTCGCCGGCATTGTGGAACTTGGCGGTCACCACGCCGGCGAAGGGGGCGCCGATGACGGTGTCGGCCAGCATCTGCTTGGCCCCGGCCAGCGCGGCCCGGGCCTGGTCGAGCTGCGCGGCGGCCACGTCGCGGCCGGTCTTCACCCGGTCGTACCCTGCCTCGGGCAGGCTCTGGGCCTCGTAGAGCATCTTGGAGCGCGCCACCTCGCGGTCGGCCACGCCCAGGTTGGCAGCGGCGAGCCGCTCGGCAGCCTGCGCGTTCTCCAGGTTGATGCGGGCGTTCACCGGGTCCATCTCCACGAGCGGCGCCCCGGCGCGAACCCGGTCGCCCACCTTGACCAGCAGCCGCTTGATCTGCCCGCTCGCCTTGGCGGAGAGAACCGCCTCCTCCTTGGCGCGCACCGTGCCGGTGGCGCGGGCGAGCCCCGTCTCCATGCGCGTGTCCGGCTTCGCCACCCGCACGGCGCTGCCGCCGGTGCTGGTGGCGGGGAGGCTGGCCTTTCCGGAGCCGGAGCCGCAGGCGGAGACGAGGACGGCCGCCAGTGCGGCGGAGAGGATGGAGGCGATGCGATTCATGTGGAGACTCCGTGCAGGACGAGGTCGGCGGCGAGGTGGGCGCTCCGGGCGGGCGTCGAACCGACCCTGCCGCGGCCGTGGTGGAGGGCGAGGAGGATCCCGGCGGCGACGCGAGCCGCCAGCGCCGGGGGGACGCGCAGCTCCGAGCGACCCACGTTCCTCCGGAGCCATGTGGCGATGAGCCCCTCCAGATGGGCCTGACGCTCGGCGGCGTCGCCGTGGGATGCCAGCAGGTCGAGGGTCTCGCGCCGCCCCTCGGCCAGCCGCTGCAGCGCTTGAAGGAGAGCGGCGAGGCGCTCCGGGAGCGGTAGACCCCGGTCCACGGGCGCGTCGAACGCCTCCTGGACCTCGGCCGAGATCATCTCGAGGAGGCTCTGGAAGATCTGCTCCTTGCTCTCGAAGTACCGGTAGAGCGAGGGGGCGGCGTACCCGGCGGACTCGGCCAGCTCGGCGAGCGTCGCGGATGCGTAGCCGCGCCGGGCGAAGACGTGGGCGGCCGAATCGAGGATGTCGCGGCGGGCCCGCTCGCGGGTGCGCTCGCGGCGGGCGGTGGAGCTTCGAGCGGTCATTCGTTGACTTCCCCGAAGGCGCCGACGGCGTTGAGGAGCTTCAGGGTGGCGAGGTCGACGTTGAGGGACTCGGCGACGAGGCCGACCTCGGCCTGGCGGAGCGTCTGGATCGAGTCGGTGGACTCGAGGTAGGTGGCGGCGCCGGCCTTGTAGGCCACGTCGACGAGCCGCGCGTTCTCCTGGGCCAGGCCGGTGCGCTCCCTGGCCTTGGCCCGGTTGGCGACGGCCCCCTGGAGGTCGAGCTGGGCCTCCTTCACCCGGGTGACGGCACGCAGGTCGACCTGGCGCTTCAGCGCGTCGGCCTCGGCGATCTTGGCCGTGGCCTCCCGGATGGACGCCTCGCGCAGCCCGCCGTCGAGGATGGTCCAGGTGAGCCCCAGCCCAACCTGCCAGGAGAAGGCGTTGGGGTTGAAGGTGCTCGTGCTCGCGTAGTTGTAGGCCCCGAAGGCCCCGATGCTGGGCAGGTACTGCATGTAGATCCGGGTGCGCTCCCCCTGGGCCAGCTCGAGGTTCTCGGCCGCGGCCTTCACGTCCGGGCGCAGGTCGAGCGCCTGCTGCTCGAGGTTCGCCCCGGTGGGCTGCGGGGGCGACGTCGGGAGCACGATGTCGAAGTCGTCCGGGCGGTCGAGCGCCGTGGCCAGGGCCAGCCTGGCCCGCTGGAAGTCGATCTGGGCCCTCTTCAAGTCCTCCTCGGCCTGGGCCCGGTCGATCTCGGCCCGCAAGAGCCCCACCTTGGTCCCGGTCCCCGCCTCGAAGCGCACCCGCGAGTCCCGCTCCCTCTCCTTCGTCAGCACCACCTGGCGCTCCTGCACCAAGGTCAGCTCCTGCAGGCTCGCCACCCCGTAGTACAGCTGCGCCACCCCGAAGAGGATGTCCCGGCGCGCCTGCATGATGTTGTAGTCGATGGTCCTCTCCGCCTTGTAGGCGTTCTGGATGAGCACGATCGCCTGCGGCGCCACCAGCGCCTGGTTCAGCCTCACCTGGCCCTGGGTCTGGTTCATCGGCTGCACCACGGTCGTCGCCGACGTCGTCGGCCCGGTCGGGATCTCGAAGGAGATCTCGTACTGGTTCCGCAGCAGCTGCACCCCCGCGTTCACCTGCGGCAGGTAGCTCGACCAGGCCTTCCACGTGAGCTGCCGCGCCGCCTGGACCCGGGCGTCGAGCTGCTGGATCTCGAGGTTCTGCCCCCGGGCCGCCTCCAGCGCCTCCCGCAACGTCAGCACCTTCCGCCCCGCCACGGGCGCGACGTCCGAGGCCGGGGACCCTCCCGGCGTGGCCTGCGCGAGCACGAGCGCTGCGAACATCCCCACCTGGATCATGAGACCTCCCGGAGCCGGCGAAGCGTGGTGCGAATCCTCATTCGCGCGACGTTATGGCCCGTTCGCGTTTTGAGTGCAAGCGAATCTTCCGCGACGACGCCCACCGGCTTCCCGGCAGGACGAAGCGCCAGGGGCGGTGCGCCCAGGCTCCGGCGTATCCGACCCCGACCCTGGGCGTACGCACGATCCGGTCGATCCGGCCTTCCCCCTCCTCGATCCACACCGGCCCGTCCTCGAGGTCGAGCCCGGTGTGGCGTCCGGCGTCGATGCGGAGCGCCCTGCAGAGGTTGCCCGGACCGCGGGTGGAATGCAGGCAGCCCTCGAGCGGCTCGGCGGCCCGGATCAGCACCGCCGCCGGGAACCCGTCCGGGCCGGTCACCACGTTCATGCAGTGGTGCATCCCGTAGACCCGGTAGACGTAGGCGTGGCCGGGAGGGCCGAACATGACCGCGGTCCGGGGCGTCGGCCCGAAGCGGGCGTGGGAGGCCCGGTCGGCGGGGCCGTGGTAGGCCTCGGTCTCGACCACCCGGGCGGCCCGCCGCACGCCCCCGTCCCGGTGGACCAGCACCTTCCCGAGCAGGTCGCGGGCCACCACCCGGGTGTCCCGGTCGAAGAAGGCGCGTGGCAGCCGGGCTCCCATCCGGGGCCGGAACGCTATCGGCTGGGCGCCGCGACCGCAATCGCGCTAGATCTGGCGGACCGTGCGCCGCGCCAAGATCGTCTGCACGCTGGGTCCCGCCAGCGAGTCCCCCGACGTCGTGCTGAAGCTCCTCGAGCTGGGCATGGACGTCGCCCGCCTCAACTTCTCCCACGGGAACCACGCCGACCACGCCGCCGCCATCGAGCGCATCCGCGCCGCCTCGCGCCAGCTCGTCCGGCCCGTGGCCATCCTCCAGGACCTCCAGGGGCCGAAGATCCGCACCGGTCCGCTGAAGGCCGGCCGGGCCGGCGTGCCGCTCCTGGCCGGCGCGTCGATCGTCATCACCACCGAGAAGGAGATCCTCGGCGACGAGCACATGATCTCCACCACCTATCCGTTCCTGGCCCAGGACGTCCGCAAGGGGGACCGGCTCCTCGTCGACGACGGCCTGCTCGAGTTCCGCATCACCGACACCGACGGCGTGCGGGTCACCGCCGAGGTGGTCGAGGGCGGGCGCCTGAAGGAGCACAAGGGGATCAACCTTCCCGGCGTGGCCCTGCGGGTCTCCGCGCTCTCGGAGAAGGACCGGGCCGACCTGCACTTCGGCGCCAAGCACGGGGTGGACTTCGTGGCCCTCTCCTTCGTGCGCACCGCCGGCGACGTGGAGGAGGCCCGGGCCGAGCTCCGGGCGGTGGGTCGGGTGGTCCCGATCATCGCCAAGATCGAGAAGCCGGAGGCGCTCGAGAACATCGACGAGATCGCCGAGGCGGCCGACGGGCTCATGGTGGCGCGCGGCGACCTGGGCGTCGAGGTGCCGGCCGAGCGGGTGCCCATCCTCCAGAAGTCGATCGTCGACCGGGGCAACCAGCTCGGCAAGCCGGTCATCATCGCCACCCAGATGCTCGACTCGATGATGGAGCACCCCCGCCCCACCCGCGCCGAGGCCAGCGACGTCGCCAACGCGGTCTGGGACGGCGCCGACGCGGTCATGCTCTCCGGCGAGAGCGCCAGCGGCCGCTTCCCGCTGCTCGCGGTCCAGACCATGGACCGCATCGTGCGCGAGGCCGAGCGGAACCAATTCCTCTCCCGCCTGCGCCCCGTCGAGCCCCCGCCGCCTCCGGTTCCCTTCAACGACGTGGTGGCCTCGGCAGCGGTGCGCGCCGCGCTCGACGCCAGCGCCCGGCTCATCGCCTGCTTCACCGTGGGTGGAACGACGGCCCGCCTCCTCAGCCGCTACCGCCCGCACGTTCCCATCGTCGCCTACTCGCCCGAGCAGCCCATCCGCCGCCGCATGGCCCTCTACTGGGGCGTCCAGCCGCGCATCATGGAGCCGGTCCGCGACCCGGACGCGATGGCGCGCATGGTGTCCGAGCGGCTCCTCGCCGACGGACTGGCCGGACCCGGCGATCGGGTCATCATCGTGTACGGGTCGCCGCTCGGCGAGCCCGGAGCCACCAACTCGATCCGGCTGCACCAGATCCCTCTCGAGCCGCCCCCGGGCAAGCGCTACCGCGTGCCCATCTAGCGCTCCGGGACCGGAGGCGAATCATGGACATCCCGGCACTGCAGCGCGCCATCCAGGGCCAGCACCTGGACGGGTGGCTCCTCTACGACTTCCACGGCCAGAACCCCACCGCCCTCTCCGCGCTGGGGCTCGGCGGCCACATGCTCACCCGCCGCTGGGCCTACCTGGTCCCGGCCCGGGGCGAGCCGCGGCTCCTCGTCCACGCCATCGAGTTCGGATCCTTCCCGGCGCACGTCCCGGGGCGGCGCGAGAAGTACGCTTCCTGGCAGTCCTTCCGGGCCGGCCTGGAGAGCCTGCTCGCCGACCTCCCCGGCCGCCGCCTCGCCATGGAGTACTTCCCCATGGCCGGCATCCCCTACCTCTCCCGCGTCGATGCCGGGACCCTCGAGCTGGTGCGCTCCCTGGGCGTCGAGGTGGTGTCCTCGGGCGAGCTGGTGCAGGAATTCCTCTGCCGCCTCGACGACCGGCAGATCGAGAGCCACGCCCGGGCCTGCCGCGCCATCGACGAGGCCAAGGACGAGGCCTTCGCCCGCGTGGGCGAGGAGCACCGCCGCGGCCGCGAGCCGGCCGAGCACGAGATCCAGGACCTGCTCATGGCCCGCTTCGCCGAACGCGGGCTCGTCACCGACCACCCGCCCATCGTGGCGGTGAACGGCCACGCCGGCGATCCCCATTACGTCCCGTCGAAGGAGCGCCCCACCCCCATCCGCCGGGGCGACCTGCTCCTCATCGACCTGTGGGCCCGGGAGCCGGGGACCGAGGACCCCTACGCAGACATCACCTGGATGGCCTTCTGCGGCGACCGCCCTCCCCCCCGGCTGGAGGAGATCTTCCGCGTCACCGCCGAGGGGCGCGACGCCGGGTTCGGCCTGGTGGAGAGGGCCTGGAAGGGGCGGGAGCGGCTCGAGGGCTGGCAGGTCGACCGGGTGGTGCGCGACCACGTCACTGCGAGGGGCTTCGGCGACCGGTTCGTCCACCGCACCGGCCACTCCATCGGCTTCTCCTCGCCGCACGGGGACGGGGCCAACATGGACGACCTCGAGACCCACGACACCCGGGAGCTCCTCGAGCGCACCGCCTTCTCGATCGAGCCGGGCATCTACCTCCCCGAGGAGGGCATGGGGGTGCGCCTCGAGATCGACGTCGTTCTCACTCCAGGTGGACCGCGGATCTTCTCGAAGCTCCAGCAGGACCTGGTGCGCATCTCGTGAGCGAGGCCATGCCCGGCATGCCGGCTCCGCCCCCGCCGGCGCGGGTGCGCCCGGCCGCCGCGGTGATCCTGTGGCGGGAGGGGCCGGAGGGGCGCGAGGTCTTCTGGGTCCGGCGCGGGGACGGGCTCCGCTTCGCCGGCGGATTCCACGCCTTCCCCGGCGGCCGGGTCGACGAGGAGGACGCGCGGGTCCCGGTGGCCGGGCTCGAGGGGGAGGAGGCGGTCCACGTGGCCGCGGCCTGCCGCGAGCTCTTCGAGGAGGCCGGCGTCCTGCTCGCGCGCGGAGCGGAGCGGCTCGCCCCGGCGGTGCGGGACGAGGCGCGCCACGCGTTGCTCGACGAGCGGGTCTCCTTCGCCGACCTGCTCTTCCGGGAGGCGCTGGCGCTCGACCCTTCCCTGCTGGCCCCGGCGGGCCGGTGGGTCACGCCGGAGGCCTTCCCGGTGCGCTTCGACGCCCGCTTCTACGTGGCCCGGCTGCCCGCCGGGCAGGAGGCCTCGGTCTGGCCCGGCGAGCTCTCCGGCGGCGAGTTCGTCCCGGTGACGAGTGCGCTCGCCTCCTGGGAGCGGGGAGACGCGCTCCTCCACCCGCCCAACTGGTGGGGCATCACCGCCATGGCCCGGGCCGCGCCGCCGGCGGCGCTCACGCTCCTCCGCCATCCGCCGGACGACCTCCTCATCGAGTTCCAGGGCGGCGTCGTGCTGGCCGCCCTGCGCACTCCCACCCTGCTCCCCGCCACCCACACCAACTGCTGGATGCTCGACCTCGGCCCGGGGGGCGGCGTGGCCGTGGTGGACCCCGGATCGCCCGACCCCGCCGAGCAGGCGCGCCTCGACCGCGTGCTCGGCATCCTGGCCGCCGGCGGGCGTCCGGCGCGCGAGGTGTGGCTCACCCACCACCACATCGATCACGTGGGCGGCCTCGCGCCGCTCGTCGCCCGCGGGCTCCCGGTCCGAGCCCACCCGGAGACGGCCCGGCGGCTCCCCGGGGGCGCGTCCTTCCTCCCGGTCGAGGACGGCGATCTCCTGCACGGACGCTGGAGGGCATTGTTCACTCCAGGTCACGCGCCGGGCCACCTCTGCTTCCTCGACGAGCGAACCGGCGCGCTCGTGGCCGGCGACATGGTGAGCACGCTCTCGACCGTGGTCATCGATCCGCCGGAGGGGGACATGGGGCTCTACCTCTCCTCCCTCGAGCGGTTGCGGGGGCTGCCGGCCCGGACCCTCTACCCGTCCCACGGCGCTCCGGCCCCCTCCGCGGCCGCCAAGCTCGACGAGTACCTGTCCCATCGCCAGATGCGGGCGGCCAAGGTCGAGGCGGCCCTCTCGCCGGGAGGGTCCCTCGCGGACGTCACCCGGTCGGCCTACGACGACACGCCCCCGGTCCTCCTCCCGATCGCCGAGCGGAGTTGCCTCGCGACCCTGCTCTGGCTCGAGCGCACCGGCCGGGCCCGCCATTCGGGGGGTGGCTGGCGAACGGCATGAACCCAAAAGGGGTGCTTTCCGGGAAGATTTTCATGTCCCCGGCTGTTTCTTTTCGAACCGCTGGGATCTTCCGGCCAGGGTGGGTTATCTAACTCGCTGGGATCCATCTTGAGAACCGTTCGCGCCATCGTCGTCCTCGCCGTCGCCTTCCTCGTGGGGGCTGCCTCCGCCGAGGGAATCGTGCGATCCCGGACGGCCCGCGCCGTCGAGGCCTCGACCCGGGACGGGTCGGTCGGGGAGCTCATCTCCTTCGAGGTCCGCAACGAGGAGGGGGCCACGGTCGCGAAGAGCCGCCTCGTGAGCCCCGAGGGCAAGCTCGCCTCGGTGGTGGTGCGCGACCCGGCCACGCCCGCGGCGGTGCGCATGGTGCTCCGGGTCACCACCTCCCGGGAGACTTCCGGGAGCGTCTGCGTGAACTACGCGGTCCAGATCCCCGAGCTCTCGCTCTCCCGATCGGGCCGTGTGTGGGTGAAGCCCGGGGTCGAGTCGACGCTCCCCATCGGCCCCGACCTGGTGGCCGTCTTCACCGCCGTGCCGGTCCCATCGAAGGCCTTCGACCAGCTCATCGAGTCGGAGCGCGCTCGCAAGGTGCCGCGCGCCAGCTAGTTTTCCGCGGGACCTCAGGGCTTCCCGAGGATCTGCTCGTACTGGATCGTCCCCAGCTCCTTCCCGTCCTCGGCCCAGGTGACCCAGCGGCCGCATTGCAGGCCGAAGCAGAAGGTCCCCTCGGTGCGCTTCTTCCCGTTGCGCCACCACTGGACGAACCGGCCGTGGCGCCGTCCCATGTCGAAGGAGACCTCCTCCTCGACCGCGCCTCCCTCGTACCACCAGGTCCAGGGACCGTGCTTCTCGCCTCCGCGGTAGCTCCCCTCCATGGCCTTCTTGCCGTCGCGGTGGCGCTCCAGCCACGGACCGTCGAGCTGACCGTCGCGCCACGTTGACTCGACGTGAATGAGGTCGACGTCGTAGTAGTCGCGGGCCGGCCCCTGCCGCTTCCTCGCGCCGCTCCGGTCTGGCCCCTCGCACCACTCGGCATTGCCGAAGGGAGGGGGCATCCCGGCCGGAAGGCTGCCGGGCGGGCAGACGAGCGGAGCAGCCAGCAGCGCGGCGAGGAGCAGCGCGGTCATCGGCTTCCCTCCCCCGCGATCGCGCTCCGCGCCTCGAGCCAGGCCGACACCACCGGGAAGACCTCCGTCGCGGCGTTTCGCCCGACGAGCAGGTCGGTGTGGCCGTAGTCGGCCGAGTGTCCGGCGTCGCGGCGGAACTCGACGTAGGTCCGGGGCCCTCCCCAGGCCGCGCAGCTCGCACGCACCACCGAGGGGGGAGCGAGCCGGTCCCGGGAGGCGGCCACGAAGAGGGCGGGCTGCCGGCAGGCGGCGAGGCCCGCACGGTAGTCGCGTGTGCCGTCGACCGACCGGCACACGTCCTTCGTCACCCACCCGGTGAGCTGATGGAAGAGGGGACGGGAGACGTTCTCGATGCCGTTCGCGAGGAGCCGGCGGAACACCGCCCGATCGACGTTGCGGCCGTTGATGGCGAGGTCGGCGGCGGGCGGGTGGGCGAGCCCCGCCCACGGCGCCACGAATTGCGCGAGCATCCGGTTGAAGCGGCCGTCCACCAGGGCGCCCCGCTTCAGGTAGCCGGCCAGCTGGCCGTCCACCTCCCAGCTCATCGGGCCGGCGATGGCCACGATGCCGGCGATCCGATGGGGGTGGATCTGGCAGGAGACCATGCCGAGGACCGCTCCCAGGCTGTGTCCCACCCAGAGCACCTGCTCCTGGCCGGTCTCCCGGCGAATGGCGTCGAGGGCCGCTGGCACGTCCTCGTCCACGTAGTGGTCGAAGGTCCAGGGGACTGCCCCGGCCGGTCCCACCCGCGAGTCTCCGTGGCCGCGCAGGTCGAGCGCGAAGGTACGAAAACCAGCCGCGGCCAGGTGGGCCGCGAGCGAGAACCCCTCCACACCCGCGTCGAGCGCCCAGCGGTTGGAGGCGAGCCCGTGCACCAGCAGGACCGCGGGGTATCGCTCGCTGCCCCGGGGTCGCCTGGTTCCGAGCGCCAGCTGCCAGCCGTCCCGCGTCTCCGCCCGCACGACACCGTCGTCCCGGATTGGCTGGCGCAGCCGGCGGCTCCAGAAGGCGAGGTGCCCGGCTGCGAGCACCCCGAAGACCGCCACGGCGGCAACGGCGGCGAGCATCCATTCCATGCGCGGCGGAATCTACCGCAAGGCCGGGGCTGTACCCCGCGAAATCCCCGGACGTCCGGTGGCCCGCGAGTTGCAGCCTCTTCCCCCGTTGCCCGGCGCCAGCGCCTCGGAGGGACTCCACCTTGGTCAAGGACGGCGGGCATGGTTTCGATGCAATGTCGTGAGACCGGACGGCTGTCCGGAAAGCGAGCACAGGCAAGCCCGGTTTCCGGGCAATTGCGGATGAGGGCATCCACGCCGAGCCGGGCGGTCCCCGGCGCTTGACCGATCGCGTCGCGGAAGCGTAGCGTCGGAAAACTTCAACATCCACAGGGGTGCGCCGTGAAGAAGGTCGAAGCCATCATCAAGCCCTTCAAGCTGGACGAGGTGAAGCAGGCTCTCTCCGAGATCGGCATCGCCGGCCTGACCGCGACCGAGGTGAAGGGCTTCGGCCGCCAGAAGGGGCACACCGAGCTCTACCGTGGCGCGGAGTACGTGGTCGACTTCCTGCCCAAGGTGAAGGTCGAGGTGGTCGTGTCCGATGCCCTCGCGGCCAAGGTGGTCGAGGTGATCGAGCGCGCCGCCAAGACCGGCCGGATCGGCGACGGAAAGATCTTCGTCGTGCCGGTCGAAGAGGTGATCCGCATTCGCACCGGCGAGCGCGGCGAGGACGCCCTCTAGCGCCGGGTTTCCGGCAACGCAGGGGGCGCCGTGTCCCGAGCCGGCAAGGCTACGCCACTACCGGCGGCACTGGCGCGAGGTGCGATCGACTCCATCGGCGATCCGGTCCTCCTGGTGGGGCCGGACGGTGGTCTCGTGCACCTCAATCCGGCCGCCGAGGAACTCTTCGACCGCAGCCGAGATCGGTCGGTGGGGCTCCCCGTCCGCGCGCTCCCCGGAGGAGCGCCGCTCGAGGATCTTGCCGAGCGCGTCCGGCGCAGCCAGGAGGCCACCGGCGCCGACTTCTCGGCCCCGCGCGACCCGTCGGTCCCGCTCAAGATCGAGGCGACGCCGCTCTTCGACGGTGCGTCCTGCGCGGGCACGGTGCTCGTGGTCCGCTCCCGTCGCAATGGCGAACGTCATCTCGACTTCGAGGCCCTGGCCGCCGGACTCGCCCACGAGATCAAGAATCCTCTCGCTGGGTTGCAGGGATCGGCGGAGCTGCTCGCCCGGGAGGCCGACGGGGCGGCACGCGATTACGCGCTCGTCATCGCTCGGGAGGCGCGGCGCGTGGACGGTCTCGTGCGCGAGTTGCTCGACCTGGCCCGCCCGGCCACCCTCCAGTCCGGACCGGTGAACATCCACACCGTCCTGCGCGACGTCATGCTGATCGCGAAGGGGCTCCCCGGCGGCGACAGGGTCCTCTTCTCGCAGCGCTTCGACCCGTCCCTGCCGGCCATCCTGGGCGATCAGGAGAAGCTCACCCAGGTGGTCCTGAACGTGCTCCGCAACGCCGTGGAGGCGGTCCGGGAGACTCCTGGCGCGGAGGTCTCCATGGAGACGGGCGTCGCCCCGGTCCGGCTCCGGCAGGCGGGGGGAAAGACCGTCACCCTGGCCCGGGTCGCCGTCCTCGACAACGGACCGGGCATCCCGGACTCCATGCTGGGGAAGCTCTTCACACCCTTCTCCACCTCCAAGGCGCAGGGAACGGGGCTCGGACTCGCCGTCTCGCGCCGGATCGTGGAAGCCCACGGGGGACGCATCGAGGTCCGGAACCGGTCCGGTGGCGGCGCAGAGGCCGCGCTCTACCTGCCTCTCGTCCAGGCCGGATAGCGCCGCCCGGCAGGCCCGGAAGGGGCCCCGGCGGGGCCTGCCCCGGATCCAGTCATGCCCGCTGCCCACGAAACGGGCATAAGAGGTGCATGACCGAGGCTGCGATGCGAAAGGTACTCATCGTCGACGACGAGCCCTCGGTCCGATTCGTGCTGGCCCGCACCTGCGAGCGTGCCGGCGTACCCCATGTCGAGGCGGGGAGCGCAGAGGAAGCACGGGAGGAGCTCTCCCGGCAGGGGACCGGCCGCCACGGGGGAATCGGCCTCGTGCTGCTCGACGTCCGCCTCCCCGGGGACGACGGCTTCACGCTCCTCGGCGAGCTCTCCAGCAGGGCCGACTCGCCCTTCGTCGTGGTCATGACCGCCGAGGACACCATGCGCTCGGCCGTGGAGGCCATGAAGCGGGGCGCCGCCGACTACCTGGGCAAGCCCTTCGACCTGCCGCGCGTCGAGCGCATCATCCGCGACCTCGCCATCGGTCCCGAGCCCGACCACGACGATCGACCCGATCGCGGCGGCGCGCGCGCTCCCGAGCAGGAGCGGAAGCGGGAAGGCGCGCCCATCGAGTCGCTCATCGGCCGCTCGCCGGCCATGGTCGAGGTCTTCAAGGAGATCGGGCGGGTGGCCCGCACCGAGATGACGGTCACGCTCATGGGGGAAAGCGGCACCGGCAAGGAGCTCGTGGCCCGGGCCATCCACTCCAACTCGGCGCGGGCCCGCGGCCCCTTCATCACCGTGAACATGGCGGCCATCCCGCGCGACCTGATGGAGAGCGAGCTCTACGGGCACGAGCGTGGCTCCTTCACCGGCGCGGCCGAGCGGCGCGCCGGCAAGTTCGAGCTGGCCAGCGGAGGCACGCTCTTCCTCGACGAGATCGGCGAGATGCCCGTCGAGCTGCAGGCCAAGCTGCTGCGGGTGCTCCAGGAGCGGGAGATCGACCGGGTGGGCGGGTCCCGTCCACTCCCGGTGGACGTCCGGATCGTCGCCGCCACCAACGCCGACCTGTCCCGATCCGTGGAGGAGGGGCGATTCCGTCGCGACCTCTTCTACCGGCTGGCCGTGGTTCCCATCCGGCTCCCGCCGCTGCGCGAGCGGGACCACGACGTCATCCTGCTGGCCCGCCACTTCGCCGCGAAGTACGGAGAGCAGCTGCGCGGGCGGGCGCTGACCCTGGCGCGCGACGCCGAGCCGCTGCTCCTCGCCCACTCCTGGCCGGGCAACGTGCGCGAGCTGCAGAACGTCATCCAGCGCGTGCTGCTCTCGTTGCCCGGCAACCGCATCACCGCCCGCGACGTGGGGCCCCTCCTGCCCGCCGGCGCCATCCGCGAGAAGGGGCTCACCGGATTCGTCGAGGGCTTCCTCGACGGCCCCGAGCCGGAGGGGGGCCGGTACCAGGGGGCGCTCGCCGCCGTGGAGGCCCCCCTCATCTCCGCCGCCATGGACCGCACCAAGGGCAACCAGCTCAAGGCGGCGGAACTTCTCGGCATGAACCGGAACACGCTGCGGGAGCGGATGCGCGCGCTCGGGCTGAAGCCGCGGGACGGATAGCGGCTACCGGCTCCCCTCGATCTCGATCTCCTCGGCCGAGAAGGTCGTTCCGGTCATGGGGACGCGGCTGCGTGCCTTGACCACCGTGCGCGGCACGACGACCTGGTCGAAGAAGGCCGAGGCGGAGATGGGCGCGTCGGAGGGGTCGCGGTACTCGGTTCCCGCCCCGGCCTGCACGGTGATCCCGAGGACGGTGAGCCGGCCTGCCGCCCCGTCCTTCGCGGACACCGGTCCCTGGAGGTAGAGCCGATCGTCGTTCGTGGCCTCGATGCGGGTGGCCACGATCTCCCCGGACTGCACCAGCATGCCGCGCACCTCGACCGGACCCGCGCCGACGGTGGTGAGGTCGAGGCTCCCTCCTCCGCCGCCGCCGCTGCCGGAGGACTTCCACTCGGTCCAGGCGTCGGTGCGGACGGTGAGGCCATTCAGCTGGAAGGTGCCCTCGCTGGCACCCGTCGAGACCACGTTCGATACCGGTCCCTGGAGACGGACGTTGGAGCGGAAGGAGACCTTGTGGGCCTGGAGCACGCCTCCGGCGTCGAGCGTGCCCTCGGCCTCGACCTTCACGCCGGGTACGAGGTCGGAGGGGAGGCCGTTCTCCCACCGGGTGGTGGCGCCGGTGGCAACGGTCTGCGCCTCGACCACGAACTGCGCGGAGGTGCCGCTGGTCACGATCCCCTCCACCTCGACCTCTGCGTTCGCCTCGCCGAGGCTCGAGTCCTCGAGCTTCACCGCCGTGACGGTGAGCGCTCCGGCCACCGGAGGGGCCGACGCCCGGATCTCGACGAAGGACCCGTTCACGACGCCGGCCGGGATGGTGGCTCCGGCGGCCATGGTCACCGCGTAGCTGGAGGCCGCGTCGGGGGAAACCTTGAGGGTGAACCTCCCGGCGGTGCGGTCCAGGTCGGAGACGAAGCCCTTCACCTCGAAGTCCTCGGACGAACCGGATTCCTTCTCGACGCGGGTGGCCCGGAAGTTCCCGGAGGCGGTGGCGTGGCCGTGGACGCGGACCCGATCGCCGACCGACACCGACCCGAGGCGGGCGGTGCGGTCCTCGAACTCGGTCCCGTGCTCCACCTCCACCTCGTGACCGCCGACGCGGAGCACGCTGCCCCCCTTGTCGTCGACCTTCCCGCTGAGCACGTGGTGGGCCTCGATCTCGGTGGCCCGCCCGGATCCGGACGCATCGTCCCTGGAGCCCCTCACGGTGACGATCATGCCGACCTTGATCTCCGACTCCGGACGCCCCGGGTTGTCGTCGATCCGGATCTGGGCCGTGGCGGCGTCGAAGGAGATCCCGTTCACGATCAGGGGCCCGACCGCGGTGACGACGCCACGGCTGGCGGCGACGGCGCCGGTCGTGCCCGTGGGTCCGGTCGTGCCGGCGCTCGCGGTCGAAGGCGACGAGCCTCCGCACGCGCTCAGGAATGCTGCTGCGACGAGACCCACCACCTGGAACCGCATCGTGCCGTTCATGTCCGCTCCGTTCGGGGAGAAAGGGACCGCTTGCTCTCGGTCCGGTGACACCATCCCGGAGCGATCCGGGACACTTTTCTCGGGACGACGGGTTCAGCGCCCGGACACGAAGGTGGGCGTGACCACCGTCGCCCCGGCGAGCCCGGTGCCGGTCTGCCCCCGGTCGTTCGCGCCCCAGCACTGCACGGAGCCGTCGGTGAGCAGTGCGCAGCCGTGGTTCCCACCCGCGGCGAGCGCGCTCGCGGTCCCGACCACCCCGGTGAGCGTCACGTCCACCTTCCCGGTGGCGGTGGGCGCACCGGTGAGCTGGCTCTGCCCGTTGGCGCCGAAGCACTTGACGGTGGCCGTGCCCGGCTCGAGCCCGCAGACGTGGGCGCGCCCGGCGACCACGAGCCCAGGGGAGAAGCCGCCGCCGAGGGTGGGCGCGACGGGCGTGAGCTGCGTCGCCGGAGGCGGGGGATCCGTGGTGACCTGCCCCTCGCCGTTGTCGCCCCAGCAGAGGAGCCGGGGCGTCGCGACGGAGATGGCGCAGGAGGAGGCGCGGCCCGCCGCCAGGAAGGACGCGGAGGCGAGGCCGGAGACGGGGCGCGGCATGCTGCTCGCTGCGCTGCTCCCGTCGCCGAGCTGCCCGGAGCCGTTCGCGCCCCAGCAGGCGAGCCCGCCCTCGCCGACCGCGCAGGTGTGGCGCTCGCCGGCCGAGAGGGCCGACGCGGTGCCCACGCCCGCGACGGCGCGCGGGGTGCTGCTCTGCGCGGTGGTTCCGTCACCCAGCTGCCCCGATCCGTTGGCGCCCCAGCAGGCGAGCCCGCCGGCGGCGGCCGCGCAGGTGTGGCCGAAGGGCGAGGACGGCGATCCGGAGATGCCTCCACCGGCCGCGATGGGAGGCGGCGCCGACGGCGAGGCCGGAGCGGCCACCCCGGTGACCCCCGTCACCAGGACCGGAGTGGTGGAGAAGGGGCCGGAGGCGCCCGGGCCAAGTTCACCCGTGGTGTTGTCCCCCCAGCACCAGACCTGCCCGCCGGGGGCGGTGACGGCGCAGGCATGGGCCCAGCCGGTCGCGATCGCGACCGCGCGGGACGGGGCCGCCGGGAGACCGGTCACGTCGCCGGGCACCGGCCGGAAGAGGGTCGAGCCGTCGCCGAGCTGCCCCCGGTCGTTCGCGCCCCAGCAGCGGACCCGGCCGTCGTCGACGATGGCGCAGCCGAACTCCCCGCCCGCGGCGACCGCGGCGGCCCGGCAGCAGCCGTCGCCGCAGCGCATCCAGCCCGGGTTGCAGGCGAACGCGCAGGCGCCCCCCTCGCAGAGCGGGGAGGCGTTCGGCGGCGCCCCGCAGGCGAGGCATCCGGGTCCGCAGTGCCCGGAGTCGCCGTCGGCGTAGCAGGCTCCGCCGCAGGCGTGGTTGCCCGCGTCGCAGGCGATGGCGCAGCTGCCTGCGCCGAGGGCGGGCCCGGGCTGGCAGACCCCGCGGCCGGGACCGGTGACCGGCCCGGTGCACGGCTCGCATGCGGTTCCGCAGGAGAGGTCGTTCTCGACCTGGCACGAGGCCGAGCCTCCCGGGACGGCAGGGCACAGTCTCGCAGGCGTGTTGCAGCTGAACCCGCAGGCCCCCTGGATGCAGGCCGGGCTCGCGTTCGTGGGCGCCGCGCAGGTCAGGCAGCCGCCGCCGCACTTGAGCAGGTCACCCTGGCACACGTAGTCGCAGGCGCCTCCCGGGTTGCAGACCGGACTTCCCCCGCTGGGCGCCGTGCAGGTGCAGGCCGTGGGGACGAGGCTCGCTCCGTTCTCGTCGACCAGCGTTCCCGTGCAGGCGGAGGCCGCGAGGGTGACGACGGAGAGGAGGGCGAGGAGGCCGTGCGGGACGTTTCGCATCCTAGAACCCGAAGAGAAGGAGCAGCCCGGCCGACGCGCCGGGACGGACGACCGTCCGGTCGTTCAGCTTGTAGATCTGGGCCGACACGCTGCCGTCGAGCCCGAGCCGCAAGGGTCCGACCGGGAGGCTGGCCATGACGGCCGCCCCGGCGCCGAAGATGCCCGACGAGAAGCCCGGGCTCGACGGGAAGGTCTGGGCGGCGTACCCGCCGGTGAGCTGGGGACCGAGCTCCAGGAAGAAGGCGCTCTCGGTGACGGGCCAGAGCAGCGCCACGGACCCTCCGAAGTACTGGAACTGGTAGTCGAGCGCGGCGCCGGAGACGCTTTTTCCGGCCCAGTCGAAGGCCACCCGGAGCCCCACCGGCCCGAACTCCTTGCGCACCCCGGCCCGCACCGAGGGGGCCACGCCCAGCCCCGAGAGGTCGAACCAGGCGATCCCCCCCTCCGCGAATGCCAGGTTGGGCTTGGGACCCCCCTTGGTCCGCGCCACCTCGTAGCGGGTGGGGGAGAGGAGCGGCAGGTTCTGGGTGGCCCCCTTCGCGAGCACCACGTCCCCCTGGGCACGTCCGTCGGGCGAGCGCCGCTCGACGGCGTAACGCCCCGCCGGGAGCGCCAGCGAGAGCGATGCCGCCTGCGCGGGAACCTCGACGAGCACCCCCTGCGGTCCCCGCAGGAAGTAGGTGGTGCCGGGGTCGGCGGGGAGGACCAGGTGCGATTCCGCCCTGCGGAGGTCGGTGAGGACCACGTCGCCCCGCCCCGACATGCGGAACTCGTAGGTGGGGTGCTGGACGCCGGTCTGGGTCCCGGCGGTCTGGGCCACCGTCCGGGCGGATGTGTAGCGGAAGGCCTCCGCCAGCGTGACCTGCCCGTCCCCGTCGGCGTCGGCCGCGCCGCGCAGTCCCACGTCGAGGTGGTGGGTGAAGAAGCTGCCGCCGAGCGCCGCCGACTCCTGGGCCGCCTCCCCCACCGCCGCCGAGGTGATGAAGGCGGTGCCCTGGGCGCTCTCGTCCTGTGGCAGGGCGAAGTCGATGGCGGTCACCGGCCGGGCCCCCTTCACCTGGGTGAGCCCTCCCGACTCGCAGGCGTCGAGCACCACGATCCGGGTGTCGGCCTGCGAGGCCGCCGTGAGCCGGCGCAGCTCCGCGTACGAGAAGGTGTCGTTCCCGAGCTCGAGCCCCACCGAGCCGGCATGGCCGGAGAAGTAGACGACGAGCAGCGCCCGCTCCCCGGCGCGGCGCGTGGTCTCTATTCGCGCCTCGGTGGCGGCAAAGGCCTCGCGCAGGGCCGGCCCGCTGCGCCCCTTCAGGACCACGACCCGGTCGTCGGTGAAGTCGCCGAGCTCGAGCAGCGCGGCGCGGACGCGGTCGGCGTCCTTCTCGGCGAAGTAGAGGCGCTGGCGGCCGGCCGCCCCGGTGTCGTTCCCGACGACGATGGCGAAGCGGGCCGCGGCCCGCGCGGTCCCCGGCCCGAGCAGGAAGACGATGGCCGCCGCCGCGATGGCGGCCCGCAGGCTCAAGGGAGCTTCTCGACGAGCATCGTGGCCTGCGCAGCACCGGCCGGAAGGCCGCGGAGGATCGGGCCCCGGCGCACGGCGTCGGGCTCCCCGGCGACGGCTCCCCGGATGGACCGCTCCACCTGCTCGAGGGGAACCGCCTCCTCGCTGCAGACCGCGTAGAGCCGCTCCGGCCCTGCCAGGCCGTCGAGGGCCACGCCTCCGGGGAGGGTCGTACCCCCCGTGACTGTGGCCGGCGCGTCGCCCTGCGCGGGAAAGAGGCGCGAGACCTCGCCCCGGCCGTCGACGGAGAGGAGCCAGAGGCGGCAAGGCTGGCCGGAGCCAACCTGGAAGCGAAGCAGCGCTCCGGCCGGGATGCGCTCTCCGTCGGCGACCTCCCGGACTCCCTCGGCGGACCCGGCCCACACCCGGAGGGAGAGCGCGGTTCCCTTCGCGCCCAGGTAGTCGGCGGGTGGCCGGGGTGCGAGGAGGAGAAGTGCCGCCGCCGCCGCGAGTCCGCTGGCCGGGACCACCGCGGCGAGGAGCCGCGACCAACCCGTCCGCGGGGGCTCCCGCGTGGCGAGCAGCCGGTCGACGGTGCGCGGGTGGACGTAGCGCCGGAATTCCTCCCCCTCCTGCTCCATCTGCGTGAGGCGGATCCGGCAGGCGGCGCAGGTCTCCAGGTGCGGGCGTACCGTCGAGCGGTCCGGGTCGAAGAGGTGGGCCTCCAGGGCCAGCTCGGACGCGCAGTGCATCACGGGACGCTCCCCTCGTCCGGCTCGACCTCCCCCGTACCCGTCCGCGAGATGAACTTGCGGGCGTTCTCGACGAAGCGGGCGAGCTTCCGGGAGACGGTGCGCCGGGAGATGCCGAGGACGGCCGCGATCTCCTCGTGCTCCATGCCGTCCACGAGGACGCCGACCGCGACGGCCTGGGTCTCCTCGTCGAAGCGGGCGAGAACCACCTGGGCGAGCTGGCGATCGGGATAGGCGTCGGGGCGGTCGGCGAGCGCGCCGGGCACCACGTCGAGGTCCTCGGCCAGCCCGTCCTGGCCGCGGCGGCGCGCATCGCGACGGACGTTCAGGCAGTGGTTCATCGCCACCCGGTAGACCCAGGGAAGGACGGTTTCCCGGTCCTGCAGCCGATCGATGTCCCGCAGCAGCTTCACGAATACCTCCTGCGTGGCGTCCTCGGCGGCTGCCCGGTCGCCGAGCAGACGGAGGCACCGGCGGTACACCACCGGACCGAGCTCCCTGTAGAGCCGGGTCACCTGGCTCCTGGGGTCTTCCACGCTGCCTCCTGCCTCTCGTGACACGGGACGAGGATCGAAATGGGACAGTTTCGTTTCCCTATCCGGGCGGCCCGTTCGGGGCACGCCGACGGAGGCCGGGGTGCCTGGTCCGATGACAAGCCCGGTTCCCGGGCAGCCGATGCCTGCTTTTCGTGCATCCGCACGAAAAGGGACGCCCGATCGCCGCTCGATCGGAGTAGATCGGGCTGGCACAAGGCGTGCTAATCCGGAGTTTCGTCAACCCTCCGCCCCACCAGGAGACATCTCCGCAATGGCCACGATTTCCCCGAAGCAGGCTCTCGACCTCGCCAAGCAGAACAAGGCGCAGTTCGTCGACCTCAAGTTCAACGACTTCCTCGGCATCTGGCAGCACTTCACCATCCCCATCGACGAGCTCAGCGAGGCCGTCTTCGAGGAGGGGCTCGGGTTCGACGGTTCGTCGATCCGCGGCTGGCAGGCCATCCACGCCTCCGACATGCTGGTGATGCCGGACGCCAACACGGCGGTGATGGACCCGTTCATGTCGCTCCCGACGCTGTCTCTCATCTGCAACATCGTCGAGCCCATCACGAAGGAGCCGTACTCCCGCGACCCGCGCAACATCGCCATCAAGGCCGAGAAGTACCTCAAGTCCACCGGCATCGGCGACGTGGCCTACTTCGGCCCGGAGGCCGAGTTCTTCATCTTCGACGAGGTCCGCTACGAGGTCGGCGTCAACCAGTCCTTCTACAAGGTCGACTCGGTCGAGGGGCAGTGGAACACCGGCCGTGAAGAGCCGGGCGGCAACCTCGGCTACAAGCCCCGCTACAAGGAGGGGTACTTCCCGGTCGCCCCCACCGACAGCCAGCAGGACATCCGCTCCGAGATGTGCGCCATCATGGAGGCGATGGGCATCAAGGTGGAGCGGCAGCACCACGAGGTGGCCACCGCCGGCCAGGCCGAGATCGACATCCGCTTCGACGCGCTTCTGCCCATGGCCGACAAGCTGATGTGGTTCAAGTACATCATCAAGAACGTGGCACGGCGGCACGGCAAGACCGTGACCTTCATGCCGAAGCCCCTCTACGGCGACAACGGATCGGGCATGCACGTCCACCAGTCGATCTGGAAGGGCGGCAAGCCGCTCTTCTCGGGCGACGGCTACGCGGGAATGTCGGATCTCGCCATGTGGTACATCGGCGGCATCCTCAAGCACGCCCCGGCCCTGTCGGCGTTCTGCAACCCCACCACGAACAGCTACAAGCGGCTCGTGCCGGGCTTCGAGGCGCCAGTCAACCTGGCCTACTCGGCGCGCAACCGCTCGGCGTCGATCCGCATCCCGATGTACTCGCCGTCACCCAAGGCGAAGCGCATCGAGTTCCGCTCGCCGGATCCGGCCGCCAACGGCTACATGGCCTTCGCGGCCATGCTCATGGCCGGGCTCGACGGCATCGAGAACAAGATCAACCCGGGGCAGCCGCTCGACAAGGACATCTACGGCATGACGCCGGAGGAGCTGAAGGACGTCCCCAAGCTGCCCGGCTCGCTCGAGGAGGCCCTCGAGTGCCTCCGCAAGGATCACTCCTTCCTGCTCAAGGGCGACGTCTTCACCGAGGACGTGGTCGAGACCTGGATCCAGTACAAGTACGACAAGGAAGTGAACCCGATCCGCATGCGTCCGAGCCCGCTCGAGTACACCCTCTACTTCGACACCTAGGACGTCGCACCCGGCATGGCTTCACGGCGGCCGCCCCCCGGGGCGGCCGTCCTCGTTTCGGGTTACAAGTCGGCCCGCCGTGCTCCACTCCCTGCCCACCCTCCGCGCCACGCTGCGCGAGCTCCTGGGCGGCCTGCCGCGCGCGTACTGGGCGCTCTGGGTGGGGCTGCTCGTGAACCGCATCGGCAGCTTCGTGGTGCCGTTCCTGGCGCTCTACCTGACCCGGGAGCGGGGCCTCCCGGTGGCCGAGGCGGGCGGCCTCGTCTCCCTCTGGGGGCTCGGGGCGATCGGGGCCGGTCCGGTCTCCGGGGTGGTCGCCGACCGGCTGGGGCGGCGGGCGGCGCTCCTCGTCTCGCTCCTGGGGGGAGCGGTCCTCACCATGGCGCTCGGCTTCGTCTCCTCGCCGGCCCTGCTCGGGCCGCTGGTGTTCGGGGTGGGCTTCATCGGGGAGATCTACCGACCGGCCTCGCATGCGGTCATCGCCGACGTGGTGCCTCCGGGAGACCGGGTGCGGGCCTTCGGGCTCCTCTACTGGGCGGTGAACCTCGGCGTGGCCGTTGGCCTCGCGCTGGCCGGCCTCATGGCGCTCGTGAGCTACGTCCTCCTCTTCGTGGGGGACGGGATCACCTCCCTGGTCTTCGCCTGGGTGGTCTGGCGCTTCGTGCCGGAGACGAGGCCCGTGTCGCATCCGGAGACGGTGCGGCAGGTGCTGCACGGGCTCGTGGTTCCGCTGCGCGACCGGGTGTTCCTGCCCTTCCTGCTCCTCCACGTCGTGCTCGCCACCATCTTCTTCCAGTTCCAGCTGGCGCTGCCGGTGGACATGGCCGATCACGGGATCTCCCCGGCCGGCTTCGGCTTCCTCATGGCGCTGAACGGGGCGATCATCGTGGTCCTGCAGCCATTCGCCGCGCGCTGGATCTCGGCCCGCGACCCGGGGCGCATCATGGCGCTCGGGTGCGCCCTCATCGGCCTCGGATTCGGGATGAACGCGCTCCATCACTCGGTGGGCTGGTACGCCTTCGGCATCGTGGTGTGGACCATCGGCGAGATCGCCTACCTGCCGGTCATCTCCACCGTCCCCGCCGAGCTCGCGCCCGAGGCGTTGCGCGGCCGCTACCAGGGCGCCTACTCGCTCGCCTGGTCGGTGGCGGCCTTCGTGGCGCCGGTTCTGGGGGCATGGGGGCTGGCGCGGTACGGGGCGCGGGGTGTGTGGGGCGCGTGCTTCGTGGCCGGGCTCGCGGTGGCGGCGGGGCAGCTCGCCGCCGGCCCGGCGAGGAGACGCAGGCTCGCGGAGATCCGGGAGGCGCGGACGTAGCGGGGGCGCCTTCGGCTGCACCGGGCGGTCGCCGCCGGGCGCCGGGACGCCCCTCTCCGCGGCGCTGGTCCTCCCGGCGCTGGCGGACGGCGGGTGAATGGCGCCGGATCACGCCGGGCCCGAGCATCGCCGGATTCCGGCGCCCGGTGCGGAGGCGCAGCTCCGGGTGGCGCCCGCGCCGGCTGGCGCTCGCCGGGGGCCGAAGGCGACCCGGGCGTGCTCGCCTCGTGGGGACTCGCGAGCAGCGACTCGCGGACGGACCCGGTAGAGTGCACGCGTGGGCGAGCTCGCAGTCGCACTCTTCCTGGCGTTCTTCGCGGCGCTCGCGATCGGTGCGGCCGGCGCGCAGTTCTACCAGTTCATCCGCCGCTCCGAACGACGGAACCCACCCCCGCGCGAGTGACCGCCGCGCGATCTCCGTTCCAGGCGCCCGGGGTGGCCCCGGCGCGGGGCGCGTCCGCAGCGGCGCCGCGGGCCACCCACGGGCGCCGGCATACGGACGACCCGCCCGGCGCTCACTCCCCCAGGTAGGCCTTCCGCACGTCGGGACTGGCGAGGAGCTCCTGTCCGGAGCCCTGCATCACGATCGCGCCGGTCTCGAGCACGTAGGCGTGGTGCGCGACCTGCAAGGCCATGTTGGCGTTCTGCTCGACGAGCAGCAGCGATACCCCCGCCTCGTTGATCTCCTGGATGACCTGGAAGATCCGGTCCACGAACTGCGGCGCGAGCCCGAGCGAAGGCTCGTCGAGGAGGAGCAAGGTCGGGCGGCTCATGAGCGCGCGGGCCACCGCCAGCATCTGCTGCTCGCCTCCGGAGAGCGTGCCCGACACCTGGCCGCTCCGCTCCTCGAGGATGGGGAAGAGCGCGTAGGCCCGCTCCCGGTCGGCCTCGATGCCGGCCCGGTCCCGGCGCAGGTAGGCACCGAGGTCGAGGTTCTCCTTCACCGTGAGATTCAGGAAGATCCCGCGCCCCTCGGGCGCCTGCGCCACGCCGAGCGCCACGATCTCGTGGGAGGGAAGCCCCGCGAGGGAACACCCCTGGAACTCGACCGTGCCGGAGGTGGGGCGGACGAGCCCGGAGATGGCCCGGAGGGTCGTGCTCTTCCCGGCACCGTTCGCGCCGATGAGGGCCACGATCCGCCCCTTCGGAACCTCGAGGGAGATCCCGGACAGCGCACGGATGACGCCGTAGTGGACCACCAGGTCGCGGATCGAGAGCAGGGCGTCGCTCACGTGCCGGCATCCTCCGCGGTCCGGGGTGGACGGAGCCGCAGCTTTCCGTCGCCCAGGTAGGCCTCGATGACCTTGGGGTCGCGCCGGACCTCCTCCGGCCGGCCGTGGGCAATCGTCACCCCGTGGTCGAGCACCAGGACCCTCTCGGAGACCCCCATGACGAGCCGCATGTCGTGCTCGATCACCAGGATCGCCAGGGAGAACTGGTCGCGGATGCGCCGGATGAGCTCCATGAGCGCCACCTTCTCGGAGGCGTTCATCCCCGCTGCGGGCTCGTCGAGGCAGAGGACCTTCGGCGCGGTGGCGAGGGCGCGGGCGATCTCGAGCCTCCGCTGCTCCCCGTAGGGAAGGTTGCGCGCCAGCTCCTCGCGCCGGTGGGTGAGCTCCATCACCGCGAGGAAGTCCCCGGCCCGCTTCCGGATGCGCTCCTCCTCGGCGTCGTGGGTCGGGGTGAGCATCCAGGCCGAGGTGAAGCCGCTCCGCGAACCGGCGTGGCAGGCGATGCGCACGTTGTCGAAGGCGGAGAGCTCCTTGAAGAGCCGCACGTTCTGGAAGGTGCGGGCCACGCCCAGCTCGCAGATCTGGTGGGGTCGCAGGCCGTTCACCCGGCGCCCGGCCACCGTCACCTCTCCCTCGGTGGGAGCGTAGACGCCGGTGAGCGCGTTGAAGGCGGTGGTCTTGCCCGCTCCGTTCGGGCCGATGAGGCCGACCAGCTCTCCCTGGCGCAGCGCCAGGTCGAACCCGGAGAGCGCGGTGAGCCCTCCGAAGCGCATCACCACGCCGCGGGCCTCGAGGACGGCCCCGTCCAGTGCGCTCACGGAGCCCCCCGGTCGGCTCGCCGCCGCAGGAACCGGGGAAGCGAATCCCAGATCTCCCGGGTGCCGAACAACCCGGAGGGCCGGGTCAACATGAGGACGATGAGGAGCATCGAGAAGATGACCATCCGGTACTGGTCGAGTCCGCGCAGCCACTCGAGCGCCACGGTGAGCAAGGTGGCGGCCACGATCGACCCGGTGATGGAGCCCATCCCGCCGAGCACCACCATCACCACCACCTCCATCGACTTCACGAAGGTGAACATGCGCGGGGTGACGAGGAGGATCTTGTGGACGAGCAGCCCCCCGGCGAGCCCGGCGAAGGCCGCCGAGATGACGAAGGCACGGACCTTCCAGCCCACCGTGTCCACGCCCATGGCCTCCGCGGCAATCTCGTCCTCGCGGATGGCGAGCAGCGCCCGGCCCTGCGTCGAGAGCAGGAGCCGTCGGGCCATCACCACCGTGGCCACCACTCCCATCCCGGCCCACACCACGTTGGTGTAGGGGGGCAGACCGGAGATCCCGGTCGCCTGTCCCAGCACCTTCGTGTTCTCGATGACGACGCGGATGATCTCGCCGAAACCCAGCGTGACGATGGCCAGGTAGTCGCCCCGCAGCCGCAGCGAGGGAATGCCCACCAGCAGCCCCGCGACCGAGGCCGCCGCCATCCCGGCCACGAGCGCCAGGAAGAAAACCACCGCGTCCGACGCACCGACCGGCAACCCGGCGATCTGGAGGTCCTGCATGCCGGTGGTGACGAGCGCGGTGGTGTAGGCCCCCACGGCCATGAAGGCAGCGTGGCCGATGGAGAACTGGCCGGTGAAGCCGTTCACCACGTTGAGCGAGACCGCCAGGATCACGTTGACGGCGATGGCCACGAGCACGATCGAGACGTCGGGAGGGGAGAACCCCTGCGCGATCCAGAGCACCGGCAGCGCGACGAGGAAGGGCGCCACCGAGCGCAGGACCAGGCGGGCGCGTCGCATCATGGCGCCCTCACACCTTCTCCACCGTGCTGCGCCCGAGCAGCCCCTCCGGGCGGACGATCAGGACCAGGATCAGGATCGCGAAGGCGATGCCGTCGCGAAACGACGAGAGGGTGTAGCCCGCCACCATCTCCTCCGCCAGTCCCAGCACGATCCCGCCCAGCATGGCGCCCGGCACGTTGCCGATCCCGCCGAAGACCGCGGCGACGAAGGCCTTGAGCCCCGGCATGAGCCCCATGATGGGGTCGATGCGCGGCCGCGATCCGGCCACGAGAAGCGCCGCCACCGCGGCCAGGACGCTGCCCAGCACGAAGGTGGCGGCGATGACCCGGTTCACCGGGATCCCCATGAGCCCCGCCACGCGGGAGTCGAAGGAGACCGCGCGCATGGCCATGCCGAATCGGGTCCGGAAGACGATCCACTGCAGGCAGAGCATGAAGCCCACGGCGACCAGGAACGAGACCACGTCGTAGTTGGACACGTGGACGCCGCCCAGCACGGTCCAGTCGACCCGGGTGAAGGGCTCGGGGAAGAAGCGCGGAGTGGGACCGGGCGGGAAGTTGGCCGGAAGGAAGCCGACCCCTGCGTGGAGCCATCCTGGAACCGTCATTCCCCAGCCGCGCAGCGTCTCCTCGAAGGTGCGTCCCTGGGCCTGGAGGCTGGGGAGCTGGTAGCCGTACTCGAGGAGGAACGAGACGCCGATCGCGGTGATGAGGGCGGTGAGGCGCGCACGGTTGCGCAGCGGTCGATAGGCGAAGCGCTCGATGGCCCAGCCGAGCGCCCCGGCGAAGGCCATCGACCCGAGGAAGACCAGGACCGCCTTCCCCAGGGTGGGGTGGGTGCGGACGTCGAGGGCGGTGGCGATGTAGAAGCCGGCGAAGGCTGCCGCCATGTAGACGTCGCCGTGCGCGAAGTTGATGAGCTTCAGCACGCCGTAGACCATCGTGTAGCCCAGCGCGATGAGGGCGTAGATGGTCCCGAGCGAGACGCCGTTGACGACGTGCTGGAGGAACTCGGTCAATCGCGCCGGCCGGTGACGGTCGTCCGTCAGGGGGCGACGGTGGTGACGTAGACCGACTTCCCGTCCTTCACCTCGAGCACCACCGCCGGCTTCACCGCGTCGTGGTTCGCGTCGATGGTGATGATGCCGGTGACGCCCGGGTACTCCTTGGTCGCGGCGATGGCGTCGCGCACGGCCTCGCTGGAGCCGCTGGCGGCCCGGTTCATGGCGTCGAAGCCGACCATGGCGGCGTCGTAGCCCATGGCGGCCAGCCCGTCCGGAACCCCGCCGAAGCGGTCCTTGTAGGCCTTCACGAACTCCTGGATGCGCGGGCTCTGGTCGTCGGGCGAGTAGTGGTTCGAGTAGAAGGAGCCCTCGATGGCCTTCCCGCCGATCTCGAAGAGCTTGGCCGAGTCCCAGCCATCGCCACCGAGCAGGGGCTGCTTCATCCCCAGCTCCCGGGCCTGGCGGGCGATGAGGGCCACGTCGGTGTAGTAGCCGGGGACGTAGATGGCCTGCGGGTTCCTGTTCTTGATGGCGGTGAGCTGGGCCTTGAAGTCCTGGTCGCCGGCCTTGTAGCTCTGGTCGTCGACGACGGTCCCGCCCAGCTCCTTGTACTTGGCGAGGAAGAAGTCGGCGAGCCCCATGGAGTAGTCGTTGCCCACGTCGCGCAGGATGGCGACCCTGTCCACCTTGAGCCTCTCCCGGGCGAACTTGGCCATCACCGTTCCCTGGAACGGGTCGATGAAGCAGACCCGGAAGACGAACGGGCGGACCTTGTCCTTGTCCTTCGTGACCCTCGGATTCGTGGACGAGGGGGTGATCATGGGCGTGCCGTTGGCGTCGGCGACCGGGGCCATGGCGAGCGATCGGGACGAGGCCACCTCGCCGAGGAGCAGGTTCACCTTGTCGTTCACGATCAGCCGGGTGGCGGCGACGGCGGCCTCCTCCGGCTTTCCCTGGCTGTCGTAGGTCCGCAGGGTGATGGGCTTTCCCTTCACGCCACCCTTGGCGTTCCACTGCTCGATGGCGAGCTTGATGCCGTTGTCGGTGGACTGCCCGAAGGTGGCCTCGGAGCCGGTCATGGAGGCGACGTGTCCGATGAGGATCTTGTCGGTGGCGAGGGTCGGGGTGGCCGCCTTCGCGGTGGCCTCCGCCTCGGGCTTCTTGCTCTGGCAGGCGACCACGGCCAGGGATGCTGCGAGGAGTGCCACGGCACGGACTGCGCGCATCGGAACCTCCGGTCGAGAAAGCGAAAGAGAGCGATCTAGCACACGGCTCTGCGGGGGGAAAGTGTGCCCGGTTTCGCGGCCGCCGTCATGCCGCGGTGGGGTCGGGCCCGGCCGTTTTTGTGGGCAGGCGGGCCGCCAGCGCGAGCGACTCGGGCCGGCGCAGCAGGGAACGGGCCAGGGCAGGTTCACCTGGAGGAGCGGCCCAGGACATGAGCCGTGCAAGGCGTCCCCGGGCCTGGTCGAGACGGCCGGCAGGCAGGCTCCCCTGCTCGACCGCCCGCCGCAGGAGATCCACGGCGCGGTTCTGGACGTCGGGGTGGTGGCAGACCAGGAGTCCGTCGACCCCGGCGGCGACCGCACCCGGCACCACCTCCTCGAGCGGGAAGTGGGCGGAGACCGCCTTCATCTCCAGGTCGTCGGAGAGGGCCGGTCCGTCGAAGCCACAGGATCCGCGAAGGAGCTGCATCACGATGGGTGAAAGGGTGGCGGGGCGGACCGGGTCGAGCGCCTCGAAGATGACGTGGGCGGTCATGACCGACGCGACGCCGGCCCGGGAGAGCGCCCGGAAGGGCGCGAGCTCGACCGCCTCGAGCCGCTCGAGGGAGTGGGGCAGGCGCGGCAGGTCCACGTGGGAGTCCTGGCTCGTGTCCCCGTGCCCGGGAAAGTGCTTGGCGCAGGCGGCCACCCCGCTCGACTGGAGGCCCCTCGCCAGAGCGGCACCCATGCGGCCAACCAGCTCCGGGTCGCGCCCCAGCGACCGGTCGCCGATGACGGGGTTGAGCGGATTCGTGTCCACGTCCACCACCGGCGCGTAGTCCTGGTCGATGCCCACGGCGCGCAGCTCGCGCCCGAGGAGCGCCCCCACCTCGAAGGCGGTCCGCTCGTCGCCGGTCTCCCCGAGCGCGCGCATGGGAGGCAGCTCGGTGAAGCCGTGGCGGGCCCGGAGCCGAGCCACCCTTCCCCCCTCCTGGTCGATGGAGACGAGGAGTGGCCGCCCCGCCGCGCGCTTCAGCGCGGCCGACAGCTCGGCGACCTGCTCGGCGCTCTCCACGTTCCGGCCGAAGAGGATGACCCCGTGGACCCCGCGCCGGACGAGCTCGAGGACCTCGGGCGTGGGGGAGAGACCGTCGAACCCCACGCAGAGGAGACCGGCACAGGCGGCGTCGAGTGGGGACGTCATGTCCGCGACATGATGAGGTCGGGTCAGCCGAGGAGCAAGCCTTCGGCGAGGAAGGCGGCGATGGCGACGAGGAGGAGCCAGGACCAGAGCGGAACCTCCCGCGACCCGGAAGGCTTCCCGTCCGACGCCACCCGGGCGAGCGCTTCCCCGCCGAACCAGGCGGTGAGCTCGGAGGGCTCGAGGCGGCGCGTGTCCGACTCGCGCGGATCGGGCCAGACCGCGAAGGAGAGCGCCGGGTCGATCCGCTCGCCTCCGGTGGCGAGGTCGCGCACCTTCACCTGCCAGAGGCCGGGCCGGTCGGGAGTGACCACCGGAGCGCCCTCCCTCGCGGCGTCTCCCCGCGCCGCGGCCTCGCGCCTCTCGCGGCCGTCCGGCCCCACCACCGCGGCGAGCACGTGCCCCGCCGGGAGCACGAGCGGCCGCGGCGCGCCCACCACGCCAGGCGCCGAGCGCCGCTCGTCGAGCGATCCGGCCAGCCAGGCTGCGATGCGCTGCATGGCGGGAAGGAAGCTCGTGCGGATGGTCCAGTCCGACCACTCCGGATCGAGGGTGGAGGCGTAGAGCATCACCCGCCCCCTGCCGCGCCGTGCTTCCACGAGGGCGGTGGCCCCGTCGTCGTAGCGAGCCAGCACCCTCGCCCCCCCGTCCTTCGCACCCGGCTTCAGGAGCATGTAGCGCCAGGCCCGGACCGACTCGAGCCCCTCCCGCGCCTGGCCGGTGAAGACCCGCAGCGCCGGGTGGTCCCAGTCGATCTCGGCGAAGCGCGCCGCCTTGCCCTCGGCCCCGGGCGTTCCGCGCTCGGCGGAGGTCTTCACCACGTGGAGCGGGGCGGGCAGGAGCCCCGCGACCTCGGCGTCCCAGCGGTCCGGGTCGACGTCGTCGCCCATGGCGACGAAGAGGCCGCCGCCGCCCTCCACGAAGGCCGAGAGCTCGGCCGCCTTCTGCCCCGGCGCGCGCAGGTCGAGGAGCATCACCACGTCGAAGCCGGCGAGGCGCGCCTTCGCGAACCCCTCGGCGTCGACCACGGTGGGGCGCACCGGCGAGGCGGAACCGGAGAGCGCGGCCTCCAGGAAGTAGGCGGCGTCCCGGTGGCGCACCGCCGAGGGCGCGCCGTTCACCACGAGCACCTTCACGTCGCGGGGGACGTCGACGACGACGGTGAGCGCGTCGTCCTCGGGAAGCGCGTCGGGCGGGAGCGCGGCCGTCACCACCGCGGGTCCCCCTGCTCCGAAGTCGTGGGCCAGCGCCTTCCGCGTGGTCCCCGACGCCGGCAGCTCGAGGAGCGACCGCACGGCGGTGCGCTCCTCCTTTCCGGTGCCCACCCGCAACGCGAGCGGAACGTCGCGGGCCGCCTCCACCCCCTCGCCGTTCACGGCGATGCCGATCCGGTAGCCGTGGCTGCCCGCCGCCGGGTCGGGCTCGGCGACGAGGCCGGAGACCCAGCGGTTGCCGAGGGTCTCCCCACGGGCCGCGTCGAGAAGGGTCACCTCGGGGCGCTCAGGCCCTGCCTGCATCGACACCACCGGTGCCGGGGCGTCGAGCCGCCAGGCGCTGGCGGTCAGGTCGGTGGCGACGACGAGACGCCTGCGCGACGTGGCGGCCGTGGCCGGGTCGCCGAGCGCGCGGACGGCGGCGGTGACGCAGGTGGTGAGGTCGGAGTGGGCCTGGCCCTGGGCGGCATCGGCGATGGCCCGGCGCTGGGCCAACCGGTCGAAGCCGGGAGGGTCGGCCGCGGGCACCGCCTCCCCTCCGCACACGACCACGGTGGCTGGCTCGTCGGGACCGAGCGCGGAGAGGACCCCGAGCGCGTCCTCGCGCGCCCGGTCGAGGAGGGTGCGTCCCCCCAGCCGGAAGGCCATGGAGGCGGAGGTGTCGAGGACGATGGCGGTGGCCGCAGGGCCCGCGGGCCCGACCGCAGCCCGGGCCTCGGGCGTCTCCAGGCGCGGACGGGCGATGGCGAGCGCCGCGGCGGCGAGCAGCGCGGTGCGGGCCACGAAGAGGAGCACGCGCCTGAGCTTGAGCCGGCGCTCGGTCTCGCGCCTCGCCTGCAGGACGAAGTCGATGGCCGGGAAGGGAACCGACCTCGGGCGTCGCCGGTAGAAGAGGTGGATGGCGAGCGGGATGGCCGCGGCGGCGAGCCCCCAGAGCAGCGCCGGGTGCAGGAAGGACAGGCTCATGGCGCCGGCGCCGTCACGCGGCGCTCCGCTCCCGCCGGGCCAGGAACGGGACCAGCACCTCGTCGAGCGGCTGGTCGGTGCGGACGCGCAGGTACTCGACGTCGTTCTCGCCGCAGACCCGCCGGACCTCCTCGAGCCACTTTCCGAGGAGCTCGAGGTAGCCCTTGCGGACGTCGCGGCCGCGGGCCTCCACGCTGCGTGTGTCCTCCATGGAGAGGAACAGGGTCGGGTCGTCGAAGGGGAAATCGAGCTCGGAGGGGTCGAGGAGGTGGAAGACCGTCACCTCGTGGCGCCGCCTCCGCAGATCGGCGACGAGCCGCAGCACCCGCTCGTCCCGGTCGAGGAGGTCGGAGAAGACCATCACCGCCGACCGGCGCCGGGCCCGCTCGGCCAGGAACCGGACCGCCGCCTCGACCCGGGTCTCGCCGCCCGCCTCGAGCCCCTCGAGCGTCTCCAGGATGGCATTCACCTGCGAGGGCTCGGCCCGCGGGGTGAGCGCGTTCGTGACCTTGCCGGAGAAGACCGCCAGCCCGGCCGCGTCCTGCTGGCGCACGAGCAGGTGGGCGAGCGTCCCGGCCAGCGTGCTTGCGTAACCGAGCTTGGTGAGCCGCTCGTCCGCTCCCCGGTAGCCCATCGACCCCGAGGCGTCGACGACCAGCCAGGCCCGGAGGTTGGTCTCCTGCTCGAAGCGCTTCACGTAGTACTTGTCGAACTTGCCGTAGGCCTTCCAGTCGACGTGGCGGAGCTCGTCGCCGGGCGCGTACTCCTTGTGCTCGCTGAACTCCACCGACTGGCCGTGGTGGGGGCTGCGGTGCAGCCCGGAGAGGACCCCCTCGGCGGTGGCACGCACGCGCAGGCGCAGGCCGGCCAGGCGCGCCAGCACCGCCGGGTCGAGCAGGCGCTTCGCCGCTTCCGTCACTTCACCTTCTCGAGCAGCCGGTCCACCACGTCGCGGCTCGACACGCCGTCGCTCTCGGCCCGGAAGTTGGCGATGACCCGGTGCACGAGCACCCGCCGGGCCAGTGCGCGGACGTCCTCCTCGGACGCGGCCACGCGCCCGTCGAGCACGGCGCGGCTCTTCGCGCCGAGCACGAGGTACTGGCTGGCGCGAGGCCCGGCGCCCCAGGCCACGTAGTCCTTCACGAAATCGGGCGCGCCCGGCTCCTTGGGCCTCGTGGCACGGACCAGGTCCACCGCGTAGCGGACCACGTGGTCGGCCGCCGGCACGCGCAGCACGAGCTCCTGGAGCTGCCGGATGCGCTCGGGAGAGAGCACCCGGCGCAGCGCTGGCCGGGTCGCCGACGTGGTGGCGCGCACGATCTCCACCTCCTCGGCGGCCGACGGGTAGTCGACGTCCACGTAGAACATGAACCGGTCGAGCTGCGCCTCGGGCAAGGGGTAGGTCCCCTCCTGCTCGATGGGATTCTGGGTCGCGAAGACCAGGAACGGAAGGTCGAGCGGGTAGGTCCTGCCGCCTGCGGTGACCCGGTACTCCTGCATGGCCTGGAGGAGCGCGGCCTGGGTCTTCGGCGGGGTGCGGTTGATCTCGTCGGCGAGGAGGAGATTCGCGAAGATGGGCCCGTGTACGAACCGGAAGGCCCGCTTCCCGGTGGTGTGATCCTCCTCGAGCACGTCGGTCCCGGTGATGTCCGAGGGCATGAGGTCCGGGGTGAACTGGATGCGGTTGAAGGAGAGGTCGAGCGCCTCGGCCACGGTGGAGATGAGCAGCGTCTTCGCGAGCCCTGGCACGCCCACGAAGAGGGTGTGACCGCGGGCGAAGAGGGCCACGAGGAGCGAGTCGACCACCGCCCGCTGCCCGACGATGCGCTTCTCGATCTCGCCGAGCAGCGTCCTCCGGGCCAGGGCGAGCTCGTCCACCGCGGCCAGGTCGGCCTCGCGCGCCGGGGTTTCCAGGGTCTGCCGGTCGTCCATGTGCTCCTCGTTCCTGTCGCCGTTCACGGGTGCGATCCACCCGTGAGTATGGCCGCGAAGCGCTTCTCGCGCGATGCGGTGTTCCCGTCGCCGAGCGCCTCGGCGGCCCGCGCCAGGCCGGCGTGGATCTCCGGGTCGAAGGGGTCGGTGCGGTTGGCGAGGAGGAAGCTCTCCCGGGCGCCCGCCCAGTCCTCCCGGGAGAGGCGCACCCGCCCCAGCTGGACGTGGAGCGTGCCCGCGTCGGGGTGTGCCTGGAGGGCCTCGGCGAGCACCCGCTCGGCCTCCGCGGCGTTCCCGGTCATGAGGGAGGCGAGCGCGTAGCGTCCGGCCAGCGTGGGCGAACCGGCCCCGCCGCGCCTCGCGGCCCGCGCGTACTGCTGCCGGGCCGGCTCCCAGCGCCCGCGTTCCCGGAAGATCTCGCCCAGCCGGGCGTGGCCGCGCGCCTTCTCGTCGGCGATCTCCGACCACTCCGAGTACGGCCCCGGGTCGCCCTGGAAGCGGAGCTTCTTCATCTGGTGCTCGCCGCCCGCCGGCAGGGGGCGCTCGCGCATCCAGCGCCGCCAGTCCTTCTCGAAGGTGGCGAAGGGGACGCCGAGCGCCGCCGCCACTGCCTCCTCGGCGGGGTCGCCCCGCGCCACTCCCTCGATGACGCGCCGGACCGCTCCCGGCCCTCCCCGCGCCTGCATCGTCTCCACCGCGACCGCCACCTCGGCGAAGGCCAGCGCCGCCGCTTCCTGGCTGGGCAGCTTGGCCATCGACGGGTGCATCTGGGCAAAGGTGACGAGCTTCCCGTTCCGGGCCGCGTCGCGGAGCATGGCCGCCGACCAGGGCGAGAGGATGTCGCCCCCGGGGCCCCGCCAGCGCGACTCGTACCAGCGGGCGATCCCCTCGTGCAGCCAGATGGGGGTCTGGTTCCGGGTGAGCCGGGTCACCACGTGGTGGACGTACTCGTGGGAGGCGGTGTCCAGCCAGTCGTAGCCGTGCAGGAGCGCCTTCGGCGAGGTCAGCATCATCTTGTCGAACTTGCAGATGGCGATGGTGCCGGTGTTCTTGATCTCCTTCTCGGTGAGCGTGGAGAGGCGCGCCAGCTGGCGCACGTCCTCCACCACCTCGATGACCACCTTGCCGGGGGGAACCGCGCCGAAGTCCTGCACCAGCGCGGCCCGCTGGGCCTCGAGCGCATCGAGGAGGTAGGGGACGAGCACCTCCTCCTTCCCCTTCGGGTGGCTCACGACGAAGTGCTCGCTCTCGGCCCGGAGGTGATTCCGGGTGACGTCGCGGGCGCCCTTCGCCTGGTCCAGCCAGTCGCGCCCCAGCCCGGCGGCCGCGGCCTTCTCGAGGAGCGCCACCGAGTCGTCGTAGCGCTGCTCGTGGAAGCGCAGGACGCCCAGCGCGAGGGAGAGCGACGGATCGTTCGCCTCCGCGGCGGCGAAGGGGGCGAGGACCTCGCGGGCGCCGGCCACGTCCTCGTCGGAGAGGTGCGCGAGGGCCTGTTGCGCCGCCGCGCGGACGTCGGTCCGGGAGGGGGACGCGGTGGGGGGCGCGGCCAGGGCCAGGACGAGGAGGAGGGAGGCGGGGATCATTTCACGAGCTCCTCGTAGTAGCGCTTGACCTCGTCCTGGTAGGGCTCCGGCGTTCCCTGCTTCATGGCCTCGAGCAGGTCGCGCCGGAACCGCTCGCGGGTCTTCGAGGCGTCCACCTGGGGGATCTCCACCTTCTCGCGGGACGGATCCCCCTCCATGCCATCCGGGTGCTGCGACCCGGAGGAGGCGTACGGGAACGGGAAGCCTCCGCCGCCCTTGCCGCCCCCCTTGCCCATCTCCTCCAGCCCCTTGCGGAGCCGCTCCAGCGATCCGAGCGCCTCCTGCTGCTGGCCGGTGCCGCGCTGCGGGTTCCTCTGCCCGAGCGAGTCCGCCGCGGCCCGCATGTGGCCGCGCCCCTCGGCGAGATCCTTGCCGGCCTGGGGGGGGAAGACCGGGGCCTCCTGCGAGAGCTGGTCGAGCTTCTGCTGGAGCTGCCCGGCCTTCTGCTCGAGCGCCTTCTGCTCCCCGGCCAGCCGGTCGAGCTTCTGCTGCTCCCCCTGCGGCAGGACCGTGCGGGCGTCGGGGAAGAGCTTCTCGAGCTCCTCGCGGGCCTGCCGCGCCGGCGGCAGCGCGTTCCTCGCGTGCTCGGCCGCTTCCCGCAGCTCGGCCGGGTCGCGCTTCTGCAGCTGGGCGAAGCGCTCGGACATGGCCGCCTCGTCGTCGAGCCCGGCGGCGAGCCGCTGCAGGGGCGGCAGCGCCCGGCGGGAGGCATCGAGCGCCGCGTCGAGGTCCCGGGACGAGAGCGCCTTGCGGAGGTCGTCGATCCGGTCGCGGGACTGGGCGAAGTCGTCCTCGGAGCGCGGAGAGGTCCCGGCCCGCGACTGGCGCAGCTCGGCCTCGGCCCGCTTCGCAAGCTCCTCCACCTTGCGCAGCGCCGGCTCGGCCTTCTTCAGCCGCTCCTGCGCCACCTTGCGATACGCCTCGCGCACCTTCCCGGTCTCGGCCGCCACCTTCTCCTGCTCCCGCTCCACGGACTCGAGGTCCTTCTGGAACTCGCGCAGCTGGCGGGAGAGCGCGGCGGTCCGCTCGTCGGGCGCGCCGGCGGTGCGCTCCAGCGAGGCCATCATCTCCTGGAGCGTGCTCCCCAGCGCGTCGAGCTCCTTCAGCGCGGCGTCGACGTCGTCCTTCGCGAGCAGCTCCTCCACCCGCTGCATGCCGCCGGCGACGTCCTTCCCCTTCGCCATCTCGGCCATGGCCTCGGCGTTCATGTGGGCGTCGGAGACCCCGCGGGCCAGCTCTCCCATCTGGCGGAGCATGTCCTGCATCCGCGTGCGCAGCCTGGCCACCTCGGCGAGGAGCTGCTTCTTCGCCTGCTCGGAGGGGGACTGCTTGTACTTCTCGATGAGCGAGGCGAGCTCGCGCCTCCGCGAGGCCAGGTCCTTCGCCATGCGCACGAGATCCTCGGCGCGCCGCTTGTCGAAGAGCTGCTCGAGATAGAGGACGTCCTTCTCCAGCTCCCGGTCCAGCCCGTCGTCGAGGCCGTCGACGCGCCGGGCGCCGGACACCGCCTCACCGGGCCGGCCGAACTGCATCAGCCGGGCGAGGGTCTGGCGCGCCGCCGTGGCCAGGACCTCCCGCTCCCGGATCCCCTGGGCCACGTTGGCGAGCGCCGCCGGCAGCTCCTTCGGCGCCGCCTTGTCCTTGCGCATGGCCTGGGCCGCCTCGCGCAGCCGCTCGTGCAGCTGGCGCGTCCGCCCGTCGAGCGCGAGCCCCTTCTGCACCCGCGACGCCTCGGGGGGCTGCCCGCGCGGGAGCTGCTCCAGCCGGTCGCCCAGGAGGCGCACCATCTCCTCCCAGTGGCGCCGGGCCTCGGCGAGGAGGCGCTGGTTGTGCTCGGCCTCGCTGTAGATCTTCACCGCGCGCGTGGGGGAGGCGGCGCGCTTGGGGCCGGAGACGGTGTCGTTGTCCTTCACCTCCAGCCAGTAGAGGAGCCGCTCCCCCTCGGCGAGCCGGAGGGGCGCGAGCTCCAGCTCGAAGGAGCCCGCGTCGCGCCGCGCCGGGGAGAGGGACCGGAGCACCCGCCGCTCCTCGTCGCCGCCCGGGGCCTTCACCACCAGCGTGAGGTCGCCCAGGCCGAAGTCGTCGGATGCGGTCCACTCGACGCGAACCCGGGCGTCGGCGGCCACCTCCACCTCGCCGGATGGGGACTGGATGGCCACCTCCGGGAAGGCGTCCGGCTCCACGGTCACCGGGATGGGTGGGCCGTTCACCACCACTATTTCACCTTCAGTGAACTGGAAGCGGTAGCTGCCCGGCTCCTCGACGAGGAAGGTTCCGGAGAGCTCCCGCCCGTCCTTCACCGCGAGCGCCACCACCCGGCGAGCCTTCGGATCGATTCCCTCGACGGCGACCTGCGCCCCCTTCACCGGCCGGTCGGAGCGGGTCGAGAGCTGGACCTCGGTGCCGCGTGGCGCCTGCACCGAGCCATCGCTTCCCGGGACCTTGCGCTCCCCGCGCCCGGTGTAGGCCGGATAGCGGTAGGTCAGCTCGACGTCGCCGGTGACGGGCTCGGCGCGGGGCGGGCCGGCCGGGGTGGCGACGCCGGCGACGAGGCGCGACCAGCCGCGGCCCAGGTTGGGTCCGAGGACCAGCGCCGCCGCGGCCCAGGCTCCCAGCATGGCGGCGAGCGCCCATCCGGCCCGGCGTGCCGGGCGGTCCGGGACGGCGACCCGCAGGTCGATCGCGCGGGCACGTGCTCCGGCCCGAACCACGTGCTCTGCGGCGAGCGCGGTGGAGAGCCCCCTGGCCTCGAGAGCCGCTCCCTCTGCGGAGAGCTCCACCGCCGTGAGCAGGGCCGACCGGAGGGTATCGTCCCCGCCTGCCACGGTGGCCACCACCTGGGGCGCCCCCCAGGCCGTGCGCCAGAGGGTCCACCCCGCCCAGCCAACCGCCAGGGCCCCCGAGACGACCGCCAGGGAGAGCACGGAGGGGCGCATCCAAGCCCCCGGAACGACAGGGCCAATCCCCATCGCGACGACGCCGGCGAGCAGGGCCACGCCCCCGGCCGCCGCGCCCCACCCGGCTGCGGCGAGGAGCACGACCGCCCGCCTGCGCCGGCGGGCGCCTTCGAGCACGCTCGAGATCTCGGAGTACGGCGCTTGCACGTGATTCCGGAACAGCGGAGAGGTTCCTGGAAATCCGCGAAACTACGCGTACCCCGTCAGAGGCACAAGCGCCCGAGTACCCCCGACCGGGTGTGGTAGGTTTCCCGGATCGGGGTGAATTTCCCCTTCGCCACCGCGTCCCTCCCATGGCTCCTCCCGATCTCGAACTGGTGGAAAGAGCCAGGGGCGGCGACCCGGAGGCCTTCCGGGAACTCGTCGTCCGTCACCAGCGAAGGGTCTACGCCGTGGCGCTCGGCATCGTGAAGGACAGGGATCTGGCCTGGGACGTCTCCCAGGACGCCTTCGTGCGCGTGCACCAGCACCTCTCCGAGTTCCGCGACGAGGCCTCCTTCTCCACCTGGATCCACCGCATCACCGCCCGGGTCGCCATCGACGTGCTGCGCAAGGAGCGTCCCTCCCGGCGCAACGACGTCGCCGACGTCCCGGAGCCGGTGCTGCGCGAGGCGGCGCCCGGGGTGCTGGCCACGGCGCTGGGGACGGACCCGCAGGAGACCGTCCTGCGGCGGGAGCTCTCCGGACGGCTCACCGAGGCACTCGGGCAGCTCCCCGACCTGCACCGCACCGTCCTCGTGCTTCGCGAGATGGACGGCCTCTCCTACGAGGAGCTGGCCGAGCGGATCGGGGTTCCCAAGGGCACGGTGATGAGCCGCCTCTTCCACGCCCGGAAGAAGATGCAGGCCCTGCTCGCCGACTACGCCGGCATCGACGCCCCCGGACGGGAGGACGCCCCGTGAAATGCGCCGGCGCCGCCCCCCTGCTCGGCTCGCTGCCGGGCGAGCTCGACCCCACCGAGGAGGCGATGCTCTCCGCGCACCTCGCGACCTGCGAGGCCTGCCGGGCGCGCCAGGCCGACGTCCTGGCCCTCTCCGGGCTCGTCGCGGACGGGCTCCTCGTCGAGGCGGCGCGGCGCGACTTCTCCTCCTTCGCGGACGGGGTCATGGCCCGCATTCCGGCCTCGGCATGGCAGGGTGCCCCGGTGGGCCCGCTCGACCGGTTGCGCGGCTTCTTCCGCCGCCACCGGGTTCTGGCGGCGGCCTCGGCGCTCGCGCCGGCGCTGGCCGCGGTCGCCCTCTACCTGTACATTGACCGGAAGGGTGGAACTGGCCTCTCCGAGTTTTCCGTCGTGGTGAACTCGGAGGAACTGGCCGCGGTGGTGCTCCAGACGAGCGATGGCCCGGTCATCCTGCTGGGCGAGGGCTCCGAGGGAACCTGACGGAGGCTGCATGCGGAGCATCTGGACGGCGGCCTGGGTGGTGGTGGCGGTGGTCGTGTGCCTGCCCGTCCGGGCGGCCGACGCGCCGGTCCCGGTGCACATCCGGGTGATCCAGGGCTTCCGCCAGGGGCCGCCGGGCGTGCCCCCTGGCCTGGCGGATCTCCGCGGCCAGCTCTCGGCCACGGCCTACGTCCGCTGGGAGCAGGCCGGCGAGGTGCAGGCCTCGATGGTGCCGGGCAAGACCCAGCCGGTGTCGCTCCCGGCCGGAGGGTCGGTGTCGGTGAAGCTCGTCGAGGCCCGCGGCGGGGCCGCGACGTTCGAGGTGAGCGCGCCGGGCTCGCGGACCCAGTCGCGGGTCACGGTGCCGCCGGGGAAGCGCATCGTGCAGCAGGTATCCGCGGAGACGGGCGGGAGCGCCTGGTTCGTGACCATCAAGGCGGGGGGG
>CAWHPQ010000012.1:0-481967 GCA_963831265.1 uncultured delta proteobacterium | reverse complement strand
CGGTGGCCTTGATCCCGACGTACTTGCCGGCCGGGAAGACGCCGACGGGCACCTCGATCCGGCCGACGGCCACGGACGCGCCGTGGGCCACGGTGTAGCCGGTGAGGTCCACCGGGTTCGAGCCGTTCGCGTCGTCGCCGGTCTGCACCTGGTAGGTGGCCGAGGTGCCGCCTGCCCCGGTCGAGCAGATGAAGACCAGGGCGCGGGCGTTCGCGGGGATGGCCCACGAGCCGTTGGGAGTGTCCACGGCAGAGCCGGTCACCGACTGCGGGACGATGCCCGCTCCGGTGCTGGCGAAGTTCTCGCGGAAGGTCGCCATGACGCTACGACCTCACGTCGAGGATGATGGTGTGCCCGAGCGTCGTCGATCCGTTCTTGCGGGCGACGGGAGCGGACAGGAGCGGCTGACCACCGAGGCGCATGGTCGCCCGGAACGACTGGAGCGAGGCGTCGAAGCCGAAGGCGATGGTGGTGTCGGTGCGGAGCCCGGAGGACTTCACGACCAGGGCGTAGCCTTCCGGTGCCACGAGTGCGATGTCACCGACGGTGTTGTAGTCGCTGCAGCTCTCGCTCACCACGACCGGACGGCCCATGATCGTGCCGTAGGGCGACTTCGTGTAGTCGGGCACGAGGACCGGAGTCGTCCCGACCGCGAGGTTCCAGAGGTGCGGCAGCGCCGTGGAGTGAACGAGCCAGAAGGAGGACTCGAACGTGCCGGGGAGGAGACGGGCCACCATGTTCCCGATGTCCTTCGGGTCGAGCACGGTGGTCGCGTTGTCGACCACGATCTTGCCGGGGCCAGCGAGGATCCCGAGCGGCTTCGCCACGCCGTCGCCGGCGACCAGCGCGTCCTCGACCTCGAAGCGGATCTTCTTCGCGAGCTGGCCGAGGATGTAGCCGTTCATGTTCGCGTTGTCCTCGAGGAGCTCGTCCGATGCGTGGCAAAGGCCAGCCACCTTGTGAACCACGCAGTTCACCATTTTCAGGGCGGGCTTCGATGCCGTGATGGTCCCGGCCTCGGGCGTCCAGGTGGCGGTGATGCCGCTCGTGGAGTGCGCCGAACCCTCGTCCACCGGGAGCGACAGCATGTTGCTCGGGGTGACCATCGGGTTCAGGTGGTCGATGAGCGTGCCCTTGCCGATGACCAGCTCGACGATGGTCTGCTTCCAGGCGCTCGGCACGGCGAAGCCGCCATCCGGCCCGAGGGATTCCCCGCCGTAGGTGGTCACCGCGTTCAGCAGGCGCTGATCGATGGCGCCGCCCGAGGCGCTCCTGATGGCGCCGAGGTACTCCCCGACGCTGTGGAACCCGGCGGTGTTCTTGCCCCAGGTCGACACGGGGCCAGGCATGGAGCCCTGCCAGTTGCCCACCGGGGTCGGGGAGGTCTTCTGCGGGAGCGCACGCGAGGCCCGCTCGTCGAGGTCGGCGGCGCTGATCTGGGCCTCGATGTCGTCGAACTGGGCCTTGAGCCGGGCGATGTCCGACTGCTCCACCGGCGTCAGGGCGCGACCGCTGCGCTCCGCGTCGCTCAGGATGACCCGCACTCGTCGGTGATGTCGCCCAACTTCTGCCGCAGAGAATCGACCTTGTGGCTCATGTAGAACCCTCTCCCGCGCCCTCGGCGCCCTGTGGTGCTTCGTTCCCGGGACAGTAGGCACCCTTCGGGACAACTGGTCCTGAGTCGCCATACGCCTGCGCCGCACGACGTAGGTTGCGGGCCAGCCGGAGGTACTCGCCGTCGTCCTCGCTGCAAGCGTCGGCGTAGGCCAGCGCCGCCTCGGTGAGCCGCCCCCACCTGGTCCTCGGCTCCCGGAGGGCAGACGCGACCGGCCTGCCGCGTGCCCTGCGCCGTCCATGCCCCGCGCAGAGGTCCCCGGAGTGGGCCTCTGCGGAAGCAATCTGGAACGGAGCAGTAGGTCACGGTCAGTCGGCCAGCGGGTCGTACCCGGGGTCGAACCTGTTCACGTCGAACTCGTCACAGGCCGACGGCTTCCTCGGCTTCGGCGCCGGGCTCACCCGGGACACCGACTGCGGGTCGAGGCCGAAGCGCCCGAGCGCCGTGCCCGCGGCCTGGAGCAGACGGGAGACCGCCGTCGGGGGCGTTGACTCGTCTGCCGTGAGCGCGATCGTCACCACCCGAACCGCGAGCCGGAACGCCAGGAGGTGCGACTCCGAATACGTCCCGTTGCCCGACGGCCCGACGGCCGACGCGAGCTGCAGCCAGACCTCCCGCTCCGGCGCCGGGAGGCCCTTGCGGTGGGCGCGGAGGCCGGCTCGCCTGCGCCCTCGGCGCGGACTTCTGCTCCCTCCCGGGCCGGTACGTCCCCCGGGCCATCTTCGCCTCGCGGCTCAGCCTCGCGGGCATGGTCACGCACTCCCGACGGCAGGCAGGAGGGACGACGGGGACGGTGACCCAGTAGTTGGCCGCCAGCTCTTGCGCCAGGTCCGCGAGCTCGACGGCCTCGGCCAGCCTGCCAGCCCTGGCCTCCCTGCGTACCCGAACCACCAGCATCGCGACATGGGCCAGGAGGATGGCGTCCCCGGGGATGAGGTGGATTCCGTGCAGCGCCGCAGCCCGTTCGGCGAGGTGGGCCAGGGTGGCGAAGGCCTCGCCGCTCGGGTGGCCGAGGTCGGGGGGGGGTTGGAGAGCGTCATGTTTGTCCTTTCAAAACCCTGGATTGGAGCGCACGTGCGACGGACTACCGATGGGTGACATCGGGGGGGTCTCTCTATGATGAGCGATGCGGTCCACTTCACTCGGCGTGACTCGCATCAGAGGCTCCACGTCCCGAGCCGGCCATGGGTGGCGGCCATGGCACTTGCGACAGCGGGCGACGATGTTCCGCTCGTCGAGCCGAAGGTGCGGCGCCTCGGCTACGGGCCGGACGTGATGCACCACCTCGCTCGGCCTGCCGCACGCGCACATCGGGTGCTCTCGGATGAACAGGTCTCGCAGGGTGCGCCAATGCCGGTCGTAGCCACGCTCGACCGACTTCCCGCGGGCCGCGGTGGTGGTGTGCGTCGGGCACCTCGGCTGACCTCGGACCAGGGCGCGGCACCCTGGCGTGGCGCATGGCTTGAGAGGAAGCTGGGCCACTACGCGCCATCTCACCCGTGCGCGCGCGGAGACACGTCCCTGACGTAGCAGGCCAGGTGCGCTGGCGAGCGCTGGTGCCGCCAGGTGGTCACCCACGGACGGGAGGCCAGGCGCATGGTGTCGAGGGCACGGCGGGCACGCTGGGCCGCTACAGCGGTGTCCATGAGCGGGGGCACGGGTCGGCCACAGCGAGCGCAGCGACGGGGGGCGTGGGTCACCGCACCACCGCCTTTCGCCTCGGGTCAGGCTCGCCGTACTCCTCGGGGTAGACCCACTCGGCGCGGTCGAACATGGACTGCGGCATGAGCAGGCCGACGCATGGCCGGTCCTGGGTGGACAGGTTGCCGCACACCTCACCTGGCGCTCGCAGGCCATCATGGTCGCCTGCACTCCAACCGCAGAGGCACACCGGGCACCGGAGCCACTCGGCTGACCAGAACTCGACGGCCAGGTCGAGGGACTCGTGCGCCCCGGTGCAGGCGCCCACCTCGGTCAGTCTCGCCCGGACGCGCTCGGGGGTGAGCTTCACCCGGGCCAGCTCCGGGTCGCGGAGGACGTCGTGGGCCAGGTCACCGATGCGACCCAGGTCGGCGCGGTGAGCGGCGAGGAACTCGCGGAAGGTCATGTGGCGCCTCCGGTCAGGACAGCCCGAAGATCGTCGAGCGCCCGGATGGCGCCGGCGCGGTCCCCCGACGCAATCGCCATGGTCACGGCACCCAGGCATCGCAGGGCATCGCCCGGGAAGGCCGGGGATGCCGATGCCGGAATGGTCGGGGATGCTACGGGATCAACGGCTACGGAGCGGAAAGACGGGGCATCGTCGAAGGGCTTTCGATTCCCCTGTCCCGCCGTCCGCGCGGCGCTCTCAGAGCCTTCCGCGCCTCGAGAGCAGCACGGCGATGGGTTTCGTCCCCGCGAACTCGGAGAGCACGATGGCGAGGATGGCCGTGATCGGTACGGCCACGAACGCCCCGGCGATACCCCAGATCTGGGACCACATCGCCAGGCTCATCAGGATGGCGAACGGACTGAGGTTGAGCGAGTTCCCCATCAGGTACGGGTCGAGGAAGTTGCCGATGACGAACTGGATGACCGTCAGGACCGCCAGGACCGCCAGCGCCACGGCCGGGTCCCCGAACTGGACCACCGCCATCAGCACCGGGAACGCAACACCCAGAAAGGACCCGGCGTACGGGATGTAGTTCAGCAGCGCGATCAGGAGGCCCAGGAACACGGCGAACTCGAGCCCGAGGAGTGCCATCGCCGCCCAGCTGACGAGACCCAGCAGCGCGCTGACCCCGGTCTTGACCGCCAGGTAGGACCCCACCCGCCCGTTGATGTCGTCGGTGATCTGCCGGATGCGCGCCGTGCGAACGGGGTCGCTCGAGATGTGGGTGAGCTTCTCGGCGAACGCCTCCTGCTCGATCAGAAGGAAGCTCGCGTAGAGCAGCACCACGACGACGGTGGCGAGGATCGACGAGACCGATGCGACCATCGCGGCGATCAGCCTCCGGACGCTTCCCTCCGGGAGCAGGTCCGCGCGCAGCGTGGCCCAGGTGGGCTCGTGCTCGATGCCCAGGCGGACGGCGCCCTGCTGGATGGCTCCGAGCAGGGACCGCTGGTACTCCGGGGCCCTCGCCGCGATCCCGTCCGTGTTGGCGACGAGGACGAGGGTGACCCCCACCAGACCGGACAGGATGACCAGGACCGAGACGGCGTGCCGGAGCTTGAGCGGCAGGACGCGACCCTGGATCGAGAGCCGTCCCAGGAGGCGCGTCAGCCCGACGATCACGTAGACCACGAGGATGCCGAACACGATCGGGACGAACACGGACTTCCCGATGAAGAGCACCCAGCCGATGATGAGCGCGAGGATCGACCCGTATACGAGCGCCCGGAATCGTTCGTTCATGGCCCGGGGTCAGAGGACCGCGAGCAGCGCGAGGATGAACTGCGGGTAATATGGGTTCTTGCCAGCCGCGTCGCCCTTCACCCGGATCGCCGGCCCGTTGGACACGGAGGCCCAGAGATCGGGAGCGACCCGCTTCAGGTCGTAGAACCGGTTGTCGTACCGGGCGACCAGCCCATCGGGCGTCAGGACGATGCGGACGCGCTTGCCGTCCACGGTGCCCTGGCAGGTCCACCCCTCGCCGTCCCGGTCCATCACCATGTTCAGGTTGGCGCCGGAGATGCGCTGCTCCGTGACCTTGAAGACCCCGTCCAGTTCCCTGATGTTGCCCTTCCACTCCCCGTCGCCGTGATCGGTGAGGTTCACCTTGGGTCCACGGACCCGGCCTGGACCGTAGGCCGCGGAACGGTTGTACGGGAGGGTGATCACCTCGGCAACCATCGCCTCCACCGTCTGGGTGGGAGCGGATTGCGCCTCTGCAGGCTTCGCGGCACCGGCAGCCGGTGCGGGGTCCTCGGCCACGGCGAGGGCGGGCGCGGCGAACGTGAGCGCGGCGATCAGGGAGAGGAGGCGATCCAAGGGCTTCTCCTTTCGAAGTCCGCCGATGCTACCACGACGACAAAGCGGCCGGCCCCCGAAGGAGCCGGCCGCCGGGATGCAGGAACCGTCCGTGCTAGTTCGTGATCGTGAACTCGACGCGCTGGTTCTTGTAGCGACCGTCCCTCGTGTCGTTGGGGGCGATGGGCTGGTTCCAGCCGAAGCCGATGCCCTCGAGGCGGCTCGCATCGATGCCGCCCTTGTCGACGAGGTATGCCTTGACCGCCTTGGCGCGGGCGTCCGACAGCTTCAGGTTGAACTCGTAGCCGGCCTTGCCGCGCTTGGCGGACGCCGGATCCTTGGAGGCGTGCCCCTCGACCCGGACGTTGATGTTCGGGTTCGCCTTCATGATCGACGCCACGTCGTTCAGCACGTCGTAGGAGACCGCCTTGATGATGTCCTTGTTGGTCTCGAAGAAGATCATGTCGGAGATGACGATCTTCTTGCCCTCGATCTTCGCCTTGGCCGGAGGAGGCGGAGGAGGCGGAACCGGCTTGGGCGTCACCTTCACGTCGAAGGCGACCACGTCGATGACGCGGTAGTCGACCTTCTGGCCGACCGCGATCCCGTCGAGCAGCGCGACGTTGTCGACCCGGACCGGGGTCACGCGCCCGTCGGGGCCCGTGAAGCTGATCGTGCTGGCGGCCTTGTCGATGGCGGTGACCGTCGCGGTGCCCTGAGCGGCCGTCTCGCTGGCCTCGACCACCTCGTTCTTCCTGGAGGCAGCCTGGAAGGCGCTCACCACCTCGGGCGTCATCGCGGCCTGCCCCTTCTTCTCGACCAGGAAGGTCGCGGAGCGGTAGGTCTCGGCGACGATGGTGTCCTCGACGTTGACCTTCTCGAGCCCCTGGATGTTCTGGCCGGCCCTCACCGAGCGGACGGTCCCGCTCGGTCCCTTGATGCCGATCTTGCGGCCCGCCGGGTCGATCGAGGAGACCACGCCCTCGAGCCTGCCGGTCTCGACGGAGCGGAACGCCAGGACCTCGTAGTTCATCTTCGGATCAGGCTTGAAGGCCTGGGCATCGGCGCTCCCGGTTGCGAGGCCGAGGGCCACGACAGCGACGGCGAAAAGGATCCTCTTCATCGGATGGTTCTCCTTCCCAGTGAAAGCGGCTTCGGGCCGCCTCTTCGAGCGGGAATCTGAATCTTCCGTATATCCTACATGACGCGGATATCCTCCAAATTTGCGCTCCTCCCCCCGGAAAGTCACGGTGCGTCACAGCCGGGATTCGGAAGCGACCCGGGCGGGTACAGCGAGGAAGGCATCAGCCCGAGGACGGGTCGATCCCGGACCAGCTGTGCGGGTCCAGCGGCCCCGCGGCCGGGCGCACCTCTACGGGGAACCCCGTAAGGTGGGCCATTCCGCTCACCCGCTCGATCCCATCGGGTCCGTCTGCTGCGAGGAGGTTCACGTTCACGCCACGCGTCCGGGAAGCGATCGAGAGCCCCGCGGCGTGCTGGTGCCCCCACCCGTGGGGGAGTGCCACCGTACCGGGCATGAGGTCGGGGAGGTACTTCACGGGGAGCCGCACGGTGGCGACGCGGGTGGCGACGTCGGCCGGCGCCCCGTCCTCGAGACCCCGCTGCGCGGCATCCTCCGGGTGCATGTAGAGCAGGTTCGTGCCCGGAGCCGCGAAGGCCTCGATGTTGTGGGTCCAGGAGTTGTGGGTCCCGACCGCGCGCCGTGTCACGAGCTTCAGCTGTTCCCGGCGTCCCCTCTCCCTCTCGAAGTCCCCTTCCAGCTTCCGTGCCTGCTCGAGCAGCCGCGGCGGGGCCAGGTCGACGAGCCGATCGTCGGTCACCACGCGCGTCCCCAGGAAGTCCCCTCCCCGGTGGGGCTCGCGGAGCCGCCCGTGCGGTTCGCGGAGCAGGGCCCGGAAGGACCCCTGCTTCGTGGCCCGCAGGATGGCCGACAGGAGCAGCTTCTGGGGGAGCGCCGGCTGCGTTCCCGGACGGGGCGAGAGCCGCCGCATCGTCCCGAGGAGCGCCTGGGCGACGCGGGAACCGAAGAGGGAGACCCCGCTCTCCCTGCACAGGTCCACGTAGATGGTGGCCTCGTCCCGGACGTCGCCCGGCGGCGGGAGCAAGGCCTCGGTGGCCTGGAGGTAGGGGCGCTCCTGGAGCCCCAGCATGAGCGGGAAGATGAAGGGCAGGTCGGGGCGCTCGAGCGGAGAGGTGCAGGGGAGGACGTAGTGCGCGACCGAACCGGTCTCGTTCTTGAAAAGGTCGAGGGTGACGAGCAGTTCCAGGTTCTCGAAGGCCTTCCGGAGCCGCCCGGCGTTGGCCATGGTGAGGAGCGGATTCCCACCGGTGACGAAGAGGGCCCGGACTTGCCGGTCACCGGGGGTGAGGATCTCGTCGGCCAGGATCCCGCCCGGAAACCCGTCGTTCACCGACTGGAAATCGCCGATCCGGGACCGGTCGTTGCGCATCAGCGTCCCGGTCCGCTTTCCGAAGGCGGCGAAGTCGATCACTCCCTTGCCGACCAGCGTCCCGCCGGGCCGGTCGAGATTCCCGGAGACGCAGTTCGCCACCTCCTGCAGCCAGAAGGCCAGCGATCCATTCGATCCCATGTTGACGCCGGTCGAGGAGTAGAGCGCCGCCCCGTCCGCCGACCGGAAGGCCGCCACCATCTCCCGGAGCTTCCCGGGAGGGATGCGCGTCACCTCGGCCGTACGCTCCGGCGTCCACGGCGCGCAGAGGTCCCGCACCGCGCCGAGCCCCTTCGCGAACCTGCCGACACGGGCCTCGTCGACGCCGCCGGCGAGCAGCTCCCGCAGGAACGAGAGGTAGAAGAAGACGTCGGTGTCCGGACGGATGAAGACGTGCTCTCCTGCGGCCCGGGCCGTCTCGGTCCGCCGGGGGTCGATCACGAAGACCCGCCCACCTCGCGCCTCGATGGCCTGGAGCGCCCGCGCCGGGTTCGGCACCTGGAGGAAGCTCCACTTGGAGATGACCGGATTGGCGCCGACGATGACGAGGCAGCGGATGCGTTCCAGGTCCGGGAAGGGCTGCGTGAAGGGGAAGCCGTAGACCTCGCGGGCCACGGCGAACTTGTTGGCGCAGTCCTGGGTCGATGACGAGTACATCGACCGGGACCCGAGCCCGGTCATGAAGCCCTGCGCGAAGACCGGGTGCAGCACGCCGAACCCGGCAGCCGTCCCCACGTACATGGCGATGCTGTCCGGCCCGTGCCGGGCGCGGAGCGTGCGGACCTTGGTCCCGATCTCCCGGAGCGCGCGGTCCCAGCCGATCCGCTCCCAGCCGTCGCCGGTGCGCTTCTCCGGGGCGAGCAGCCGGTCGGGGGAAGCGTAGATCTCGTGCTGGCGGAGCCCCTTCGGGCAGGAGAAGCCCCGGGTCGCGACGTGGTCGTCGTCGGCCCGGACCTTCACGACCCGCCCGTCCTCGACCTCGACGGCGAGCCCGCAGAGCGACTCGCAGATCCTGCAGAAGGTGGTGCGCGTCTCGATCATCGGGCGAGGAGCGCCTGACCGTCCATCACCCAGGATGGCCTGTCGGGATGGGTCGTCCAGGGGGCGTCCCCGGTGAGCTCGATGGCCCGGAGCACCGCTTCCCGCCCCTTCACCTTGTCGTCGTTCCTGAGCAGAACCTCCCCGAGCGCCAGCTGGTTCGGCGGGTACGAGGGGCGCAGCTCGACCGCCCTGCGGGCGTGCACCAGCGCCTCCTCGGAGTCCCCCGGACCGATCGGCCAGCCGGGCGCCCGGACGAGCAGGAGCGCCAGGACGCGGTCGGGACCGGCCTCGTCGAGGAGCGGCGCCTCACGGGCCGTATCCCGGAGGAGCTGGGCCATCCGCTTCAGCCCGTCCTCCGCGGTCGTGGGCCGGTCCCTCGCCTGGAGTCCGAGCGCGACGGCCAGCCAGAAACTGCACGGGGCGGAGGACGGATCGCGCCGCAGGCACCACTGGCCTGCCTGCACCGCGCTCACCGCCAGGTTGGTCCGCACCTTCACGTCCGTCTCCCGCTCGGCAAGCCAGGCCTTGGCCTGGATGGCGCAGACCAGTCCCGCAGCCTGCGACTCGTCGGCCTGCGCAGCCGCAAGGCACAGCCCCTCGGCCCGCCGGACGGCAGCCGCGTCGGGTCGCTTCTCGAACTCCTCGGCCGCCTCCTGCAGGAGCGCATTCGCAGGCACCGTCCCGGCCGGATCCCGCTGAAGAGTCGCGATCGGGGGCGGCTCCTTGAGCGCCGAGGCGCATCCGGCACCGAGGAGCAGGGCGAGCCAGGCGATGCGGGCCGGGTCGATCACCTGGCCGCGGCCGCGTACGCCTTGCGAGCGGCGGCCAGGGTGGCGGTATCGAGCGGGCCGAAGCCCTGGAGCCGGATGGCCTCCAGTGCGGCCGCGCCCTCGGGGCTCCCGGCCAGACCGAGCAGGGCCTTCTCGAGCACCTTCCAGCGATCGGGCGGAAGGCGCTTCCCCACCGTCACCACGACGCCCGTGGGCAGGGGAGCGGATCGGGCCACCACCTCGAGGTCCGCCGCGAAGGGCAGCGAGGGCAGCGCCGCGGCCTGCGCCCCGTCGAGCAGCACGGCGAGGTTCTCCCCGGCTGCCGCCTTCCGGAGCGACGAGAGCACCTGGCCGGTCTGCACGACCTTCACGCTCGACGGCATCCGCCCCCATGCGGAGAGCGCACCGCCTGTGACGAAGGCAGGCGCGTACCCGGCGATGGAGTTCACCTGCCAGCCGTCGAGCGAGGCTGGCCCGGTCACCCGCCCCTTCTTCGCCACGAGCGCCCACACCTCGACGGGGCCCGTCCCCTTCTGCGCGGCCGAGAGGCGCGGCTCGAGGTGCAGGGCGTCGCCCTCCTTGAGGAGGAACGGGAGGGCCACCATGCCCATCACCGCATCGGGCTCCTTCAGGCGCTCGGCACCCGGCCGGTCCTTCTCGAAGTAGGCGGCGGCGATGGATCCCGGGGGGAGCCCGGCCCGGGCCGAGAGGGCCGCGGCGAAGGCGTCCATGGAGGCCTGGGCCTCGGCAGTGGTGCCGGGGTAGCCGGGGGCGACGGCGACGAAGACCGCCGGGTTCGCGGCGAGCGCGAGGGTTGCGAGAAGCGTTGCGAGGGTCATCCAGCCTCCGGTCGGCAATCTAACCCGGGGGCCGGAGCCGACCAACCGCCATTCCCTTCCACCGCGTTCGTCCTCACCCTGATCCCGATCCTGGCCGCAGCGTCGCCGACGGCCCACCGCCCGGCGCGGAGGTGACCCTGCGAGACCGGCCGGGGACACGCGGCGGCGCCGTGACGGCGTCGCTACGGCCCGGAGACGGGCCCGGAACCCTGAGCCGGGTCGGACGGGAGCGCAGCCGGCTCCGGCACGATGGCCAGGGCGGGCTCCACTTCCATCCCTGCCAGGTAGGTGTAGCCCCGCATGACACCCTCGTAGAACTGGGATAGCCCCACGCCCTCCTTGGGCCGGATGGCGCCGTCCTTCATCCGGGCGTCGAGCGCGGTCTTCACCCTGCGGACCAGGTCGGCCGGCTCGTAGAGCAGCGACTGGAGGACCTTGTCCACGTGGTCGCCGCGGATGATCTCGCCCAGGTAGAAGTCCTCGGGGTCGTCGTCGTCGACGTACACGTGGACCTCGTTCACCCGGCCGAACAGGTTGTGCATGTCGCCCATCACGTCCTGGTAGGCGCCGTTCATGAACATCCCGAGGAAGTAGGGCTGGCCCGGCACGAGCGCGTGCAGGGACAGGGTCTCGTCGACTCCGTCCCCCTCGATGAACCGGTCGATCTTCCCGTCGGAGTCGCAGGTGATGTCGACGATGGTGCAGTCCTGCGTGGGGGCCTCGGCGAGGCGGTGCAGCGGAACGATGGGGAAGAGCTGGTCGAAGGCCCAGTGGTCGGGCGCGCTCTGGAAGAGCGAGAAGTTCGCCATGTACTGGTCGGCGATCTTGTCGCCCAGGTCCCTCGTGTCGCGCGGCAGCCGCTTCTTCCCCCGGTTCAGGGCCACCAGGCTGCGGGCCAGCTTCCAGAAGAGCGACTCCACGGTGGCTCGCTCCTCGAGACCCAGGATGCCGAGCTTGAACATCTGCAGGGCCTCCTCCTTCTTGGCCACAGCGTCGTGGTAGACCTCGGCGCGGTTGCGGGGCGAGATCGACGCAACGATCTCCCGCATCTCCCGCACCACCTTGTGCTCCCCGGGCTGCACCACCGAGGCCGCGTTGATCTCCTCACGCGATCCGATCTCGATGCTGCCGAAGATGTTCATGATGATGCAGGAGTGGTGCGCGGTGACGGCACGCCCCGATTCCGAGACGATGTGCGGCTCGGGAACACCCTCGTTCGCGCAGATGCGCTGCACGTTGTAGATGACGTCGGCGGCGTATTCCTCGAGCGTGTAGTTCATGGAGGAGGCGTACTCCGGGCTGCGCGACCCCACGTAGTCGACTCCCAGTCCGCCCCCCACGTCGAAGTACTCGATCCCGAGCCCCATCTTCCGGAGCTTGGCGTAGAGGCGGGCACCTTCGTTCACCGCGTCCTTGACGACGCGGATCTCGGTGAGCTGGCTCCCCACGTGGAAGTGGAAGAGCTTGCAGAGATGTTTCTTGCCGGCGGCCTCGAGGATGCGGACCGCCTCGATCATCTCCGGCGTGGTCAGCCCGAACTTGGCGAAGTCGCCCGACGACGACTCCCACTTCCCGGTGCCGCGGGTGGAGAGCTTGGAGCGCAGGCCGATCCACGGCTCCACCCCGACCTCCTCGGCGGCCCGGAGGAGCGCGGGGAGCTCCGAGAGCTTTTCGATCACCACCACGACCTTGCGACCCAGCTTCCGCCCGAGCAGGGCCAGGCGCATGTACTCGTCGTCCTTGTAGCCGTTGCAGATGGTGAGCGCTTCGGGGTCGGTGTTGTAGCCCAGCACCACCATGAGCTCGGCCTTCGAGCCGGCCTCCAGCCCGTAGTGGTAGGGGGATCCGGCGTCGAGGATCTCCTCGACCACCTCGCGCATCTGGTTCACCTTGATCGGGTAGACGCCGTAGTAGCGGCCCCCGTAGCCCAGCTCGGCCACGGCCTTGGCGAAGGTCTCGTTCAGGATCCGCACCCGGGCCCGCAGGACGTCCATGAACCGGACGTTCACCGGGAAGCCCAGGCCCCGCTCCTGGATGTCCTCGACCACGTCCATGAGGTCGATGGTGGGACCGCCGGGACCGTGGGGAAGGACCACCATGTGCCCCTTCTCGTTGACCGAGAAGAAGCCGGCTCCCCACCCGGCCATGTTGTAGTAGTGAATGGCCCGCTCGATCGACCAATCGGACGCGGGAGTGGATGCGGTGGCATCGCTCTTCTGCTCGGGCAGGTTCATCGAGGACCCATGTACGCCGTGGCGTCGAAAAACTGAAGGCGTTATCTAGCCCAGGTCCTTGCCCGCTGCCCACATCTCCAGATTGCCGAAGCCGGACCCCTCCGGCCCGGCCGGCCTCCGCGGCCGGCTGAAGGCGGCGGGAGGCGTCTTCGCGCAGGTCCCGGGCACCTTCCGGCTGGTCTGGGAGGCCGACCGGCGCGGAACGATTGCCATCGCGGTCCTCACCGGGATGGCGGCGCTCCTGCCCGCCCCGGTTGCCTGGGTGGGGAAGCTCATCATCGACGGGGTGGTGGAGGCGGCCGGCTCCGGCTCGCCCGAGGCGAGGGACCGGGTGGCGCGCCTGGTCCTCGTCGAGCTCGCCCTCCTGGCGACGGGGCTCTTGGTCGGGCGGCTGCTGGGACTGCTCCGCGAGCTCCTGCGAACCCACCTCGGCAATCGCATCAACGTGGGGATCCTCGAGAAGGCCCTGTCGCTCGAGCTGCGCCACTTCGAGGACGCCGACGTCTACGACAAGATGCAGAACGCCCGGCGGGAGGCGTCGTCCCGACCCCTCTCCCTCGTCATGCAGGCCTTCGGCGTTGCCCAGAACGCCGTGACCCTGGCCGCCCTCTCGGCCCTCCTCTGGCGGCTCTCCCCGTGGAGCGTCCTCGTCATCGTCGTCGCCTCGGTTCCGGCCTTCGTCGCCGAGGCTCGCCTCTCCTCCGAGTCGTTCCGGGTCAACACCTGGCGGGCACCGGAGGGGAGGCGCCTCAACTACCTGGAGTGGATCCTCACCCGCGACTCCCACGTGAAGGAGGTCAAGCTCTTCGACCTCGGCCCGCTCGTGCTCGGCCGGTACCGGCTGCTCTTCACGAAGTTCTACGACGAGGACCGGCGGCTCGCGGTCCGCCGCCTCGCGGCCGGCGCCGGCTTCGGGATCCTGGCACTGGCCGCCTTCTACGGGATGTACCTCCTCGTCGCAGCGCGAGCGGCGCGTGGGGAGATCTCGCTCGGAGACATGACCCTCTACCTCGTGGTCTTCCGCCAGGGGCAGTCGGCCTTCCAGGGGATCCTCACCGCCGTGGGCGCCACGTACGAGGACGCGCTCTACATGTCGAACCTCTTCGCGTTCCTCGCCATCCCGACCACGGGCGAGCGGGCGCGGGTGGACCCGCCCGCCACCGTGCCCAGAGGCCCCCCGCTCGCCATCGCCTTCGAGAACGTATCCTTCCGCTACCCTTCGCGGCCGGAGTGGGCGCTTCGCCACGTCAGCCTCCGGCTCGAGCCGGGCGAGACGCTGGGGCTCGTCGGGGAGAACGGCGCCGGGAAGAGCACGCTCGTGAAGCTCCTCCTGCGGCTCTACGACCCCACCGAGGGGCGGATCACCTACGGGGGCGTCGACATCCGCGACCTCGACCCCCGCGACCTCCGCTCCCGCATCGGTGCCGTGTTCCAGGACTTCGTCCGCTACCAGTTCACGGCGGCCGAGAACATCGGTCTCGGGAGCCCCGCCCACGTCGAGGACCGCCCCCGCATCGCCGAGGCGGCGCGCAGGGCCGGGGCCGCGTCGCTCGTCGACTCCCTTCCCCGCGGTCTCGACACGGTGCTCGGAGGGTGGTTCGAGGCCGGGCACGAGATCTCCGCCGGCCAGTGGCAGAAGCTGGCAGTGGCCCGGGCCTTCATGCGGGATGCCGAGATCCTGGTGCTCGACGAGCCCACCGCCAGCATCGACGCCGAGTCCGAGCACGAGCTCTTCGTCCGCTTCCGCGAGCTCGCCGCAGGTCGAACCGCCATCGTCATCTCCCACCGGTTCTCGACCGTCCGGATCGCCGACCGGATCGCCGTCCTCCACGGCGGCCTGGTCGAGGAACTGGGGAGCCACCGGGAGCTCATCGACCGCGACGGCCGCTACGCCCACCTCTTCTCGCTGCAGGCCCAGGGCTACCTGGACTAGGAGATCCCCGTGCGAGGCGCCGAGCAGATCCCCTGGATGTACGACGCGGGCATGGCCCTGCTCGAGCGGCTCGGGCTCGGGCCCTGGCGTCACTGGCTGACCGAGGGGGCTCGTGGCCGCACGCTCGACCTGGGATGCGGCACCGGCCGCAACCTGCCGCTCCTCCCACCCGGGGCCCGGGCGGTGGGGGTCGACCCGTGCGCCCAGAGCCTGGCACGGGCCCACCGGCGATCGCCCGGATCCCTGCTCGTCCGGGCCAGGGCCGAGGCGCTTCCCTTCCGGGACGGCACGTTCGACACCGTCACGAGCGGGCTCGTCCTCTGCTCGGTGACCGACCCGGGACGGGCCGCGTCGGAGATGTTGCGGGTGCTCGCGCCCGGGGGATCGGTCCGGGCGCTCGAGCACGTCCGCTCGCCCCTACCCTGGAAGGCCCGCCTCCAGGACTGGACCCAGCCGGCCTGGACCGTGCTCTCCGGGGGGTGTCACCCCAACCGCGAGACGGAGCGGACGCTCGAGGAAGCGGGCCTCGCCATCGACCCCGCGACGCGGCGCGCCCGCGACACCATGCGCCGCTTCGAGGCCCGGCCCCGAGGCCGCTGACCGCTATCCGGCTCGCCGGAGGATCTCGATGGCGGCGAGGAGGTCCTGCGGGACGGGGGCCTCGAACCGGCGCAGCCGACCGGTCCGCGGATGGTGAAACGCCAGCTTCCAGGCGTGGAGCGCCTGGCGCCCCACGGCCGTGGACGCCAGCCGGACCGGATCGTCGGGTGCCATCCGGGCCTCCCGGCGCACTCCGCCGTACGTGGCGTCCGCCACCACGGGGTGCCCGGCCTCGGACAGGTGGACCCGGATCTGGTGCGTCCGGCCGGTGTGGAGGGTGACCTCGGCCAGCGTGGCGCGGTCCCCGAAGCGCTCCTGGACCCGCCACTCGGTCAGGGCCCTCCGGCTCCCTTCACGACTGGTGAAGCGTTTCCGGTCTCGGGGGTGGCGTCCGAAGGGAGTCTCGAGCCGACCCTCCCCGGGCAGGTGGCCGTGGACCAGCGCCAGGTAGACCTTCTCGACCGTGCGGTCCTGGAACTGGGCCTGGAGGTCCAGGAGCGCGGCCTCGGTCCTCGCCACCACCAGGCAGCCGGAGGTGTCCTTGTCGAGCCGGTGGACGAGTCCCGGCCGGTCCCCACCCGCCCCCTCGCCGCCCAGCCGGTGCAGGAGCGCGTTCACCACCGTGGAGTGGGGCGTTCCGCGGGCAGGGTGGACCACCATGCCGGCGCGCTTGTCGAGGACGATGAGATCCCGGTCCTCGTGGAGCACCTCGAGCGGAAGATCCTGCGGGACCACGCCCGATGGCTCGGGGTCGGCGATCTCCACGGTGATCCGCTCGTTCCCCCGAAGCCGCGCCGCCGCCTTGGCCGGCCGCCCGTCCAGGAGGACGTGCCCGTCGGAGAGGAGCCGTTGCACGCGGGCGCGCGACAGGGCGGGCGCCAGGCGCGACACGGCCAGGTCGAGGCGGACCCCGGCCTCGCTCTCCCCGGCCTGGAACTGGTGGCGCTCGGCCAGCGGCGCCTCGTCTCACCAGATCCGGGACTTCACGTGTCCCTTGGGGCGCAGGATGACGTCGACGATGGCCCGGTCGTAGTAGTTGGTCCGGCCGTAGAGGTCGGGAGCGACCCGGGAGCGATACAGCTCACGACCCTCCTCGAGCTCCTCCCGGAGGGAGTCGAAGAAGGTGTCCTGCTCGATGGAGCGGACGATCTTCTCCTCGTTGTAGAGCGACACGTCGGAGCAGATGGCACGCGCGAGGCGCAGGGCCTGCTCGGGTGCCTCGATGAGCGGCATGGCTCGATGCTAGCTCGCCCCCGGCTCCGGTCAAGGGCGGAGGCGCGCTATCGCCCCGGTCCGGGGCCTCCCGCTGCCCGCTCCAGGTAGGACCGGGCCACCTTCTGGCCGTCGAGCCGCAGTTCCCGGGCGATGCACATCACGATGCCGCGCAGGTACACGGCCACGGGGAGCTCGGCGAAGCGCTCCTCCTCGACGGCCTCGATGTGCAGCCGGGAGAGCTTGGTCCGCTCCGACATCTGGGCGACCGTGAACCCGCGCGACTCCCGTGCCTGGCGGATGAGATCCCCGGTCCACGCGGCTCCTGCCGGAGGAACGAAGGGCTTCGGCGGCTCGACGACCGGAGGGGGGGAGCGGCCACGGGGGGCGGGGCGGGCGGCGAGGCTGGCTCCTGGGAGGGACGGGCCGTGCGCGCCTCCTCGGCCGGGAGGCGGGCATCGTAGGCAGCGCGCGCCTCCGGGTCGAGCAGGACCTCGTACGCCTCGTCGATGCGAACCGCCAGGGCGTTTGCCACCTCGGGTGTGAGGAGGGTGTACGCGGCCAGCGACCCGGGACCGTACAGGACGTGGGCCCGTTCCCACGCTCGCTCGATCTCCTCCGGCGTCGCGGAGGGCGAGATCTCCAGGAGCTCGTAGAGGCTCTGCTCGAGGATTCTTTTCATCGATCCGTCCGGGAACTCGACCCTATCACGGGATCCGGCAACGCGCCCGGGTGGGGCGCCATCAGGGCGGTGGCGGGGGGAGCTGCTGCACCAGCCGTACGGGTCGCTCCCCATCCCGCCCGTAGAGCATCCGGTAGGCCGCGTAGGAGCGCAGGACCCGCTTCACGTAGCCGCGCGTCTCCTGGATGGGGATCTCCTCCACGAACTCGTCGAGCGGAATCGACCCCCTCGCCCTCCACCAGGCCCGGGCGTTGCCCTCCCCGGCGTTGTAGGCCGCGAGTGCCAGGGGCGCCGATCCGCCGAATTGCTTCAGGAGGCCCCCCAGGTAGGACGCGCCGAGCCGGATGTTGAGGCGCGGGTCGGTCAGGTCGTGCGCGGTGGGTGCAGGGAGCGACAGACGCTTCGCCGTCTGCCCGGCGGTGCGTACCATGAGCTGGGTCAGGCCGACCGCACCCGCCGACGAGACCACGGCGGGGTCGAGGGCACTCTCCTCCCGCATGAGCGCCTGCAGGAGGTCCGGGGGTACGCCGGCCGGCGGTGCGAAGCGGACCACCTGGTCGCGCCACGCGGGAGGATAGGCCATCTGCCAGACCCGCAGTCCCAACCCCGCCGGAGGCTCCCGGAGCACCTGCCGTCCCTGCGCCCGCAGCAGCCGGTGAGAGGCACGCGAGTCCCCGGCCCGTTCCAGCAACTCGGCGAGCAGGAGGAGCGGCTCCGGGTGCTCCTCGCTCGCTGCGAGCGCCTTCCGATCGACGGCGTTGAGCTCCTCGGCCGCCTCGCGGTCCATGTCCAGGCGGAGGAGTGCGAGGGCGGCCCGGAAGTGGGGGTCCCCGGAGAGCGGGCCGGATCGGTACCGGAACCCCTTGTGGCTCTTCCCGGCGGGTCGAGTCTCGGCCACCTTGCGCCCCGTCTCGGCCAGGCGTGCCCGAGAGAGCAGCCCGTAGTAGTCGCCCGGGTAGCGCCGCAGGACCTCCTCCCAATCCTTTCGCGCCTTCCCGCGGTCCCCCTTCCCGTCTCGCTGGAAGAGCGTCCTGCCCCTCCAGTAAAGGGCGCGTGCGTGCTCGTAGGGGTCCGAGGCTCGGTAGAGCACCTCGATGCGCGTGAAGGCGGCCTCGGCACCGTCGAGGTCTCCCTGGCGGCGGCGGAGCCACCCGGAGCGAAAGATGGCGTCGGCCCGGTAGTCACCGGCGGGATACAGCGCGACCAGCTCGTCCAGCTGGCCGAGCGCCTCCTCGACCCTCCCGTCGCGAACCAGCAGGTCCGCCGCGAAGTAGAGGGCGTCGTCCGACTGGGAGTGCTCCGGGTACTCCTGGGCGAATCGCCGGTAGGTCTCGATGCCGGACGCGTTCTGGACGTTGGCCCGTGCCACCGAGAGCAGGTAGAGCGCACGGGGGCGCAGGGCCGGATCGGTGCAGTTTTCCACGACCGGACCGAGTTCCTCGGCCGAGGGACCGTACTGCCTCAGCTTGCGAAGGGCCTTGCCGCGCACGAAGGCCGCCCGGCACGAGAGCGGCGCATCCGCTGCCACCGGAGGAAGCCGCTCGCCGACCCGCCGGGCCGCGGCGAGCGCCTGCTCGTTGCGGTTCCAGTCGAGCAGCGCCTCCGCCCGGCGGAGCGAGTCCTCGTCCCCGGGCGGGCCTCCGTCCGGAGGAGGCAGCGCCTCCAGCCGGTCGAGACACTCCTTGGCCTCCCCGGAGAGTGCGTGGCCGGCCCAGCAGTCGAGGAAGAGACGCCTGGCCTCGGGGGCACCGCCCGGCTGGTCGGCGAGGAGCCTGCCGGCCACGAGCAGCGCCCGCGGCGCGGGGTCTCCTCGCGACAGATCTCCAGGCGCTGGAAGGGCGATGAGCGGCCGCAGGGCCTCCACGGCCTCGGAACCCTTGCCGGCCGCGGCGAGCAGGCGCGCCATCGAGACGCGCGCCTGGGGCCAGAGCAAGGACGTCGGCGGGACGCGCTCCCAGGCCGCGATCGCCCGCTCGGGGTCCCCCTCCGCCTCGGCCGCCGCCGCCGACAGGGCGTCCACCCGGTCGGCGATGGCCGGGAGCCGGGCGGCGAGCCCGGAGAGGTCCCGCGAAGCCGATTCCGGATCCCCCGCTGCGAGTGCGGCCCGGGCCCGGAGGAATCGCTGCTCCGCGGGGGTTCGCTTCGTCGAGGGGGGGCGAACGTCCGCCTCGCTCACCACCGATGGAGGCGAGGCGGCGAGCAGGAGGGCGAACACGGCGGCCGGGAGCATCGGATCGGAATCTGGGGGACGACCGCCCGCCGGTCAAGCCCGCGACCGGAACGGGGATCTGGCTTAGGATTCCCCCCGGTGGACATCCGCGACCAGGCAGCGCTCCTCGCCGCCATCGTCACCCTGGCCCTGGCCGGGGCTGCCCTCCTCCGCCCGGCGCGCCCCCGCTCCTTCACCCTCTTCGCCCTTCTCTCCCTCGATCTCTTCGTCTACTCCACCGCCGAGTTCCTCCACGGGCTTCCCGGCGCGCAGGGCGGACACGACCTCTGGAAGCGGCTCGCCATCGGCGCCGGATCGCTCCTCCCTGCCGCGGCGCTGGCCTTCTTCCTCGAGTTCCTCGGGGTGAAGCGGCGCCCGGCGCGCCGCGCCCGGGACCTCATGCTGGCCGGTTCCATCTTCGGACTGGTGGTCGCGGTCTCGCCGCTGGCTCGCTCCGACCTGGCCCCGCTCCTGGTCGCCGGGTTCGTCCTGCTCGCGCTGGCCGCCGTGCTCTCGGTGGTCTGGCGTGAGGCCGCCGCCGCACCCACACGCGCCGACCGTTCCCGCCTCACCTACGTGCTCGCCGGGGCCATGTTCGTGGGCACGCTCGCCTTCCTCGACTTCCTCCCGCGCCTCGGCGTCCGCTACCCGCTCGAGGGACTCGGGTTCATGGCGCTCACGCTGTACATGTTCCTGCTCCTGCAGGCGTTGCTGCGGCGGAGGCTCCTCGACCTCCACGAGTTCCTCGGAAAGATCGCGGTGGTCACGCTGCTCGGCCTGGTGCTGGCGAGCATCTACGGCGGGCTCGTCTCCTGGGTCGGCGTTCGCCCCGGGCTCTTCTTCTTCAACACCCTGGTGGCGTCGTTCGTCATCCTCTCCCTCTTCGACCCCATCCGCTCCAAGGTCGAGGAATGGGTCGTGGTGAACCTGTTCCCGGAGCGCTACGAGCTGGTCCGCGAGCTGGAGACGCTGCGCGATCGCGTGGTGAACGTCATCGACCCGGGCGAGCTGGAGCGAGCCATCCTCGACGGCCTCACCGAGACCCGCCGGGTGACCCATGCCTCGCTCTGGCTCGTCTCGGAGGACCGCCCCGGGTACCGGCTCCTCGCCTTCCGCGGTCCTGAACCGGTCCCCTTCCTCGAGGCCGGCACCGCGCGGGCGCTCCTCCGGGCGGCCGGTGACGGCCGCCGCGCCGTCCTCCTCGAGAACCTCGACCGCCGCCTCGCCGAGTTGCAGGCCGAGTACCCGCCCGCGAAGGGGGAAGCCGCCGCCGCCCCGGTGCCCCCGGCGGTCTCCAGGGAGCTCGAGCGGATCGTCGACGCCCGCGAGGCCATGGCCCTCATGAAGGCGGGGATCTGCATGCCGCTCGCCGCCGGGGACCGCGTGGCCGGCTTCCTCGCCTGCTGGGACGAGCGGGTCCAGGAGGCCTTCGCCTCCGACGAGATCGCCGCGCTCATCGAGGTGTCCGACCGCTGCGCGGTGGTCATCGAGAACTCCAAGCTCTACCAGCAGATGAAGGAGCGCGACCGCCTCGCGGCGCTGGGAGAGATGGCCGCCGGATTGGCTCACGAGATCCGCAATCCGCTCGCCGCCATCAAGGGTGCCACGCAGTTCCTCGATCCCCGGCGCCTCCCCGTCGAGGACCGGGAGTTCCTCGAGATCATCGTCGAGGAGGTCGATCGGCTGAACGGCGTGGTCACCGCCTTCCTGGACTACGCCCGTCCGCTCAAGTCGAGCATGTCGCCCGGGGACGTCGGTGAGATCCTCCAGCGGACCTTCAAGCTGCTCGCACCCCAGGTCCCGGAGGGCATCGAGGTCGCGATCGACGCCGCGCCCGAGCTGCCTCCGGTCGACTGCGACGCCGAGCAGCTGAAGCAGGTCTTCCTCAACCTGGCCCTCAACTCCTTCCAGGCCATGCCCAGGGGGGGGCGCCTTCACGTCGAGGCCCGCCTCGCCCGGGACGACCTGGACGGCTGGCGGGAGCCCCGCTTCCGGGACGCCCGCATCGAGGTCCGCTTCCGCGACACGGGCCCCGGGATCCCGGCGGATGCGCGGGAGAGCATCTTCGTTCCCTTCTACACGACGAAGGAGAAGGGCACCGGGCTGGGCCTCGCCATCAGCCAGCGCATCGTCAAGGCGCACCGCGGGTCGCTGACCGCCTCCTCGCCATCCGGAGGGGGGGCGGAGTTCACCGTCTCCCTCCCCTCGATCCCGGCTCCGACCGCGGGCGCTGCGTCGGGCTCCGCGGAGGATGGCGGACAACCGGACGCCCGGCGCGCCCGCCGGCGTCGCCGCCCGAACTGACCGTCCGCTCCCCTTCGCCGGCCACTCGTGCTAACAGGACGGCCGTGGCGCACGTCCTCATCGTCGACGACGAGACCAACATCCGCCGCGTCCTCGCGGCCATGCTGAAGCGGGACGGGTACGACGTCACGGCGGCCGAGGACGGCGAGCAGGCCCTGGCCGCGATGGACCGGGTCTCCGTCGACGTGGTGGTGACCGACCTCGTGATGCCACGCATGGGCGGACTCGACCTGCTCCGCAAGGTGGCGTCCGCCCATCCCGACGTACCGGTCATCATGATCACCGCACACGGCACTGTGGACACGGCCGTCGAGGCCATGAAGGCCGGCGCCTTCGACTACATCACCAAGCCCTTCGACCAGGACGACCTGCGCAAGGTCATCGCGAAGGCGTCCCGTGCCCGCGTGCTGGAAGGGCAGCACGTCCACCCCCCGACCGCCGAAGGGGAGCGCCCGCCCCTCGTGGGCCAGTCCCCCCCGATGCGGGCGGTCTACGACGTGATCGCTCGCGTCGCCGACTCGCCCTCCACCGTGCTCATCACCGGCGAGAGCGGCACCGGCAAGGAGCTCGTCGCCCAGGCGCTGCACCGGGGCAGCTCCCGCCGCGGCCAGCCCCTCATCAAGGTGAACTGCGCCGCCATTCCCAAGGACCTCGTCGAGAGCGAGCTCTTCGGCTACGAGAAGGGGGCCTTCACCGGCGCGGTGGGCTCGAAGCCCGGCCGGTTCGAGCTCGCCGACGGCGGCACCCTGTTCCTCGACGAGATCGGCGAGATCCCCGTCGAGATGCAGGTGAAGCTGCTCCGGGCTCTCCAGGAGTCGGAGTTCGAGCGCGTGGGGGGGATCCGGACGCTGCGGGTCGACGTGCGGCTCATCGCCGCCACCAACCGCAATCTCGAGACCCTCATCGCCGAGGGGCGCTTCCGCGAGGACCTCTTCTACCGGCTCAACGTCGTGCCCATCGCCCTCCCACCGCTTCGCGATCGCCGGGAGGACATCCCGCTCCTGGTCCAGCACTTCATCGAGAAGTACGACCGGCGCCTGGGCAAGCGGGTCGAGCGCGTCGACGAGGGAGCGCTCGAGATCCTCCTCGACTACGGCTGGCCCGGGAACATCCGCGAGCTCGAGAACGTCATGGAGCGCTCGGTCCTCTTCGCCGACGGCCCCCTGGTCACGGTGGCGCAGCTTCCCGAGACCCTTCGCGAGCGGGTGCCCGGCGCGGCGCGGCCGGTGGCCCCGCTCGGCGCGCTCGGGGCCATCGCCGCACCCAGTGGCGCTTCCATGAAGGACATCGTCCGCCAGGCCCAGTCGGAGCTGGAGCGCACCCTCATCTCGCGTGCCCTCGAGGAGACCGGGGGGAACGTCACCCGGGCCGCGAAGAAGCTCCAGATCAGCCGCAAGTCGCTCCAGGTGAAGATGAAGGAGCTCGGCCTGCGGGGGGCCGAGGAGCCGAACTGAAGGAGCCGACCGGGTCGCCCCGGCCGCCGTTCAGCGCCTCCCCCGGACCCGCTCGACCAGCGCGTAGGCCTCGCCCCGGGGCAGGCCGTGTCCCCTGGCAACCGCCCGTGCCACCTCGGTCGGCGCCTCTCCGGCGGCCAGCCGGCGAAGGATCTCCGCCTCGGCCGGCTCTGCCGGCGCCACCTCCGGCGCCTCACCCGCACCGGCGACCACCAGCGTCACCTCTCCACGAAGGTCCCCGGTGAAGCGCGCGCGCAGCTCCGAGAGCCTGCCGCGCGCGATCTCCTCGTGCAGCTTGGTCAGCTCACGGGCCAGCGCCGCGGGACGGTCGCCGAAGGCTTGCTGCAGATCCGAGAGCGTGGCCGCCGTCCGGTTCCCCGCCTCGAAGAGGACGATGGTGGCCGGGACGCTGCCGAGCCAGCGCAACGCCTCCGCGCGCGCCCCTCCCTTTCGCGGAAGGAAGCCGGCGAAGAGGAAACGGTCCGCCGCCAGCCCCGATGCGGAGAGCGCCGCCAGCGCGGCCGACGGGCCCGGCACCGGAACCACCTTCACGCCGGCGGCCCAGGCCGCCTCCACCAGGCGGCTTCCCGGGTCGGAGACCCCCGGCGTCCCGGCGTCCGTGACGAGCGCCACCGATGCGCCCGCCGTGAGGCGCGAGACCACCCGCTCGACCCTGCCCTCCTCGTCGAAGGCAGGCAGGGAGAGCAGGTCGGCGGGCCGCGCCCCGACGTGGGCGAGGAGAATGCGCGTCCGGCGGGTGTCCTCGGCCACGACCACGTCGGCCGCCCGGAGCACGTCCGCCGCGCGAGGGGAGAGATCGCCGAGGTTTCCGATCGGCGTCGCCACCACGTGGAGCGTCCCCGTGCCGCACGGTGTGTTCATCCGGCATCCCCCCCGGTGGCGTCGAAGGCCCCCTGGAAGAGCTCGAGCAGCGGGGCATCGCCGGTGCCGCTCACTGCCACCACGTCGAAGCGGATGTCGTCGTCGAGGGCGCCATGCCTCCGGGCCCAGTCGGTGGCGGCCGCCACGACCCGCAGCGCCTTTCGACGGTCCACCGTCTCCTCGGGAGCACCGTGCCCCCCGTCGGCCCGGCTGCGAACTTCCACGAAGCAGAGCACCCGGCCGTCGCGGCAGACGAGGTCCACCTCCCCGCCTCGCGTGGCGTGGTTGCGGTCCAGCACCACGTACCCGCGGCGCTCGAGCCAGGTCTCCGCCAGCCGTTCGGCATCGCGCCCCTTCTCCCTCGTTGTCGGCACGGCTGCCCTATCCGGCGCTGTCCGCCGCCTCCCGGAAGGCCACGTCGCTCGATCCGTGCACGATCTGCCGCCCCCGTGCGAGTTGCTTCAGGACGCGGGCCAGGGCCCGGCGCGAACCCTCGGGCAGGACGGCCAGGGCGTCGTCGAGGACTGCGACCGACTTCCCCGCGGCCAGTCCCTGCTCGAGGAAGGCGACCTTGAGCACCGCGAAGCACAGGTCCCGCTCGGGCGCCCCGAGCGTGACCGCGGGAACGAGCTTTCCGCCAGCCTGGACCTGGAGATTTCCGCGCTCGTCGACGAAGAAGTTGGTGAGGCGCTGACCGGAGAGCGCAGGCAGGAGCTGCAGCACGCGGGGCTGCAGCGCGCGGAGGGCAGCCCCCGGAGTGAGCCCCAGGTCCGTCGAGGCTCGCTCCATGAGCGTCCGCAGGGGCTCTCCTCGAGGTGGAGCCGCCACCGGCTCCCCCACCGCCTCCTCGCCGAGGGGTTCGAAGGGTCCTGTCTCCGCCTCCCGCTCCAGCCGCTCGATCTCCTGCTCCAGCGAGTGGACGTCCCGCACGAACCCGCCCGTCTCGCCGGTGAGCTGCCCCTCCAGAACGCCGATCTCCTGCTGCACCGCGGCTCGCTCGGTCTCGGCGTCCTGGGTCTCCGCACGTCCTTGCCAGGCGGTGAATCCGGCCTCGGCCTCGACGAGCCCGGCCCGCGCTTCCCGCGCCCGGTCGTGGAGGTCCTCGAGCTCCGCCAGGGTCGCCACCCCGGCCGATGCCATTGCCGCACGGATGTCGGCGGTCTCGCGTGCCCAGAGCTCGTTCGCCTTCCTCTCGCGGTCGGAGAGCCAGCGGGCGCGCCGTGCGGCCTGCTGCGCCTCCTCGGCCCGGCCGACCCAGCGCAGCCCCTCGAATGCGGACCAGCCGGTGGCCGGGATGGCCGCGAGCGCCAGGCTCCGCATCTCGGTGAAGAGTCCGGCCAGGAGCGCGACCGCGCCGATTCCGAGCCCGGCGAGGAATCCAGGCTGGCGCAGCAGCGGAGGAGGGACTGCGCCCGGCGCCCCTTCCTGGGCCTCCCGCTCCGCGGCCACCTTGGCCAGCGACTCGTCGCGCCGGGCCGTGACCCTTCTACAGGCGGCCAGGCGGGCCACGGGGTCTCCCAGCGTTGCGAGGGCGGCCTCCCCGGCCGCGAACGCCTCGACCCCGGCGCGTGCGGCCCGCAGGCGCTCCTTCACCTGTTCGCCAGACTTGAGCATCTCCTCCAGCTTGAAGAGATGGGATTGCGCCGCGTCCATCCTCGACTGGATCTGCTCCGCCGCGTGAGCCCGCTCGAGCTCGGCCCGGGCGGCCGCGAGCTTCCTGGGCACCTCGCCCGGACTGGTGGCGACCCTCCTCTGGGGTGTTGCCAGCATGGCCCCGGCCAGCCCGGACGGCGCCTGGCGGGAGGGGAATTCGGATGCGGCGACGGAGAGGACGGCCGCGTAGCGCTCCGGAGACGGCACTCCGGCCGCGCGCAGCACCTCGGCGATGCGCACGGGGTCCTGGAGCACCGACTGGAACGCCCGCTTCTCGTGGTCGAAGCGCTGGAGCTGGGAGCCCCCGGCCATGTCGCGGACAACCCGCCAGGTGACCCCATCGTCCCCCGTCAGGGTCAGGCCCGCTCGGACCGCACCCCCCGGCCCCGTCCCCGCCCCCTCGACCCGGAGGGCCGGGTCGGCGGGAAGATCCGGATGGAAGAGCGCCGCCACGACCCGGCGAAGCGCGGCCCCGTCGACCGCGACCACGTTGTAGCCAGGGCGCAGCGCGAGCCGTCCCCGCTCGGGCGCGAATCCGCGAACACCCTGGGCTGCGATCTCGAGCAGGAGCACGTCGAGGGAGGACTGTACTCCGCGTGTGGAGCGCGGGAAAGGTCCGCGCCGCGATCAGGCCTGCTTGCCGGAGGCGCCAGGGCCCTCTTCCTGCTGGACGCGGGCGGCCTTGCCCTGCAGGTTGCGCAGGTAGTACAGGCGCGACCTGCGGACGGCACCCCGGCCCACCACCTCGACCCGGTCGATGCGGGGGCTGTGGAGCGGGAAGATGCGCTCGACGCCGACGCCGTAGCTCACCTTGCGGACGGTGAACATGGCGCGCGCGCTTCCGCCCGACGAGGCGATGACCACGCCCTCGTAGAGCTGGATGCGCTCCTTGTCCCCTTCCTTGATCTTCGTGTGCACCCGCACGGTGTCGCCGGCACGGAAGTCCGGCAGGTCCTTGCGGAGGTACTTGGCCTCTACGTCGGCAATTTCCTTGCGCAGCATCGTCGCATCTCCCTTACAGCTCGTCGTCGCCGGCCTCGATGAGCCGGCGATCGTCTTCGTCCAGTTGCAGGCGCGCGAAAGAATCCGGGCGCCGGTCCCGTGTGACCCGGAGCGACTCGCGCCGGCGCCACCGCTCCACGCGCCGGTGATCCCCGGAGAGGAGGACCTGGGGGACCTCCACTCCGCGGAACGCCGGCGGGCGGGTGTAGTGAGGGTACTCCAGGAGGGGGGCCCCGGCGAAGCTCTCCCGGCCGGCCGAGGTCTCGTTTCCGAGAACCCCGGGAATCAGGCGGGCGGCCGCATCGACGACGCAGAGCGCCGCCAGCTCGCCGCCGGTGAGCACGAAGTCCCCGGTGGAGACCTCCATGTCGACTGCCCTTCTCACGCGCTCGTCCACCCCTTCGTAACGCCCGCAGGCGATGACCAGACGTCCGTTCTCCGCCAGCTCCTCGACCAGCCGCTGCGAGAGCGGCACGCCCCGGGGGCTCGTCAGCAGCACCCTGGCCCCGGGCAAACGTTCCCGGGAAGCCTCGATGGCGGCGGTCAGCGGCTCCGGTTTCATCACCATCCCGCCGCCCCCTCCGTAGGGAGCGTCGTCGGTGACCCGGTGCTTCCCGGAGGCGTACTCGCGGATGTCGGTCACCCGCACATCGAGGAGACCTGCTTCCCGTGCCTTTCCGAGAATGCTCTCGGAGAGATACCCCTCGCACATCCGAGGGAAGAGGGTCAGGATCTCCGCCTCCAGCCGCTTCACGTCCGGTTCCCTTTCGTGCTGCGCGCCTCCTCGTCGTCCTCGTCGAGCAGCCCGGGGGGCGCGTCCACCACCACCCGGCCCTGCTCCCTGTCCACCGTGACCCACGGGGCCAGCGGCACCAGCCGCTCTCCCCCGGGACCGCGGACCACCAGCACGTCCACGCCCCCGGTCACGAAAAGCTCCTCGACCCTTCCCAGCTCCTCCCCGGTGGCCGCGACCACCGGCAATCCCTCCAGGTCGGCCCAGAAGTGGCGCCCCTCGCCGGGGTCGCCCATCTCCTCGCGCCTTCCCCAGACCTCCGTACCCCGCAGGGCCTCGGCGGCCGTCCGGCCCTCCACGCCCTCGAGGCGAAGCCACCAGATCCTCCCCTGCGGACCTGCCGAGAGAACCCTTCGCTCCCTCTCCACCTCGCCGCTCCTCCGGAGCGCAACGCTGCTCATCCGCGCCAGCGCGCCCTCCGTTCCGGCGACTCCCACCCGGCCGTCGAGGCCGACGGCCCGGACCACCGTTCCGAGCCGTACCCAGGCCATCAGTCGAGGATGTCGACCACGGCCCGGCGCCCCTCGCGCCGCGAGGCCGCGTCGATCACCGTGCGGATGGACCTGGCGGTCTTTCCTCCCCGGCCGATGACCCGGCCCAGGTCGGCGGGATCGACCTCCAGCTCGAGGACGACCGCCCGCTCCCGCTCGACGGCGTCGACCCGGACCGCATCCGGCTGCTCGACCAGTTCCCTCGCCAGCCAGAGAAGGAGGTCGCGCATGGAGCGTGCGGGAGCCTAGGCCTTGGCCGGAGCCGCGGCCTTCGCCAGCTTGATGAGCCTGGCCACGGTCGGGCTCGGCTTGGCCCCGGCCTTGAGCCAGAAATCGACGCGGTCCACCTTCAGCTGCAGGCGGATCGGCGTGGTGGTCGGATCGTACTGGCCGACGTCCTCCAGGTAACGGCCGTCGCGCGGCTTGCGCGAGTCGGTGGCCACCACGTGGTAGAACGGCGCCTTGTGCGTTCCCGCCCTGGAAAGGCGAAGGACAACCGCCATCGGAACCTCCTCTCTTCCGGGCTACTCGCCCTTGGCCTTCGTGGCCTTCTTGTCGGACTTCTTCGCGGCCTTTGGGGCCTTCTCGGTCTTCGGGGCCTTCTCGGCCTTGGGGGCCTTTGCGGGCTTCGCGGCCTTTTCGGCCTTCGCGGGCTTCGCGGCCTTGGCAGGCTTCGCGCCCTTCTCGTCGGCAACATCGCCCTTCTCATCGACCGCGATCACGCGGTCGACGAGCTCGATGATCGACATGTCGGCGTTGTCGCCGTGCCGCTTGCCCTTGTGGATGATGCGGCTGTAACCGCCGGCGCGCTTGGCGTATCGCTCGGCGATCGGCCCGAAGAGCTTCTCGATCACCTCGCCGTCACGGATGTCGCGGAAGGCGATGCGCCGGGCGTGGCTGGTGCCCTTCTTGCCCAGCGTGATGATCTTGTCGGCGATGCGCTTCAGCTCCTTCGCCTTGGGCGTGGTCGTCACGATGCGCTCGTGGCGCAGGAGCGAGGTCACCTGGTTGCGGAACATCGCAATCCGGTGCTCGGTGGTTCGGTCGAGCCGGCGGCCGGCTACGCGGTGCTTCATCTCGGCATCTCCCTCGGAGAGTTCGTTGGACGCCTAGGCCTTGGGGGGCACGGGCGCGGTCTTGGGGGGCCAGTTCTCGAGCTTCATCCCGAGCGAGAGCCCCATCTCGGCGAGGATCTCCTTGATCTCCTTCAGCGACTTCCTGCCGAAGTTCTTGGTCTTCAGCATCTCCGCCTCGGTCCGCTGGACCAGGTCGCCGATGGTCTTGATGTTGGCGTTCTGGAGGCAGTTGGCGCTTCGGACGGAGAGCTCGAGCTCGTCGACGGAGCGGAACAGGTTCTCGTTCAGCACCTGCTCCGGAACCGTCGCGATCTCGATGGCCGGCTCCTCGGTCTCGTCGAAGTTGATGAAGATGGAGAGCTGCTCCTTCATGATCTTGGCGGCGAATGCCACCGCATCGGCGGGGGCCACCGAGCCGTCCGTCCAGACCTCGAGGGTCAGCTTGTCGTAGTCGGTCTGCTGGCCGACGCGGGCGTTCGTGACCTGGTAGTTCACCTTGCGGATGGGGCTGAAGAGGGAGTCGATGGGGATGGTCCCGATGGGCTGCCCGGGCACCTTGTTCCGCTCGGCGGGCACGTAGCCGCGCCCCCGGCGTGCCGTCATCTCCATGCGGACCCGCCCGCCCTCGCTGAGGGTGAGGACGTGGTGTCCCGGGTTCAGGATCTCCACCTGGCCGTCGGCGACGATGTCGCCGGCCTTGATCTCCCGCGGCCCCTCCGCCTCGATGCGGATGGTCTTCTGCTCGTTGGAGTGGATCTGGAGGAGGACCTCCTTCAGGTTGAGGATGATGTCGGTCACGTCCTCGGCCACCTCGGGGATGGCCATGAACTCGTGCTCGACGCCCTCGATCTTCACCGAGGTGATCCCGGCGCCCTGCAGGCTGGAGAGCAGGACGCGCCGCAGCGAGTTGCCGAGGGTGATCCCGAAGCCGCGCTCCAGCGGCTCGGCGACGAACTTCCCGTAGGTGTTGGTGAGGGACTCCTGGTCGACCACCAGCCCGCGGGGCTTGATGAGGTCGCGCCAGTTCTTCGTGACGATGGCGTCCGCCATGGGCTTTCTCCTTTGGCCGCCGCCCCCTCCCTTCCCTCCGCAGCCCGGCGGGGTCAGGGCGCCGTGGGGCGCGCGACGCTTCGTGTTGAGGACAGATTCCGTCGAACGCGGCCGGCAGGCCGCGCCCGGCGAATCACTTCGAGTAGAGCTCGACGATCAGCTGTTCCTGGATGGGCATGGTGATGTCCTCGCGGGACGGAGCGGTCCTCACCGTGCCCTTGAACCCCGCCTTGTCCAGCTCCAGCCAGGCGGGAACTCCGCGCCGGTCCACCGCCTCGATGGCCTCGATGATGCGAGCCACCTTCTTGCTGCGGTCGCGGACGTCGACGACGTCTCCGGCGCGCAGCTCGTAGGAGGGGATGGTGACCTTGCGGCCGTTGACGCGGAAGTGCCCGTGCTGCACCAGCTGGCGCGCCTCGTTGCGGCTGTCGGCGAAGCCGAGCCGGAACACGGCGTTGTCGAGCCGGAGCTCGAGCCCGCGCAGCAGGTTCTCACCCGTGCGCCCCTTGGCGGCCGCGGCGCCGGCGAAGGCGTGACGGAAGCCCGACTCGAGGAGGCCGTACATGCGCTTGACCTTCTGCTTCTCGCGCAGCTGGACCCCGTACTCGCTGAACTTGATTCTCCCCTGGCCGTGCTGTCCGGGCGGGTACGGACGGCGCTCGATGGCGCACTTGTCCGTGTAGCAGCGGTCGCCCTTCAGGTACATCTTGAGGTTCTCGCGGCGGCAGAGCCGGCAGACGCTTTCGGTGTAACGAGCCACTGTGTTCGTCTCCTGTCCGTCTCAGACGCGCCGGCGCTTGGGGGGCCGGGTGCCGTTGTGCGGGATGGGCGTGACGTCCTTGATGAGCGAGATCTTCAGGCCCGCCGAGGCGATGGCCCGAAGCGCCGACTCGCGGCCCGCGCCCGGGCCCTTCACCATGACCACCACCGCCTTGAGGCCGTGCTCCATGGCCTTGGCAGCGGCGTCGCCCGCCGCCACCTGGGCGGCGAACGGCGTGGACTTGCGCGAGCCCTTGAAGCCGCGGGCTCCCGCCGAGGACCACGACAGCACGTTCCCGGTCGGGTCGGTGATGGTGATCATCGTGTTGTTGAAGGTGGAGTTGATGTGGACGATCCCGTTGGCCACGTTCTTCTTGACCCGCTTCTTCCCCTTCTTCGGGGTCACGGGGGACGCGGTCACAACCTCGATCCCGGTGAGATTGGGGACGGAGGGAACCGTCTCCTCGGCCTTGGCGGGGGCCGCCTCGGCCTTCTTCACCGGCTTCTCGGCCTTCTCGGCCTGCTTCTCGTCAGCCACGCTGCCTCTCCATTCTCTTCGATTTCACGCTTAGTGCACTAGCGAGGGGCCGGTGCGGCGGCCGCCTTGCGCACGAGGCCGCGCTTCGGACCCTTGCGGGTGCGGGCGTTGGTGTGGGTGCGCTGGCCCCGGACCGGAAGCCCCTTGCGGTGGCGAAGGCCGCGGTAGCAGCCCAGGTCCATGAGGCGCTTGATGTTCATGGAGGTCTCACGGCGCAGGTCACCTTCGACCTGGGTGACGGCCTCGATGGCCTCGCGGATGTGGCGAACCTGGTCGTCGTTCAGGTCCTTCGTCCGCATGACGGGATCGATGCCCGCCTTGGCGAGGATCTTCTTCGCGGTGGCCTTGCCGACCCCGTAGATGTACTGGAGCGAGATCTCGACGCGCTTTTCTGCGGGAAGATCGACGCCGGCGATGCGAGCCATTCCTCTGTCTCCGGTTCTCCGGGTCTAGCCCTGGGCTAGCCCTGGCGCTGCTTGTGGCGGGGGTTGGCGGCGCAGATGATCCGCACGACGCCCTTGCGCTTCACGACCTTGCACTTGTCGCAGATCTTCTTGACCGACGCGCGGACCTTCATGACCTTGTCACCCGACCGAAAAAGTTCTGGTACGAGACGAAAAGCCCCGCCATGCCAGCCGGCGGGACCATCGGGGGCGATCCCCCGCCCCCTCGATTTGCCATGCTCCTGACGCACCCGGACCCGACACATCGGTCCGATGCGGAGGGCGCCCTATAACACGCGAATTTTCGGCTTGCAAGCGCCACATCTCCGAAAGGGCCTGGCGCGTCATGTCCCTCCCCGGGTGAGTATCTCCGGGCCCGCCTCGGTGATGGCCACGGTGTGCTCGAAGTGTGCGGAAAGGCTGCCGTCCTCGGTGACGGCCGTCCATCCGTCCTCGAGGGTCCGGATCCCGGGGAGACCCGCGTTGACCATCGGTTCGATGGCCAGGACCAGCCCGGGGCGCAGCCAGGCTCCGGTTCCGGGCTCGCCGAAGTTGGGGACCTGGGGCGCCTCGTGGAGCTTCCGCCCGATGCCGTGGCCGACGAATTCCCGCACCACCGAGTAACCGGCCGCCTCGGCGCTGCGCTGAACGGCCGAGCCGATGTCGCCGACCCTCCCCCCGGGACGGGCCGCGGCAATCCCCGCGGCGAGGGCCTCCCGGGTGGCGGCCACCAGGCGCTCGGCATCCGGGCTCGCCTGTCCCACCAGGACGGTCTCGGCCGCGTCACCGTGGAATCCGCCCAGGATGGCACCGAAATCGAGCCCGACGACGTCTCCGTCGCGAAGGACCCGCTTCTCGGAGGGGATCCCGTGGACCACCTCCTCGTTCACGGAGACGCAGACGCTGGCCGGGTAGCCCAGGTACCCCTTGAAGGCCGGGACCGCGCCCATCTCCCGGGTACGGGACTCGGCGAGCCGGTCCAGGTCGAAGGTGGTCACGCCAGGAACTGCGGCGGCCACGAGGGCGTCGAGCACCGCACGGACCACCCTTCCCGCGTCGCGCATCCGGGAGAGATCGTCTTCGGTCTTGATCTGCACGGTGCTACGCGGTCCGGCCAAGGACGCGCAGGGCCGAGGCGAGCACCTCGTCGGGGGAGCCGGTCCCGGCCACCTCCGACAGGCTTCCCCGCTCGTGGTAGTAGCGCTTGAGCGGCTCGGTCTTGGACTCGTACTCCCGCAGCCGCCGGGCCACCGTCTCGGCCTTGTCGTCGTCCCGCTGCACCAGCGCCGCGCCATCCCGGTCGCAGGTTCCGGCCGTCCGGGGCGGGTTCGCGGTGACGTGGTAGACGGCACCGCAGGTCGGGCAGCTGCGCCGGCCGCTCATTCGGTCCACCAGGAGTTCCTGGGCGATCTCGTAGGAGACCGCGCGGTCGAGCTTGCGCCCGATCGACACCAGCAGCTGGTCGAGGTACTCGGCCTGGGCCGCGGTCCGGGGATAGCCGTCGAGGATGAAGCCGCGCGCCACGTCGGGGCGGGAGAGCCGGTCCTTCACCATGGCGTTGGTGACGTCGTCCGGGACGAGCCCGCCCGAGGCCATGATGGCGTCCACGGTCCTTCCGAGCTCCGTGCCCCGCGCCTTGTGGTCGCGGAACATGTCGCCGGTGGAGATGTGCGGGACCTGGAGGTCCCGGGCCAGGAGCTTTGCCTGCGTGCCCTTGCCTGCGCCCGGTGGCCCCAAGAGGATGAGGATCATGCTCGTCTCCTGGCGCGCCTCCCGGCGCGGCTAGGCGTTCAGGCCGGCGGTGGCACGGCCGCGGATGCGGGGGCCACGGGGACCGGTGAAGCCCTCGTAGTGGCGGGTGATGAGGTGCCCCTCGATCTGCTGCACGGTGTCGAGGGCGACGCCCACCACGATGAGGAGGGCCGTGCCACCGAAGTAGAAGGGCACGCCGAACTGGTTGATGAGGACGGTGGGGAGGATGCTCACCGCGGACAGGTACAGCGCTCCCCCGAAGGTGATGCGGGAGAGGACGTAGTCGATGTACTCGGCCGTCTTCTTGCCCGGGCGGATGCCGGGGATATAGCCGCCGTACTTCTTGAGGTTGTCCGCGACGTCGACCGGGTTGAAGGTCACCGCAGTGTAGAAGTAGGCGAAGAAGATGATGAGCACGACGTAGAACGTGTTGTAGACCCACCCACCCGGCCGCATCACGTCGGAGAGCCGCTGCAGGAACGGGAACCACGACGCCAGGGTGGCCGGGAAGAGCAGGACCGAGCTGGCGAAGATGGGAGGGATCACCCCGGACGTGTTCACCTTGAGCGGCAGGTGGGTGCTCTGCCCGCCGTAGGTCCGGCGCCCCACCACCCGCTTGGCGTACTGCACCGGGATGCGCCGCTGTGCCCGCTCGACGAAGACGATGAAGGCCACCACCGCGACCATCACCGCGACCAGGATGACCAGGCGGAGCTCGTCCAGGCCTGCTCCCGGAGCCTTGTAGGCAGCGTAGAGCTGGAACATGGCGTCGGGCATGCGGGCCACGATGCCGGCGAAGATGATGAGGGAGATGCCGTTGCCGATGCCGCGCTCGGTGATCTGCTCGCCCATCCACATGATGAAGGCGGTGCCGGCCGTGAGGGTGATGACGGTGATGATGCGGAACGACCAGCCCGGAGTGGTCACCACGGCGAGCCCGGAGGGATCGCGGAGCGACTCGAGGTAGGTGGCGATCCCGATGCCCTGGATCATGGCCAGGATCACCGTGCCGTATCGGGTGTACTGGGTGATCCGCTTGCGTCCGACCTCTCCCTCCTTCTGCATCTTCTCCAGCGCCGGGATGACCACGGTGAGGAGCTGCAGGATGATCGAGGCCGACACGTACGGCATGATGCCGAGCGCGAAGATGGAGAGCTGCTCGAGGGCGCCGCCGGAGAACAGGTTGAAGAGACCGAGCAGCCCGCCCTGGGAGTCGACCACCTTGCGCATGGCGACGCGGTCGACGCCGGGCGAACTGACGAAGACGCCGAGCCGGTAGACCCCCAGCATCCCGATCGTGAAGAGGAGCCGCTTGCGCAGCTCGGGGATGCGGAAGATGTTGGCCAGACTGTTGGTGAGCATCCCGGTTCTCCCCCGCTCCGCCTACGACTTGACCTTGGCCTTGACCTTGCCCTTGGCCTTCTTCTCGGCCTTCTGCCTCTCTCCCATGGTCTGGCGCTTCGGCAGGGGCTCGACCATGCCTCCGGCCTTCTCGATGGCCTCGCGCGCGCCGGCGGTCACCCGCTCGACCCGCACGGTGTAGGCCCCGGCCAGGTCGCCCTTGCCGAGCACGACCACCCCGTCGCCATTGCCCCGGGCCAGACCGGCGCCCTTGAGAGCCTGGAGGTCGACCACGCTCCCGGCCGGGAGCAGCCCGAGGTCGATCACCTGGACCTCCTCGAACTCGAGCCGGAAGTGGTTGTTGAACCCGAACTTCGGAAGGCGCCGCTGCAGCGGCATCTGGCCGCCCTCGAAACCCTCGAAGTGCATGTTGCCGGAGCGGGCCTTCTGGCCCTTCCCGCCGCGGCCGGCGGTCTTGCCCAGGCCGGAGCCCTGGCCTCGGCCGACGCGCTTGCGGACCTTGGTGGCGCCTCGGGGCGCCTTCAGCTGGTTCAGCGAAGACATGAGCGTTCCTTTCTACCCTCGTTGAGGCGCGACGCGCTAGGCGCCCTTGGCGCCCTTCGACTTCCTGGCCTTGCGCCCCACAGGGGCCGGGGCGTCGACGCGCTCCCAGGCGAGCAGGTAGCCCACCCTGCGGATCATTCCCATGGTGGACGGGGTGTCGGGGATGATCTTCGACGAGTTGGTCTTCTTCAGACCCATGCCCGTCACCATCAGCCGCTGCTTCGCCGGGATCCCGGCCAGTCCGTGCTTCAGGGTCACCTTGATGGCTGCCATCGTCGTCCTCCGCCCTATTCCTGCATCTCGGCAACGGTCTTGCCGCGCATCTGGGCGACGCGCTCGGCGTTGCGCAGGCGCTTCAGCCCGGCCACGGTGGCCTTGAGCACGTTGTGCGGATTGCGCGATCCCTGGCTCTTGGTGAGCACGTTGCGCACCCCGGCCGCCTCGAGCACGGCGCGGACGGCGCCGCCGGCGATCACGCCCGTTCCCTCGCTGGCCGGCTTGAGCAGGACGCGTCCGGCGCCGAAGTGACCCAGCACCTCGTGCGGGATGGTGGTGCCCGCGAGCGGGACCAGGAAGATGTTCTTCTTGGCCTGCTCCCCGCCCTTGCGGATGGCCTCGGGCACCTCGTTGGCCTTTCCCAGGCCCACCCCGACGTGCCCCTGGCCGTCGCCCACGACGATCAGGGCCGAGAAGCTGAAGCGCCGGCCGCCCTTGACCACCTTGGCGACGCGGTTGATGTGGACCACGCGGTCCGTCAGATCGAGATCATTCACGTTGATGGGAGCAGCCATTCGTCCCTCAATCCTAATGTGTCTAGAACTTGAGGCCGGCCTCGCGGGCGGCCTCCGCCACCGCGGCGACACGGCCGTGGTAGTCGAACCCGTTTCGATCGAAGACCACCGAGGTGACGCCCTTCTCGAGCGCCGCCTTGGCGATGGCCGTGCCGACCTTCTTCGCGGCGGCGGTCTTGTCGTCTTCCTTCACCGCGTCGCGGAGCGCCTTGGACGTCGTCCCGGCGAAGGCGATGGTGCGGCCGGCCACGTCGTCCACCACCTGGGCGTAGACGTGATTCAGGCTGCGGTACACCGTGAGACGGGGACGCTCCGCGGTTCCCGACAGCTTCTTGCGGATGCGAGCCTTGCGCTTCTCGCGCGGGGTGACTTTCTCTGCCATGGGTGCTCCTCCTTGCGCCGGCGCAGACCCAGCCGGCACATGAGCGGTCGGCGACTACGCCGCGCCGGTCTTGCCTTCCTTGCGTCGGATGATCTCGTAGCTGTACTTGATGCCCTTGCCCTTGTACGGCTCGGGCGGCCGGAGCTCGCGGATGCGGGCGGCGGTCATCCCCACCATGTGCTTGTCGGACCCGCGCACCGTCACCTTGGTCTGCTTGGGGTCGACCTCGGCGGTGATGCCCTCGGGAAGCTTGAAGACCACCGGGTGGGAGAACCCGAGGACGAAGTGCACTTCCTTGCCCTTCCCCTCGGCCTTGAATCCCACCCCGACGATGTCGAGGGTGCGCTCGTACCCCTTGGTGACTCCCTCGATGGCGTTCTTCACCAGGGTCCGGGTGAGGCCGTGGAGGGACCGGGCCAGGATGGAGTCGTCGGGACGGAGGACCTTCACCTCGCCCTTGTCCACCTGGAACTTCATCAGCGCGTTCGCGTTGAACGAGGTCTTGCCCTTGGGGCCCTCGACCTTCACCGTGGTTCCGTCCACGGTGACCTTGACCTTCTCCGGGATCTTCACCGGAAGCTTGCCGACTCGGGACATGGATGCTCCTACCAGACGGTGCAGATGAGCTCGCCGCCCACCTTCTGCTTGCGGGCCTCCCGGTCGACCAGTACGCCCTTCGAGGTCGAGAGGATGGCGATGCCCATTCCGTTCAAGACGCGGGGGATCTGGCCGGTGGCCACGTAGCGCCGCAGGCCCGGCTTCGACACCCGCTTGATGTCGCTGATGGCGGGCTCGCGGTCCGGCCCGTACTTCAGGAGGATGGTGATGGCCCCCTGGTGGCTCTCGTCCTTGTGGAGGACGAAGTCCTGGATGAAGCCCTCGGCCTTCAGCACCTCGGCGATGCGCGCCTTGAGGTTGGAGGCCGGGACCAGAACCTTCTCGTGGCGCGCGGAGGATGCGTTCCGGACGCGGGTGAGCATGTCGCCAATTGGATCGGTGAAGCTCATCGATGAGTCTCCCTACCAGCTCGACTTGATGACGCCGGTGACTTCGCCCCGGAGCGCGCGATTGCGGAAGCAGATGCGGCACATCTGGAACTTGCGCAGGAATGCGCGGGGCCGCCCGCAGATCGGGCAGCGGTTGTACTGGCGCACGGGGAACTTCAGCTTGCGTGCCGCCTGCGCCATCTTGGAAAGCTTGGCCATCGTCTCCGTCTCCTGGTCCGGCTACTGGCGGAAGGGCATGCCGAGGTGGCGGAGAAGAACTCTGCCCTCCTCGTCGTTCCGTGCCGTGGTGACCACGGTGATGTTGAGTCCCTTGATCTTCTCGACCCTGTCGTAGTTGATCTCGGGGAAGATGATCTGCTCCTTCACGCCCAGCGTGTAGTTGCCCTTGCCGTCGAAGGCCTTGGGCGACACGCCCTTGAAGTCGCGCACGCGCGGCAGCGCCACGTTGAGGAGCCGGTCCAGGAACTCGTAGGCCCGGTCCCCGCGCAGGGTGACCATGGCCCCGATGCTCTGCCCCTGGCGCAGCTTGAAGTTCGCGATGGACTTGCGGGCCTTGGTCACCACCGGCTTCTGGCCGGTGATGGCGGTCAGCTGCTCCAGCGACGCATCCAGGATCTTTCCGTTCTGGATGGCCTCGCCGAGCCCCATGTTGACCACGACCTTCTCGACCCGGGGAGCCTGCATCGGGTTCTTCAACCCGAGCTCCTTGACCAGGCTGGCCCGGATCTCCTTCTCGAACTTTTCCTTGAGACGTGCTGCCATCGATCACTCCTTGCCTTCGTCCGGGGCCCCTGGCTCCGGGCGATGCGTTCGTTCGTTACTCGAAGCGTTCCTTGCACTTCTTGCAGGCCCGGACCCTGCGGCCGTCCTCCCGGGTGGCGTGGGCCACGCGGGTGGGCTTGCCGCACTTCGGGCAGACGACCATCACGCTGGAGGCGTGGATGGTGCCGGCCCGCTCGATGATCCCGCCTTCCGGGTTCACCTGGCTGCGCCCCTTCTTGAGGTGGCGCTTCACCGTCATGAGCTTCTCGATCCGGACCCGGCCCTTCTCGTGGAGCACCTCGAGCACCTTGCCCGACTTGCCCTTCTCCCGGCCGGAGAGGACCTTCACCGTGTCGTTCTTGCGGACGTCCATGGCCTACAGCACCTCCGGCGCAAGGCTGATGATCTTCATGAACTTGCGGGCGCGGAGCTCGCGGGCCACCGGCCCGAAGATGCGCGTCCCGACCGGCTCGAGATCCTTGTTGATGAGGACCGCGGAGTTCCCGTCGAAGCGGATGTAGCTGCCGTCGGCGCGCTTCACCTCGCGCGCGGTGCGCACGATCACGGCGCGGGCGACCTCGCCCTTCTTGACCTTCGACTGCGGGATGGCCTCCTTCACGGAGACCACGATGATGTCGCCCAGGGAGGCGTACTTGCGCCGGGAGCCGCCCAGCACCTTGATGCACTGGACCTTCTTGGCGCCCGAGTTGTCGGCGACGTCCAGGATCGTCTGCTGCTGGATCATGGCTAGACCTCCGGGCCCTTCTCGATGACCTCGGCCACCCGCCACCGCTTGTCCTTGGACGTGGGGCGCGTCTCGACGATGCGGACCTTGTCGCCGGCCTTGGACGTCTCGAGCTCGTCATGCGCCTTGTAGCGCTCGGCGCGGCGCACGATCTTGCCGTACTTGCGGTCGGCGACGCGGCGTTCGACCCGCACCACCACCGTCTTCTGCATCTTGTCCGAGACCACCACCCCGACGCGGGACTTGGCCTTGCCGCGCTCCATGACTACTCCTTCTCGCCCTTGCGGGTGACGGTCTTCGCCTTGCGAACGATGCCCAGCTGCTTCTCGCTCGCCAGCGTCCTGCAGCGCGCCACCAGCCGGCGGGTCTTGGCGAGGTCGGCGGTCGAGTCGAGCACGCCGGTGTTGAGCTTGCTCTTCATCTCGAAGATCTGCTGCTTGAGCTCGGCGACACGCGCCTCGAGCTCCTCGTTGGTCAGCTGGCGCAGTTCGTTCGTGGTCGACATGTCGCCTCCTACAGGTTGACGCCGCGCTTCACCAGCTTGGTGGCGACCGGCAGCTTGTGTGCGGCGAGCAGGAAGGCCTTGGAGGCCTGGGCGTCGTCGACGCCCTCGATCTCGAACAGCACCCGGCCGGGCTTGACGACGGCCACGTAGAACTCCACCGGGCCCTTGCCGGTGCCCTGACGGGTCTCGGCGGGCTTCTTGGTGATGGGCTTGTCCGGGAAGACCCGGATCCAGAGCTTCCCGCCCCGCTTCACGTAGCGGCTGATGGCGACTCGTGCGGCCTCGATCTGGCGGCTGGTGAGCCAGCCGCACTCGGTGGCGGCCAGGCCGAACGAGCCCTGGTTGAGGTCGGAGCCGCGGTAGGCCTTGCCCCGCATGCGCCCCTTCTGCATCTTTCGGTACTTCGTCCTGGCCGGCTGCAGCATCTCTCGTTCTCCTCGAAGTGTTCCCGACGGGGACGGCTAGGCCCGCCCGCCGAGACCGGCCCGCGGCGCCTTGGCCGACTGGGGCAGGACCTCGCCGCGCATGATCCAGACCTTCACGCCGATCTTGCCGTAGGTGGTCTTGGCCTCGGCGAATCCGTAGTCGATGTCGGCACGCAGGGTGTGGAGGGGAACGCGCCCCTCGCGATACCACTCGTAGCGCGCCATCTCGGAGCCGCCCAGGCGGCCGGAGGTGGCGACCCGGATTCCCTTGGCGCCGAACTTGAGCGCCGTCTGCACGGCCTTCTTCATGGCACGGCGGAAGGCGATGCGTCGCTCCAGCTGGGTGGCGATGTTCTCCGCCACCAGTTGCGCGTCGGTCTCGGCCTTCCGGACCTCGACCACGTTCAGGTAGACCTCGTTCTGGGTGAGGGCCTGGAGGTCCTTCTTGATGGTCTCGATGCCCGCCCCGCGCTTCCCGATGACGATGCCCGGGCGAGCGGTGTGGACGTTGATCTTGACCTTGTTGGCGGCCCGCTCGATCTCGATCTTGGAGATGCCGGCCTGGCCGAGCTTCTCCTTCACGAACTCACGGATCTTGATGTCCTCGTGCAGCCACTTGGCGTAGTTCTTCTCCTCGTACCACTTCGACTCCCAGGTCCGGATGACCCCGAGGCGGAACCCGATCGGATGGACTTTCTGACCCACGTGGTCTCCTTACGGCGCGCTTACGCGCGCTCCGCGATGCCGAGTTCCACGTAGACGTGGCTCGTCTTCTTGTCGATCCGGGTAGCCCGGCCCATGGCGCGCGGCATGAAGCGGCGCGTCTTGGGACCGTGGTCCACCGTGAGCGTCTTCACGAACAGTGCGTCCGCGTCGACGCGGCCGCCCTTGTTCTCTGCGTTGGCCACCGCCGACCGGAGCAGCTTGGCCAGGTGGGGGGCCGCCGCCTGCGGCGTGAACTTGAGCATGGCCAGCGCGGCGCCGACCGGCATGCCCCGCACGTGGTCGGCGACCAGCCGGACCTTGCGCGGGGTGACGCGGAGCTGACGCAGGCTGGCGTGGGGACCCGGCTTGGGGCGGGCCGCCTCGGTGCGCGCGCGCCGCTCCTTGCGGGTGACCTTGACCTTCCGGCCGGGGGCCGGGGTCGCTGCGGTCTTCTTCTGGGTGTCGGCCATGTCCGTCCTCTACCTCTTCGGGGGCGGAGCGGATGTCGCCGCGACCGCCTTCTTCTCGCCGGTGTGACCGTGGAACGTCCGGGTCGGGGCGAACTCGCCGAGCTTGTGCCCGACCATGTTCTCCTGGACGAACACCGGCACGAACTTCCGGCCGTTGTGCACCGCGAAGGTGTGGCCGACGAAGTCCGGCATGATGGTGCTCCGCCGGGACCAGGTCTTGATGACCGACTTCTTGTTCCCCTTGTTCGCATCCTCCACCTTCTTGAGGAGGTGCTTGTCGGCGAAGGGGCCCTTCTTGATGGAACGCGCCATGTGTCTCGGTCCTCGCCGCTATGTTGCCTGGCTGCGCACGCCCCGCTTGCGGGGCGATACGATGTACTTGTCCGTGCGGCGGTTGTTGCGGGTCTTGAGCCCCTTGGCCTTCTGGCCCCAGGGCGAGACCGGGTGCGGGTTGCCCTGGCCGGACTTGCCCTCGCCGCCGCCGTGCGGGTGATCGACCGGGTTCATGGCCAGGCCGCGCACGGTGGGGCGGACGCCCCGCCAGCGGGTCTTCCCGGCCTTGCCCACGCGGATGCTGGCGTTCTCGATGTTGGAGAGCTGGCCGACGGTGGCCCGGACGACCTGCAGGACCTTCCGGATCTCGCCGGAGGGCATGCGGATCTGGGCGTACACGCCTTCCTTGGCCATGACCTGGCCGAAGGAGCCGGCGGTGCGGATGAGCTTGGCGCCCGAGCCGGGCTGGAGCTCGAGCCCGTGGATCTGCGTGCCCAGCGGCATGCCGCTGATGGGCAGCGTGTTGCCGGGCCGGATGTCGACCGAATCGCCGGACACCAGCTGGTCCCCCACGCCGACGCCCAGCGGGGCGAGGATGTAGCGCTTCTCCCCGTCCCTGTAGTGGAGGAGCGCGATCCGGGCGGTGCGGTTCGGGTCGTACTCGATGGCCGCAACCGTGGCCGGCACGCCGTCCTTGTCGCGCCGCCAGTCGATGATCCGGTAGCGCTGCTTGTGGCCGCCACCGATGTGCCGGGTGGTGATGTGGCCGTGCACGTTGCGTCCGCCCGAGCGCTTCTTCGCGCTGGTCAGCTTCTTCTCCGGACGCCTCTTGGTGATCTCGGCGAAGTCGGCCACCGTCATGTGGCGGCGGGCTGCGCTGGTCGGCTTGTAGCTCTTGACGCCCATGCTCGTTCCCCTGGCCTACTTCCCCTCGAAGAGGGCGATGGTGTCGCCTTCCTTGAGGGTGACGATGGCCTTCTTCCAGTTGGGACGGCGGCCCACTTGACGGCCGACGCGCTTGTTCTTGCCCCGGGCGATGGAGGTGCGCACCCCGGTGACCTTCACCGAGAAGAGCTTCTCCACGGCGCCCTTCACCTGGATCTTGGTGGACTCGCGGTGTACCTGGAAGGCGTACTGCCGCTCGGCCTCCCGGCCGCGCTCCGCCTTCTCGCTGATGATGGGGCGGACGATCACGTCCTGGATGGTCAGGTTCATGAAAGCGCCTCCTCCACCCTCTTGGCCGAGTCGGCGGTGAGCACCAGGTACTCGTGGCCGAGGATGTCGTACACGTTGAGGCCCTGGGTGGCCAGGAAGTCGAAGCCCGCCAGGTTGCGGATCGACCTCTGGAGCGCGGCGTTCTCGGCCCCGTCCACCACCAGCGCCTTCTTCACCCCGAGCTTCCCCAGGACCTGGGCGGCGGCGGCCGACTTCGGCGCGTCCGGGACCCAGCGATCCACGATGAGGATCTTCTGCTCGGAGTTGCGAAGCGAGAGGGCCGAGCGCAGCGCCGCCTTCCGGACCTTGCGCGGCACGTCGTACGAGTAGTCGCGCGGCTTGGGGCCCATGGCCTTCCCGCCGCCCACGAACTGGCTGGCGCGGGTCGAGCCCGCACGGGCGCGGCCGGTGCCCTTCTGCTTCCAGGGCTTCTTGCCGCCGCCGGAAACGAGGGAGCGGTTCTTCACCGCATGAGTACCCGAACGGTCGGAAGCGAGCTTGGCCTTGACCACCTCCCAGAAGAGGTGGTCGTTCACCGGGCCTGCGAAGACCTCGTCCTTGAGGTCGATCTCGCCGACCTTCTTCCTGTCCAGGCTATAGACGTCGAACTTTGCCATGGCGTCCTCGCCTACTTGATCTCCACGTCCACACCCGCCGAGAGATCCAGCTTCATGAGCGCGTCCAGGGTCTGCGACGTGGGCTCCTGGATCTCGAGAAGCCGCTTGTGCGTGCGGATCTCGAACTGCTCGCGCGACTTCTTGTCGACGTGCGGGCTGCGGAGGACGGTGAACTTGTTGATCCGGGTGGGGAGCGGAATCGGGCCGGCCACCTTGGCGCCGGTCCGCTTCGCGGTCTCCACGATCTCGCCGGCCGACTGGTCGAGCAGCTTGTAGTCGTAGGCCTTGAGCCGGATGCGGATCTTCTGCATTGCCATCTTCACGTCCTCGGCTTCTGGCCCCGGCGCGGCGCGGCCGAACTGCACCGCCGTTCGCCGGGGCTGCCTCTTCCTTCGTTACAGGATCACTTCCGCGACGACGCCCGAGCCCACGGTGCGGCCACCCTCGCGGATGGCGAACCGGAGCTCCTTCTCCATCGCGATGGGCGTGATGAGCTCCACGTCCATCCCGATGTTGTCGCCCGGCATCACCATCTCCACTCCAGCGGGCAGCTGGATGGATCCGGTCACGTCGGTGGTGCGGAAGTAGAACTGGGGCCGGTAGCCGTTGAAGAACGGGGTGTGACGACCACCCTCCTCCTTCGTCAGCACGTAGACCTCCGCCTTGAACTTGGTGTGCGGCGTGATGGAGCCGGGCTTGGCCAGCACCTGGCCGCGCTCGATCTCCTCGCGCTTCAGGCCGCGGAGCAGGGCGCCGATGTTGTCGCCGGCCTCACCCTGGTCGAGCAGCTTGCGGAACATCTCCACGCCGGTGACGACGGTCTTGGCCGTGGGCTTCAGGCCGACGACCTCGATCTCCTCGCCGACCTTGACGATGCCACGCTCGACGCGGCCGGTCGCCACCGTGCCTCGGCCGGAGATGGAGAAGACGTCCTCCACCGGCATCAGGAACGGCTTGTCCTTGGCGCGGGCCGGGGTCGGGATGTAGGTGTCGATGGCCTCCATGAGCCGACCGATGGAGGGCTCGCCGAGGTCACCCTTGTCGCCCTCGAGCGCCTTGAGCGCCGAGCCGCGGACGATGGGGGTCTTGTCCCCGGGGAAGTTGTACTTGGTGAGGAGCTCGCGGACCTCGAGCTCGACCAGGTCGAGCAGCTCGGGGTCGTCCACCATGTCGACCTTGTTCAGGTAGACCACGATGTAGGGAACGCCGACCTGGCGGGCCAGAAGGATGTGCTCGCGGGTCTGGGGCATCGGGCCGTCGGCGGCCGAGACCACCAGGATGGCGCCGTCCATCTGCGCCGCGCCGGTGATCATGTTCTTCACGTAGTCGGCGTGGCCCGGGCAGTCGACGTGGGCGTAGTGCCGGTTCTTGGTCTGGTACTCGACGTGGGCGGTGGCGATGGTGATGCCGCGGGCCTTCTCCTCCGGCGCCTTGTCGATCTGGTCGTACGCCATGAAGGCGGCCATGCCCTGCTGCGCGGCGACCTTGGTGATGGCCGCGGTCAGCGTGGTCTTGCCGTGGTCCACGTGGCCGATCGTTCCGACGTTCACGTGGGGCTTGCTGCGATCGAACTTTTCCTTGGCCATGTGTCTTCTCCTCCGTCGTTGCGCGCCGGACTACTTGGTTGGGGCGGCAGCTCCCTTGCTCTTCGTGATGATGGTCTCTGCGATGCTGTTCGGAACCTGGGCGTAATGCCCGAACTGCATGGTGTAGGTCGCGCGCCCCTGGGTCTTGGAGCGGAGGTCCGTGGCGTAGCCGAACATCTGGGCCAGGGGGACCTGGGCGGTGATGGCCTGGACCCCGGACCGCGGGTTCATACCCTGGATCTTGCCGCGACGCGAGTTGAGATCGCCGATGACGTCTCCCATGAAGCCGTCGGGGGTCACCACCTCGACGTCCATGATGGGCTCGAGCAGGACCGGCGTGGCCTTGGCGGCGCCGTCCTTGAAGCCCATGGAGCCGGCGATCTTGAAGGCCATCTCGGAGGAATCGACGTCGTGGTAGGAGCCGTCGAAGACCTCGACCTTGAGGTCGACCATGGGGAAGCCGGCCAGGATGCCGCCGGTCATGGCCTCCTCGATGCCCTTGCGGATGGGCTCGACGAACTCCTTGGGGATGGAGCCGCCCACCGTCTCGTTCTCGAAGGAGAAGCCCTTGCCGGGCTCCTGGGGGATGAGGCGCAGCCAGCAGTGGCCGTACTGGCCGCGTCCGCCGGTCTGCCGGATGTAGCGCCCCTCCGACTCGACCTGCCTGGTGATGGTCTCGCGATAGGCCACCTGGGGCTTGCCGACGTTGGCCTCCACCTTGAACTCGCGGAGCATGCGGTCCACCAGGATCTCCAGGTGGAGCTCTCCCATGCCGCGCATGATGGTCTGGCCGGTCTCCTCGTCGGTGTGGACCCGGAAGCTGGGGTCCTCCATCTGGAGCCGCTGCAGGGCGATGCCCATCTTGTCCGAGTCGGCCTTGGTCTTGGGCTCGACGGCGACGGAGATCACCGGCTCCGGGAACTCCATCTTCTCCAGGATGACCGGCTTGTCCTCGTCGCAGAGGGTGTCGCCGGTCGTGGAGGAGCGCAGGCCCACGGCCGCGGCGATGTCGCCGGCCAGGACCTCCTTGATCTCCTCCCGCTTGTTGGCGTGCATCTGGAGGAGCCGCCCCACCCGCTCCTTGCGGTCGCGGGAGGCGTTGTAGACGTAGGAGCCGCTCTCCAGCTTGCCGGAGTAGACCCGGAAGAAGGTGAGGTTGCCCACGAACGGGTCGTTCATGAGCTTGAAGGCGAGCGCGCTGAAGGGCTCGGAGTCGGAGGTGTTGCGGACCACGTCCACGCCCTTGGGGTTGATGCCGTGGACGGGCGGCTTGTCGACCGGGCTGGGCAGGTAGTCGACGACCGCGTCGAGGAACTGCTGCACACCCTTGTTCTTGAAGGCCGTCCCGCAGACGACCGGGAAGAACTTCATGTCGATGGTGCCCCTGCGAAGGCCGCGCTTCACCTCTTCGTTGGTGAGCGGGTGGCCGTCGAGGTACTTGGCCATCAGGTCGTCGTCGGCCTCGGCGACCGCCTCCTCGATGGCCTGCCGGTACTCCTTGGCCTGGTCGACCAGTTCGGCGGGGATCTCGATCTCCTGGTAGCCGGCCCCCATGGTCTCGTCGTCGAAGGTGATCCCCTTCATCTTGACGAGGTCCACCATGCCGCGGAACTTGTCCTCGGCCCCGATGGGGAGGTGGAGCGGAACCGGGCGCGCGCCCAGCTTCTCCTTGATGGATTCGACCGAGGCGTAGAAGTCGGCGCCCACGCGGTCCATCTTGTTGATGAAGCAGGCGCGGGGAACCTTGTACTTGTCCGCCTGCCGCCAGACCGTCTCGGACTGGGGCTCGACGCCGCTCACTGCGTCGAAGACGGCCACGGCACCGTCGAGGACGCGCAGGGAACGCTCCACCTCGATGGTGAAGTCCACGTGGCCCGGGGTGTCGATGATGTTGATGCGGTGCTCGCGCCAGAAGCAGGTGGTGGCGGCGCTGGTGATGGTGATGCCGCGCTCGCGCTCCTGCTCCATCCAGTCCATGACGGCCGTGCCCTCATGGACCTCGCCGATCTTGTGGGTGACCCCGGTGTAGAAGAGGATCCGCTCGGTCGTGGTCGTCTTGCCGGCATCGATGTGCGCCATGATTCCGATGTTCCGGTAGCGCTCGATTGGGGTAACGCGGGCCATTGTCTCTATCCTTCGAACCGTTTGGTGCGCAAAACCGTACGTCGCCGCGCGACGTGTCCACCTGACCGAGCTGTCAAAGAGCCTTGGGGTCCCTCGGACCCAGCCGACCGAGTCGGCCTCTTCGATCCTCGATTCCCCTCCCCTGCTACCAGCGGTAGTGCGCGAACGCCTTGTTCGCTTCCGCCATCTTGTGCGTGTCCTCGCGCTTCTTCACCGCGTTCCCGCGGTTGTTGGCGGCGTCGAGGATCTCGCCGGCCAGCTTCTCCACCATCGTCTTCTCTCCGCGCGCCGATGAATACTCGATGAGCCAGCGCATGGCCAGCGCCGTGCGGCGGTCCTGGCGGACCTCCACCGGGACCTGGTAGGTCGCGCCGCCCACGCGGCGGGACTTCACCTCGACGACCGGCTTCACGTTGTCGAGCGCCTTCTTGAAGACCTTGAGGGGGTCGTCCTTGAGGCGGTTCTCGACCACGGCGAAGGCTCCGTAGATGATCTTCTCGCCGGTGGACTTCTTCCCCTGGCGCATCAGGTTGTTGATGAACTTCGCCACGGTCCGATCCTGGAACTTGGGATCGGGGAGGATCTTTCGCTTCTCTACGACGCGACGACGGGGCATCGAGACCTCTGCCTAGCTCGGGCGCTTGGCGCCGTACTTCGAGCGGCTCTGCTTGCGGCCCTGGACGCCGACGGCGTCGAGGGTCCCGCGGATGATGTGGTAGCGCACGCCGGGGAGGTCCTTCACGCGGCCTCCGCGGATGAGGACCACCGAGTGCTCCTGGAGATTGTGGCCGACGCCGGGGATGTAGCTCGTGACCTCGAAGCCGTTGGTGAGGCGGACGCGTGCCACCTTGCGAAGAGCCGAGTTGGGCTTCTTGGGCGTGGTGGTGTAGACGCGCGTGGCGACGCCACGCTTCTGGGGAGACTCCACGAGCGCCGGAGCCTTCCTCTTGGTCTTCAGCTTCTCGCGGCCCTTGCGGACCAGCTGGGTGATCGTCGGCATTCGATCCGGTTCTTTCCTGGAAACGCAGCGGGCGAACCCGTTGCGCCTGCGGCGGCTTGCGCCGTTCAAAAGGGCGCGAATTATACGGTTCGACCTCGGGAAGTCAAGGCCTTCTGCTGCTCCGCGTCGACGTGATTCGTACCACGGTCCCTCCGCGAGGCGATGGTCCACCCGCCGGAGGCTTCGATGGCACGGCGCATCGCCGTGGAGGCCGGCAAACTACTCGCGTCGCCCTCGGTTGTAAAGGCCCACCCGTCCCGGTTTTCTGGGGGCGCACCGCGAAGTCTCCCGGCGTGGACGTGGAGATGCAGGCGCCGATGGGTGAGGAGCCGGGTCAGCGCGGCGATCTCCTCCCCGACCGCGACCCGCAGTCCGAGTTCGGCCGAAGCCCGGCTGCGGAGATACCCGGCAGGGTCCTCCCCCGCCGGGACCACGAGGCCGGGCAGTCCCCACATCCCGGGGAAGATCCCACCAGCCGGCGCCCGGTGCAGGAGCAGGCGCCCCTCCCGCTCCACCCTCAGGAGCGAAAGCACCATGCGCACCGGCCTGCGCCGCGGGACGCGAGCGGGAAACTCGCCCTCCCTCCCCTCCCGCCGCGCCGCGCACCCCGTGCGGAGCGGACAGCGCGGGCAGTGCGGGCGGCCCGGGCGGCAGACCATCGCACCCAGCTCCATGAGCGCCTGGTTCAGGTCGCCGGGGCGGTCGCGGTCGAGAAGGGCGGTGGCCAGCGCCTCCAGGCTCCGCTTCACCCCGGGTGACCGCGGGTCCCCGCCAGCCAGGAAGAGCCGGGAGAGCACGCGGGCCACGTTCCCGTCCACCGCCGGCACCGGAAGGGCGAAGGCGATGCTGGCCACTGCACCCGCAGTGTAAGGCCCGAAACCCGGGAGGGCGCGCAGGTCCCTCGCCGACGCGGGGAGCCCACCGTGCCGCGCCAGCGCGACCCGGGCCGCGGCGAGCAGGTTCCGGCACCGCGCGTAGTAGCCGAGGCCGCTCCAGGCGGCGAGCACCTCGGCGTCCTCGGCCCGGGCCAGCGCCTCCAGGGTGGGCCAGCGCAGGAGGAAGCGCCGGTAGTAGGGCACCACCGCCTCCACCCGCGTCTGCTGGAGCATGACCTCGGCCAGCCAGACCCGGTAGGGATCGGCGGCGCGCTGCGGCTGGCGCCAGGGGAGGTCGCGGTGGCCGGCATCCCACCATTCGAGCAGGCGCCGCCGCAGCGCGCGGCGCCTGGCCGGGGACGGCGGAATGGCGGGCGAGGGGGCCGAGGCGGTCTACTTCAGCCGGCTCTCGACCGCCGCCCAGTCGACGTTCTTGAAGAAGGCCTCGACGTACTTGGCCCGCTCGAAGGCCTTGTAGTCGCGCATGAAGGCGTGTTCCCAGCCGTCCAGCACCAGGATGGGGCGGAAGCCGACCGGCACCCCGTTCTCGTGCAGCGTCACGAAGTGGTTGGAGAGCCAGCCGGTCCCGGGGTCCTGGAAGGTCATGGCCCAGCCGATGCCCGGCATGGTGGCGATGGCCCGGAAATCGGACAGCCAGGTGGAGAGGCTCCCGAAGGACGCCTCGACGGCCTTCGCCAGCTTGGAGCCGGCAGGTGGCTCCGCCTGTGCACCCGCCGTGAGGTTCCCGAAGTAGTACTCGTGGTTGATGATGCCGTCGTACTCGAAGCCCAGCCGGCGGGTCAGCTCGGCGTAGACCGGGTCGGCACCGGAGGCCTTGCCCTCGTGGGCCAGCCCCTCGAGCTTCTCGGTCAGCGCGTTGGTGCGCTTCACGTAGCCTTCGTAGAGCTTGAGGTGCTCCTCGATCTGGTCGTTGGAGATCCCGGCGAGACCGCGCACCTTCGAGAAGTCCTGGGGCTTGTAGACCTTCGCGCTCATGTCGTCCTTCCTCCGCGGCACCGCGTGCCGCTCGTCTGGGAGTTTCCGGGCTTGTAATCCCGGCGTCCCCGGTCCGCTCGCCCTTGTGGTAGGGAAGCGCCGTGGCCGGGCCGAGGCGAAAAGGAGCCCCTCCGGGGCGAGCGCCCCGATCGGGCCGCGCGCTGCGCCTGGCCGCGGCGGCCGTCGCGGTGCTGGCACTCGGCTCCCTGGGAGCCTGGTGGTCCTGGCGCTCCCTGCCCGACCCGGCGCAGTTCGCCAGCCGGACTCCCCGGACCACCGCGCTCATGGACCAGCGGCGCGCCGAGGCGGCCCGATCCGGCAAGGCCTACCGCGTGGACTACCGACCGGTGTCCCTCGATCGCATCTCGCCGCGCCTGATGCGCGCCGTCGTCGCCTCCGAGGACGCATCCTTCTTCGGACACGGCGGCTTCGACTGGGACGAGATGAGGAACGCCGCCCAGCAGAACTGGAAGGCAGGACACACCGTCCGCGGCGCCTCGACCATCACCCAGCAGCTCGCCAAGAACCTCTGGCTCGGCACCGAGCGCAGCTACCTGCGCAAGGCGCGCGAGGCCTTGCTCGCGGTGAAGCTGGAGCGGTCTCTGCCGAAGCGCCGGATCCTCACCCTCTACCTGGACGTGGCGGAGTGGGGGAACGGCGTGTTCGGCGCCGAGGCCGCCGCCCGGCACTGGTTCGGGACGAGCGCGCGGGACCTGACCGCCGCCCAGTCCGCCGTGCTGGCGGCCATGCTGCCGGCTCCGCGCCGGGCGGCGCTCGCCCCGTCTCCGCGCTGGCTGGCCCGCAAGGCGAGACGGATCCTCGGGCTGCTCGAGCGGAACGGAACGGTGGCGGCGGCCGATGCGCCCGCGGCGCGCGCGGAGCTGGAGCGGCTGCTGGAGGCGCCTCCCGCCCTCCCCTCCGATGCCGACGAGGAACCGCCCGAGGACGGGTGACGCGGCCCGCGCTACGCCCGACGGGCCCGGAACCACGCGAGCGTCCGCCGGAGGCCATCCTCGAGCGAGACCTCGGCGCGCCATCCGAGGGCACGGCCGGCGGCGGCGGGATCGATGCAGGAGCGCCGCTGCTCGCCCGGCTTCCCGGCACCGTGCTGCGCCGCCCCGGCGACGCCGGCCGCGTCGGCGAGCACGCGGTAGATCCGGTTCACGTCGGTCTCCACGCCGGTGCCCACGTTCAGGGCCCCGTCGTGCCGCTTCTCGGCTGCGAGGAGGTTGGCCCGCGCGACGTCGTCGACGAAGACGTAGTCGCGGGTCTGGGTGCCGTCCCCGTTCACGGTGCAGGGCGCACCGTCGAGCAGGCGACCGGCGAAGATCGCCACCACGCCCGCCTCGCCGTGCGGGTCCTGCCTGGGCCCGTAGACGTTTCCGTAGCGGAGCGCCGAGAAGGTGATCCCGTGGGCGGCCCGCCACACTCCCAGGAAGAGCTCGCTCGCCGCCTTGGAGGCCCCGTAGACCGACACCGGGCGGGTGGGCTCGTCCTCCGGGGTGGGGATGCGGTCGGTCTCGCCGTAGGCCGCCCCGCCGCTGGAGGCGAAGAGCACGTGGCCGACCCCGGCCCGCGTGGCGGCGGAGAGCAGGTTCACGAGCCCCCCCAGGTTCACGTCCACGTCGTACCGCGGATCGGCCATGGACCTCCGGACGTCGATCTGGGCGGCGTGGTGGCAGAGGACGTCGGGACGCTCCCGCTCGATCGCCTCGGCGGCGGCCGCGCTCCGCACGTCGCACGGGTAGAACCGGGCCCGGTCCGGGACGTTCTCCCGCTTGCCGGACGAGAGGTCGTCGACGATCGCGACGTCCCAGCCCGCTCCGAGGAACCGGTCGGCGATGGTCGAGCCGATGAATCCCGCACCCCCGGTGACGAGGATCTTCCTGGCCACGTTCCCCTCCCTCAGATCTGCTGCCGGAACCAGTCGATGCTGCGCCGCATCCCCTCGTCGAACTCGACCCGGGGCTCCCAGCCGAGGAGTTCCCGGGCCCGGGTGATGTCGGGCCGGCGGACCCGCGGGTCGTCCTGCGGCAGGGGCCGGTGCACGATGGGCACGTCGCGGCCGCAGAGGCGCTGGACCGAGCGGGCGAACGCGAGGATGGTCATCTCGTGGGGGTTCCCGATGTTCACCGGATCGGGGTCGCTGGCGTGCAGGAGCCGCCAGATCCCCTCCACGTTGTCGTCGACGTAGCAGAAGCTGCGGGTCTGGGACCCGTCGCCGAAGACGGTGAGCGGCTCGCCGCGAAGCGCCTGCGCGACCAGCGTGGGCACGACCCGCCCGTCGTCGAGCCGCATGCGCGGCCCGTAGGTGTTGAAGATCCGGGCGATGCGGGTGTCCACCTTCCGGTATCTCCGGTAGGCCATGGTGATGGCCTCGGCGAAGCGCTTGGCCTCGTCGTAGACGGCGCGCGGTCCCACCGGGTTCACGTTCCCCCAGTAGGTCTCCTTCTGGGGGTGCTCGAGCGGGTCGCCGTAGACCTCCGAGGTGGAGGCGAGGAGGAAGGTCGCGCCCTTCGCCCGTGCCAGGTCGAGCGCCTTCTCCACGCCCACCGATCCGACCTTGAGGGTCTCGAAGGGCTTCTCGAGGTAGTCGATCGGCGAGGCCGGGGAGGCGAAGTCGAGGACGGCGCTCACCGGACCCTCGACCCAGTCGAGCCCGTCGCAGATGTCGGCCTTCGCGAAGGCGAAGCGATCGTTGCCCTCCAGGTGACGGAGGTTGCGCACGGTGCCGGTGATCAGGCTGTCGACGCCCAGCACGCTCCATCCCTCGGAGAGGAACCTGTCGACGAGATGGCTTCCGATGAACCCGGCGGCGCCGAGGATGACCACACGCTTCTCGCCCATGGGGGAGTCGCTACCCCTTCCGCTTCAGTTCGTCCAGGGTGAGCTGACCCGGCAAGGCGGCGCGGTACTTCTCGAGGACGAGGTCGATGCCCTGACGGATGTACTCGGCGACGGGCACCTTGGTCCGGTCGTTGAGCAGCTTCAGGCGCTCGTCCTGCTCGGGCGTGATGTACACGGTCGTGGAGACCTTCTTGCGGGCCATCGGTGCTGCGAGGGTATGTGGCCACGCATGTAGTGTCAATTCTCCGAACGTGAAGTCACGGCGCCCCTCGCGGCGCACCCCGCGGCCGCCTACCGGACCTCCCGGGAGCCGCTGGCCCCGGAATTCCGCCGCCGGCCCCCGGCACGCGATTCGCTCGGCAGGCTCGCATGGCCCGCCGCCTGCTCCTGGCCGTCGCCGTCGTCCCGCTCGCCTGCGTCTCGTCGCCGCCCCATCCAAGAGCGGTCGACGAGATCCGCCGGGGTTACGAGCACCTCGCGGCAGGAGATCGGGAGCGCGCCGAGGTCGCCTTCGAGCACGCCCTGGAGATGGCGCCCGACCTGCCCGAGGCCCGTGCCGGACTGGGGGTCGCGCTGCGCGTCGACGGACGCGCCGAGCAGGCACTGGTCCAGTTCGACGCCGCCGTCGCCGCCGACCCCGACCTCGCCGAGGCTCACGCCGGACGGGGCGAGTCGCTCCTCGCGCTGGGGCACGCCGATCTCGGCGAGTCCGCCCTCGCCGAATCCCTGCGGATCGACCCGGACCAGCTCGCGGCCCGCCTGATCCGCTCCCGGTACCTGGCACGGCGCGCCCGGAGCACGTCCGGATCCGATCGGGCGCTCCTGCTCGACCGGGCCCGGCGAGACCTCCTCCACGCCCTCGAGGCCCAACCCGATGCGGCCCTCGTCCACCATGACCTGGGCTGGGTATGCTGGCTCCGGGGGGACATGGCCGGCGCGGCTTCGAGCTACCTCCAGGCGGCCCGGCTCGATCCCACGATGGCCGAGGCCTGGCGGGGCGCCTGCGCGGCACTCTCGGCAGCCGGGAGGTCCGGAGAGGCGAAGGAAGCCTGCGAGCGGTCCGCCGGGGCGCGGATCCCGGACGCGAAAGGGGCGCCGGATCGCTCCGGCGCCCCCTGAACCGAGAAGCCCTTCCGGACGGGACCCGGGGCTACTTCACCTGCCAGGTATCGGCATCGGAGAGGAACTTCACCAGCGACCTCTGCCCCTTCTTGGCCTTGACCGCCCCGATCATCTCCCAGGTCATCTCGTCGGCGGTGGGCTTGCGGACGTCGCGGAAGATGCCGATGGGTGTCGGGAAGCCCGCCCGGTCGGACAGGTTCGCCATCATGAAGGCGATGGTCGGGTCGGACCGGGTCGGGTCGTGGACGAGGATGTCCTTCTCGGTGATCCCGTCCTCGCCGACGGTCACCACCTGGAGCTCGGCCTTCTGCCCGTCGAAGCGGATGCCCTTCTTGTTGTCCTTGCCGAAGAGCAGCGGCTTGCCCGCCTCCATGCGGAGGATGGCCTCGGTCTTGACCGCCTTGTCGGTGAGGAACGTGTAGGCGCCGTCGTTGAAGACCGGGCAGTTCTGGAAGACCTCCACGAAGGTGCTGCCCTTGTGGGCGGCGGCCGCGGCGATGACGCCGCCGAGGTGCGCTCCCTCCACGTCGATGGAACGGCCCACGAAGGTGGCGCCCGCGCCCAGGGCCAGCGCCGGAGCGTTGAACGGGTAGTCGGGGGATCCGTGTGGCGTGGTCTTGGTCTTCTGGCCGAGGAGCGAGGTCGGGGAGACCTGCCCCTTGGTGAGGCCGTAGATGCGGTTGTTGAACATCAGGACCTTGAGGTCCAGGTTGCGCCGCATCGTGTGGATGAAGTGATTGCCGCCGATGGCGAGCGCGTCGCCGTCGCCGGTCATCACCCACACCATCAGCTCCGGGCGCGACACCTTCAGCCCGGAGGCGAAGGAGGGCGCGCGGCCGTGCAGCGTGTGCATCCCGTAGTTGTTCATGTAGTACGGGAAGCGCGACGAGCACCCGATGCCGGAGATGAAGACGATGTTCTCGCGGGCCACGCCCACGTTGGGCATGGCCTTCTGCACCTGGTTGATGATGGAGAAGTCGCCGCACCCGGGACACCAGCGCGGATCGACTCCGGACTCGAAGTCCTTCTTGGTGTAGGTGGGGACGGGGTTCTGGGTCTGGCCGTTTGCGCTCATGTTGTGATTTCCTTTCGGGCCCTAGCCCAGGATCTCGTTCACCTTGGCGGTGAGCTCGCTGATCTTGATGGCCTTGCCGTTGATCCGGTTGAACTGGAGCGGATCGAGACCCGGGAAGGACATGCGGAGGTAGTTGGCGAGCTGGCCGTCGTTGACCTCCGGCACCAGCACCTTCTTGTAGGCCTTGAGGACCGCGCCGAGGTTCTTCGGAAGCGGGTTGAGCCAGCGCAGGTGCACGTGGCCCACCTTCTTGCCCTGGGCGCGCAGCCGCGCGGCGGCGCCGCGAACCGAGCCGTAGGTGCCGCCCCAGGAAACGAGCAGGAGGTCGCCCGTGGGCTCGCCGTCGACCTCGACGTCGGGGACGTCCTCGATGACGTTGCGGATCTTCTGGGCGCGGGTCTTCACCATCTTCTCGTGGTTCATGCCGTCGTAGGACACCATGCCCGACATGGAGTCCTTCTCGAGGCCGCCGATGCGGTGCTCGAGCCCGGCGGTGCCCGGGACGGCCCAGGGACGGATGAGCTTGGCGTCGCGCAGGTACGGCATGTACTGGCCTTCGTAGTTGGGCGTGGTCTGGTACTTGATCTCGAAGGGCTTCAGCTCGCCCTCCTCCGGGATCCGGAACGGCTCGGAGCCGAAGCCCAGGTACCCGTCGGTGAGGACCAGCACCGGCGTCATCCACTTGGTGGCGATCCGGAAGCCTTCCAGGGTGGCGTAGAAGCAGTCGGCCGGGCTGCGCGCCGCGATGACCGGCATGGGCGCCTCGCCGTGACGGCCGAAGAGCGCGATGTAGAGGTCCGACTGCTCGGTCTTGGTGGGCATGCCGGTGGACGGACCGCCGCGCTGCACGTTGATGACGACGAGCGGCAACTCGGCGATGACGGCCAGGCCGAGCATCTCCGACTTGAGGGCCAGGCCCGGTCCGGAGGTGGTGGTGACCCCCAGCGACCCGCCGAAGGAGGCACCGATGGCCGAGCCGATGCCGGCGATCTCGTCCTCGGCCTGGTAGGTCACGACTCCCATGTCCTTGAAGTAGGACGACTCCTGCAGGATCTCGGTGGCCGGGGTGATGGGATAGCTTCCCAGGAACACCTGACGGCCGGTGAGCTTGGCCGTGGCGGCCAGCGCCAGGGCGGCCGCGCCGTTGCCGGTGACGTTGCGGTAGGTGCCCGGGGCGAGCTTGGCGGCCGGGACCGTGTACTGCGAGAGGAAGAGCTCGGTGGTCTCGCCGAAGGCGTGGCCGGCCGTGAAGACCTTCACGTTGGCCTCGGCGATCTCCGGCTTCTTGGCGAACTTCTTCCGGATGTTGTCGAGCTGCATCTCGGCGGGCCGGCTGTAGAGCCAGTACATCATGCCGAGCGCGAAGTAGTTCCGGCAGCGGGCCACGTCCTTGCTGGAGAGCCCCGACCCGGCCAGCGCGGCCTGGGTGAGCTTGTCCATGTCGACGGAGACCACCTTGAAGTTCTTCTTGAGCGCTTCGTCGTCGAGCGGGTTCGACTTGTAGCCGGCCTTCTCCAGGTTGCTCGCGGTGTAGGCGCCGCTGTTGGTGATGAGGATGCCACCGGGGCGGAGATCCTGGAGGTTGGTCTTCAGCGCGGCCGGATTCATGGCCACGAGGACGTCCGGCTGATCGCCCGGCGTGAAGATGTCCGTCGACCCGAAGTTGACCTGGTACCCCGAGACGCCGGCCAGCGAGCCCGTGGGGGCGCGGATCTCGGCGGGGAAGTCGGGGAAGGTGGCGAGGTCGTTGCCGGCGATGGCGGACGCCTTCGTGAACTCCGAGCCGACGAGCTGCATGCCGTCGCCGGAGTCGCCGACGAAGCGGATCGTGACGGCGTCGACCTTCTCCACCGGCCGGGTCTTTCCAGTGTTGGGTTGCATGTCTTCCTTCGTCTCCTTGAGGGGGACCTTCGCGGGAGGGCCCTGGGCGCGGCAGAAACATCCTGTCCGGGGGCCAAGGGGGTCCTCTTGATGCCGGATCGCCCGATCGTTGTCAAGGCAAGATCCAGCCGCAGCAGCGATGGAAGCTGCCGCAACCACAGCGCGATTCCGGGCGCCACCCGGGAGGCGTCAGGATTCCGGAAACAACTTCCCGGGGTTCAGGATCCCCAGCGGGTCGAAGGTGTCCTTGATGCGTCGCTCCAGTGCGACGACGCCGCTCCCCTGCTCGTATTCGAGGTAGTCCCTCTTGGCGAGGCCGACCCCGTGCTCGCCGGTGATGGTGCCCCCCATGTCCACGGACGCGCGGAGGATCTGCCCGACCGCCTCCTCGGCGGCGGCGCGCTCCCGGTCGCCGTCGAAGAGCACGTTGCAGTGCAGGTTCCCGTCGCCGGCGTGGCCGTAGGTGGCGACCAGCAGGCCGTGGGCCTTCCCGATCTCCCTGCAGCGCGCCACCATCTCGGGGATCCGCGAGCGGGGCACCGCGACGTCCTCGGAGAGCTTGGCGGCGGCGAGCTTGCGGAGGGCCACCGAGAGGTACTTGCGGGTCTCCCAGATGTCGCGGCGCTGGGCCTCGTTCTGGGCCACGACCACCTCGCCCGTGGCGCTCCCCTGGACCATCCCTGCCACCCGCGCCATCTCGGCGAACACCTGCTCCTCGTCGTTGCCGTCGGTCTCGAAGAGCAGCGCCGCGCCGGCGCCCGCGGGGAGCTGGAATGGCGAGCCCTTCGCGATGGCCTGGACGGAGACGTCGTCGATGAGTTCGAGGCAGCGCGGGATCACCCCCGCGGCGAGCACGCGGCTCACGGCCTGCGCGGCGGTGTCGACGTCCGGGAAGCACACCAGCGCGGTCGCCACGTGCCGGGGTCGCGGCAGGAGCTTGAGCGTCACCTCGGTCACGATTCCCAGCGTTCCCTCGCTCCCCACGAGGAGCGCGGTCAGGTCGTATCCAGCCACGCCCTTGATGGTCTGGCGGCCCACCCGGAGGATCTCGCCGGTGGGGACGACCACCTCGAGCCCGAGGACGTATTCGCGGGTGACGCCGTACTTGAGCGCGCGGGGGCCGCCCGCGTTCTCGGCGACGTTGCCGCCGATGGAGCACAGGTCGAGCGAGTTGGGATCGGGCGGATAGAAGAGCCCGAGCTTCTCCACCTCGGCCTGGAAGACGCCGGTGATCACACCCGGCTGGACGCGCGCGGTGAGGTCGCCGGGGCGGATCTCGAGGATCCGGTTCATCCGCTCCGTCGACACGCCGATCCCGCCGTGGATGGCGAGGGACCCCCCCGACTTCCCGCTGCGCGCGCCGATGGGCACGACCGGGACGCGGTGGCGGGAGGCGATGGCGAAGAGGGTGCGGACCTCTTCGGCCGACTCCACCTTCACCGCCACGCCGGGCTCGAACACGCCCAGGTCGGACTCGTCCTTCCCGTACTCGGCGAGCCGCTCCCGATCGAGGACCACCCGGTCCTCCGGGAACCCCGCGCGCAGTTCCAGGATCGCCTCCGCCATCCCCTTCGGCGCCCTCACCCGAACACCTCCACGTCGCTCCCGCTCATCGCATCGGGAGCCTCCGCGGCGCACCACCCGACCACGCGGGCCACCTCGTCTGGGCCCATGGCGGGTGGGAACGGGGTCTGCGCCAGCATGCGCGTGTCCACCCCGCCGGGCGAGACGGTCATCACCTGGATCCCGGAGCCCCTGACCTCCTCGGCCAGGCTCTTCGCGAACCCGATGAGCCCCCACTTCGACGCGTTGTAGGCCGAACCCTCCGCCGTTCCCACGTGCCCGGAGATGGAGGCGATGGCCAGGATGCGCCCGCTCCCCCGCGCGCGCATCCCCGGGAGGACGGAGCGGGCCATCAGGAAGGCCCCGGTGAGGTTCACCTCGAGCACGCGCCGCCAGGCCGCCGGGTCGAGCACCTCGACCCGTCCTCGCTCGAGGACCCCGGCGGCGTGGACCAGGACGTGGCAGGGACCGAGCACGCGCTCGTGGGCCGCGCGCAGGCGCACCACGTCCGCCTCCACCGCCACGTCCCCCGCGACGGCGAGCGCCGCACCTCCCGAACGGACCACCTCGTCGATCTCGGAGGCGGTGCGGGCGAAGACCGTCACGCGTGCGCCGCGACCGGTCAGCTCCCGGGCCACCGCCGCGCCGATGCCCCTTCCACCGCCGGTGACAATGGCGGTCCGTCCGTCCAGCCGCCCGGTCACCTCCCCCTCCTCCTCGTGCCCGGGCTCCGCTCCCCGGAGGCGATGGCGAGGACCCGCCGCTGCCAGGCCGCGCTCCGCGCCATGGACCCGGCGAAGGCCTGGGCGTGGGCGCGCGCCTCACGGCGCCTCTCGCCCCGTACCGTGAGGCACATCTGCTCGGCGTCGAGCACGCAGGCGGCCCCTCGCGCACCCAGGTGCTCCACCAGCGCGTCGGCGACCTGCCGCGCCAGGACCTCCTGGATCACCAGCCGGTGCGCGAAGCAGTCGACGATGCGGGCCAGCACGCCGAACCCGACCACCCGGCCGGCCGGGACGTAGGCCACGCAGGCCCTTCCCCGATAGGGGAGGAGGTGGTGCGGACAGACGGAGTGGAAGTCGATCCCGGCGAGCGCCACCAGGTCGTGGCCCGGGACCTCCATCGCCTGCCCGAGGATCCGGGCGGGGTCCTGGCGATAGCCGTCGAGCAGGTCGTCGCGGAACGCCTCCGCCACCCGCCTCGGAGTGCCCTTGACGTCGGCCCTCCGGAGTTCCTCCGCGGGGACGACCTCGGCGAGAAAGCGTGCGACGGCGGCAGCGGCCGGACCCGTCGCCCGCCTCCCCCCTGGATGCGCTCTAGCGCCCACCTGGACCCCGGTAGGTCACGCAGCAGTCGGGGATCTCGTAGAGCCTGACCTCGCAGAGCCCGGCCACGCGAGGAGCCAGCACCTCCCAGATCCAGCGGGCGATGTTCTCCGCGGTGGGGTTGTCGAGGACGTCGTTCAGGTTGCGGTGGTCCGCGCGGGCGAGCACCTCCTGCCCGACGACCTCCTTGATCTTGCCGAAGTCGGCGATCATCCCGGTCTTCGGATTGACCTCTCCCTCCACCGTCACGAAGAACTTGTAGTTATGGCCGTGGAGGCGAAAGCAGGGGCCCTCGTAGCGAGGCAGGCGGTGGGCCGCGGCGAAGTAGAACTCCACGTCGAGGCGCATGCGCCTCGAGTCGGTGTAGTCGATGGGCATGGCGCGCATATAATCGCGAAGCCCGTGGAACTCCTACCCACACCCGACCTGGGGCGTAGCGAAACTCCCCGGCTCCCGTGCCGGACCAGCCCCTCGGAACCCGTAAATATCTGATTTCACGGCATCTACCGTCCGGCATCCCTTGGCACGCGTGCTGCTAGGTCTGGATACGGAAGGTTTCCCCGCCAGTCCGCACCATTCCAAGGAGAACACCAAATGAAGAAGATCCTCAGCGCCCTCGTGGCCGTCGCTTTCGCCATCCCGGTCCTCGCCCAGGCCCCGGCCGCCGCCCCGGCGCCCGCCGCCAAGCCCGCCGCTGCCGCCCCGGCCGCACCCGCCGCCGCCCCGGCCGCACCCGCCGCCAAGCCCGCCGCTGCCGCTCCGGCCGCCGCTGCCCCGGCCAAGAAGGACACCAAGAAGGCCAAGAAGGCCAAGAAGGCTCCCCCGGACACCACCACCCAGCCGCAGCCCACGAAGTAGTCGTCCGCGACTTCTGGTAGCTTCGAGGGCCGGCTGCGTGTGCAGTCGGCCCTCTCCTTTTTCACCCAGGGTCCCGTGTCCATCCGAGCAAAGATCATCGCCCTCTTCACGGTGATCCTCCTGCTCTCCATGGGGATCGCCGCAGCCCTGGGAGCAGGCGCCGCAGCACGGGCGGTGGAGTCGGCGGTCCGGGACCGCGCCGTCGAGGTGGCACGCGCGGTCCGCTCCGACCTCGACCTCTCCCGGGACCTCGACCCGGCGCGGGCCGCCGATCGGCTGGCCGCCGCGCTCCGTCAGCATCGGGGCGTGCGCTCCGCAGAGCTCATCATCCGCAAGCCGGGCAAGGACGCGGTGGTCCGGATCCTGTACGGCCCGGACGGGCCGGAGGCCACCTTCGGCGAGCTCGACTACTCCTTCCCCGCGCAGACCGTCTCGGAGGTCGTGGGGGACGGGGACGATCGCGTGGTCCGGGTCGAGCTCCCGGTGAAGGACTCCTTCTCCCACCCGGTGGCCGCCATCCGGCTGGAGGCGAGCCTCTCGGAGGCCGAGCGGCTGGGGCGCAGCCAGGGGTGGATCTTCGCGGCTTCCACCGCCCTCGCTGCCCTGCTCGTATTCCTGGCCTTCACCTTCAGCCTGAACCGATTGCTGGTGGCCCCGCTCTCGGCCCTGGCCGGAACGGTGGAGGGCATCGAGTCGGGGGCACCCGACGCCGCACCGGTTCCCGGCACGGCGCGCCAGGACGAGATCGGGACGCTGGCTCGCGGGCTCGACGCGATGCTGGGACGGGTGCGGGGGTTCAGCCGGGAGCTCCAGGACCGGGTCGAGGAGGCCACCGCCGACCTGGCCCGGAAGAACCGGGAGCTGGCCGAGCTGAACGAGCTGCTCATTCAAGCCCGCCGGGAGCGGTCCGCGCAGGAGCGGCTCGCGGCCCTGGGCCAGCTCTCCGGCACCATCGCCCACGAGCTGGGGAATCCGCTCAACGCCATCTCGGGCCACGTGCAGCTCCTCGCCCGCGACGCCGCCTGTCCCCCGGACATGCGAGAGCAGCTCCGGGTCATCGAGCGCGAGGTCCAGCGCATGACCTCCATCATCCGGCGCTTCCTCGACTCGGCCCGCGCCCTGGTCCCGCGCCCCGAGCCGGTCCAGCTCACCGCGCTGGTGGACGAGGCCCTCTCCCTCAACGTGTCGGCCGAGGCGCGCCATCGAATCGAGGTCCGCCGCGACGTTCCGCCCGACCTCGGGCCGGCCAGCATCGACCCTTCCCTGGTGCGGCACGTGATCGGCAACTTCATATCCAACGCGGTGGACGCGATGCCCGGGGGGGGCTGCCTGACCGTCCGGGCCCGGCGTGCAGGGGATCAGCTCACGCTCTCGGTGAGCGACACCGGTGGCGGCATCGCCCCGGACGCGCGCAAGCACATCTTCGAACCGTTCTTCACCACCAAGGAGGCGGGCAAGGGCACCGGCCTCGGCCTCGCCATCTCGCGGGAGATCGCCGGTGCGCTGCGCGGACGCATCGAGGTGGAGTCGAGTCCCGGAGCGGGCGCGACCTTCACCCTTCTCTTCCCGGCTCCCCCCGCCAGTCCCCCTGCCCGTTAGGATCGTTCCATGGACCCCGCACGCATCCTGGTGGTGGACGACGACCAGTCGAGCCGGGAGTTGCTCGCCCGCATCCTCACCACATCCGGCCACCGCGTGACCGCGCTCTCCGACGGCCGGGAGGCCGTGGCGGTCCTCGACGCCGGCGATCCCCCCGACCTGGTCGTGTCCGACATCCGCATGGCCGAGATGGACGGGTTGCAGGTCATCGACGCCTACCGCGAGCGAGCCCCCGACACGCCGGTCATCCTGGTGACCGCCTTCGGCAACATCGACGGCGCGGTCGAGGCCATCCGGCGCGGCGCGGCCGACTACCTCTCCAAGCCCTACGACGTGGACGCCATCGGGATCGTGGTGGCCCGGGCGCTCCAGCACCGGGCTCTCGCCATGGAGAACCGGACGCTGCGCCGCGGGCTGCGCGAACGCTACCGGCTCGACAACGTGGTCGGCCGCAGCGAGGCCATGCTGCAGGTCTACAAGACCGCGGCCCGGGTTGCCTCCACCGACGCGACCGTCCTCATCGAGGGCGAGAGCGGCACCGGCAAGGAGCTCGTGGCCCGCGCCATCCACACCGCGTCGCCGCGCGCCTCCGGTCCCTTCGTGGCCGTCGACTGCGGCGCCATCGCCGAGGGCGTGCTCGAATCGGAGCTCTTCGGCCACGCCCGGGGAGCCTTCACCGGAGCCCAGGTGGCACGCCGCGGTCTCTTCGAGGAGGCCCACCACGGGACCCTCTTCCTCGACGAGATTGGCGACATCGGCCCGAATCTGCAGGCCCGGCTCCTGCGCGCGCTCCAGGAAGGCACCATCCGTCGCGTCGGCGCCAACGAGCCCATCGCGGTGGACGTCCGGGTGGTTGCCGCGAGCAACCGGGACATGGAAGCCGCCGTGAAGGCGGGCACCTTCCGCGCCGACCTCTACTACCGGCTCCACGTGGTGAGCATCCGCATCCCTCCCCTCCGGGAGCGGCGCGAGGACATCCCGCTGCTCGCCGAACACTTCGCCCAGAAGCACGGCCGCTCCGAGGGATCGGCCATCTCATCCGAGGCCCGGGAGCTGCTGCTCGCCCACGACTGGCCGGGCAACGTTCGCGAGCTCGAGAACGTCATCGCACGGGCCCTGGCGCTCAACCCTTCCGGGGTCGTGCTGCCGGAGGATCTGCCCGAGGCCGTCCGCGCGACCCACCCGTCCCCTGCGACCGCGCCCCTGCCCGACACCTCCGACCGTCCGTCGCTCGCCGAGCTGGAAAGGCGCTACGCCTCCCAGGTCCTGCAGGAGGCGGGCGGCAACAAGACGCGCGCCTCCGAGATCCTGGGCATCGACCGGAAGACCCTCTACCGGATCCTGGGCGAGCGGGACGAACGCTGACGGCGCTCCCGGCTCGACGGGGCACTATCCCGGCGGCGGCGTCGCACCCGGGCCGGGCAGCGGCTCGTCGGGTCCGTTCAGCGCGTTCTTCAGTACCTGGCTGGGCCGGAAGGTCAGGACCCGCCGGGCCGAGATCTCGATCTCCTCGCCCGTCTGCGGATTCCGGCCGACGCGCGACTTCTTCTCGCGAACGATGAAGTTCCCGAAGCCGCTGATCTTGATCTTCTCGCCTCGCTCGAGGGTCTCCTTGATGGTGTCGAACACCATCTCCACCACGTCGGCCGCCTCCTTCTTGGAGAAGCCAACCTTCTCGTAGACGCTCTCGATGATGTCGGCCTTGGTCACGCTCACCTCACCCCCGAGGGCGCGACGGCGCCCAAGTCCCCGTGTTCGTTAGCTGAATCGACGGGCGCTGTCAAACGGACATCCCGCCCGGGGTCCGTTCAGCCCCGGAGCTCGGCACCGAGCTCGCCCTTCAACCGCTCCACGATCCGCGCGTGCGCCCCGTCGGCCTCGGCGTCGGTGAGCGTCCGGTCCGCCGCGCGGTAGCGGATGGCCATCGCGAGATTCTTCTTCCCCTCTGGAATGGGGGTCCCCCGGTAGACGTCGAACAGGGTCACCTCCTCGACCAGCGGCTCGCGGCGCACGCCGTCGAGCACGGAGCGCGCCTCGATCTCGTTGGCGACCACCACGGCAAGGTCCCGGAGAACGGCCGGGAAGCGGGGCACACCGGCGTGTCCCGTGACCAGCCGGGCCGCCTGCTCGAGGGCCGTGACGGAGAGGTCGAAGGCCAGGACCCCGCGGGAGAGGTCGAACGCCGCTGCCACACGGGGGTGGATCTCGCCCATGACGCCCAGGATCACCGCGCCGCCACCGGGAGCGGTCCACTCCAGGGTGGCCGCGGAGCGCGGGTGGAGCCAGGAGGCGCCGCCGGGGACGAATCGCACGTTCTCCGCGCCCAGGGACTCGATCACCGCCTCGAGCGCGCCCTTCACGTCGTGGAAGTCGATGGAGTCGCCTCCGGCCGACCAGCCCACCGGATGGCGGCGGCCACTCGCCACCCCGGCCAGCCGCAGTTCTTCCCGTGCCGGGGCGTCGTCCGTGGCACCCTCGCCGCGCGGGTGATAGGTGTTCGCGATCTCGTAGAGACGCGCGTCTTCCACCCGCTGGCGCCGGTTGTAGGCGAGCCCCTTGAGGAGCGACGGGAGGAGGCTGGAGCGCATCACCGCCAGGTCGGCGCTGATGGGGTTCTTGAGCGGGATGCCGGTGCGGCCGTTTCCGGGCGCGAGCGGCGTCAGGTCGCCGGGCGCGACGAAGCTGAAGTTCACCGCCTCGGAGTACCCCGCCCCTTCCAGCGCCTGGCGAACCCGCTCGACGACCTGCGCCCCGTGCGGGATCGACGGCGTGTCGGAGGTGACGGGTGGCAGCGTCTGCGGGATGGCGTCATATCCACGCAGGCGGACGATCTCCTCGATCAGGTCCTCCTCGCGGGTGACGTCGAGACGCCAGCTGGGAACGCGGAACTTGCCGTTCTTCGTGCCGGTGGCGCGGAGCTCGAATCCCAGCGCGACGAGCGCGGTGCGCGCCTCCTTGCGGCTGACCGGCATGCCCAGCACCTGGCCGGGGCGGGCCCAGGGCAGGACCACGTCCACCGGCTTCCGCCGGTGCGGGTGCACGTCGACGGCACCGCGCCGCACCGTGCCGCCCGAGAGGTCCGCGATCATCGCCGCGCAGCGATCGAGGGCCGGGACGACACCCTCCGGGTCCACCCCGCGCTCGAAACGGTGCGACGCCTCGGTGTGGAGGCCGTGCCGGCGCGCGGTGCGCCGCACCCCGGTGGGCTCGAACCAGGCGGACTCGAGCAGCACGCGGGTGGTCCCGGGGGAGATCTCCGAGTCGCCTCCTCCCATGACACCGGCGAGCGCGCTGGCCCGATCGCGGTCGGCGATGACCAGGTCGTCGGGCGAGAGGGTCCGCTCGACGCCGTCGAGGGTCAGCATCTTCTCGCCCACCCGGGCCATGCGAACCACGATCTCGGCGCCGGCGACCCGGTCGAGGTCGAAGGCGTGGAGCGGCTGACCGCGCTCGAGGAGCACGAAGTTGGTGGCGTCCACCACGTTGGAGATGGAGCGGACGCCGCAGGCCTCGAGCCGCTGCCGGAGCCAGGACGGGGACGGGCCGATGCGGACGCCGTCCACGACCCTCGCCGCGTAGCGGAAGCACCGGTCGGGCGCCTCGACGATGACCCGGAGCGACGCCGAGGCCGGCGGAGCCAGCTGCACCAGCCCGGACTCCGGGTAGGCGACGGTGGCGCCGGTGGCCGCGGCCACCTCGCGGGCGATGCCCAGGTGGGAGAGCGCGTCCGGGCGATTGGGGGTGACGTTCACCTCGAGGACCACGTCCTCGACATCCAGCACCTGGGAGAGCGGCGTTCCCGGGACGGCGTCCCCGGGAAGGATGAGCAGTCCGGCGGCGTCCTCGGAGAGCCCGAGTTCCTTGGCGGAGCAGAGCATCCCGTGCGAGTCCACGCCGCGGAGGCTGGCCCGGTCGATCCGGTGGCCGGCCGGCATCCGCGTACCCGGGGTGGCCAGCGGGACCACGTCCCCCACCTTCCAGTTGGTGGCGCCGCAGACCACCTGCACCGGCCCGGCACCCGCCTCGACCTGGCAGACGGCGAGGTTGTCGGCGCCGGGGTGGCGCTCCGACGAGAGGATGCGCGCCGCCACCACGCCGTCGAGGGCCGCGCCCACACGCTCGACCGCCTCCACCTCGAGACCCACCGCCGTGAGGCGGAGCGCCAGCTCCTCGGCGGGAGGGATCGGCACGTAGGCGGAGAGCCAGGAGAGGGAGATGCGCATGTCGGTTCAGAACTGCTCGAGGAAGCGGAGGTCGTTCTCGTAGAAGAGGCGGAGGTCGCCGATGCCGTACTTGAGCATCGCCATGCGCTCCACCCCCATGCCGAAGGCGAATCCGGTCACGGCGGCCGGGTCGAACCCGACGTTCTCGAGCACCCTGGGGTGGACCATGCCGGAACCGAGCACCTCCAGCCAGCCCGTGCCCTTGCAGGTCCCGCAGCGCGCTCCGGAGCGCTGTCCCGTCCCGCCGCAGATGGAGCAGGAGACGTCGGCCTCGGCGCCCGGCTCGACGAAGGGGAAGTAGCTGGGCCGGAACCGGGTCCGGGTTCCGGCCCCGAAGAAGGCGCGGGCGAAGGCCGCCAGCGTGCCCTTCAGGTCGGCGAAGGTGATGCCCGGCCCCACGCAGATCCCCTCCACCTGGTGGAACATGGGAGTGTGGGTCTGGTCGTAGTCGCTGCGGTAGACCCGGCCCGGTGCCACCACCCGTACCGGAGGTGAACCGGCTCTCTGCATGGCCCGGATCTGGATGGGCGAGGTGTGGGTCCGGAGCAGCACCGTCCCCTCCCCGCCGCTGCGCCCGAGGGCGGCCTCGTCGACGTAGAAGGTGTCCTGCATGTCGCGGGCCGGGTGATCGGCGGGGATGTTGAGCGCCTCGAAGTTGTACCAGTCGAGCTCGATCTCCGGGCCGGTGGCCACCTCGTACCCGAGCCGGCCGAAGATGGCGACGATCTCCTCGGTGGTCCGGGTCACCGGGTGCCGGTGGCCGCGGGGCAGCAGGCGCCGCCCCGGCAAGGTCACGTCGATGCGCGACCCCTGGAGTTCCTGCTCGAGCCGGGCGTCCTCGAGTCGCTGCCGGGCCTGGACGAGAAGCGACTCCACCTCGTCGCGGACCCGGTTGGCAACCTCGCCGACGCGCGGCCGCTCCCCGGGCACGAGCTGACCCATGCCCCGGAGCACGGCCGAGATCTCGCCCTTCTTGCCCAGGTACCGCACGCGAAGCTCCTCCAGCGCGCGGTCGTCGGGCGCCGACGCGATGGCGAGCCGGGCCCCTTCCGCCAGGGCCTCCAGGTCACGGACCAGGTCCACGATCCCTCGGCTCTAGGCCTGGGAAGCGCGGACGACGGCCGCGAAGTCGGCAGGCAGGCCGAGGGCGATCTCGGCGAGCACCTTGCGGTCGAGGGCGACGCCGGCCTTGTGCATCGCGCCGACCAGGCGCGAGTAGGTCGTTCCGTTCAGGCGAGCGGCCGCGTTGATGCGCACGATCCACAGGGCCCGGAACTCGCGGCGGCGGCGGCGGCGGTCGCGGGTGCTGTAGTCGAGCGCCCTCTCGACCGCCTGGTTGGCGCGGCGGTATGCGTTCTTGCGGCGTCCCCGGAAGCCCTTGGCGAGCTTGAGGACGCGGTTGCGGCGACGGCGAGCCTTCACACCCTTCTTGACGCGCATGATTCACTCCTGCTGTGCCGGCGGGGGGCCGGAAGGACTTCCCTTCCGCGCGCTTCGAGAGCCCCGCTTGGGCGTTGTCGTCCCGTCCACCCTAGCGGGCGTACGGGAAGTTTTCCTTGATCTTCTTGGCGTCGCTGTCCGAGAGGTGATCGGTCCCGCGAAGCCCACGCTTCTGCTTGGGGGTCTTCCCGAACGTCGCCAGGTGCCGGGAGCCGGCGCGGCGGAACTTCACGGCGCCGCCCTTCTTCACCTGGAAGCGCTTCTTGGCGGCGCTCTTGGTCTTGAGCTTCGGCATCTTCTTCGTTCTCCTGTGGTTCGGCGCTAGGCGGCGCCGCCTTCGGTGTCGTTTCCGCCGGAAGCCGGGACCGCCGGAGCCTCGGCGGGGGCTTGCGCGGGTGCGGGGGAGGCGGTGGAAGCCGCGGCGGCAGCCGCAGCCTTGGCCTTGTCCCGCTGGGACTGCATCATCCGCGGGTTGGGGGCGAGGATCATGAACATCTGCCGACCCTCCATCCGGGCGGTGGCCTCGATGACGGCGACCTCCTTCAGCTCGTTCACGATGCGCTCGAGGACCTTGGTGCCGAGTTCCCGGTGGGAGAGCTCGCGTCCACGGAACATCACGGTGACGCGTGCCTTGTTCGACTCCTCGAGGAACTCCCGGATCTTCCGGATCTTCGTCTCGAAGTCGTGCTCCTCGGTCCGCGGCCGGAACTTGACCTCCTTCACCTGCACCACCACCTGGGTCTTCTTGGCCTCGCTCTGCTTCTTCTTCTCGGTGTACTTGAACTTCCCGTAGTCCATGATCTTGCAGACGGGGGGCTTGGCGAGCGGGCTGACCTCGACGAGGTCGAACCCGTTCTCCTGTGCCATCCGCAGCGCCTGCTCGATCGTCAGGATGCCGAGCTGCTCACCGGCGGGCCCGATGCAGCGCACCTCCCGGGCCTTGATCCGGCGGTTGGTGCGTGCGTCGCGGCTCGTCGCTCTCTGGTCTTTTCCGTTGATGGGCGGTCTCCTGTCGTCCCCGGGGGGAACCGGGAAAAAAGCGGCGTGATGATAAGGATTTCCCGGCTGATGTCAACGCGCGTTCGGGTCCGAGGAGTCCTTTCGGGCGTCGCGGATCCAGCTCATCATGTTTCGCAGTTCCTTGCCGACCGTCTCGATGGGGTGCGCCTTCTCGGCATCCCGGAAGGCCTGGAACCTCGCCCCGCCGCCGTTGAGCTCGCCGATGAACTCCCGGGCGAAGGTCCCGTCCTGGATCTCCTTGAGAATCTTGCGCATTTCGTCCTTGGTGGCCGAATTCACCACCCGCGGACCCCGCGTGTAGTCCCCGTACTCGGCGGTGTCGCTGATGGAGTGGCGCATCCAGGCGAGCCCGCCCTCGTACATCAGGTCGACGATGAGCTTCAACTCGTGGAGGCACTCGAAGTAGGCGCTCTCGGGCTGGTAGCCGGCCTCCACGAGCACCTCGAACCCGTTCTTCACCAGGGCGGACGCACCGCCGCACAGCACGGCCTGCTCACCGAAGAGGTCGGTCTCGGTCTCCTCCTTGAAGGTGGTCTCCAGGATGCCGGCCCGGCCCCCGCCGATGGCCCGGGCGTAGGCGAGGCCGATGTCCCGGGCCTGGCCGGTGGCGTCCTGGTGGACGGCGATGAGGCAGGGGATGCCCCGTCCGTCCTGGAACTGCCGCCGGACGAGGTGGCCGGGCCCCTTGGGGGCGATGAGCAGGACGTCCACGTCCTTCGGCGGAACGACCTGCCCGAAGTGGATGTTGAAGCCGTGGGCGAAGAGCAGCGCCTTCCCCTTGGTGAGATGGGGCTTGATCTCCTCCTCGTAGACCTTCTTCTGGGTCTGGTCGGGGAGCAGGATCATGATGGCGTCGGCCTCCCTGGCGGCCTCCGCCACGGTCGTCACCCGGAGCCCGGCACCCTCCGCCTTGGCCCGCGACTTCGACCCCGCGTGAAGCCCGACGCGGACGTCGACCCCCGAGTCCTTCAGGTTGAGGGCGTGGGCGTGCCCCTGGCTGCCGTACCCGATCACCGCCACCTTGCGGCTCTTGAGCAGCTCGGGCTTCGCGTCCTTGTCGTAGTAGATGGTCGCCATGGTCTATCCGTTCACTTGAGGTTGGGGGGTGCGAGGGTCTTGAATCCGCGCTCGAGCGCGATGCGCCCGGAGCGGCACAGTTCCTGGATGCCGTAGGCCGCCAGCCGATCCTCCAGCGCGTCCAGCTTCCCGGCGTTGCCGCTGGCCTCGATGATGAGCGCGTCGGGGGAGACGTCGACGATCTTGGCCTCGTAGGTCTCCGCCAGCGCGCGAAGCTCGGCGTGGTTCTTCTCTGGCGTGCGGATCTTCACGAGCAGGAGCTCCCGCTCGATCAGGTCCACCGGGGAGAGCTCCCGGACCTCGACCACCGGCACCAGCTTCTGCACCTGCCGGACGACCTGGTCGACCGTCTTCGAGGAGAGGAGGACCACGATGGTCATCCGGGAGTACTCCGGACGCTCGGTGGGACCCACGGTGAGGCTGGCGATGTTGTAGCCGCGCCGGGAGAAGAGGCCGGCGATGCGGTGCAGGACTCCCGGCTTGTTCTCCACCAGCAGGCTGACGGTGTGGCTGCTGCCCGTGGGCAACTTCTCGTCGCGTTCCATGTCTCTCCTCTACTCGCCTTCGATCATGTCGTTGAGGGGCGCACCGGCCGGAACCATGGGGTAGACGTGCGCGTCGGGCCGGGTGCGGATGTCCACGATGACGGGCCCTCCCTTGTGGGCGAGCGCCCGGTCGAGGACGTCCTCCAGCTCGGACGGCTTGCGGGCCCGCAGCCCGAGACAGCTGTAGGCCTCCGCCAGCTTGACCAGGTCGGGAAGGTCGCTGAGCGGGGTCTCGGCGAGCCGCTTCTCGTAGAAGAGGTCCTGCCACTGGTGGACCATCCCCAGGAACAGGTTGTTCAGGATGAAGATCTTGATGTTCAATTTCAGATCCACCGCGGTGGCCAGATCCTGCAGCGTCATCTGGAAGGACCCGTCGCCGTCGATTCCGATGACGAGCGCGTCGGGCTTGCCGAGCTGCACGCCGATGGCGGCGGGCAGGCAGAAGCCCATGGTTCCCAGGCCCCCCGAGGTGATGAACTGGCGCGGCCAGATGGTCTTCCAGTACTGGGCGGCGAACATCTGGTGCTTGCCGACGCCGGTGGTGACGAGCGCCTTGCCCTGGGTCTTCTCCCAGATCCGCTGGATCACGTGCTGCGGCTCGATGTGCTCGGTGCCCTGGGCGGCGAAGCGGAGCGGGTGCTTCTCCCGCCAGTCGGCCACCTTCTTCACCCAGGGAGCGATGTCGGCGCGCCCCGAGGCGGCGAACGCCTTGCGGGTGGCCTCGGTGAGCTGCGGGAGGAGGGCCCTGAGGTCCCCCACCAGCGGGACGGTGGCGGTCACCAGCTTCGAGATCTCGGCGGGGTCCACGTCGAGGTGGACGATCTTCGCCTCCGGGGCGAAGGTGGAGAGCTTTCCGGTGACCCGGTCGTCGAAGCGGGCGCCCAGCGCGATGATCAGGTCGGCGTCCTGCACGGTGTAGTTGGCGAACTTGGCCCCGTGCATCCCGAACATTCCCAGGCACTGGGGGTGGTTCTCGGGGAGCGCCCCCTTGCCGTGGACCGTGGTCACCACCGGCGCCCCCACGAGTTCCGCGAACTCCTTCACCTCGTCGTAGGCGCCCGAGGTCCGCACCCCGCCGCCCAGGTAGATGACCGGCCGGCTCGCGGCGCGGATGAGCGCGGCCGCGTCCTTGAGGCGCGGCTCCTCCCGCACCGGGGGGTGGTAGCCGGGGATGTTCACGCTGTCGGGGTACTCGAACTCGAGCTCGGCGTTCTGGATGTCCTTGGGGATGTCCACCAGCACCGGGCCGGGCCGGCCGGTGCGGGCGATGTAGAAGGCCTCCTTGAGGATGCGCGGAAGGTCCTTCACGTCGGTCACCAGCCAGTTGTGCTTGGTGATGGGCATGGTGATGCCGGTGATGTCGGCCTCCTGGAAGGCGTCGCTCCCGATGAGGGCCGACGACACGTTCCCGGTGATGGCCACCATGGGAACCGAGTCCATGTAGGCGTCGGCGATCCCGGTGACCAGGTTGGTGGCCCCCGGGCCCGAGGTCCCGAAGCACACACCCACCTTGCCGGTGGCGTGGGCGTATCCCTCGGCGGCGTGCGCGCCGGTCTGCTCGTGGCGCACCAGCACGTGCTTCAGCTTCTTGGAGTCGAAGAGCGCGTCGTAGATGGGCAGGATGGCCCCGCCCGGCACCCCGAAGAGCCACTCGACACCCTCGGCCTCGAGCGCCTTCACGACCGCCTGCGCTCCCGTCATCTTTACCTTTGCCATGATTCCCCTCGTGCTCCCTAGACGGTTCCCAGCGCGCTCTTCGCCTCTTGCTCCTGCTCCTCCGGCTTGATGCGCAGCGCGATGCGGTTCACCACGTCGAGGAAGGCGCGGGCGCTCCCCTCGATGACGTCGGTGGAGAGCGCGCGTCCGCGGTAGACGCCGGTCTCGTGCTCCACCTCGAGGCTCACCTCGCCCTGGGCGTCCTCGCCCACCGTGACCGACTGGATGCGGTAGTCGCGCAGCTTGGCCTCGATGCCGGTGATCCGCTCGATGGCCTTGAAGACCGCGTCCACGGGCCCGTCGCCGGCCGCCGCGCCCTGGAATCGCTCCCCGCCCGACTTGAGGAGCGAGATCGAGGCCGCGGGCAGCGTGCCCGTGCCGGAGGTGGTGGAGAGCGCGAGCAGCTCCCACATGGCCTGCCCCTTGAGCAGCTGCCCGTGGATGACGAGCGCCTCCAGGTCGGCGTCGTAGATCTCCTTCTTCTTGTCGGCCAGCAGCTTGAAGTCGACGAACACCTTGTCGAGCTGCTCGTCGGTGAGCCGGTAGCCCAGCTCGGTGAGCCGCGACTGGAGGGCGTGGCGGCCCGAGTGCTTGCCCAGCACCAGCAGCGACTTGGTGAAGCCGACCTCCTCCGGACGCATGATCTCGTAGGTTTCCCGGTGGGTGAGCATGCCGTGCTGGTGGATCCCGGCCTCGTGGGCGAAGGCGTTCTGGCCGACGATGGCCTTGTTGCGCTGCACCGAGTTGCCGGTGACCTGCTGCACCATCTTGCTGGCCGGGTAGAGCTTCTCGGTGCGGATGCCGGTGGTGACCCCGAGGACGTCGTGGCGGGTCTTGATGGCCATGACCACCTCCTCCAGGGAGGCGTTTCCGGCCCGCTCGCCGATGCCGTTCAAGGTGCACTCGACCTGGCGCGCGCCCACCTGGACACCGGCCAGGCTGTTGGCCACGGCCAGGCCCAGGTCGTTGTGGCAGTGGACCGAAATCACGACCTTCTCGATGCCCCGCACGTGCTTGCGGAGGTAGGAGAGGGTCTCCGCGTAGGTGGAGGGGAGCGCGTAACCCACCGTGTCGGGGATGTTGAGCGTGGTGGCCCCGGCGTCGATGGCCGCCTCCACCACCTGGGCCAGGAACTCGAGCTCGGTGCGGGCGGCGTCCTCGGTGGAGAACTCCACGTCGTCGAACTTGTCTCGGGCCATCTTCACGCCCTCGACGGCGCGGCGGATGATCTCCTCCTTGGCCATCTTGAGCTTGAAGTCGCGGTGGATGGGGCTGGTGGCCAGGAAGACGTGGCAGCGCTTGCGGGGCGCGTCCTGCAGCGCCTTCCAGGAGGCCTCGATGTCGCCGCGGGTGCAGCGCGAGAGGCTGCAGATGATGGGCCCCTCGATCTGGCGCGAGATTCCCTGGATGGCCTCCAGGTCGCCCGGGGAGGCGGCGGCGAAGCCGGCCTCGATGACGTCGACGCCCAGCTCCTGGAGGGCGCGGGCCACCCGGAGCTTCTGCCCGAGGTTCATGGAGAAGCCGGGGCTCTGCTCGCCGTCGCGGAGCGTGGTGTCGAAGATGACCACCCGGTCGGGGGCGGGACCGGGGGAGACGGCGGGCTTGCTGTTTTCACTCGACATGGCGGTTTCTCGGGCTCCGGTTCGGGGCCGCAGGAGCGATTCTCGCCATCGAGAAGGACCCCTCCGGCCGTTCAGGCGGAAGAGGTCGCGGCGCAGCGTTCAGCCTCGCCGGGAGTCCTCTCCCGCCGGGCGAAGAAGTCGATGCGCTCTGCGTACGAAAGACACGGAACGCGCACAATACGGATCTGGCCGGACCGTGTCAACGGGACCCGAACTTCTCCCCGTCCTCAGTACGGCGCCGCCCCTTCCTTGCGGAGGAGTTCCACGAAGGCGTCGAGGGGCATGGTCTTGAGATCCTCCCCGCCACGCCGGCGAGGCGAGACCCCCCTCGACTCGACCTCCTTCTCGCCCACCACCACCGTGAAGGGGATCTTCTGGAGCTGCGCGTCGCGGATCTTTGCCCCGAGCTTCTCGCTGGTGTGATCGAGCTCGACCCGGAAGCCTTCGGCGTCGAGGCGCGCCGCCACCTCGGCCGCCCAGTCGTTGAACCGGTCGGAGACCGTGACCACGCGGGCCTGCACCGGGGCGAGCCAGGTGGGGAAGGCGCCCGCGAAGTGCTCGGTGAGGATGGCCAGGAAGCGCTCGAAGGAGCCGTAGATGGCCCGGTGGATGACCACCGGCCTGTGCTCGGCGTTGTCGTCCCCGACGTAGGAGAGGTCGAACCGATCCGGCGCCAGGTAGTCGAGCTGGATGGTGGCGAGCTGCCACTTGCGTCCGATGGAATCGGTCACGTCGAAGTCGATCTTGGGGCCGTAGAAGGCCCCCTCCCCCGGCTTCACGTCGAAGGGAAGGCCGACGGCCTCGAGGGCGCCCCTGAGCGCCGCCTCGGCCCGGTCCCAGGTGGAGTCGTCGCCCAGCTTCACCGCCGGTCGCGTGGAGAACTTTGCGGTGTAGGAGAGCCCCATGGCCTTGTAGACCACGTCGATCTGCCGGACCAGCGAGCGGACCTCGTCGACGATCTGCGACTCGGACAGGTAGATGTGGGCGTCGTCCTGCTGGAACTGGCGGACCCGGGTGAGTCCGGAGAGCGTCCCCGAGGCCTCGTTGCGGTGGAGCACGTCCTGGGTGTGGTAGCGGATGGGCAGCTCGCGGTAGCTGCGCTTCTGCATGGCGTAGAGCAGGTGGTGCGACGGGCAGTTCATGGGCTTCAGCGACTGCGTGCAGCGGTCCTCGAGCGGCAGGCTCTCGTCGGTCTCGCTGTCCACCACGAGGAACATGTTCTCGCGGTACTTGCCCCAGTGTCCCGAGGTCTCCCAGAGCTTCTTGTTGAAGAGCAGCGGCGTCTTCACCTCGACGTAGCCGTTCTTGCGGGTCAGCCGGCGCATGGCGTCCCCGAGCAGGTGGTAGAGGGTGGTGCCGTTCTGCAGCCAGAAGGCCGCCCCGGGCGCGTAGGGGTGGAACATGAACAGTCCCAGCGCCGGCCCGAGCTTGCGGTGGTCGCGCTTGCGCGCCTCCTCCATCCGCGTGGTCCACTCGTCGAGATCCTTCTTGCTGAAGAAGCTGGTCCCGTAGATCCGCTGCAGCATGGGGTTCTTCGGATCGCCGCGCCAGTAGGCGCCGGCCACCGAGAGGAGCTTCACCACGCCGATGCGGGACGTGGACGGGCCGTGGGGCCCGAGGCAGAAGTCGACCCAGTCGCCGTGCCGGTAGAGGGTGAGCGTCTTCGCGCCCCGGGCGGCGATGTCCTTCACGATCTCGACCTTGTAGCCCTCCCCCAGCTTCTCGAAGAGCGCCAGGGCGTCGGGCATGGACACCTCCTCGCGCACGAAGGCGTGGTCGGCGGCGATGGCCTCGTTCACGGCCTTCTCGATCCGCTCCAGATCCTCGGGGGTGAACGGGGTATCCCGGGCGAAGTCGTAGTAGAAGCCCTCCTCGATGGACGGGCCGATGGTGACCTGCGTCCCCGGGTAGAGCTTCTGCACGACGCTCGCCATGACGTGCGCGGCGTCGTGGCGCGCCACCTCGAGCGCCTCGGGGTTCCGGGTGGTCACCACCTCGAGACGGACGTCGCGGTCGAGCGTCCGGGAGAGATCCACCGGCTCGCCGTCGAGGCGGGCCACGTAGGCCGCCCTGGCCAGGCCCTGGCCGATCTGCTCGCGAACGAAGTCACCCACTCGGGTCCCGCGAGGAGCCTCCTTCTGCGTTCCGTCGGGGAGCGTCACCTTCACGTTTTCGGACATGGCGTGGGTTCGTAGCACGCGGGGATGGGGGTCGCAACCTCGCCCGGCTATTCACTGAGAGTAACCGTATCCCCCGGTCCGGATCCCGGTCACGCGCCCGTCGAGGACGTGGACGAAGCGCACCAGGGCGCGAGGCCCGAAGTCGTAGGTCCAGGTCTCCTTCACCACCCACCTGGTGGCCCCCGCCACCCACCCGCCGTCACCCTCGGTCACGGAGATCTGCTCCTCCCGCAGATCCCGGAAGATCGGCTCGCCGCAGAGGGAGAGGAGCTCGTAGGTGGAGTCGCCGGCACGGATGGAGGTGGGCTCGCACGGGGCCCGCGGTACGGCGCTGCCCTGCCAGCGGGCGGCCTGGGCATGGCCGTATCCTCCGGTGCGCACGTTCACCACCTTGCCGGCCTCGATCCGCACGAACTGAACGAGCCGGGAACTGCCCAGGTCGTAGGTCCAGGTCTCGACCGTGATGACGACCGTCCGGAAGGCCCCCTGCACGCGGTCACCCACCCACTCGGTGACCTGCGCGGGGCGGGCCTCGACGAGCGTCGCCGGGCCGCACTTCCCCAGGAGGTCGAGGCGGGAATCCCCGACCGAGACGACACCCCCGGGGCAGCTCAACCCGTCGGCGGCGCGGGCCGCGGACGGTGCCAGGGCGGCGAGGAGAGCGAGGAGCAGGGGACTGAGCCGGGGACGCACCACCGGGACATCCTAGTCCCCTGCGAGCAGGGGGAGGGGATCCCCTGAACAAAATGACAGACCCCCGTGCTCCAATCACCCCAGGAGACGACGTCATGAAGGACCTCAAGGAACGCGAGCAGGAAGCCCGGGCGCGGCTCGGGGAGCGGCTCAAGCGCCTTCGCCTGGAGATGGCCCGCCGCCCCTCGGTGGGTGCCGCCGGGCCCCGCGTTCGCCTCCCCAGGCCCCGCGTCGAGCCCGAGCAGCCCAGCTGGTGGTGGCAGCGGTAGCTCGCGCCCGTCAGCCGCCCGTGGAGGCGAACCAGGCACCTCCGGGACTGGTGACGAAGACGATCGGGGCGATGCAGGGATCCGGAAGGTCGATCGCCGCCTCGATCTCGGCGTTGCCGGCGGTCGTGGCCGGGAAGTCCCCGGTGGTCACGTTGACGGTGACCGCCGCGCCGTTCGCGTCCAGGCTCAGGCAGCTCACCACGGCACGAAAGTTCGCGATCGGGTTCACGAGCCGGCGCTCGAGGGGGACCGCAGGGTCGTCGGCGAGCACGAGCCCGCGCACCTTCACCTCGATCCGGCCGTCCGCCTTCACCTCGCCCTTCCCGGACCGGATGACCCAGGGGAGACCGCCCCCGTTCACGCCCCGGATCGGATTGGCCTGGCCGGTGTACGGCCGCACCACGCCGGCCATGGAGTCGAACTCGAGGATCTTGTCGCGGGCCAGCGCCGCCGGCGCGAGGACGACCAGGGCCGCCAGGCCCGCCAGGCACTTCACTGCGAGGCCAGTGTGACTCATCGTGTACCTCCTGGTTCCGGTTCAGGAACGTGGCCCCTGCGAGATCGCAGGGGTGTCCCCGTACAACCCCGGACGGGGCGGGAACGGGCCACCGGAAATCGTGATCCCGTGGTTCCCCGCCGACATCTGGATCGGCGAACCCGGGGCGTTATGCTCCGGGCATGAACGGAGTCCTTTCCCTCTCGGTCCTGCTCCTCGCCCTTCCGCTCTGTGGCTGCGTCCCGACCTCCTCGGCGCAGCTGGTCCGCAAGACGTCGGACGGGGGGACCCTGCTCGTCGGGGGCGGATCGGGCGTTCCCCGGGCCATGCGCCAGGCGGTCTCGTCCATCGAGCAGCATTGCCGGGGCGTCTACGAGGTGATCGAGATCGCCCAGGTCCAGACCGGCCAGGCGACCTCCACCGGATTCGCCTACTCCTTCGGCCCGGTCTCGATGGGAACGTCCGGCACCACCCCGATCTACGGCACGAGCATCACCTACCTGTGTCGCGAGCCAGCAAGCACGGTGCTGAACGAGGCGGTCGTGGAGATGGCCAGCGCCGACCTGGTCGGACGGAAGTGCGCCGCCGACAACGACTGCGGACCGCTCCTCTGCTCGCGGGCCACGCCCGCGGCGGACTCGGGGGTCTGCGCCGCGCCAGGCCGGTGAGAACGGCGATCGGCGTTCAGCCCCGGGATGCCTACCTGCGCCGGACGGCCTCGGTCACGTGCCCCTCGTCGACCACGCGCTCCATGAGCACCATCGGGTCGGTGCGCGATCCGGCCATTCCGACCACCCGCCACCCCTCCCGGGCGAGACCGTTCAGGAGTTCCTCCAGCCGATCCGCGCCGAACCTTCCTCCGAACCAGGGATCCGCCGGGGTGATCACCCGGTAGGTCCTGTCGCCGATACCTGGCGGAGTGGGAGCAGGCTGAGTTTCCCGGACAGAGGGGACGAAGTTTCCCGAGGCACCGTACGCACCCTCGGCGATCCACTTCACGTCCTCCCCCTCGACGAAGGGGAGGCACGGAGCGCCGAGCCGACCCTTGGGGTCGCCCGGGCTCTGTTGCTCGACCAGTCGCCATTCGCCCTTCCAGAAGGTCTTGTTTGGCACGGTGGATCACCTAGCCGGCGAGAGGTCCGGTTTCCCTTCGCATCGACCTGCTCGAATCGCCCCGTGCCGTCGAGAGGCACCGGCACGCCCCAAGAGGGGCCTGTCTTGTGATATTTCACCGACGGTCAACATCCAGTTCACCGCACGGCGAGTTCGACGGGTGGCGCACCCGCCCTGAACTTTCCCTTTTGTACTGTCCCCGCGACAATTTGCCCCGATCCGCCACGTCTACAAAAGCCGTGCGGCCCCGATCCCATCTCGTTTACCTTCGTGATTTTAAGTATTTACTTCAGATACGGATACCATGAAGGCGGTACGTGCGAGCGCCGGTGAAAATGGCCTAGAAGGATCAAGCTTCATCGACTGGAGGCATCCACCTTGAATTCGAAGCGCAATCCCGGTTCGGGGTCCTGAATGGGCCAATCGCCGTCCGAGACGGACGAGGCCCGAAGAACTCAGGTGACCGGGCTCTACCGGGATTTCGGGCCTGTGGTGTACCGGCGATGCCTGCGCCTTCTCGGTGACCGCGCGGCCGCGCAGGACGCCACGCAGGAGGTCTTCGTCAAGCTCCTGGGGAACCTGTCCAAGCTCGAGGAACGGGACACCGTCCTCCCGTGGATCTACCGGGTGGCGACGAACCACTGCCTGAATCTCCTGCGGGACGCGAGCCGGCGCGGCGAGGAGGCCGCGGCCGAGAACTCCCAGGCGCTGGTCGCGGACAATGGGTCTGGCCGTCCGGACGCCTTCGTGGACTGGGAACTGGCCCGGTCGGTGCTCTCCCGGTTCGACGGCAGTACCCAGGCGGTGGCGGTCGGAGTCTTCGTCGACGGGATGAACCACGACGAGGTGGCCGACGCGCTGGGGATCTCCCGGCGGACCGTTTCGCGAAAGCTGGAGCGCTTCGTCGAGGGCGCCCGGCGATTCCTGGGCGTCGAGGGTGCGCTGCCGCCGGGTCGACCGGCGTCCCGGGACCCCTCAGGGGACGAACGCGGCCTCCTCGTTCGCGACCACCAGTCCTGAACGAGGAGCCCCGCGGCCACGGGAGGCGCTAGCTATTCGGCACCGGGTCCCGGACGTCCTCGCCGGCCCACTCCGGGCCGGACGGAAGTGCATCCATGCCCGTCCTGGCGAGCCGCCAGGCGTTGCGGACCAGCCAGGAAATGCTTCGCTGCTGCCGACGAGCCTCGGCTCGAATGTCCTCGAGAACGTCGCCGGGGAGGTACAGGCTCATCTTCTGGCCCTTCCCTCCCCCCGGCGGTGACCCTACGGTTCTTTTCATGTCAGCTCCTGTCGCCATCCATTCGAGGCCTTTCATGGCACCCAATTGAGGCCTGTATGTGTCCCTCGGACAAGGTACGCGAAAGACCCAAGGAGGGGCCCCTTGTAGGGGTCATCACCCTTCGAGGTGTGGGACGGTGTAGGCAACCCATCGACCAAGACGGGGGATTCCGGTGGCTTGAGGCGGGAAGTCCCGGATCCTGGCTCGCCCGTACTGGCGGGAGCGAGAATCGGTCCAGGTCCAGGTCCTGGTGCTGGTGCTGGGCCACGCGACCGCGCCACGGGCCGCGAGCGAACGAGGACGAAGGCTCGGACCCATGAAGAAAGGGACCTGACCTCTCGGCCAGGTCCCCTTCTTCATCTGGTAGGCCCGCGCGGTATCGAACCGCGGACCCCTACCGTGTCAAGGTAGTGCTCTACCACTGAGCTACGGGCCTGTAGATCATCGGAAGCGGGCCGTTTCTACCCGCTGAGGACAAGGGTGTCAACGTCCGGCCGTGTCCGGCGCGCGGCGCCCCAGGCGCATGCTGGCGGAGAACGACAGGGCGTACTGGACGGCGCTCCCGATGACCAGCGCCACGGCCAGGATGCCCAGGGCCGCCACCCAGGGCGCACTCGGCCCTGCCGGCCTCCCGTGGAAGTCGACGACCAGGACCACCACCACGATGAAGAACACGAGCGCCGTCGCGTACTTCCCGATGCGGGTCGGACGGACGGGCACGGGTGCGTGACGGACGGCGAGGAAGACCGACCCGGCCGCGAGCAGGAGATCACGACCGACCACGATGCCGGTCAGCCACCAGGGTACCTGGCCCTTCACCGAAAGTGCGATGAGGGCGCAGGCGGCGAGGAGCTTGTCGGCGGCCGCGTCGAGGAATGCGCCGACACGCGTCTGCTGGCGGAGCAGGCGGGCGGCCAGGCCGTCGAGGGCGTCGGTCGCCGCCGCCACCGCGAAGGCGATGAGCGCCCCGTCCTCGTCCCCCGCCAGGTAGAGCCAGAGGAAGACGGGAGCGAGGACGATCCTCGCCACCGTCAGCGCGTTCGGGACGTTCAGCCAGGCCGGCACGCGGCACACCTCCGCGGGGGGATCCTAGCAGGCGGGGAGGCGACCCGACATCACCAGAGATCGCGCAGTCCGCGGAGTCCCACGAAGGACGCGTCCCCGCCGGCCCGCAGGAACGGGTTCACCAGGAGTTCCTCGCCGAGCTCGGTGGCCTCGGGCTCGACCCGGGCGGCCCGCGACGCCCGGACCGCGGCGAGTCGGCCCGCCGCGGCCTGGTTGGTGGGCTCGCGCTCCAGGACGAACCCAAGGTTGGCCTCGGCGTAGTCGTGCCCGGGGTGGACCTCGAGGCGCGGATCGAGGCCGGGGAACACGGCGCGGAAGCTGGCGGCGAGCCGGGCAGGATCCCCCCGTGCCGGCAGTTGCCGCACCCCGACCAGAACAGCGTGTCCCCGGTGAGCAGCTTCCCCCGCCACTCGAGGAGGACCGAACCGGGCGTGTGGCCCGGTACGGGGTGGACCCGGAGGTGCAGGGCCCCCAGCACCAGTTCTCCCTCCCCGGCCAGGTCCCGGTCCGGGCGGAACCAGGGCGCGTCCGCGCCGTGGCCGATCACCTCGGCACCCAGCTCCTCCCGGAGCCGTGCGCTCCCGCCGGAATGGTCCGCGTGGCCATGGGTGTGCACGATCCACCGGGGGTGAACTCCGTGCCTCCGGGCGGCCTGGAGAGCCAGGTCCGGGTCAGCCGGGTCCACCAGCACGGCGTCGCTCCCCTCGGAGAGCAGGTAGAGGTAGTTGTCCCGCCCGAAGCGGCGCCGGTCGAAGATCACGCCTCCTCCGGCCAGTGCGAGAGGGCCACCCGGTTCCCCTCCGGATCGCGGAAGAAGAGGGAGAAGGGGCTGCGCCGGGCCAGGCGCACTCCCGCGGCGGCCAGCCTGCCCTCCCAGGCCCTCCGATCCGCGCGGGCGATGGAGAGGGCCACCACGTGCCATCCCGCCGGGGTGTCGTCGAAGGGACCCTCCTCGACCGGCCGGGAGGCGCGCTCCAGCGCCAGGAAGCCCGTCCCCGTGGAGAGCCAGACGCTGCGATCCCCTCCTCCCTCGGCAGGCCACCGCCGCTTCACCTCGAGTCCGAGGACCTCCCGGTAGAATCCCTCGCAGCGGTCCAGGTCGACGCACTGGAGCGCCACGTGATGCAGCCCCTCCACCTTCTCCATCCCGTCCTCCCGGAGCCAGCCAGGGTGCTTTCCCCTTGCCGGTTCGACGCAGCGCGTATATGTACGCGCCGCTTCCCCCTCCCATGATCGCCCGAGACCGCATCCGCAACGTGGCCATCGTTGCCCACGTCGACCACGGCAAGACCACGCTCGTGGACCACATGCTCCGCCAGGCGGGCATCTTCCGCTCCAACGAGACCCTGGTCGAGCGGGTGATGGACTCGAACGACCTGGAGCGCGAGAAGGGCATCACCATCCTCGCCAAGAACACGGCCGTCACCTGGGGCGGGATCAAGATCAACATCGTCGACACCCCGGGCCATGCGGATTTCGGCGGCGAGGTGGAGCGCGCCCTGCGCCTCGTGGACGGAGTGCTGCTCCTCGTCGACGCCGCCGAGGGGCCGCTTCCCCAGACCCGGTTCGTGCTCTCCAAGGCGCTGGCCCTGGGTCTGCCCTCCGTGCTCGTCGTCAACAAGGTCGACCGGCAGGACGCCCGGGCGAAGGAGGTCCTGGACCTCGTCTACTCGCTCTACATCGACCTCGGCGCCAACGAGCACCAGATCGACTTCCCGGTCATCTACGCCATCGCCCGCGAGGGGCGCGCCGCGCACACCCTGGCAGGCGCCTTCGAGTCGGACAGCCTGAAGCCCCTCTTCGACGCCATCCTCACGCACATCCCCCCCCCGGCCGTCGAGGAGCACCCGACGCTGCAGATGCTGGTGGACAACCTCGACTACGACGACTACGTGGGGCGCCTCGCCATCGGCCGGGTCTCCTCGGGCGTGGCGCGGGAGGGAGCGCAGATCTCGGTCATCCGCGAGGAGGGCAAGATCGTCCCCGCGAAGATCGTCCGCCTCTACGTCTACGACGGCCTGAAGCGCGTCGAGGTGAAGGATGCCGGCCCGGGCGAGATCGTCTGCATCGCCGGCGCAGACGCCATCGGCATCGGCGACACCCTCTGCGACCCGGAAGCCCCGGTCGCCCTCCCGCGCATCAGCGTGGAGGAGCCGACCATGTCGATGGTCTTCCGCGTGAACGACGGCCCGTTCGCCGGTCGCGAGGGGAAGTACGTCACCAGCCGCAACATCCGCGAGCGGCTCACGCGCGAGGCCTACCGGAACGTCTCCATCCGGGTCGAGGACACCGAGACCCCGGACGCCTTCAAGGTGGTGGGCCGCGGCGAGTTGCAGCTCGCGGTCATCGTCGAGAACATGCGGCGCGAGGGGTTCGAGCTCACCGTCTCGAATCCCGAGCCGGTGCTCAAGAACATCGCCGGGGACGTCCACGAGCCCATGGAGCTGCTCGTGTGCGACCTCCCCGCCGACGGCGTCGGCCCTGTCACGAGCGCCCTGGGTCCGCGCAAGGGGCGCATGGTCGACATGCAGCCGCTCGGATCGGGGCGCACCCGCCTCCAGTTCCGGGTCCCGGCTCGCGGTCTCATCGGCTTCCGCTCCGAGTTCCTCACCTTGACCCGCGGCGAAGGCATCCTCTCCTCACAGTTCGACGGCTACGAGCCCTGGCAGGGACGGATCGACAAGCGCCAGGCCGGCGCCATCATCTCCGACCGCGAGGGCGAGGCCGTGGGCTATGCCTGCTTCTACGGCCAGGAGCGCGGCAAGCTCTTCGTGAAGCCCGGGGACAAGGTCTACAACGGCATGATCGTGGGCGAGCACTCCCACGACAACGACATCGAGTACAACATCTGCCGGGAGAAGAAGCTCACCAACATCCGCGCCGCCGGCCGGGACGAGAACATCATCCTGACGCCGCCGCGGGACATGAACCTCGAGAAGTCGCTCGAGTGGATCGCCGAGGACGAGCTCGTCGAGGTGACGCCCGAGTCCATCCGGCTCCGCAAGAAGGCGCTCGACCCGAACGCCCGGTACCGCGCGGAGCGCGATCGCAAGCGGGGTGGCTCCGGCGGTCCTCCCGAGGTGGCCTAGCAGCAGCGAAGCACCAATGACGAGGAAGGGCCGGGAGCGATCGCCGGCCCTTCGCGTTTCCGGACCGGGTCCACGGACCCGGTCTTGCGGCCGCCGAAGCGGCCGCTGTCAGACCTTCGGCTTCGCCCGCTCGCGGACTTCCTGCTTCTTCTTGGGCTTCGGCTGCCCCTTGGAGGCCGTGTCGACGAAGACCAGCCCGTCGGCGTGGCCCGGAACGGCGCCCTTCACGAGGAGCAGGTTCCCCTCGGCCTCGATGCCGGCCACGGTGAGATTCTGGGTGGTGATGTTGTCGACGCCGTACTGGCCAGGGAGGTGCTTGCCCTTCCAGACCTTGCCAGGCGTCTTGCGCTGGCCGATGGCGCCGGGGTGGCGGTGGTGCTCGTGCGCCGTGGAGGAGTCGCGTGCTGCGCCCTTCATCCCCCAGCGCTTGAAGACGCCGGCGAACCCACGACCCTTGGTGACTCCGGTGACGTCGACGCGCTGGTCGATCTTGAAGACCTTGTCGACGGTGACGACGTCGCCGGTCTTCAGCTCTCCGAGCAGCTTCGGGTCCCGGGGCCGCACCTCCTTCAGGTGGCGGAACACCGGCGTACCGGCCTTCTTGAAGACGCCCACCTCGGCCTTGGAGAGCCGCTTCTCCTTCTTCTCGGCAACCTCGACGAAGCCCAGCACGACGGCATCGTAGCCGTCCTTCGCCGCGGTCTTCCGGCGGATGACGGTGCAGGGACCATCTGGAGAACGGTGACGGGAACGCAGTCGCCGTCGGCGGTGAAGATGTGGGTCATGCCGACCTTGCGACCCAGGAGACCAGTAGCCATGTTCGACCTCGCATTGGTCCGCGCCGCGACGGATGGCCGGGGAGGACTTGCAGAAAACGTTTGGAGAGCGCGGACTTGTAGCGGAGAGGCCCGGCCCTGTCAAGGCTTCCGGGCGCCCGCTAGTTCTTCCTGCGGGGAGCCTCGGGAGCGGGCAGCTCGAGCGTCCAGGTCCCGTCCTCGGCCCGGATCGCGCCTCCCAGCAGGGTGCATGCCCGGCGCGCGACGGGCATGGCGAGCGCTGCGCCGCGGGTGTCGCCCGTGTCCCCGCGCCGGGGATCGGCGAGGTCCTCGGCGACGGCGGCGGCCCCCTCGACGCGAAAGCGCACCACCTTCCCCTTGCGCGTGCCGGTCACCCGCACGTCGGCACCACCTCGCGCAGCCGCGAGGAGGACCGCCTCCACCACCCGGCGTGCGAGGGACGGATTGGCCACGACGGAGAGTCCGGCCTCGAGCTCCAGTTCGAGCGACCCCGCGCCAACGGCGGAGGCCCCCGGAAACAGCTCCCGGGCGGGAATCTCCTCGAGCTCGAGAGGGATGCCCCCCACGTCCAGTCGGGCAGCGAGAAGGTGATCCTCGACGAGTCGCCGCAGGCGGGTCAGCGCCCGCAGCGACATCCGGGAGAGCTTCTCCCCGCGTGGACCGCCTCGCTCCTCGGCGGACATGCGCGCGAGCAACTCGACGCTCCACAGTGCCGTGGAGAGAGGGTTGCGGATCTCGTGCGCGACGAACGCGAGGTGGCTCGCCTTCTCTTCGGGTTCGGGTCGCGGTTCGGCGGATGTGGGAGTCGGGCGGAGTTCGCTCATGGCCGAGGCATTTCCGTAACGATGCGGCTCGTGGGTGCTGCGCGCAAGGGGTTGCGCCAACCCAGATGGGTCACGACCCAGACCGCCGCACGATGAGGATTCTCTCAAGGGCGTTCGCCCCGTTCCAGGGGGCCAGTTCGAGTGGTCGGTAGAGGTAATGATCCGCCACGGGGCCGTGTTCCGCGAATCAGCATGTACCCGTTTGGGCCGCTGATTCTCCTGCCCCGGACCCGGCCACTATCCCATGTTGTGCTTCTTCAGCCGGTAGCGGAGCGTGTCCCGGCTGATGCCGAGGAGGCGCGCGGCCCGCGACTGGTTGCCACTCGACCGGTCGAGTGCCTCCTGGATGAGCTTCCGCTCCGCGTCCTCCAGCACCAGCCCGTCCTGGGGAACCGCCGCCAGCTTCTCCGGCCGGCGCGCCGCCGCCGCCGCCGCCGCCGCTCCGCGCAGCTCCGGGGGGAGGTGCTCCGGACGGAGCTCCTCGACCCCGGCGTGGAGGATGAAGGCGCGCTCGATGACGTTGCGAAGCTCCCGGACGTTTCCGGGCCACCTGTAGGCCTGGAGCAGCTGCATCGCGTTGGCGCTCACTCCCTTCACCTGCCGCTTCATCTCCTGGTTGAACCGGGCGATGAAGTGGGCGCAGAGCGTGGGCACGTCGTCCGGGTGATCGCGCAGCGCCGGCATCACGATCCGCACAACGTTGAGGCGGAAGAAGAGGTCGCCGCGAAACCGCCCCTCGGAGACCCGCTCCTCCAGGTTGACGTTGGTGGCGGCGAGGACCCGCACGTCGGCCCGCAGCTCGGTCACGCCGCCCACGCGCCGGAAGGTCTTGTTCTCGAGAAGGCGCAGCAGCTTGGCCTGTCCGCCAGGGTGCAGGTCGCCGATCTCGTCGAGCATGACCGTGCCGCCCTCGGCGCTCTCGAAGAGGCCGCGCTTCAGGGCATGGGCGTCGGTGAAGGAGCCCCGCTCGTGGCCGAAGAGCTCGCTCTCCAGCAGGTGCTCCGGCAGGGCAGCGCAGTTCACCTGCAGGAAAGGGCGCTCGGCCCGTCCGCTCGAGAAGTGGATGGCGCGGGCCACGACCTCCTTGCCGGCGCCGCTCTCGCCCTCGACGAGCACGGTGGTGGCGTCGCTTCCGGAGAGCCGGGAGACGACGGCGCGCACCTGCTCCATCGCCGACGACGGCCCCACCAGCGCGGACAGGGCCCCATCCCCCCCGCGCCGCTCCTGGGTGAGCGCCTGGATCTGCCGCCGGGTGCGCGCGCCGACGAGCGCGTGCTCGACGGCGGCGTCCAGTGCCTGGAAGGGAAAGGGCTTCACCAGGAAGTCGATGGCGCCGTGCTTCATGGCCACGACGGCGATGTCCACCGTGCTGTGGGCCGACATCATGAGCACCGCCAGCTCGGGGGCCTGCCCCAGCGCCTGCTGCAAGGTGGCGATCCCGTCGATGCCGGGGAGACGGACGTCGAGGAGCATGAGATCGACCGGCTGGGCCGCCAGGACCTCCAGGGCCTCCTCGCCCGATTCGGCCGAGAGGACCTCGTAGCCGCCGCGCTGGAGCCGTTCCCCCACCGACCAGCGGATGAGCTTCTCGTCGTCGACGACCAGGATGCGGGCGGGGGAGTGGGTCATGCGCTCATCTCCGCGGGGTGCTCCGGAGCGACCCTGGCCGGCTGGAGGGCGACGGTGAAGATCGTGCCTCCTCCGGCCGGGCAGCGGTACCCGATGTTCCCGCCGTGCTCCGCGACGATGCGTGCCGAGATGGCGAGCCCCAGCCCGTTCCCCTCGCGCTTGGTGGTGAAGAAGGGCTTGAAGAGATTGGGGCGAACGTGCTCCGGAATGCCCGGACCCGTGTCCTCCACGTCCACCGTGACCCTGCCCTCGGCCAGCCGGGAGCGAACGGTGAGCCTGCCCCCGCCAGGCCCCATGGCCTGGCAGGCGTTGAGGCAGATGTTCAGGAACACCTGCTCGAGCTGGTTGGGGTCGGCGAGGACCTGCGGCACGTCCCCCAGGTCGGCCTCGACGTGGACGGCCGCGAGCCGCCGCTGCTGCCGGACGAGGAAGAGGACGTTCTCCAGCGTTGCGTTCAGCTCGGTGGGGCGGAGGCGGGCCTTGGCCGGGCGGGCGAAGGAGAGCAGGCTCTCCATGGTGTGGGTGAGGCGGGCCACCTGGTGGCGCATCTCTCCCACCACGTCCGCCTGGCGCGGGTTCCCGGCCAGGTCCTCGGCGAGCAGCTCGAGCGCCCCGGAGAGCCCCGCCAGCGGGTTCTTGATCTCGTGCGCCAGTCCGGTCGCCATCTCGCCGACGGTCGCGAACCGATTGGCCCGGACCATGCGTTCTCGATAGAAGGCCTCGAGCTCGGCCTGGCTGCGCCGGAGCGCCGCCAGGGTGGCGTCGAACCCGCGAGCGGCCGTTCCCATCTCGTCCGGGCGCCCTTCGTCGGCGCGAACGGTGAGGTCGCCCGACTCGGCGCGGGCCATGACCGCGACCAGCCGCTGGAGCGGCGCCACCGCCTCGCGGCCGATGAGCCACCACGCGATGGCGAGCAGGATGAGGAGCGCGACGCCCGTGCTCATCCCGAGGGTCCGGGCCAGCTCGCCCTGCGCCGCTACGGCCAGTTCGCGTGAGAACCGGAGGTCCACCCAGCCGTTGATCCGGGACTCCCGGCCGTGGCAAGAGGCGCACCGCTCCACGTTGGCGATCGGGCGCACGACCGCGTACTGGGACCGCATGCCGCCCGGCTCCGGGACCACCCGAGGCTGGGAGAACGGGGCCAGCTCCTTCCAGGGACGGCTGCCGATGAGCCTGCCGTCGGTGGAATAGGCCACCTCCCCGTCCGGACGGATGAGGCTGATGGAGTCGAGATCGGCCCGGTGGCTGCGAGCCAGTTCCAGGAGATCGGGAACCTGGTTCGGCTGCCCCTCCATCATGGTCTGGGTGACGCCGGAGGCGACGTTGGCCGCGAAGATCTCGGCGCGCTCCCGCTGGACCTTCTCGATGTCGGCTCCGTAGGCGCTCACCGCCACGTACACCATGGCCCCGAGCACGGCCGCGAAGAGCACGGCGGTGGGCAGGATGATCCGCGCGCGGACGCTCCGGTCGAGGCGACTCCAGGCGTTTCTGAGCGTTTCCATGGGTCCTTTGGCGCAGCTCAACCCGGGGCGGGTCGCAAGGACCGCGCCATATCACCCACATCGATACAAGACCCGGATATACTTGATGTTATTTTTGAGCCCGCGTTCGAAGCGCGCCGATGTACCGGTGCGGCGGCGGATTCCGTCACTTCTTCTGCGCCCCTCCGGGGGCTCCGCGCAAGGTTTGCCGAGGACACGGGGCCGGCGTCAGCTGCATTCTCAGGCCGACGGGGCCGGGCCGACCGTGGGCTGGCCCACGTCGAAGATCCGGGCCGCGGCCGCCATCAGGTGGTCGCCGCCCTCCACGTCCTGCCCGGCCCTGCGGAGGCATACGCTGGGGTGGTGCAGCAGCTTCGAGACGATGGCTCCCGCGAGTGCGTCGAGCCGCTTCTCCAGCTCGGGGTCCCCTCCGAGGCGGCGGACGGTGCGCTCGACCTCCTCGCGGGCGATGGCCGACGCTCGATTCCGGACCGCGGCGATGATGGGCGCAGCTCGGCGCTCCGCCATCTCCCGGGCGAAGCGCTCGACCTCTGCGCCCACGATCTGCTCGGCGTCCCGGATGGCTCCCGCTCGCGATTCCTGGGCCTGGCGCTGGATGCGCGCGAGGTCGTCGACGTCGCAGACGTAGACGCCGTCGACGTCCCCGAGGGCGGAGGGGACGGCGCGGGGAACGGCCAGGTCGATGAGGAGGAGGCGGCGGTGCCGGCGTGCCTTCATCAGTGCCGGTGCCCCGGACGGATGGAGTGCGGCGAGCGCCACGGGAGCCGCCACGACCGCCACGTCCGCCTGCAGGAGTTCCTCGGCCAGCGCTTCGATCGGGCGCGCCCCGCCGTGGACCTCCCGTGCCAGGGCCTCGGCGTTCGCGAGGGTGCGGTTCAGGACCGTCACCTGCATTCCCTGCTGGTGGAGGTGCTGGGCGGAGAGCCGGGCCATCTCTCCGGCCCCGACGATCACGGCCCTGCGTCCCGCGAGAGGGCCGAGGACCTTCTCGGCCAGGTCGGCCGAGGCGTGCCCCCACGAGACACCGGCGCGCCCGATGGCGGTCTCGGTCCGGACGCGCTTCGCCACCTGGAGAACCCGGGCGATGATCGAGGACAGTTCCTTCCCGACCGATCCAGCCTCCGCGGACCGGCCGAACGCTTCCTTCACCTGCCCGAGGACCTGGGGCTCACCGACCACTCCCGACTCCAGGCTCGAGGCGACGCGGGAGAGGTGCCGGAAGGCCTCGGCGCCGCGAAGGTCGAAGAGCGGAAGACCGGGATCCCCGGCGCGGCGGCGAAGCGCCTCGGACAGGCTCGCGGCCGCGGCGGACGGGCAGGTCGACGCAGCGTAGACCTCGACCCGGTAGCAGGTCGAGAGGACGAACACCTCGTCGACGCCATCGAGCGCGCCGAACGAGCGAACCTGTGCGGCGAGTTCCTCGCCCGCGGCAGCCAGCCTCTCGCGGGAAGCAACGGAGGCCCTCTTCCTGTCGACTCCAACGGCGACGAGCATCGACCCCTCCGGGTCAACCCAGTTAGCAACTCCCGTGCCGCTGGAATCACAATGAATTCAGCTTGCTAGGCCGAATCCGCAGCGCATTGGTTGCGCGACCGGCACCCACCCGGGAATACCCGCGAAAGGGATGCGGCACCCCCGGACGAGGCATCACTGCCGAGGCACTGGAGAAAGCGGCGGTTTCGGTCCCGGTGGCTCCTCCCGCTCGGTGGAAGCCTCCGGTTCCGGGGCTCCGGCCTCCACCGGATGCACGAGCCAGGGTCCGGCACGGCGCCCCTCGCCCGGATGCATCCGCGTCGGCCTGGCGGCGAGGAACCGCGTCCGGCAGCGCTCCGAGGCCTCGACCACCTCGTGGGGCTCCATCTCCCGCGGCTTCACGACTGGTTCCCGGTGATTGTAGCGGGCGTAGTCGCGGGTGAACACGTGGGCGCCGTAGGTCCGCCACGCCGGGGTGTACGGCAGCGGCGTGAGGAGAGGAAAGTGCGCGTGGTCCGCACCCCAGTCGAGTGCTCGAGCGAGCGACTCCTCCGCGGTGGCCGGTGTCTCGTCGGGAAAGCCGAGCCAGAAGGAGGTCTCGCTCGCGATCCCCGCCCGCCGAAGCGCCTGGACGGCTCGCCGCCCTTCGTCGAGCGCCCGGTCCCGCTCGGCTCCCTCCAGGCGGTCGTCGGCCGGATCCCGGCAGATCCCCACGTGGACCACGCCGGCGGCGCGCCATTGCGGGAGCCGTTCCTCGTCGCGCAGGACGTCCGCGACGCTGCCCCACATCACGAGCTCGAGCCCGAGGTCCAGTTCCACGAGCCTTCCCGTGAGCTCGGCGAAGCTGCGGGAGTCGGCGGCGGGGGCCGGGTCGTAGAAGGCGACGACGTCGATCCCCTGCTCCCTCCGGAGCTGGGTCAGCTCGTACGACAGCGCATCGACCGAGCGCATGCGCCAGTTGCCTTCGTACCTGGCGAACGGGCCGCAGCAGCTGCAGTGGCGGGGGCAACCGCGCGAGGCCACGATGGCCCCCATCCTCGAGCCCGGGCGCCCGGACCAGGAGTAGCGCGAGGAGGAGGGAAGGAGGTCCCAGGCCTTGGGCAAGGGATCGAGCGTGGCCAGGCGAGGACGGGCGGCCGTGCGGACGACGTGGTTCCCGTGCGCGAAGGCGATGCCGGCGACCCGCGCCGGGTCGTCTCCAGCGGACAGGCACCGCAGCAGCTCGGGAAACGTCTCCTCCCCCTCGCCGATCACCGCGAAGTCGACGTCGCCGGCGGGAAGGAACTCCGGGAACATGAAGGAGGCGTGGATGCCGCCGATCACCGAGATGCACCCGGCCGCACCGACCCGGCGACACAGCTCCAGCGAGGCGGAAACTCCGGGCGTCGCGGCCGTGACGCAGACGACGTCTGGCCGGAAGTCCTGCACGGCCCGCTCCACCTCGTCGATGCCCAGACCGAAGGGGAGCGCATCGACGATCTGGCAGGCGTGACCCTCCGCCCGGGTTGCCCCGGCCAGGTGAACCAGGGAAAGGGGGGGCCAGGCTGCGGCGGGTTCGACCGCCGCACCCGACCCAGGAGCGCTCGTGAATAGGACCCGCACGCTCCCTCCCCCACCCCGCCCCTGATCGCTCCCCTCCCGGAGCGACCAGGCGCTTCCATGAGAGAGCAAGGACCGGGCCGAGACCGGAACCCTCCGATCGCGACATTTCCCTGGTTTCCGAGCCGGTGCGCCGTTCGAGAGTGGGGCAGGCCCCCCACGTCACCCGAAAACCGGGGGATTTGGCGCAGGGGAACTACGGATCGACGCGGATCACCCCGCGCCGGAGCGCGAACCGGACCAGCTCGGTGCGGTTGTGGAGCGCGAGCTTCTCCATGACCTTCTCGCGGTGGGACATCGCGGTCTTCACGCTGATGCCCAGCACCTCGGCGACTTCCTTGTTGGCAAGCCCCTCGGCCACGAGCTTCAGCACCTGCTTCTCGCGGTCGGTGAGGCTCTCGTACGGATCGGATCCCTCGGGAGCGGCCGGACCGGCCTCCTCCATGGCGGTCCGGGCGACCTCGGGATCGAGCACGAGCCCTCCCCGGTGCACCGCCCGGATCGCGTTCGGAAGCTCCGCCCCCGCCGACTTCTTGAGGAGGTAGCCCGAGACACCGGCCTTGAGCAGCCGCCGCACGTACTCCCGGTCCTCGTACTGGGAGAGGACGAGGATCTTGGCCCGCAGCCCGGCCTTCTTGATCTCGAGGGTGGCCTCCAGGCCTCCCAGGCCCGGCATGGCGATGTCCATGAGCACGACGTCGGGGTCCAGCGTGCGGGTGGCCTCGATGGCTCCCTGGCCGTCGACCGCCTCCCCGACCACCTCGATGTCGTCGCACAGGGCGAGCAGGGCGCGGACCCCCTCCCGCAGGATGGCGTGGTCGTCGGCGAGGAGCACCCGGATCTTCGACATTCCCTACGCCTCCCTGGGAAGCGGCACCTCGAGGCGAACGCGCGTGCCCTGGCCGGGCGCCGACTCGATCTTCACCTTGCCGCCCAGGATCTCCACCCGCTCCTCGATTCCCATGAGGCCGAAGTGCCGGCGCTCGGCGTGCGATACGTTCTCCGGCTCGAACCCCCTGCCATCATCCTCGATCTCGATGCGGATGGCACCCTCGCCCTCCGAGAGCTGGATCAGCACCGACTCCGCCTGGGCGTGGCGCGCCACGTTGCTCATGGCCTCCTGGCAGACGCGGAAGAGCGCGGTCTCGAACGCGGCCGGATATCGACGGTCGGGGGCGTCGAACTCGCAGCGGACCGAGATGCCCCGCCCGGTGAGGTGGCGCTCGGCGTACCACCGGATGGCCGACTGGAGCCCGAGGTCGTCGAGGACCGATGGGCGCAGGTCGAGGATCATCCGGTGCACCTCCTCGATGGTCCGCACGGCCAGCGCCTTGGTCTCCTCCAATCGCGGGGTGAGGCCGGCCCTGAGCGCGGCCAGGGCGCCGTCGAGGGCCATCACGAGCGCGGCCAGGCTCTGGCTCGTGTCGTCGTGCAGCTCCCGGGCGATGCGCTTGCGCTCGTCCTCCTGGGCCGACACCACCTTCTCGTAGAGCCGGCCCAGCGAGGCCTCCCGGTCGCGGAGCTGGGCATTGACCTCCCCCAGCTGGGCCGTCCGCTCGACCACCCGTTCCTCGAGCTGGGCGTTGGCCGTCGCCACCGCCCCGATGAGCTCGACGAGGGATTGCCTCATCTTCTCGAGCGCCTTGGCAAGGCGTCCGACCTCGTCCACCCCGGTCTGCGGGATCGGCACCGAGAGATTGCCGGCGGCGATGAACTCGGCGGCACCGGTCAGGGCCACCACCGGCTTCGCCACGCTTCGCGCCACGCCCCAGGCCAGCAGTGCCGCGGCGAAGAGCGACAGGAGGACGGTGCCGGCCAGCCAGAACCGGAAGGGACCGGTCGAACCAAGGACCTCCTGGGCCGGCACGCGAGCCACGATGGCCCAGGGCGCGTTCCGCACCATCGCCGTGGTCACCGAGGTACGGCCCCTCGCGTCCTCCGCCCGGTCGGAGTGACAGCTGTTGCACAGCTGGGAGGTGTCCTTCCGCTCGGCGACGAGCCCGAGGACTCCGGTGCAGGCAGAGGTCGTGGCGGGCCTACCGGGTTCGGTGGACGCGACGACGCGCCCCCCCTGGTCGACGATCTCCGCCGTACCCTCGGTTCCCCGGCGCAGATAGCGCAGCATGACGAGCAGGTGGTGCTGGGCCGTGTCCACGACCCCTCCGACCACGCCGGTCACCCGCCCTTCCCAGTCGCGCACCGGGACGATCGCGTAGACGTGCTCCCCTGTCCCTCCGCGGACGAATGGCGTCACCACCGGGCGGCCGGAGTCCATGGCCTTCCGGATGGCGGGGAGGTCCGGCCTGGGCGCGATGGACCGTGTCCGCCGGTCCGGCTCCTCGGCGATCGGCTCTCCCGAGGCGTCGAGGAAGAAGGCTCCCCCCGGGAACTGCAGGCTCACGCGGGGGTCGCGAAGTGCGGCCCGTTCCGGCGCCGGATCTCCGTCCTCCAGGTTCACCCGTGCGGCGGTGGCTCCCCGTTGCAGGATCTCGAATACCTGGGAGAGCTCCTCCTCCACCTGGCCGGCGACGGTGCGCGCCGACCACAGCCTCGCCTCGACCAGTTCCTCGTCGAGCCTCGCCACGCGGAAGCCGAACGCCACGGCCAGGATGGCGATGGGGATCACCGCGCTGACGGCGAGCAGCATGTAGACGCGGGTCTGCAGCGAGCTGCGCAACCGCTCCCGCAGCGAGGGCGCGCTCACCGGTGCTCCCCGTGGACGCTGCGCGCCATGCGGATGAGGTCCTCGAGCGACCCGCGGCCGCGCAGCAGGAAGCGCCGGCCGCTCCTGGACCACTCGAGCTGATTCCAGAGCGTTCCGTCCTCGGCCACGACCCGGGACAGGACGGCGTCCTCCCCGAGGGGGGCGCTCTGCCGCTGGATGACGGCGAGGCGCCCCTGCAGCCCGTCTGGGATGGCACCGCCGGCCTCCATCGTCTGCGCCAGCAGGAGCGCGGGAGCGCCCTCCTTCCCCTGGAACTCGAGCGCCACGGCGCCCCCGTCCTCCCGCATGAACCGGACGGAGCTCGGGGGCCAGCGCAGGGTGTCGGGAAAGTAGGACGGGAGCAGGATGCGCCCCTGCACCCGCCGCTCTGCCTCCTCGACGGTCGCCGCGCGCCGGACGCCGCGCGGCTGCCCGTGCAGCCAGGTGGGCATGGTGTCGAGCCCGGCCAGCGCGAAGGTGGCTCCCCCCAGTACGAGGGCCAAGGTCCAGAGCGCGCGTGCGCCCTCGCTCACCGTGCTTCCCATCGCCGTGGCGCCGGTCATACCACGAAGAAGAGCAGGAATCCGAGCCCGGCGGCCGCCGCGGCGAGGCGCATCCGCGCAAGGGGGACGGGTGCCGGGGGATCTCCGAGGAGCGCACGGCAGCGCAGCTCGATGTCGTGATCACGCGCCCGGGCGATGGGCTCGGCGAGCGCGGCGCTGAGCGGGCGTGGCCCCGTCCCGCTGGCGGCGGCGCGACCCCCGGTGGCGCGGTAGAGCTTGAGCAGCCCGCTCGCGAGCGCCAGCCGGTTTCCGCAGGCCGTTCCCGCCCGCTCGTCGGCGATGCGCTCGGCGTCGCGGGCGATGGCCCGCACCAGGACCTGCACACCGGGGTTGAACCACATGAGGGCTCGGGCCCCCATGAGCGCCCAGGACAGCGCGGGATCGCGCCGATCGAGGTGCGCGAGCTCGTGGGCCAGGGCGCCGGACAGCTCCTCCTGGTCGAGCAGCTCGACGGCGGCCCGGGAGACGACCACCGTCGGCTGCCGCGTGCCGGTGCAGAACAGAACCGGCGGCCCGGCGGCCACCCATGCCAGCGGAGGGCTCTCCATGCCGAGCGCGGCAGCCGCCCGCTCGAGCGCCTCCGCCGCACCGCGCGCCTCGGGGGACCCGGCGATCCAGGGCGGCGACTGCGCCCTGCGGGCCCGGAGCCAGGGGACCAGGTCGAGGAGGAAGAGCCCCAGGCCAGCGGCTCCCATGACGGCGATCCACCATCCGTAAAGACCGATCCCCAGGAAGGCCAGGTCGTCCCAGTGGCGGCCGGCGAAGATCGCCCGCGAGTCGCGGAAGGCCTCCGCCTCGCGAGCCGGGAAGGCCAGGAAGAGTGCGGGGACGACGAGCAACGGCCAGCCCAGGGCGAGGAGACGGAACCCGGTCCGCTGCTCGGGCTGCCGCACGCCCCAGAGCCGGACCAGTGCCTCGATCACGAGCGCCGCGACCAGGGTGTGGAAGATCGCCTGCCCGGCGAAGTCCATCCACCTCTGGGCGGTCATGCGACCCTGGTCATGCCGCGCTAGTGGTTCCCGTGACCGTCCGGCTCGCGCCCCTCGACGCGCGCCAGCTCGAGCGGGTGCTCGTGGTGCATGCGCTCGCGACTGATCTTCCCGGTGAAGATCGAGGCATCGAAGGGAAAGACGTCGGGGTGCAGGTGGGCGTTGAAGATGTGCCAGATGGTGATGACGAGGAAGGCCATGAGCCCCTCGTTGGAGTGCGCCACCTTGGCGGCCGGGATGATCTCGCCCGGCCCGATGCGGGCGACCACGGCGGGGTACATGAGCGTGAGCCCGGAGAGGATCATGATCACGTTGCCGATCATGAGGCTCCAGTACTCCCACTTCTGCTTGTAGTCGTAGCGGTCGAAGGCGGCCGGGTGGTCCTCGAGCCCCAGGTAGTAGCGGAGGGTCTTCACCGCGTCGGTGAAGTCCCGCTTGTTCACCGCCATGGTGAAGCCGACCTTGCGCGACAGGATGGCCCTCAGCGCCCCGGCCGCGTGCCAGAGCACGGCCACGATGAGGACCACGCCGAAGAAGCGGTGGATCCAGCGGACGCTGTCGATGCCGCCCATCGCCCCGATCATCCACTGGGCCCAGCCGGTGGTGTAGAACTTCTGCGGCAGGCCGGTCGCCACCAGGCCGACGAAGTCGACCATGGTCACGAAGTGCTCGACCCGCTGCGCCGCCGAGAAGCGGACCAGGTACCCCGCCTCGGACTTCACCGCCTCTTGGCTCATCGTGCCGCTCCTCGCTCCGGAATCTCGAACTCCCGCCGTCTCGCCGCTCATCGGTTCACCACCACGCGCCACAGGTGCAGCGCGATCTGGAGCACCAGGCTGATGAGGATGAACGGGATGAGCACGTAGTAGAAGAGCTGGACGCTCCACACCAGCGGGGACTTCTTCAGGCTGGGCTCGTAGTGGGACATCCAGGCCTTGGGGAAGTCGGCGGTGGCTCCCTCGTGGCACTTGCCGCAGGTCTTCACGAGATTGGCCTGCATCACCGAGGACTTCGGATCGTTCGGGCTCTGGATGTCGTGCACGCCGTGGCAGTCGGTGCAACCCGCCGCCAGGCGGTCGCCCTTCCCCTTCTTGCCCTTCTGCAGCGTCGCCGCCATGCCGTGGAAGTCGGCCAGGTAGGTCTCGACGACGTTGGTGGACAGGCCGTAGCGCTTCATCAGCTTCGGGTCGGTGTGGCAGCGGCCGCAGATCTCGGCGGTGCGCAGCGAGAGGGCTCCGGCGCGCGGGTCGGCCACGTCGTGGGCACGGTGGCAATCGGTGCACACCGGAACGTCGGCGTTCCCCTGGGTGACGGCCTTGCCGTGCACGCTGCCGCTGTAGACGTCGAAGACCTTCTTGTGGCAGTTCGAGCAGGTGTCGGAGACCCGGGTGCGGGGCTCGCCGGGGCGGCCGATGGCGTGCGAACCGTGGCAGTCGACGCAGAGGGCCGCCTGCCGGTTGCCCTGCTGGGCCAGCTGGAAGTGCACGCCGTCCAGGGTCTTGGTGTAGTTCGAGAAGTGGCACTTCTTGCACTGCTCGTAGTAGGCCACCGTCACGTCGCGGCGCACCTTGAAGGGTTTCGACTCGTGCGGGTAGTCGGCCTTGTCGGTGTGGCAGTCGGTGCAGCGGAGCATGTCCCCGTGGACCGACTTCGCGAACGAGGCCTGGTCGACGTGGAGGGAGAGCTTCTCCCCGCTCGGGAGGTCCATGGACATGGAGGGGTCGCTTCCGTGGCAACCCAGGCAGCTGTCCTGCTCCGCCGGAATCTCGGCGAGGGCAGGCGGCGCGATCAGCGCCACCACCAGCGCCAGCATGAGCCTCTTCGTCATGATCGATCCCCGTCCTGGCCAGAAATGGCCTCGACGCGTGTAACAGATCGGCTCCGAGGGCACCAGCAGAACGAGCGTTAAGATCCATGTATTTACCGGAGAAATTTGGATATTGTCATGGAGTGATTCGGGCGATTTAGGCGAGATGACCCAGTACGCACGAAGCGCGCGCGCCAGCCCCCGGAAGGGCTACGCGCGCGCGCAAGGATTTCGCGACGGGGAGCGCTGTTATCGGTGGCAGAGGTCGCAGGAGTCGAAGCCGAAGGCGGCCTTCCCGTGGCAGGCCCCGCACTGCCCGCCCTTCTCCATGACCGCGTGGCGGATGGGCGACCCGTCGGCGGTGGCGCCCGTCTCCATGGTCCTGAAGAGCTTCGGGTGACAGTTCGTGCATCCGGGCCTGGCGGGATCGACGTGACTCTGGTGACTGAACGTCACCTTTCCGGGACTGCCCTCTCCCGCCGGGAAGGCGTGGTCGGGGGGCAGCTTCTCGAGCCCGGCCGCCAGGGCCACGGTGGTGAGCGCGACGGCGGCGACGACGGAGATGCGGCGGAGGTGGGTGACGAAATGGGTCATGGCGTGTCCTCAGTGCTGGCCGGCGTCGGACTTCATGGGCCGGAGCACGGGCATGCGGTTCACGATCCAGCGGAAGGCAAGCACGCCCGCGACCACGAGCGCCAGCGAGACGGCGATCTCCATCCAGCTCGGCCAGTAGCGAACGGCCTGATTGTAGTTGTAGGCGATGATGGAGACGGTGAGCCGGTTCAGCACGATCCCGAGGACCCCGACGATGGCGGCGGCCCGGACCACGGTCACGTTCCGGTTGCGGGCGCCCCAGGCGAACATCAGCGAGGGCAGCAGCACGAAGCCCAGCATCTCCACGAGCCACCAGTTCCCGTAGAAGCCCACGCCGATGAGACCGAGGGCATGGTTGTCGATGACGCCCTGCAGCTTGAGGAAGAAGTAGGCGAACATCACGACCGCACCGGCCTTGGCGAGCCCGAGCGTCAGCTTGTCGACGTCGACGTGCTGCCCCTCGAACTGCTCGGAGAAGATCCGGTGGGAGAGCGTGCTCTCCACGATGACCATGCAGATGCCGGCGATGATGGCGCTGATGAAGAAGAAGAGGAAGATCTGCCCGGAGTACCAGAGCGGGTGGAGCTTGCCGGGTGCGATGATGAAGAGGGACCCCAGGGCCGACTGGTGCATGGTCGAGAACATCACCGAGAGCACGGTGAGCCCGAGCAGCGCCTTCTTGAGCGGACGGTGAAATCGCTCCCAGCCCAGCCACTCGAACATGGGAACGGAGAATTCGAGGAAGAGGACGGTGGTGTAGAGGGCCACGCACCAGGCGACCTCGAAGAGGACCGACTGGGTGCCGTTGTTCGAGAAGATGCCGATCATGTTCCAGGGCTTGCCCAGGTCGGCGACGAGCCCGATGACGGCCAGCATGTAGCCCAGGAAGCCGGTGAGGATGGCGGGCCGCTCGATGGGGTGGTAGTCGTCCAGGCCGAAGATCTCCACCGTCGCGCCGATGGTGAACCCGCCCGCGGCGAGCGCGATGCCGGTCATCATGTCGAAGCCGATCCAGAGCCCCCAGGGCTGGGTCTGCGACAGGTTGGTGGTTGCGCCAAGCCCCGCGGCGAACCGGTAGACGAGGATCGGCAGCCCGACGGCCAGGATGGCGGCGCAGACCACGTTGAAGGGGGTCCAGAGGGACGTCACGTACTCGCGGGGGGTCATGCCGAGGAGGATGCGCTCCTGGACCCAGGACCCGTTCCGGTCCGGAGCTGCGACGACGCTAGCCATGATTGCCTCCCTTGCCCTTGCCGTTTCCGTCGCGGTGAGAGAATGCCCAGAGCCCCATCAGGAGGGGTGGCCAGAGGGTCATGACCACCGGCGGTACCCCCAGCGCCCCCTTCACCAGCTTGGGGTAGGAGTTGTCGTTGACCGCGACCTCGAACCCGAGCTTCTCGAAGGAGACGTCGGTGATGTACATCCAGTTCGTCCCGCCGGCCTCGTGCTCCCCGTAGATGTGCGGGGTGTACTTCTCGGGGTTCCCGAACACGCGGCGCCGGGCCTCCTCGACGAGCCGCCCGCGCGTCCCGTAGGTCAGCGCGCCGCTCGGGCAGACGCCCACGCAGGCCGGCAGCTTCCCCTCGGCCTGCCGCCCCGCACAGAAGGTGCACTTTCGGACCAGCGGGAGGGGGCTGCTGTACTGGTACTTCGGCACCGAGAACGGGCAGGCCACCATGCAGTAGCGGCACCCCATGCACTTGGTGCCGTCGTAGGCCACCGGGCCGGTGGCCTGCTTGTCGAGCGCGCGCACCGGGCAGGCCGAGGCGCAGGCCGGCTCGACGCAGTGCATGCACTGGCGCTTCACGAACCGGGAGGATCCGTCGACCTTCTCGACCCGGTTCACCACCGTGAAGGAATCCGGACTGGTGCTGCGCATGGCCGCGAAGGCCGTGTCGTCGGTCGGCGGGTCGGGCAGCTTGTTGGCCTCGGCGCAGGCGGCCTCGCAGCCGCGGCAGCCGACGCACAGGGTCGTGTCCACGAGGACCGAGCTCTCGTCCGCTCCGGCGGCGCGGACGCCTTCCGCGGCCTCCGATCGTCCCGGGAGGGAGACGAGCGCCGCCGCGCCCGACGCGCCGGCGACCTTCAGGAAGGTTCGTCTCCCGAACCCATCGGGCCTGTTTCCTGCGCTCATGACTGGGCTCCTTTCTTCTCGTGAACGTCCTTGAGCTCGGTCTCGAGCTCCTCGATGGTGTGGAGGGCGCGGGCCAGAGCTTCCCGGTAGAGGGCACAGGCGTTGAAGCCGTCCCCCTCGCAGGTCGAGGCGGTGCTGATGCGATCGCTGGGGATGAGCTTCTTCTGGGGCGAGGCCTGGCAGAAGACCATCGTCACCTCGGTGAGGTATGGGCAGGTCATGACGTCGCGTCCTCCGTCCATGCCTGTTTCAAGGGGTGGGCCAGAGTGGGCCTCCGGCGACTCCGGGTGAAAAGTGCTCGATTCACGGATGGTTGCTGCGGCACCCCTGGAGGGATGCCGGGGAGACCGGGAACGCAGCGGTGAATTCCTCAACGGACCGGAACGGCCCGGAAGCCTTCAACGTCACGGAATCTTGCGGATTTACCCGGTTCCCGGAAAAGCGTCGAGAATCTCACCAGGCGTCAACATTCTCGGCACCCGGCCGGGTCGGGGCGCTAGTCGGATTCCTCGCCGTCCCTGCGAAGCTGGAACTTCCGGATCTTGCTGTAGAGCGTGACACGGTCGATGCCGAGGATCCGGGCCGCATGGCTCACGTTGCCCCCGGTGTGGCCGAGGACCTCGGAGATGTGGCGCTTCTCGACCTCCTCGAGCGACACCGGCTCTCCAGGGGCGTTCGCCCCGGGAGCGCGCGCGGGGGCCGGCGCCAGCCCCAGGTCGGAGGGCTTGACGACGTCCCCCTGTGCCACGACCGCGCCCCGCTCCAGCACGTTGCGAAGCTCGCGCACGTTGCCGGGCCAGTCGTGGGCGAGCAGCGCACCCATGGCCTCCGGGGAGACCTTCACGCGCTTCTTCATCTCCGCCTCGAGCCGGTCGAGGAAGTGCTCGACCAGCAGCGGGATGTCCTCCTTGCGCTCCCGCAGGGGGGGCAAGGTCACCGGGATCACGTTCAGCCGGTAAAAGAGGTCCTCCCGGAACGACCCGTCCGAGACCGCCTTCTTGAGGTCCTTGTTGGTGGCTGCGATGATCCGGACGTCCACGTCGATGGATTCGTTCCCCCCCACCCGCTGGAACTTCCGCTCCTCCAGCACCCGGAGGAGGTCGAGCTGGAGCTTCGGCGAGATGTCGCCGATCTCGTCGAGGAAGAGCGTTCCCCCCGCCGCGGCCTCGAACTTCCCCTTCCGGCGCGCGCTGGCCCCCGTGAAGGAACCCTTCTCGTGCCCGAAGAGCTCGCTCTCGAGCAGGGTCTCGGTGAGGGCCGCGCAGCTCATGGCCACGAAGGGCCCCGCGGCGCGCGGGCTCTCCTCGTGGATGGTGCGGGCCAGGACCTCCTTGCCGCTTCCGCTCTCTCCCAGGACGAGGATGGTGGAGTTGGACCGGGCCGCCACCTGGGCCAGCTCGAAGACCCGCTGCATCGCCGCGCTCTTCGAGACCAGGTCCCGGAACCGGTGCTCCTTCTTCAGCGCCCTGCGCAGGACTGCGTTCTCCCGCACCAGGCTCTGCTGGGCGACCACCTTCTGCATGAGCAGGGAGAGCTCCTCCGGGTCGAAGGGCTTCACCAGGTAGTCGAAGGCGCCGAGCTTCATGGCGGTGACGGCCGTGTCGACGGTGGCGTAGGCCGTCATCATGATGATGGCCGCCTCGGGCTGGAGCTTGCGGGCCTCCTCGAGGACCTGAAGCCCGTCCATGCCGGGCATCTTGAGATCGACGAGCATGACGTTCCAGCGGTCGCGCTTCATCATCTCCACGGCGGTGCGCCCCTCGGGGGCGGAGGACACCTGGAAGCCGTCCTCCTGGAGCCAGCCGCCCAGCGACTCCCGGACGATCTCCTCGTCGTCGACCACCAGCACCCGGGTGTTCTCTCCCGTCATCTCGCCTCCCCCCCGGACCGCTTCACGCGGTCACGGCACCTCGAGCAGAAATCTCCGCGCTTCCGGTCCACGTCCCGCGCGCTCGGCGATCGCCCCATCACGCAACCCGGGGTGTCGCAGTGGACGAGCCCGTAGCAGTGACCCAGCTCGTGGACGCTCTCCTTGGCCAGCCGCTCCAGCGCCACCCGAGGGTCGGGGAGCCCGGGTTCCCCCAGCCGCGCGGTCGAGACCACCGCGGCACGGCCGCCCAGCTGCGCCTCTCCGAAGACGAAGGTGAGGATGGGGATGAAGAGGTCCTGGTCGGTCACGGCGAGAACCTTCCCGGGTGGCCCGGCCGTGGCCATCCACGCCAGGATCTTCGAGGTCGACCACTGCTTGCGCCTCGGATCGTAGGCGTCGGGCGGGCGCGCCGGATCTTCCCAGACGCGCACGGAGGCGCCCAGGGCGCGCCCCAGGTGGAGCCGCACGTGGTCGAGCATCCGGGGCCCTGGATCCTTCTCACCGATCCACCACAGGTGTATGGCCTCCACGTCACGACCCGCGCGCCGCGGGGAGCCGGATGGTGAAGCGGGTTCCCTTCCCTGGCTCGCTCTCCACGGACACGCGCCCCTTGTGCCGCTCGACGATGCCGTAGACCACCGAGAGCCCCAGGCCGGTGCCCTTCTCCTTCGTGGTGAAGAACGGATCGAAGATCTTCTGCATCAGCTCCGGCGGGATCCCCGGGCCGTCGTCCTGGAAGACGATCTCGAGGCCGTCCTGCTCGGGCAACGGGCGGGTCGAGACCCGGAGATGCCCTCCCTTGCCCAGTGCCTCGATGCCGTTGATGACGATGTTGATGAAGGCCTGGCGAAGCTGGCCGAAGTCGGCCTCCACCGCGGGCACCGGGGCGAGGTCCTTCGAGACCTCCACGCCGAGGATGGCGGTCTGGTTCGCCACCAGCGAGAAGACCTCCTCCACGACGTGGTTCACGTCCACGTTCTTGAGCTGGAGGGGGCGCTCGCGGGCGAAGTCGAGCAGGTTCCGGACGATGGCCGAGCAGCGCTCGGTCTCCCGCTGGACCAGCGCCAGCTGCTTCACGAGCGTCCTTCGTTCCACCTCGCCGACCGGCCCGTGCTCGATGGTTCGGATCATGAGCTTGGCGAAGGTGAGGATGCCGGCGAGGGGGTTGTTGATCTCGTGGGCGATGGAGGCGGAGAGCTTGCCCAGGGAGGAGAGCTTCTCGGTGCGGACCAGCGTGTCCTGGGCGGCGCGGAGCTCCCCGGTGCGCTCCTGGACCTTCATCTCCAGCTGCTCGTTGAGCGACTGGAACTCGCCCTCCACCCGCCGCAGCGAGCGGGTCATCTCGTTGAAGGAGGCCGAGAGCAGGCCCAGCTCGCCCCCGGCGTCGACGTGGATCTCGGTGTCGAGCTCGTCGTGGGCCACGCGGCGCGTGGCCTGGACCAGCGCCTCCACCGGACGGACCACCCGGGTCTTGACCACGTACCAGAGGATGCCCGCGAGGGTCAGGGCGAGCAGTGCCGTGACGAGCAGGCTGATGCGCCGGAAGGCGATCAGGTCCTGGTCGACCTTCTCGAGGGAGACCCCCACGTCGAGCACCCCGACCACCGCCCGCTCACGGGGATGGGCGTGGCAGGCGCTGGTGGTGCAGTCGGGGCCGGACCGGAAGGGGGTCACCATGGAGAGGACCCGACCGTGGCGCCCCTCGTAGGTCCTGGCCCGGAGCGCGTCGACCGGCACGGTCAGGCTCTCGTTCTCCTCGTGGCAGGCCCGGCAGCCCTCGGCGCGCTTGTCCACCAGCTTTCCCCGCTCGCCCGCCACCGTGGAGAAGGTGATGCGCCCCTCCTTGTTGAAGAGCCGGACGTGCGAGATCTGCGCCTGCCTCCCGATGTTGTCGATGATGGCGTAGGCCTCGGCACGCTCGTCCTTCATCATGGAGTGGCGGATCGACGCCGAGATGGTCTCGCTGAGCAAGGTGGTGGAGGCCGTCACCCCGGCGAGGCGCTGTCGGGCGATGGCCATCTCGACGAACGTGAACACGACCACCGAACCCAGCACGATGGCCGCGGCAACGCCGAAGAGCTGCGTGGAGAGGCGCTGGTGCCAGGGGATGGCGTCGAGCGCCGCGTGGTCGTAGCGCGGACGCGGCCGCACGGCGGGAGGTGGCGCCACCGGACCGCCCGGCGCTCCGCCCGATCCCGACCCGGCCTTCCGCTCGTCCCGCTCCACGTTCCCCTCCTCACGACCGTCGAGCTACCCTACCCCGCCCCCGGTAAACTTCCATTGTCGAGAATCAACACGACCCGGGAGACCGGATTCCCCGCGGGGTGCTCCCTGGGATACACAGCACGGCCATGCACGCCGTCCTCCTCATCCGCTGCGCAGACCGCCCGGGCATCGTGGCCAGGGTCTCGACCTTCCTCTTCCAGCACGGCGCCAACGTGGTGGACCTCGACCAGCACTCCACCGAGGAGACGCCGGGCACGTACTTCATGCGGCTCGAGTTCCAGACCGGAGGGCTCGACGTGCCACTCCCCCGTCTCGGGGAGCTCTTCGGGGAAGAGGTGGGCCGGCCCATGGCGATGGAATGGCACCTCGCGAGCCACGCCGAACGGCGCAGGGTGGCGGTGCTGGTCTCCCGCCACGACCACGCGCTCCTCGACCTGCTCTGGAACTGGCGGCGAGGGGACCTGCGGGCCGAGATCCCCGTGGTCGTCTCCAACCACCCCGACCTCCGCGCGGCGGTGGAGTCGTTCGAGGTCCCGTTCCTTCACGTCCCGAACGACCGGGACACCCGGGTCGCGGCCGAGGCGCGCATGCTCGACGCCCTGGAGGGGCGCGCCGACCTCCTCGTGCTCGCCCGCTACATGCAGGTCCTCTCGCCCGGCTTCGTGGACCGCTTCCCGGGCAGGATCATCAACATCCACCACTCCTTCCTGCCCGCCTTCGCCGGCGCCGATCCGTACCGGCAGGCCTACCAGCGGGGCGTGAAGATCGTGGGCGCCACCGCGCACTACGTCACCGCCGAGCTCGATCAGGGCCCCATCATCGACCAGGACGTCGCACGGGTGAGCCACCGGGACTCGGTGGAGGACCTGCGGGCACTGGGGCGCGACCTGGAGCGTCGGGTCCTCTTCCGGGCCGTTCGCTGGCACTGCGAGGACCGCATCCTGATCCACGGCAACAAGACCATCGTCTTCGCCTGACCTCGAGGAGGACCCCGTGGAACACGCTCGCCTGGTGGATGCGATGGAGGCCCTGGTCCGCGACCTCCAGGGCGCGATCGTCGGCGCGCTGGAGACCGCCGACGGCGCGGGCCGGTTCGCGCGGGACGAGTGGCGGCGCCCCGGGGGGGGCGGAGGGGTGACCCGCGTCCTCGCCGAGGGGGAACGCTTCGAGAAGGCCGGCGTCAACCTCTCCCGGGTGCAGGGCGCGGTGCCGCCCCGGATGGCGGCCCGCCTTCCCGGCGACGGGGACGAATTCGCCGCCGTCGGGCTCTCCCTCGTCATCCACCCGCGCAACCCGTGGGTGCCGACCACCCACGCCAACATCCGACTCCTGGTGCGCGGTTCGAAGGCCTGGTTCGGCGGCGGGGCCGACCTGACGCCCTATTACCTGTTCGAGGAGGACGCCGCCCACTTCCACCGGGAACTGCGCCTCGCCTGCGAGCGCCACCGGCCCGGCAGCTATCCCGGATTCAAGCGGACCTGCGACGCCTACTTCTTCCTGCCCCACCGCGGCGAGCACCGCGGCGTGGGCGGTATCTTCTTCGAGGACCTGGGCGGCGACCCGTGGAGGGAGCTGGCCTTCGTGGAGGACGTGGCGCGCACCTTCCCCCGTGCCTACCTCCCCATCGTGGAGCGGCGGGCCGGGATCGCGTGGGGCGCCCGGGAGCGGGACTGGCAGGAGATCCGGCGCGGGCGCTACGTGGAGTTCAACCTGCTCCACGACCGTGGAACGGTCTTCGGCCTCGAGACGGGCGGGCGCACCGAGTCGATCCTCATGTCCCTTCCACCCCGGGTGCAGTGGCGCCACGCCCACCAGCCGGAGGCGGGAAGCGAGGAGGATCGGCTCCTCCAGGTCATCCGGACCCCTCGCGACTGGGCGTGACGGGAGCGCCGAAGGCCCGGAGAAACCGCGCCACGTGCTCGTCGAGGAAGGGCTGCACGGCGAGGTGCCGCACCGAGTTGCCCCCGAGCGCGCGCTGGTGCAGCAGGATCACGATCACCGGCGCGACCAGCTCGAGCGCGGCCACCCGCACGTCGCAGGGCCCGATCTCCCCGCGCGCCATGTGCAGGGCGATGCGGGCCTCGGCCGAGTGGAGCGTGGGCTCGAGCAGCATGCGGAGGTACGCGGGCCCGAGCGCCGCGTCGCCGAGCCCCTCGGTGAGCCCGAGCTCGTGGGCCCGACCCACCCCGCGGCTCCATCCCTCGACCAGGTACCCGAGGAACCAGCGGAGGGATTCCGGAGCAGCTCCGTGCTCCGCGGTGGCCCCCTCCGCGACGTACCGGAGTCCGAGCTCGTGCACCCGCTCCATCACCGCGAGCAGGAGCGCTTCCCGGTCCTGGAAATAGTGGCGCAGCGTGGAGGGGGCGATCCCCGCGGCCAGGGCGAGCTCCCGGAAACTCAGAATGGACCGATCAGACGATAATATACGGTCCGTCAGGCGCGCGACGATCTCGACCCGTGTCCAGTCGTAGTCCAGGTTCCTTGATCCGCTTCGTCTTCCCATCTTGCGTAGCCCGTCATTCTGCTTGCCGTTCGCGCCACGTCCAATTACATGGGTCGCTCGGTTCAATATATTCAACGAGTGTTTCGGGTGCACGCATGCTGACGCAGAGATTCCTCCAGCTTAATTTGCTGGGGTCGGAGTGGGTCAACTGGACCCTCGTCATCTTCTCCCTCGTCGGGGTGGCCATCACCGCCGATCGGCTCATCCTCTACATCCGCACCCGGGAGCGGTTCCTCTCCCTCCAGGCGGCGCTCCAGGAGTCGCTTCGCCGCCAGGACCTTCCGGGGGCCCGGGCGCTGGTCGCGACCGACACGCTCGTCCGCAACGTCCTCCGCGCCGGTCTCGACGCCGTCGCGCGCGGCGAGCGGGACACCAAGGCGGTCGAGGAGGAGATGCTGGCGGCACTCGCGGCCCAGCGCTCCCGCTACGACGCCCGGGTGGCCTGGCTCACCACCATCGCCAACATCGCGCCGCTGGTCGGACTGCTCGGGACCATCATCGGAATCGTCGGGGCGTTCTACGGACTGGGGCAGGCGGGGACCACCCAGTCGGCGGGCAACCCGCAGGTGATGACCTCCATCGCCGAGGCGCTCGCGTCCACCGCCTTCGGCATCTTCGTCGCCGTTCCGGGCGTGGTGGCCTACAACCTGCTCCGGGCCCACATGGCCGTCCGCCTCCGCGAGGCCGAGTCGCTCATGCGCGAGGTGCTCGCCAACCTGGGACGCCTCGAGGCGGAGGACGGACAGTGAACGCCGGCGGCTACGGAACCGATCCGACCGACGAGCTCGTCACCGGCGTCAACATCACCCCCGTCGTCGACGTCATGCTCGTGCTGCTCATCGTCTTCCTGGTCACCTCGTCGCTCATCGTGTCGAAGAGCATCCAGGTGGAGGTGCCCCGGGCAGCCACCGGGTCCGAGACCGCGGTGGGGCTCCTCGCGCTCGTCGTCGCCGCCTCGGGAGAGCTCTACGTGAACGGGCAGCCGGCCCGGTTGGAGGACATCCCCCGCGCGGTGGCCGAGGCCCGCAAGCGGATCGATCCGGGGCAGAAGCTCACCGGCTTCGTGTCCGCCGACGTCTCGGCGCCCTACGGGCGTTTCGCCGAGGTGGTGGACCGCCTGCGGCTGGAGGGCGTGACCGACATCGCGCTCGACACCAAGCCCGTCGAGGCCCCCGGGAAGTGAACCGGGTCCGCAACACCGGCGTGCAGGGATGGGGCGTCGCCCTCGTCCTCTACGCGGCCTTCTTCGCATGGGTCGTGCTGGCGCCGCCGGCTCGCCGGGACGAACCACCCCGTCCCCCGCCGACCCGGGTGACGCTGGTCGACACCCGGCCGCCGGTGGTGGAGCCGCCTCCACCTCCCCCTCCCCCGCCCCAGGAGCCGCCCCGAAAGATGGAGGTGGCGAAGCGTTCCCCCTCGAAGACGCCACCCGCTCCGGCCCCGCTCCTCGAGGCCCCGCGCAGCGCCGCTCCGCCCCCGGTGGCGGCACCGCGCCGGTTCGCAGTGTCCCTGGAGGCCACCGTTCCGGGGGGGGGTATCGCGGTCCCCACGGCGCCGCCAGGATCCGCGCCGGCGCTGCGCGCCACGCCGGGAGGCACCAGCGACCGCGCCGACGCCCCCGCCTACTACACCGAGCCCGATTCGTCCCCGAGCCTCATCGCCCAGCCCGATGCGGCCGAGATGCGCGCCCTCTACCCGGACTCGGCGCGCCGCGCCGGGCTGGAGGGCGACGTCCGGCTCGAGCTCTTCGTCTCCGCCTCGGGAGAGGTGACGGGATCCCGCGTGGTACGCTCCGCCGGCAGCGGCTTCGACGAGGTCGCCCAGCGGCTCGTCCGGCGGTTCCGTTTCCGTCCGGCCACGCGGGGCGGCAAGGCGGTCCCGGCCACGGTCGAATGGACCTACAAGTTCCGCCTCGAGGGGTGAACCGATGATGCGAACCCTGCGCTCCGTGCGCCTCCTTCCGCTGCTCGCCCTTCTCCTCGCCGCCCCTCCGGCCCTCGGGCAGCAGCCTCCCGCACCCCCGGCGGCGGACCCCGCCGAGGCGACGCTCGAGACCCCTCCCCGCCTGAAGGAACTCGTGCCGGCCGACGTGCCACCCGGCACGAGGTTCCCGGCTCCGGAGGTGGTGGTGGTCCTCTCCCTCGACGTGTCCGCCGAGGGAAGGGTGGAGAAGGCCTCGATCGAGAGCGGCGCCGGTGAGCCCTTCGACGCGGCCGCGCTCTCCGCGGCCCGCCGCTTCGAGTTCGAGCCAGGACGGCTCACCACGGGCGAGGCGGTCCCGGTCACCGTGACCTTCCGCCTGCGCATCCAGGAGCCTGCCGCCCCCCCCCCGGCGCCGGTCAAGCTCACCGGTTTCCTCCTCGAGCGGGGCTCGCGCCTCCCCCTCCCGAACGTGCCGGTCGTTGCACTGGCCGGTGAACAGGTGGTGGCCCGCGCCACCACCGACGGCTCCGGCCGCTTCCAGGTCGAGGTTCCCGCCGGCGAGTTCCGGCTCTCGGCGACGCCTCCCGGGCACCAGGAGCTCGACCTCCTCGTCAAGGCCCAGGCCGGCGAGGTCCGCGAGGAGAACTTCCTCCTCGAGGCCTCGGCCGGGGCCAACGAGACGGTGGTGAGCGCGTCGGCCATCCAGCGCGAGGTGATGAAGGAGGTGCTGACGGCCGAGCAGGTCTTCACGGTACCCGGCTCCGCCGGCGACACCTTGAAGGCCGTGCTCAACCTCCCCGGCGCGGCCCGGGCACCCTTCGGCGCGGGACTTCTCGTGCTGCGCGGCTCCGCTCCCGGGGACAGCAAGGTCTTCCTCGAGTCGCAGCAGATTCCCCAGCTCTACCACTTCGGCGGGATCCGCAGCACGTACGCCCCGGCCTTCCTCCAGTCGGTCGAGTTCGTTCCGGGGAACTTCTCGGTGGACTACGGCCGGGCCCAGGGCGGCATCATCGACGTGCGGGTCCGCGACCCCCGCCAGGACGGCTTCCACGGCCAGGCCGACGTGAACCTCTACGACGTCGGGGTGGAGATGGAGGGCGGACTCGGCAAGGGGTGGTCGCTCGGCGGCGCCTTCCGCCGGTCCTGGATCGACACGGTCCTGCCCATCTTCCTCCCCAAGGACTCCAACCTCTCCTTCAGCACGGCGCCGCGCTTCTACGACTTCCAGTTCATCGCCAGCTGGAGCCCGGACGCGAGCCAGAAGCTCCGGATCATCTTCTACGGCTCGATGGACCGGCTGGTCGGGCTCTTCGACAAGCCGATGCGCGACCCCACCATCACCGGCCAGCTCGACGCGCGGGTCTCCTTCTACAACCTGCAGGGGCAGTACACGCGGACCTTCTCGCCCAGCCTCCGCCAGGACACCTCGCTCGTGATCGGGCTGCAGGAGATCAAGACCCAGATCGGTCCCCAGTTCTTCTTCGACCTGAACCTGCGCCGTCTCTCGCTGCGCAGCACCTGGGTCTACGACTTCTCCTCGCAGTGGGAGCTGCGCGGTGGCATCGACGCCGAGATGGGGCGGGCCGCCATCGCCGTGAACGTGCCGAACTCCACGGGGCCGAACCCGCTGCCTCCCTCCTCGCTCCCCCAGATCGGCGCCAACCTCACGACCACGTACTACTCGCCGGCGCTCTTCGCGGAGCTGCGCTGGGCGCCCATCCCGACCCTGGCCATCCTCCCCGGCGTGCGTGCCAACTGGTTCTCCGACATCAACCAGTGGGCCGTGGACCCCCGGCTGCTGGCGCGCTGGGAAGTCGTCCCGGGCACGGTGCTGCGCGGGGCCGTGGGCATGTACCAGCAGGCTCCCTCCCCGCAGAAGACCAACGTGGCGACCGGGAACCCGTTCCTCCTTCCCGAGCGCAGCCTGCAGACCAGCGTCGGCGTGGGCCAGAAGATCGTGGATGGGATCTCCCTCGACCTCACCGGCTTCTACAAGGCCCTCACCCAGCAGGCCATCCCCAACTCCGCCTCCAACTACGACCCCAACGCACCTCGCTACACCAGCGACGGCACCGGCAAGATCTACGGGGTCGAGGCGCTGCTCAAGGTCGCCATCGGCGACAGCTTCGCCGGCTGGCTCGCCTACTCGTTCCAGCGTTCCCTCCGGACCGATCCCCCCGACTACCAGCGCCCCTTCGACTTCGATCAACCCAACAACCTGACCGTGCTCGGCACCTACCAGCTGGGCCGGGGCTGGTCGGCCGGCGCCCGCTTCCGCCTGGTCTCGGGAAATCCCTCCACGCCGGTCGTGGGGTCGGTCTTCGACTCGGCCTCCGGCGTCTTCGTCCCGGAGTACGGGGAGACCAACAGCGACCGGCTGGCCACCTTCTGGGCGATCGACCTGCGCGTCGACAAGGTCTGGACCTTCAAGGACTGGACCTTGACCCTCTACCTCGACACGCAGAACGTCACCAACCGGAAGAACCAGGAGGGCTGGACGTACAACTACGACTACACCGATCGTACGCCCACGACCGGCCTTCCCATCCTGCCCATCCTCGGGCTGAAGGGAGAGTGGTGATGAACCGCCCCCTCGCCGCATCGCTCGCCGCCGTCCTCCTCGCCTCGGCAGGATGCACGAACGACTTTTCCCCGCAGAGCGACCTGCTCGGACTCCGGGTCCTGGCGCTGGTGGCCGATCCGCTCGAGCTCGCGCCCGGAGAGCCGGTGACCATCCATCCGCGGGACTACGTCCCGCCCGGCTCGACGATCGCCGCGCAGCGCTGGACCTTCTGCCCGCTCAGCGCCGGGGCGGTGGCAGCCTACGCCTGCGCCGTGCCCGAGTGCGAGGTGGAGCTTGCGCCCGCCCCCGACGGCTCGGTCACCGCCAACCCCACCGAGATCATCGCCGGCTGCCTCGGGTTCACGGGCGGGACCATCCCGGCGAGCGTCCCCGATCAGCTCCTGACCGTCTTCCGCTACCGGGTCGCCACCGACCGGGCCGAGACCCGCGACGCGGTGCTGCAGATCCCGCAGTGGACCCGTACGCCCCCGCCCGACCCGAACCTTCCTCCGGTGATCCTCGGCGTCGAGATCGGCGGGGTTCCCGCGCAGGTCGGCGTGCCCACCCCTCCACTGGCGGTGGACGGGATCCTTCCCGTCCGGCTGCTCATCGACCCGGCCAGCGTCCAGACCTTCGTCGACGCCGCCGGGGTCACGCAGGCCGAGACCATGACCGGTTACTTCTACACGACCGGGGGCACCTTCAGCGCCGGGATCACCTCCGGGACCGACACGACCACCGACATGGAGGGAACGGGCTTCCTTCCCGGCCAGGCCTCGGCCGAGGTCTTCGTCGTTGCCCTCGACCTGCGTGGAGGGCAGGCGGTGGCGGGTCCCTTCACGGTGCCGCTCGGAAATGCCGGAGCGGCCCTCCGGCGCTAGGGATCCCACATGGCCCTCGTGAAGGTCTACACCAGGAAGAACTGCCCGTTCTGCGTCCGCGCCAGGTCGTTGCTCGACCGGAAGGGGGTCTCCTACGAGGAGATCGACGCCGAGCACGACGACGGCCTTCGCCTCTGGCTGGCCGAGACGACGGGGCAGAAGACCGTTCCCCAGATCTTCGTCGGTGAACGGTCCCTCGGTGGCTTTTCCGACATCGACGCGCTCGACCGGCAGGGCAAGCTCGACCCCATCCTCCGCGGCGAATCGGTCGAGGCGTAGCGCCTCCTGGTCACGGCTCCAGCGCCGCGGCGGCGAACGCCGCCTCCCGGGCCACCTCCCGCCGCTCGTCGTCCTCACGCCGGAGGACCCGCGGCTGCACCGCGGCCATCAGGATCGGCACCGCGAGCGACAGGGCGCCGGAGAAGACGGCCACCTTCCACATCCCGACCAGCCTGCCCCCCTCCCCGGTGGCGAGCAGCATCGAGGAGAGGAGCGCTCCCCCGGCCGAGGCCAGGTGCTGGACCGCCGACTGGGTGGACTGGAACCGCGCCCGCTCCGAGGCCCTCGGGACCCGCGAGGCAAGCGTGGAGAGCGACGGGTTGCGAAGCGAGTTGGCCAGGATGAAGAGCACGAAGAGCGCCCAGGCCGGGAGCAGCGGCTCGGCCGGCACGAAGTCGAGGGCCAGGTTGGCGAGCATCACCGCCGTCCCCGCCGCCGCGATCCGCGGAGCGCCGTACCGGTCGACCGCCCGCCCCACGACGCGCAGCACGGCGAACGACAGCGCCCCGCCCACCATGTAGAGGAAGCCGAGCCGCTCCCGGGGAAGGCCGGCGTTGAACTGGAGGAAGGCGGCCAGGTTGGGGACGAGCGCGAAGGTCGACGCCATGGCCGTGGCCGTGGCGGAGAGGCTGAGCAGCGCGGCGGGCTCGCGGAGGAAGGCGTAGCCCCGCTCCGCGGCAGCCCGGGCGTGCACGAGGTGGCCGCGCATGGCCGGCATGAGGAAGAGGGCTCCGGCAGCCACGAACGCACCGAGCCCGGCCACGGCGAGGAAGGGCATCCGCCAGCCCCCGGCCTGGGCCAGCCAGAGTCCGGCCGGGACGCCCACGACCGTGGCCACGGAGAAGGCCCCCATGACCAGCCCCATGGCGCGGCCGCGCCGCTCCGGGGGAACGGAGTCGGCCACGATGGCGAAGGCGAGCGAGGTCGCCGGGCCGCCGAAGATCCCGGCAGCCACCCGCGCCGCGAGCAGGGTGAAGAGGCCGGTCGCGAGGCCGGCGGCGGCGGTGGCCAGCACCAGCCCCGCCATCGCCACCGCGAGCGCCGAGCGCCGGTCGAACCGGTCGAGGAAGCTCGATCCGGCCGCCCCGGCGGCTGCTGCCGCGAGCGTGTAGCTTCCGGTGACGAGTCCGAGCTGGGACATGGGGATTCCCAGGGCCGCGGCGAAGTCGGGGCCCAGCGGGACCACCATGACGAAGTCGAGCACGTTGACGAACTGGACCGCAGCGACGAGCAGCAGGACCGTCCGCTCCCTGCGTGCGGCGTTCACGCCGCGTCCGGCCTGGCTCCAGCCTCGACGAGCGTGAGCCAGCCCCTGAGCTCCTGGAAGGTGATGACCCGCGCCCCGTAGGGGATCCACTCGGGCCAGGGGCCCGAGCCACCGAGAAGCAGCTGGACCTCGCCGGCCCGGCAGATGGCCCCGAGCCGCTCGGTCTGCGCGAGCAGATCGCCCGGGTCGGCGACCGAGCTGGCCGAGACCGCGACGGCATCGACGCTCCCGCTGGCCACGTGCGCCACGATCTCCGAGACCGGCACGCGGCGTCCCGCCCACAGCACGGGCCATCCATGCTCGCGGATGACCATCTCGGCGAGCGACAGTCCGAGCGTGTGCTCCTCGCCCTCGGCGGTGGTGAGCAGGAGCCGCGGCGCCCGGGGACGCGCGGGGAGCTGATCGGAAACCTGGGCCAGGACCCGGGCCAGGCGCTCGGTGGCGACGTGCTCCTCCAGGATGGAGAGCGTCCCCTCCGACCAGCGCTCCCCAATCTCCTCGAGGACCGCCGAGAGGGACTCGGCCACCTTCCACCACGCGCCCAGCCTCGCCCGCTCGGCATAGATGGTGGCCAGCAACTGGTGGGCGTCGCAGTCGGAGAGGAGCAGCTCGAGCCAGGCCTCCACGTCCGGACCGTTCTCGGGCTGCACCGCCCCGGTCTGGTCCTTCAGGAACCGCTCGACCTCCACCGGATCGAACCGGCGGTGGCTTCCCGCGCTCCGGGCGGTCCGGAGGAGTCCCATGTCCGCCCAGCGCTTCACGGACATCGCCGTGACCCCGAGGATCTTGGCAACCTCGGCGCTGGTGAGGAGCTTCTCGTGCATTCCCCTTCGAATTGTCGAATTTGCCGATTGGTTTCAACAGATTCGACAGAGGACGGCCCGTCCGGGGGATGTACGGGGCGTTCCCCTTGCCCGGGGCCCCGGCCCATCGAGTAGACTGCGCCGCCTTGTTCACCCCCCTGGACAGGATGATGCTCTCCTTCATCGCCGCCCTGGCGCTGTTGGCGGTCTACGTCCAGCCTGGCTCGTTGCATTACCTGGTGCTGCTCGGGCTGATGGCGCTCGCCTTCCTGATCGTCGCCCTCTGGGACCGCCACTCCGAGCTGGGACGGGTGGCCCACGCCTTCCTGCCGCTCCCCATCGTGGTGACGATCTTCAACGTCGCCGGTCCGCTCATCGGGGCGGTCAACCCGCTGCGGTTCGACGCGACGATGGCGGAGCTCGACGCGACATGGTTCGGCCCCCTGGTTCCCGCCTGGCGAGACCTTCTCGGACGGCCGAACTGGCTCACCGACGCCGCGTCCCTCTTCTACGTGAGCTACTACTTCATCCCGTTCGGCATGTGCATCGCGCTCTGGGTGCAGCGCCGCTGGAAGGACTTCGACGACCTGGGCTTCGGGCTCATCACCACCCTGCTCCTCACCTACGTCGGCTACTTCCTCGTGCCCACCACCGGTCCTCGCGTTCCCCATGAGCTGGAGCTCCAGATCCTCGGGGGAGGAACCTTCAGCGCGCGCGTCCGCGACTTCCTGCGGGCGGCCGAGATCAACCAGCTCGACGCCTTCCCGAGCGGCCACACGGCGCTGTCGCTCGTCTACCTGGGCTACGGCTGGCGCCTGTATCCCAGCTGGAAGATCCGCATCCCGCTCGCCATCTCGGTGTTCGGGATCATCTTCGCCACCGTCTACCTCTCCCTTCACTACGCGGTGGACCTCGTGGCTGGCGCGCTCCTGGCGGCCTCGGTCCCGCTGGCCGTCCGGGGCCTCCGGCGGATCTTCGGGGAGGGCGGAGCGGCGCAGAGCCTTCCGGTCCGGCCCGAGCCGGAGTAGGCGCGGAACGCTAGATTCCGAGACCCTCCCGGAAGCTCGGGTGGAGGAGGGAGATGCGAAGCTCCTCGCGCGATCGCTCGGCGTGGATGCGGCGATCGGGAAGTGCCGGTCCCCGCGATCCTTCCGGCAGCTTCGGCGGCGGGATCCCCAGCCGGCCGGAGACCCAGGTGGCGAGGTCGCGGCGCCGCACCGGCTCGGCATCGGTGGCGTGGTAGACACGCCCGGAGGCGCCTCGATCGAGCGCGGCCTGGACCGCGGCCACCGCGTCGTCGAGATGGCAAAGGTTGAGCCAGGTCCCGTCTCCCGGACCGAGTGCGATCTGCCCTCCCCGGACCCGATCCACCGGCCAGTTCCGTCCTGGGCCGTAGAGTCCGGAGAGGCGCAGGACCACCGTGCGGAGTCGGGAGGTGGATGCCCCGAGGACGAGACGCTCGGCCTCGACCAGGATCTCGGCAGCCGGGCTGGCCGGTGCGGGAGGGGTCGCCTCGTCCACGTCGCTTCCGTCCCGCTGCCCGAACACGCCGGTCGATCCCGTGTAGACGAGCGCCGACGGCCGCCCGGACTCCCGCACCGCGTCGAGGAGCGTGCGCGTCGCCTCGACGTAGGCCCGCCGGTACGCGTCCGCCCCGTCGGCGCCCGCGCTCTGGCAGGCCACCACGGCGTCGAGGTCGCGCGGCAGGCGGCGGGCGGCCCCGGGATCGCAGAGGTCGAGCGCCAGCGGGGACACCCCAGGGTAAGCGAGGGCAGCGGCCCGGTCCGGGTCCCGCCGGACCGCGGTGACCCGGTGCCCCTGGCCGGAAAGCGCCCGGCACAGGGACGAGCCGAGCCAGCCTGCTCCGGCGACGAGGACGTGCATGGCTCTGGAACCTCCCTTCCGGGGCCTACCGGGGCATGCCTTCCACGAGGACGGGGTCGCTCTGCTCGGACAGCCGCTCCTCGGCCAGATCGATGAGGTGGCCGGATCGCCGGGCCTTGGTCTCCAGGTAGAAGCGGTTGAACTCGTTGGGCGGGATGACGTGGGGCATCCGGCCGGAGACCTCGACGCCATGCTGTGCGAGCTGGCGGATCTTGTCGGGGTTGTTGGTCACCACCCGGACCGATTTCACTCCCAGGCTTCGCAGCATGTGGGCGGCCACGGCGTAGTCGCGCTCGTCGTCCCGGAACCCCAGCGCCTGGTTGGCCTCCACCGTGTCGAGCCCCTGCTCCTGGAGGGCGTACGCCCGGATCTTGTTGAGCAGGCCGATGCCCCGCCCCTCCTGGCGGAGGTAGAGCAGGATCCCCCGTCCCTCCCTCTGGATGGCCCGCAGCCCCTCGGTGAGCTGGTCCCGGCAGTCGCAGCGCAGGGACCCCATCACGTCGCCCGTCAGGCATTCGGAGTGAAGACGGACCGCCACGTCGGCGGCCCCGACCACGTCGCCGTGCACCATGGCCACGTGCTCCTTCCCGTCCCGGTTGTTCCAGAATCCCACCAGGCGGAAGTGCCCGAAGCGGGTGGGGAGCTCGGCGACCGCCACCACGCGGACGCAGACCCGCGCAGGACCGAACCCCTCGCACTCGTGATCGCGGTCGCGGACCACCAGCGCGCGCAGCGCATCCTTGCCTCCGTTCATGCCACCTCCGGGGCGGCGAGGCGCCGCCCGAGTTCCCTTCCCGATATCCAGGCCGCCTGCACCCCGCCACCCGGCGCGAATCGATCCCCGCAGATCCCCAGCGATCCCCCGGACGGCAGCCGCACCAGGACCGGTCCGGACAGCTCGGAGGCAAGGTCGCTCCGGGCGAAGCGCCAGCGCTGGGCACGGGTGGTGGAGGGGCGCCCGGCCCAGGGTCCCGCGAGCCGCGCCGCCTCGGCAAGGAGGGCGTCGGGCCATTCCGGATCGTCGAGGTGCCGGCGCGCCCAGCCGGCCTGCGCCTGGAGGACGAGCCCCGTGAGCGGAGGCGCCTCGCGCTTTCCGGACTCGTGCCCGAGATACTGGAGGACGCGGGACTCCTCCGGGTACCAGGCATCCCAGGGGGGGGCCGGCGTTCCTTCGGGGTATGCGGCGCAGAGCGCGAGGGAGGGCTCGCTGGCCGAGGCCTCGAGCAGGGCACGGATCGACGCGAGTGGCCGGGGGAGGACGTCCACGCCGTCGAGGAGCCGGAGGACCTGCTCCGCGGCGAGCGCGAGGACGAGGTGCCTCGCGTGGACCGCCTCGCCGCCCTCCAGGACCACCCCGGGCATCGATCCGCCGAGGTCGAGCCGCTCGACCAGTGCCCCGGTGCGGACCGGGAGGCCGGAGGCCAGGTGACGGGGGAAGACCGCCACCCCGTCGGCGGGGGCGATGCGCTCCTCCCCCGGCCGGAAGGCCTCCGGCTGGCAGGGCCGGCCCGTTCCCTGGATGGCGCGCGGCCACCCCTCGATCCGCTCCGGGCACGCCGCGCGGACGGCGGCGAGGAATTCCGGGTCCCGACCGTGGAAGAAGGGAACGCCGTGATCGAACGGCATCCCGAGCATCCGGTGGGTCGCACAGCGGCCTCCGACTCCCCGCGCCCGGTCGAGGACGCTCACCTGTCGCCCCGCCGCATGGAGCGCGCGCGCGCAGGCGAGGCCGGAGACCCCGGCGCCGACCACCGCCACGTCCGGCGTCGCCGTCACTTCCTGCCCCCGATCCCGCGCCGCGCTCGCCCGCCCAGGACCTCCGACGTGTAGACCTCCAGGGCCGCCACCGCCCCCGCCCCCTCCAGCGCGGCCAGCACCGCGGCGAGCGTCGCCCGGCGCGGATCGACCTCGAGGAGCGCCTCCGCGGCCTGCCTGGCCATCACCACGGGAAAGCCCGAGCGACGCCGGTGTGCGGGGCGCACGGCCCCGGCGTCCCCCTCGGCGAGCCGGGTGAGCAGGGCGAGCACGACCGAGGGATGTGGCGGAGCGGCCTCGAGCGGCTGGAGCACCACCGCGTCCCAGTCGTCCGCCTCGAGCAGGGCCCGGAGCCCGGCTTGCATCGCCGAGAAGGGCGTCCCGGCGCGAGAGCGATCGCGGACGAAGTTCTCGCGCGAGAGGCCGGAGGCGGCCGCCACTCCGCCACCCCCCTTCCCCACCGCGATGCGCAGCGGGTCGAGCCCTGCCCCCCGGAGCGCCAGCCACTGCTCCGGGAGCCCGCGCGTGCCTCCGTCGGCCAGGATGAGCGCAGCGATCATGTCCGCCTCCGATCCCACCACCGGGTCGGTCGCCATGCTACCTCGCGCCCCATCCGTTCCGACACTTCCCTTTCGAGCCGTGCCAGACTCGCCGCGTCCCTTCCTCGCACCGGAGGCCTCGTGAAGCACTCGCCCGGAATCCCCAGGACCACCATCGGCATCCTCGGCGCCGCCCTGACAACGGTCTCGGGCATCCTGATCCTCGGCCTGGCCGCGGCCGCCATCCAGGGATTCGTGGGGAGCCCGTACATCGGAATCGCCGCATTCCTCGTCCTGCCGGCCTTCTTCATCCTGGGGCTCCTGCTCATCCCGTTCGGGGCCTGGCTGGCGCGCCGGAGGGCACGGCTCGCCGCCGAGCGTGGCGAGGAGATCCCTCACCTCCCCGTCATCGACTTCAACGACGATACGACGCGCCGGCGCGTGCTCGTCTTCGCCGTGCTCACCACCCTCAACTTCCTCATCCTGGGCGTGGCCGGGTACAAGGGGCTCCAGGTGATGGACTCGGTGGGCTTCTGCGGCTCCTGCCACTCGGTCATGGACCCGGAGGTCACCGCCTACCACCGTTCGCCGCACGCGCGGGTCTCCTGCGTGGAGTGCCACATCGGCGAGGGCGCGAGCTGGTTCGTGAAATCCAAGCTCTCCGGGGCCTGGCAGCTCATCTCGGTGACCTTCGACCTCTACCAGCGCCCCATCCCGGTTCCCATCCTCAACCTGCGCCCGGCCCGGGAGACGTGCGAGGAGTGTCACTGGCCGTCAAAGTTCACCGGGGACCGGCTGCGCGTGACCACGAGCTACGACGAGGACGAGGCCAACACCGAGAAGAAGACCGTCGCCCTGCTCCACGTTGGCGGAGGGCAGACCGCCCGGGGACCCATCAAGGGCATTCACGCCCACGTGGCCCAGGGCGTCCACATCCGCTACCTCTCCGACACGACCCGGAACGCCATCTCCACCGTCGAGGCCACCTGGGCGGACGGCAAGACCGTGCTCTTCCGGACCAAGGACACCCCGGCGACCCTCCCGCCCCCCGAGGCCTGGCGCACCATGGACTGCGTGGACTGCCACAACCGTCCGACCCACCTCTACCGCGAGCCGGGACGGGAGATCGACCAGGCCATCCTGATCCATCGCATCGACGGGTCCCTCCCCTGGATCAAGCGGGAGGGGATGAAGGCAATCCAGGCCACCTACCCCGACCACACGGCAGCACGTGCCGGAATCGAGAGGCACGTGGCCGACTTCTACCGGCAGCTCGACCCGGCCGCCTTCCCCGCCCGGGAAGCCAGCGTGAAGGCCGCGGCGGCAGCGCTCGGGGACATCTACTCCTGGAACGTCTGGCCGTCGATGAAGATCACCTGGGGAACCTACCCGAGCTTCCTCGGCCACGACCAGGCTCCCGGCTGCTTCCGTTGCCACGACGGCGAGCACGCCGACGCCGACGGAAAGGCCATCTCGCAGGACTGCGGCCTGTGCCACTCGCTGCTGGCGGTCGACGAGAAGGACCCGAAGATCCTCTCCCAGCTCTCGCCCTGAGGGCGATGCCCTGACTCGTGCCGGCGCACGGGGCGGCCTCTTCGCCGGGGGCGCCTGGTCCTCGCTCTGCGGGGACTTCGGGGTCGCGGCAGCCGAGCGACGCATCCGCCCCAAGGCCGCGACGACCGGGGACTCCGAGGAGGTCGCTGCGGACGCGCCCCGCGCCGAGGCCGCCCCGTGCGCCTGGAAGAGGCAGGGCGTCGCCGCGCGTGGAGCTGGTGGACGCCCTTCGCCAGCCGGAAGGCGAGCACGGCCGGGTCGCCTCCGGCCCCGCCTGTCGCCAGCCGGCGCGCCCACCCGCCGGCGGCAGACGCCACGCCGGCCCGGAGGCGATCAGGCCCGGATCGCCCTCCGGAGTGCCCCGAGCCCCGCCTTCGCGTCGGCGCCGAGGTGCACGCGGAGGATGCGACGGCCCCTCCCGGCCAGGACCTCCTGGTCGCCACGGGCCTGCGCCTGGCAGAGCTCGCCGAAGCCGAAGCGCCGACCCGGGATGGGGAGCGGCTCGGCATCGTCGGCGGTGATCTCCAGGAACACGCCGCTGTTCGGACCACCCTTGTGGAGCTGTCCGGTGGAGTGCAGAAAGCGGGGACCGAAGCCGAGCGTGGTGGCGACACGTGCCGACGCCTGCACCGACTCGCGGATCTCCTGGAGCGCGGCGGTGACGAGCGGACCCTGCTCCAGGAATGCGTTCAGCGCGAGATAATCGCCCTTCCCGAGACGGGCCAGGTGGGCCCGGATCCAGCCGGACGGCGATGCATCCCGGGCAGCGGCGGCGAGGAATCGTGCGTTCTCCGGATCCGCGAAGAGCTGCAGCCCGTCGCCGCGCAGCACGGGAACCTCGGGGGGCAACGACCCGGTCTCCTCGACGGCCGACGTCACCTTGCGCGCCGCGACCTTCGCAGCCTCCACGTCGGGCTGGTCGAAGGGGTTCACTCCCAGGATGGAACCGGCGACGGCCGTGGCGATCTCCCACCGGAAGAACTCCTGGCCCAGGTCGGCGGTGTCGGAGACGTCGATGCGGACCACCGGTGCCCCGGAGCGCTCCAGCGCCGAGATGGCCCGGTCCTGATCCTCGGACGGGGCGGACGCCAGGCGGACGTACACGTGAAGCCGATCTCCCCCGTGGACGCGCCCGGTTCCCGGGCGTTCCCCGACCACCGGCACGATCCCCTTCCCCTGCTTTCCCAGGGACTCGGCCACGAGCTGCTCGATCCAGTCGCAGAGCCCGGCGATCCCCGGTGAGGCGACCAGGGTGAGCTTGTCCACTCCGTCGCGAGCGGCGCAGCCCAGCGCCACGCCCAGGACCAGTCCCGGATTGTCCGCGCCCGGCTGGTCGGCGGCGCAGGCGTCGGCCATCACGAGCGCCCGGTCGAGCAGACGCGGCACGCTCACACCCATGGCCGCCGCCGGGACCATGCCGAAGTGGGAGAGCGCGGAGAACCGTCCTCCCACGTTCGGCACCCCGTGGAAGATCTTCCGGAAGCCCTCCCGCTGCGCGAGCTTCTCCAGCTCGGTTCCGGGGTCGGTGATGGCGACGAAGCGGCTCGCGGCCTGGCTTCCCAGGATGTTCCGCGTCCGATCGAGGAAGTGTGCGAGGAGCGCTGCCGGCTCGACGGTGGTCCCCGACTTGGACGCGACGAGGAAGAGGGTCCTGCGGAGGTCGATCTCCCGTTCGATCGACCGGATCTGCGCGGGGACGGTGGAGTCGAGCACGCGGAGGACCGGATGACCCGGGATGCGGCCGAAGGTGCGGGCGAAGACGTCGGGACAGAGGCTCGAGCCCCCCATTCCCAGCACCAGGGCGTGACCGAAGCCCGCCAGGCGCACGTCCTCGGAGACCCGGCCGAACTCCTCGCGGCGAGCGCGCTGCTGATCGACGAGGCGGAGCCAGCCCACCCAGCGATCCTCGTCCCGGCCCGTCCAGAGAGTGGCGTCCCCCCTCCAGAGGCGGGCCATCTTCTGCCCCGCAACCCACTCGGCGAGGGTCCCCTTCACCTCCCGGGCAAGCGACGTCGGAAGGGCCAGCCGCTGGGGGCCCACCGGAGGGGCCACGGGCCTTGGCTTCGTCGGAAGGTCGGAAACGAGAGGCTTGCTCCGGGCGCCGGAGGGGGAGGCCTTGGGTTTCGCCGCCTTCTTCGGCAGGGGCTTCGCCTTCCCTGGCGATGGCTTCGCCTTCCCTGGCTTCGACCTGGCCTTGGTGACCATCTCCCGCCTTCCTCCAGCCGCCTTCTTTCGGGGTTCCCGAAGCTTCCGGATCGTGGAGAATGAGGGAGGAAGCGCCCCGGTGCAAGAGGGCGGCGGCTACCGGTCCACCCAGGCCGTGCGGAGCCGGGCGAGTTCCTTCCCGTCCTCCTCCCGGACCACCGAGTGGACGAAGACCCCGTCTCCCGCCGCAGCCGACCGGGAGCGGATGTGGCTGCCGTGGCGGCACTCGGCGATGAAGTGGGCCTCCACGGATCGAACCCTGCGGGCGCTCCAGATCTCCTCCGGGATCGCCTCGCAGGCCCACTCCACGTAGCTGGCGTTGGTGACGTGCAGGTTCCGGTCGATGTCCCGGTACCGGGTGGTGAAGGCGCGCTCCAGTTCCGGCGGATCGGGGGCGGCAGGCCGACCCGAGTGGAGCGGCAGGACGTGCTCCATCTGCTCCACGAGATCCGTCGGGAGAACCGACCCGGGGCGCACGGGCTTCCGGGTGGCGAGGTCGAGGACGATCCACTGGGTGACGGCCCGGGCCCGCACCTCCCCGGCGACCCGGACCTCGAAGTCCCGCAGCGCGGAGAGCCGATCCGCTCCGCTGGGCCAGGTCACGACCTCGGCCCGCTCCCCGAAGCCCACCGGCCGGTCCACCACCACCGCCTGCCGTGCCAGCACCCAGGTGAGGCCGCGGGCCTGGAGCGCCTCCACGCCGACCCCGAGCAGGTCCGCATGGCGCCCGGCCGCCTCCTGGAGCCAGCCGGAGAGCGCGGGCGCCGAGAGCAGGCCGAACGCGTCCACCGTGTAGCTGTGCGCCTCGAAGGGCTCGGTGAGCGGGGGTACCCTCACGGGGGGACTGAACCACGGGCGGCTCCCCCCTGTCGACCTCACCGGCGGGCGGGCGCACTTCCCCGGTAGATCGTAGAGTGGTGCGGCCATGGACCGCGTGCCGCCCGCCTACGCCCGCCTCGCCTCGAGCTGGAACCCCGGAACCACCCCTGACCGGACCCTCGTCGAGGACACCCGGTCCGCCCTGCTCGCCGTCCGTCCGGCGGATCTCGCCGGGGTCACGGAGCTGGTCGGCCGTCTCGACGGGTGCCTCGCCTCGCCGGAGGCCCGCGAGCCTGCGCGGACCGCCCTCTTCGGCCTCATCGACACCGCGCGCCGCCGGGCATTCACCGAGGCGATGACCCCTGCCGACGTCGATCCCTGGACCGGCCTGCTCGTGCCGGTGATCGAGCGCGCCGACCACACCTTCGGCGCCATGCTCCGTTCCCGCGAGGAGACCGATCCCCGCGTGCTGGCCATGCGGGTCATGGGCACCGACGGCGCCGAGCTCACCGTGGCCGACCTGGCGCGCCGGACCCGCGCGATCGCGAGAGGGCTCCTCGCCCTCACCCCGGAGGACAGCGACCCCAGGGTCGCCATCCTCTCCGAGAACTCGCTCGAGACGGCGCTCACCGACATCGCCTGCCTCTCGAACGGGATCGTCGACTTCCCCCTGCCGGCCAACTCCACGCCGGAGCAGGTGGCCTACATGCTCCGCCATTCCGGGGCACACATCCTGGTGGTCTCCGACGAGGAGCAGGTCGACAAGGTGCTCCCCTCGCTGCCCGGCCTCCCCGACCTGAAGGAGGTCGTGGTGGTCTCCCGCGCCGCCGCCGACCGGCACGGCCTGCTCTCCCTCGAGCAGGCGGTCGCCCAGGGGGCCGGCGCCTTCGACGACGCCGAGCGCGCCGCCCGGGCGGCCCGGGTGCGGAGCCGGGACCTGGCCACGGTGATGTACACGTCCGGTACGACCGGGCGGCCCAAGGGAATCGTCTTCGACCACCTGAACCTGGTCTCGAAGCGGCTCTGCCGCGGCTTCGCCCTGCCGCACCTGAACGAGGGCGACGTCTTCCTCGCCTACCTTCCGCTCTACCACACGTTCGGCCGCTTCCTGGAGATGACCGGGTCCCTGTGGTGGGGAGGGACGTACGTCTTCGCCCGCTCGACCGGCCATGCCTCGCTGGTGGAGGACTTCAAGACCGTCCAGCCCACGGTCTTCATCTCGGTCCCGAAGAAGTGGATGGAGCTCCAGGAGACCGCGCAGCGCCAGGCCCCCCCCGACGACCCCGAGGCCGCCGCAGGACAGCTGCGCGCCCTGACCGGAGGCCGCCTGGCCCACGGCCTGTCGGCGGCGGGCTACCTCGACCCCGTGGTCTTCCGGACCTTCCACCGAGCTGGCGTGGAGCTCTGCTCCGGCTACGGGATGACCGAGGCGACCGGCGGCATCACCATGACCCCGCCCGGCGAGTACGTCGACGGCTCGATCGGGAAGCCGCTGCCCGGCATCGAGTGCGTCCGCGCCGAGGACGGCGAGCTGCTCATCCGCGGCGCCTACGTGAGCCCGGGTTACCTCCACGCCGAGGGGGAGGAACTGGAGGCCCACGACGCGGAGGGCTGGTTCCACACCGGGGACCTGGTCTCCATCGACGCCGAGGGGCACTTCCGCATCACCGGGAGGAAGAAGGAGATCTACAAGAACCGCGCTGGCCAGACCATCGCGCCGCAGCGTGTGGAGAACCTCTTCCGCGACTTCGACGACCTCGCCCAGGCCTTCCTGGTCGGCGATCACCGGGAGTACAACACGCTGCTGGTCTGGCCCAACTTCGAGGGACGGCCCGAGCTGCGGAAGCGGTCCCCGGAGGAGATGCAGCACGTCGTCTCCTCCCTCGTGGCCTCGGCCAACCGGTTCCTGGCGCCATTCGAGCGGGTGGTGGCCTTCCGCATCCTCGACCGGGCGCTCGACGTCGAGCACGGCGAGCTCACCCACAAGCTGACCTACAAGCGGGACGTGGTCGCCAGGAACTGGAAGTCCCTCATCGACGGGATGTACCAGCACCGGGCGCTGTCCCTCTCGGTGGACGGCATCGGCCTCCGCATCCCGAACTGGGTCCTGCGCGAGCTGGGCGTCCTCGTCGAGGACGTGGTGATTCGCGGTGGGGAGGTGCGGGCCGGCGGGACCATCCTGCGCGTCGGCTCCGATCCGCGCGCACCCGGCTCGCTCCGGGTGGGCGACCTTGCCTACCACCCCGAGGGCGGAGTCCTCGACCTGGGCGCGGTGCTGGCCCACCCGACGCTCTGGCTGGGGAACGAGGGTCTGCGCCGGTTCCTCGGGGAGGAGGCCTTCCGGTCCCTGGCGGTGCGCCGCCCCAAGGGCGCGGGGGAGGTTCGGCTCGACCCCCGCATCTGGGAGGCGCCCGATCCGGAGCGCATCCCGGCGCTCATCGAGAACGTGGGGCGAGACGAGGCCACCGTCGAGTCGGTGCACGCCGCCGGCGAGCTCCTCCGTGCCGAGCGCCCGGAGGCACGCCGCGCCCTCTCCCTCCTGGAGCGGGTGCTCACCTCCGGCCGTCGCGAGCTCGTCCCGCTGGCCCGCGGGCTGCTCCGGCGCTGCGCCGACTCCCCGGAGGAGGAGATCCGGAGGCGCGCTTTCCGGAGCCTGCTTCCCTTCGAGGATCCCGCCCGGACCGTCGAGACGCTCCAGACCTTCCTCGACCGCCTGGGGCCGCAGGCCCTCCGCGACGAGGACCTCGCCACCTTCGGCGAGAAGGGGCTCTCCGAGGCACAGGTCGAGGAGCTTCTCGCCACGATCCAGTCGCCGCGCGCCCTCGATCCCGAACAGAACGCCTCCGAGCGGCGCCTGCTCTCCGGCGCGATGCGCCTCGCGGTGGCCTACTCGATCGCCCATCCACCCTGGTACGGGCGGGTGCGGATTCCCATGGCCCGGCTCACCTTCCACCCGGACCCCCTGCTCGCCGCACGGGCGAGCGAGGAGTACGACCGGAACCGCCGCGGGTTCCAGCACTGGCTGGGGCCAAACCTCCGGCTCGCCGTCGACCCGGCCTCCGGGGAGGAGTACACTTGGCGCGACGTGGTGCGCTTCGAGGGCGCCCTTCCCCCGCGCACCGTCGAGCTGCTCCTGCGCGCCATCTCCGACTCCACACTCGTGCGCAGCACGGTGTTCGTGCTCGCCAAGGGCCCCATCCTCTCGCTGGCCGACATCCCGCCCGGCGGAGCCACCGTGACCCTGCTGGGGCGGCGGCTCGGAAAATCGGTCTACCGCTTCTCCCTCACCACACGGGGGCGGGAGACCTTCGACTTCGCGGTGAACCACGCCGAGACCATGCCGCCCGCCGAGCTGCGAGACGAGGTCCTCTGGCTGCTCTCGTCCGGGGCGCCGCCGCCGCTCGTCGAGGCCTTCGGCAGCTACCACCCGGACTGGGGCATCTACACCGAGGAGTTCATCCCGGGCGAGAACGTCGAGCAGCAGCTGGCCCGCTTCGTCCTGAAGGGGGAGGCGCGGCGGCTCACGAACCAGTGGCCCTTCGTGTGCTGGAACGCGCTGGCCGCCCACGTCGGGTTCTGGGACCGCACGGGGCGGCGAGTGGCGCTTCGGGATCCCTCCCCGGCGGCCTTCATCGTCCCATCGCACGACTACCAGACCGGCGCCCGGCTGGTGTCCGTCTCCGACCGCGGCGAGGTCGACCGGCTCGACGACGTCCTCGATCGCTTCGAGACCGCCTTCGTGACCGCCACCGAGGCCCTCTACCCCGCCCTCCGGGGCGGCCTCGGCCCGACGCTGCGCTTCTCGGCGGTCATCGAGGCACTCGGGCTGGAGCGGGGGCGCACCGCCCTCTCCTCCCTCCTCCCCGGCCCCCGCGCCGAGGCGGCCCTGGCCTTCCTCTCCCAGGTCGAGGCCACCGGATTCACCTCCCGCCCGGTCCACTTCGCCATCGAGCGGTTCCGGCGCTGGCGGGCGGTCAATCCCAACGCCACGCTGGAGGCGCAGGGCACCATGCTCGGTGAGCTCTGGACCACCTACCAGCTGGGCGACGTCGAGCGGGAGTGGCCGGACACCCGCGTCCGCTTCTTCCGGCGCACCGTCTTCGCCGACGCCCGGGAGCCCCTGGCGGCGGCGCTCGACCGGCTCATGGCCCGGGCCCGATCGCTCCCGTACCGCGGGCTCGACCTGCGCGAGCACCTGGCCAATCTCCGGGAGGGCGTGCGTCCGGACGCCCGGGAGGATTACTTCCTGGCCCGCATGACCTTCCGCCACCTGCGGCCGGGGGACCACACATCCCTCATCTCCCTGGAGCGGGGCGACCATCTCACCGCAGAGGTCGTGGTGGGACTCGCCGACGACACCGGCCAGGGCTACTCGGTCCGCGCAGCCCGGTCGCCACGGGAGGTGGCCCGGCTCCTCCAGCTCTTCCGGGAGTCGAGCCTGGAGGTGAGCTTCGAGCCCGAGCACCGCCACCTGATCGCGGTGGACGCCCACGACGCGGTCATCGGCGGGGTGTTCTACCGGCAGGTCACGCCCGAGCGCACCCACATGGAGAAGATCGTGGTGAGCCGGAAGTACCGAGGCCACGGCGTGGCCGACGGCATCATCCGCGAGCTCTCCCGGAGGCAGCGCGCCCGGGGCGTGCAGCTTCTCGAGACCGGCTGGTTCCAGCCCGAGGTCCTGGCCCGCTTCGGGTTCCGCGTGGACGCGGCCTCCGGGGGCATGGTCCTCGACCTCGTCGCCGCCTCGGCGGTGCCTCACTAGGTGCGCCCATGAGCGAGCCGGTCGTGAAGCCCTGGCGCATCATCGACTCCACCCTGCGGGAGGGGGAGCAGTTCGCCCGGGGCAACTTCCGCACCGAGGACAAGGTGGCCATCGCGCGCTCCCTCGACGCCTTCGGGGTGGAGTACGTCGAGCTCACCTCGCCGGCCGCCTCCCCGCAGTCGCAGCGCGACGCCGAGCGCATCGTCCAGCTCGGACTCTCCGCCAAGGTCATCACCCACGCCCGCTGCGTGGTGGACGACGTCCGCGCCGCCATCGACTCGGGCGTGCAGGGCATCGGGCTCCTCTTCGCCACCAGCCGCATCCTCCGCGAGGCGTCCCACGGCAAGAGCATCCAGCAGATCATCGACGCCATGGGACCGCCCATCGAGCTGGCCCTCTCGGCCGGCCTGGAGACCCGCTTCTCGGCCGAGGACGCCTTCCGCAGCGAGGAGGCCGACCTCACGGCGGTGTACCGGGCTGCCGAGAGGCTGGGCGTCCACCGCGTCGGGGCCGCCGACACCGTGGGGATCGCCACCCCGCGGCAGGTCTACGCCCTCTTCCGCGAGATCCGGCGCACCGTGAAGTGCGACATCGGCTTCCACGGCCACGACGACACCGGCTGTGCGGTGGCAAACGCCTGGGAGGCCGTCGCCGCCGGGGCCACGCACGTCGACGTCTCGGTCCTGGGAATCGGGGAGCGGGTGGGCATCACGCCGCTGGGCGGCTTCGTGGCCCGCATGTACAGCCTGGATCCGCAGGGCGTGGGGGCGCGGTACCGGCTCGGCCAGCTCCGGGAGCTGGAACGGCTCGTGGCCCGGGTGACCGGCGTCGAGATCCCCTTCAACAACCCGCTCACCGGCGTCACCGCCTACTCCCACAAGGCTGGAATGCACCTGAAGGCCATGCTCGCCAACACCGGCAGCTACGAGGTCATCCCGCCCGAGGCGGTGGGCATGGCGCGCCAGCTCATCGTGGGGAGCCGCCTCACCGGGAAGCACGCGGTCGCCTACCGCGCGCGGGAGATGGGGCTCAAGTTCGGCGAGGGCGAGCTCCGGGACGTCACCGCCCGGATCAAGGACATGGCCGACCGCGGCCAGCTCTCCGCCGAGGAGATCGACCGCGTCCTTCGCGAGTGGATGACTGCCTAGAACTCCGACCGCAGCACGGCGCCCTTCGAGGCGTTCTCCACCATCGCGGCGTAGCGCCGGAGCCACTTCGACGGAACGTCCCTCTTCCGGGGACGGAGCGCCGCCCGCCTGCGGGTGAGTTCCTCCTCCGACAGCGCGACCTCGAGCCTGCGGTGGTCGATGTCCACCGTCACCTCGTCCCCGTCTCGGAGGAGGGCGATGGTCCCACCCTCGGCCGCCTCGGGCGAGACGTGCCCCACGCACACGCCCCGGGTCGCACCGGAGAACCGCCCGTCGGTGACGAGCCCCACCTTGTCGCCGAGCCCCATGCCCATGATGAGGCTGGTCGGCGAGAGCATCTCCTGCATGCCCGGACCGCCCTTGGGCCCCTCGTAGCGGATGATCACCATGTGCCCGGCCTGGACCTTGCCGGCCATGATCCCGGCGATGGCGTCGTCCTGGGAGTCGAAGCAGAGGGCCTTCCCGGTCATGCGGCGCAGGCCGGGGTCGATCCCCGCCGTCTTCACGACGGCTCCCTCGGAGGCGAGGTTCCCGCGCAGGACGGCGATGCCTCCCACCGACGAGTACGGATCGTCGATGGAGCGGATGACCCGCCGGTCGGTGGCCTCGGCGTCCCGGATGCGGTCGCCGATGGTCTCGCCGGTCACGGTGAGGGCCCGCGTCCGGACCACGTCGCCCCGGCGCGCCACCTCGTGGAGGACCGCCGAGACGCCACCGGCCCGCCCCACGTCCTCGATGTGCACGGTGGAGAGGGACGGAGCGATCTTGGCGACGTGGGCCACCTGCCGGCCGATCCGGTCGATGGTGGCGAGGTCGAACGGGACCCCGGCCTCGGAGGCGATGGCCAGCATGTGGAGCACGGTGTTGGAACTCCCGCCCATGGCCATGTCCACCACCAGCGCGTTCCAGATGGCGTCCTCGTTCACGATCCGGCGCATGCGGAAGCGATCGTCGCCGGCGATCTCCACCGACCTCCGGGCGGCCCGCCGGAGCAGCGCCTCCCGCTCCGGCGAGAGTGCGACGGCGGTGCCGTTCCCCGGGAGCGCGATCCCCATGGCCTCGCAGAGCACGTTCATCGAGTTGGCGGTGAACATGCCCGAGCAGGAGCCGGCCCCGGGGCAGGCGGCGCACTCGATGGCGTAGAGCTCCTCGTCCGTCATCTTGCCCTGGGCGCGCTTCCCCACCGCCTCGAAGGCGGTGGCCAGGTCGATCTCGGTGCCGTCGGCGAGCTTGCCCGCCTTCATGGGACCGCCCGACACGAAGACGGTGGGCACGTCGACCCGCAGCGCCCCCATCAGCATGCCCGGGACGATCTTGTCGCAGTTGGGGATGCAGACCATGGCGTCGAGCGCGTGAGCGTTCATCATGGTCTCGACCGAGTCGGCGATGAGCTCGCGGGAGGGCAAGCTGTAGAGCATGCCGGAGTGGCCCATGGCGATGCCGTCGTCCACGCCGATGGTGTGGAACTCGAAGGGCACCCCGCCCGCCTTGCGGATCTCGTCCTTGACGATCTGGCCGTAGCCGGCCAGGTGGATGTGGCCGGGGATGATGTCGACCTGGCTGTTGCAGACCCCGATGAAGGGCTTGTCGAAATCCGCGTCGACCAGACCCGTGGCGCGCAGCAGGCTGCGGTGGGGGGCGCGCTCGTACCCCTTCTTGATGACGTCGCTTCGCATGGTCGTAGAGGGAATAGTCGGGCGACGGGGGAAGTCAACCGCCGTGCTAGGATCGGCCCGTCCGGCCCGGACGCCCGATGGAAGAGTCCCACGTCCATGACATCGCCCGCGTCATCCAGATGGCGCTCGCTCCCGCCTTCCTCCTCTCTGCGGTCGGGGCGCTCCTCAACGTCTTCGCCAACCGCCTGGCCCGGATCGTCGATCGGACCCGCTCGCTGGAGGGAGGGATCGATCCCGGCTCGATGCGCCCTCCCGAGCTGGCGGTCCTGAAGCGTCGCGGGGAGCTGGTTCGCTGGGCCATCACCATGGGCACCGGGGCCGCGCTCCTCGTGTCGCTCGTGATCGGGGTCGCATTCATCGGATTCCTGGCGCAGAAGAACTTCTCGCTGCTGGTCGCGGGGCTCTTCGTGGCGGCCATGGGCGCGCTCACCCTGGCGCTCACGTTCTTCCTGCGGGAGGTGGTCCTGGCCGTGGGAAGCCTGGAGGCCATCCTGCCCCGCGCGGTCGTGCGGTCGTTCCACCCGCACGACGACGACGACGCTCCACTCGGACGTTCCTGAGCCCGGGAGCCCGGCGCACGCACCGGCAGGCTTCGGGGGTGCGTCCCGACCCCGCACCGCGTATCCTCTCGCCCCATGTCGAAGGGAAAGTTCCAGGTCGGCCTCGTCCAGATGGCGATGTCCGCCGACCCGCGCGACAACGAGGAGCGGGCCGCCGGAATGGTCGAGGAGGCGGCGCGCCGCGGCGCCGAGGTGGTCTGCCTGCCGGAACTCTACCGCTCCCCGTACTTCTGCCAGCGGGAGGACCACGCCTTCTTCGACCTGGCCGAGGACGTCCCCGGGCCGAGCAGCCGCCGCTTCCAGGAGGTGGCGCGCCGGGCCGGCGTCTCCGTCGTCGTGCCCATCTTCGAGCGGAGAGCGCCCGGCCTCTACCACAACAGCGCGCTGCTGGTGGACTCCGACGGGTCGCTGCGGGGCACCTATCGCAAGATGCACATCCCCGACGACCCGGCCTTCTACGAGAAGTTCTACTTCACCCCGGGAGACCTTGGCTTCCGGGCCTTCGACCTCGCCGCCGGCCGGGTCGGGACCCTCATCTGCTGGGACCAGTGGTTCCCGGAGGGTGCGCGCCTCACCGCCCTGCAGGGCGCGGCCATCCTCCTCTATCCCACGGCCATCGGCTGGCACCCCGGCGAGAAGGAGCGCTTCGGCGCGGGACAGCGCGACGCCTGGCGCACCATCCAGCGCTCCCACGCCATCGCCAACGGGGTCTACGTGGGCGCGGTGAACCGCATCGGCTTCGAGGCCGGGCAGTCCGGCCAGGCCGGGCTCGAGTTCTGGGGCTCGAGCTTCCTCTGCGACCCGTTCGGCCAGGTGATCGCGGAGGCCCCGGTGGACCGGGAGGAGACCCTGCTCGGCGAGGTGGACCTCTCCCGCATCGAGGAGGTCCGGCGCAACTGGCCCTTCCTGCGCGACCGGCGCGTCGACGCCTACGCCGGCCTCGAGAAACGCTTCATCGACTGAGGACCCCGTGACCGAGTCCCGCATGCCCGCCGAGTGGGAGCCCCACGAGGCCACCTGGCTCGCCTGGCCCCACGCCGTGGGGGACTGGCCGGGCCGGTTCGGACCGGTTCCCTGGGTCTTCGCCGAGATCGTGAAGAAGGTCGCCGCCGGGGAGACGGTTCGCCTCCTGGTGAACGACGCGGCCCACGAGGCGGTGGCCCTGCGCCACCTCCTGCGCCACGGCGCCGACGTCGACCGGGTCGACTTCCGGCGCTTCCCCACCGACCGTGCCTGGATGCGCGACTCCGGCCCCCTGTTCGTCCGCCGCGGCATCCGCCGCGGAGTCCGGGCCGTTGCCGGGTTCCGCTTCGACGCCTGGTCGAAGTACCCCGACTGGAAGCGTGACGCCCGGATCCCGGAGCGAGCCGCGAAGGGGCTGGGCCTTCGGCTGCTCCCGGTACGGCGCCGGGGGCGCGATGTCGTCCTGGAGGGCGGCGCCATCGACGTGAACGGCTCCGGGTCCATCCTGGCCACCGAGGAGTGCCTCCTCGATCCCTCGGTCCAGGTACGGAACCCCGGATTCGACCGGTCCGACTACGAGGCGATCTTCCGCGAGGCGCTGGGCGCACCCTGCACCATCTGGCTGGGGAAGGGCATCGCCGGCGACGACACCCACGGCCACGTCGACGACCTGGCCCGCTTCGTCTCCCCCACCACCATCGTGCTGGCGCGGGAGGACGACCCGTCCGACCCCAACCACGCCGCCCTGGCGGAGAACCGGGAGCGGCTCGCCTCGGCACGGCTCGCCGACGGATCGCGCCCCGAGGTGGTCGACCTGCCCATGCCCGCCCCCGTGGTCTTCGACGGCCGGCGCCTTCCTGCGAGCTACGCCAACTTCTACGTCGCCAACGCTGCGGTCCTCGTGCCGACGTTCAACGACCCGGCCGACCGCCAGGCGCTGGGGATCCTGGGCGAGCTGTTCCAGGACCGCCCGGTGGTGGGCATCCACGCCCTCGACCTGGTCTGGGGGCTGGGCACGATCCACTGCCTGACCCAGCAGGAGCCGGCCGACTAGGCACTCGCCAGTTCCTTCTCGATCACGGGGTCGAGCCGCGCGGGCACCCGAGCCGCGGCCCGTTCCACCACCTCGACGAGCACCTCGACCGGTACCGGACGCCGGACCAGCTCCACCCCGGCCTCGAGCAGGTGATCGAGGTCGCGATCCTCGCCTCCCTCTCTGGTGAGCAGCACGGCCCGGGCGCGTGGACTCGTTCGCCTCACCTCGCCGAGAATGGTGACGCCGTGCTCCTCGCCGAGGTCGAGCCCGATCAGGACGACGTCGATCCGGCCGGGGAAGTAGGCCGCCTGTCGCCGGGCCTCCATGGACGTGGCAGCGGCGACGACCTCGTGTCCCCGCGCCGCGAGGAGGCGCGAGAGCATCGCCACCAGCGCCGGGTCGTGATCGATGAGGAGGACCCGTGAGCGGCGGACCACGGCGAGCTTGGTCGTCGAAGCGTCCACCATCCCCGGGACCACCGGCAGGTGGGGCAGGAGCACACGGAAGACACTCCCCCTTCCCTCCTCGGTGTCCACCTCGATGGTCCCTCCGGCTCCCTCCACGATGCCGAGCGAGGTCGCGAGCCCGAGCCCCGAGCCCTGACCCGTGGGCTTGCTGGTGAAGAACGGTTCGAAGAGGCGTCGCCGTTTCGCACCTCCACACGGCGGGCCTCGACCTCGATCCATCCGCCGGAAGGCGTTGCGTCGCTCGCGTTGATGGCCAGGTTGAGGATGACCTGCTCCAGGCTGGTGGCAGACAGGGGGACCTCCCCCAGGACCTCGCCCTCGGCGAAGCGGACGTGGTGCCCACGTCCCACGACCCGGGGTACGAATCGGGAGAGCTCGGCGAGCACTCCCGAGACGTCGGCGCGCTGATCCTCCGGCCTGTCCTTGCGCGCGAAGGACAGGAGCTGTCGCGTCAGCGCCGCTCCGCGATCGGCCGCGGTCGCCACGTCGACCAGGTCGGCGTGGGCGGGATGGCCCGGCGGAAGGGACTCGCGCGCCTGGGTCGTGCCCGACTGGATCACCGCGAGCAGGTTGTTGAAGTCGTGCGCGACGCCGGCGGCCATGCGCCCCACCGCCTCCAGCTTCTGCGCCTGCCGGAGCTGTGCCGAGAGACGCAGGTGCTCGGTGACGTCGCGGCCCGAGACCGCCACCATTCCCGGTTCTCCCCCGCGGGATGCGTCGACCACCGTGTCGTAGGTCCTGACGTCGCCGTCCGGAAGGGTCGCGCGCAAGGTCCCACGGGCCGTTCCTTGCTTCCGGGCCCTGGTCAGCATCTCCTCGCCCGAGACCCGGTCGGGCGGGAGCAGGCGATCGGTGAAGCGCCCGCCCCGCAAGGCCGAGAGGGGAGCGCCGAAGGCCCGCTCCGCGGAACGGCTCGCGTAGGCCACCTTTCCTCCCGCGTCGACGAGGAGGACGAGGTCGGACGAGCAGTCGGAGAGGAGCCTGAACGCAGAGGCTGCCTCGCCGGCCGCCCGGACCGGTTCCGGCTCCAGTTCCGGCTCCGGCGCTTCGATGCTCCTTCCCGCCCGCCTGTGCACCCAGGCCAGGAACAGCGACGCCGGGAGCAGCGCAGCAGCGCAGGCCAGGAGGATGAGCAGGACGGAGGGCACCGTTTCACTCGCCAGCACCGACCATGCCGAGCCGGCCCGGTGGGTGCCGCCAGGGGAGTCTGCGCGGCCTGCTGGATTTCTCCCGTTCCTGCAACATCTTGAACGGTCAGGCCCCCATTCTCCAGGGCGTCGATCCCTCGGGGATCCCACTCGAATCCGGGTGCGCGATGACCCGGTGGTCCCGGGTCCCACCCAGGGTCCCGCACCCTTGCGCGAATTCCCGAAACACCGTACCTCGCCCCCATGAAGGTCGCCCTCACCATCGCCGGCTCGGACTCGGGAGGCGGAGCCGGCATCCAGACCGACCTCCATGCCTTCGCGTCCCACGGACTTCACGGCACCACCGCGATCACCGCGGTCACCGCCCAGAACTCCACCGGCGTCCGGGCCTGGGCCGTGGTGGAGCCTTCCCTCGTCGAGGCCCAGATCGACGCGGTGGCCTCCGACATGCCGGTGGCGGCCGCGAAGACCGGCATGCTCGGGACCGCGGCCATCGTGGAGGCGGTGGTGCGGGCACTCAGGCGCCACCGGATCGCGCCCCTGGTGGTCGATCCGGTCATGGTGGCCCGCAGTGGCGACCGTCTCGTGGACACCTCTGCGCAGCGAGCCTACGTGGAATTGCTCCTCCCGCTCGCCACCCTGCTCACACCGAACCTCCTCGAGGCCGAGGCCCTGCTCGGCCGGCCCGTCCGCGACGTCGAGGGGATGCGAAGTGCGGCCCGGGACCTCCAGGCCATGGGCCCTGGAGCAGTCCTCGTGAAGGGAGGTGGCCTGGCCGCAGGAGGCGACGCCGTGGACGTCCTCTTCGACGGCCGGGAGACGCACGACCTCTCCGCCCCGCGGGTGGACACGCCCCACACCCACGGCACCGGCTGCACGCTTTCGGCCGCAATCGCAGCGCGCCTGGCGATGGGCGATCCGGTCGTGGAGGCCGTCCGTCACGCCAAGGCCTACCTCACCGAGGGGCTGCGCGGGGCCTACGCGGTCGGCCGGGGACGCGGCTGCGTACGCCACCACGGGGTCGTTGCGCCTGGCCCGGCGATCCGTTAGCTCCCCGTGGCCACCACCGGCGCGGAGACAGACGATGTTCGGAACCCTCACCCTGGCGCTGCTCCTCTCGACGGTTCCCGACCCTTCCTGCCCCACGGAGCTCTTCCGCATCGGCCGGAGCACCAACGCGAACGAGGTGGTCTACCTGGCCCGGCGAGACGCGCGCGGGGCGCTCGATCCCGACGACCCCATCGAAGCCCAGTGGCACATGCTGGCCGAGGACGGCCACCGGGAGGGGCTCAACTTCATCGAGAAGCTCCTCGCCTACGGCTTCAGTGTCGATCCGGCCGCGTCGGGGGCCGGGTTCGTCGTGGTGCTGAAGGCCAAGAAGGACCGGCCCGTGAAGCTCGCCCTGCGCGACGGCTGCCCGGCGGCATCGGTGACCATCGCAGGCCGTCCGGCACTGCTCCGGCGCATCTTCGTGCAGGCCGAGGAGGGCGGAAGCCTCATCCCCAGCGTGGAGTGGGCAGACCTGGAGGGCGTCGACCCTTCGACCGGGGCGAAGATCACCGAGCGGGTGTTCCCGGAGTGAACCGGGAGGCCGGGCCGGGCATCACGTCCGGAACGGCCAGAGGTGCTGCCACCTCGCCACGGCCAGCGCGACCCCCGCGGCGATGAGCACGAGCCATGCCAGGGTCCGGCGGGCCCGCGCCCCCTGGTCGACGTACGGGTCCTGCAGGGAGCGGCTCGAACCGGGAGGCAGCAAGGCACGGTCGGTGAGGACGGTTCCGAGCGGCATGTTGACGATCACCCGGCCATTCACCGCCCAGCCGTTCCCGTCGAGCACGGGACCGAGCGTCCGCTGCCGGAGCTTGAGCCAGGCGATGGCCACCGCCGGACCGGAGATGACGAGGATCATCCCGGCCAGTGCCAGGATCTTGGACCACCAGGGCTGGAGTCCAATGAATCCAGACACGGCGGCCCCGAAGATGGTGCCGACGGCCCCGACGCCCACGCCCAGCGCGGCGATGATCCCGACCATCTTCCCCACGTCGACCGGGTCGGGCTTGACCGGCTTCGCACCCACGGCCACGCCGGTGGCCTTGTCGGCGGTCTGGGCGAGGCGCGCCTCCGCCTCCTTGTCCTTGGCGGCGGCGAACTTGGCCGCCTGCTCGCTGATGGCCCGGATGGCCCGCTTGTAGGGCGACCAGAAGGCCTGTCGCAGGCTGATGGGATTCTCCACGATCTTGATGACCGTGGCGTCCCAGTCCTTGCCCTTCCGGTCGTAGAAGAGCGCGTTTCGCCCGACCGTGAGGAAGTCCGAATCACCCTGGGTGACGCAGGCGGCGATCTTCATGGCCTCGCCGCCTGGCCGCTTGCAGTCACAGTAGGCGATGAACATCCGGCTGGGAACGGCGATCACCGCATGCGCCGCCGGATCGTCCACCTTCACGCAGAGGTGACAGGCCCGTCCATCGATGTAGAGGGTTCCGGCCTGGAACACGGCCGGCGACCGCGTGTCGTAGAAGTCGGCGAAGCTGACGAAGTTCCGCAGCAGGCGGAAGAGATCCCGGCGGTACCGCACCATCCGGGCCACCTCGACGACCTCGTTCGCCTCCTCCTTGCGGGTCTCGTCCTGGGCGATGAGGGCCTCGACTTCGGCCTTCCGCGTCCCTGCGAGGAGGTCCGCGACCCGCGCAGCGCCCAGCTTCTCGACCCCGGCGCCCTTGCGGGCGCCGAGCCAGGCCTCGTAGGGTGCGAGCGCCGCCTTCAGGGATTCCCACTCGACGGCCGAGAGCGCGGCCCGGTCGGGCCCGAGGACGGGCGCCACGGCGTCCCGGCGGAGCGCGGCCACCGCACCGGCCCAGGCCGGGTTCACTCCCTCGCCGAGCGGCAGGGGCCTTCCGGCTGCGATGCGAGCGACGGGAAGCGAGGACACCTCGGCGCTGGCGGCCGACAGGTCCTTCCCCGCCATGGCCGCGATCTCGATCTCGGGACGGGCGAGCAAGGGTGGCATCCGGTCGTCGATGGCGGCCAGGCCGACCCGGGTGAAGTAGTCGTCCACCTTGGCGCGGACGGCCCGCACCGCGTCGGCGGCGGCGGGGGTGGCGTCGCCGAGGACCTGGATGGCGCTGCCCCGCCCCTCCTTCCACCACGCGTCGAAGTCGGCGAGGTCGGACCAGAAGGAATCCAGCCGCGCACGGTCGAGTCCAGGCTTGCCGCTGCGGTCGGTCACCTCGCCGGCGCAGGCCATGGCGTCGACGATCACCTGGCCCAGGGCCTCCTCGGTGGCCGACCCGGGGACGATGACGCCGTCGCCGTTGAAGACGGTCTTCTCGAACACGTGCGACAGATCGGCCACGTCCTCGAGGGTGACCTCCTCCGCGTCCGGCCTCCCCGCGGCGGAGAGGATCTGGCGGGCCGCGCCCAGGAGGGCCTTCCCCTCCGGCGTGTCCTGGCGGATGTCGGCGAGCGGGAGGGTGTCCCTGCTCGTCACCAGCACGCCCAGATCCACGAGCCGCGCATCGGCGAACTTCACCGCGGCGATCACCTCCGGCGCCCGGACGCGGCCGTCCTTGTCGGCGTCGAGAAGGGTCAGCGTGGCCGCGTCGATCTCGAGCCCCCTGGTCGGGCAGGTCAGCGCCACCCAGAGCTTCTGGTCGAGCTTGTCCAGGTTGCGCAGGTCGCCGGCGCTGTCGAGCTGGACCTGGTCGAGGCCACCGATCCGGTGGAATCGCCACCGGTGGGGGGAGGAGCTGGAATTCACGGTCATGTGTCTCACCTCGGTAGAGAGCGCCTACATTCTGCCCGACGGCACCGTCCGGCGCCGTGCCTGGATGGGTATACTCCAGGTCCATGTCCGGGGAGGCAGACAGGGAGCCTGGGGCCGTGCGCCGGATCCGGGCGATCCGCAACATCGGGATCATGGCCCATATCGACGCGGGGAAGACCACGCTCTCCGAGCGCTTCCTCTTCGCGGCCGGACGCACCCACAAGATGGGCGAGGTCCACGACGGCCTGGCCGTGATGGACTGGATGGACCTCGAGCGCGAGCGAGGGATCACCATCACCTCGGCCGTCTCCACGTTCGACTGGGCGGGCCACGAGATCCACCTCATCGACACGCCCGGCCACGTGGACTTCACGGTCGAGGTGGAGCGGAGCCTGCGCGTGCTCGACGGCGCGGTCGTGGTCTTCGACGCGGTGAACGGGGTCGAGCCGCAGAGCGAGACCGTCTGGCGACAGGCCGACCGCTACCACGTCCCGCGCATCGCCCTCGCCAACAAGATGGACCGTGTCGGCGCCGACTTCGACGAGACCCTGCGTTCGATGCGGCGCCACTTCCCGGACCACCGCAGCGCCGCCGTGCAGCGTCCCCTCGGAACGGGGGTGGACTTCTCCGGGCTCGAGGACCTGGTGGGCCGCCGGACCATCAGCTTCGCCGACGACGACGACCCGCGCGCCTTCGCGACGACCCCGGGCCTGTCGCCGGACGGCGAGCACGCCCGCCGGGAGCTTCTCGCGACGCTCGCCGACGTCGACGACGGCGCGGCGACGGCGCTCCTCGAGGATGCCGACCTGGACCCCGCCGCCATGGGCGCTTCGGTGCGCCGGGCCACGCTCACCGGGAAGTTCGTTCCCCTGCTCTGCGGGTCGGCGCTCCGGAACAAGGGGGTTCCCCAGGTGCTGGACGCGGTCTGCGACTGGCTCCCCTCCCCGATCGACGTCGCGCCTCCCCACGGCACCGACGCCGCGGGCGTGGAAGTGACCGTCCCGCCCCCCTCCGACGACGCTCCTCTCGTGGCGCTCGCCTTCAAGGTGTCGCTCCTCGACGAGCTTCGCCGGTTCGTGTTCCTCCGGGTGTACTCCGGCCGCATCGCGGAGGGGGACGAGGTCTGGAACGCGAGCCAGAAACGCAAGGAGCGGGTCTCCCGGTTGCTGCTCATGCACGCATCCCAGAAGCGCCGGGTCCCGGTGCTGGGTGCGGGCCAGATCTTCGCCGTCATGGGGCTCAAGGACACCCGGACCGGCGATACGCTCACCAGTCCGGGACATGGACTGGTCCTCGAGCGCATCTCGAGCTACGAGCCGGTCATCTCGGCGGCGGTGGAGGCCCGGAGCCTCTCCGACCGGGAGTTCCTGCTCGAGGCCCTCTCGCGCATCGCCGACGAGGACCCCAGCTTCCGCTTCGGCGAGAACCCCGACACCGGTCAGCTGCTCATCTCCGGGATGGGAGAGCTCCACCTGGAGATCGTTGCCGAGCGGCTGAAGCGCGAGTTCCACCTGGAGGTCCGGACCGGGGAGCCGCAGGTCCTCCTTCGGGAGACCCTCACTTCCGGGGCGGACGGGACGGGGCGCTTCGAGCGGTCGTTCGACGACGAGGAGATCTTCGGCCAGGCCAGCGTCTCCGTCGGCCCCCTGGCGCGCGGCGCTGGCTTCCGGTTCGGGCTGTCGGCGGAAGCGAGAGCCCTGCCCTTCCTCCGGGGAGAGACCCTGGAGATGGCTGCTGCAGGAGCCCGGGAGGCTGCCGAGACCGGCGTCCTGGAGGGGCATCCGCTCCAGGACGTGGAGGTGACCCTCACCGGCGCCACCTGGCGGGAGGGGGCCTCGCGGCCGTTCGCCTACAAGATCGCCGTCGCCGATGCGGTTCGCGACGCCGCGGCCCGGGCCGGGCCCGTGATCCTCCAGCCCATCATGCGAACCGAGGTCGTCCTCCCGGCCGAGTACCTGGGCGAGGTCCTGGGCAGCCTGGACCGGCGCCGGGGATCGGTGCTCGACGTGTCCGACCGGGGCTCCGCGTCGAAGGTCATCGAGGGAGAGGCCCCCCTTCGGCGGATGTTCGGGTACGCAACCGAGCTCCGCTCCCTGACCCAGGGGCGGGCCGTCTTCACGATGCGCTTCGACCGGTTCGACCAGGCGGCCTGACGGCGCCGGGAGGGCGCTCCGGCCGGCCCGACCCTCGACAAACCGATCCGGGCGCGCTAGACAATTTGGCGGCTCGCGCTACAGGGGTGGCCCGGGCCCACCGGGAACGGTTCCCGCGCGAACGAAGAAGGACGTGCTGGATGGCCAGTGGAGTCGTGAAGTGGTTCAACGATGCGAAGGGGTTCGGATTCATCACGCAGGACGGCGGTGGTGAGGATGTCTTCTGCCACCACACGGCCATCCAGACCGAAGGGTTCCGCTCCCTCAAGGAAGGGCAGCGGGTGGAGTTCGAGGTGAAGAAGGGGCCGAAGGGCCTTCAGGCCGCCAGCGTCCGTCCGCAGTAAGATTCAGGCCGAGCCGTTCGGTGGAGGCCCGGCCGGCGGCCGGGCCTTCGCATTTCCCAAGCCGAGAGGCCCCTGCCTCCAGGAGTTCACATGGTCTTCAACCCGGGTTCGACGAAGCGACAGAAGGAAGCCGCGCGCCGCGACAAGCAGCGCAAGAAGGACGAGCGGCGCGAGACGCGCAAGCGGGAGAAGGAGTCGAACCCGGGAACCCCGGGAACTCCGGGCGAGGACCCGGACATCGCCGGGATCGTTCCGGGGCCGCAGCCCATCCCGGAGGACTAGCTACAGGCGCCGAAGCACCTCGTCTGCCATGGCGCGGGTGGAGAGCCTTCCCCCCAGATCGGCCGTTCGCGCACCCTCGGTGATGGCGGCGTCGGCGGCCCGCTCGACGGCCTCGGCCTCGGACGGGAGAGCGAGCGAGTGGCGCAGCATCATGGCCACCGAGAGGATGATCCCGAGCGGATTCGCGATCCCCTTCCCAGCGATGTCCGGCGCGGATCCGTGGATGGGCTCGTAGAGTCCCGGCCCTCCGGCGCCCAGCGAGGCCGAGGGGAGCATGCCCATCGAGCCGGCCAGCACGGCCGCCTCGTCGGTGAGGATGTCCCCGAACATGTTCTCGGTGACCAGCACGTCGAAGGAGGCCGGCGCCTGGACGAGCCGCATGGCAGCCGTGTCGACCAGCATGTGGTCGAGGGCGACGTCGGGGTTCTCCTGCCCCACCGCCGCCGCCACCTGGCGCCAGAGGCGCGACGACTCGAGGACGTTGGCCTTGTCGACCGAGGTCACCTTCTTCCGCCGCCCCTTGGCCAGCCGGAAGGCCAGCTCGGTGACGCGCCGCACCTCGTAGTCGGCGTAGTCGAGGGTGTCCACGGCGTGCTCGTGCCCGTCCCTGTGGTGCCGCCCCTTGGGCTCGCCGAAGTAGAGCCCTCCGGTGAGCTCCCGGATGACGAGGATGTCGACCCCGGCGAGCCGGTCGGCCTTGAGCGGCGATGCGTCGAGGAGCGCCGGGTGGACCCGGACCGGGCGAAGGTTGGCGAAGACGCCCAGACCCTTGCGCAGGCCGAGCAATCCCTGCTCGGGCCGGACCTTGGCCGTCGGATCGTCCCACTTCGGACCCCCCACCGCGCCCAGCAGCACCGCGTCGGCCGCCTGGCATTCCCGCAGGACGTCGTGGGTGAGCGCGACGCCGTGGGCGTCGATGGAGCAGCCACCCATGAGCCGCTCCGCGAACCGGAAGTCGTGCCCTCCCTTCCGCGCCACCGCCTCCATCACACGGACCGCCTCGGCGGTCACCTCGGGACCGATGCCGTCGCCCGGCAGGACCACGATCGTCGCCTTCATGTCGTCTCCCCGTTCCTCTGCGCCCTCAGGGCGCGACGGTGATCCCGTACTCGACCGAGTCGCTGAGGGCTCGCCAGCTGGCCTCGATGATGTTGGTGGAGGCTCCCACGGTGCTCCAGCGCCGATCGCCCATGTGCGTGTCGATGAGGACACGGGTCACGGCGCCCGTACCCCGCTCGCTGTCGAGGATGCGGACCTTGTAGTCGGTGAGCTTCATCCGGGCGACGGACGGGTAGCGAGGCGAGAGCGCCTTGCGGAGCGCGGCGTCGAGCGCGTCGACCGGACCGTCGCCCTCGGCGGCGGTGTGCAGCACCTCGCCCTCCACCCGCACCTTGACCATGGCCTCGGCGAAGATGCCCCGCCCGGTGCGGTGCTCGACGTTGACGAGGAAGTCGACCAGCTCGAAGGGGGGCCGGTAGCCGGGCTCCTGCCTCTTCATGAGGACGGCCACCGAGGCCTCGGCGGCCTCGAAGGAGAAGCCCTTCGACTCGAGCTCCTTGATCTCCCCCAGCACGCCTCCCAGATCCCCGCCGGCGATCCCCAGCTCCTCCGCCTTGGAGAGCAGGTTCCCCCGTCCGGAGAGCTCGCTCACCACCACCCGCATCCTGTTGCCGACCAGCACCGGGTCGATGTGCTGGTAGGTCGCCTCGTTCCGGCGCATGGCCGCAACGTGGATCCCGCCCTTGTGGGCGAAGGCGGACTTGCCCACGTAGGGCTGGTGGTCGTCGGGTGCCTGGTTGGCGAGCTCGGCCACGAACCGGGACACCTCGGTGAGCGTGTGCAGCCCGCCGGCCGGCAGGCACTCGAGGCCGAGCTTCACCTCCAGGGCCGGGATGACCGAGCAGAGGTTGGCGTTCCCGCAGCGTTCCCCGTAGCCGTTCACGGTGCCCTGGATCTGCACCGCGCCCTCGTGGACGGCGGCCAGCGAGTTTGCCACGGCGGTCTCGCTGTCGTTGTGGGCGTGGATGCCGAGCGGACGATCCACCTTCCCCTTCACCACGCGGACCACCTCGGCGATCTGCCAGGGCATCGATCCACCGTTGGTGTCGCAGAGCACCACCGTCTCGGCACCCCCCCGCGCCGCCGCCTCCAGCGTGGCGAGCGCGTAGCCGGGATCGGCCCTGTAGCCGTCGAAGAAGTGCTCGGCGTCGTAGATCACGCGCCGGCCCTGGGCCACCAGGTGGCGCAGGCTCTGCTCGATGATGCGGAGGTTCTCCTCGAGCGTGGTTCGCAGCACGTCGGTCACGTGCAGGGTCCAGGTCTTCCCGACCACGGTGCAGACCGGGGCACCCGAGTCGACCAGCGCCCGGATGTTTGCGTCGTCCTCCGGACCGCCGCCCACCCGGCAGGTGGAGCCGAAGGCGGCGATGTGGGCGGTCTTCCAGGGGAGGTCGCGGGCCCGGGCGAAGAACTCGGCGTCCTTGGGGTTCGAGCCGGGCCACCCTCCCTCGATGAAGGTCACGCCCAGCTCGTCGAGCCGCTGCGCGATGGCGATCTTGTCGTCGCAGGAGAGGGAGATCCCCTCGCGCTGGGTTCCGTCCCGGAGGGTGGTGTCGTAGATCTGGATCACGCGCGCTCCCGGAGGAGCCGTTCGTGCCCGGCGATGCGGGACTCGAAGCGAAGGATGTAGCCGAGCTCGTCCACCCCCTCGAGCAGGCACGTTCGGGCGAACGGGTCGATGGGAAAACGCACCGCGCTCCCGTCGGGAAGGCGGAACGTCTGGCTGGCCAGGTCGACCGTGACCTCGCTCTCGGGAGCCCGGGCGAGCTGTGCGAGGAGCGACGCGTGGGCGGCCGCTTCGACGGCCACCGGAACGAGCCCGTTCTTGAGCGCGTTGTTGCGGAAGATGTCGGCGAAGGAGGTGCTCACCACGGCGCGGAAGCCGAATCCGGTGAGCGCCCAGGGAGCGTGCTCGCGCGAGCTGCCGCAGCCGAAGTTGTCCCCGGCCACGAGCACCTGCGCCCCCTGCGCGCGCGCGGCGTTGAGCGGGAACTCGGGACGCGGTGTTCCGTCCGGGCCGTACCGCCAGTCTGCGAAGAGGCTCGTGCCCAGGCCCGCCTTGTCGGTGGTCTTGAGGAAGCGTGCCGGGATGATCTGGTCGGTGTCGATGTCGTTCTGGGGAACGACGACGACGCGGGAGGTGAGCGTGGTGAACTGGGCCATGTCCGGGATCCTCAGGCGCGGGACAGCGTGCGCGGGTCGGTGACCTTGCCGGTGACGGCCGCCGCGGCGGCGGTGAGGGGCGAGGCGAGCAGCGTGCGCCCCCCCTTGCCCTGCCGCCCCTCGAAGTTGCGGTTCGAGGTGGACACGGCGTACTCGCCGGGCTGGAGCTGGTCCCCGTTCATGGCGATGCACATCGAGCAGCCGGGGTTGCGCCACTCCGCCCCGGCCTCGACGAAGACCCGGTCGAGCCCCTCGGCCTCCGCCTGCTTCTTCACCATCTGCGAACCGGGGACCACGAGCACCCGCATGCCGGGTGCCACCTTGCGCCCCCGCAGGACGGTGGCAGCGGCGCGCAGGTCGGAGATGCGGCCGTTGGTGCAGCTGCCGATGAAGACCACCTGCACCGGCTGCCCGGCAATGGGCTGGCCGGGGCGAAGCCCCATGTAGCCGAGGGCCTTCGTGAGCGCCGACCGCTGCGACGCGTCGGCGAGCGCCGAGGGGTCCGGGATCCGGCCCCCGATGCCCATTCCCATTCCGGGATTGGTCCCGAAGGTGATCATGGGCTCGAGGGCGGAGGCGTCGAGGGAGATGTTCCGGTCGAAGGCCGCTCCCGGGTCGCTGGGGAGGGCGCGCCAGCGGGCCAGCGCGCGGTCCCAGGCCGCCCCCTGCGGCGCGGCCGGACGCCCGGCCAGGTACTCGAAGGTCGCGTCGTCCGGGGCCACCATGCCCGCGCGCGCGCCGCCCTCGATGGCCATGTTGCACACCGTCATGCGCTCCTCCATGTCGAGGGCGCTCATGCCGGAGCCGGTGAACTCGAAGACGTGACCGGTTCCTCCCCCCACGCCGATGCGGGCGATGAGGGCCAGGATGACGTCCTTGGCGGAGACGCCCGCCGGGAGCCGTCCGTCCACCCTCACCTCGTAGTTCCTGGGCCGGTGCTGGAGCAGGCACTGGGTGGCGAGCACGTGCTCCACCTCGCTCGTGCCGATGCCGAAGGCGAGTGCCCCGAATGCACCGTGGGTGGCGGTGTGGCTGTCGCCGCAGACGATGGTCATGCCCGGCTGGGTGAGCCCCTGCTCCGGCCCCATCACGTGGACGATTCCCTGGCCGGGGCTGTCCCGTCCGAAGAGCGGGACCTCGAACTCGCGGCAGTTCTCCTCGAGCTGGCGGAGCTGCGCGGCGGCCTGCTCGTCGACCACCGGCCCGCGGGTGGGGATGGAGTGGTCGGCGGTGGCGGTGGTGAGATCGGGGCGCCGCACCGGGAGCTTGCGCGCCCGGAGACCGGTGAACGCCTGCGGCGAGGTCACCTCGTGGACCAGGTGGCGGTCGATGTAGAGGACGGCGGGGGCGCCCTCCTCCTGCGCGACGACGTGGGAATCCCAGAATCTTCTGGAGCAGCGTTCGGGGCTCGGTCATGTCATTCCAGCGGTTCGGGAAAAGGGCCGGTCAGTATACACGACCCCTCGGGAACCGCCGCGACCGGCCTAGATCCCGAGCGACTTGTAGAAGTCGTTCCCCTTGTCGTCCACCAGGATGAAGGCCGGGAAGTCGACGACGTCGATCTTCCAGACCGCCTCCATTCCCAGTTCCGGGAAGTCGATGCACTCGACCTTCTTGATGTTCTCCTCGGCGAGGATCGCGGCCGGCCCACCGATCGAGCCCAGGTAGAAGCCTCCGTGCTTCTTGCAGGCGTCGGTGACCTGCTGGCTGCGGTTTCCCTTGGCGATCATGATGTGCGAGCCGCCGTGGGACTGCAGCAGGTCGACGTACGAGTCCATGCGCCCGGCCGTCGTGGGGCCGAAGGAGCCGGAGGGCTTCCCCTTGGGCGTCTTGGCCGGGCCGGCGTAGTAGACCGGGTGGTTCTTCAGGTACTCGGGAACCCCCTTCCCCGCGTCGATGAGCTCCTTGAACTTGGCGTGGGCGATGTCGCGGGCCACCACCACGGTGCCGGTGAGGAGCAGCGGCGTCGAGACCGGGTGCTTCGACAGCTCGGCGACGATCTCCTTCATGGGGCGGTTCAGGTCGACCTTCACCCCGTGTCCGTGCTTGCCCCGGTACTCGGCCGGGATGAGCCGCCCGGGGTTCCGGTCGAGCTCCTCGATGAAGAGCCCCTCGCGGGTGATCTTGGCCTTCACGTTGCGGTCGGCCGAGCAGGAGACCCCCATGCCCACCGGACAGGAGGCGCCGTGACGGGGCAGGCGCACCACCCGGATGTCGTGGGCGAAGTACTTCCCGCCGAACTGGGCCCCGATCCCCAGCTTCTGGGCGGCCTCGAGCAGCCGCTTCTCCAGCTCGAGGTCGCGGAAGGCCTGGCCGTGCGCGTTTCCCTCGGTGGGGAGTCCGTCGTAGTACTTGGTGGAGGCGAGCTTCACGACCTTGAGGTTGGTCTCGGCGGAGGTCCCTCCGATCACCGCCGCGATGTGGTACGGGGGACAGGCGGCGGTTCCCAGGTACTTCATCTTGTCGACGAGGAACTTCTCGAGCTTCTCCGGCGTGAGGAGCGCCTTCGTCTCCTGCCAGAGCAGGGTCTTGTTCGCGGAGCCACCTCCCTTGGCGACGAAGAGGAACTTGTACTCGTCTCCCTCGGTCGCGTAGAGGTCGATCTGGGCCGGCAGGTTCGTGCCGGTGTTGACCTCGTCGTACATGGTGAGCGGAGCGGTCTGGGAGTAGCGAAGGTTCTCCTCGGTGTAGGTGCGGTAGACGCCCCGGGAGATCCACTCCTCGTCCCGGGCCCCCGTCCAGACCTGCTGCCCCTTCTTCCCGACAACGGTGGCGGTCCCGGTGTCCTGGCAGATGGGCAGGTCGCCCTGCGCGGCGATCTCCGCGTTGCGCAGGAACGCCAGCGCCACGCCCCGGTCGTTCTGCGATGCCTCCGGGTCGGCGAGGATCTTGGCGACCTGGTCATTGTGCGCGGGGCGGAGGAAGAAGGAGAGCTCGCGCATCGCCGCGTGCGAAAGCTTCTCGAGCGCGGCCGGCTCGACCTTCAGGATCTCCTTGCCCTCGAAGGTCGTCACCGAGACGCCTTCCTTGCCGATGAGCCGGTAGCGGGTCTGGTCCTTCGAGAGCGGGAACGGGTCCTGGTAGTGGAAGTCGGGGGTGGCCATGACCCCGAAGGAAAGCAGAACTGGCGCGACCCGTCCACGGGTTCCGCCACCCCCGGAACGGAAAGGGCGCGACCCCCCGCGGCGATGGCCACGGCCGGCGCGCCCCTGGACTTCCGGAGGAGGCCTACTTCCGCTTGCCCGGCTTCTTCGCGGTCTTCTTCGCGACCTTCTTCACCGGCTTCTTCGCCGGCTTCTTCGCGACCTTCTTGGCGGGCTTCTTCCCGAACTTCTTCGCGGCCGCCTTCACCTTCTTGATGTCCTTCTTCACTTCCTTCTCGATCGCCTTGGCTCCCCGCTTGACGCTCGCGACGACCTTCTTGGCCCTGGCCTGGACCTTCTTCCGCGCCGGCGCGGACCGCTTCTTCACGTCGGCCACGAACTTCTCGACCTTCGCCTCGACCGCCTGGTAGTCCTTCACGGCCTCGGCCTTCAGCTCCTCGCCCTTCGAGGCGATGGTCTCGCCCAGCGTCGGCTGAGTGGTGTTCTCCTGCTCTCCGTTCATGTCGATCCTCCCGAAATTCGTTCTGGCCCGGAACCTGGCGCGACCATTGGTTTACGCACCTGCGACGGGAACTGCAACAGCGCCGAGGGGCTCCCCCCCTCCTGGCGTCCAGGACGCCTTGCCTGGCTCGCCACGACCGGGTAGTGGTGCCGCCATGGCGAAGCCCAAGATCGAGGAACTGGTGGCCGGGAAGGGCCCGGAGGCCGTCCGGGGGAAGAACGTCAGGGTCCACTACACCGGGTGGCTGCTCGACGGCACGAAGTTCGACTCGTCCGTGGGCGGGGAGCCCTTCGGCTTCCAGCTCGGGGCCGGCGAGGTGATCGAGGGCTGGGACCGGGGCGTCGCCGGCATGAAGGTCGGGGGGAAGCGGAAGTTGACCCTCCCCCCGAGCTGGGCTACGGCGCCCGCGGCGCCCCACCGGACATCCCGCCCGACGCCACCCTGGTGTTCGAGGTGGAGCTTCTCGGGGTGTACTGAGACCGCGATGCGCGCGAGCTGCGCCCGCTGCCTGCGCCCCGCGGAGTTCTGCGTCTGCGCTGGGCTCCTGCCCGCGCCCTCCCGGACCCGGGTGGTCCTGCTCCAGCACCCCCGGGAGGCTCGGCTGGCCATCTGCTCGGCCTGGCTGACCCGTCTCGCGCTCGAGAACGCCGAGCTTCACCGGGGCGTCTCCTTCGAGGGTTCGGCCCGCGTCCGGGAGCTGGCCGGCCTGACCGGAGCGGCGCTCCTCTACCCCGGGCCCGGCTCGACTCCGGCCCGGGATCTCGCACCCTCCCCCCCGCCGGTCCTCTTCGCCGTGGACGGGACCTGGCACCAGTCCGAGAAGATGCTCCTCCTCTCCCCGTCCGTGGCCTCCCTGCCCCGCATCTCGGTCGACGCCGGACGCCCGAGCGGGTACGGGGAACTGCGCGCGGAGCCGGGCGCGGTGCACCTGTCGACCCTGGAAGCCGTGGCGCTCGCCCTGGGAGCGCTGGAATCCGCCCCGGAACGCTTCGCACCCATGATCGCGGCGTTCCGCCGGAGCGTGGCCCTGCAGCTCGCATGCTCCCGCGGCGACCGGCGCAGCCCGCGCCACCGCGGCACCGCATGGCAGGACCGCCTAGCGGGCCCGCAGGACGAACAGGACGGCGCCCGCGACCCCGGCGAGACCGAACCCGGCGTATAGCACCCCCGCCGCCACGGCCTTCCAGCCGGTGAGCGGCCCGGAGTTGGTGCGAACGACCCGGCGCACGAAGCCGTCGCGCACGCCCATCCAGGCCGTGAGCGCGCCCGACACCGCCAGCACCGCAACGACGAGCCAGTGGAGGGGGCTCGACCCGTCGAGGAGGACCTCCATCGGGACGGAGGATACCTTCGTTCCCGGCAGTTGCGAGCGCTCCGGGGCTGCGGTACACGCCCCGGATGGCAGAATCGCCACGCCCGGGGAACTTCCTCACCGACATCGTCGACGCCGACCTGGCGGCGGGCCGGGTGCGCGGCCCGATCGTGACCCGCTTCCCTCCCGAGCCGAACGGCTTCCTCCACGTCGGCCACGCCAAGTCGATCCTGCTCAACTTCGGCCTGGCCGCGCGCTACGGAGGGCGAGCCCACCTCCGCTTCGACGACACCAACCCCACCACCGAGGACACCGAATACGTCGAGTCGATCGAGAACGACGTCCGCTGGCTGGGCGGAGACTGGGGCGACCACCTCCACTTCGCGTCCGACTACTTCGCGAAGATGTACGCCTGTGCCGAGCGGCTCGTCCTGGACGGGAAGGCCTACGTCGACAGCCAGGGGCAGGAGGCCATCCGGGAGCAGCGGGGCGGCTTCGAGCGCCCGGGCGCCGCGAGCCCCTTCCGCGACCGGACCCCGGCGGAGAACCTCGACCTGCTTCGCCGCATGCGCGCGGGGGAGTTCGCCGACGGCGCCGCGGTGCTGCGCGCCCGCATCGACATGGCGCACCCCAACGTGCTGATGCGGGACCCGCTCCTCTACCGCATCCGCCACGCGCTCCACCACCGCACGGGGAACACCTGGTGCATCTACCCCATGTACGACTGGGCCCACCCGCTCGAGGACGCCATCGAGGGAGTCACCCACTCCATCTGCACGCTCGAGTTCGAGTCCAACCGGGAACTCTACGACTGGGTGCTCGACAGCACCGGCCCCTGGGACCCGCGCCCCCGCCAGTACGAGTTCGCGCGGCTCGCCCTCGGGTACACGGTGATGTCCAAGCGGAAGCTCCTCCAGATCGTCAACGAGAAGCGGGTCTCGGGGTGGGACGATCCCCGCATGCCGACCATCGCCGGCATGCGCCGCCGCGGGGTCACACCGGACGCGCTGCGCGACTTCGCAGACCTCATCGGCGTGGCGAAGAACAACAGCGTGGTCGACATCGGGAAGTTCGAGTTCTGCATCCGGGGAGACCTGGAATCGCGCTCTCCCCGCGCACTGGCGGTCCTCGACCCGGTCCGCCTCACCCTGACGGGCTGGAACGGTCCGGACGAGGAGCTCGACCTCCCCTGGTGGCCGGCCGAGCCGGGGCGGGGGGGTACGCGGAAGGTCCCGTTCGGCCGCGACCTGCTCGTCGAGCGGGACGATTTCTCCTTCGACCCGCCGGCCGACTGGAGGCGGCTCGCACCGGGGCGGGAGGTCCGGCTCGCCGGGGCCCTGGTGGTCCGGTGCGACGAGGCCGTCCGCGGACCGGGAGGGGAACTGGCGGAGATCCGCTGCAGCTTCGACCCCGCTTCCCGGGATGGCGGTGGGGGCCGGCGCGGGCTCGGGACGATCCACTGGGTCCACGCATCGCGGTCGGTGCCCGCCGAGGTCCGGCTCTACGACCGGCTCTTCACCGTGGAGCAGCCCGACGCCGCCGGGAGCTTCCTCGACGTCCTGAACGCGGAGTCCCTCTCCACCGCCCCGGGTGCGCGGGTCGAGCCCGCGCTCCGCGACGCGCCTCCCGGGACCCACTGGCAGTTCCTCCGTCAGGGGTACTTCTTCGTCGACCCGGTCGACTCCCGGCCCGGGGCGCCGGTCTGGAACCGGACCATGACGCTCAAGGACACCTGGGCGGCCCGGGGGGCACCCGCTGGACCCCGGAGGCCGGCCCGGCCCGCGAAGGAGGCCGTCCCGGCACCCCCGCGAAAGGGGCGCGGCGACGCCCGGGCCGAGCAGCGGGCCACCGACCCCGCCCTGGCAGCCATCCACGCGCGCCTGGTGGCCACTCCGGGCGTCTCGCCCGACCAGGCCGACCTCCTCTCCACCGACGTGGCCACGGCAGGCTGGTTCGATGCCGCCGTGGCGGCTGGGGCCGCTCCCGGCCCGGCCGCCCGGTGGCTCCTGAACGAGCTCCTGGGCCTCGCCGGCGACGCTCCGCTCGCCTCCTTGCCGCTCCCGGCAGCCGACTTCGGCCGATTCGTCGCTCTCGCCGAGTCCGGGCGGACCACCGGTGCAGGGGCGAAGGCGCTGCTCGCGAGCCTCGTCGAGAGGCCGGGCGACCCGGCGGCCCGCCTCGCCGAGCTGGGCCTGGAGAAGGTCGAGGACCGGGCGTCGCTCGATGGCGCGGTGGCCCGGGTGCTCGCCAGCCAGGCCGCCGAGGTGGCGCGCTACCGGGCCGGCGAGAAGAAGCTGCTCGGATTCCTGCTCGGGGCCGCCGTTCGCGAATCGCAGGGAAGGGCCGACCCGAATGCGCTGAGAAAGGCCCTGCAAGAAGCGCTAGGCTGATCCCCCACCCAGGAACGAAGGCGAAGACCATGCGCCAACTCGCATTCAGCCTCCCCCTCATCGCGGCCCTCCTGGCTGCACCATCCGCCTCCCGCGCCGAGTCGGGCGGCAAGCCCATCTCCCTCGGCCTCGTCAACATCATCCACCAGGGCGGCATGCTGCCCGTCTTCCCGTTCTTCAACTTCTCCTTCAAGTGAGCCGACGCGTCCTGCCGCTCCGACGGCGCCCGTGGGACCTGGCGCTCGTCGTCTTCTTCGTCGTCAACCTGTTCTTCACGACCTACGTCGTGAGCCTGGAGCAGGTGGTGATCGACGACATCTACCGCTTCACGCCTCCCCTCTGGCCTCCGGAGCGGCTGCTCGCGCTCGTTCACTGGTGGGAGAAGACCTTCGACCCGCTGCTCATCGCCCGCCCGGCCTGGTACCGGGCCACCATCTGGCTCGACGTGCTGGCCTTCGGCCCGTTCTACGCCGCGGCCATCTGGGCCTACGTGAAGGGGCGGGAGTGGATCCGCATCCCCAGCATCATCTGGGGCACCATGCTCTTCACCAACGTGTTCATCATCCTGGGCGACGAGCTTCGCGGGATCCACGCCACCCCCTTCCCGGCCGTCGTGGTGGGAGCGAACGCTCCGTGGATGATCGTACCCGTCCTGGTGATCGCGCGCATGTGGCTGCAACCCCACCCGTTCACCGAGGAGGTCTAGTGCCCTTCCGGGCCCGCTACGGTCCGTGGGCGCTCATCACGGGAGCCTCGGAGGGCATCGGCGAGGCCTTCGCCCGGGCACTCGCCGCCCGTGGGCTCGACCTGCTCCTCGTGGCGCGGCGTCCGGGACCGCTCGAGGCGCTGGCCGCCGCGCTCCGCAGCGCCCACGGGATCCGGGTCCGCACGGCCACGGCCGACGTGGCCCGCCCCGACCTCCTCGACGTCCTGGACGCACTCGCGGGCGACGACGAGGTGGGGTTGCTCGTCCACAACGCCGCCTTCTCGGCGCTTGGACCGTTCCTCGACCGTCCGCTCGACGACCTCCTCAAGGTGATCGACGTGAACTGCCGGGCGCCGCTCGCCATGGCGCACCACCTGGGGCGAAAGATGGTCTCCCGGGGCCGCGGCGGCATCATCCTCATGTCGTCGCTGGCGGGCGGCCAGGGGACACCGATCGTGGCCGCCTACGCGGCCTCCAAGGCCTTCGAGATCGTGCTCGCCGAGGGGCTCTGGGACGAGTTCCGGCCGGCCGGCGTCGACGTCCTCGCCTGCCGCGCAGGCCCGACCCGCACGCCGAGCTACGAGGCCTCCCGCCCCCGGAAGAAGGTTCCGATGATGGAGTCCGGGCCGGTGGTGGAGGAGGCGCTCGCGGCGCTGGGCAAGCAGCCGGTGGTGGTGGCCGGAAGGCTCAACCGGGCGGTGAACTTCGTCATGCAGCGAGTCCTCTCCCGCCCCGCGGCGATCCGCTTCATGGGCAGGAGCACCCGACAGATGTACGAGTGATCCGATGCGCATCCTCCACACCATGATCCGCGTGGGCGATCTCGATCGCTCGATCCGCTTCTACACCGAGGTGCTGGGCATGAAGGTTCTCCGGCGCCACGACTACCCCGACGGCCGGTTCACGCTGGCCTTCGTGGGCTACGCCCCCGAGTCGGAGGCGGCGGCCATCGAGCTGACCTGGAACTGGGACACGAAGGCCTACGACCTCGGCGCCGGGTTCGGCCACGTGGCGCTCTCGGTGCCGGACGCCTACGCCGCCTGCGCGGAGATCGAGCAGCGGGGCGGGAAGGTGGTGCGACCGGCCGGGCCGATGAAGCACGGCTCGACGGTCATCGCCTTCGTCGAGGACCCCGACGGCTACCGGATCGAGCTCATCCAGGGCCGGGCCTGAGGGCGGCTGCGGAGATCGATTCGAGCTCCTGCCAGCGGGCATAGAGCCGCTCCGCCTCGGCGGCAGCGCTCTCCATCTCGGTGCGGAGCGCCGGCACGGCCTCGCCGCCCTTCTGGTAGGTGGAGGGATCGGAGAGGGCCGCCTCCGCGGCGGACTTGCGCTCCTCGGCCGCCTGGATGGCGGATTCGATGCCGGCGAGTTCCCGTTGCTCGTTGAAGGAGAGCTTCCGGGTGGAACGAGTCCGTCCGGGCGGGCGCGGGGCCTCCGTCGCCACGGCTCTCGCCTGCGGCTCCGGTGCATTCACCTGCGCCTTCAAGGTCCGGTACGTCTCGTAGTTGCCCGGGTAGCGCACGGCCTTCGTGTCCCCCTCGAAGGCCAGGATCGACGTGGCGACCTTGTCGAGGAAGTACCGGTCGTGGGTGACGAGGAGCACGCTGCCACCGAAGTCGAGGAGCAGCCGCTCGAGCACGTTCAGGGTGACGAGGTCGAGGTCGTTGGTTGGCTCGTCGAGGACCAGCACGTTCGCCCCCTCGAGGAAGAGGCGCGCCAGGAGCAGCCGGTTCCGCTCCCCGCCGGAGAGCACCTTCACCTTCATCCGCTGCATGACCGGCGGGAAGAGGAGATCGTCGAGGTAGTCGCGCAGCCCGACGCGCCGGTCCCCGATGGTGACGAAGTCCTCCCCTGCCATGCCCGGAGCGCCGCCCCCGGCCGCCTCGTAGACCGTCTGCTCCGGATCGAGCGTGGCCCGCTGCTGATCGTGGTAGGCCACCCGGGTGCGAACGCCGTTCACCACCTTTCCGGCGTCGGGAGCGAGCTCGCCGAGCAGGAGCCGCAGGAAGGTGGTCTTTCCGGCGCCGTTCGGGCCGACGATCCCGATCCGCTCCCCACGCTGCAGGATGAAGTCGACTCCCTCGAGCACCTTCTTGTCCCCGAACGATTTCGAGAGCCCGTGGGCCTCGATCACGATCTGGGAGAGGCGCGGCGGCGGCGAGGCCTGGAAGTCCGCCACGCGCGGCCGGGCGAACCCCTTCTCCGCCATGAGGGCGCGGGCCCGCTGGATGCGCGCCTTGCTCTTGGTGCGCCGCGCCTCCGGGCCCCGGCGCAGCCAGGCCACCTCCTGGGAGATCCAGCGCTCCCGCTTGTGCTGGCCGAGCGCCGACTGCTCCTCGGCGAGGAGCTTCTGCTCCAGGTAGGCCTCGTAGTTGCCCGGCCAGCTCGTCACGCCGCCGTCGACCGTGATCTCCAGCATCCGGTCCACCAGGTCGTCGAGGAAGTAGCGATCGTGGGTCACGAGCACCAGCGCGCCCGGACGGGTGTCGAGCTCGTCCTCCAGCCAGTCCACCGTGTCGGCGTCGAGGTGGTTCGTGGGCTCGTCGAGGAGCAGGAGATTGGGGTGGGAGAGAAGCGCCCGGGCGATGGCCACCCGCTTGCGCGCCCCCCCGGAGAGCTCGGAGATGGCGCGGTCCCAGTCCGGCACGCCGAGCCGGTCGAGCAGGCGCCGGGCCTCATGGGCGGTGTCCCAGCCGCCCAGGTGCTCGACCCGGTCGGAGAGGACCGCGAGCTCCGAGAGCATCCGGTCGTGCCGCTCCGGGTCGGCCTCTCCGGCGATGCGGGCCGAGAGGGCCGCGTGGGCCTCGATGGCGGCCTTGAGCGGGGCACGCGCCACCGCGAGCTCGGAGGCGACCGTGGCCCCCTCGGGAAACTCGGGCTCCTGCGGGAGGTAGGTGACCGACGCGCCGCGGCGCAGCTGCACCTCCCCCCGGTCGGGCTCGGCGGCGCGGGCCAGGATGCGAAGCAGCGAGGACTTTCCCGACCCGTTGACGCCGACGAGCCCTACCCGCTCCCCCTCCTCGATGGTGAGGGTGAGCTCATCCAGGATGGTCCGGCTACCGAAGGCGAGGCCGATGGAGGATGCGTGCAGCAGCGTCACGGATCCTTGGTACCATGGGGATCCCATGCAGCAGACCGAGAACCTGAACGTATCGTCCCTGGACCTCATGCCGTCCCCCGACGAGGTGAAGGGGCGTCATCCCCTCTCCGAGCGGGCCGCGGCCACGGTGGTCACCGCCCGCCGCGCCATCGAGGCCATCCTCGACGGACGCGACCGGCGCCTCTTCGCGGTGGTGGGCCCGTGCTCCATCCACGACCCGGTTGCCGGCCTCGACTACGCGCACCGCCTGCGCGCCCTCGCCGACGAGCTCTCCGACACCCTGCTCCTCGTCATGCGCGTCTACTTCGAGAAGCCGCGCACGTCGCTGGGGTGGAAGGGGTTCGTGAACGACCCCCGGATGGACGACTCCTTCCGCATCGACGAGGGGATGGAGCGCGGCCGCCAGTTCCTGCTCGACGTGAACGACCTGGGTCTCCCGGCCGGGACCGAGGCCCTCGACCCCATCGCCCCCCAGTACTACGGCGACCTCATCGCCTGGACCGCCATCGGCGCCCGGACCTCCGAGTCGCAGACCCACCGCGAGATGTCCTCCGGCCTCTCCACCCCGGTGGGATTCAAGAACGGCACCGACGGCGACATCGAGGGGGCGGTGAACGCCATCGTCTCGGCCGCGGGCCCCCACAGCTTCCTGGGAGTCTCGGGCCAGGGCCGGTCCGCCATCGTCCGCACCCGCGGCAACCGCTACGGCCACCTGGTGCTCCGCGGCGGCGGGGGCCGCCCCAACTTCGACACCGTCTCGATCTCGCTCGCCGAGGAGTCGCTCGCGAAGGCGAAGCTCCCGGGCAACCTGGTCGTCGACTGCTCCCACGCCAATTCCTGGAAGAAGCCCGACCTCCAGCCGCTCGTCATGCGCGACGTGGTCCACCAGATCCGCGAGGGAAACCGCTCGGTGGTCGGATTCATGGTGGAGAGCTTCCTCGAGCCCGGAAACCAGCCCATCCCGGCCGACCTGTCGAAGCTGCGCTACGGGTGCTCGGTCACCGACGCCTGCGTGGGCTGGGACACCACGGTCGAGATGCTGCGGCGCGCGCGCGAGGTGCTGCGCGACCTCCTGCCGGCCCGGGAGCGCCCGGTCCGATGACCGGCGCGATGTCCGGCGGGTCGGTGACCCACACGCGGCCCTCGCTGGCCAGGTTCGCCTGGCTCTCCATCGGCGCGGCGGTGGTCACCATCGCCCTCAAGACCGCGGCCTGGCTGCTCACCGGCTCCGTCGGCCTCCTCTCCGACGCGGCCGAATCGGTGGTGAACCTGGTGGCCGCCGTCACCACCCTGGGAATGCTCACGGTGGCGGCGCGCCCCCCCGACCAGGAGCACGCCTTCGGCCACGACAAGGCCGAGTACTTCGCGAGCGGCGTCGAGGGTGCCCTCATCCTGGTGGCGTCCGTGGCCATCGTCTGGTCGGCGGTGAACCGGCTTCTCCACCCGCGGGCCATCGAGCAGGCAGGAATCGGCCTGCTCGTCTCGACCGGCGCCTCGATCGTCAACCTGGTGGTCTCCCGCGTGCTCTTCCGCGCCGGGAAGAAGCACCACTCCATCGCGCTCGAGGCCGATGCGCACCACCTCATGACCGACGTCTGGACCTCGGTCGGCGTGCTCGCCGGCATCGGCGTGGTGGCGCTCACCGGGTGGGATCGGCTCGATCCGATCGTGGCCATCGCCGTGGCGTTGAACATCACCTGGACCGGGGTGAAGCTCATCCGCCGGTCGGCCCTTGGGTTGCTCGACACGTCCCTGCCTCCCGACGAGCAGGCGGCGGTCCAGCGCGTCCTCGACGCCCACCGCGGCCCCGAGGTCCAGTTCCACGCGCTGCGGACCCGGCAGGCCGCCTCCCGCCGCTTCGTCTCGGTCCACGTGCTCGTGCCAGGGACCTGGAGCGTCTCCCGCGGCCACGCCCTCCTCGAGCGGATCGAGCGGGAGATCCGCGGGGCCATCCCGAATGCCAACGTCCTGACCCACCTGGAGGCGCTGGAGGACCCGACGTCCTACGCCGACGAGGGACTCGACCGGGCTGCACCGGAGGAGGTTCCGGAGCCCACCACCGGGGAGTGATCGCGCCCGGCCTGTGCCCCGGACCGGGCCAGGCGCTAGGCGGCGCGGACGACGACCCCGGTGGCGGTCTCGGCGAAGACGTACTCCGGGTGGACGCGCTCGGCGGTCTGCAGCGCCCAGGCCCGGTCGAAGAGCACCACCGGCCGCTCCCGCACGTCGAGCACCACCATGCCCTCGACCGCGTCCTGGAGCGCCTCGAGATCCACCGGAGCGCCGTCGGCGCGGCTCGGCCAGCGGGCCAGCACCCAGGGGACGGCCTCCACGCGGACCTCGACGCCGTACTCCGCCTCGAGCCGGTACTTCACCACCTCGAACTGGAGCTGGCCGAGGGCTCCCAGCACCAGGTCGCCGGCGCGCCCGGCCGGGGGCCGGTAGAGCTGCACGGTGCCCTCCTGGGCCAGTTGCTCGATGCCGGTGCCGAACTGCTTGCGGCGCATGGGGTCGACGAGCGCCAGGCGGCGGAAGTGCTCGGGCGCGAAGCTGGGGATCCCCTCGAAGGCGAAGCGGGAGCCGCCGGTGAGGGTGTCGCCGATCTCGAAGTTGCCCGGGTCGTGGATGCCCACCACGTCGCCGGCGTAGGACTCGTCGACCACGCTGCGCTCCCGGGCCAGGAACTGGGTGGGGCTGGCGAGCCGCACCTCCTTCCCGGTGCGGACGTGGGTCACCTTCATCCCGCGGATCATCTTGCCCGAGCAGATGCGGACGAAGGCCACCCGGTCCCGGTGGGCCTTGTCCATGTTCGCCTGGATCTTGAAGACGAAGCCGCTGAACTCCTCCCGATCCGGCTCGATGGGGCCGGCGTCGGACGGCCGGGCGCGCGGCGGGGGCATGAGCTCGGAGAAGGTCTCCAGGAAGGCTTCCAGGCCGAAGTTGTTCACCGCCGATCCGAAGAACATGGGGGACAGCTGCCCGGCCTCGAAGCGCTCCTTGTCGAATCCGTCCCCGGCCATCTCGAGAAGCTCCGCGTCGTGGCGGAGCTGGTCGTAGCCGGCGTCGTCGAGCTCGTCGCGAAGCGCCGGGTCGTCGATGCCGGTCACCTCGACCGGCGGTCGCTCCGAGCCGGAGGCGGAGCTCGAGTTGGCCCGGTTCGCCTCGAACAGGTACACCCGCTGGCGCAGGCGGTGGTACACGCCGCGGAAGGTGCCGCTGCGGAAGATGGGCCAGGTGACGGGGTAGACACCGATGCCGAGAACGTTCTCCACCTCGCCGATGAGGTCGAAGGCGTCGCGCCCGGGCCGGTCGAGCTTGTTCACGAAGGTGAAGATGGGGATGGCCCGCTGCCGGCAGACCCGGAAGAGCTTGCGGGTCTGCGCCTCCACTCCCTTGGCGCTGTCGAGCAGCATGACCGCGCCGTCCACCGCGTGGAGGGTCCGGTAGGTATCCTCGCTGAAGTCGGCGTGTCCCGGGGTGTCGAGCAGGTTCATCTGCAGGCCCCGGTAGGGGAACTGCAGGACGCTCGTGGTGATGGAGATGCCGCGCTCCCGCTCCATCTCCATCCAGTCGGAGACGGCGCTGGCCCGGCCCCGCTTGGCCTTCACGGCACCGGCCAGCTGGATGACCCCGCCGTACAGGAGCAGCTTCTCGGTCAGCGTCGTCTTGCCAGCGTCCGGGTGGGAGATGATGGCGAAGGTGCGCCGGCGTGCGATCTCATGCTTCATGGGGTCCGCCCCCCGAGGGGCGGACGCTTCCTATCACGCCTTGGCTGCTTGCGCCGCCTCGTCGGCGGCCCTCGCCGCCTTCCCCTTCCAGAAGTGCCGGGGTGCCATGGCGAGCCCCATGAGCACGAACTGGCTCGCGATGAATCCGGAGAGCGCCCAGAAGGCCTTGTCCATGAAGCCGTAGGAGTGGAGCCCCACGCCCAGCATGTTCACCCCGAACCACGAGAGGCTGGTGATGACGCCTCCGAAGATGGCCATGGTCATGATGCCGCGCTCCCGGGCGTAACCGCCCCAGCGGGCGTGAAGGATGATGGCGCACCAGAGCACGATGAGCAGCGCGCCGTTCTCCTTGGGATCCCAGCCCCAGAACCGTCCCCAGGACTGGTCTGCCCAGATGCCCCCGAGGACGGTGCCGATGAAGCTGAAGAACAGGGAGAAGGCGATGATCCCGTAGACCATCCCGGAGAGCGCCTTCGAGCTCTCCGGGTTCATCCGGGCGGCGAAGTGCTTGCGCACGGTCCAGGCGATGGCGATGGCAGCGGCCAGGAACATCCCGCTGTAGCCGATGGTGATGGTGGTGACGTGGGTGGCCAGCCAGAAGTTCGAGTCGAGCACCGCCCGCATCATCTCCATGGTGTCGCCGTCGCCGGAGAGGTGGTGGGCCACGAGCAGAGAGGCGAAGCCGGAGGCCGAGGCCACCGCAGTCCCGAAGCCGTTCCGGTACATCCGCTCCAGGACGATCCCGAGGAGGACCGCTCCCCATCCGACGAAGACCGCCGACGAGTAGAGGTTGGTGACGGGCGGTCTCCCTTGGAGGACGATGCGGGAGACCAGTCCGGCGGTCTGGACGATCGCGCCGGCGCAGAGCAAGCCGAAGGCGGCCGGGCGGAGGATCTCGGGCTTCCAGGCCCAGGAGGCGAAGACCGCGAGCAGGGCCAGCACGTAGATGGCCATGCCAACGTAGAAGGGCTGGGCCCGGTTGAAGGTGGTCTCGTGATCGACGTGGGTCTGGGCGTCGGGCCAGGTCCCGAAGGTGATCGTCTGCAGATCCTTCACCGCCTGGTTGAAGGCGGGGGCGTCCTGGACCGAATACGCCCAGGCGATCCGCGACATGGGCTCGAGCCCCGGGTTCACCGCGCCCACGGCCGCGCCGCGGAGCGCCTCGCCGGTGTTGGTCCAGGCCTCGGCCTTCTGGCCGGGAAGCGGCGGGATGGGGCGGAAGTAGGCCAGATCGGCGAGCGAGGCCTGGCGCTGCGCGGCACCGGGCGTCGTCACGGCCGCGATCTCGGCGGCGAGCCCGGGCGTCTGCTCGAGCTGGATGGTGTTCTTGAGCCGGTGGTAGAGGTAGAGCCGCTCGAAGAGGTTGGCGATCGCGCTCTGGTAGGGAGTGCGCAGCTTGGCATCGATGGCCTGCGCGGCGTTGGCCTCGCGCTGGATCTCGTTGATGAACGGGATGATCTGCCGGAACGAGTAGTAGCGATCCTTCGTCCGCTCGAGCTTCATGATCCCCAGCACGTCGGGGTTGTCGATCACGAAGATGGGCTGGAGGTCGGCCACCTGGGGCCGGAACATGACGTCGAGGATCCACTCGGCCGGGCCCACCGTCCGCTCCTGGTACCGGAAGCTCTGCTGCCCACGGATCACCAGGAGTGCGTTGCGGGCCGTCGAGTCGAGCGGCTTCAGCCGGCCACCCTCGAGCACCGGGAGGCGGACGAATCCGTCGACGTCGAGGCCGCGGACCTGTCCGGGCGCCCGGAGCATGAGCAGCGCCCCGACCAGCGCCAGGCCGCCGGCGATCCAGGCTGCGTACTTTCCGATCTTCGTCTTCATCTCATGCCTCCTGCGCCGACTGGGCCAGCCGTGCGGCCTCGCGCTTCCGGGACGACTTCCTCAGACTGACTGTGAAGTGGATGATGAGCCCCACCGCGACCAGCACGCACGAGACGTAGGGGATGAGCCACCCCGGGTTCTCCACCACCTGCAGGATCGAGAGCGTGTCGCCCTTGCCGAAGCTGGCCTGGTAGAAGGCCTTGCCGTCGTAGCGCATCGGCTGGTTCATGGAGATGAGGACGTCACGGGACTCCCCGGTCCGGGGATTTGCGAGCTGGACCAGGCTGGAGAAGTTCTTGGGGATCTCGGTTCCTGCGTACTTGTCGTGGCTGAACTTCTTCAGGGTCACCGCGTAGGGCAGGTACTGGCGGCGGTGGCGCATGGCCAGCTGGTAGGTGCGTCCCTCGTGGGTGAACGACTGGGGCGCTCCCAGGGCCTGGGAGACCAGCCAGGTCCCGTAGCTCCGCCCCCCGGCGACGGGCTCGACCAGGGCGGCGCTCTGGTCGACGTCGTTGTCGGCGGTGACCGGCGGGACCGGGGTCAGGGTGACGGCGGTTCCCACCCCCGCAGTGGCCCGGGAGGGCGGATTGGCCGGCGTCCGGTTCCGCAGCTGGGCGTTCTGGGCGAACTGGTGGACCTTCAGCGTGATGGGCGTGCCCGGGATGGCCACGGTGCCCTCGTGCCGCAGGGTGTCCGTGCGGATGGCGTAGACGTCGTCGATCGCCGGGTCGGTCCCGTCGATGACGACCAGCTCCGGATCCCGGCCCTCGATGTAGTTCACCGTCTGGCCGTTCTCGATGGCCATCTGCGACTCGACCTGGAACATCCCGGACACGAACTCCCCGCCCACGAAGAGGATGAGCCCGAGGTGCACGAGCCAGAGGCCGGCCTTGCTCCAGGTGGCCTGCAGCCGGATCGCCTGTGCGGCGACCAGGTTCACCATGAGCACCAGGCCGACGGTGGCGCCGCCGGGGAAGACCGGGATCATCCACTGGGAGCCGGGGATGTTCCACCAGACCAGCCAGCTGCGCATGAAGGCGTTTACGGCACCGGACGTCCCCATCCCCACCTGGGCGAGGGTCGCGAGGACGACCAGGACCATCAGCAGCGCCAGGCAGACGATGGTCAGCTGGAGCGAGGTCAGGACGCGGATGACGGGATTCTTAACGGTCAGCAAGGCGGAGGCTCTCCAGGAGTCGGACGAAGTCTGCCCGGGACGCGGCCACGGGTCCTGCGTCTCCAACCATCTTGACGAACCAGCTATTTCCCCCTGCGAAGACGATGCCGGCGACGAGGCGGGTCTTCACGGTGCCGTCGCTCGTGTAATCGAACACTGCCACGCTTCCGATGGGAGCCTTCAGGGGCTTGCGGTCCTTCGCCAGCGCCGGCTCCTCCACCGGCGGCAGGCCGATCTGGTTGCGCCAGCGGTTCACGTTGGCGAGCTCTCCACCGGCCGGCCCAGGAAAGACGGTGACCGACACGTCGACCTTGCCAGGAGTTCCCGGCTTCAGGGTGGCGTAGCGCATCCCGCCGACCGAGCGGTTCTCCGTCCAGCCCTTGGGGAGCGTCCACTGCAGGGTGCCCGTGGTGGAGGCGTCGGGAGGCGGGGGCAAGGCGCCGGCGGCGGCCTGTCCCATCGACCCCATCGAGACCGGCGCGGGAGATGCGGTGGGGTCTGCCTTCGGCACACGGTAGTGGGCGACTTCCTCGCGGCCACATCCGGCTGCGACGAGCAGCGCGACGACGATCCAGGATTGCTTCCTTGCCATGCACCTTCCTCTGGTAGGGGCACGGGGACAGCCGTCCCCGCGGAGGCGAACGGCGCGCCTCGAGCGGGGCAGTCTTAACGGGGTCGGGGCCGAGGCACCCGAAAAGCGGGAGGCGGGCCGGCGGTCAGACGTCCGGCTGGGCGGGGTCGTTCACCCCGGGGATCCGGGCCAGCTGGCCTCGCGCCACCTTCCAGGCCTGCTGGACGACCCAGGAGAGGGAACGGTCGAGCCGCTGCGCCTCGTGCTCGATCTCCCGGAGCATGTCCTCGGGGAAGTACAGGGATTGCTTCCGCTTGTCGGTGTGGTCTGCCATGACCCGTACTTTTACCCTGGGTGACGAAAATCGCAAGGTTCCGGGCTTCGGTGCTGGTCCAAGGGGCCTGGTCGAGGCCCCTCGCCTTGACACGGGCCGCTCGCGGGCCTTAGCCCTGTCCGGTGACCGGAGTCCTTCCCCCCACGGCGCTGCTGCTCCTGGCGCTCGGCAGCGGGGTCCCCGACCCCGGCCGCCTGGCGCTCGAGGTCCTGGGCCTCGCCGCCACCGGAGACCCGGCCCGGCTCGCCCGTGCCGCGGCCGCCGTTCCCGAGTCGCTGCGCGGAGACCCGGCGTTCCGGGGAGCAGCCGCGGGGCGCGCGATCGCCCGGTTCCTCGCCGCGGGGGACCTTCGCGAGCGGTCGGCCGCATCCCCGGACGGCGAGCCAGGACTGCGGCAGGCGCGGAGCGACCGCGAGGCGGCACTCGAGGAATTGCGCCCCCTGGTCCAGCAGGCGCCCGACGACCCGGACGTCCTCCGGGCACTTTCCGTTTACTACGGCCTGGACGGGCGCGCCGAGGAGGTGGCGCGCCTCGCCGCACGGGCGCGCGCGGGTTCGGCCCTGGCCGACCCGTGGCTCGACTTCGCGGAACTGGCCGCGACGGTCCGGGGGAAGGCGCCCGCGGAGTCCGACCCGATCCTCTCCGCCTTCGTGGCCGCGCACCCGGGGATCCACCCCCCTCGCATGTCGCTCGCGAGGGCGCGCCTCGCCCGGGGAGACCGCGACGGGGCGATCGCGGTGCTCGACGACCTCCTCACCGTCGACCCCGATCACGGGTCCGCCAAGGAGCTGAAGGCCTCGCTGCTCAGCCCTCCACCGGTGGAACGGATCACCCCGGTTGCTCCCTCCACGGTTCCGCCCCCGGGTGCGCCCGGGTACCTCCCCCGCAAGAAGGCGCAGGGCAAGGCGACGCCGGGCCACGGGAGGTCCCCGCGGCCCGCGACCAGGAGACAGCCGCTGGCTACAGCGGGTAACGCTCCGCGTCGATGGTGGCGGCGGCCAGGACGCGCTTGGCGGCCAGCAACCCGCCCGCGTCGTACTTCGTGAAGCGGCGCACCCCGCCGAGGATCATGGCGAGTTCGTCCCCCTCGGCCACGTAGAAGGCGCCTCGCTTCGCCGCCGTGGCCACCTTCTCCACGGCCCGGAAGGTCTGCACCCGGACCGCGGCGTCCACCAGCGTGCGGCGCGTCTCGGAGAGACTCGGACGGATCCGCTCCGCCCGGAGCACGGTGCTCTCCGCTGCGAAGGTCTGGATGGCGACGTCGGCGGCCGCGAGCAGGACCTCCTGCTCGTCCTTCAGCCCGGGCCCGAACCGCTTCACCGCGGCGCCGGACAGGATCAGGAAGAGCTTCTTGAGATTGGCCAGGGTGGCCTTCTCGGCGGCGTAGGGAACCGACGTGTCGAGCTCCTCGAGGGAGGGGCTGAGCAGCGACTCGAAGGCCTTGCGGGCCTCCTTCTCGAGCGGGATCTCCCCCTTCATGGCCCGGCGCAGGATGGTGCCGGGGATGAGCAGGCGGTTGATCTCGTTGGTGCCCTCGAAGATCCGGTTGATGCGTTCGTCGCGGTAGTACTTCTCCGCCGGGTACTCCTGGACGAACCCGTACCCGCCGTGGATCTGGACCACGTCGTCGACCACGTCGGCCAGCACCTCGCTGCAGTACACCTTCGAGATGGCGCACTCGATGGAGTACTCCTCGATGGCCGCCTGGTAGGACTCGTAGTAGTTGGGGGCGTCCTTGGGGATCGTGGCCAGGCGGTCGTCGATGAGCCCGGCCAGCCGGTACACCAGCGACTCGGAGGCGAACAGGTCGGCGACGCCGTCGGCCAGCTTCTCCTGGATGGCTCCGAAGGAGGAGATGGCCAGGCCGAACTGCTTTCGCTGGTTGGCGTAGGCGGCGCCGGTGCCCAGCGCGTGCTTGGCCGCGCCCAGGACGGCCGCTCCCAGCTTGAAGCGCCCCACGTTGAGGACGTTGAAGGCGATCTTGTGCCCCTTGCCGACCTCGCCGAGCAGGTTCTCGACCGGGACCCTGGCGCTCTCGAGGATGACCGAGGTGGTGGAGGAGCCCTTGATGCCCAGCTTCTTCTCCTCCGGCCCCACCGTCACGCCGGGGTAGTCGCGCTCCACCAGGAAGGCCGTGAAGTGCTTCCGGTCGATCTTGGCGAAGACCGTGAAGAGCGTGGCGAACCCGCCGTTGGTGATGAACTGCTTGGTGCCGTCGAGGAGGTAGTACTTGCCGTCCTCGGACAGCGTGGCCGTGGTGGTGCCTCCCATGGCGTCGCTCCCGGCGCCCGGCTCGGTGAGGCAGTAGGCCGCGCTCCACTCGCCGGTGATGATCTTGCCGAGGTACTTCTCCTTCTGCTCCGGGGTCCCGTAGTAGACGAGCGGCAAGGTGCTGATGCCGGTGTGGGCCCCGTAGGAAACCGAGAAGGCCTGCCCGGCCGCCATCTTCTCGGCGGCCAGGACGCTCGTGACCTTGTCCAGATCGAGCCCGCCGTACTCGGCCGGCGCGTCGATCATGAGCAGCCCCGCGTCGCCGCACTTGCGCATCACCGCGGCGGCCGCCTTCATGTCGTGGGCCTCGAGCGCGGGCATGACCGGGATCACCTCGGCCTTGACGAACTGCTCGGCGGTCACCCCGATGCTCCGCTGCTCCTCGGTGAAATCCTCGGGGACGAAGACGTCCACGCCCGCGGCCTCGGTGATCAGGAACTCCGCCCCCTTGAAGAGCTTCTTCGCCATTTTCCCCTCCTCCTGACTAGAGCCGCTCGAAGATGGCAGCGGCACCCATGCCGCCGCCGATGCACATGGAGACCGCGCCGTAGCGCCCGCCGGACCGGCGCAGGCCGTGGACCAGCGTGGCGGTGAGCTTCGCGCCGGTGCAGCCGAGCGGGTGACCGAGCGCGATGGCGCCTCCCGACAGGTTGACCCGCTCCGGGTCGAGCCCGAGTTCCCGCACGCAGGCGAGCGACTGGGCGGCGAAGGCCTCGTTCAGCTCGATGGCGGACAGCTCCTCCTGCTTCAGGCCGGCGCGGGCGAGCGCCACGGGGATGGCCTCGATGGGGCCGATGCCCATCAGCTCGGGGGGGACGCCGCGCACGCCGTAGGCGACGAAGCGGGCGAGCGGCTTCGCACCGCTCTCCTTCAGGTAACGCTCCGAGACCACCACCACCGCGGCGGCGCCGTCGGTCATCTGGGAGGCGTTTCCGGCGGTGACCGTCCCGTCCACCTGGAAGGCGGGCTTGAGCTTCGACAGGGCCTCGGCCGTCGTGTCCCCGCGTACCCCCTCGTCGGCCTCCAGGCGCTCCGAGGCGCGCGAGAGCTTGCCCGCGATCACCGCCGTGGTCTCCACGTCGACCGGGACGAGCTCGCTGGCGAACCAGCCCTCGGCCTGGGCCCGGGCCGCGCGCCGGTGGCTCTCCGCGGCGAAGGCGTCCTGGTCGGCGCGGGACACGCCGTACTTCTTCGCCACCAGCTCGGCGGTGATGCCCATCCCGGCGTAGGTCTCGGGCCAGGAGGCGACCAGTGACGGGTTGGCGCTGTACTTGTTCCCGCCCATGGGGACGAGGCTCATGCTCTCCACCCCGCCGGCCAGGATCAGGTCGGCCCCACCGGCGGAGATGCGCTCGGCGGCGGTGGCGATGGACTGCAGGCCCGACGCGCAGAACCGGTTCACCGTCTGTGCGGGAACGTGGACCGGCAGGCCGGCCCGCATGGAGGCCACGCGGGCCACGTTCATGCCCTGTTCCCCCTCCGGGAACGCGCAGCCCAGGATGACGTCGTCGATGCGGGCCGGATCGATCCCGGACCGCTCCACCGCGGCGCGAAGCGCCACCGCGGCCAGGTCGTCTGGGCGGACGTCCCGGAGCTTCCCCTTCTTGGCCTTCCCGCCGGGGGTGCGCACGGCGGCGATCAGGTAGGCAGCGCTCATGTTGGTCTCCTGGTTCAGTTGCGAAGGGGCTTGCCCTTCTTCAGCATGTGCTGGATGCGCTCCTGGGTCTTCCGCTCGCCGCAGAGGCGGAGGAAGGCCTCCCGCTCCAGGTCGAGGAACCACTGCTCGGTGACCGGCGCACCGGCGGCGACGTCGCCGCCCGTGATCACCCCGGCGATGGTCCGCCCCAGCTTCTCCTCGTATTCGGTGATGAAGCCGCCCATGCGCATGTTCCAGAGCTGGGAGCCGAGGCTTCCGGCCATGGAGCGGCCCGGCGCGCGGACGTCGGTAGCCGGCGTGGAGGGCCGGTAGTTCACCGCCAGCGCCAGGGCCTTCTGCTTGGCGTCGTGGATGAGCCGGTCGGGGCCGAGGGTGATGGCGTCCCCGGGGCGGAGGAATCCGAGCTGCGCGGCCTCCGAGGCAGAGGTGGACACCTTCGCCATGGCGATGGTGGTGAAGGCCTTGAATACGAACGGCGTCGGGTCGGCGTCGCCGGCCTCGGCGGCCCGCACCGCGCGCAGCGCCAGTTCCTTGGTGCCTCCGCCGGCCGGGAGCAGCCCCACCCCGATCTCGACCAGGCCCATGTACGTCTCGGAGAGCGCGTTCACCGCGTCGGAGTGGAGGCAGACCTCGCAGCCCCCGCCCAGCGCCATGCCGTGGGGAGCCGACACCACCGGGACCCGCGCGTACTTGAGGGCCATGGTGGCGCGCTGGAAGGCGGTGACCGAGAGGCCCACCTCGTCGAAGGCGCCCTCGGCGATGGCCATGGTGAGCATGGCCAGGTTGGCGCCGACCGAGAAGTTCACGCCCTGGTTCGCCACCACGAGCCCCACCCCGTCGGTCTCGGCGCGCTTCACGGCCCGGTGGACCATGGCGAGCACGTCGCCGCCGATGGCGTTCATCTTGGTGTGGAACTCGAGGCAGAAGACACCGTCGCCCAGGTCGATGACCGAGGCGCCGGAGTTCTGCTCCACCTCGGCTCCGCCCTTCTTGAGGAGCAGGAGGTCCACGCTCCCGGGGGGGCGCACCACGTCGCGCCAGGCCAGGGTTGCGGGATCGCGGGTGCGGCGCTGGCTGCCCTCGTCGACGTAGAACCGGTCGATCTGGCGCAGGCGGGGCGGGATCGCCACCCCGTCGGCCTCGGCCCGCTTCACGAACTCGGCCACGCCGACCGCGTCGAGCATCTCGAAGGGACCGAGCTCCCAGTTGAAGCCCCAGCGCATGGCGTCGTCGACGCCGGAGTAGTCGTCGCTGATCTCCGGGACCCGGTTGAAGGCGTAGATCATCGTGTCGCGCAGGTTCTTCCAGGCGATCTCGGCGGCCTTGTCCTTGCCCCCGAGAACGGCCCGCAGCCTGGCGACAGGGTCGTCGACGCCCTTCGTGGCCTCGACCGACGGGAACTTCGGACGCTGGGACGGACGGTACTCGCCCGAGGCCAGGTCGTAGAAGAAGGTCTCGGCCTTCTCCCCCTTGGTCTTCTTGAAGAAGCCCTGCTTCGACTTGTTGCCCAGCAGCCCCTTCGTCACCATCTGCCCCATGACGTCGGGCATCTTGAAGGTGTCCCGCTTCTCGTCGTCCGGCAGGGTGTCGTAGGAGTTCTTCGCCACGTGCAGCAGGGTGTCGATTCCCACCAGGTCGGCGGTCCGGAAGCAGGCGCTCCGTGCACGGGCGGTGGCCGGCCCGGCCACCGCGTCGACCTCCTCCACCGTCATGCCGAGCTCGATCGTGTGGTGGATGGCGTTGGCCATGGAGAACACGCCGATGCGGTTGGCAACGAAGTTGGGGGTGTCCTTGGCGTGAACCACGCCCTTGCCGAGCCGCTGGCCGATGAAGGCGGCCATGGAGGCGGTGACGGCCGGATCGGTGAAGCGGCTGGGCACCACCTCGACCAGCCGCATGTAGCGGGGTGGGTTGAAGAAGTGGGTGACGAGGAAGCGCGGACGCAGGTCCTCGGGGAGCGCCTTGGCGATCTCATTCACCGAGAGTCCGCTGGTGTTGCTGGAGAGGACGGCGTCGGCACGCAGGTGAGGGGCCACCTTCTCCCCGAGCAACTGCTTCTTCACCGCCATGTTCTCGACCACCACCTCGATCACCCAGTCGCAGTCCTTCAGGCGAGGGAGGTCGTCCTCCAGGTTTCCCGCCTCGATGCGGGAGAGGTCGGACGGCAGGTAGACGGCGGCTGGCTTCTGCTTCGCGAGCGCCTCCAGCGCGGATGCGGCCAACCGGTTCCGGTCGCCGCCCTCCTTGGGGACGATGTCGAGGAGCAGCACCCGGACGCCCGCGTTGGCCAGGTGTGCCGCGATGGTCGCACCCATGACCCCGGAACCCAGGACCGCGGCCCGGTCGATCCGCGCAACGCGCGCCTTCGCTCCGCTCGTTTCTGCCATGGTCGTCTCGCCTCCCGCCATAGGTTGATTCTGGAATCAGCCGATGGCGAAAAGTACCATTCACGACGCCACGCGTCACGAAGAGTTTTAAATAAACGTTTCGGTCGGGCTCCCAGGGCCGGTTCAGTGCGACCCGACGAGCGACGCCGATACCTTCACCTCGGCGCCGGGATCCACGCGCACGTCCTCCTGCCACGGGAGGAAGCCGCTCTTTCGCACCGAGAGGCGGTGGAGCCCGGGGGCGATGCGGAAGCTGCACGGGGTGCGGCAACGCGTGATGCCGTCGGCGGCCACCTCCACGCCGTACGGCTCGATCTTCACCGAGACGGTTCCGGCGTCCGGGCCGGGCTCGGGAGGCAGCGCCGGGGGCGGCGCGGGCGCGCGGGTGCAGGCAACCGCCACGAGGAGCACGGCCCCCCAGGTTGCCGGGCGCGCCACTACTTGACCCGCTTCATGTCGAAGACGTCGGTGCTGTCCTTGCCGTACCGCAGCGATGCGGGAGCGAGCGCGAGTGCGAGGACTGCCGCGACGAGATGCCTGGTCCACATGGATTGAACCTCCGTTCGGCGGGTCGACCCCGACCTAACCGGAGGAACGGCCCGTGTCGAGCATGGCCCGCACCCGCGCCACCAGCGTCGACGGGGTGAAGGGCTTGGGGAGGAACTCGACGCCCGAGTCGAGCACGCCTCTCTGCGCGATGACGTCCTGGGGGTACCCGGAGACGAAGAGGGCCGGGATGTTCGGCACGCTGCGGCGCAACATGTCCACGACCTCCCGGCCGGTCATGCCGGGCATGACCACGTCGGTCACGACCATGTCCAGACGCCTCCCGGCCTGTCGGGCGATCGCCAGCGCCTCCTCGCCGCTCGCGGCGGGGATCACCTGGTACCCGCTGCCCTCCAGTGCCCGGATGGTCACGCCACGAACCTGGGGGTCGTCCTCGACCACCAGGATCGTCTCGTCCCCCCGAACCGAAAAGATCTCCGGCGCCGGCACATTCCCCGCCTGCGGCGCATCGCTCCGGGGAAAGCAGATCTCGAAGGTGGTCCCCGCGCCCGGCTGGCTCTGGACGTGGATGTGGCCTCCGCTCTGCTCCACGATCCCGTGAACGGTGGCCAGGCCGAGCCCGGTTCCCTTCCCGCGCTCCTTGGTGGTGAAGAAGGGCTCGAAGAGGTGCGCCATCGCCTCCGGAGACATCCCCACGCCGGAGTCCCGCAGGATGAGGCGAACCCATCTTCCCGGGCGCCGGTCCGGATCGCGGGCGACCTCTTCGTCGTGGACCTCTTCGTTTCGCGTCTCCACGGTGAGGACCCCGCCGCCCGGCATGGCGTCCCGGGCGTTCACGGCGAGGTTCATGAGGATCTGCTCGACCTGCCCGGCGTCGCACAAGACAGGCCACAGCCCGGGATCGGCTCTCACGACCAGGCGAATGTCCTCGCCCAGCACCCGATGGAGCAGCTTCTCGCTGCTCCGGACCACCGCGTTCAGGTCGAGCGAGGTCGGGGAGATGAGCTGCTTGCGCGCGAAGGCGAGCAGCTGTCGCGTCAGGTCGCGGGCGCGCTCGCCGGCCGTGTGGATCTGCTCGATGTCCTCGTCGTCCACCGTGCGCCCGGCCGCGCGGCTCTGCTTCATGATCTCCGAACTGCTCAGGATGACGGTGAGGAGGTTGTTGAAGTCGTGGGCGACCCCACCGGCGAGACGGCCGACGCTCTCCAGCTTCTGGGCCTGGAGAAACTGGGCCTCGAGCAGGTTGTGTGCCGTCATGTCGCGCGTGTTCAGCACCAGCGCCCCGACCGCCGGATCGGCGAGGAGGTTCCGGCACGGGCCGTCGATGCTTCGCCAGCCGCCTGCCTTGTGCCGGACGCGCAGGGCGAGGGTCGGCGTGGACGCCGTCCCGGCCAGGATTCGCTTCACGACCTCGGCCGCCCCCGCCCGGTCGTCGGGGTGAGCCAGGTCGAGGAAGTCCCGCCCGCTCACCTCTCCCGGCTCCCATCCCAGCGCCTCGGTGGCGCTGGGGCTCCAGAAGGTGATGCGCACCTCCTCGTCGAGGAGCACGATCATCTCGGTCGAGCGCTCGATGAGCGTACGGAAGCGGGCCTCGCTCCCCCGGAGCGCGGCCTCGGAGCGGCGCTGTTCGGTCACGTCCCGGAAGAATGCGTGAATGCTCCCGCCGGAGACGTCGGAGAACCGGGCACTGACCTCGACGTCGATGATCCGACCGTCCTTCCGCCGGTAGCGCGTCTCGAACCGTTCCGGACCCGAGAGGCGGATGCGCTCCATGCGAGCGGCGACCTGAGGATCCCCGTCCACCTCCTCCAGGTCTGCCACGCGCATCCCCAGCAGCTCCTCGCGGGAGTATCCCGTGATGGCGCCGAGAGCCTCGTTCACCTCCCGGAACCGGGCTGCCCCGTCGACGGATCCGAATCCATCGATCGCGGTCTGCAGGATGATGCGCATCTCGCGCTCGCGCTGCTCCAGCGCTCGCTCGGCCTCGACCCGGGCGGTGGCGTCGCGCGAGACTCCGAGGATCTCCACGGGTCGCCCCGCCTCGTCCCGCAGGTAGGAGGCGGTGATCTCCACGTGCTTCACCGAGCCGTCGGCGCAGGGCTGGTCGAAGACGCCGGTGTGGGAGCTGATCCCGTCGGGACCCACCGACCGGGCCATGATCTCCCCCATGCGCGCCAGTGATTCCGGGGTGAGGCTCTCCACCAGCGGTTCCGCCAGCGCTTCCTCGACGGTCAGGCCCCTGAGTCGCTGGATGGATGGGCTCACGTAGTTGAGCCGCATCGTCGACAGGTCGAGCGTCCAGATGACGTCCTGCGAGTTCTCGGCGAGCAGTCGATGGCGCCTCTCGCTCCTCTTCCACTCGGTCACGTCCCGGGTGATGGAGAGGATCACCGACTCGCCCGCGAGGGTCATCAGGCGCGCCGACATGAGGCCGTCCAGCACGACCCCGGAGCGGGTGCGAAAGCGCGCATCGAAGTTCTGGACGAGGCCTTCCTCCTCCAGCCGGGCGATCATCCGGTCGCGGTCGACCGGATCGTTCCAGATCCCGAGGTCGACCGACGGGCGCCCCAGGACCTCCTCCCGAGTCCACCCGGTCATCCGCAGGAAGCTCTCGTTCACGGCGATGTACCGCCCGTCCTCGAGGCGGTTGATGTTGGCGGCGTCCGGGTTCAGGTCGAACACCTGGCGGAGCGAGGCCTCGCTCTCCCTGAGTGCGCGCTCGGCCTTCACCGCCTCGCTGCGGCGGCGCAGGGCCACGACCCGGAACCCGAGGTCGGCGGCCAGGTGCTTCAGGAAGGGAAGATCCTCCGGGCCGAAGACCGCCGGGTCCCCGGAGTACATCGAGATGACTCCGACGCGCTCGCCGTCGAAGGCGATGGGCAGCGCCGTGGACGACGCATACCCCCGGCGCAGGGCCTGTGCCTTCCAGGGTGCGAGCAGCGGGTCCGAGGCGAACGAGCGCCCCAGGACGAGGCGCCCCTCCCGGGCCGCCGTGCCCGTCGGTCCCCGCCCCTGAGGAACGTCGGCCCAGACCATGTCCGCCAGGGCCAGGAATCCTTCGTCGTGGCCTGCGTGTGCCACGGGGCGGATGGTCCGCCTCTCGTCGTCCTCGGCGATGCCCACCCAGCACATCCGGTAACCGCCGGTCTCGACGATGATCCGGCACGCCTCCTCGAAGAGCGCCTGCTGCGATTCGGCACGCAGCAACGCCTCGCTGCAGCGGGTGAGCAGGTGGAGCGCCCGGCGGGCCCTCTCGAGAGCCTCCTGCTGCGAGTCGAGGTCTGGTCCCTGCCCATTCACTCTGGGCAGCATTCCCCCATATCCGGTGGATCACCAGCAATCGGCCAGTCGGGGGCACCCCGGATGGGTCAGCGTCGGGCTGCTGCAGGCCGGAGCCCCGGGGCCTCGCGCCCGGTCCGGCTCACGTACTCCGTGTACCCACCGCCGTAGGACACGGGGCCGTCCGGACCGAGCTCGAGCACGCGGCTCGAGAGTGCGGACAGGAAACGCCGGTCGTGGGAGACGAAGAGCATGGTGCCCTCGAAGTCCGCAAGCGAGCGGACCAGCATCTCCTTGGTTCCGACGTCGAGGTGGTTCGTGGGCTCGTCGAGGACCAGGAAGTTGGGCGGGTCGTAGAGCATCATGGCGAGCACCAGCCGGGCCTTCTCGCCGCCCGAGAGCACCCGGCAGGTCTTCTCGATCTCGTGGCCGGAGAATCCGAAGCTGCCGGCCAGCGTGCGGAGCGAGCCCACCGAGGCGCGCGGAAAGGCCCGCTGCAGCGCGTCCCAGACCGTCTCCACCGGGTCGAGGAGCTCCATGGCGTGCTGGGCGAAGTAGGCCATCTTGACGCTCGCACCCACCGTGACCGTGCCGGCGTCGGGGCTGGACTCGCCCGCGATCATCTTGAGGAGCGTCGTCTTGCCCGATCCGTTGGCGCCGAGCACGCACCAGCGCTCCCCGCGCCGGACCAGGAAGTCGAGCCCGTCGTAGACCTTGCGGGAGCCGAACCCCTTCACGACTCCGGCCAGCCTGGCCACGTCCTCGCCGGACCGGGGCGGGGTCCAGAACTCGAAGTCCACGGTCTTGCGAACCTTGGGCGGCTCCACCTTCTCGATCTTGTCGATCTTCTTCACGCGCGACTGGACCTGGGCGGCGTGGGAGGCACGGGCCTTGAACCGCTCGATGAAGGCCAGCTCCTTCTTCAGCATGGCCTGCTGCTTGTCGAAGGCGGCCTGCTGGTGCTGATCGGCGATGGCCCGCTCGCGTTCGTAGAAGTCGTAGTCGCCGGAGTACGTGGTGAGCTCCCCGGCGTCGATCTCGACGATCTTGTCCACCACCCGGTTCATGAACTCCTTGTCGTGGGAGGTCATGAGGATGGCGCCCGGGTAGCCGCGGAGGAACTGCTCGAGCCAGATGATCGACTCGAGGTCGAGGTGGTTGGAGGGCTCGTCGAGGAGCAGCGCGTCGGGCGACATGAGCAGGATGCGGGCCAGCGCCACGCGCATCTTCCAGCCGCCGGACAGCGCGCCCACGTCGCCGTCCATGGTCTCGGAGGAGAACCCCAGTCCGGCCAGGATCTCCCTGGCCCGGGCCTCGAGGCCGTAGCCCCCCAGCTCGTCGAAGCGGGCCTGCACGTGGCCGAAGCGCTCGACCAGCTCCTCCATCTCGTCGGCCCGGTCGGGATCGGCCAGCGCGTGCTCGAGGTCGTGGAGCTCGGCGGCCACCGCCGACACCGGGCCGGCGCCGTCCATGGTCTCGGCCACGGCGCTTCGACCGGACATCTCGCCCACGTCCTGGGAGAAATGACCAACGGTGAACCCACGGTCGATGGAGACCTGCCCCTCGTCCGGGCTCTCCTCCCGGGTGATGAGCCGGAAGAGGGTCGACTTCCCGGCGCCGTTCGGGCCGACGAGACCGACCTTCTCTCCCCGGTGGACCACGGCGGACGCCTCCACGAAGAGGATCTGGTGGCCGTGCTGCATGGAGATGGCGTCGAGGCGGATCAAGGGTTTCGCGTTCTACACGCGGAGGGGCGCCGGCACAAGCGCTGCGCCGGGGGATGGAGGGGTTATGCTCCTCGCGCACGCAGCGTCCCGGATCTCCGGAGTCCACCCTGGCCGAGCCCATCACCCTGCCGCTCTGGGCCATCGTCGGTCTCCTCCTGCTCGCGGCGGTCGCGCTCCTCGACCGGGCACTCGTACCCGGGGTCCGCTGGTTCCTTCGCCGCCGGGTGAACCGGGCCATCGACGAGATCAACCGGCGCCTGCGGCTGCGCATCCGCCCCTTCAAGCTGACGCGGCGCGCCGTGCTGATCGACCGGCTCACCTTCGACACCCGGGTCGTCGAGGCCGCCGAGGCCCACGCCCGGACCTCCGGCGAGCCGCGCGAGGTGGCGATGGCCCGGGTGGCGGCCTACGCACGGGAGATCGTCCCCTCCTTCAGCGCCTACGCCTACTTTCGCATCGGGTACTCGGTGGCGCGGGCCACCGCGCGCGCCCTCTACCGGGTGCGGGTGGGGTTCGCGGACGACGAGGGGCTCTCCCGGGTGGACCCGGAGGCGAGCGTGGTCTTCGTGATGAACCACCGTTCCAACATGGACTACGTGCTGGTGTCCTACCTGGCCGCGGAGAAGACAGCCCTTTCCTACGCGGTGGGGGAGTGGGCGCGCATCTGGCCGCTCCAGTCGCTCATCCGTTCCATGGGGGCCTACTTCGTCCGGCGCGACTCGGGGGACCCGCTCTACCGCCGGGTGCTGGAGCGCTACGTGCAGATGGCCGCCGACGCCGGGGTGGTCCAGGCCATGTTCCCGGAGGGCGGGCTCACGAAGGACGGGGCGCTGCGCCCTCCCCGGCTCGGGCTCCTCGACTACATGCTGCGCGACTACGACCCGGCCCGCCGCGACCTGGTCTTCGTGCCGGTGGGGCTGAACTACGATCGGGTCCTCGAGGACCGCACCCAGCTCGCCGGGGCGGCCGGCCGCAAGCCGGGAGCCAGGGGCACGGCGCTCGGAGCGCTTCGCTTCAGCCTGCGCAACGCCTGGCAGTGGATGGCAGGGCGCTGGCACCGCTTCGGGTACGCCTGCGTGAACTTCGGGACTCCCATCTCGATGCGCGCCTGGCTGGCCGAGCGCGGCGGCGATCTCCGGGGGGTGTCCCGCGAGGAGCGGGCGCGCCGGGTGCTCGAGCTCGGGACCGAGCTCATCGGCGCGGTGGGCCAGGTCATCCCCGCGCTCCCCGTGCCCCTCGTGGCCACCGTCCTCCTGGACAGCGAGGATCCGCTCCCGTCCCTCGAGGTGCACCGGCGCACCCAGGCGCTGGCGCGGCGCATCCAGGCGGCCGGGGGTCACGTCTACGTGCCCCGGACCGACGAGGAGTACGCGACGGCGGTGGGGCTCCGCGCGCTCTCGCTCCGGCACCTCGTGGAGGAGCGGGAGGGAGGCTTCGCGCCGGTGGCCGCCGAGGTCCCCTTGCTCCAGTACTATGCGAATTCCATCCGGCACCTGCTGCCCGAGGAGGTGTGAGATGAATCCGGCCGCTCCCGAGAACCCGTATTCGTTCGACGGCCACCTCACCTGGCGATCCGCCGTCGACTTCTACGCCGACGACCCGTTCCTGGTGCGGCTGGTCCGGCACCACGCCGGTCCGGAGTTCCACCGGGTGGACGCCGAGGCCCGCTCCCTCTCCCGCCGCGCCTCGTTCCGGTGGCGCGACCTCTCCGACGCCATCGCGGCCCCGGAGCTGCGCCCCCGCCTCCAGCACTGGGACGCCCACCATCGCCGGGTGGACCGGGTGGTCCGTCCTGCCGAGGCGATGGATCTGGAGCGCGAGGTCTTCGCGGAGGGGCTCTTCTCCGCCCGCACGGATCCGCTCACCCGCGCGGTGAAGCAGTTCCTGGTCTACCAGAACGGCGAGGCCTGCATCGCCTGCCCGCTGGTCTGCACGGAGGGGCTGGTGGCGGCCCTCGACGAGCTGGCCGATCGCCCCGAGACCCTGGCGATGCGGGAGCACCTGAAGGAGGGTCGCGACGGCCGCCATGCCGTGGGGGCACAGTTCCTCACCGAGATCCAGGGCGGCTCCGACGTGCCGGCCAACCGGGTCGAGGCGGTCCGTGACGGCGACCGCTTCCGGCTCGCCGGGACCAAGTTCTTCTGCTCGGTGGCGCACGCCGACTACGCGGCCGTCACCGCCCGTGAATCCTCCACGGGCACCATCGGCCTCTTCGCGCTTCCGCTCTGGACCCCGGGGCTCGAGGGGATCGCCCGCAACGGCATGACGGTGGACCGGCTCAAGTGGAAGACCGGGACCTGCGAGCTGCCCACCGCCGAGATGACCTTCGACGGGGCCGAGGCGTGGGCGCTCGGGCCGACGGAGCGGGGGCTCCAGAACGCCGTGCGCATCGTGCTCACGGTGTCGAGGCTGACCATCGGCCTGGCCTCGGCGGCCTACGCGGCGCGAGCCGTCCGCGAGGCCCGGGCCTACGCCTCGTTCCGCCAGGCGTTCGGGCGCCCGGTCGACCGTTTTCCCATGGTCCGGGCCCAGCTCGAGGAGATGGAGCGTTCGGTCCGGCGCGCCACGGCCGGAGCTTTCGAGGTGCACCGGCGCCACCGGCTGGCCGGGCAGGATCGGCGGCGCGCGTTCGAGGCGCGCGAGCTCGTCATGCTCCAGAAGGTGGTGGCATCGGAGGACGCGACCCGGACCATCCAGGAGGCCATGGGGCTCCTCGGGGGGAACGGCGTCGTGGAGGACTTCTCCTCGCTTCCGCGCCTGTTCCGGGACTCGGTGGTGAACGAGGTCTGGGAGGGGCCGAGAAACGTGCTCCTCGCGCAGGTCCATCGCGATCTGAAGAGGGCGTCGTCCTGGGTTGCGCCCGGGGAGTTCGTGGCGAGCCTGCTCGCGGGGAGGGACGACTTCGAGTCCCGCGCCCTCCAGGACGAGGTGGCGGCACTGGTCGCCGGTCCGGACCTGGACGAGGAGCGGCCCGGAGCGGTGGAGGCCTGCCGCCGCTGGGATTCGGCCTGCCGGGCCCTCCTGCACTCCTTTCAGGAAGGGGCGCTCAGCGAGGTCGAAGGCGGGTGAGGCGGGCCGTGTACCCAAAAGGGATGGCCCTCCTCGCGAGGGAGCGGGGCTCTACCTCCGTGGGCACGACGAATCATGGCTTCGTCGCGGGAGCACCCCTCCACCCCGAAACGTCGGCCCCCAGCGGCGCCGTCCGCACCCAGCGTTCCACCATCTTCGGCAGCAACCGCTCGGTGTAGGTGAGGCGCGAGACCGCGTTGAAGGTGCTGGTGTCGCCGCTGAAGCAGTGCTCGTCCCGCGCGCCGTAGACGAACTCGGCGTCGGCCGGCGGCGAGGCTCGGGTCAGGAACTCCTCCGCGCGGTAGACCGCGTCGTTGAGGAAGAAGTTGTCGGACAGGCCCACCGAGAGGTGGATCTTCCCCGCAGCTTCGGACCCAGGGTGGCCCAGTCCCGCTGCAGGATGTGGACGAGGTCGTAGCGCGCCTTCCAGCTCGCGGCGACCTCCGGGTCGATGGCTCCCGTGCCCTTGTCGAAGATGCGCCGCGGATACCCGTCCGGCCCCACCGGGGAGAAGACCGCCTCCCAGGCGTCCCACTGGCCACCGGAGCGGGACCGGGTGCCCAGGGCCAGCTCGAGCCTGGACTCCTGCTCCACCGTGCTGCGCACCCGTCCCAGGTAGTCGCGAGACGCCGCGCGCGGCGTGGCCCGCCACGGCCCGCTCGACCGGAAGGCGTTCTCGTCCTCGTAGAGATCGATGGTGACGTAGTGGCGGAAGTCGATGGGGTCGGGGCAGGCCGCCCACGCGCCGTTGTAGGCGTCCGGGTAGAGCACCTGCGCCGCGAGCGCCTCCCAGCCCCCCGTGGAGCCGCCGTAGAGCGCGCGGGCCCAGGGTCCCAGGCCGCGGAAGCGCCGCTCCACCTCGGGAACGAGGTCGTGGGTGATTGCGTCGCCGTACGGCCCCAGGTTCTCCGAGTTCACAGCGTAGGAGTCGTCGTAGTAGGGGTTGGCGTGCTGGACGAGGAGCAGGATGGCGCGCGGGAATCCTGGCGAGGTCCACTTCCGGAAGAAGGCGTGGGCCCGCTCCTGGACCAGCCGCTCGTACCCGTAGCGCGTGCAAGCGGCGCCCTCGTGACCGTTCGGGCAGTGGACCCGGAGCCCCGCGAGGTCCACGGGGGGAAGCGCCGGGTCGGGAGGCTCCTCCCGCATCTCCTCGTAGGTGGGCTGGAAGTGGCCGTGGAAGACCGCGAGCGGGTAGCGCTGCTCCGGGTGCTCGTGCCAGCCCTCGGGCAGGACCACCACCGCTCCGAGGGAGACCGGGCGCCCCCAGAACCGGGTCAGCCGCTCGTTGGGGACCTCGATGTGCTTCACGTACCGCGTATCGTTCGGTTTCGGGATGGCGGGGATGGCCTGGTCTAGGGCGATCCGCACGGTCCCGCCTTCCCCGAGCCGGACGCGCCGCGGGCGGGAGTACAGGTTGCCCGGGGCGCGCCCCATGCTCTGCCCCTCGCCCCGGTCGGCGGGGAGCTTCACCACGTGGCCATCGGAGCGGCGGAAGGTCTCGTAGACGTGGAGGAGCGCCTGGACGGTGTATTCCCCGGGGGGGACCTCCGCGAGGCGGAGCAGCGGGTAACCGTTGGCCTCCTCGCCCACCACCCGGGTCGTCCCCGGAGCGAAGCCGTCGACGTCGAGACCGAACACCTGCTGGGTCTCGTCCCGATCGGTCACCTGGAAGCGCGGCTCCGGCGTCGCGGCGGCCGGAAGGGTGGAGACGAACAGCAGCAGCCGCCCGTCGAGCGGACGCAGCGCGCTTCCGTCCGGGAGCGACACCTCGATTCGCGTGGAAGCCGAGAGGAGCATGAGGGAGACGAGGACCGGCACCTCAGCGCTCCCTGCGGGGAAGCCTGGCGACGGGAGCCGCGCCTGCCTTGACGAGGAACAGGCCGAGCCCCGTGTCGTGCGCCAGGATGTGGAAGCGGAACCAGTCGGGGAGCCGGGCCATGGCCCAGCGCCGGAACGCAGGCGTCACCCCGTTCTCCCGAAGTTCCTGCTGGGACTTCCGCGCGTCGGCGACGAAGGACGCGTGCGCCTCCATGTGCTGCTTCCGGAGCGGATAGGCGAACCGCATCATCAACTCCTCCTCGTGGGAGAAGTGGTCGGCGACCTCGCCGATGAGCCCCTCGAGCGCGCTGCCGACCTCGTCGGCCTTTCCGGAGTTGACCGTGTCGATGAAGGAGTCCATCGAGGTGCTGAGCCCGTCGTGCTCGTCGTCGATGGGAGCGAATCCGGTGCTGGGATAGGTCCGGTCCTCCGCGGCCCTGACCTCCGGCTTCATCCCGGGCGAGCCCGGGCTCGCCGGGGCGCCCGCCGTCCCCTGCGCCGCGCGGCACACCCGGTTCCGGCCTGACTGCTTGGCCTCGTAGAGCGCCGCGTCCACGCGCTGGAGCAGCGTCTCGGCGGTGTCGTCCGGGCGCAGTTCGGCCACGCCGAAGCTCGCCGTCACGGCCTCCTTCGGACCGAGGTGGGTGGCCGCCATGAAGGCGCGGAGCTTCTCCGCCAGGCTGGCCGCCCCTTCCTCCGGGGTCGCGGGCGCGATGACCACGAACTCCTCACCACCCCAGCGAGCCACCACGTCCGAGTCGCGGACGCAGGAGGAGAGCAGCCCCGCCGTGCGCACCAGGACCTGGTCGCCGGCGGGGTGACCGAACTCGTCGTTCAGCTTCTTGAAGTGGTCGATGTCGAGCATGACCACCGAGAGAGACTGCTCGTATCGGCGCGCCCTGGCGATCTCCCGGGACATCGTCTCGTTGAAGCCCATCCGGTTGAGCACACCGGTCAACGCGTCGGTGTCGGCCCGCCGGGAGGCCTCCCGCGCCCGTCCCTCCGCCTCCCGCCGCTTCACCCGGATATGCGATTCCGCTCCGAGCTGCCGCTGCATCGCGACGAAGTAGGTGAGGACCACCGAGCAGAGGAGCAGGGTGATGACGATCCCGAGGAGCCGGTTCGCGACCTGTGTCCTCTCCTTCTTGAGGACGACGAGGGCCCAGTCGGAGTTCGGGATCGGCCGTCGAACGGCGACGTGCCTCTCCCCGCCCACCGTCACCCACTCGGTTCCCACGACCTCGTGGTCCAGGATGGCCGGCTCCCCTCCCGCCCCGGGCGACCTCCAGAGGAAGCGTGCCCTGTCGATGGCCCGGGTGGCGACCAGGATGCGGCCGTCGGGCGAGACGATGCTGGTCCTCTCGGCCTCCGCCGGCCCGAGCTGCCCAACCCCGAGGTTCTGCTTCACGACCGCCACGGCCACCACGCGCCCGGAGGGGTCCCGGACCGGCTCGCTCGCGTAGTAGCCGGGCACCCCGCTCACGATTCCGACGCCGACGAACCGTCCCGGTCTTCCCTCCCGCGCCTCCCGGAAGTACGGGCGAACTGCGAAGTTCTTTCCGAGGAAGCTGTCCGGCTGGTCCCGGTTCGAGGTCTCGATGGTCGTGCCGGTGGTGTCGAGCACGTAGACGACCGAATCCTCCGTCCCGAAGGCGAGCGCGTCCACCACGCCGTCGATCCGGGAGCCGTCGAGCTTCCCTTCCGCGACGTGGTAGCGGGCCAGGAGGTCGGCCAGGGACAGTGCGCCCCGGTCGGTGTCGCGGAGCTCCATGGCCAGGTGGTCGTGGACCTGCGATGCCGAGGCCTCCGCATCGTCGATGAGGTCCCGCTCGTGCAGCCTTCCCAGCTTGTCCGTGAAGAGCCAGCCGCCGCCGAGGAGCGCGACGATGGACCCGGCCATCGCCCAGAACAGGATCCGCTTCTTGCGGAGGACGCGCCCCTTGGGATCGTAGGCCACCGCCAGAGACCACACCGACAGCGCAATCCCGCAGACCACCAGGCCCCGGATCAACTGGATGGGAATGCCGGTCCACGAGAGGAACGCGGCCGGGCTCGGCCAGCCCGCGGGAAGGAACGCGGCGCCCGGGACCACCAGTCCGGCAACCACGCCGAAGGCGGCGAAATAGATCCCTCCCCAGACCCGGGCACGCCAGGATGCAGCCCCACCACCGAGGTCCCCGGTGCGGGAGGCCGCCGTGAAGAAGAGCGCCGCCGTCCAGAAGCTGGCGGGCGCGCCCAGGAAGAGCCGGACGGCCGAATCCAGGCCGTCCCGCCCGGCGGTGAATCCGACCCCGAGCACTGCAGCCAACCCGGGCAGATACACCCAGGACCCCACCGCCGTCCCCCGGAGGAAGCGGTGTGTCCTGCGGGCGAACTCGAGGAGGACGACGAAGCTCGCGGCGATGAACGCCGTCCGGACGACGCGGAAGGATGGGGAATCGCCTCCGGTGAGCGCGTAGAGATCGAGCCACTCCGCAGCGCCGTGGAGGAAGGCGAAGATGCCGAGCATCCACCAGGGCGTGGGCAGCGGACCCGACCGGGACATCGAGACGCAGACCGACCCGAGCAGGAACAGGACGAGCCCGAAGAAGAAGTAGATGTAGTCGAGCTGTGCCGAGAGCATGGGCTCCAGGCCGATCATCCCAGAGTCCCTGCACTTTCAGAAAGAAGACCGCGTCTGCGACCCGAATGGGGTGTCATGAGCTCCGGGACGACACGTCATGCCAGCTCGGATCTGACCAGGTCGTCCTCCAGCGCCAATCGCACCTCCGGGTGGCAGCGCTCGTGACGCCGATCCCCGCCTCGGCTTCGCACACCATCCTGACGGCGGAGGCCGCGATCGGGGGGCGTGCGGACTGGGTCGTCAGCCTGGACCGCCGTCTCATCGATCTCGCGGAGTTCGAGGGTTCTGGATCCTCCCTGGCGCTTTGCTGGTCGAACTGAGGAGGCGGAGCGGCTGACGGTACCCTGGCCACAGGGCCGCGGAGGTATTCAGGGGCTACGGCATCGTCGAGGGAGCGGGACCTGAAGGCTGCGCTCTCGGTTGACGGAACATGAATTATGAAACACGAAGCCCCCGCCGGTGAATTCTGGCGAGGGCTCCGGTCTTGCTGGTTGCGGGGCCAGGATTCGAACCTGGGACCTTCGGGTGATGAGCCCTCGAAAAGGGTAACGGGCAGACGGACGTCGTTGTTCGGTTTTCCTTGCGGGACAGGAGTTTGACGAGATGAGCGAGACGACGGGAGTCGACCCGAAGTGACGAGATCGACCACCAGACTGGTCTCGTTCTGGTCCCGGTTTGGACGGGTCAGCTACCCGATGGTCGGCCGAGGAGCTTTCGGACCCCGGCCTCCAGAGGGTCCATCAGCGTCGTCGCGGTGACCCACACGATCTCCGGGGACGCGCTGAAGTAACCGTGCGCCAGGATGTCGCGCATGCCTCGCACGTTGGGCCACGGGATCTCTGGAGCCCCTGCCGCGACCTTGTCCGGAATACCCTTGGCAGCCTCGCCGATGATTTCGATGTTCCTCATCACCGCGTCGCGAGTGCGCTCGTCCGCCATGAAGGCCTCGATGTTCATCCCTGCGACGTACCGGCGAACCTAGCCGCACGCCTCGACGATGTCCTCGGCGTAGAGCCGCCAGTCCCGGTTCAGGTCAGGCGATATTCTCGGCCTCGCGCTCGACCGCGGGCCGCATGCGGGGCTTCAGCGCGTCGGGCGTGACCAGGTCGACCTTGCGACCGATCTTGTCCTCGAGGAAGAGCTTCAGGCCCACGAAGGCGTCCAGCGCTGGGGTGACATCGAACTCCACCAGGATGTCGAGGTCGCTGTCGTCGCGAGCCTCGTCGCGAGCAGTGGATCCGAAGAGCGAGAGCCGGCGCACGCCGAAGTCTCGGCGGAGGGCCGGCAGGTAGCCACGGAGGGTCGAGATGGCTTCTTCGCGACGCATCGGAGCGAGTATAGGGGGTCGGTCAGCTACCGGCCAGCGGGCAACCAGACGCTGCTCTTCGGCTCCGCGAATTCTTCAGCCCAGCCTTATCCCCAGACCTTGGCGTCGGCGTCTTCAGCGTCACCTCGCGGGCTCCGATGCGAAGGCGCAGGTCGATCGCCCGCGCGAGCACCCGGTCGCCGCGCGGCAGCTCGGTCATCTCGTCGCCGGCTTGCGGTCGAGCACGTCCTTGGCATGCTCGCCGCCGGCGACACCATCGAGACGGTGGTTTCGGGCTACCCGTGGATGGAGCGCGAGGACGTCCTCGCCTGCCTCGCCCACGCCCGCCGGGTGGTCGGTCACGAGCGGTTCGAGCCCCTCCCCGTTCAGACGGGGACGTGAAGCCCCTCCTCGCCTCTTGTGCCTGGGGCGGAGTGCTCAACAGCCTTCGGGCGGCATGCGGGCCGCGTCGGGGTCACGCTCGACAAGGACTTCGGGGATCTCGGCGTGGTGCGCACACTGCCGCATGCGGCAGGCATCGCCCACCCGGCAGGGTCCGGAACTCGACGGTCACCAACGCTGGACGTGCCACCGATCAGCAGCGGTGCAAGTCATGGAGCTTCCTCTGGGCGACACCGAAGTCACCCAGTTGATAGAGGCTCACGGACGCTGCCCGGAAGGTGAACGGTTCGAACGGCTCAGCCTTCAACGCGTCCACGAAATCGCGGGTACCAATCCCGACGGTCAGATGAGGGTTGTAGTTCGTGCCGGTGCGGGGTCCGACGAAGCCGTTCACGTAGTCCACCGTCGGCTGGCTGATCGACCCTCCGTCGAGACGGGGGGCAAAGGCCTCTGCCGTCCCCTTCTCTGCAGCAAGCGGGGCGACGACATCGATGATCCTTTGCTGAAGTCGACGCAGGTCCTCGGTCGGTTCGATGACGATTCCCACCAACCCGAGATTCTTGTAGGCCAGGTCATAGTAGCCGGTCGCCCTGCTTTCCCACCTCATCGAGGGCCCCGTTCGCAGCACTTCGGCCACGGCCCTGGCGATCATGTCGACGTCCGCCGTTCGCACGAACCGCTGGAGGAGGGTGATGTGCGGCGCGTGGTTGGCATCGAGGGCGAAGCCGTCCGGATAGCTCTCTCGCAGCCGAGCGTTCACCGCCCGTGCCTTCTCGACCGTGGCAGCATCTGGATCCAGGAGTACGTTGATCGCGATCAGGCTCATGCGTCTTCTCCATTCTTCCGGCATCCACCGGATGACCGGGCTGGTTCGAGCGAGAGTTGCGTGAACTTGCGCCCATTTCAAGAGGCGCGCCGACGTGTCCGACCCGGCGGACCCGGCTGCACTTCCCTCCCCCGTCCCCTCGTTCTGCGAATGCACATGGAAGCCTGTCGCGGTGCCGGTGCCAGGGGATGACCGCTTGATCGTGCCGAAAAGGGCGATGGGCGTTAGGGGAGCAACCATGAACAATTTCGGTGGCAGGCGTGTTCTCGTGGCTGGCAGTGCTTTTCTGGCTCTGACCCTGGCGGCGACGCCGGGACTGGCGGCGGAGGGCTGGCGCAGCCAGTCGCTGCGCGACCAGACGGCCACCGGCTCCAACGGCAGCGTCACGACCGCCGAGGCCGCGACGGTCAACCGGCGCATGGGCGTCGAGGTGAAAGCCGTTACCAAGCTTGCGCCCGGCCTCTATTCACTCGCCGGGTGGGGCATCGGCATCAGCTACGCGATTGATGCGCCCGACGGCTGGATCATCATCGACACCGGTGACACGACCACAGCGGCCGCAGAAATGCGGGCAATGCTGGAAAAGACGCTGGGCCGCCGCGTCAAGGTGGCCGCGATCCTGCTCACGCACTGGCACTATGCCAATGGCATCGCCGCCTGGCGCGACCCGGGAACCGAGCTTTGGGGCCACGAGCGGCTCGATGCCAACCGGGAGATGGAGGCCGGCCTGTCGCCGTTCACCGGCGTCGCGCAGTCACGGGCGATCGCGCAGTTCGGGATCCTGCATCCGCGCACCGGCCCTGATGCCTTTCCCAACGTGCTGGGCTTCGGCCCGGAAAAGCTGTCCGGCGAGACCAGCTACCAGCCTCCCGAAAAGCTCTTCCCCGATGGCAAGGTCATGAAGCTGACGATCGCCGGCGAGGACATCGAGGTGGCGCCGCTGCGCACCGATGCGACCGACAGTGTCGGTTTCTGGTTTCCCAAGCGCAAGCTGCTGGTCACCAATTTCATGGTGACTCCGGTCATCTTCAATGTATTCACGCTGCGCGGTGGCCGTTTCCGTGACCCGATGGTGATTGTCAGAGACGCGCGCTGGTTGGAGACCAAGGATGCCGAGCTGCTGCTCGACATCCACAATGCGCCGGTCAAGGGGCGCGCCGAGGTGCAGGCCGCACTCGAACGCAGTGTCGATCAGCTTCAGCAGATGCACGACCAGACGATCCGGCTGGTCGCCCATGGCCTCGATGCGCGCCAGGCTGCCGAGGCCATCACCATGTCGCCTTCGTTGCGCGACGGGGCTGAACTCTACGGCCAGGTCGAAAGCCATGTCCGGGCGATCTGGAACAACCAGCGCGGCTGGTTCGGTAGTGATGTCTATGACATCAACCCGCTGTCCGGGCGCGACGAGGCGGCCCGGCTGGTCAAGGCAATGGGTGGCGCGGCGGCGGTACGGCAGGCGGCGGCGAAAGCGGTGGCGGCCGGCGGGATCGACAATTGGCGCTGGGGCCTCAAGCTGACCTCGCTGTTGCTGGACCTCGATCCGACCGACAAGGCGGCGCGCAAGGCACGGATCGTTGCCGCCCGCGCCATGGGGCAGCGCACGACCGCGGCCAACGCGCGCGGGTTCTACATCACCGAGGCGCTGCAGCTGGATGGCCGTATGCTGGCAATGGGCCAACCGGTCACCGTCGACCTGCTCCGGAAGGTGCTGGGCACGCCTGAGAAAGCGCAACTGACGGTGGCGCCGGTTGCGTCGGTGCTGGACTATCTGCGGTATCTGGTCGACCCGGTGAAGGCCGGGGACAAGCGAATGACCTTCACGCTGGCGGTCGAGGGTGATGCTGCAATCCATCGGGTGCAGCTGCGCAACGGCGTGCTGGTGGTCTCGACGGCCGAGGGGGCGGGGCCCGTTCATGTTGCCGCGAGCCGCGCCCAGTTGGCGGATTTCGTACTCGGGACAGCGCCGTTGCCCGGCAACGCAAGGGAACTGGCCGACTTCGGACAGGTTTTTGATCGCAGCCAGTTCTTGTCGCGTGAAAGCCTTGCCTCGGAGCTCAACAAGCCTGGCAACTACCAGTGAGGCGCCCGGCTCTGCAGTCTCGCGCATCGATACGCCTCGACAGTCCGTTTCGGGGCTCGCGAATGGGCTTGCCGAAGTCCAATGCCCCGCATCGGCGACTGCGACACCGGCGCGGGCGGGCCTCCGTGGGACATGGTTCCAAGCCAGGATTCCGATCGAGCGGTTCCACGAGCTACAATCCGCGGCTCGAATCACTCTCAACCCCGGCCCGAGGTACGAGGAGCCCACGCCATGACACCGCCCGCCCTGCTCCCCTCGTGGCGCCCAGGCCGAGCCCGCGACGCCGTGGTCGCCTTCCTGGCTGCCGTAGAGGCGCTTCCCGTAGAGGCCAGGGTCGCAGCCTTCGACAACGACGGCACGCTGTGGTGCGAGAAGCCCACCTACGTGCAGTTCGACTTCTTCGAGGATGCCCTTCGCCGCCGGGCCCAGGACAACCCGGCGCTTCGGGAGCGCCCCGAGCTGGCCGCGGTGCTGAACCTCGACATGGCCGCCATTGGCGAGATCGGCCTGGAGCGCGTGGCCCTCGCGCTCGTCGACCTGTTCGCGGGCATCGAGCCCGAGGTCTTCACCGCCGAGGCGCGCGAGTTCATGGCGCGCGCTCGCCACCGCACCCTCGGCGTGCCGGCCCCGGGGACGAGGTACCAGCCCATGCTCGAGCTGCTCGACGAGCTCCGGCGGCGTGACTTCACCGTCTACCTGGTATCCGGCGGGGGTACCGAGTTCCTGCGAGCGATCAGCGCCGAGCTGTACGGCGTTCAGCCGGAGACCGTCGTGGGTACCCAGGTCGGCTACGAGCTGACCCGCCGGACCGACGGGCGGCCCGTGCTCTTACGAACCGGTGATGTGATCGGCGTTGCCAACGAAGGAGCGGCGAAGGTGACCAACATCCAGTCCCAGCTCGGGCGGCGGCCGATCCTGGCCGCCGGCAACTCGGCCGGTGACCGGGAGATGCTGGAGTGGGCGCTTGCCGGCGACGGACCTGGCCTGGCCCTCCTCATCAACCACGACGACCGCGAGCGCGAGTTCGCCTATGAGAGCGTGTCGAGCACCCTGAAGGAGCACGAGCCGATCACCACCATCGCCGGCCGCCTCGGGTGGACGGTGATCTCGATGGCCGACGACTGGTCCACAGTGTTCCCTGCGTGAGGTCGACGGCGTCCGCGACCGGGTCCGTGGCCTGGAGGCGGCAGCACAAAGGCCCCGCCGGTAAGTACCGACGAGGCCTCTGGTTTTACTGGTTGCGGGGCCAGGATTTGAACCTGGGACCTTCGGGTTATGAGCCCTCGAAAAGGGCAACGGGCAGACGGGCGTCGTTGTTCGGATTTCTCAGTGTGGATGGGGCGTTGCGGCATCCGGCGAGTCGACGGGAGTCGACACCGGAGGACCGGATCGAAGGTGATTCTGGTCGCGTTTCGGTCCCGGTTTGGACGGGTAAAGAACCCGAGGGTCGGCCGGGAGGGCGGCAGACGGCCTCGATCGGTCCCTCGTGCCAATATGGGAGAGATGTGACACGGAGCCCTCCATGCCCAAGACCGTCGAGACCTACCGGACCACCAGGGCGCTTCGTGACCTCGTGCGCAAGGCCGCCCGGCTGGAGGGCAAGCGCCCATCGGAGTTTGTCCGCCAGGCAGCCGAGGAGAAGGCCCTGGAGGTCATCGCGGCCCGGGCCCGAGAGGATCTGCGGGCAATGCTCGCCAAGTTGCCCGCTGGCCGGACCGACGACGACGCCCAGGCCGAGCGGGTAGGTGAGGCCGTGGCTCGGACGGCCCGGAGACGAGCGAGGTGAGGAAGGCTGACGATGCCCTTTCGGGGCACCGCCTGCGATTCATCTCGAGTCAGGATCCCGGGGAACCCCAGCCCTTCATCTCGCGGTTTGGTTCGATCCTCTCGGAATCGGCCCGACACAATGCCTGCAGGAGTCGCGCCCGATGTGCCGGGCAGAGCCTGAGCGTCACGTCCACGGTGACGCACGAGATGCCCTCCCCTTCTGGCCCGACGTCGATCCAGTGGGTATCGAAGTTCCGTTCGCTGCAGAGTTCGCATCCGCTCGAGGAGGGGATCGCGTCTTCCTGGGGCGCCATCAGGAGAGCCTACGCCGGCCCCGGTACGCGCGGCGAGCCCCCTGCTCGGCTCGCCAGGCCGGGATATGCTCTCCGTCGAGGCCCACCGTGGACGAGAAGGCCCTGCTCGAGCGCATAACCTACAACCCGCAGATCTTCGGCGGGAAGCCGATCGTCCGCGGCCACCGGCTCGCGGTCGAGCACGTCCTCGGCATGCTCGCCGCCGGCGACGACATCGAGACGGTGGTGTCGGGCTACCCGTGGATGGAGCGCGAGGACGTCCTCGCCTGCCTCGCCTACGCCCGCCGGGTCGTTGGCCACGACTGACGCGGTGCCCTGCGCCCCCTCACCTTCCCAGGACGAGGTCCAACCCGGCGAAGACCAGCTCGAGCTGCTTCTTCGAGACCCGGCCCACCCGCTCGGTGAGGACGATTCGGTCGAGAGACACGATCTGTGACACGTTCGCGACGGAGTCCTTCGAGAGGCCGGTGCTCTTCGCCGGCAGCTCCACGTTTCCTGGCGCCTCGGCCCACTTGAGGTTGCTGGTCAACGGCACGCAGACGACCGTGGCCACCCTGCTTCGGTTGAACGCATCGCCCTGGACGACCAGCACGGGCCGCCGGAAGCCAGGCCCCGAGCCGACGGGGTCGGGGAGGTCCGCCCAGCAGACGTCCCCCTGGGCGATCACCACTCGGAGCGCTCCAGCACGCGCCGCGCTGCGGCAGAGGCGAACTCGTCTGGCCCGGCATCGAGCTTCTTCGCCAGCTGGTTCAGCGCCTCGGTGACGGCCTCGGGCTCGTGCCGGGCGACGTACTCCGCCACGGCTTCGGTGTAGAGGTTGCTGCGAGACTTCTTGAGGCGCCTCGCGAGCCGCTCGGCGTCGCGGAAGACCGCGTCCGGGAGGGAGATGGCCGTCTTCATACTTACGGTATAACCGGAGGGGTCCTGGGATGCAATCCGGGCCTGGGGGTGTCAGGTGCCCACTACCGTCCCGGCGCGGCTCCGGTCGAAGGGCCCGCTAGGTCTTCAGCCTCACGAAGTACACGTCGAAGGTCTCACCGGTGACTGCCTGGTAGTAACGGCCCACCAGCCGATCGGCCTTCGCATCGTAGTTGAGGGTGTACGTCGAGCCCGGATAGTTCACATCGCGAAGCTCGATGGAGACCTTGACCGCACCGCCCTGCCGGACTGCCTCGGCCCTGCCCACGTGGATCGACTTGGGATTGAAGTAAGCGGCATCCAGCTTCCCGCCCGGCCCCACCTTCCGGATCTCGATGATGTAGCCACCGGTGTCCCTCAGCCAGCGACCCCGGAGCTTCTCGAATGCGGGAACGGACTTCGTCCCCTCGGTCGGCGTCTCTTCTGCCGTGGCCCTCGAGACCGGCCCAGCGGCCATCAGAGCACCGACAAGTAACCCCGTTGCCCCCGCGAGGGCCCTCTTCATCCTCATCATCGTTCTCCTCGGGCAAATGCCCGCAGCCTTGGGGGCAACGGGCTGCCTACCAACACTGATACCAGATGACCCCGAGCACCGGGCGCCAGTTTCTGGTCGGCTGGAGGTACGTCACCGTCGAGTAGTTCACCTCGATGGTCTGCCCCCGCCCGAACCGGTGCACGCTGGCCTGCAACCCCGCCTGAATCCGGAACTCGGTCCACATCGCTGGCGGTGCCTGCCAGAACCACTCCACGTTCACGAAGGGTGTCAGCCTTCCTGCCGGTCCCCAACGAAAGCTTCCATCTTTCGCTCCGCATGTATGGCGGCGATGAGGACCTCCAGGCTGGAGAGTTTTCTGCTCCGACAGTGAACAAGGCGAAGAAGTAGAACCTTGCCCTGCGGATGGGGCCCGCCTCGATCGCCTTTCGGTTCACGGATCGTGCTCTGGCGGCCGACAGCATCTCCCCTGGTCGCAGCCCATCGGAAGGCCGGCCATGAACGCAGAGAGGCGGCTTGCGCCGCCCCTCGCCACTGCGCTTCTGTCGGGAGACCCTCGCGCTACTCCTTGCGCTTCCCGTCGATTTCCCTGGCCAGATCCTCGAGCTTGGCCGCAGCAGCCTGGAGATCGCCGCCCTTCTTCTCCTCGGTAGCCTTGCCGGTGAAGTGGGCAGCGCCGGGAGCCCAGCCCGGGGTGATGGTCGCGCCGAGGTCCTGCGCCGAGCGATTGAACACGCCAGCCACCCCGCCGACTGCCGTCTTCGCCGCCAGGTAGAGGCCGATGAAGGGGAGGAAGACAACCATCAGGCCGCCAAGCACCGGCAGGAGGGCGAGGGCCGCAGCGGTCGGAACCTTCACGTAGTGCTCCGAGGCGGCGCCGGGAAGCTTCTGCCCGTCCTTCTGGATGGGGAAGATTTCCCAGTTGCTCTTCGAGAGGTAGTACCCGCCCTGCACTGCGCTGCCGCCGTTGATGGTCTTCATGGTCTGTTCTCCCTTTCTGAGGATGAGTATGCGCGAGGCCGCGCTCCTCCGAAATTGGGAGAGATGCCCAGGCGGCGGAGATTGAGTCCGGGTGGAGGCGAGGGAAAACACCCGAACCCTGATGGGGCGTCCAGCCCGTTTCCGAGCCGAAGGTGGCAGCGGCAGATGTCCACTGAATCCTGGGATCTCCACCCGGCGGCATCGCAGAACAATGCCCCGCCAGCCGCAGGGTTGCAGGTCACTTCCGCCTGCGAATGCGCCCCCTCGGCTACGACTTGCCCCGGAGCCCGATCAACGCCAGGGTCTCGCCCCAGGTCCGGTAGATCCCGGATACCAGGTGGAGCGTGCTGGAGCCCGCGATGGCGAAGGGGGCGAAAGCCGCCCCGGACACCCACCCCGCCCCACCGAAGATCAGGACGACGCTGGCGAGGACCGGGACCGCGTTGTGGAAGGTCCAGTCGACCGGCCCCTGGATGGCCCGGAGATGGAGCCTGCTCCGCACACGGACCGCATGGATCCGATACATGAAGCCGCCGATCCCAAGCAGGACCAGGATCACCCCGCCTGGCCAGTTGGACTTCCACGGCACCATCGCGACCATGCCCTGGAGCATCACGCTGCCGAAGCTGTACAGCGCAGGCGTCATCGATGCGCGTGCGATGTCCAGCGTCCGGGAGGTCGACAGGCCGGTGTTGAGCGTGACGACGATGAACAGCAACCCGACGAGCGTTGCGCCAGCCGTCCCGGTCAGCGTGAAGAAGTCGCTCCACCCGTCAAGCATCTGGCCCCTTCTGGACGTTCGGCGCTGCGGCAGATTTGGGAGAGGCCAATGCCTTCTTGGTCACCGTGCCACTACCCGTCCTGGGTAGCGAAGCACTTCCTTCGGCCTCGCACACTGAGTGACATCGCACGCGTTGGCGACGGCGAAGGGCTTCAGCGCCCCAGCGGCCGCAGATGGCGTTGCAGGTGAAGTTGGGGCTTGACGCTGGAATGCGCATGGAGTCGTCCGTCCCGGAGCCGAGCGGCGGGCTGGTTCAGTTCGCCCTGTTTGCGGTGAGCTTCTCCATCACCTGGTTCAGGTTGAACGTGCCGGGCCTCTGCCGCGGAGGGAACTCCTGGAAGCTCTGGAGCCACCCGGCCACGTAGCCGATCGCCGGCGGGAGCAGGAAGATCCGGTCGATCCGCCAGCGTCCGTACCCCATGCCCTCCCGGTCTCCTCGCTCGAACGGGTCGGAGCGGAGGTTGAAGAGCTTGGGCACGCGCAGCACGACCATGGGGTCCTGCCAGACGTCGAACCCGTGAGCGCGTTGCTCCATGAAGACCATCTTCCACTGGGCATATCGCAGCCCGCAGGCCTCGCCGTCATCGGTCCAGTAGAGGAACTCCTTGCGCGGCCACTCCTGCGCCTCGCCCTTCAGCGCGGGCGTCAGGTCGTAGCCGTCCAGATGGACCTTGTAGGCGTTGCCGGAGACGGTGGTGCCCTTCAGGAGGGCCTCCTTCACCCCCGGCTGACCGGCGGCGGCGAGGAGCGTGGGCAACCAGTCCTCGTGGGAGGTGATCTCGTTCACCTCGGTGCCCGGCTTGATGACCCCCGGCCACCTGACCAGGAGTGGCACGCGGAAGCCGCCCTCCCAGTTGGTGTTCTTCTCGCCCCGGAACGGCGTCGTGCCCCCGTCCGGCCAGGTCATCACCTCGGCACCGTTGTCCGACGTGTAGATGACGATCGTGTCCTTCGTGACGCCGAGTTCGTCGAGCTTCTTGAGCAGCTGTCCCACGTGGCCGTCGTGCTCCACCATGCCGTCCGGGTACGGGCCGAGGCCGGTCTTGCCCTCCTGGTCCTTCTTGAGATGCGTCCAGATGTGCATCCGGGTGGTGTTGAACCAGACGAACCAGGGCTTCCCGCTGGCCTGCTTCTCGTCGATGAACTTGAGCGTCGCGGCGACGATCTCCTCGTCGATGGTCTCCATCCGCTTCGCCGTGAGCGGCCCGGTGTCCTCGCATCGCTGCTTGCCCCAGGCGCCAAAGCGCGCGTCTGCCGGCAGCGTGCTCACCTTGTCCGTGGCCCAGCAGTGGAAGACGCCGCGCGGCCCGAACTTCGCCTTGAACGCGGGGTTCCTCGGGTAGTCCGGGTTCTCGGGCTCCTCCTCCGCATTCAGGTGGTAGAGGTTCCCGAGAAACTCGTCGAAGCCGTGAACGGTGGGGAAGAACTCGTTCCGGTCACCGAGGTGGTTCTTCCCGAACTGGCCGGTGACGTAGCCCTGCCCCTTGAGCAGCTCGGCGATGGTCGGGTCCTTGGCCGAGAGCCCCTCGGGCGCGCCCGGGAGCCCCACCTTGAGCAGGCCCGTCCGGATCGGCGACTGACCGGTGATGAAGGCCGCGCGCCCCGCCGTGCAGCTCTGCTGGCCGTAGGCGTCGGTGAACACCGCCCCCTCCGTGGCGATGCGGTCGATCTGCGGGGTCCGGTACCCCATCATCCCGCGGTTGTACTTGCTGACGTTCCAGTAGCCGACGTCATCGCCAAAGATGACGAGGATGTTGGGCTTCTTCTGCTGGGCCGCGGCGGGTGCCGGACAGAGGACGGCAGCGGCTGCGAGTGCAACGAACACCTGGGCGCGCATCGTCACTTGTCACTCTCCCTGGTCGAACGCGAAGATCTTCTTCCAGTCGTCCTTCATGCTGATGACGAACCAGCCCTGCTTTCGGGCCTGGTCGTACAGCGCCTGTGGGAACGTGCCGACCTTCGTGTCGGGGAGCCCCTGGGCAGGGCCGTAGGCGTACTCCCGCTTCCCGTCGTCATGTAGGACGAGCATGGAGAGGCGCGCCCCCTCGCCGGCCTTGGTGTACTCCAGCATCTGCCGGTCACCGGGGGAGTTGCCGAACGCCGCGTGCGGGCGGCGGCCGATCATGAGGTGGATTCCCTCGGGCTTCCCGGCGTCGTTGTCGTTGAGGAGCAGCTTCGGCTCCTTGGTCAGGAACGGCTTGCCGTCCTTGCCGTAGCCGTACTTCGTTCCCAGCGCCGTCCCCACGACCTGCTCGGGCGGGATGCCGTAGACCTCCTGCGAGTACACCCGAACGAAGTCCTGCCCTCCGCCGGTGACGATGTACGTCTTGTAGCCGCTGGCCCGCAGGTACCGGAGCACCTCCTGCATCGGCAGGTAGGTGAGCTCGGTGTAGGGGCGCTTCCAGCGCGGGTCGCGGGCCTCGGCGATCCATTTCTTCACGTCTGCCTGGAAGGATTCCACCGACATGCCGGTGAGCGTCGCCACCGCGATCCTTTCCAGATCTTTCATGGAGAGCTTGGCGATCGCCTCCCGGTTGCCCGACATCACGGTCTTGAAGGGCTCCACCCTGGCCAGCTCCGGCCTTGCCTTGACCAACACCGGTACGCGGTCCAGGCAGTAGACGAGCTGGGCGTACACCGGGTGCGAAACCCAGAGGGTCCCGTCCTGGTCGAAGGTGGCGATGCGGTCCTCCGCCGGTACGAACACTGGGCTGGCCGCGTCGGTCGTTGCCTTCACGAAGTCGATGATGGCCTGCTTGGCGGGCCCGTCATTCCAGGAAGGAAGCGGATCGACCTGGGCGCGGGCGCTGGCACCGAAAGCGAGGAGAACACCGACGACGAGGATACGGGCCGACGGCGAAAGGTGCAGAACGAGCGCCTGACCCCGTCTTGCAATCCACGAATTCCGCTTCATGAGCCTCCCCTTGGTGGCCGGAAATGCAACGGGCGACCGATTCAGGCCGCCCGCGCAGTTGAAGCAAGGCGTCAGCCCCAAGACTCAGTCGTGTCCGTTGTGGCCGCCCTGCTGCATGGCCTTGAGGATGCCGTCCAGGTTGTAGGTTTCCGGCGCCTGCATGGCCGGGAACTCCCTGTACGACATCAGCTCCTTCTCCCAGAGCAACTGTCCGATCGGCAGCATGTTCCAGTTGTAGATGTATGCGTTGCCGGGGGAGCCCAGGGCGCCCGCGTAGCCGGCCAGCGACTTCGCGTCTGCCCCGACCGTCGTCTCGAAGGGATCCCGCTTGAGGTTGGTGAGCTGCGTCCAGTGGAAGCTCTGCGCCCCGAACAGGCCGCCGGTCGCCGTATCCGGCACGATCGTGTAGTACATCTTCCAGTTCTTGTAGCGCACCGCCGAGGGCTGCGAGCCCGTGTAGTAGAAGAACACCTCCCGCGCCGACTTCTCCGACTTCCCGCTGAGGTAGTCGATCTGGTTCACGCCGTCGAGCATGGTCTTGACGATGCCGGGGTACTTGCCCGCCTTGATCTGCTCGTTGAGTGAATTGCCCTTGGCTCCGCCGGCGATCTCCACCAGTGTCGGCAGCCAGTCGAGCGACGCGAAGATGTCGTTCTTGATCGTGCCCGGCTTGATCACGCCCGGCCAGCGCACGAGCAGCGGCGCGCGCATGCCGCCTTCCCACGTGGTCAGCTTGCCGCCCTTGAACGGGGTGGTGCCACCGTCCGGGAACGTGATCGTCTCCGCGCCGTTGTCGGTAGTGAAGACGATGATGGTGTTGTCGAGCTGCCCCATGTCCTCCAGCTTCTTGATGACGTAGCCGATGTTGTCGTCCATCTGCTTCATGCCGGCTTCGTTCGTGCCCCAGTCCTTGCCGCCGGGTTCACCCACCATGGCCTCGTACTTCGGGGACAGCATGGTCGTGATGTGCATGCGGGCCGGGTTGTACCAGACGAAGAATGGCTTACCGGTCTTCTTCGGATCGTTGCGGTCGAGGAAGTCGATGACCTTGGCCGAGATCTCCTCGTCGACGGTCCGCGACCGATCCAGCGTCAGCGGGCCCTCGTCCTTGCAGGTCGTGTTCTTCTGGGTCCCGTCGCTGGACTTGCACCATATGACCGGACGCGGGGGGGTCAGACACGTCCCCTTCCGCGGGTCGATGGCGCCCGGCACCTCGGGCAAGCCGGTGATCGGCGTGTTCTTGCACGGCGGCGCGACGCCCTGCACCAGCGGGGTCTTGTTGATGTCGACGAAGCTCACGCCCTGCATCGCGTCCAGGTGGTACAGGTAGCCCCAGAATTCCTGGAACCCGTGCGAGGTCGGCAGCGCCTCGAAGTGGTCGCCGAGGTGGTTCTTGCCGAACTCGCCGGTGGTGTAGCCCAGGTCGAACAGGAACTTGGCGAGAGCCGGCGTGCCCGGGCGCAGCCAGGACGGGCTTCCCGGCAGTTGCGGCGGGATCATGCCGGTACGCAGCGGATGCATGCCGGTGAAGAAGGCGTTGCGCCCAGCCGTGCAACTCTGCTCGGCGTAGTAGGTCGTGAACAGGGCGCCGTCCTGACCGATGCGGTCGATGTTCGGCGTCTCTCCGACCATCAAGCCGCGGTGGTAGATGCTCGGCTGCATCCACCCGATGTCGTCTCCCATGATGAAGACGATGTTGGGCTTCTTCTGCTGGGCGATTGCGGTTGTAGCGGCGAGGAGCGCGACGGCGATGAGCGGAATGCGGAGCGCGGCGAGTCGTGTCATGGGACCCCCAGAAACAAGATGAGAGGGTCTTTAGTTCTCTCCCGGGCCGATGTCAGCAAGAAGATGGTCGTTTCGGTAACCGTTAGTTATGGTGTCGCATGATTCTCGACATCCGAGAGATCCAACACGTCACCGCCATCGGCCGCTTCCGGAGCTTCGCCCGGGCCGCCGAGTCGCTCGACATCAGCCAGCCGGCCCTGAGCAAGAGCATCCGCGGGATCGAGGCGTCGCTCGGGGTCCGGCTCTTCGATCGAAGCCGCAAGGGTGTGTCGCCGACGGCATTCGGGGAGATCATTCTCTCCGCATCGGGACCGCTTCTTCGGGGGGTGGACGAGGTGCTCGCCGAGATCCGTCGGGTGAAGGGGTTGGAGGCTGGAACTCTCCGGATCGGGGCCGGTTCGTTCGCGCTGGACATGTCCGTCGCCGAGACGGTGACCCGCCTGGCCAAGCGCCACCCGTCCCTTCACCTGCGCATCGTTCTGGACGACTGGGAGTCCCTCACGCGGAAGGTAGTTGCCGGGTCGCTCGACGTGGCCGTCGCCGAGGTGACAGCCGCCGAGCAGGAGTCGCAGCTCTCTGTCGAACGTGCGGGCGAGCATCGCGGGGTCTTCTACTGCCGCTCGGGCCACCCCCTGCTCTCCCGGACACAGGTGACGTTCGAGGATATCTCCCGCTTCCCCTTCGCGATGAGCCCGCTTCCGGGTCGTGTCGCGCCCTTCTTCGAGCGCATCGGCGCAGCGGGGCGGATCGATCCTGCGTCCGGCCAATTCCTCCCCGCGATCACGCTCGACTCCGTGATCCTGATGAAGCGCGCCGTCCAAGAGACCAACGCCATCAGCTGGGCGCCGAAGGTCCTCCTCGCTTCCGAATTGCACGACGGGTCGTTGGCTGCGCTACCGTTCACTCCCCCTTGGGCCAGGCTCAACTACGGGATCTTTCGGAGAGTCGATCGGCCAATGACCCCGGCGCTGGAGATGTTCCTCGTCGAACTGCGCGCCGTGGAGAAGAAGCACTCCGGGGCGCCGCCGCCCAGGCGCGGTCGCCGGAAGCGCGGTTGAGGGTGGCCGTCTGGTCGCACAAAGGCCCCGCCGGTAAGTACCGACGAGGCCTCTGGTTTTACTGGTTGCGGGGCCAGGATTTGAACCTGGGACCTTCGGGTTATGAGCCCGACGAGCTACCTGGCTGCTCCACCCCGCGGCAGTGGAAAGAGTGCGCTGATCTATGCGCCAGGCCGGCCGCGGTCAAGCGTTTTATCCAGGCACAACGCGAATCTAGCCCTGCAAACGCTTCCAGAGCCAGGCCGGAAGGACGAGTGCTCCGGCGACCACCACCATGGTGGCACCGGTCGGGATCTGGAGGATCCAGGAGGCCACGTAGCCGCCCCCGGCGGCGAGGGCTCCCAGCCCCGTGGCAACCGCGAACGCCGGCGCGAGCCGGCGCGTGGAGAGGAGCGCCGCCGCTGCCGGGACGGTGAGGAAGGCAAAGACCGGCAGCGCCCCGACGACGTGTGCGGCCACCGGGATGGCGAGTCCGATGGTGAAGAAGAGCAGCCCACCCCAGAGCCGGACCCTCACACCCATGGCCTCCGCGGTTTCCCGGTCGAAGGAGGAGAAGACGATCTCCTTGCGGAACAGGGTGTGCAGGAGCGCCACGACGCCGGTCACCACGAGCAGGATCACCACGTCCTGGAAGGGCACCGCAACGGCGTTGCCGAAGACCATGGTGTTTAGGTCGTGAGCCACGTGGACGAGCTGGTTCGCCCCCAGGATGACGAGCGCCCCGGCCAGCACGTAGGCCATGCCCACGCCCGCCTCGGCGGGCAGCCGCCGGCCCAGCCCCAGCGTCCCGAGCACCAGTCCACCCCCCACCGAGAAGATCCAGGCCACGAAGAGCTGGACCTCCTGGTGCTCGGTCTCGAGGTCGAGGGCCTCGAGCACGAGCAGGGAGACGATGACGCCCAGCGTGGAGAGCTGGGTGAGCGCTGCGGAGACGAAGACCACCCGGCGCAGGACGACGTACACGCCCAGGAAACCCAGGAGCGCCCCGGCCAGCACCGAGGCGGCCAGAGGGTCGCGCCAGATGACGGCGGCCGACCAGAACTCGGAGAGGGCGCTCATCGGTCCCCTCCCGCGACCGGGTAGACGAAGCGGCGCCCACCCTCCTCCCGGACGACCACCTCGCGCCCGTAGAGGCGTGAGAGGGCCTCGGGACGGAGCATCTCCTCGAGGGGCCCCACCTTCCAGAGGCCCTGGTCCTTGTCCACGAAGGCGAGCCTCCGGGCGTAGTTGGCCACCGCCTCGAGCCGGTGCGAGACCATCACCACGGCGATCCCTCCGGCGCCGTGCAGGTCGCGAAGGAGGTCCATCGCCGAGAGCTCGGCCGACGGGTCCATCCCGTTGGTGGGCTCGTCGAGGGCGAGGAGCCGCGGCTCCGCGGCCAGGGCCCGTGCGATCAGCGTGCGCTGGCGCTGTCCGCCGGAGAGGGTTCCGAAGGGGCGACCCCAGAGGTCTCCGAGCCCCACGCGGTCGAGTGCGCCGCGCGCCACCTCCACGTCGGCCGGGCCGAGGCGGCTGCCAGGGCCCGTCATGGGACCCGCCCCATCACGACCACGTCCCCGCAGCCCAGGGGCCAGAGTCCGTCGACGTGGTCCCGCTGCGGGACGTATCCGATCCGCAGCCGTCCCTCCGCCGTTCGCCTCCCCCCGAGCGCCGGCAGCACGCCGAGCAGGGTCCGGAGCAGCGTGGTCTTCCCGCCGCCGTTCGGTCCGACGATCGCGAGGAACTCCTCGGGCTCCACGGCGACCGACACCCCCTGGAGGAAGGCGCGGCCGCCGTAACCGATGGAGGCGTCGTCGAGACGGACGAGCGGGGTCACGGCTTACTGTACCGCCTGGACGAGCGACCTCACGAGGACGTCCACGTAGGAGACCCAGTCGGAGGCCTCCTTGCTACCACCCACGTCGCCGGGGATGACGATCACCTTCACACCGGTCAGGTCGCGGAGCTGATTGGCCGGTCCGCGGCCGTAGTAGTTCTCGACCAGCACCCCCTTCACGCCGGCCGACTTCACGACGGCCGCCAGCGAGGCCACGTGGGAGGGCGGAGGAGTGACTCCGGGCTTCGGCTCCATGTAGCCCGCGGCCTTCAGGCCCGACCAGTCGAGGAGGTAGGAGAGGGTCTTGTGCTGGGTGATGACGCTCCGCCCGGCGAAGGGGGCGAGCGTCTCCTTCCACCCCTTCTCGGCCGCGGCGACCTTCGCCTGGAAGGCCTGGAGCCGCTCCCGATAGTACGCCGCGTTCCCCGGATCGATCTCCGATAGGCGCGTGGCGACGGCGGCGGCGACCTGCACCGCCCGCCTGGGGTCGGTCAGGAAGTGCGGGTTGCCGGAAGGATGGATGTCGCCCTGGCCCCGGTCGACCGGGCCGGTCGGGAGGTCCATGGGGGAGACGAAGTTCCCCGCCGTGAGGCGCCGCGCCCCGCCTGGCTGGATTGCGGAGTTCCGGGACTGGGTCACGAGCGGCGGGAGCCAGCCCACCTCCAGGTCCATCCCCACGTCGACGAGCAGGTCGGCGTTGCGGAGCTTCACGGCCAGGGACGGATTGGCGTCCACGAAGTGCGGGTCCTGGATGCCGCGCGAGAGGGCGATGACCTTCACCCTGTCCCCCCCGATCTCCCGCGCGACGGCGGCGAGTCCCTCGGTGGTGGTGACGACGTTGACGGCGGCCGTGGCGGGGGTGGCGACCGCGGCGAGCAGGAAGGCGACGGCCAGTGAGGTTGCGAGGTGGTTCATGGTCGCCTCCTAGAACGGGTGCGCCGCGTGGGCGCCGATTGTGAACTCGAAGCTGAGGAGCCCCTGGAAGCCGGTCTGACCCTCCGGGAGCAGGACCAGCGAGGGCTGCAGCCGGAGCCGGAAGAACTCGCTGGTGTAGTAGGTCCCCAGCGCGGTCCAGGTCTCCTGCGTCCCGCTCCCGAAGGCCACGGGGGCCGGGGCGTTGTCGTAGCGGCCACCCACCTCCCAGCTCCGGTCGATGCGCCAGACCGCCTGCCCGTACCCTCCCCAGCGGGCCTCCGAGAAGGCCTGCTCGCCAAGCTGCCGTCCGTAGATCTCCCCCTGGAGGACCACCGAGGAGCGGGACGCCGGATCACGGAACTTCACGTAGAGGTCCGCCCCGGCCAGGTTCTTCCACTGCTCCGGAGCCTCGGCCTGGAAGAGCGCCCAGGAGAGGCCGACGCCGAGGGTGGCCGAGTCGGAGAGGTCGAAATACTGGATGAGCCGGGCCACGCCGGTGAGCTGCTGCACCGACTCGTCGAATCCAGGACGGGTGGCCTGGTAGGCCAGGTGAAGCTCGGCGAACCAGGGCAGCGGCGCGAGCCAGGAGACGTCGCCGCCGGCGCCGGAGAGCCCCTCCAGTCCCACCAGCCGCTGCATGGAAAGAGGCTGGTCCACGAAGGTCCACTGGTGCCGGTGGAGCTGGCTGGTCCTCCCGAACGGGGAGTAGATCTGACCGGCCTTGACCTGGAGGCTCCACGGGAGGGACAGGGTCTTCAGATAAGCCTCCTCCACCTTCACACCCTCCGGCGAGAAGGTGAGGAACACGTCGCCCCGGACGTACGGGTCGATGGTGGCCTGGAAGGCCAGCTCCACCTCCTGCAGGAAGGGCCAGACCTTGTGCGTGGGCAGGACCAGCGCGGACGGCGCCTGCTGCTCGTCGGAGAGCGTCGTGTAGCCGAGAGCCCCGTCCACGACGACGGCGATCTCCGGCATCAGCATGAGCTTCCCGATGGGGATGCCCCCGGGCGTCCCCACGTTGTAGCCACCGGTCGGGAAGGGATCGGCCTGGGGCCCCAGGTCCGGGGCCACGGCCTGCGAGGCGAGCAGCGACAGCAAAGCGATATTCACCATATGTAAATCCTCCGCGCGCGACGGTGCGCATGGGAATCCGGGAAGCGGCGAGAACGGACGCGGCTAGCGGAGCGGAGGGGACTGGCCGGGGACGGCGCCGAGCGGAAAGCCGGTCGCCGGATCCGCCGCCGGGCCGGTCGCGACGGCGACCTCGACCGGAGGCGGCGGGGAGAGCGTGGGCGTGGCGTCGCGGGCCTCGAGCGAACCACCCACCGTGCAGGAGACGCATTCGTGCGATCCACCGGAGACCGCGTGGTGGTGCGGCGCCCCCACGCCCGCGAGGAGCATGGCGACGGTGGCGATGGCGACGAGGAGGCGCACGGCAGGTGGTCTCTAAGCGGCGAGGCCCGAAGATGTCAAGGCGGTCAGGCGTCTGGCCGCTCCTCAACCCAGCGCGCCGGCGCTCCTGAGACCTGCGATCTCCTCGACGTCGAATCCCGACTCGCCGAGGACCGCATCGGCGTCCGATCCCAGCCGGGGCGCGGCGCGCAGGGGAGCCTCCACTCCGCGGAGCCGGACCGGCGAGGCCAGCCCCGGCATCGCCCGTCCCTCCCAGGGGGTCGGTACCTCGACGAAGCTTCCCCGGTGGACGAGCTGGGGATCCCGGCGCGGCTCGTCCCCCTCCAGGACCTGCATCACGCACACGTCGTGCAGGGCCGCGAAGGCGCCCCACTCCTCGCGGGTGCGGCTCGCGAAGATGGCCTCCACCTCGGCGCGTGGGCCGGCGCCGTCCCGGTCGAACTGGGCGTCGGCCAGCTCCGGGCGCCCCACCGCCTCGCAGAAGGCGCGGAAGAACTTTGGCTCGAGCGCGCCCAGGGCGACGAACCCGCCGTCCTTGGCCCGGTAGACCCCGTAGCAGGCCGACCCTCCGTTCAGCTGCTCACCGCCGCGGCGCAGCGGCCGTCCCTCGGCGTCGGCAGCCGCCTGCTGCAGCGCCATCATGGCGAGCGCCCCCTCGGCCATGGCCACGTCCACCCAGGCCCCCTTCCCGGTGGCAGCCCTCCCCAGCAGCGCGGCCAGGATGCCGGCCACGGCCGGCCAGGAGCCTCCGGCCACGTCCGCCACCTGGACCCCGAGTGGAACGGGGCGATCGGGCGGGCCGTTCACGGCGAGCACGCCGGCCAGCGCCACGTAGTCGATGTCGTGCCCGGCCCGGTCGCGGTAGGGGCCGTCCTGCCCGTAGCCGGAGATGGAGCAGAGCACCAGCCCCGGGTTCTCCCGGGACAGCGCATCGAACCCCAGCCCGAGCCGCGCCATCACCCCGGGTCGGAAAGACTCGATCACGACGTCGAACCGGCGCGCCAGGCGGAGGAGCGTGGCCCGTCCCTCCGGCCGGCGCAGGTCGAGCGCCAGGGAGCGCTTGTTCCGGTTCAGCGCGTGGAACCAGCCCGACTGCTCGCCGGCCATGGGCGGCATCCAGCGCAGGTAGTCTCCGCCGGAGGGGTCCTCGACCTTCACCACGTCGGCCCCCAGGTCGGCGAGGACCAGCGTGGCGTAGGGTCCGGGCAGGAGCCGGGAGAGGTCGAGGACGCGCAATCCCAGGAGCGGAAGGGCGCTCACGCCGGTCTCCTCACCCGGCTCAGAGGATCTGCTGGAGCTTCATGGCGAGCCCCATGTCCCCCTGGATCTTGAGCTTGCCGGACATGAAGGCCATCTGGGGATTGAGCTTTCCGTTCACGATGTTCAGGAAGTCGGCGTCCGTGGCGTTGACCGTGCACTTGGCGCCTGCCGAGGTGCCGGCCACGACGGAGCCGCCCGGCTGGGTGCAGTCCACCGACCACTGCCCGCCGTTCTGCCCCGAGATGTTGAACTGGTAGATCGCGTTGATCTTGGCGACCACGTCCGGCTTGCCCTTCAGCTTCTCGGGCATGTGCCGCTCGAACACGTCCTTCACGCTCTCCGCTGCCATGTTCCCCGCCCTTCCCTACTCCACGTACATGCTGTCGAGAAGCTTCTTGTAGCGCTCGGTGACCACCTTGCGCTTCACCTTGAGCGTGGGGGTGAGCTCGCCCCGCTCCTGCGTGAAGTCGTTCTCCAGGATGATGAACCTCTTGATGGTGGCGTAGCTCGCCTGCTTGGCGTTCATGGCGTCCACGGCCTGCTGGATGCGAGCCTTCACCTTGGGGTTCGCGTGGAGCTGCTCGTCCTCGGCGAGCCCCTGCTCGGCGGCCCAGGCCCTTGCGTTCTCGATGCTGAGGGTGATGAGCGCGGTCACGTACTTGCGCTGGTCCCCGTGGACCACCACCTGGGAGACGAGCGGGTCGCCCTTGAGCTCGTTCTCCAGGTTCTGCGGGGCGATGTACTTGCCGCCCGAGGTCTTGATGAGGTCCTTCTTGCGGTCGGTGATCTTGACGTACCCGTCGGCGTCCAGTTCCCCGATGTCGCCGGTGTAGAGCCACCCGTCCTTGAGCACCTCGGCGGTTGCCTCGGGGCGCCGGTAGTACTCCTTCATGACGCCACCACCCTTGATGAGGATCTCGCCGTCCTCGGCGATCTTCACCAGGGTGCCGGGGACCGGCGCTCCCACCGTGCCGATCTTGTTCTTGCCGATCCGGTTCACGCAGGTCCCGGCCGCGGTCTCGGTGAGCCCGTAGCCCTCCAGCACGGTGAAGCCGAGGAGGGTGAAGAACCAGTTGATCTTGGGCGAGAGCGGGGCGCCGCCCGAGACGAAGAGGCGCATCCGGCCGCCGAAGCGGGCCGCCAGCGCCGCGGCCAGCTTGGGGAAGACCAGCTTCTCGCCCATGCGGAAGCCGAGCGTCTTCACCTCCATGCCCTTGGCCTTCCCGTCGGTCCAGGCCTCGAAGCCGTTCATGGCCACCCCGAAGAGCCAGCCCTTGACGCCCGGCGTGGCCAGCCCCTTCGCGAGCACGGCGTCGTAGGCCTTCTCGAAGATGCGCGGCACGGACGGCATCACCGTGGGTCGAATCTCCCCGGCGTTGTCCACGATCTTCTCGATCGACTCGACGAAGGCCGCCGTGGCCCCCTGGCCGAACCAGACCGCCTCGATCACCTTGGCGAAGGAGTGCGCCATGGGCAGGAAGAGCAGGACCACGTCGTCGGGCAGGACCAGCTGGAGCTCGGCGGTGGCCTCGGCCTCGTAGGTCCAGGCACCGTGGGTGAGGACCACGCCCTTGGGATTGCCGGTGGTGCCCGAGGTGTAGAGGTAGGAGGCGGAGTCGGAGGACTTCACGGCGGCCACCCGCGCGGGGTGCGAGCCCGGGTTCTGCTCCCGGAAGGCCACGCCCCGGTTCTCCACCGCCGCCAGCGTGTGCTCGTGCGCGGCCTCCGGATCACCGAAGAAGCGGATGACGCCCTTCAGCTCGGGAAGCTTGGCCGCCTCCTCGCGGATCTTGGCGGCCTGGTGGTCCTGGTCCACGAAGATCCAGGTCGCCCCGGCGTCCTGGAGGATGTACTGCACCTCGTGGGCCGGGTTGGACTGGTAGATGGGCACGGTGATGGCACCGGCCGACATGATGGCCACGTCGGCGATGATCCACTCCGCGCAGGTGTCGGCCAGGATGGAGACCCGGTCACCGGGATTCACGCCCATGGAGACCAGGCCGTCGGCGACGTCGCGCACCCGGCGCCCCAGCTCCTTCCAGGACATGGTCTGCCAGGACCCGCCCCGCTTGAAGGTCAACGCGGTGGCGTCCCCCCGCCGCTTCACCTGGTCCTCGAACACCTGCACGAGGTTTCTGGTCGTCGTGGTCATCTTTCCTCCCTGGGTGAACGCTACTTGATCTGGGCGAGGGCCGCGCGCGCCAGCCCCTGCGCGCGCCGCTCCTCGGGTGGGTCGTAGGCCCCGACCTTGGCGGCCAGCACCGCGTCGAGAAGCTTCTTCGCCTCGGCGGGGTGGTCCTCCTTGATGTACAGCTCGGCCAGGTACACCTTGGCCCGGAGATTTCCCGGCGAGCTGCGCAGCGCCTTGCGGAAGCTCAGCTCGCTCTTCTCGCCGTCGTACTTCGGCCAGGGCAGCTCGTACCAGTAGCGCCCCCAGGAGACGTCGGCGCCGTGTCCGTAGTAGGCCGGGTCGGCCGCCTGTGCCTTCTTGAGCCGGTCGAGGTACTTGGACTCCATGCCGTCGAGGAGCGCCGTCACGATGCTGATGCCGAGCGAGTACATGCCCACGCCCGCCGACCCGTAGAACCAGCCCTCGACGCGCGCCGGGTTCGCCTTCGTGGCCCGGTCGGACCAGTCCCAGGTGAGCTTGCCCAGACGGGCCTTCTCGTCGCCGGAGATGGCCGGATCGTCGGCGAGCCAGTAGTAGTGGCGCGCCATCCGCCAGATCACCTCGAAGTCGGCGGGGGCGATCCTCTCCGCCTTCTGGAGGAGTGCGAGATCGAGATCCATCTTCCCGGGCTCGTCCCGGACGATCCAGTTCGCCTCGATCTCGGCGAGGAGCGGGGCGAGCTCCGCGGAGACGGTCGCGGCCGGCACCTCGGGCGCCGGCACCGCGGCTGGAGGCGGCGGAACGGCCGGGGCCTGCGCGCCCGCAGCGGGCGCGGCGAGCATCAGGAGGACGAGAACGGAAACCGGCCGGGCGCGTGCGCGAAAAACGAGCATTGGCTCGTTATTGCTCGCTCCGGGCCTCCCGGGCAAGCCCATCGCCCGGGAATTGCTCTGCGTCATTCCCACTCGATGGTGGCAGGGGGCTTGGACGAGATGTCGTAGACCACCCGGTTGATGCCCCGAACCTCGTTGATGATCCGGGTGGAGAGGCGGGCCAGCAGCTCGTAGGGAAGCCGCGCCCAGTCCCCGGTCATCCCGTCGGTCGACTCCACCGCCCGGATGGCACAGGTGGATTCGTAGGTCCGCTCGTCCCCCATCACGCCCACGCTCCGGACCGGGAGCAGGACCGCGAAGGACTGCCAGAGCTTCTCCTGCAGCCCGGCCTTCTGGACCTCGTCCTGGACGATCAGGTCGGCGCGGCGCAGGACGCCCAGCCGCTCCTCGGTCACCTCGCCCAGGACCCGGATGGCCAGGCCAGGACCCGGAAAGGGCTGGCGCTGCACCGACCCGGCGGGGAGCCCGAGTTCCACGCCGAGCCGCCGGACCTCGTCCTTGAAGAGCTCGCGGAGGGGCTCGACCAGCGCGAGCTTCATCACCTCGGGCAGGCCGCCCACGTTGTGGTGGCTCTTGATGGTGGCCGACGGTCCCTTGAAGGAGACGCTCTCGATGACGTCGGGGTAGAGGGTCCCCTGCACCAGGAACTGGGCGCGCTCCCCCTCGCGGGAGAGCCGGTCGACCTCCTCCTCGAAGACGGCGATGAACTCGCGGCCGATGATCTTGCGCTTCTTCTCGGGATCGGTGACGCCGGCGAGCTTTCCCAGGAAGCGTGCGCGCGCATCCACCGTGACGAGCGGCAGGTGAAACATCTGCCCGAATACCTTCTCGACCTGCTCCCGCTCGCCGGAGCGGAGCACGCCGTTGTCGACGAAGATGCAGCGCAGGCGGTCGCCGATGGCGCGGTGCACGAGCACGGCAGCCACCGCCGAATCGACCCCGCCAGAGAGCGCGCAGATGGCGTGCCCGGTCCCCACCTGGGCCCGGATCTGCTCGACGGCCACCTCGACGTAGGCCCGCATCGACCAGGAGCCGGAGAGGCCGCAGACCCCGAACGCGAAGTTGCGCAGCAGGTCGGCCCCCCGCGGGGTGTGCACCACCTCGGGGTGGAACTGGACGCCGAACATCCGCCGGGCCCGGTCCTGCACCGCGGCGAAGGGCGCGCTCGGCGTGGAGGCCACCGGCTCGAATCCGGGCGGGAGCGCCTCGACCCGGTCACCGTGGCTCATCCAGACCTCGAGCCGGGGCGGGAGCCCGCGGAAGAGATCGCAGTCCCCCTTCGCGTCGATGGTGGCCGGCCCGTACTCGCGGTGAGCGGCCCGGTCGACCTTGCCGCCCAGCTCGTGGGCGATGAGCTGCAGCCCGTAGCAGATGCCCAGCACCGGCACGCCCAGCCCCCAGACCGCGGCGTCGACTCGCGGGCTGCCCTCGGCGAGCACGCTGGCCGGGCCGCCGGAGAGCACCACCCCGCGGGCCCCCCAGGCCCGCATGGCCTGGCCGGGCATGGTGCAGGGGTGGATCTCGCAGTAGACCCCCAGCTCGCGGAGCCGGCGGGCGATGAGCTGGGTGTACTGCGACCCGAAGTCGAGGATGAGGATCTTCTCGCCGTGGAGGTCCATCGGCGCCCTACCCCACCCGGTAGTTGGGGGCTTCCTGGACGATGATCACGTCGTGCACGTGGCTCTCCTTGAGCCCCGCCGAGGAGATCCGCACGAAGCGGGCCTTGGTCCGCAGCTCGTGGATGTCCTTCACTCCCAGGTAGCCCATTCCGCTCTTCAGCCCACCCACCAGCTGGAAGACGTTCATGGCCACCGTTCCATTGTAGGGAACCCGTCCCTCGATTCCCTCGGGGACGAGCTTCTCCGCGTCGGCCACGTCGGTCTGGAAGTAGCGGTCCCGGGATCCGTCCTTCATGGCGCTGATGGAACCCATGCCCCGGTACGACTTGTAGCTGCGCCCCTGGTACAGGATGACCTCGCCCGGCGCCTCCTCGGTACCGGCCAGCAGCGAGCCGATCATCACCGTGGACGCTCCGGCGGCCAGCGCCTTCACCACGTCACCCGAGTACTTGACTCCGCCATCGGAGATGACCGGGACCCCGTGCGCCTCGGCGGCGCGGGCGCAGTCGTCCACCGCCGTGATCTGCGGGACACCGACCCCGGCCACCACACGGGTGGTGCAGATGGAGCCCGGCCCCACGCCCACCTTCACCCCGTCCACGCCGGCCCGGCAGAGCGCATCGGTGGCCTCGGCGGTGGCGACGTTCCCGGCCACCAGCTCGATCCCCTTGAAGTTCCGCCGGGTGTCGCGCACTGCCTCGATGACCCCGGCCGAGTGGCCGTGGGCGGTGTCGATGACGATCACGTCGCAGCCCACCTTGAGCAGGGCGGCGATGCGGGCCTCCCGGTCGGCGCCCACGCCCACGGCCGCGCCGCAGAGCAGGCGCCCCAGCCTGTCCTTGGCGGCGTTGGGGTGCTTCTGGATCTTCTCGATGTCCTTGATGGTGATGAGGCCACGCAGCTCGAAGGCCTCGTTCACCACCGGGAGCTTCTCGATGCGGTGGCGGTGCAGCAGGTCCTTGGCCTCGTCGATGGTCACCCCTTCACGGGCAGTGACGAGGTCCGTGGTCATGACCTGCTCGACGGTCTGGTCGAGGTTGCGCTCGAAGCGGAGATCCCGGTTGGTGAGGATGCCGACCAGCCGACCCCGCCGGGTCACCGGGATGCCGCTGATCCCGTTCTCGCGCATCAGGGCCACCGCCGCGGAGAGCCGGACCTCGGGCTCGACGGTGATGGGCTCGGAGACCACCGCCGACTCGTACTTCTTCACCCGGTTCACCTCGGCGGCCTGCCGCTCCACCGACATGTTCTTGTGGATGAAGCCCATCCCGCCCTCGGCGGCCATGGCGATCGCCATGCGGGACTCGGTCACCGTGTCCATGGCGGCCGACACGATGGGGACGTGCAGGAGGATGTTCCGGGTGAGCCGGCTCGCGGTCACGACCTGCTTTGGGAGGACGTTGCTCTCGGCGGGAACGAGCAGGACGTCGTCGAACGTCAGGGCATCGCGGAGGTCGTCGCGGTTGAGCATGCCGCGATATAGTGGATGGGCCGCCCTGAGGTCAAGGCGATTGATTTTGCAGGCGTTTCCGAACCATTGCTGGGACACGTACGGAAAAGGGGGACAACTTCCGGGGGACCCGAACCTTGCCACGGGCCTCGCGCCCCCCGAAGATTCACCGGTGGGCATCGACTCGAACTCCCTGCCGACGCCTCCGCTCGTCGCTCCCGGAGCCCCCGCCTTCGACATCGGCCTCCCGGAGGGCCCGGTTTCCCCGGCCCGAAGATCCCGGATCTCCATCGGGATCGACCTGGGAACGTCCAACTCCTGCGCGGCCGTGGTCCAGGACGGGCGCCCCCGCGTCATCCCGTCGCGTGACGGCTACAACACCCTCCCGTCCATGGTCGCGCTGAACCAGCGCAACCGGGTCGTCGTCGGGCGGAACGCCAAGGGCCAGTTGCTCTTCAATCCGACCCGGACCGTGCACGGGGCCAAGCGGCTGGTGGGACGCGCCTTCGACTCGGCCGTGGTGCAGTCGATGCTCCCGCACTTCCCGTACGACGTGGTCCCCGGCGACGACGGCCTCTGCTCGGTCCGCCTCGGGCCGCTCACGCTGACCATGGAACAGGTCCAGGCGCTGGTCCTGCAGGAGGTCAAGGGGGTCGCGGAGAACTTCCTCGGCGAGGAGGTCAACCGCGCGGTGATCACCGTGCCGGCCTACTACAGCGAGCGGCAGCGCGAGGCGGTGCGGAGGGCCGGTGCGCTGGCCGGGCTCCACGTCGAGCGGATCCTGAACGAGCCCACCGCCGCGTCGCTCGCCTACGCCTGGGGCAGAAACGTCCGGGAGCGCGTGCTGGTCTACGATCTGGGGGGCGGCACGTTCGACGCCTCGGTCCTCGAGCTGGCCGACCGGGTGTACCAGGTCGTCTCGACGGGAGGCGACACCTTCCTGGGCGGCGTCGACTTCGACGCTCGCATCGTCGCCCACCTGGTGGCGGGATTCGAGAAGGTTCACGGTCCGTTCCAAGGGGACGCGGTGGCCCGCTCCCGGCTCGCCGACGCGGCCGAGCGGGCCAAGTGCGCGCTATCCGAGCAGGAGGCCTTCCCCATCCACCTCCCCTACCTGACCACGGTGAACGGTGTCCCCACCGCGCTCGACGCCACGCTCACCCGTGCCCAGCTGGAGACGCTGGTGGCACCGCTCGTCGAGCGCACGATCCAGACCTGCGCGCGCGTGCTCGGCGACAAGGGGCTCGAGCCCAGGGACATCGACGAGGTGATCCTGGTGGGGGGGCAGTCGCGCATGCCCCTCGTCCAGCAGCGGATCCGGTCGTTCTTCTCGAAGGCGCCGAGCAAGGCAGTGCACCCGGACGAGGCGGTGGCCGTCGGCGCGGCGCTCCTCGCCCAGTCGCTCAACAGCGCGGAGGGTATCGTGCTCATCGACGTCGTTCCCATCTCCATCGGGGTCGGGCTCCCGGGCGGCGGCGGCCGGGTGAAGCGGGTCATCGAGCGCAACACCCCGCTTCCCGTACGCAAGGAGTACCAGCTCGCCACCAGCAAGGACGGCCAGGACACCTTCGACCTCTGGATCTTCGAGGGCGAGGGCACCACGGTCGCCGAGTGCCAGTACCTGGGCACGATCCAGCTCACCGGACTGCCGCGAGGCCCCAAGGGCTCCGTGCGCATCGCGGTCGCTTTCGAGCTGGGCGAGGAGTGCCTGCTCGCCGTCAGGGCCCGGGAGATGGGCTCGGGGCGCGAGGTGGAGGTGCTCTTCACCACCAAGGGCACGCCCGACGAGGTCCGCAAGCGGGTCGAGAAGGAGGCCACCTACGCGGCAGCGGGCATCGTGCCGCCGCCCGTCGCCGGAACCCCGGCGGCCCCGGGCGCGGACGGCTCCTCCCCCCCGGCCCAGCCGACCGGCCTGAAGGGGCTCTGGAGCAAGATCACCGGGCGGTAGCCTACGTGGACGCGGCCCGCCGCCGGCGCAGCCACGCCCGGCCGACGAGCAGCACCACCAGCACGATCACGCCGCCCAGGATGTAGCCGCCGAACTCCGACCCGGTGCGGGCGGCCCGCTCGATGTCGTCTCCGAACCAGAAGCCCAGCGCCACCCAGAGCGGCGCCGAGACCAGCGCGGCCAGCCCGTCGAAGAGCAGGAACTCCCAGAAGGGGACCCGCGAATGCCCCACCGTGAAGTACGTGGGCGCCCGCAGCCCGGGGAGGAACCGGGCCACCATGACCACGATCTTGCCTCGCTCCCTCAGGAGCCGCTCCACCCGCTCCAGCTTGTCCGGCGTGACCAGCTTCCGGAAGGGCCAGACCTCCGCGACCCGGCGCCCGATCCTCCTGCCCGCGAGGTAGATCACCGAGTCGCCGAACAGGATGCCCCCCATGCCCACCGCCACCATGGCCTGGAAGCCGTGGTCGGAGAGCATCCCGGAGAGAGAGACCTCCTGGAGGGGCGAGGCCAGCCAGGCCAGGACGCCACCGGCGATGAGCGGCACGTCCTCGGGAAGCGGGAAACCGAACCCGGCCGCGACCAGGAGAGCGAAGACCGCGGCGTACCCGAGCCCGAGGGACTGGGATTGCAGATATTCGACGAGCCGTTCCAGCACGCAGGTCCCGCCGTTCAGCTCTTGCTGCCCGCGAGGGACCGCAGTGCGTCGCGCCCCTCGGCCAGCTTGTGGGCGAGGTCGGCGGCGATGGCCAGCGCCAGCTTGAGGCAGGCCTGGGGCTTCTGCGGCTGGATCCGGTAGTAGTCCCGCTGGGTGATCTCCACGAGCTCGCAGGGAGTCTCGGCGACGGCCGATACGAGCCGCACGCTGCGGGCGAGGAGCGCCAGCTCACCCAGGTACTCCCCGGGCCCGAGAACGGCGAGGGTTCGCTCGCTCTCCCCGTTCCGGCTGGTGATGCGGACGGTTCCGCTCGCCACGATGAACATCGAATCGCCCACCATGTTCTCGGCGAAGAGCGGCGCCCCCGCCGGAACGGACTTCTCGGAGGCGATGGCGGCGAAGATGTTCAGGCCGGTGTCGCTGAAATCGCGGAACAGGTTGCACTTCTGGAGGACCTCGACGAGGGTCATTGGCCGGCAAACCCTTCCTTCCGGTACTGCTCGGCGTAGGCGGCGTAGCTCCGGGCCGACGTCAGGAAGTGGGCGACCTCCTCCTGGGTCAGGTCGCGCTTCACCCGGGCGGGAGCTCCCAGGGCCAGGGTTCCCGGCGGCACGACCATCCCGGGCGGCACGAGCGAGCCGGCGCCGACCATGGAGTCCTCACCGACCACGGCGCCGTCCAGGACCACCGCGCCGATACCGATGAGGCAGCGGTCCTTCACGGTGCAGCCGTGCAAGGTCACGCGGTGCCCGAGGGTGACGTCATCGCCCACGGACGTGGGGTGGGTGCCGCCGGTCACGTGCAGGATCGACTGATCCTGCACGTTGGTGCGCGAGCCGATGCGGACCCGGTTCACGTCCCCGCGGACGACGGCCCCGAACCAGATCGAGGACCCGGGGCCGATCTCCACGTCCCCGACGATCACCGCGCCCTCCGCGACCCAGACGCCGTCGGCGAGCCTCGGCGTCTTCCCTCCCCACGCGCGGATCCGTGCCATCACCAGGGGAGATGCTAGCCCGCGCCGCGGGGACGCCGCAAGGCGAGGCTTGCCGCGGTGGCCGAGGCCGCTCCGAGAGCCGCGCCCAGGGTATCGGCGACCCAGTCGAGGACGTCGGCGCTCCTCCCGGGCACGAAGGACTGGTGGAACTCGTCCGTCGCGCCATACAGGCTGGCCAGCCCCACCGCCAGAAGGAACGCGCCCCGGGCGGAGAACCCGGCGCCCCGGAATCCGGGCACGAGCAGCGCACCGAGAACCGTGTAGGCGAGGGCGTGGAGCAGCTTGTCCTGCAGGACGATCTCCGGCGGCAGGAACGGGAGCGGGTTCGGCTGGGACGAGAGGGCGAAGAGGATCCCGGCATAGACCACCGCTGGAAGGAATGCCACGGCCCCCCGCATCACGATCCCATCTCCGCACCCAACGAGCTGTGCCCGGACCGCACCACACGTGCCCGCACCAGTGAACCGGGAGCCAGGTCGCGGCCGTGCGATTCCAGGTGGACGATCCGGTTCTCCGGGCTGCGCCCCAGGTGCCCCCCACCGTCGGAGAGCCCCTCGACGAGGATCTCCACCTCGCGCCCCACCTGGGCGGCCAGCGTCGCCACCGCGATCTCGCGCTGCAGGGCCTGGAGCCGCTCCAGCCGCTCCACCGCCACCGGGCGGGGCACCTCGGCCCATTCCGGAGCGCTCCCCAGGTGCAGGGCAGCCCCGGTGTGGGGCCTCGGGCTGAACACGAAGCTGAAGGAATTCTCGAAGCGGGCCGCCCGGAGAAGGCGGAGGGAGGCCTCGAAGTCCTCGTCGGTCTCGCCGGGGAACCCCACGATGAAGTCGGTGGTGACGGCGATCCCGGGACGCGCCTCGGAGAGCCGCCGGTGGCGGTCCAGGTACTCCTCCACGCCGTAATCGCGCCGCATGCGCCGGAGCACCGCGTCGGAGCCGGACTGCACCGGAAGGTGGAAATGGGGCATGACCTTCGGCTCGTCGCGGAAGGCATCCACCAGCTCGCCGGACAGGTCGTGCGGGTGACTGGTCGTGAAACGGATACGCTCGACCCCAGGGACCGCGGCAACCCGGCGCAGGAGGGAGGCGAAGCTGCACCCTCCACGGTAGGAGTTCACGTTCTGCCCGATGAGGGTGACCTCGCGCACGCCCACCGCAGCGAGCGCCGCCACCTCGGCCACCACCTCGGGGAACGGCCGGGAGACCTCACGCCCCCGGGTGCGCGGGACGATGCAGAACGAGCAGACGTTGTCGCAACCCTTCATGGCGGTGACGAATGCGCTGGCCTGGCCACGGGCCGCCTCGGCGTCGGCGCGGGGGAATACGTACTCCTCCGAGTCCATCCAGCCGGTCTCGGAGAAGCGCTCGCGGAGGTCGGCCCGCTCCACCAGCTCGGGCAGGCGGCCGACGTGGTCCGGGCCGAAGACGAAGTCGACGTAAGGGACCCGCTTGAGCAGGCGGTCCTTCTCCTGCTGGGCCACGCACCCGCCCACCGCGATGAGCGTGCCGCGCCGGGCCTTGTGCTCCCGGTACCGGCCCAGCGCGGAGAGCAGCTTCTGCTCCGCCTTCTCCCTCACCGAGCAGGTGTTGAGCAGGATCAGGTCGGCGTCCTCCGGGTGGGGGGTCCGCGACCAGTCCCGGCTGGCCAGCGCCTCCACCATCCGGGCGCTGTCCGACTCGTTCATCTGGCAGCCGAAGGTGTGGACGAAGACCTTGCGCATCGGGCACGGGAACGTAGGGCGAAGCCCCCGGGGCGTCAACTGCGGGCGCCGGAGCGGGGAACGAGCGCCTCTGCGATCTCCTCGAGGTCGGAGACGCGGGTCGCGACGGCCACCCGGTCGACCTGCGCGGCGTAGAGCGGCATCTCGCTGTCGCCGCTGCCCCAGGCCCAGCGCTCCTCCGGGCAGATCCAGAGCACCCGCCGCGCCCGGCGCCGGAGCTCCTTGAGGACCCAGGCCTCCGGTGCCAGGTAGTTGCTGCGCCCGTCCCCGATGACGAGCACCGTGGTGCGCGAGGTCACCGCCCCCATGTGCCGCCGGTGGAAGGCGACCAGCGCCCGGCCGTAGTTGGAGTTGCCGGCCAGGCTCACCGCCCGTCCGGCCGTGGCCAGGTCGGCGGCCCGGGCCACGTCGCGCTCGGCCCGGAAGGCCTCGGTGACCTCTCCCAGGTCGGAGACGAAGACGAAGCTGCGCACGTGCGAGAAGAGCGACTGGAGGGTGTGGACGAAGAGCAGCATGAGCCGCGAGACGTGGCGGACCGAGTCCGACACGTCGCAGAGCACCACCACGTCGGGCCGTGCCCGCCGGCGGGAACGGAAGGAGAGCCGGGCGGGAACGCCGCCCCAGGCCAGGTTCCGGCGAAGCGTCCGGCGCACGTTCAGGGCGCCCCGGCGCCTCGACCGCTCCCGTCGTGCCAGCCGGTCGCGCAGGCGCTCGGCGAGCCGCCGGACCGCCGCCTCGGTGCGGGCGACCTCCTCGCGCGTGAGCGCGGCGAACCCGCGCTGGGCGAGCGATCCCTCCCGCCGCCGCTCGGCCCGCGCCTCCCTCTCCAGACTTGCGTAGCGGCGGGCCGCGTCCTCGACGGTGGCGAGCGCGCGGCGGACCCGCCCGGCCACCAGCTCCACCCGCGCCGCGTCGAGCCCGCCCTCGGCGAGGGCCCGGGGGAAGGCCTCCATCTCGGCACCCAGGCCCGCCCCGCCGGCCCCTGCCAGCAGGCGGCGCCCGTAGAACCCGAGCTGGGTCGCCGCCTCGAGCCCGGAGAAATCGATGGTGAGGGCCGCCCCACGAAGCAACCGCGCGAGCAGGGCCGCGTCCCCGGAGAGCGACGCCTGGGCCAGCGGGGAGAGCCGCGGCGAGAGGCGGGCCAGGGTGAGCGCAGCCATGGTCAGCTCGTCTCCCTCGAGGACGCCGCTCTCCTCGAGGTCGCGCAGCACCGACCGCTCCAGCGCCTCGATGACCCGGGAGAGCCCGGAGAAGTACAGTGCGAAGAGCCGGTCGAAGACCGGGGCGTCGGCCCCACGCTTCACCAGCGTGGCCCGCAGGGCGGCGCGGAAGGTGTCGCGATCGTCCACGCCGGCGAGCGCCACCGAGCGAATGGCGTCGGCGGCCTCGGCCGGTGAGACCCTCACCCCGTTCTGCCGCAGCAGCCGGGCGAACTCGACGATGCGCGCCTCCACCGGGCGATTGTAGATCGGGAAGCGCCTTGCCAGGCGGCCCCGGGTCGGGCATTGGGTCCGCGTGGCCCGTCCCCTCGTCATCCTCGACGACGTCGACGTCCGGCTCTGGGGGCGCACCCTCCTCCAGGGGATCTCCTTCTCGCTGTGCGAGGGGGAGAGCTGGGCGGTGTTCGGCGGCAACGGCGCCGGCAAGAGCACGCTCCTGCGCCTCCTGCGGGGCGAGGCATGGCCCCATCCATCAAGCCGCGGGCGGCGCACCTTCCACCTCGACGGAGACGCCTGCGAGAGCCCCATCGGCGCGCGGGAGCGGATCGCGCTCGTCTCGGCCGAGGCCCAGGACGCCTACCTGCGCCGCGACTGGGCGGTCTCCGTCGAGGACGTCGTCCGGAGTGGATTCACGGATTGTGTCTGGCCGGGTGGGCGCCTGGTGCCGGAGGCGGAACGCCGGGTGGACGAGGCGATCGGAGCGCTGGGACTCTCCCCGCTGCGGCGCCGGCCGCTGGTGGAGGTCTCGACCGGGGAGGCCCGCCGGGCCCTGCTCGCCCGCGCGCTCGCGCCCGGCCCGAGCGCGCTGCTCCTCGACGAGTTCGTGAACGGCCTGGATGCGTCCTCCCGTGCGGCCATGCTCGCCGCCATCTCGGCACTGGCGCGGCGCGGCGTCCCGACGGTGCTGGCCACCCACCGGCCCGAGGAGGTCATCCCGGAGGCCCGCCACGGGGCCATCCTGGAGCGGGGGCGCATCGTCCGCGTCGGGCCCCGCGAGGAGATCGAGACCGCCTGGCGGGAACGGGCCGACCCCGCCGCCCGGCCGCCCCTCCCGGCGCGATGCTCGCGAAGGCGGCCCGACCCGCTCTTCGAGGTCCGCGGCGACGTGCTCGTCGATGGCCGGGTGGTCCTGCGCGGCCTCGACTGGCGGATGCGGTCCGGCGAGAGCTGGGTGGTCCGGGGTCCCAACGGTGCCGGCAAGTCCACCTTCCTGCGGCTGCTCCTCGGCGAGGAGCACCTCGCGCCCGGAGGCCGCATCTCCCGGCTCGACCTGGGAACCCGAGCCGACGTACGGGACGTCCGCTCACGGGTCGGGCTGGTCGCGCCCGACCTCCAGGCACGGCACCGCGGCGACGCGACCGGGCTCGAGGTGGCGCTCTCCGGATTCGACGGCAGCATCGGCCTCGGCGAGGAGCCGACCGGGGCCCGGCGGGCCTCGGCGCGGGCCTGGCTCGCCGCGGTGGGGGCTGCCCACCTCGAATCCCGGAGCATCCAGTCCATCTCCTACGGGGAACTGCGAAGGCTCCTCTTCGCGCGCGCCCTGGTGACCGATCCCGACGTGCTGCTGCTCGACGAGCCCTTCGCCGGGCTGGAGCCGCGCTCACGCGCCGAGGCCATGGCGCTCGTGGACGGGCTCTCCCGCGCCGGTACGTCCCTGGTCCTCGTCACCCACCACGACGACGAGGTGCTCTCCTCGATCGGCCTCGAGATCCGCCTCCGGGACGGGCGGGTGGAGCGGTCGGGGCCCCTTCGCTGATTCGACGGGGGGCGGCCGCGAGCAGCGCGGCGAGCCACACCGATGCCACCGCCGACACCGGGAGAAGCGACCGGTGGACCGTGCCGTGGTTCAGCGTGAACTCCGGGTAGAGCCAGATCGCGCTGGCCAGCGTCTCGGCGAAGATCAGGGCCAGCGCGACGAGGGCCCACCCGATGCCGGCCCGGCGCACCCGCGGGAAGAGCAGGAGGAGGGAGGCGGCGAGCACCCACCAGAGGAGGCCCAGGTCACCGTCGGTGAACAGGGCCCGCGCGAAGACCGCGAGCGCGCTCGACCCTCCGGGACCGGTGGTCGCCGAGGCCGCCGGGGAGGGCCCCGCCTCCACGGCGCGCGCCGCCGCGGCCCGCAGGAACGGGAATGCGCCGCCGGCACCCACCGCCGCCACGCGGGCAGCCAGGACGAGGACGTAGGCGCCGAGGAGCACCGACATCTGCCGGAGCGTTCCCTTCCGCGGTCGCTCGACCCACGCCACCTGGGCGAGGAGGACGGCCACCGCCGGGAGCACGAGCAGTTCCCCTTCCCGCTTCACCATGGCCGCCCCCAGGAGCAGGAGGAGGGCCCGAACGGCGTCGGCGGGCTCCCGGCTCCTCCCGTAGGCGATGACGAAGGCGAAAGCCGCGGCGAGGAACATGCCGAGCCAGGCGTCCGCGTAGGTCGACGCAGCGTGGTAGGCGAACAGGGGCATCGAGGTGATGGCGAAGGCAGCGCCCCAGCCCACCTCCGGGACGCCCCGGGAGGCGGAGAGCGACACGAGCAGTGCCAGCAGGGCCAGGAAGGTGAGGACGATGGTGGCGCTCACGTGGACGGGGTCGACCGCTGCCCCGAGCGTCCAGGCCAGGGCCGGCACGTAGGTCGGCACGGGTCCGGCCACGGCGATGACGTCCCGCGCCTGGGCGTTCCAGGCCCCGGTCGCGGCGAGGACGGGGGCGAAGGCCCGGACCCGGAAGGCGTCGTCGGTGTGGACCGGGGTGTTGATCCCGTGCAGCCCGACGGCCAGTGCCACGGCCACCGTCCAGGCGGCCATGGGAGCGAAGAGCCACGGCGGCCCGGGCATCCTGCGGGGCGGGGACGCCGGCACGCCCCGGTCCTCTTCCCCGGCGGTTCGCCCGCTCCAGTACCGCCGGGCGGCTGCCCAGGCGGCGAACGGGATGGCCAGCGCCCCCAGCGACGTCACCGCACCCGAAGGAACGCCCAGCAGTCCACGTGCGGTGAACGCCGCGAACCCGAGCCAGGCGCTCCCCGCGAACCAGGCGAGCGGGACGTCGACGGCCAGGCGACCGGTGGCGAGGCGGGTGGCCCGGAGGAGCGCGTATCCGGAGGCGCCGACCGCCACCGCTGCGAGGAGGAAGGTCATCGGCGGCGGGCGACCAGGGCGCCCGGACCGAGGGTGACGACCGGGGCGAAGCCGGGGAGGAGCGGTACCCGGGCCTCGAAGTAGACCACCACGTCGAGCTGGTCCGTCGCCAGACGATCCACCCCCGACAACCCCTCGTGGACCAGGGCCCCCGGGAGAAGGCGCACGCACGGGTTCGGGGCGAGGTGGAAGCAGATCGCCTCCCAGGGAAACCAGTCGTTCGCGCCGACCTGGACGCCCACCCGCTCGCCCGGCCGGATCGCCGTGCGCGCCAGCGCGGCCAGGGCCCCGGCCGCCGGGTCGAGGTGGAAGTTCTCCCGGAGCCGAGCGCCCGCGTCCGGCTGGGGGCGAAGCGCCAGGCCGGGCCAGGCGCGCACCAGGAAGACGGCGTTCCCCGCGAGCGCGACCGCCACCCCCGCCACGGCCAGGAACGGCGCAGGGGCCCATCGGCGCCGCAGGGCGAGCCAGGCCAGGGCCCCTCCCACCGCGAGCAGCAGGAAGGCGACTCCCAGGACCTCGAACAGGAGCAGGTTCCCCGACTCCTTCCACGTGGGCGGCTCGATGAAGTTGATGGTGGTGTGCCCGATGCGGATGGGAGCCAGGCGGAGGGCCTGGTCGCGACTCGCGATCCAGTCGTCCCTTCCCTGCGGAGCGTCCCGGACCCGTAGTCCGGTCAGCACCACGCTCCCCGTGCCCTCGAAGAAAAGGACGGGAACCCGCTCCGGGTTCCACCTCGGCGTGGTGCGAAAGTCCAGGGTGACGCTTCCTGCCCCCGGCCTCAGCACCTCGTGGTGCCACGGGGGCAAGTGGGGGGGTGGTGTCGAGTTCCCGTCCCCCGACACCCAGGAGAGGAGGACGACTCCCTGGACCCGGTAGGCGACCTCCAGGACCTCCGCGCGCTGGAGGGGGAGGACGAGCGCGATCCATTCGTTCACGTCGAAGGCGATCCCCTCGGGCGCGGGGTGGATCGGGGCCGTCGCGCCGATCTGCCCGGCGATGGACCGGATGGGTACCTCCCGCATCCCCGGGAGCGGCGCGGCGGCGAGGAGCATGGCCGCCCAGGTGGTGGCGGCCCGGCGGCCCCGCGGTTCGCGCCTCGACGTCCGGTTCTCCATGCCCAGGGTCGCGGACGACATCACATCCCGTCCGGGTTGTCACGCCCGCTCGAGGAGCACCACCGCCTCGACGTGATGGCTCTGCGGGAACATGTCGACGGGCTGGACCGATGCCAGCCGGTACCCGGCGCCCACGGCGCCGCGGAGGTCGCGTGCCAGCGTGGCCGCGTCGCAGGAGACGTAGACCGCCCGCGGCGCGAGCAGGTCCCGGAGCAAGGGGCCGAGCCCCTTCATCCCGTCGCGAGGGGGGTCGAGGAGCACCGCGCCGAACTTCCGCCCCTCCCGTCCGAGCGCGGAGGCGATGGCAAGCGCGTCCCCGGCGAAGAACCGGACGTTGCTCCCCCCGAGGTCGGCACGGGCGAGCTCCAGCGCAGGCCCCTGCCCCTCGACGGCCGCCACGGAGGCCGCCTCCGCGGCGACCGGCCCGGTGAAGTTCCCGGCACCGCAGAAGAGCTCGAGCACGTCCTCCCCGGCCGGGCGGAGCATCGCCAGCGCCACCTTCACCAGGCGCGCGTTGGCCCCGCGATTCGCCTGCTGGAAGACGTCGGGGCGGCTGCGGGCCAGGCCCGCCGCCGGATCGCCCGGCACCCGCTCCTGGAGGAGCACCGGAGCGCCGACGATCGTCGCGGGGCGTCCCCGGCGGCCGTCGCCGACGCCTTCCAGGACGATCCCCGCCAGGGAGGGCAGCGCATCGAGCAGTTCCAGGCAGCGACCCCGGGTCCCCTCCCCCGCGTCGATGCCGCGCAGCAGCGCCGACCCACGCCTCGCGTGGGCGGACCACTCCAGCGCCACCTCGGCCGGTCGCAGCCGGGCGCGCGCCAGCGCGGGACCGAACTCCTCCCGCAGCCGATCGAGACCGGGCTCGAGGAGGTGGCAGGTCTGGAGCCGCACCGCCTCGTGCGATCGGCGCCGGTAGAAGACCAGCCGTTCCCCTCCCCGATCGACGTGGAACTTGGCCCGCGATCGGTAGCGGAGCGGCTCCGGGGACGGGACGATCGGGAGGAGCGGGAAGGAACCCGGCTCGATCCTCCCGATGCGCCGGAGCGCCTCGACGAGCCCCCGCTCCTTCCCGAGCAGCTGCCTCTCGTACCGGAGGTGAAGCCACTCGCACCCGCCGCAGAGCCGGTCCTCACCGGTCCCGGGCCCGAAGTGGGGACAGGGCGGATCGACGCGGTCCGGGCCCGCCTGGACGAGAGCACCCCGGACCACGTGGGCCGCCCCGTCGCCGGGTGGGACCTCGACCTCGAGCCGGTCGCCGGGCGCGGCGAAGGACACGAACACCTGCCGCCCTCCGACGCGCGCCACCCCCTCGCCGCCCGGCGCGAGGTCGTCGATCTCGATCAGCTCGGGCACCGGGACCGGACCGCCTCAGGTCCCGAGATCGCGATGCAGCCGCTTCACCAGGGTCTCGAGCTGCTCCCGCTTCGACGGGTCGATGTCGGTGAACTGGATGCCCATGCCGGGAACGACGTTGGCCTGGTTGTCGAACTCGGCCACCCGCGTGACCCGCCCGCTCAGGCCGACCGGGGACTCCAGCGTCGGGAGCTGGATGAGGATCTTCACGTCGGTACCGACGGGGAGCGGGGACCGGGTGTTGATGAACATGCCACCATGGCTGATGTTGGTGGCCCAGTCGGTGAGGAAGCTCCCCACGCTGCGATAGGCGACCGGCAATTCGTGCTCGAGGCGGCTCGCCCGCCGCTTGTTGTCGGAGCTCTCGGACATTCGATCCCCGGATCCTAGCAGGGGCGCGGGCCGGGCGACAATCCGGCTCCTACGGCGCGTTCCGGCCGTCGCGGACCGAACTCGCGTCCATCGACCGCGCATGCTCCTCGGCCTCGGCCCGGAAGGCGACGACGGTCGCCCGGGCCTCGTCCCATCGCCCTGCACGGAGGCTCACCTTGGCGTTCGACAGGAGCATGAGGAGGCGCCCGTGGCTCTCTGCGTGGGCGAATCGGAGCGGGTCGTCGTGCAGGCGCAGCGCCGTCTCCTCGAAGACGAAGCGAACCCGGGCGCAGTCGATCTGGAGGCGCAGGAGCGCCTCGGCGAGCCGGCCGTCCCGGCCGACGAGCCGCTCGACCGTCGTCGCCAGCCCGACCTGGAGCTCGTGCCCGAAGTCGAGCATCTCCAGCTCGGCCTCCGGTGAGCTTCCGGCCCCCGGGGCCGCGATCCGCTCCCGGAGGTGGACCGCCCCCTGCGGCCACCTCCCCGCGTCGATCGCGAGCACCTCCGCACGGTCACGGGCCAGCACGCCGGCGGCCAGGACCCGGCGGCAGGCCTGCAGGTAGTCACGGTCGTCGCTCTCCGCCCGCTCCCCCGTCCCCTGTCGGTTCGTTGCCATTCGCCAGATGAGACACGGGGCCCGTGGAGTTCGGACATGGGGGGTGCGGAATTGTTCGAGATCACCCGCCTGGGGCGCGCATCGACCTGGAATCACCATGGAATCCGTCCCGGGTGGGTTGGCCGTGACGGGCGTGACTGATAGTCTCCCGATTTCGCTCGGGAGGCACTGCGGATGACGGCGATGGACGACCAGGAGGGGGACGCCCGGGCGGCGTCCGGTCCGCGCCTTCCCGGAATCTCGTCTCTTCTCGAGGACCTGGTCAGTCCCGACGGTGGCGGCACCTCCGATGCATCCGCCTGGCGGCCTGCGCCCACCCCGGGTTCCGTGATCGGCCGGTTCGAGATCGTCCGGGAGCTCGGGCGGGGCGGATTCGGGGTCGTCTACGAGGCGATCGACCGGGACCTGGGACGGTCGGTGGCCTTCAAGCTCCTTCGAGGCTCCGTACTTCCGTCGGCGCGTGAGGAACGGCTGCTGCATGAGGCCGAGGCCGCGGCACGGCTGTCCCACCCCAACATCGTGACCCTGTACGACGTGGGGCGGTGCGACCACGGACCGTACCTGGTCCTCGAGCTCCTCCACGGCCAGACCCTGGCCCAACGCCTTTCCTCCGGGCCCATGCCCCTCGGGGAGGCCCTGCGGGTGACGGTCGAGGTGGCGCGCGGCCTCTCCCACGCCCACGCGCGCGGCATCGTCCATCGCGACCTCTCGACCGGGAACGTCTTCCTCTGCGACGACGGCGGCGTGAAGCTGCTCGACCTGGGAATGGCGCAGGCCTTCGGTCGCCGCAAGGTCGACGGCGGAACGCCGGCCTTCATGGCACCGGAGCAGTGGAGGGGGGCGCCGGAGGACGAGCGGACCGACGTCTTCGCGCTCGGCGTGATGCTGTACCGGATGCTGGCCGGTGAGCTTCCGTTCCCGGACGACGAGGGGCGTTCGGCGACCAGGGGACGCCCGGCCCGCCTCCTGGAGGTGACGGAGGCCCCGGAGCTGCCATCGGTGCTCTCCCGCATGCTGGCGAAGGACCCGGTGGACCGCTGCCGCGATGCGGGCGAGGTGGTCGCGGCGCTCGCCCCGATCCTCCGGGCCGTCGAGGGGACCGTCGACGGCTCGGCCGGGCCCGCAGCCGTCCTCGCGACGCGGTCACGGCCGGGCAGGAGAACCCGGATCGTCGGGGCCTCCCTGCTCGCCGCCTCGGTGGTAGCCGCCGGCGCATGGTACTTCGGCACCTCCGCTCGCAGGCCCGGGGCGGTCCCGCTGGCCGGGCCCGTGCCCGCGGTGGCCGTTCTCCCCTTCACCGACCTCTCCTCCGGGAAGGACCAGGGGCACTTCGCCGACGGGCTCGCGGAGGAGATCCTGAACGCCCTGGTCCAGATCGACGGGCTACGGGTGGCGGGCCGGACCTCCTCCTTCTCCTTTCGGGGCAAGGACACCCCGCTGGCCGTGATCGGCCGCGAACTCAAGGTGGATGCCATCCTCGACGGAAGCGTACGCCATTCGGGCTCTCACATGCGGGTGACCGCGCAGCTGGTGGGCGTGACGGACGGCTACCAGCTCTGGTCGCAGACCTTCGACCGCGAGGTGACCGACGTCTTCGCGATCCAGGACGAGATCGCACATGCGGTCGCACAGGCACTCCGGGTGAAGCTGGCCCCGGGAAGCGCGGCGGCCGCGCTGGAGCGGCGAACCTCGGTCCCGGAGGCCTACGAGAAGTTCCTCCTGGGGCGCCAGCGCTACTACACCCGCAGCTCGTCGGACGGGTTCCGCGGCGCCGTGAACGCCTACGAGGGCTCCATCGCGGCCGATCCCCGCTACGCACCGGCCTGGGCCGGCCTGGCCGTCGCGCTGGCCGCCTCGGCCGACTACGGGGACACCGCGAGCCAGGTGGCCGACTTCAAGCGGCGCGCCATCGAGGCCGCCGACCGCGCCGTGGCGCTCGCGCCCGACCTCCCCGACGGTTACGGGGCCCGCGGCTTCGTCCGGGCCGGCATCCTCTGGGACTGGCCGGGCGTGAAGTCCGACTTCGAGCGCTCGCTCGCGCTCAACCCCCGTCAGCCCGACACGCTGCGCCGCTATGGCACCTGGTACCTCGGAGCCACCGGACGGATCCAGGAGGGGGTGGCGGCGCTCGAGTCGGCCACCGAGCGGGAGCCCCTCTTCGTCTACGCCTGGACCGACCTGGCCCTCCTCCACCTCAAGCGGGGCCACATGAAGGCCGCAGGCACGGCACTGTCCCGGGCCCTGGAGATCGATCCAGACAACCGCCTGGCCCTCCGCCACCTGGCGGTGAAGAACCTCCTCGAGGGCAAGCCGGAGGAGGCGCTCGCCGCGGCCCAGCGCAACCCCGAGCCCCTCTGGCGCGAGATGGGCTCCGCTCTCGCCCTCCACGACCTGGGACGCGAGGCCGAATCCCGCGCCGCCCTGGACGAGCTCACGCGAACCCACGGGCACGGCGCCGCCTTCCAGATCGCCGAGGTGCACGCCTGGCGCGGAGAGGCGGACCAGGCCATGGCCTGGCTGGAAAAGGCCTTCGAGCACCGGGACAGCGGTCTCGCACTCGAGGTGAAAGGAGATCCCCTCCTGCGCAGCCTGCGGCACGATCCCCGCCACGTGGCGCTCCTCACCCGGATGAACCTGGCCCCGTGAGCGGAAGCGAGACCCCTCTCGAGCTCCGGGTCCGGGAGCTTCTCGCCGCGGAGGACCGGCCCGGCGCGGCGACCTTGGCCATCCAGGAACTCGGCCCCCCGGTGCTCCGCTACCTCCGCTCGCTGCTCCGGGACGAGGACGACGCCAGCGACGCCTTCTCGGTCTTCGCGGAGAACGTCTGGCGCGGCCTTCCCTCCTGGCGCGGGGAGGGTTCGCTCAAGGCCTGGGGATTCCGCCTGGCCTGGAACGCCGCCCTGAACCTCAGGAACGAGGCCTGGCGCCGACGGGGCCGCCGCTTCTTCTCTGGCGAGGCCTCGGCGCTGGCCGAGGACATCCGTACCCGCTCCCACGTCAAGCTGGAACGGCAGCGCGCGGCGCTCGACGGCCTGCGCGAATCCCTCGAGGTCGAGGAGGTGTCGCTTCTCGCCCTGCGGATCGATCAGAAGCTCTCCTGGACGGAGATCTCCGAGGTCGTCTCGGCGGACGGGGTTCGGGTCGAGGCGGCAGCCCTCATGAAGCGCTTCGAGCGGCTCAAGGGGCGGCTGGCCAGGATGGCGAAGGACCAGGGGTTGATCGAGTAGACCTATCCGAGAGCGAGGAGGACCGGCGCCCCTCGCCCGATCCCGGTCTCCCGCGCGGCACTGCCTTCCCGCACCGCGATCTCGAGCCGCTCCCCGCTCCCCCAGAGCGCGAGCAGTTCCCCGGGCGCCCCCTCCCCGAAGGTGACGACGAGGCGGGCCGGGCGGCCCGCGACCGTCACCCCGGCGGCCCTGCCCTCGCCCAGGTCGGCGCGGCGGATGCTCGTGACCAGGTTGCCGAACGGGTCGGACGTGAGGCAGGCCCCCTCGATCCCGGCAGCGGTCCGGACGCCCGAGAGACCCTGGAGCCGCACCGGGTCGCTCACCCGCGGGCCGAGCCGCTCCGGGTTCCCTCCCCCGGCCAGCCAGGCCGCCACCGGCGCGAACAGGTCCCGGCCGTGGAAGGTCGGGCCGGGATCGACCGGGACGAGCCCCGGATCGGAGAGCAGGATCGCGCGGGATCCCGGCCCGAGGAAGGGCGTCAGGAGTCCGTTGTCGGGGCCGACGAGGCGCCGCCCCGCCGCATCCACCACGCACAGGGGGCGTCGGCTGGTTCCCACCCCGGGATCGACCACCGCCACGTGGACGGCCCGCTCCGGAAACCGCGGCACGCAGGCCTCGAGCAGGAGCGCCCCGGAGAGCACGTCGAAGGGGGGGACGTCGTGGGAGAGGTCGACGAGCGTCGCGTCGGGGAGGCGGCGCAGCACCTCCCCCTTCATCTGCGCCGGGTAGCCCGAACCGGCCCCGAAGTCGGTGAGGAAGGTGACGACGGGGCGGGTCAATGGATCACACCTGCATGGTCTTCACGTCGGGTGCGACCTCGAGCCGGGGCTCGGTGAGGGCCTGCACCTGCTCGACGGTGACGCCGGGTGCGAGCTCGCGGAGCTGGAGGCCGCCTGGAGTGACCTCGATCCAGGCAAGGTCGGTGCACACCGCGGCGACGCAGCCGCGCCCGGTGATGGGGAGCGTGCACTGCCGCAGCACCTTGGACTTCCCCTCCTTGTTGGCGTGCTCCATCATGACGATGACGCGCTTCGCTCCGGCCACGAGGTCCATGCCCCCGCCCATGCCCTTCACCATCTTCCCGGGGACCAGCCAGTTCGCGAGGTCGCCCTTCTCCGAGACCTCGAGGGCCCCCAGGATGGCGAGATCGATGTGGCCGCCCCGGATCATGGCGAAGGACTCGGCCGACGAGAAGTAGGCGGTGCCGGGGATCTCGCTCACCGTCTCCTTCCCCGCGTTGATCAGGTCCGGGTCCTCCTGGCCTTCGATCGGGTAGGGGCCGATGCCCAGCATCCCGTTCTCGCTCTGCAGCACCACCTCCACGCCCGGAGGCACGAAGTTGGAGACCAGCGTGGGCATGCCGATGCCCAGGTTCACGTAGAAGCCGTCCTTCAGCTCGCCTGCCACGCGCTTCGCGATCTGCTCTCGGGTCAGGGCCATGGTCAGCTCGCTCGGGGGCGGACCGTGCGCCGCTCGATGGGCTTCTTCAAGCCCACGGCCTGCACGATGCGCTTCACGTAGATGGAGGGGACGTGGATCTGGCCGGGGTCGAGCTGCCCGACCGGGACGATGTGCTCGGCCTCGACGATGCATACCCTGGCCGCAGCGCACATCATCGGGTTGAAGTTGGCGGCCGTCTTCCGGAAGACCAGGTTGCCCCAGGTGTCGGCCTTCCAGGCGTGGACGAGCGCGAAGTCGCCGCGGATGGGCAGCTCGAGCAGGTAGTCGCGCTCGCCGAAGCGGCGCACCTCCTTGCCGTCCGCCACCACCGTGCCGACCCCGGTGGCGGTGTAGAAGCCGGCGATGCCCGCCCCTCCGGCGCGGATCCGCTCGGCCAGGGTGCCCTGGGGAACGAGCTCGACCTCCAGCTCGCCGGACAGGTACTGCTTCTCGAACACCTTGTTCTCCCCCACGTAGGAGGAGACCATCCTCTTGATCTGGCGGGACTGGAGCAGCACCCCGAGCCCCTCCTCGGTGGTTCCGCAGTTGTTCGAGACCACGGTGAGGTCCTTCACCCCCCTGCGGTGCAGTGCGGTGATGAGGTTTTCCGGGTTGCCGCACAGCCCGAACCCTCCCACGAGCAGGGTGGCTCCGTCGGGGACGTCGGCCACCGCCGCGTCGGCACTCCCGATCACCTTGTTCACGGGCGCTCCACCACGAGGGCCACCGCCTCGCCCCCGCCGATGCAGAGGCTCGCCAGTCCGCGCCGCGCCTTCCGCTCCTCCATGGCGTGGAGCAGCGTCACCAGGATGCGGGTTCCCGAGGCGCCGATGGGATGACCGAGGCAGACGGCGCCGCCGTTGACGTCGACGGCCGCCGCGTCGAGCGAGAGGAGCTGCATGTTGGCGAGCGAGACCACCGCGAAGGCCTCGTTCAGCTCCCAGAGATCGATGTCCTTCGTGGTCAGGCCGGCCTTCTTCAGGGTCTTCTGGATGGCGTCGGCGGGGGCGATGGTGAACTCGGCCGGAGCTCTCGCGCTTCCTCCCCAGGCGACGAGGCGGGCCAGGACCGGACGCCCCTCCGCCTTCGCGCGCTCGGCGCTCATGAGGACCACTGCCGCCGCGCCGTCGTTGATGGACGAGGCGTTGGCCGCGGTGACGGTGCCGTCCTTCTTGAACACCGGCTTCAGCGTGCCGATCTTGTCGGGCCGGGCGTTCTTCGGGCCGTCGTCCTCCGAGACGACCGTCTTCTCGCCCTTCCTTCCCTCGATCTCGACCGGGACGATCTCCTTCGCGAAGCGGCCCCCCTTCTGCGCCTCGATGGCGCGGCGGGTGGACTCGACGGCGAAGGTGTCCTGGGCAGCCCGCGAGATCGCGAACTTCTCGGCGGTGGCCTCGGCGCAGATGCCCATGTGGACACCGTCGTAGGCGTCGGTGAGCCCGTCGAAGACCATCCCGTCGATCAGCGTGACGTTTCCCATCCGGGTCCCGGTTCGCTGCTTCGTGTCGTAGTAGGGCACGTTCGACATCGACTCCATGCCGCCCGCCACCACCACGTCGGCGTCGCCGAGCGCGATGGCCTGCGCGCCGCTGATGACCGCCTTCAGGCCGGAACCGCAGACCTTGTTGAGGGTCCAGGCCGGGGTTCCGTCGGGGATGCCGGCGAAGCGGGCCGCCTGCCGGGCCGGAGCCTGTCCCTCACCGGCCTGGAGCACGTTGCCCATCACCACCTCGTCCACCGCGGCCGGGTCGACGCCGGCGCGCAGGAGCGCCGCACGGATGGCGACGGCGCCCAGGCGCGGGGCCGGGACGGCCGAGAGGCTGCCGAGGAAGGAGCCGATGGGTGTGCGCGCAGCGCCTGCGATGACCACTTCGCGTCCGGACATGTTCATCCTCTCTGGGTTGGACCCCGAACCGGGGTGTTCGAGACCATAGGAACGGTGCGCTGGACCCGTCAACCGGTTAGTCTCCGGCGGCCATGAGCGACGCCGCACGACCCGCCATCGCCGTCCACGGCGGAGCCGGTTCCCTCGACGACTCGGGGACCTCCGGGCTCGGGCCGGATGCGCCGCGCCAGGAAGGGGTGGGTCGCGCCGCGGCAGCAGCCTGGGACGTCCTTCGGCGCGGGGGCAGCGCGCTCGACGCGGTCGTGCTGGCCGCGACCCTGCTCGAGGACGACCCGACCTTCAACGCCGGAACCGGCGCCACCCTCACCTCCGGCGGCCACGTCGAGCTCGACGCCTCGCTGATGGACGGCTCCACCCTGGCGGCCGGTGCGGTGGCCTGCGTCAGGGACGTGAAGAACCCCGTGCTGCTGGCGCGGGCGGTGATGGAGCGCTCCGCCCACCTGCTGCTCGTCGGCGAGGGCGCGTCGGGATTCGCCCGCGAGGCCGGGATTCCCGCCTGGGAGAACCAGCGGCTCGTCATCCCCCAGCAGCGAGCCCGCTTCGACGCGGCCCGGGGAGCGAAGCCGGAGGCGGTGGGCGGAGGGACCATCGGCGCCGTCGCGCGCGACCGGGCCGGCCACGTCGCCGCCGCCACCTCCACGGGAGGGACGTTCCTCAAACGCCCGGGCCGCGTCGGTGACTCCCCGATCATCGGGGCCGGCACCTATGCCGACGACCGGCTCGCCGCCGTCTCCTCCACCGGCCACGGCGAGGCCATCATCCGGGTCACCCTGGCCCGACTCGTCGCAGACCGGGTGGGGGCGGGGCGGAGCGCCGCGGAGGCCGCCGCCGAGGGAATCCGCTTCCTCGGAGAGCGGGTCGGCGGACAGGGCGGCGTCATCGTGGTCGGGCCGTCGGGGGAGCCCGGCTTCGCCTTCAACACGCCGGCCATGGCCCGCGCCTGGTCGGACGGTTCGGGCGCCATCCGCACCGGCCTCACCTAGAGCCGCCCTTCCTCAGCGCTTCCGGACCCTTCCGGAACCGGCGGTCGCGACCGACCCGACCTTCCCCTCGCCCGACCAGGTCACGTCGCCCGACCCGGCGATCTGGGCATCGAGCGTTCCGCCTGCGAGGCGGATCTCCACGTCGCCCGACCCGGCGATCGAGACGGTGGCGTCCCTCACCGTGAACTCCTTCGCGTCGATCTCGCCGGAACCGGACACGGCCGCCTTCAGGCTCTCTCCCTTGCCCGTCAGCTTCATGTCGCCCGAGCCGGAGACCGCCAGGTCGAGCGCAGCGGCGTTGCCCTTCCAGGAGAGTTCACCCGACCCGCTCACGGAGAGGCTCACGTCCCTGGCTTCAGGGCCCGATTCGGCGCTCCCCTTCCCGCTGCCCCCCACCGAGAGCCCCCGGAAACCGGGGAGAACGACCTTCACGAGAACTCCCCTGGCCGAGTCGAAGCCCTTCTTCCGGGAGAGGCGAAGCTCGTCTCCGGAGACCTCGACCTCGATCCGCCCGGCCCAGCCGGGCTCGGCCAGGATCTCGACGGCCGCAGGTGTACCCTCGCGGACCTGGACGTCGAAATCTCCCCGCGAGGCGATCCGGTCGAAGGATCCGGTGACGGCCACCTGGCTCGACACGGGTTCGGCGAACGCCAGCAGGGGGAGCGCGGCTGCGAAGACGGCGACGGCGAGGAGCGATGGACGGCGCATGGAGACCCTCCTCCGGCGCGCACCGCGCCGGTCCACTCCTTACGGTCGATCGGGAGCCCTATTTCGGGCGTTCCTACTTCTGCTTCGACTCCAGGAACGGACGGATGAGGTCGAGGGGGAGCGGGAAGACGACGTTCGTGCCCTTGTCGGAGGAGATCTCCACGAGGGTCTGCAGGTAGCGCAGCTGCAGCGCCCCGGGGGACCGGGAGATGATGTCGGCGGCCTCGCCGAGCTTGGTGGCCGCCTGGAGCTCGCCCTCGGCGTTGATGACCTTGGCGCGCCGCTCGCGCTCGGCCTCGGCCTGGCCGGCCATGGACCGGCGCATCTCCTCGGGCAGGTCGATCTGCTTCACCTCGACGGCGGTGACCTTCACGCCCCAGGGCTCGGTGTGCCGGTCGATGATCTCCTGGAGCTGGCGGTTGATCTTGTCCCGCTGCGAGAGCAGCTCGTCGAGCTCGACCTGACCGAGGACCGAGCGCAGCGTGGTCTGGGCGAACTGGCTGGTGGCGAAGAGGAAGTCCGTCACCTGGAGGAAGGCCCTGCTCGCCTCGACGACGCGGAAGTAGATGACCGCGTTCACCTTCACCGAGACGTTGTCCCGGGTGATCACGTCCTGCGGCGGAACCTGCTCGGCGGTGACGCGCATGTCGATGATGACCATGCGATCGATGAAGGGGACGATCCACTTCAGGCCGGCGGTGCGGAGTCCCACGAAGCGGCCGAGCCGGAGCACCACCCCGTTCTCGTACTCGTTGATGATCCGGATCCCCATGGCGAACCAGCCCACCACGAGGGCGACGGGGATGAGCAGACCGAGGGCGGGCATGTGCGCTTCTCCTCTCCGGGCCGGGCCCGGCGTTCACTCAGGGAATGATGCCTCGGCGATCGGGTGCGGCCTCCACCAGGAGCACGAGCCCCCGGACCTCCCGGACGCGCACGGACGTGCCGGGTGCGATGGGCTGCGGGGACCGCGCCGCCCACAGCTCTCCGTGGACGAAGGCCTCGCCTGCGTCGGGGCCGATGTCGCTCGTCGCCTCGCCCAGCTCCCCCACCATCCCGGGTGCTCCGACCTGCAGCTTCTCCTTCCGCGACCGCGCCACCTTCCATCCCACGAATCCCAGGATGGCGCCGAGCGCCAGGGGCGTCGGCCAGACCACCCAGGGCGAGAGGGTGAGGGTCGCCGGGTCGAACCGGTACTCCGCCGAGCTGCGGTCGATGAAGAACAGGGCCCCGATCCCGAGCAGGGCGACCCCGGCCAGGCCCGCGATCCCGTGGGTGGTCATATAGCCCTCGACCACGAGCAGCGCGACGCCGGCCAGGATGAGGACGATCGCCCCCGCGTTCACCGGGATGACCTTCATGGAGAGGAAGGCGAGCAGGAGGAAGAAGGCCCCCAGCGCCCCCGGGATGATCCCGCCCGGGTGGTAGAACTCGAGGGCGATCCCCAGGGTGCCGAGCATCATGAGGATGGCGATGACGTTGGGGTCGGAGAGGAAGGCCAGCGCCCGCTGCCGGACGGTCATCTCGCTTCGCTCCGGCTGGGCGTCGCGGGCGTGGATGACCTGGGCGGACCCGGAGCGCGTGTAGCTCCGCCCCTCGGCGAAGGCCAGCGCCGCCGCCATGTCCGGGGCGATGACGTCGACGACCTTCAGCGCGAGCGCCTCCTCGGCGGTGGCCGAGATGCTCTCCCGCACGGCCTTCTCGGCCCAGTCGGCGTTGCGGCCTCGGGTGGTGGCGATGCTGCGTGCGAAGGCCGCGGTGTCGTTCTCGACCTTCCGGGCCATGTCCTTGCCGCCCTGCTTCTCGACGTCCTCGCCCCCTCCCAGCACCGGGTGGGCGGCGCCGATGACCGAGGTGGGGTGCATGGCTGCCACGTCGGCGGCGAGGGTGATGAACACCCCGGCCGAACCGGCCCGGGCCCCGCCCGGCCCCACCCAGACCACCACGGGGACGTCGCTCGCCAGCATCCGCTGGACGATGTCGCGGGTGGCCTCGAGGTGCCCTCCCGGGGTGTCGAGGGCGATGGCGACGGCCGCGTAGCCCTCCAGCTTGGCGCGGGCGAGCCCGGTTTCGATGTATTCCGCGGTGCCGGTGGTGATGGGGGCCTTCACGTCGAGCAGCAGGACGCGTGGTCGCACCGGCTCGGCGGCGTCGCCGGAACGGAAGCTCGCGACGGCGGTTGCCGAGGCGAGGGCTGCCACGAGCGCCAGCCGCGCGGCGCGACCGAGGGATCCGGAGCCGGTCACGTCCCCCTCCCGGACGGAACCTTGCCGAACTCCTTCATCACCAGCTGGAGGTCGTCCCAGGCCGGCTTCTTCTCGGCGGGATTGCGCAGCAGGTAGGCCGGGTGGAAGGTCGGCATGAGCTTCACCCCCTCGTACTCGCGCCAGCGACCGCGCTGGCGGCTGATGGGCGTGGCGTCCCGGAGCAGCGTCTGGACGGCGAAGCGCCCCAGGGCGACGACCACGCGCGGACGGAGGGCGGCGATCTGCGCCTTCAGGAACGGCTCGCAGGCCTCGATCTCGTCGGGCTCCGGGTCGCGATTCCCCGGCGGCCGGCACTTCACCACGTTGGCGATGTAGACCTCCGCCCGGGAGAAGCCCATGGCCTCGATCATCTTCGTGAGCAGCTGGCCCGCCCGGCCCACGAAGGGCTCCCCCTGGACGTCCTCGTCGGCCCCCGGACCCTCGCCCACGAACATGAGCTCGGGGGACGGGTTGCCCACGCCGAAGACCAGCCGGGTTCGCCCTGCGTGAAGCTTGCAGCGGGTGCACTCGCCCAGACCGGCGCGGAGGGCCAGGAGCGGCTCGCTTCCGCAGCCCTTGTCGGAGAGCGCGTAGCCGTTGGCCGGGAGGGGCGGCGCGGCCGCGGCGACGACGACGGCGGGAGAGATCTCCCGGACCCCGGCATCGCGCAGCCAGTACAGGTGCCGCATGGCCTCGGCCGCCAGTTCGCCGGCCTCCCCGGGCATCGTCGGATCTCCGCTCATGGCCGTGGACGCCGGGCGTCGAGGATCGGGACCGCGCGGTCGAGGATGGACTCGGCGACGGCGCTCTTCGTGCCCTCGACCTCCTCGACCCGCGACGGGCCGACGATCGAGACCCGGTTGCGGTCCCCGCCGAACCCGGCTCCGGACGCGCCGACGGCGTTGGCCACCACGAGGTCGCAGCGCTTCCGGGAGAGCTTCTCCCGGGCGTTCGGGACCACGTCCTCGGTCTCGGCCGCGAAGCCCACCAGGACCGGGGATCGCGCGCGACCGGCCAGCCGCTCGCCCATCGTGGCCAGGATGTCGGGCGTCCGCTCGAGCACCAGGGTCTCCGGGCCGTCGCCCTTCTTCCTCTTCGACGGCGACGGATCGCGCGGGCGATAGTCGGAGACCGCCGCGGCGGCCACGAAGAGATCCTGCTCCTCGGCCGCTCCCAGGACTGCCGCGGCCATCTCCTCGGCGGTTGCGACCCGGACCACCCGGACGCCATCCGGGTCGCGAAGCGAAGTGGGGCCCGCGACCAGCAGGACGTCGGCCCCGCGCCGGGCGGCAGCCCGCGCCACCTCGAAGCCCATCCTTCCCGTGGACGGGTTGGAGAGGTATCGGACGGGGTCGAGCGGCTCCCGGGTCGGACCCGCAGTGACCAGCACGCGCCGTCCGGAGAGGTCGCGCGGACCGAGGATGCGCGCGGCCGCGGCCGCGATCTCGGGGGGATCGGCGAGCCGCCCCTCCCCCACGTCGCCGTCGGCGAGCTCGCCGCTCGACGGTCCCACGACGTGCCAGCCTCGCTCGCGCAGCGCCGCCAGGTTCTCCTGGACGGCCGCCCCCTCCCACATCCGGGTGTTCATGGCGGGCGCGACCAGGACCGGGCAGGTGCAGGCGAGAGCGGTCGTGGTGAGGGCGTCGTCGCCCATGCCGGCGCGGAGGCGGGCCAGGAGATCCGCGGTGGCCGGTGCCACGACGAGGATGGCGGCGCGGCGGGCCAGCTCGAGGTGGCCGTAGGAAGCCTCGGAGGCCGGGTCGAGGAGGTCCACCAGCACCGGGTGGCCGGAGAGGGCCTGGAAGGTGAGCGGCCCGACGAAACGGGTGGCGTTTGGCGTCATCACCACGCGGACCTCCGCTCCCCCCTTCACGAGGAGGCGGACGACCTCGCAGCTCCGGTAGGCGGCGATGCCGCCGCCCACGCCGAGGATCACGGTGCGGTCGCGAAAGGTGCTCATCTCCGTTCATTCACTATCATGTTCCGGAACGTGGACCTCGGCCACTCCGATATCGCGCCCCCCGCGAAGAGCGGCCTCGGGTTCTTCCTCCTCCTCATGGTCCTGTACGTGGGGCTGGGAGCAACGTCCCAGTCCTTCCACCCGGTCGGGGGCCTCCTCTGGACGGAGGTGTTCGTCTTCCTGGTCCCATCGGCGCTGGTGGCCGCTGGCTCCAACCTGCGGCCAGCGCCCTTCCTGCTCCTTTCCCGCAGGCCCACGACCCGCCTGGTGCTCCTGGGAGCGGCCTGCGGGTTCGCCCTCTTCTTCGCGGCAGCAGGCATCATGTCGCTCACCACCCTGCTCGTCCCGCGGTCCTGGGTGGACACCTTCGACGTGACCCGGCTCTTCCAGGGCTCGCGCCGCCACCAGCTGGGGATGGCGCTCGTGGCCTCCGTGCTCGCGCCGTTCGCCGAGGAGGTCGCCTTCCGTGGCTACCTCCTCTCCGCGCTACGGACCCGCCTGCGGCCCGGCGCCGCCATCGCGGCGTCGTCGGTCCTCTTCGCCTGCATGCACCTCGACCCGGTCCGCTTCCCTGCCGTGCTCTTCCTGGGGCTCTTCCTGGGATGGCTGGCCTGGCGGTCCGGCTCGATCTGGCCTGCCGTCGCCGCCCACGCGGTGAACAACGCGCTCGGCTCGGCGATCGCCTCCGCCGGCGCCGCCGACCCGGGAGCGAACGGCACGCCGGGAGCGAGCCTGGCCCTGCTGGCGGTGGGGCTCGCCGGGCTCTCGCCCCTGGCGCTCGCCTGGATGCGCGCCACTCCGGCTCCACCCGACGCAGCGGAGGACATCGTCCCCAGGGACCCGGGCGACCCGTCGATCCGGTTCCGGCTCCCGCTCGTGCCGCCCGGATGGAGCGCGCTCGCCGTGCTCGGGCTCCTGCTCTACGCCGCGCTGGCGGCGTTCCGGGCGGTCTCCGGCTGACCTTCGCCGGCGCCGATCAGGAGGGCCGGCGGTAGAAGCAGCACTTGAGGTATCGCCCCTCCCGGAACTGCGGCGCCACCGGGTGGTCGGGAGGCTGGCGCCGATCCTCGACCAGCTGGAGGTCGATCCGGGCCTTGAAGGCGGCCTCCTTCACGGCGTCCTGGAACTGCTCCGGAGAGACCCGGGCGCTGCAACTCGCGGTGACGAGCAGTCCGCCGGGCGCGAGGACGTGAAGCGCGGCGCGGTTCAGGGCGGCGTAGCCGGCCAGGGCTCCCTCGACCGCCTTCTGCGACTTGGCGAAGGCGGGAGGGTCGCACACCACGAGGTCGAACCTGCGCCCCTGGGCCTTGTAGCGGCGGAGGATCTCGAACGCGTCCTCGGCGGCGAAGGCGTGGTCTGCGGGGTCGAGCCCGTTCGCGCGGAAGTTCTCGCGGGCCAGCTTGATGGCGTCCTGGTCGACGTCGATGGTGACCACGTGGCGCGCTCCGCCGAGGGCCGCCGCCACCGAGAAGCCTCCCGTGTAGCCGAACAGGTTGAGTGCGTCCCCCCGGCCGGCGGACATCTCGCGCGTGAGCCTCCGGTTCTCCCGCTGGTCGAGGAAGAGCCCGGTCTTCTGTCCGAGCCGGACGTCGACGAGGAGCTTCATCCCGTGCTCGTCGATCTCGATCCGCTCCGGGGGCGTGGCTCCCCAGAGCACCCGCCCCTGCGGCTTCGAGTCGTCCGAGTCGTCGTCGCGGGGGACCTCGTCCCGACCGAAGACGCCGGCCAGGCCCTCCACCTCCTGCCGGAGGGCCTCGACGATGCTCGCCCGGTGCAGCGTGAGCCCCGCCGAGTAGAGCTTCAGGACCGCGAAGTCCGCGTAGCGGTCCACCACCAGTCCGGGAAGACCGTCGTTCTCGCCGTGGACCAGCCGGTAGCCGGTGGTGCCCCGTACCAGGTCCTTTCGAAGCGCCAGCGCCCGCCGGATGCGGCCGCGCCAGAAGTCGTGATCCACCGCCTCGGCCGGCTCGCGGGTGAGGATGCGCACCGTGATGGCCGAGTGCGGGTCGAGGTAGCCGCGGGCCACGAAGCGCCCGTCCTCGACCACGTCGACGATGGCACCCGCCTCGATCCCCTTCGGCGCCTTCGCGATGGCCTTCCGGAATACCCAGGGGTGGCCGGCACGCAGGTGGCGCACCAGGTCCTTCTGCAATTCCAGCGTCGCCTCGACCTCGCTCAATCCGCCCTCCCGCGCTCCGCGAGCCCGCGGGCGAAGTTTCCGATGACGAGCCCCGGGCGCGCCGCCCGCAGCTCCCGCAGCAGCGCCGGAACCCCGAGGGCCGGGCCACCCCCGCCCCGGTCCCGGGCGATCTCCCAGTAGACGTCGGGATCCATGGCCAGCGACCGCGCCTGCACCTGGTCGACCCCTGCCCGGCGCACCAGGGCGGCCAGCCGCTCGACCTCGACTTCACGGTCCGTGACGCCGGGGAAGACGAGGAGGTTGAGCGCCAGGTAGAGCCCCTTCTTCCTGGCCACCTTCATCGAGCGCTCCACGTCGGCGAGCCCGTACCCTGCCGGCCGGTAGTAGGCCGCGTAGAGGTCGGGGGACGCGACGTTGATCGAGATGCGGACCGCGTCGAGCCCGGCGTCGGCCAGCCCGGCCAGAGCCTCCGGCAGGGACCCGTTGGTGTTCACGTTGATGGAGCCGCGGCCTGTGCGGGCCCGCACGAGCCTGATGGCCCGGGCGATCTCCTTCCAGCGGAGCAGGGGCTCCCCCTCGCACCCCTGTCCGAAGCTCACCATGGTCCGGCCCGAGGCGGCCTCGAGGTGGGCCGCCCCGACCTCGGCCATCTCCTCGGCGGTCGGCGCACGGAGGATCCGTTCGTGACTCGAGGGCGGCATCCCCTCGGACGACTCGGAGAGGCATCCCACGCAGCGGGCGTTGCAGGCGGCCGAGGACGGGATGGCTCCCTCGTCCCGGCCGTAGAAGGTGTTCTGCGCGGTGAAGCAGGACCACTGGAGCGCGCAGCGGGCGAGCTGCCGGTAGACCGGGTTGTCGGCGCGGGCCAGCCTCTCCTCGACGAGGCCAGGAAGCTCCGGGGTGGAGTGACGCTCCGGGTCCCAGTGTCGCCGACGGTCGGTGTGGAGCGCCCAGGCGACCGGACCCTCCGGTCCGAGGGCGGCTGCCGTGTAGGCCCACTGGGGGAGCACGGGCGGGCCCACCGTCCCCAGAGGCGGCCTGGCGGCAGCGGGCAGGAGGGTCCGCGTGTACCCGGGGGGCATCGTGGCCCCCACGGCGACGGGCGCGAAGGTGCGGCGCCCGACGCGAACCTCCCGGAGGACCACCTGCTCCCCCGTGGCCGGGTCGTACCCCACGGGGCGCCGTCCGGGCAGGGTGCAGAGCCCGCCGCCGGCGGGAACGGGCACTGGACGGCTGGCCGGGCGAACCACCTCTCCCCCGCTCCGGGCAGCGGCCCGAAGGTGGGGGTGGTCGTAGACGACTCCCTGTTCGTCGGCGAATAACAGTCGGTACATGGCGGGGTTGGACGATTCATAGCACCGGCCGCTTGCCGGCGCCCGGGGGGGGCTTACCTTCCGATTCGATCGTTCCTCCCGAAGGGACCCGTTAATACCCCCGAGGGTCGTCCGAGCCGGGAACATCCGCTTGCATCCGGCTGTTCGATCCCGGAAGGAGCCCATCTTGTCCTTGTCGACGAACCGAGCCATCGAGAGCACCCGCCGGGAGTTCGAGGCGCTGGCGCTGCCCCACCTCGACGGCCTCTACGCAGCTGCGCTCCGGCTCACCAAGAACCCAGGCGATGCCGAGGACCTGGTCCAGGACGCCGTCCTCCGCGCCTTCCGCTTCTTCGACAAGTTCGAGCGCGGCACGAACATCAAGGCCTGGCTGTACAAGATCCTCACCAACACCTTCATCAACCGGTACCGCCGGACCACGAAGGAGCGCAACATCGTCGAGGACGAGCGCGACTCGGTGCAGGACCGCCTCGTGTCGCGCGACGCGGCCGACGTCGCCGAGGACCCGGAGAGGGCCTTCTTCGACCGGCTCCTCTCCGACGACGTCCTGCGCGCCATCGACTCGATCCCCGTCGATTTCCGGCTCGCCGTGATCCTGGCCGACCTCCAGGATTTCTCCTACAAGGAGATCGCCGACATCCTCGACGTCCCGGTGGGAACGGTGATGAGTCGCCTGTTCCGGGGACGCCGGCTGCTCCAGAAGCAGCTCGCGGAATACGCGACCTCCTCGGGAGTGTTGCATGCGGGCGGAGACGATGGGAGCATCCGCGGCGAGAGCGTCGATCTGGACGCCTGGAAGCGGAAGCGCGGCATCCCGTAGCACCGGACGAACAGGACATGACGCAGGGCGCGACCTCCAGGACGACCTTCGATTGCGGCGACGTGGATCGGCTCCTCGAGCCGTACCTCGACGGCGAGTTCGGCGACGACGACCGCGCTTGCCTCGAGGCCCACCTCGCGATCTGCGACGGCTGCCGCGACGGCGCCGCGTCGGCCATGGCCTTCCGCTCGGCGCTGCGCGCCCGGCTGCGCGAGGCCTTTGCTCCCGGAGCGCCCCACGCCACGGCGCCCGATTCGCTCCGGCGCCGCATCTCGGCCGCCCTCGACGCCGAGGCGGACCGCCCTGCAGCCTGGTGGCGCCGCATCATCTCTCCCCTCCCCGTCGCGGCCATGGCCGCCTGCGTGGCCGGCGCGCTGGTGGTCTTCGCCGGCCACCGGGCCACCGACCCCATGGTGGAGGAGGCGGTTCGCAAGCACGCACGCGACCTGCCCCTCGAGCTCAGCACCGCGTCCATCGCCCCGGAGGTCATCCCCGGGATGCTGGCATCCAAGCTCGATTTCAACCCGAAGCCGCCGACGTTCCGCGGTGACGGCATGAAGCTCGTCGGGGCCCGCCTGGCGCAGCTGCGCGACTGGCCAGCGGCCTACATGCGCTACGAGACGCCGCGCGGCGGCCGCCTCGGCCTCTTCATCATCGACGACCCCAAGCGGCGCGTGGCCGACGAGGGGCACGCGGTCCGCGCCGGACCCGAGACCATCTGGGTCATGAACATGCGCGGCTACAACGTGGCGGTCTGGCGCAGGAACGAGATCGTCTACTCGCTGGTCTCCGACCTCGACGAGGCCGACCTCGTCCGCCTGGTCGAGACGGCACAGTCCGTCGAGCGATAGCGCCCCGCTCGCTGGTCTTTGACAACCCGTTCGGGGCGACCTTAGGATCCCCGGATGCAGAAGAACGTCCTCCTCATCGAGAGTGACACCCCCTTCGCGCGAGCGATGTCGAAGGCCCTCGAGTCCCGGGGCTATGGCGTGCGTACGAGTCCCGACGGCAAGGAGGGGTTCGAGCTGGCACGTGCCCTTCACCCGGACTGCGTCGTGCTCTGCGTGGAGCTGCCCGGCCTGTCGGGATACTCCTGGTGCAACCGCCTCAAGAAGGACGGGGACCTCAAGTCCATCCCGCTCGTCATCACCAGCTCGGAGGCGACGCCCGAGACCTTCGACCAGCACCGGAAGCTGAAGACCCGGGCGGAGGACTACCTCCTCAAGCCCTTCCCTCCGGAGACGCTGGTCGAGCGTGTGGCCACGCTGGTCGGACTGCCCGACGCCGTGCCGCAGGACGAGGAACTCATCACGATGGACGACGTCGAGCTGGAGGGCGTTTCCTCCGGGGGCGAACCGGCTGCGGAGGAGGACGCAGATCTCAAGTTGCTCGACGACGCGTTCGACAACATCAGCCGGGGCGGCGACGAGCCCGGATCCGGAGCGCCGGCCTCCGAGCCGCCGCTCACCCTGATGCCCGAGGCCGACGAGTCGCCCGCCCTCTCCGATTTCGACCGGGAGATGGCCGCCGCGCTCGCCTCGCTCGCCGAGGAAGCCGCCGAGGCGTCTCGGGTGGAACCCCTCGCCCCGTCTCCCCGGAAGGTCGAACCGCGCGTGGAATCGGTCGCGCAGGACGAGACCCCCATCCTTCTCGAGGACGTCGAGGTCATCCCCCTGGTCGACGAGGGAACCGCCGCCGCACTCCAGGCGGCCGAGGAAGCCGCAGCCGCCCTCCGCGGCGAGCTCGCCTCGCTGCGGGCGGAGGGCGATCGGCTCCACGAGGAGGCCGCCCGGCTCCGGGCCGAGGGCGGCGAGGCACAGCGGCTCCTCGCCCTTCGCGAAGGGGAGGTGGCCGAGGTGCGGGCGAGGCTCCAGGCCTCGGTCGAGCAGTCGTCCCGTGCCGAGGCTCGGTCGGCCGAGCTGGAAGGGGAGCTGGCCGGACTCCGATCGAAGCTCTCCGCCGCCGAGATGTCGGCAACGGCCCGGGGCGCGGAGCTGGTCGACGCGGAGCAGCGAACCGAGGAGCTCGAGAGGGAGATCGAGGCCGCCCGGGCGGAGACGGAGGGGCTGCGGGCGGAGGTGGAGTCCCTTCGATCCTCGGCGGACGGCGTACGCGGCGAGGCGGCCGGGCTGCGCAACGAGGTCGCCACCCTGGGCGCGACGGTCGAAGCGCTGCGCGGCGAGGCAGAGAGGTCGCGAGGCGACTCGGAGATCCTGCGAGCCGAGGCCGACGGGCTCCGGGCCGAGGGCGAGTCGCTCCGGGCCGAGCTCGCATCGTTCCGTGCCCAGGCCGAGTCGATCCGCGCCGAGGCCGACGGGCTCCGGGCCGAGGGCGAGGGGCTCCGGGCCGAGCTCGCATCGTTCCGTGCCCAGGCCGAGTCGCTTCGCGCCGAGGGCGAGTCGTTCCGGGCCGAGGTCGTGTCGCTCCAGGCCGATGGGGAGTCCCTCCGGGCCGAGGTCGCATCGGTCCGCGCCGACGCGGATTCGCGGGTCGCGGAGGCGGCAGCGTTCCGGAGCGAACTCCAGGCGAGCCGGGCGGCAGCCGAGGCCTTCCGGGCCGAGGCCGAGGCCCGGGCCACCGAGCTGTCCCGGCACATCCAGGAGATCGAGGGACAGGCCTCCCAGCACGAGGAACGCGTCCTTCGCGCCTACCAGAAGATCAAGAGCGACGAGAAGCTGCGCGAGAAGACCCGCAAGGCCCTCGCCATGGTGCTCCAGATCCTGGAGGAGCGGCCGGGAGGCGACGCCGGGTCATAGCTTCCTCCGTCGCCGCAGCGCCGAGGCCACCTCGGATAGCTCCCTCACGCCGAGGAGCCGGGAAGCCGCGAAGTAGGCGAGCGCTCCGGCCGCGATGGGAACGAGTGCCAGCGGAGCCTGCCGGGCCATCCCCGACGCGGGGAGGAGCGGGGCGATGGCCGACTTCACCGCCAGCACCACCCCGGCCATGACTGCCGAGGCCAGCAGGGTCCGGGCGAGCTGCCGGTAGATCCCGGCACCTCCCAGGCCGCCGTGGCGCACCTTCCAGGCCACTGCCAGGACCGCGAAGTTGGCGGTGGCGGCGAGCGCGGTGCCGAGGGCGATCCCCTTGAAGCCGAGCACGGGGTGGAGGACCAGGACCAGCGCGACGTTGGAGGTCATGCCCACCACGCTCGCGACCACGGGGACCCGGGCCTCGTCGAGGGCGTAGAACGCCGGTGCGAAGACCTTCACCGCGGAGTACCCGTAGAGCCCGATCGCGTAGAACACCAGGGCGTCCGCGGTGGCGGAGGCGTCGGCCGCGCCGAACCGGCCGTGCTCGTAGACGAGCGAGATGATGGGGTGTGCAAGCACGACGAGCCCCACCGCCGCCGGCACGTTCAGGAAGGCCACGAGCCGCATGGCCGAGCCGAGCGTCTCCCGCACCCCGTCCATGTCGCCCACGGCGACCCGCTGCGCGACACCGGCGCCGGCCACGGTGGCGATGGCCACGCCGAAGACCCCCAGCGGCAGCTGCATGAGCCGGAAGGCCATGAGGAGCCAGGTGTTCGCACCCACCTCGTGCGAGGCGAAGATGGTGTTGACGAGGATGTTCACCTGCGTGGCCGAAAGACCGATCACGGCGGCGCCCATGAGCCGCCCGATGCGGCGGACTCCCGGGTCGGCCATCGCCGCCTTCCCGAAGACGGGACGGAGCCGGAAGCCGAGCGCGCGCAGGCTGGGCCACTGCGACGCGAGCTGCATCGTCCCGCCCACCAGCGTTCCGACCGACCACCCCACCGCGGCCGCACGCGGCCCCTGCCCCGTCGCCCACAGCCCGGCCCCCACCGCGATCGCCCCCACGTTGAAGAGCGCCGGCGCCAGCGCCGGCGCGGTGAAGCGCGACTGGGCGTTCAGCATGCCCATGGCCACGGCGGAGAGGGAGACGAGCAGCAGGAACGGCATCATGATCCGGGTGAGCGAGGCGGCGAAGTCCGACTCCTCCGGTCCGAATCCGGGCGCGAGGAGGCGCACGATGGCCGGGGCGGCGAGGATCCCGGCGAGCACGATGCCGCCGACGACGAGGAGGACCAGCCCGACGAGCGCGTTGGCGAGCCGGTGGGCGTCCTCCTTTCCCCGCCTCGCGTGGGCCTCGGCGAAGGTGGGGACGAAGGCCGAGGAGAGCGCTCCCTCGGCGAAGAGATCCCGAAGGAGATTCGGGATGCGAAACGCGACCACGAAGGCATCCGACCAGCGGTTCGCGCCCACCAGCGCGGCGAAGAGCTGATCGCGCACGAGCCCCAGCACCCGCGACGCCATGGTCGCGGCGGAGAGCCAGATCGCCCGCCCCATCCGCATCGGCGTCGCCCCTCTCAGCGCCCGGGTCCCGGCACTAGTGCTTCCCGCCGTCGGGCCCCTTGCTGGCCAGCTCCCGCTTCGCCACCCACCCCTTGGCCTGGGCCTGCACGGTGGCCGGGACGTTCCGGTCGCGCGCCAGCTCCTTGATGTCCTTCTCCTGGAGCGTGGGGAGGAACTTGAGGGCGGTCGGCAGCGGCACCTTGGGGTTGCGGACCAGCGCCGCCCGCAGGGCGTACACCTTGAGGAAGTCGCGCCGCTCGTAGATGTACCGGAGCACCTCGGCGCCTGCGGTCTTCGAGTTGGCGAGAGAGAGGATCTCCCCATCGGTGATGCGAGGGCTCTGGACTGCCGCCAGGCTGACCAGCCGGTTCGCGTCGCGCAGGAGCAGCATCCGGGCCTCCCGGTTGCCCAGCGTGGCCAGCTTGATCTTCTGGGACACCGACATCTTGAGGACCCGCTGCGTCATGGTGAGACGCTTCTCCTCCTGCTCCGGCGTTGGCGGCGGCATCGAGCCGCCCTTCTCCTCGAGATCGTGCGCCAGCTCGGCCTGGTACTCGGCCATGAGGGTCTCGGCCGAATCCTCCCCGGTCCCGGCGGACGGGTCGGTGCCGTGGATGCGGCGGTGCGCCTCGACCAGCTGCGGGACGTCGAGGAGCACGAGGCCGTTTCGCACGCAGAAGTCGCAGGCTCCGTCCACCGTGGAGGCCGGAGCGCCCGGATTCCGGCACAGCCCGCGGATGATGTCGTCGTGGCGCAGCAGGCGGAGCTCGTTCTGGCGGATGAGCTCCAGGAGCGGCCCGGGAACGACCGGGGCCAGCCGCGCCACCGTCTCGTCGGAGGTGGCGGGGTTGAGCAGGATGGCCTGCAGCGCCCCCGACGCCGAGCCGAGGCGGTCGGCGAGCCAGTCGAGGACGGGTGCCTCGAGCGCCTCGGATCGCAGCGCCGTCGACCAGATCCTCTCCGGGAGCGAGGCCGCCGAGCGCGCCGCAGTCTCGCGGACGGGCTCGTCGGCGTCGAAGGAGAGGAAGTAGAGCATCTTCACCAGGTCGCCGGGTGCGACCGCGGGAACGAGCCCCTTCGCCCCCATCAGGCGGAGCGCCACCGGCGCCTTTCCGTCGACGTGCTTCTGGAGGGCCGGCGAGAGCGCCTCGAGCGGAAGCGGGCAATCGGGCACCGGCTCAGCCCTCCCCGTCCATGCGGGGCACGTCCCCGGGGTGTGGGTGCCCTGCCATCCACTTGTAGTGAATCTTGCCGAGCAGCCGGTTCAGCCAGTTGCGCCTGGAGAGGAAGGGGAGCACCGGCCGCTGCCGCGTCCCCAGTGCGAGGCGGGCCGCGACGAGATCCGGATCTCCCGGGTGGAATGCCAGCCCACGCTCGAGGGCGCGCACCGCCCGCACGCGCTGTCCCAGCGCCATGGCCACCTGCGACTGGTTGACGACCAGTTCCGGATCGGGACGGCCGTTGCGGACCGCCCCGTCCACCAGGACCACCCCCAGGTTGGAGTTCTTCTCGACCAGCACGAGGGTGAGCCCGTACCAGGACTGGACGCGCGGGTCGGAAGGGGCGCGACGGTGGGCCTGACCGAACATCTCGTGGGCGCCCTCCGCGTCGCCGCCGCGAAAGCGACGCAGCCCCTCCTCCAGGGCGGCCGCCGCCTCCGGCGGCAGGGAGCGATCTCCGGGCTGGCCCACGGGAGCGGTCACGCGTTCATCTCGTGGATGAGCCGGAGGCCGTCGAGCGTGAGGTGCTCGTCGACCTCCGTGATGGCCTTCGACAGGCCGGCCACGAGCGGGGCCAGCCCCCCGGTGGCGACGACCAGGGCCGGGAAGGGAAGCTCGGCCTGCATGCGCTCGCAGATCCCGTCGACCAGCCCCACGTACCCGTACACCAGGCCGCTCTGCATGCTGGCGACGGTGTTCTTCCCCACCACGTGGGGCGGGAGGGCGAACTCCACCCGCGGCAGCTTGGATGCGTTGCGGAAGAGGGCCTCCATCGAGATGGATACGCCCGGGGCGATGGCCCCTCCGAGGTACTCGCCCCGGGGGGAGACCGCGTCGAAGGTGGTGGCCGTGCCGAAGTCGACCACGATGAGCCCGCGACGGAAGCGAGCGAAGGCGGCCACCGCGTTCACCACCCGGTCGGCGCCGACCTCGCGGGGGTTGTCGTAGAGGATGGGAAGGCCGGTCTTCACGCCTGGTCCAACGAAGAGCGGCTTGATCCCGAAGTAGCGCTGGGCCATCTGCTCGAGCGCGAAGGCCAGCGGGGGCACCACGCTGGAGATGGCGATGGCCCGGACGCGGGCCGGGTCGAGCCCGACCGAGGCATGGAGCTGCCGGATCAGGATCCCCCATTCGTCGTAGGTGCGGCTCTGCGACGTCTCGACCCGCCACTGCTGGCGGAGGGACGTCCCCTCGAAGGCGCCGAGCACCGTGTTGGTGTTGCCGACGTCGATGGCGAGGAGCACCTCGCGAGGGTAGCGTCACGACCCTCCTGGGTCAACGCGACCGACGAGCCGGACGTCGCCGGCCACCACGCGTTCGAGCCCCTCGCTGGTGCGCACCAGGAGCGCTCCCGAGACGTCGATGTCCTCGGCCACCCCGGCGATCTCGCCCCGGTCGCCATCCACGCGGACCTCGCGGCCGAGGGTGACCGAGCGCTCGCGCCAGGCGTCCCGGATCGGCGCGAATCCCTCGGCTGCGTGCAGGTCGAGCCACTGCTCGAGTTCCGAGAGGAGCGCGGCCGCGAACAGCGCCCGCGGCACGGGCTGACCCCGCTCGATGGAGAGGCTCGATGCCACGGCGCGGAGGTCGTCGGGAAAGTCCTCGGGTGCGGAGTTGAGGTTCACGCCGATCCCCAGGACCACCCAGTGCACCGCGTCGGACTCGGCGGAGAGCTCCGTGAGGATGCCAGCCACCTTGCGCCCCCCGACCAGCAGGTCGTTGGGCCACTTGATCCCGGCGTCGACACCGGCCTTCCGGCAGGCGTCGCAGGCTGCCACCGACGCCACCAGCGTCAGCTCGGGAGCGCGCTGTGGAGGGAGGGAGGGCCGGAGGATGACCGAGAGGTAGAGGTTCTGGCCCGGGGGGGAGGACCAGGACCGGCCGCGCCGGCCCCGTCCGGACGTCTGGCTCTCGGCGATCACCACCTCGCCGTGAACCGCGCCGCCGTCGGCGAGCTCGCGGGCCCGGTCGTTCGTGGAGGGCAGCTCCTCGTGGCAGTGCAGCGCCTGGCCGAGGTCGTGGGTGTTGAGGAGCGGTCCGATCTCGAGCGCTCCCAGCCGGTCGGGGATTGCCACCAGCCGGTAGCCGCGGGACGGGGCGGCCTCGATCCGGTAGCCCTGGCCCCGCAGCGCGTTGACGTGCTTCCAGACCGCCGCCCGGGAGAGGCCGAGCTTCCCGCTGATGGCCTCGCCGGAGACGAAGTCGTCCGCCGCCTCGGCGAGGAACGCGAGGACGAGTTCCTCGCTCCCCGGTGCCAATTCGGCCATGCCGCGATTCTCCGTGCGGCCGGCGGGGGCTGTCAAACCACCGGACGGGTCGTCCCCTGGGTCTCGACCTCGAAGGAGATGTCGATGGCCCGCGCGCTGTGGGTCAGCGCACCCATGGACACGAAGTCGACCCCGGTGGCCGCCACCCGGGGGAGCCGCTCGAGGGTCATGTTGCCGCTGGCCTCGAGGAGGACCCGGCCGGCGGCACGCCGGACGGCCTCGGCCATGGCCGCGTCCTCCATGTTGTCGAGCAGGACGATGTCGGCACCGGCGGCGATGGCCTCGTCGAGACCGGGGAGGTCGACGACCTCCACCTCGACCCGGAGCATGGCATTGCCCCGGGAACGGGCACGGCGGACCGCCTCCCCCACTCCGCCGCAGGCGGCCACGTGGTTGTCCTTCACCAGGATGCCGTCGCCGAGGGAGAATCGGTGGTTCACCCCGCCCCCGGCACGGACGGCCTCCTTCTCCAGGCGCCGCCATCCCGGGGTGGTCTTGCGCGTGTCGAGGAGCCGCGTCCGCCCGCCCGCCACGGAGAGGGCATCCGCGGCACGACGCGTCCCGGTGGCCACGCCGGAGAGGCGCTGGAGAAAGTTGAGGGCGGTTCGCTCGGCGGCGAGGAGCGCACGCACCGGGCCGTTCGCCTCGCCGAAGGTCTCCCCCCTCGAAATCCGCGAGCCGTCCGCGCGGTCGAACCGGCAGGCAGCGCCGAGACGCTCGAAGACCCGGACCGCGACGGCCGTGCCGGCCAGCACCAGGTCCTCCTTGGCGAGGAACGTGCCGCGGCCCTGGTCGGCGGCGGGGATGGTGGCCTCGCTGGTGACGTCGCCAAGGGAGAGGTCCTCCTCCAGGGCCAGGTCGAGGAGGCGCTCCACGGACGGCGCGAGCTCGGCCACGGCTACCTCTCCACAGGGCGCCGCCGAGCGGCGCCCATCTTCTTCTTCGAGGGGACGCTCTTCCTCGGCCGCGCCTTCTTCACCGTCGCCTTCTTCTTCACCGTCGCCCCCTTCTTCGCCGCCGGCTTCCCCTTCGCGACCCTCTTCTTCGCCTTCGGGGCCGCCTTCCTCGCCGGCACGAGCGCCAGGGCCGAGGAGCCCCGCCGGACCATCGATCCGGGCCCCTTCTTCACCAGCTGGCCGGCCGGCCTGGGTGCCAGGGTTGCCTTCTGCTTCACTGCCAGTCGATCGGGCTCCTTCCGGGCGAGCGAGGCGGCCGGAGCCACAACCGGGTCCGGAGCCGCTACGGGCCCTGCCTCTCCGGTGAGGAGCGCGCGGTGCGCCTCGAGGTTGCGGCGCTTCACCCCGAGCTCCTCGACGCGCGCCCGGGCCTCCTCGACGACCTCACCGGGCGCCCGCTCGACGAAGCTGGGATTGGCGAGACGCTTCGCCACCCCGTCCGCCTCGGCGGCCAGGCGGGCGATCTCCTTGTCGACCCGGGCGGTCTCGGCGGCCATGTCGACCGCCCCGGCCAGCGGGATGAGCACCTCGAACCCGTCGCCGACGGACACGGCGCACTGCGGCCGCCGGCCGGCCGGGCGTCCGGCCTCGTGGAGGACGAGCCCCTGCACGTTGCCGAGCCGCTCCACCCGCCCCTGCTCCGAGCGCAGCGTGGCCAGCGCCTCGGCGGACAGGCCGCCCACCTCCACGCCCTGGAACACGGTCTTCCACGGGACGTTCATCTCGCCGCGGACGTTGCGGATGGCCTCGACGACGCCGAGGACCGGGCCGAAGCTCCGCTCCGCGCCCTCGTCGACGGGGCGGCGCTCCGGGTAGGTGCTCTCGAGGAGCGACGGCGCCCAGCGGCCTCCCCCGATGCGCTGCCCGAGCATCTGCCAGAGCTCCTCGGTGACGAAGGGCATCATGGGATGGAGGAGCCGCAGCGCCGTGTCGAGGGCGTGTGCCAGCACCGCCTGGGCGCCCGCCTTCCTCGCGGCGTCGTCGCCGTAGAGCGCCTCCTTGGAGAGCTCGATGTACCAGTCACAGAGGTCGTTCCAGCAGAAGCGGTAGACGGTGCTGGCCGCCTCGTCGAAGCGGTACGCCTCCAGGGCGTCGACCGTCCCGTTCACCGCGCGAGCAAGCCGGGCGAGCAGCCAGCGGTCTGCCGGGCTGCGGGCCAGCTCTTCGGCGCGCGACGGATCGGGCGCTCCCTCCAGGTTCATGAGTGCGAAGCGGGTGGCGTTCCAGAGCTTGTTGGCAAAGGATCGGAAGCCCTCGATGCGCTCCTTCGCGAGCTTGATGTCGCGCCCCTGGGCGCTGGTGAGCGCGGCCAGCGTGAAGCGCAGCGCGTCGGCGCCGTACTTCTCGGTGATGACCAGGGGGTCGATGACGTTCCCCTTGGTCTTCGACATCTTCTGCCCCTTCTCGTCCCGCACCATGGGGTGCAGGAAGACGGTGCGGAAGGGGACGTCTCCCATGAAGTGGATGCCCATCATCATCATCCGGGCCACCCAGAAGAAGATGATGTCGTGACCGGTCTCCATGACCGACGTCGGGTAGAAGGTATCGAGCTCCTTCGTCCGGTCCGGCCAGCCCAGCGTGGAGAAGGGCCAGAGCGCCGACGAGAACCAGGTGTCGAGCACGTCTTCGTCCTGGCGCAGGGCGCGCTCGCCGCAGGTGGCGCAGGACTCCGGCGTCGACCGGGCCACCGTCGCGTGACCGCTCGCACAGTACCAGGCCGGGATCTGGTGCCCCCACCAGAGCTGGCGGGAGATGCACCAGTCGTGGATGTTGCGCATCCACGCCATGTAGGTGTTGGTCCAGCCCTCGGGGATGAAGCGCGTGCGCCCCTCCTCGACGGCGGCGATGGCGGGCCGGGCCAGCGGCTCGATCTTGACGTACCACTGGTCGGAGAGGAGCGGCTCGAGCACGGTCTCGCAGCGCTGGCAGCGCCCCAGCGGCAGGGGATGCGGCTTCGACCCGCGATCGAGCCCCTTCTCGGTGATCAGCGCCTTCACGGCCTTGCGCGCCTCGAAGCGGTCCATGCCCTGGAACGGCCCTGCCTCGGCGGTCATGCGCCCGTCCGGGCCGATGACGGAGAGGAGCGGCAACCCGTGGCGCTGGGCCACCTCGAAGTCGTTGAAGTCGTGTGCCGGCGTCACCTTCACCGCGCCGGTGCCGAACTTCGGATCGACGAGGACGGCGTCGGCGACCACCGGGAACTCCCGCCCGGTCACCGGGTGGCGCACGTTCCTGCCCACCACGCCGCGCCAGCGGTCGTCCTCGGGGTGCACCGCGACGGCGGTGTCCCCCAGCATGGTCTCCGGGCGGGTGGTGGCGACCACGATCTCGCCCGTGCCGTCGGCGAGCGGGTACGCGAAGCTCCAGAGCTCGCCAGGGTGGTTCTCCTCGTGGTTCACCTCGAGGTCGGAGAGCGCGGTGTGGCAGCGCGGGCACCAGTTGATGAGCTTCTTGGCCCGGTAGACGAGCCCCTCCTCCCACAGCCGCACGAAGACCTCGCGCACCGCGCGGGAGAGCCCCTCGTCCATGGTGAAGCGCTCGCGCTGCCAGTCGAGCGACGCGCCCAGCGCCTGGTGCTGCACCCCGATGCGGGAGCCGTATTGCTCCTTCCATGCCCAGACCCGGCGCAGGAACTCCTCGCGCCCCAGGTCGTGCCGGCTCTTCTTCTCGGTCCGCTGCAGCTCCTTCTCCACCACCATCTGCGTGGCGATGCCGGCGTGGTCGGTGCCGGGCAGCCAGAGCACGTTGAAGCCGCTCATGCGCTTCCAGCGGATGAGGATGTCCTGGATGGTGGCGGTCAGCGCGTGGCCGAGGTGGAGGGAGCCGGTGACGTTGGGCGGGGGCAGCACGATGGAGAAGGCCGGCCGGGACCGGTCGTTCTCGTCGGCGTGGAAGTAGCCGCGATCGAGCCAGGTGCGGTACCAGCGGGGCTCGACGTCGTGGTGATCGTAGGCCTTCGACAGCTCGGTCGAGGGCGGGGTCTGCCGTTCATCGGACACGTCGTTCTCCATGGCACGCGCCGCGCCGGGGGGAGCGCGTAAGGCTCCGACCCGCGAACGGGCGCGGCCTCGTTCAGCGGTTCTGGCGCTCGTTCACCAGGCGTTCCACGTGCTCCCGGATGATCACCTCCGCGAGCTGCGGGACCACCTCCCAGGCGATCTTCTCCACCACCTCCCGCGAGGCCTGGGAGATGGCGAGCCGGAGAGCTGCCTCGCCTCCATCGGGTCCCGCTCCGTGCGGAACCGCCGCGGGCGGCGGGGGGGCGGGAGCGGGACGGGGCGAAGGCAGGCGCTCGGGCGACGGACCGGCCGAGACGTCGCTCCAGTCGTCGTCGGCCGTGACCGGAGCGGCCATCCCGAAGGGCTCCGGCGGAGGCGGGCGAGCCGGGGCCGGGGCGAAGGGGCGGGGCGGGGCCGCAGCCGGAAAGGGGGCGAGACCCGGTCGCTGCGCGCCCGGAGGAGGTGGACGGATGCCCGCGGCCTTCACGGTGGTGTGCGGGAGGGCACCGGGGCGCGCTGCGCCGGCGCGGAGCGGGTGCCCGGGAGGTGGGAAGGGGGGCGGGACCGTCCGCCGCGGCGGCCCGGGAGGCTGCATCCGGGGAACGGGGGCGGAGGCCGGGGCACGAGGCTCTGCGATGCGGGGATACGGAAGCGGGAGGGGCTCCGCGGTGACCCCCTCGACGAGCTCACGCACCCGGGTGAGCAGCGCCTGGCTGTCGAACGGCTTGGCGATGTGGCCGTCGGCACGGGCCGACCGCGCGCGGGCCTCGTCGAACGGCTCGAAGGTCCCGGTGAGGAGGAGCACCGGGACGTCACCGAGATCGGGGTCGGCCTTGAGTGCCTGGCAGAGCTCGTAACCGTTCATGCGGGGCATCACCGCATCGGCCAGCACGATGTCGGGCCGGATCTCGCGCGCCCGGAGGATCGCGTCCTCCCCGTTGTCCACGGATGTGATCCGGTAGTCCTCGCCGGAGAAGACGATGCCCACGACCTTCTGGATGGTGACCGAATCGTCGGCGAGCAGCAGGTTCTTGGGCATGGGTTTCCCGGTCGCGAGGACTGCCGGAGAGCTAACGCGCCGCTCCGGCGAGTGTCAATCTTCCTAGCGGTTCAACCGCCCTTCCCCGGTGCGAGCAGGACGTCCCAGGGCGGACGCCGGACGAGGCTGGTCCCCGACCCTTCCGCGAGACCCAGCACCCGGTCGACCAGGACCCCGGCCGTCGTACCCCCGGCGTCGAGCAAGAGGAGCACACGCGGGTCCCCCGCACCCTGCAGGCCGAGGATGGCCGCGGCGTCCCACGCCGGGTGGATGGCACGGCCGTGATGGAGCAGGCCCCGGTGGCCGACCGGCGGAAGCGGGACCCGGAAGAGGTGCACCGGGTCGATCACCTGCACGACCAGGGAAAGGGGCACGGCGAGTGCCTGCCCCGCGCGCATGGCGAGGAGTTCGCGCTCGGCCGGCTCCAGGTCCTGGGTCGCTGGAAACGGACGGGGTGGATCCCGGACCATGGTCGGCAGGGCCGCCGGCGCCAGCTCGAGGTGCAGCACCCCCGCGAAGCGGAGCGCCGACGAGAACGGGGAAGGCCGGGCGGCCACGGTCCGCTCCGGAAGCCGGAACGCCTCGGCGTCGGCGAGATCGGCCACGCCGTCCATCCCGTCGACGAGCAGGCACGGGACCCCGGCCTCCTGGAGGAGCAGGGCGAATCGGGGGGATCCCGTCAGATCGAGCCGTTCGGCCAGCGCCACCGAGCCCTCCGGCAACTCCCGGGCGGCGTCGGCCCCGATCTTCACGACCTCCCGCACGGTGGAGAGCGGGAGGGCGAACGGCACACCCCCGGCCTGGAACCGGAGAACCTGGCGGCCCGGGGGGGTGATCACCCGATCATGGTATACCAACCCCATGCAGGCCTCGGTCCTCCTCGTGGACGACGAGCGCTTCGCCCGCACCCTCTACGCCGACTACCTCCGGGCGGCCGGCTTCGAGGTGGAGGTGGCGGAGGATGCCCCGGCAGCGGTCCGGATCCTCGAGAGCCGCCGCTTCGACGTCCTCCTCACCGACATCGTCATGCCCGGCGGCGACGGTCTCCAGTTGCTGGCGGATGCCAAGCGAATCGACCCGGACGTCCAGGTGGTCGTCATCACCGCACTCGATCGGGTCGACCCCGCCGTCCGCGCCATGCGCGCCGGCGCCTCCGACTACCTGGTGAAGCCGGTCACCCCCGAGGCGCTCCAGCTCTCGGTCCAGCGTTCCCTCTCGACGCGGGCCTTGCTGGCCGAGAACTCCGCGCTGCGGGGACACGTGAACCTCTTCGAGACCTGCCAGCGCATCACCGGAACCCTGGAGCGGGAGAAGGTGGTCCCGCTGGCCCTCCCGGCGCTCGCCACCGAATGCGGTGCACGGGGCGCCGCGCTCCTCGAGCGCGACGGTACGGAGGGCTGGCGCCTCACCGGCGTCCACGGGATCACCGCGGAGGTGGCGGGAGAGGTCCTCGCACCCGCCCTGCCCCGCCTGTCCGAACTGGTCCTCGACGCCACCCTCCTGCTCGACATTCCGGCGGCCGACGGCCAGCCTCCCGCGCGCTGCCTCTGCCTCCCCGTCTCCGACGGCCCGGAGATCCTGGGCGTGATCTGCCTGCTCATCCCCGGTCCGCTCGACGCCGAGCGCGCCGGAAGGGCCGCCTTCATCTGCCGCCACCTGGGAACGGCGCTGCGGGCCCTGGGGCGTCTCTCCCACGTCGAGCAGCTCGCCTACGTCGACGACGTCACGCTCCTCTACAACAACCGGTTCCTCGACGTGGCGCTGGACCGGGAGCTGGCCGGCGGCCGGGCCTTCACGCTCCTCTTCATGGACCTCGACCGGTTCAAGGGCGTGAACGACCGGCACGGCCACCTCATGGGATCGGCCCTGCTCGGCGAGTTCGGACGGGTGCTCCGGTCCTGCGTGCGCGACGACGACGTGCTCGTGCGCTACGGGGGCGACGAGTTCGTGGCGCTGCTCGCCGGCGTCGACTCGGGGGGGGGCCTCAAGATCGCCGAACGCATCCGCCGCGCCGTGGAGGACCGCCGCTTCCTCTCCCGGGAGGGGCTGTCGGTCCGCCTCACCGTCTCCATCGGCCTGGCCAGCCACCCCGAGCACGCCCCCACCAAGGCGATGCTCCTCGAACTGGCCGACCGGGCCATGTACCGGGGCAAGGAGACGACCCGCAACGTGGTCTACATCGCGGCTGCCGAGCCCCCGGCCGCACGCTGAGACGCCCGGTGCCCAGCTCCAGGAACCTCACGGCCCGGACCCTCCTCGATGAGGTCCAGGACGCCCTCGACGGCGGGGACGCGGAGCGTGCGCTCGACCTGGCCATCGAGGGCTTCCGGCTGGCCGGGAAGGGGGACGACGACGAGCTGGCGGCGCGCCTGGCGCTGGCCGAGGGGCAGGCTCGCCTCGCACTGGGCGACTCCCGCACCGCCCTCGAGCGGATCGCGCTCGCCGTGCGGGCCTTCCCGGACGACCTCGACGTCCGCTTCGAGGAGGCGAACGCCCTCTACGAGCTCACCCGCTTCGAGGAGGCCGCCGACCTCCTCGAGCGGATCCTCCACGAGGACCCGGAGGATCCGGGGTCGCACTGGCTGCTCGGGCTCTGCCTGGAGCGGCTCGGCCGAGCCGCGGGAGCGGAGCGCCACCTGGCGAGGGCGCGGGACCTCGCCTCCGAGGACTTCCCCGAGGCGGTGTCCCTCTCGCCGGACGCGTTCGAGGCCGTCGTCGAGGATGCGCTCGCCGAGCTGCCGGAACCGGTGCGCAGGTACCTCGGGAACGTGGCGGTGACGGTCGAGGACCTTCCGGAGCTCGAGGAGCTGCTCCTCTCCGACCCTCCCCACTCCCCGTCGATCCTGGGGATCTTCCGGGGCTCTCCGCTCGGGGACAAGGCCTCCATGGACCCCTGGAGCCACTTCCCCTCGTCCATCGCCCTCTTCCAGCGCAATCTCGAGCGCTACGCGCGCGACCGGGAGGAACTCCTGGAGGAGATCCGCGTGACCCTGCTCCACGAGGTGGGCCACTTCCTGGGGCTCGACGAGGAGCAACTGAGGGACCTCGGCCTCGACTGACGTGCCCGGGGGCCCGGGACCCGTCGAATAATTGACCGGATCCGCCCGATATCGCATCGTGCAGGCCAATGGCCGTCATCGAGTCGATGGAGCTCGCCCAGGTCCTCTCGGAGGCGGGCGACATCGCGCGGAACGTGAACCAGCGCCTCACCAGCGCCCACCTCCTCCTCGCATTCTTCGTGGTTCCCAACCGGGCCGAGATGCTGCTGCGCGAGCGGGGCGTCGACGAGGACCGGATCCTCGTCGCCATGCCCGGCGCGCCGGAGGAGCCGGAAGGGCTCGAGCGCGACCTCCGCGAGCGGGCCCGGCAGGTGGCGGAGGGGCTCCGGGCCGACGAGACCGACTGCATCCACCTCCTCATCGCGATGACCCGGGTGCGCCAGTGCTCGGCTCATCAGCTGCTCGCCGCCTGCGGCCTGGAGCTGCCCGCGCTGCGAAACGTCGCGCTCTCCTACTACACCGCTGGCATGCCCCGGAGGCTGCGGCGCGTGCCCCAGCCGGCAAATCGGGCCCCGGCCCCCTCCCCTCGCCGGACGGTTCAGCCACTCCGCGAGGAGCCCGGCGACACCGACCTCGACGGCGAGCCGGTCGAGGACGACGGACCGGAGCCGGGGATGCTCGACCTCTCCCCGCGACCCCCCATCCGCGTGGGCACGGCCGCCCCGGCGGCGGGTCCTTCCAGGCCCCGCTCGACCCACGCCCTAGATCCCGCCGGGTTCCCCTGGCTCTCGCAGCTGGGGCGCAACCTCACCGAGCTCGCCGCCTCCGGACGGCTCGACCCGCTGGTCGGCCGGGAGGTGGAGGTGGAGCAGACCCTCGACGTCCTGGGAAAGCGGCGCACCAACAACCCGCTGCTCGTCGGCGAGGCCGGCGTGGGCAAGACCGCCATCGTCGAGGGGGTCGCCCAGCAGCTGCTCGCCCAGGGTTCACCGCGCGTCCTGGTGGAGCTGGACATGGCGAGCGTGCTCTCGGGGACCCAGCTGCGCGGGTCCTTCTCCGAGAAGCTGCGCGGGATCCAGGACGAGGTCCGGCGCGCCGAGGGGCGCGTGGTGGTCTTCATCGACGAGGTGCACACCTTGATGGGCGCCGGATCCACCGGCGAGGGGCCTCAGGACGCCGCCAACGAGCTCAAGGCCGGCCTGGCCCGCGGGGAGTTCCCCTGCATCGGCGCCACCACCCACGACGAGTACCGGAAGCACATCGAGCGGGACCCGGCGCTGGAGCGGCGCTTCACCCCGGTTCTGGTCCGGGAGCCCTCGGTCCCCGACACCCTGCGCATCCTGCAGGGCATCCTGCCCCGCTACGAGCAGCACCACGGGGTCCGCTTCGCCCCCGACGCGGTCGAGGCGGCGGCGGCGCTCACCTCGCGATACGTCCGCGACCGCTTTCTCCCGGACAAGGCGGTGGCGGCGATGGACCTGGCCGGGTCCCGTGCACGCCGCCAGGGCGCTGCAGAGGTCGGCGCCGCCGACGTGGCCCGGGTGGTGGCCCAGATGGCGGGCATCCCCGAGTCGCGCCTTCTCTCCGGCGACCGCGACCGGCTGCTCGGGCTCGAGGATGCGCTGTCGCAGCGGATCGTCGGCCACCCCGGAACCATTTCCCGGGTGGCCAGCGTGCTCCGGCGGAACTTCGCTGGCTTCGCCTCCCGGCGCCCGATGGGCAGCTTCCTCTTCCTCGGCCCCACCGGCGTGGGCAAGACCGAGCTCGCCCGGGCCCTCGCCGACGCGCTCTTCGGCAGCGACCAGGCGCTCGTCCGGCTCGACATGAGCGAGTGCAGCGAGCCCACCGGGGTGGCGCGGCTCGTCGGCGCGGCTCCCGGCTACGTGGGCTACGGCGAGGGCGGACAGCTCACCGACGCAGTCCGGCGCCGCCCGGCCAGCGTGGTGGTCCTCGACGAGATCGACAAGGCGCACCGCGACGTCCTCCTGCTCCTCCTCCAGGTCCTGGAGGAGGGACGCCTCACCGACGGCCGTGGGCGCCAGGTGGACTTCTCCTCCACGGTGGTCGTCCTCACCACCAACCTGGGGGGATTCGAGGCCACCCGCACCGCGACCGGCGTGATGGGCTTCGCCGGTACCGAGGCGGGACCGACCCGCGAGGACCGCGCCGGCCAGGCCGCACGCGCCGCGCTTCCTCCCGAGCTCTGGAACCGGCTCGACGAGAAGCTGGTCTTCCCGGCGCTCACCCGGGACGACCTGGCCCACGTGGCGGCGCTGCTCCTGCGGCAGTCCTCGGAGCGGCTCGCGGCGGAACGGCGCATCCGGTTCTTCGCCGGCGACGACGTGGTCGAGCACCTGCTCTCGAACGGCGGCTTCGACCCGTCCCTGGGGGCCCGCCCCATGCGTGGCGCCGTGCAACGGCTCGTGGAGGGGCCCATCGCGGAGCGAATCCTGGCTGGCGAGCTCGTTCCCGGCGATGAGCTGGAGGTGGCGGTCGAGGAGGGCCAGCTCGCCTTCCGGCGCATCGGCTGATGGCGTCCCCCGGCGACCCGCGGGGGCGGCGTCACTCCAGGTAGAGCCCGCGCTCCTTCACGTACTCCAGCACCCGTGCCGGCACCAGCGCCGAGACGTCCTCGCCGCGCTGGAGCCGCTCGCGAACCTCGGTGGACGACACCCCGGGCAGGGCCGGCCCGTCGGCGAAGGCGGTCTCGCCGGCCCTCCCCACCACGATGACCCGCGCCAGCTCCCTGACCCGGTCGAACCGGTACCACTTGGGCGTGTCGGCCACGATGTCGGCGCCGACCACCAGGGTGAACTTCCGGTCCGGGTGCTTCTCCACCAGGTACTCGAGGGTCCGGGCGGTCTTCCCGACCAGCGGATCGTCGGCCAGATCGGCCTCGGCCGTGCACACGTGCAGCCCGCGAAGGGGGGCCGCGGCCAGCTCGCACATGCGAACCCGGTCCTCGAAGGGGGCGAGCGGCTTTCCAAACGGATGGCGAAAGCTGGGCAACATCCAGACCTCGGAGACCCCCTGGGTCGCCAGCGTCCAGTAGGCAGCCATGACGTGGGCCACGTGCGGCGGGTTGAAGGAGCCGCCCAGGATCGCGGTCTGTCTCATGGGGCCATCCTGCCTCAGTCGGCGTAGCGGAGGAACCGCGCACGCCGCCGGGCGAAGGATCGCTCCTCCCCGGCGAATCCCCGGGCGAGCTCCCTCCAGCCGGCGCCGCCCTCGATCGCGCGCCGCTCCCGGTCCGAGCCGCAGAGCAGGTCGAAGGCGGGGACGTCCGACACGAACTCGTAGGGCGCGGTGCGCCAGGCGAAGCGGTCGGGGTCCTGTGCACGGGCCACGGCCACGCAGGCGAGACCGGTGCGGAACGGACGGAAGGCCTCGGTGTCGTGGACGTGGAGCTCGACCCCGTGGCAGCGCTGGCCGGCGTGCTTGTCCCAGGTGGGAGTGAAGCCGGCGGCGCGGAACCGGACGCCCGGCAGCCGCTCCGCCTCGAGGTCGTGGGCCAGCTGCCTCCCGTCGAGCCAGGGGGCGCCGAACAGGTGGAACGGCCGCGTGGTTCCCCGCCCCTCCGAGAGGTTGGTCCCCTCGAGCAGGCACATCCCCGGGTAGACCAGCGCGGTCCCGGGCGTGGGCATGTTGGGCGACGGGAGGACCCAGGGGAGGCCGGTTGCGGAGAAGGGCTGCCTTCGCCGCCAGCCCTCGCAGGGCACGACCTCGAGATCGAGGTCGAGCCCGCGCTCGACCCGGAAGAGCTCGGCCAGCTCTCCCACCGTCATGCCGTGGCGCACCGCCAGGTCGTGCATGCCGCAGAAGCTCTCGAAGCCCGGCCGCAGGGCCGGCCCCTCCAGCTCCCGGCCGCCGATCGGGTCGGGGCGGTCGAGCACGACGAAGCGCAGCCCGGCTGCCGCCGCCGCCTCCATGCAGAGCATCATGGTGGCCTGGTAGGTGTAGTAGCGGGTCCCCACGTCCTGGACGTCGAAGCAGAGCGCGTCGATCCCCTCGAGCTGGGAGCGGCCCGGCCGCAGCGACTCCGGGGCGGATCCATACAGGGAGTGAACCGGGAGGCCGGTGACCCGATCCCGGTCGTCCCCCACTGCAGCCATGTACTGGATGTCTCCCCGCACTCCGTGCTCCGGTCCGAAGAGCGCCACGAGCCGGACCCCGGGAGCCCCGGCGAGCAGGTCGGCGGCGTGCCGCAGCCTCCGGTCCACCGCGGTGGGATTGCAGACGAGCCCCACCCGGAGCCCGCGGAGCGGGGCGAACCGGCGGCGCACCAGCACCTCGAGCCCGGAGAGGACGGCGACCAATCTCTTGCCTGCCATCTCCCCATCCTATCCGCCCTTCCCCCCGGAACGGCGACCTGTGGCAGACTCCGGCGCCTCGGGGGTGCGGAACGCGCATGGCAAGGGGCAAGGAAGCGGGGGCGGTGGTCCTCCTCGGGGCGGCCTGGGGCGCGAACCTGGCCTTCGACGCGCTCGCCTGGATCGCGGCGCCGTTCTCCCCTCCCCACCTGCTCACCGGTTACATGCCGGAGGCCATCCGGGACATGGTCGCCCGGGAGGTCCTCGCCCCGGTGACCTCCGCCGTCCTCGCCGCCATCGCGCTCCTGGTCCTGTCCATCGTTCCTCCGGAAGCCCCCCGTCGCGTCCTCCGTCTGACGGCCTGGCTCCTCGGCTTCTGGCTCCTCTCGGAGGGCTTGCTCGCCTGGGTCTGGCTCGACGCGCCGGCCCTGGCAGTGGCCGTGGCGCTCGCCGGGGGCATCCCGCGAAGCCTGGTCGTCGCCTGGCTGCTGGCCCGGCTGCAGGGGCGTCCCGCGGGGTCGCGGTGACGGGGCACCCGCGCACCCTCGAGGAACTCGGGTGGCCGCGGATCCTCGAGGCGCTGGCGGCTCGCTGCCGGACGGCGGGCGGGAAGGCGCGGGCGGCCGCACTTCCGTTCCTCGACTCGGGAGCCGAGGTCGGGGAGGCGCTCCTCAGGCTGGCCGAGGCGCGCAGCCTCTCCGAGTCCCGGACCTCGCTCCCCATCGCGGCCCCGGGCGATCCGGCCCTGGCGCTGGAGAGGGCTTCCAAGGGGGGCGTCCTCGATCCCCTCCCCCTCCGCGACGTCGCCGCGCTGGTCCGTTCGGCGGCGCGCACCCGGGCTGCCCTCGCTCCGCGCCAGGCCGACCTGCCCCGGCTCTGGGCTCTCGCCGGCTCGCTCTCCGACGCGGAGCGGCTTGCCGACCGGATCGAGGCCGCCATCGAGCCGTCCGGGACCGTCTCCGATCGCGCCAGCCCGGAGCTCTCCCGGCTGCGGGACCGGGCCCGCGGGCTGCACCGGGCCATGAAGGTCCGGGTGGAGTCGATGCTCGGGGACGAGGCGGTCTCCCGGCACCTGCGGGACGGGTACTTCACCATCCGCAACGAGCGCTACGTGCTCCCGGTGCTGGCGAGCTCCCGCGCCGCCGTGCCGGGCATCGTCCACAACGCCTCCCAGTCCGGGCAGACCCTCTTCGTCGAGCCCGACGGCATGGTGGAGATGGGCAACGAGCTCGCCATCGCCAACGCCATGGCCGCCGAGGAGGAGGAGCGGATCCTGCGCGAGCTCTCCTCGGGTGTGACCGCCAGGTCGGCCGGGCTGGCCCGCGACCTCGAGACCCTCTCCGCGCTCGATCTGCTCGAGGCGCAGGCGCTGCTCGCCTCCGACCTGGACGCCTCCGCCCCGGAGGTCGTGTCGCCAGCGGACGGGATCTCGCTGCGAGACCTGCGCCATCCCATCCTCGTCCTGCAGGACAAGAAGGTGGTGGCGAGCGACGTTCGGCTCGAGCCGCCCGGGCGGGCGCTCGTCGTCTCCGGACCGAACGGCGGCGGCAAGACCGTCGCCATCACCGCGGTGGGGCTCTCCGCGCTCATGCTCAAGGCCGGACTTCCCATCTCCGCGGCGCGCGGGTCCCGCCTGCCCTTCTACGCGGCGGTCCGCGCGGCGGTGGAGGAGCACGGCGACCTGGCCCGCGACCTCTCCACCTTCACGGCGCACCTCACCGCGGTCCGCGACATCGCCGCGGGCGCCGGGCCCGGCTCGCTGATCCTCGTCGACGAGATCGCAGCCGACACCGACCCGCGGGAGGGGGCCGCCCTCGCCTCGGCCATCCTCGAGGAGTTCCTCGACCGCGGCTCCACCGTCCTCGTCACGACCCATCTCGACGAGCTGAAGGCCCTGGCGCTCTCCGATCCTCGCTTCGCGAACGCCCGTGTCGGCTTCGATCCGGAGAAGCTCGCCCCCACCTTCCAGCTCCACCTGGGGAGCCCGGGCAGCTCGTCGGCCATCGAGGTGGCGCGGCGGGTCGGCCTCCCCGAGCCGGTACTTGCCCGGGCGCGGGCTGCCCTCTCCGGTCGCGGCGGAGCGCTCGGCGAGGCCCTGCGCACCCTCTCGGAGGAGCGGGCGCGGCTCGAGGCACAGCGGGCGGAGCTGGCGCGCGAGGCCGAGGGGGCCCGCCGCAGGGAGGAGGCCGCGGCCCGGCGCGAGGAGACCGCGTTCCGCGCCGAGAAGGAAGCGGCGGCGCGGGTGGCTGCGTCGCTGGCAGAGGAGGTCGAGGCCGCGCGGGACGAGGTCCGGAGGGTGCTCGCCGGTCTCCAGGCGGCACCCACGGTGAAGAAGGCCAGCGAGGCGTCCCGGCAGCTCGAGGAGTGGTCGGGTTCCCTGGAGAGGGCGTCGCGGGTGGCGGTGTCCCAGGCATCGGCGGCACCCGAGGCGGCGCCCGGCGGCGCGGTGGAGGCGGGAGTGCGGGTCCGCATCGCCTCGCTCGGGCAGGAGGGAGAGGTGCTCGAGGTCTCGGGACGGGAGGCCGTGGTCCAGCTGGGCGCCCTCCGGGTCCGGCGCCCCGTCGCCGACCTGCTGCCGCTCCGGGGAAAGGCGAAGGGAGCAACCCTGGCGCGCGCCCGGGACGAGAGGCTCCGGGCGGCCGGGCACGCGCGCCCCGCACCGCTCGAGAGCGTCTCGCGGCGCCTCGACGTGCGGGGGATGCGGGTGGACGACCTGATCCGCGAGGTGGACGCCTTCCTCGACCGGCTCTTCGCGGACGGTGCCATCGACGCGGTCATCCTCCACGGTCACGGAACGGGCGCTCTCAAGGAGGCCCTGCGCGACCACCTGAAAGAGTCACCCTATGTGGGTTCTTTTCGTCGGGGGGATCCACAAGAGGGGGGCGATGCAGTTACCGTGTGCGCCTTTCGACGTACCCCACGCCCACCATGAGGGAGTCACACCGATGAGAAGGATCTCCGCACTCGGAGCCGCAGCGCTGCTCGCCGTCGCTCCCGCCGCCGCCAAGGCCCAGAGCTCGAACCAGGAAGTGACCGTGAAGGAGAGCACCACGGTCGTCTTGAAGGAGGCGCCGAAGCCGTCGCCGATCACCTTCACGCCGTACGGGTTCCTGCTCCTCAACGCCTTCTTCAACGACTCCCCCGGGCTGCGCAACTTCGCCCTGCCGACCCGCTGCGCCGGCGGCGCCTCCTGCGAGGGCAACGTCTTCTTCAACGTGACGCAGACGCGCCTCGGCATGAACCTGGCCTTCGACGACAAGGCCGGGTGGACGCAGGCCGTCCTGGCGGCCAAGGTCGAGATCGACTTCAAGGGCGGCAACTTCAACTCCACGTCGAACGGCGCCTACAACGCCATCCCCCGGCTCCGGAAGGCCTACGTCGACGCCAGCTGGGGTTCCGAGTCGAAGTTCGCGCTGCTCATCGGCCAGGACGACCGCCTCATCTCGCCGCTGCGCGGCGTGAGCCTCGCCTACATCGCCGACCCGGTCTTCCAGTACGCCGGCGGTCTCAACGGCAGGGCCCCGATGATCGCGCTGCGCTACACCCTCGCCCCCAAGGACGGCCTCGGCGTCTCGGTCGGCGCCGCCGCGCTCAACCCCCAGGACAACTCCTCCAACATCAACGGCACCGAGCCCAGCGTTGCGGTCGACTTCGGCGCCGGCAACCGCAGCCGCATCCCCAACTTCGAGGGGCGCGTCGGCGTGTCCTGGTCGCAGGGTGGCAAGAAGATCGTCGACCTCGGCGGCTGGGCCGGCTGGCAGAAGAACCGCTTCGTCAACCCCGCCACCGACACCAACGTCGACGTGAACTCCTACATCTACGGCGGCGACATGACCCTCAACCTCTGGATCTTCAAGGTCCTCGGGCAGATCATGAAGGGCTACGGCTACGACGTCCCGGGCACCCTCGGCGCCGCCCAGGGGATCGCCCTGGGCTTCGATTCCGCGACGCCCCCCCTCAACATCACCGTCGCCAACGCCGTCCCCGCCTTCGCCGGCTGGTTCCAGGTCAGCGCCCGTCCCATCCCGATCCTCGAGGTCTACGCCGGCTGGGGCGGCACCCAGAGCGACACCAGCGCCCTCACGGGCACCGTCCTCGCCGTGGCCGGCACCCGCGTCCAGAACTTCATGTGGGCCGCAGGCGCCACCGCCTACGCCGGCAAGTACTGGCGCTTCTCCGCCGAGTACGGCAGCGCCACCAGCTTCTTCTACTCCGGCGACTCCTTCACCCAGGGCCAGTTCTCGCTCAACTCCCAGCTCGTGTTCTAGGACCGCGCGTCGATTCTTGACGCCGCGCATCATTCGGGCGCCGGGGCCGAAAGGCCCCGGCGCTCGCTTCTTCCCCGGCTCCACTCCATGTTATGGGAATCGGCCGGTTCGCCTGGCCCACATCTCTGACGCGCCGCATCTCCTTGCGGCCCCGTCGCGGAGGTCGACACGATGAAGCGTTTCCTCTCGCTGGTCGCCGCATCCCTCCTCCTCGCACCCGCACTCGCGGTCTCGCAGGTCAAGATCGGAGTCATCAACTCGATGACCGGCCCGCAGGCCCCCATCGGCGAGAACCTCACCAACGGCATCAAGCTGGCCGAGGAGGACCTGGCGGCCAAGGGCATCAAGGTGCAGCTCGTCTGGGAGGACGACACCGGCAAGCCGCAGGTCGGCCTGTCCGCCATGGACAAGCTCGCCACCCGCGACAACGTGATCGGCGTGGTCGGGGCGTACACGTCGGCGGTGACCAATGCGGTGGCCAAGAAGGCCGAGCAGTACAAGATGCCGCTCGTGAACCCGGTGGCCTCCAAGGAGGAGATCACCCGGCAGGGCTACAAGTACGTCTTCCGCGTCTCGGCCACCACCGGCGACTACGCCGCCATCCTGCTCGACATGGCGACCACGCTCGGCAAGCCGAAGTCCATCGCCATCCTCTCCGAGAACACCGACTTCGGGGTCTCGGGTTCGAAGAGCGCCAAGGAGTACGCAGAGAAGAAGGGCATCAAGGTGGTCTTCGAGGAGGCCTACTCTCCCGGCTCTCCCGACTACCGGTCCACGCTCGTGAAGGTGAAGGGCGCCAACCCCGACCTCATGTTCATGGTCTCCTACGTGGCCGACGCCATCACCCTGATGCGCCAGTCTCGCGAGCTGCAGCTCACGCCGATGGCCTTCCTGGGCGCCGGCGCCGGTTTCTCCACCGACAAGTTCGCCAGCGAGAAGAACATCTCCCACGCCGTCTTCTCGAGCACCCAGTGGACCCCCGACGTGAACTGGCCGGGCGCCAAGGCCTTCGGCGACCGCTACCAGAAGCGCTTCGGGAAGACGCCCACCTACCACGCCGCCAACGCCTACACCGCCATGATGATCATGGGCGAGGTCGCGGCGACGGCGGGCGGGGACAAGGAGAAGGTTGCGGCGGGCCTGCGCGCCGGGAGCTGGAACGGCCTCTTCGGCCCGGTGAAGTTCGAGGACTTCGACGGCTACCAGAACCAGAACAAGCACCAGATGCTGGTCGAGCAGGTCCAGGACGGGAAGTACTTCACGGTCTGGCCGCAGGCCCTGCAGAGCGGCAAGCCCATCTGGCCCTTCCCCGGCTGGAAGTAGTCACGGCGGCGCCCGGCGATGACCATCTTCCTCCAGTCGCTGCTCTCGGGCGTCCTGATCGGCGGGGCCTACGCCCTCATCGGCGTGGGCCTCACCATCATCTTCGGCGTGATGCGCATCATCAACTTCGCCCACGGCGACCTGGTGATGCTGGGGATGTACGCCTCCTTCTTCCTGTTCACCCTGGGCAACGTCGACCCGTTCGTCTCCATCGTCTTCGTCTTCCCGCTGCTCTTCCTGTTCGGGGCCCTGCTCCAGAAGCTGGTCATCAACCGGGTCCTGAACGCGCTCCCCCAGAACCAGATCCTCCTCACCATCGGGATCGGGCTCATCCTCAGCAACACGATGATGCTGCTCTTCACCTCCGACTACCGGATCATCTCCACGACCTACTCGTCGGGGAGCTTCCGGATCGGGGAGATCTCCGTGTCCACGCCGCTGCTCCTGTCGTTCGTCATCACCGCGGCGGTCACGGCGGTCCTCTACTGGTTCCTGCTCAAGACCAACACCGGCCAGGCCATCCGCGCCACCGCCCAGGACCGCGACGCGGCCCAGCTCATGGGGGTGAACGTGAAGCGCATGAGCGTGCTCGCCACCGGGATCGGCGCGGGGCTGGCGGCCGTGGCCGGCTCCCTCATCTCGCCCACCTACTACATCTTCCCGCAGGTGGGGCAGCCCTTCACCCTCAAGGCCTTCGTCATCGTGGTGCTGGGCGGGATGGGAAGCGTCATGGGAGCGACGGTGGGCGGGATCCTCATCGGGGCCACCGAGTCGCTGGCCGGCGCCTACATCAGCTCCGGCCTGAAGGACCTCGTGGTCTACGTCCTCTTCCTGGGGATCCTCCTCTTCAAGCCGGCCGGCCTGTTCGGCAAGTCCCGGGTCTAGACTCCATGCTCCCGAGCCCCCGAAGCCGCGGCCTGGCCGTCGTCCCCACCGCCCTCGGCGTCGCCGCCGTGGCGGCGCTGGCGGTCCTTCCCCGTTTCGTCCAGAGCCCCTACGCCCTCCAGATGATGGTGCTCTTCTTCCTCGCCGTGATCATGGGCGAGGCCTGGAACCTCATCGGCGGCTACGGCGGACAGTACTCGGTGGGGCACGCCGCCTACTTCGGCATCGGCGCCTACACGGTGATCGTCCTCCTGGAGTCGAGTCGCATCGCGCCCTGGTGGGGAGTCTTCCCGGCGCTCCTGCTCGCCGTGCTGGTCGCGGCCATCGTCGGCAGCATCACCTTCCGCCTGCGCGGCCCCTACTTCGTGCTGGCGTCCATCGCGGTGGCCGAGATCTTCCGCCTGACGGCGTTGAACTGGAAGGGGCTCACCAACGGCGCCGAGGGGATCCTGCTCTCCGAGGTTCCCCCGCTGATCATCGCCGGCGTGACGATCACCGACTTCAGCACCAAGGTCCCCTTCTACTACATGGGGCTCGTGCTGGCGGTGGTGACGGTGCTCGTCACCATCTGGTTCCAGGGCTCGAAGCTCGGCTACTACCTGCAGGCCATCCGCGAGGACCAGGACGCGGCCAACTCGCTGGGCATCCCGCTGACCTTCTACAAGAACGTCGCCCTCATGATCTCGGCCTTCTTCACCGCCTTCGCGGGGGCGCTCTACGGCCTCTACGTCGGGTTCATCGACCCGCAGACCGCGGTGGGGCTCGACATCTCGGTGCAGATCGTCCTCACCGCCATCATCGGAGGAATCGGCACCATCCTCGGGCCGGTGATCGGTGCCGCGCTGCTCGTCGCCCTCTCCGAGGCGCTGCGCTCGAACATGCTGACCGACGCGCTGATCGGCTCGGGGCTGGTCGACGCCGGCTCCGGTGTCGGGCAGTTCCTCCGCGACCACCTCTCCCACGCCCACATGCTCATCTACGGCGTGCTCGTCGCCCTCACCATCCTCTTCATGCCCGACGGGGTGCTGGGCGGCATCAAGAACCAGCTCCGCAAGCGGCGCTCGCGCGCGGCCGCGGCGGGAGGCGCAGCGTGACCGCCCCGGCCCCCATCCTGGAGATCAAGCAGGTCAGCAAGTTCTTCGGCGGCCTGGCCGCCAACTCCGACGTCTCGTTCACGATGGACGAGGGGATGATCCTGGGTCTCATCGGCCCCAACGGCGCGGGCAAGACCACCCTCTTCAACTGCATCACCGGGTACTACCCGCCCAGCCGCGGCGACATCCTCTTCAAGGGGGAGCGGATGAACGGGCTCACCCCCGACCAGGTCTGCAAGCGCGGGATGGTCCGCACCTGGCAGAAGGTCCGGCCGCTCGCCAAGCTCACCGTGCTCGACAACGTGGTGGTGGGGGCGCTGGTGCGCACCAGCTCGGTTCCCGAGGCTCGCGAGATCGCGCGCGAGCAGCTCCGCGTCGTGAAGCTGGATCACAAGGACGGCTTCCTGGCAGGCGGCCTCCCCATCGGCGAGCGCAAGAAGCTCGAGGTGGCCCGCGTGCTCGCCACCAAGCCCAGCTTGCTTCTGCTCGACGAGGTCATGGGCGGACTCAACCCGGCCGAGAGCGAGGACATCATCCAGCTCATCCTCGAGATCAAGAAGCGCGGCCTGACCCAGATGGTCATCGAGCACGACATGAAGGCGATCATGCGGATCTCCGACCGGATCGTCGTGCTCAACTCCGGCGAGAAGCTGGCCGAGGGCGCCCCCCAGGAGGTCGTCTCGAATCCCGAGGTGGTGACGGCCTACCTCGGCGAAGCCCACGTCTGAACGAGGAACCTCCGTGCTCCGAATCGAGAACCTCGACTTCAGCTATGGCGACCTCCAGGTGCTCTGGGGCATCTCCCTCGAGGTGCACCAGGGGGAGATCGTCACGGTGCTTGGCGGCAACGGTGCCGGCAAGTCCACCACGCTGAAGAACATCTCCCGGCTGGTGCGGGCGTCCCGCGGAACCATCACCTTCGAGGGGCAGGACCTCGGGAAGCTCGAGTCGCACCAGGTGGTCGAGAGGGGCGTCGTCCAGGTGCCCGAGGGGCGCCGGATCTTCCCGGAGATGACCGTCCTCGAGAACCTCCGAATGGGCTCCTTCATCAAGTCGACCCGCCCGGATCGGCAGAAGAACATCGAGCGGGCCTTCACCCTCTTCCCCCGCCTGGCCGAGCGCCAGAAGCAGCTCGGCGGCACCCTCTCGGGTGGCGAGCAGCAGATGCTGGCCATCGGGCGCGGGCTCATGACCAATCCGCGCCTCCTGCTCCTCGACGAGCCCTCCCTGGGGCTCTCCCCGCTCTTCGTGAAGAACATCTTCGAGATCATCAAGGAGATCAACAAGCAGGGAACCACCATCCTGCTGGTCGAGCAGAACGTGTTCCAGTCCCTGCGCATCTCCCACCGGGCCTACGTGCTCGAGACCGGAAGGGTGGTACTCTCCGGAACCGGAGAGGAACTTCTCGGCAACGAGCACGTCAAGAAGGCGTTCCTGGGAGCCTGATCGAGCCATGACTTACGACCCGAGCATGACCAAGGTACGGCGGTGGATGACGCCGAGCCCGATGACCATCGAGGATTCCGCGAGCATCGTGGAGGCCATCCACAAGCTCAAGGAGAAGAACATCCGGCGCCTGCCGGTGATGCGCGGGGGCAAGCTGGTCGGCGTGGTCACCGAGAAGATGCTCAAGGACTTCACTCCCAGCAAGGCAACGAGCCTCGACACCTGGGAGGTCCACTACCTCCTCGCGCGGACTCCGGTCACCGCGGCCATGAACCCCAAGCCGCACAAGGTCCGCCCCGACGACGAGATCGCGCTGGTGGCGAAGCTCATGGAGGACCGCAAGCTGAACGGGGTCCTGGTGGTGGACGAGAAGGGCGACCTGGTGGGGATCCTCACCACGTCCAACTGCCTCGAGGCGCTCATCGGGTTCGCCACGGCCTTCGGGAAGTGAAGCGGTGAAGATCGCCACGCACGACCGGGGACAGGTCCTGGACTTCGCCGGGGCGAACCACCTGTCGCCCGCCATCCGGGAAGGGATCCCGCTCCTCGTCGACGCGCACGACACGGCAGGACGCACCGGCTGGGAACCCTTCTTCTCGGCGCTGGAGCAGGCCGGCCTCGCGCTCACCTGGGACACCGAGGACGCGGCATCGGTCCGGGCGATTCCCGAGGCCGAGGCGCGCCCCCTGGAGCACCACCCGTCGTTCGCCGACGGCCTGGCGCGGACGCGCCGCATCGTGGCAGCCCTGCGGGGCGCCCCTCCCCCACCGGCGGCGCAGTAGGGGCTAGCGCCGGCGCCGCTTCTTCTCGGGCCGTCCGGGACGCCCGCTCCCCGACTTCCCCTGGCGCTTCTCCCCCCGCTTCTCCACTGGCCGCGAGCCCTTTCGCCCCTTCCCCCGGGGCGCCTCTCCGGCCGCGCGCGTCTTCCCGCCCTCGACGAGCGCGAGGTCGATCCGGCGGCGGGCCAGGTCGACGGCCGCCACCTCGACCTCGAGCTCGTCCCCCACCCGGTACGACCGGCCGCTCCGCTTCTCGACCAGCGCGTGGCCGTCCTTGTCGAGGACGAAGCCCTCCCCGAGGTCCTCCGCCTTCACCAGCCCCTCGACGTACCAGCGGTTCATGGAGACGAAGAGGCCGAACTCGACCACCGCGGCGACCGTCCCCGGGCTGCGCTCCCCCACCCGGTCGGACATGAAGAGCGCCGCGTAGTAGGCGTTCACGTCCCGCTCCGCCTTCATGGCGGCGCGCTCCCGGTCGGAGGCCACGATGGCGATCCGCTCCAGCTCGCCGGCGCGGGGCTTCCGGCCAGGCGACTTTCCCAGTTCCTCCCGCAGGAGGCGGTGGACGATCAGGTCGGGGTAGCGCCGGATGGGCGAGGTGAAGTGGAGGTAATGCTCGGCGGCGAGCCCGAAGTGGCCGATGTTCTCGGGACTGTAGACCGCCTGCATCATGGCGCGGAGGAGGAGCTGGTTCAGCGCGCGCTGCTGCGGATGGCCGGCCAGCCGCTCGAGGAGATTGGCGAGCGCGAGCGGTCCGGCTCCCGCCTCCGGGACCTCGAAGCCCTGGGCCCTGGCGAGGTCGAGGAAGGCCTGGAGCTTGTCCTCGTCCGGCAGCCCGTGGACCCGGTAGATGGTGGGCAGCTCCCGGTCCCCGAACCATCGAGCCACCGCCTCGTTGGCGGCCAGCATGAACTCCTCGACGATCCGGTGGGCGCGGTTGCGGGGACGGCGTTCGAGGGCGAGCACCTTCCCGTCCTCGCCCAGAACGACCTTCGACTCGGGCAGGTCGAAGTCGATGGACCCGCGCCGGCGCCGGACCCCTCCCAGGATCTCCTGCAACTCGCCCATGCGGATGAAGCCCTCCCGCAGGAACTCCCGGTGCGGCACGCGCTCGCCGTCGAGCATGCGCGCCACCTCCGTGTAGGTGCAGCGCGCCGCCGACCGCATCACCGCCGCGTACACCTCGACGTCGCCGGGGGTGCCGGACGCGTCGAAGCGCATGTCGGCCACCATGCAGAGCCGCTCCACCTCGGGGTTGAGGGAGCAGACGCCGTTGGAGAGCCTCTCGGGGAGCATGGGCAGCACGGTGCCCGGGAAGTAGGCGCTGGTGCCGCGGCGCAGTGCCTCGGCATCCAGGGGGCGGCCGGGCCGGACGTAGTGGGAGACGTCGGCGATGCCGACCACCAGCCGGTAGCCCCGGCCGGGCAGCTTCTCCACGAAGACGGCGTCGTCGAAGTCGCGGGCGTCCTCGCCGTCGATGGTGACGAGCGCGATGCCCGTGAGGTCGCGCCGCCCCTCCCGGTCCTCGCGGCGCACGCGGTCGGGGGTGGCCTCTGCCTCGGCCAGGACGTCGGCCGGAAAGACGTCGGCAAACCCGTGGGCGTAGGCGGTGCGCAGCACCTCGACGGAGGGTGCCTGGGGGTTCGGGATGCGGTCCACCACCTGCCCGGCGAGCGGCCCGGGGCCGGACTCCAGCCAGACCTTGGCGACCTCGCCGTTCCGGACGAGACGCGTCTCCGGGACGGGCACGACCGGCGGCAGCTGCTCGTCGATGGGAACGACGAAGCTCTCCTTTCCGCGGGCCGCGTAGGCACCGAGGAGCATGCGCCGTCCGCGCTCCACCACCTCGACGATGCGGGCCTGCTCGCCGCGCCGTCCCGAGAAGATCTCGAAGCGCACCACGTCCCCGTCGACGGCCTTGCCGCCGTCCCCGGGGGCGACGAAGAGGTCTGGCCCCTGCCGGTCGATGCGGGCCAGGAAGCCGAAACCGTCGCGGTGCCTGGTGAAGAAGCCCACGAGCCCCTTCCCGGCCTGCGCGGCAGCGCGCGGGTCGGTCTCCCGGCCGGGTGGGCGCGCACTCCGCCCACGCCCCTGCCGGACGGGCTCGGCGCCCTTCGGGGTGGGAACGGAGTACCGGCCGCCGACCTCGCTGGACCGACCCGTCCTGGATCAACTGCTTCATCACCTTCGCCGCGTTCCGGCGGGCCCCCGGATGGATGCGCATCCGCTGGAGGAGCTCGGGCAGGGAGACGGCCTTCCCACCTGCTCGGCGCAACTCGACCAGGAGCGCATCCGGGCGCACCTCGGGAACGGGGCGTTGGGGCATGCGCGGATGTTGTCACGGACGCGTCCGGCCCGCTAGAACGAGTGGGTGCTCACGCCCCCCGAAGCCATCGAACGGATCCTCCGCTCCATCGACGACGTGGCTCCCCTGCCGCCGGAGCGGGTCCCTCTCGCGGAGGCGCTGGGGCGGGCTCTCGCCGGGGAGGTCCGCGCAGAGCGACGGCTGCCGCCCTTCGACAACTCCCAGATGGACGGATACGCGCTCCGGGCCGCCGACGTGCCCCGTGCCGGAGTCCGCCTGCCGGTCGCCTTCGAGGTCTTCGCCGGGGACGGCCGGGAGCGTCCGCTCCCCGCCGGGGCCTGCGCGCGGATCTTCACCGGCGCGCCGCTTCCGGAGGGCGCCGACTGCGTCGAGATGCAGGAGGAGGTCGAGCGATCCGGGAAGAAGGCCCGGTTCCGCCGCGCCGCAGTCTCCGGGCGGTTCGTCCGGAGGGCCGGGGCCGACGTTCCCGGGGGAGCCGTGGCGCTCCCCGCCGGGCTCGAGGTCGACGCGGGCGCCCTCGGTCTCGCCGCGGCACTCGGCCTTCCGGAGCTCGCGGTCCACCGCCGGCCACGGGTGGGCATCCTGGCCACCGGCGACGAGATCGTTCCACTCGGGGGAACACCCCGCCCGGGCCAGATCTTCGAGTCGAACGGGCACCAGCTCGCCGCCGCCTGCACCGAGGCCGGCGCGATCCCGGTGCGGCTCCCCCTGGCCGGCGATGACCGGGAGTCTCTTCGGCGATCGCTCTCTGCGGCGCGCGGCCTGGACGCCCTGGTGTCGATCGGGGGCGTCTCGGTCGGCGATCGCGACCTGGTCCGGGCCGGCCTGGAGGGCTCGGGAGCGCGCCTCGACTTCTGGCGGGTGGCCATGCGCCCCGGGAAGCCGGTCGCCTTCGGCCGGTGGGGGAAGATGGCGGTCTTCGGGCTTCCCGGCAACCCGGCCAGCTCGCTCGTGACCTTCGAGCTCTTCGTCCGCCCGGCCCTCCGCGCGCTGGCGGGCCTGCGCGGGAGCGGCCGCATGGTGCTCCGGGCCCGGCTCGGCGCCGCGGAGGAGAAGCCCTCCGAGCTGAGCCTCTTCCTGCGCTGCCGGCTCCGCAGGGAGCGGGATTCGCTCTGGGTCGAGGGACTGAAGACCCAGCAGAGCGGTCACCTGACCTCGGTCGTCGGGGTGGAGGGGCTCGCCATCCTCCCGGCGGGAACCGCTCGCCTCCGGCGCGGACAATGGGTGGACGTGATCCTGGTCCGCGCCCCAGCCCCGTCCGGGCTACCCGATTTCCTAGACCCTCGGTGCAGTCGATGTTAGGACCACACCCATGGCAAAGCCCTCCAAGACCTCCAAGAGCCGCCGCGCAGCCTCCCTCTCCGAGAAGTTCGCCGACAACCTCAAGTCGGAGCGGCTCCGCCGCAAGCTCTCCCAGGAGACGCTGGCCGGAAAGGCCAAGCTCTCCGTGTCCTACATCTCCATGCTGGAGCGCGGACAGCGCACCCCCCCGCTCGACACCCTCGAGTCGCTCTCGAAGGCGCTCGGCGTGAGCCCCGCGTCGCTCATCTCCTGATCGGCTGGAGTCTTCCGATGGCACGGATGGTCCAGTGCAAGAAGCTCGGCAAGGAACTGCCGGGCCTGGCCGTGAAGCCGTTCCCGAACGAGCTCGGCCAGCGCATCTTCGACTCCATCTCCCAGGAGGCCTGGAAGATGTGGCTCGAGCACTTCAAGATGATCCTGAACGAGTACCGCCTGGCCCCGGGTGACCCCCGGACGAACCAGATCCTCTTCGAGCAGGCGGAGCAGTACTTCTTCGGCGAGGGCGCCCAGGTCCCGCCGGACTACGTGCCGCCTCCGCGCAAGGGATAGCGTCGCCATGCGCGGCGAGGGAGAGGTCCTCCTCGTCTCCACCTACGAGCTGGGACACCAGCCCCAGGGAATCGCCGCGCCGGCCGCCTTCCTGTACCGCGCCGGATTTCGACCCTCCTCGCTGGATCTCTCCGTCGAGCCGCTCGACGGGGCACGGGTGGCCAAGGCCCGGCTCGTCGCCATCTCGGTGCCCATGCACACCGCCCTGCGGCTCGGGCTCGACGCAGCGGCCCGGATCCGGGTGCTCGCGCCCGGGGCGGTGGTCGCCTTCCACGGAACGTACGCGCCCCTCCACGCGCCCCTGCTGCTCGAGGCGGGGGGCTCCGCCGTGCTCGGGGGCGAGTGCGAGGAGGACCTGGTCGCCCTGGCGCAGGCGGTGGAACGGGGCGAGGACCTCTCGCGGTTCGTGCAGCGGACCGGAGCGGAGGCCTCGCTCGCGCGTCTCGACTTCCCGGTGCCGCGGCGCGAAGGGCTGCCGCCTCCCCCACGCTATGCCCGCCTGCGGGAGGCCGACGGGCGGGAGCGGCTGGCGGGCCATGCCGAGGCCACCCGCGGCTGCCTGCACCGCTGCCGCCATTGCCCCATCCCCGCCGTGTACGGCGGGCGCTTCTTCGCCGTCCCGCTTCCGACCGTCCTCGCCGACGTCGCCCAGCAGGCCGCGGCCGGTGTCACCCACGTCACCTTCGGCGACCCCGACTTCCTGAACGGGCCATCCCACGCGCTGCGCCTCGCCCGCGAATTCCACCGGCGCTTCCCCGCTCTGACCTTCGACTTCACCGCCAAGGTGGAGCATCTCGTGCGGGACGCGAGCCTCTTGCCCGAGCTGGTCTCCTGCGGCGCGATCTTCACCGTCTCGGCGGTGGAGTCCCTCTCCGACCGGGTGCTCGGGAAGCTCGAGAAGGGGCACGTCCGGGAGGACGTCTTTCGGGCCTTCGCGGCCTGCGACCGGGCCGGGCTTCCCCTGCGACCCACGCTCGTCCCCTTCACTCCCTGGGAGACGCTTCCGGGCTACCTGGACCTCCTGGAGACCTTCGAGGAGCGGGGCTGGATCGGGCGCATCGACCCGGTGCAGTTCTCGCTGCGCCTCCTCGTGCCTCCCGGATCGCTCCTGGTCGGGGACCCGGAACTGCCGCTCGAGGGGCTCGACGCCGAGGCGCTCACCTGGCGCTGGCGCCACCCCGACCGGCGGATGGACGAGCTCCAGGCGCGGGTGGCAACGCTCGTGGACGCTGCGGCGACGCGCGGGGAGGACCCAGCCGCAACCGTGGACGAGGTGAAGGCGCTGGCCCTCGCCACCGCCGGCCGGGCCCACTCCCACGTGGCCCGCCCGTTCTCCACGGCTGGCACCCCGCGCCTCACCGAGAGCTGGTTCTGTTGAGCGGAGCCCACCGCGGGGCAGGTCGCCCCGCTGAAACCGGAGTGACGCGACCTCTCCGGCACCACCGCTATCGCACCGTCGGCAAGGGCGTCCGGATGTCGAAGGAGAGGTGGCCGTGCGCTTCGCGGAGCGACGCCTCGACCTCGTCCGGCGTCTCCCCGCGGGCGAAGAGGAACCCCAGGTAGGCATCCCCCTCCGGGAGCGGGACGACCTCGCGCCCCTCGGGCGCCGTCACGACCACGTCCTCCACCCCGGGGACGGCTCGCGCCACCTCCAGGCCGGATACGCCGTGGAGCACGCCCCGGCGCGGGATGGGCAGCATCATCACGCCCGAGGCGCGCGACTCCCGCAGGATCGAGTTGACCCCGAGGCCGACGGCGTGCGCAACCACGACCTCCTCGAGGGAGGCCCCCGCCCCGAAGCGCAGGGCCCGGGAGCAGAGCCCGCCGATGGTGCGCGCCGCCACCTCGAGGATCACCGGCCCATCCGGCCCAAGCCGGGCCTCGGCGTGGACCGGTCCCTCGCGCAGCCCCAGCGCCCCCGCGCCGGCGGCGATGGCCTCCACCACCCGCTCCTGGAGCGCCGCTGGATGGCGCGACGGGGTGACGTAGATCGTCTCCTCGAAGAACGGGCCGTCGAGCGGATCGGGCTTGTCGAAGAGGGCCAGGACCTCCAGCCGCCCACCGCGGAGCAGCCCCTCGAGCGCCACCTCCGGCCCGGAAACGAAGCCCTCCACGAGGATCCGGTTCCCCTCACCGTCCTCCCGGGCCCTCCGATCGGTGCGCGCCCTCCCGAGGATGGCCTCGATCCGGTGCCAGGCATGGCGGAACGTCTCCGGATGGTCGGCCCGGATGACTCCCCGGCTGCCCGAGAGCCCGAGGGGCTTCAGCACGCACGGATAGGGGACCACGCCCGAAGGATCCCCGGCGCCGAGGTCGAGCGGGAAGGCGCGGAACCACGGAACGGGGAGGCCGGCCTCCCGGAGCGCCTCGCGCTGGGCCAGCTTGTTCGCGGTGCGGCGCGCGGCCGCTGGCGGATTCCGGGGCAGGCCGAGCCGCTCCGCCGCCAGCGCGGCGATCACCGCGGTCCCGTCGTCGACCGGGATCACCCCCGCGATCGGCTCGCGGGCCGCCGCGCGCGCGATCTCGTCGGCCGCCTCCTCGGGCTTCCGGTAGTCGATGAAGAGGATCCCCTCGCTTGGCCCGAACGCGTCCTCGATGCGGTGGCAGCGATCGGTGCCGACCAGCACCGGGACCCCCAGCCGGCGGGCCGCCGCGAGGAAGTCGTCCCCCCGGTAGCTCTGGGTCGGGACGAGGAGCAGGAGCCGACCGGGGTTCACCCCAGGCCTTCTTCGACGCCGGCCCGGAAGATGGCCAGACCGCCCGCCTCGCGCGCCTCCACGTCCTGGCGCCGGCGCGGCCAGTCGGGATGGTGCCACGGGTAGAGGAAGGCATCGGGATGGGGCATGAGCCCCAGGATCCGTCCGGTGGCATCGCAGACGCCGGCCACCCCCAGTGCCGATCCGTTGGGGTTCTCCGGCCAGGCCCCGGCCACCTTGCCGTCCGCGTCCACGTAGCGGAGCGGGAGCTGCCCGGCGGCGTCGAGCCGCCGCAGCGCGTCGTCCGAGTCGGCCACGAAGCGCCCTTCCCCGTGGCGGGACGGCAGGTCCACCGCGGAGAGACCCCGCGTCCAGACGCAGCGGCTGCGCGGATTGGGCGCCACCCGCACCCAGGCGTCGCGGTACCCGAGCCGCTCGTTGTTGGTGAGCGTCGCACGGGGCGTGAAATCGGGGGCACCCGCCTCCGGCCCGGGGAGGAGCCCGAGACGGGTCAGGGTCTGGAATCCGTTGCAGATCCCCAGCACCCGGCCGCCGCCCTCGAGGAAGGCCGCCAGGTCGGGCTTCAGGTGCGCGCGGATGCGGGTCGCGAGCACCAGGCCGCCCGCCACGTGGTCGCCGTAGGCGAAGCCGCCGACCATGGCGAGCACCTGGTAGTCGGTGATTCGCCGCGGGTGGCGCCGGGCGAAGAGGTCGGTGAGGTGGACGAGATCCACCTCGGCACCGACCATGCGGAAGGCCTGTGCGGTCTCGTCCTCGCAGTTGAGGCCGAAGCCCACGGGCAGGAGCACGCGAACCGGCTTCACCGGCGACCCCCTTCCCGCTTCCAGGCACGGGCCAGGGAGTCGACGGTCTCGTCCACGAGGGGAGCCCCGCCGACGGTGATGCGCAGCCGGCCGGTGGAGTCGTAGGCGCCGATCCGTGCCACCGGCAGGCCGGAGAGCCGCGCCTCCAGATCGGCTGCCCGATCCGGCGTCACCGCGAGGAGGAAGCGCCCCGCCGACTCGGAGAAGAGGAGCGCCTCCCAGCCCGGCGTTCCCCGGACGGGGGCGAGGGAGAGGTCGACCGAGAGTCCCAGGCCGGCGGCCCGGGCCAGGAGGAAGAGGGAGCGCGCCAGCCCGCCCCGGCCCGGCGCGTGGGCCGCGGTGGCGAGCCCCTCGGCGATGGCCGCGGCCACGGCCTCGTACCGGGCGTGGAAGGCCTCCGGCCGGCAGCGCGGAACCGCTCCCCCGGTGTCGCCGCGATGGGCCGCGTACTCGGTGCAGCCCAGCTCGTCGCCGGTCTCCCCGACCGCGTAGAGGAGCTCGCCGGGGGCTCCGGCCTCGAGGGTCACGGCCCGGCGCACGTCGCGGACGACGGCGATCGCCGATGCGAGCAGCGTGGGGGGGATGCTGATGCGACGCCCCCCCACCACCGCGTCGTTCTTCATCGAGTCCTTGCCGGAGATGAGCGGCGACCCGTAGGCGCGGCAGATCTCGGACAGCCCGCGGGAAGCCCGCACCAGCTGCGCCGCCTTGTGGGCGGCGTCGGGGTTCTTCGGACCCGGCAACGGGTCGGGCCAGCAGTAGTTGTCGAGGAGCGCGATGCGGTCGATGCGTGCCCCGGCGGCGATCACCCTGCGCACGGCCAGGTCGACCCCGGCCTGGGCCATGGCGTGGGCGTCCTCGTCGCTGTAGGTGGGGAAGACCGCCTCGGAGAGCGCGTAGCCGACGGGGGATCCGTCGTGGGCGATCTGGAACACCGCCGCGTCGGCCGGCACGTCGCGATGCGCCCCGATCCAGGGCTTCACCACGGTGAGCCCCTTCACCTCGTGGTCGTAGGTGCGCTCCAGCTCCTCGGCGGAGCGCAGGTTCTCGCGGGACAGGAAGGCCGCGACGAGCGCGTTCCCCTCCCCCGTCCGCGGCGCGGGCGAGGCGGCGAAGGGGGCACGGACCGGCTCCCTCCACTCCGCGTCGATGCGCATCTCCGGGTCGCCCTCGTGGAGGAACTCCATGGGGATGAGCCCGACGGTGCGCCCCCCGTGCTGCACGTGGAAGTACGGTTCGGCGGTGAACTCGCCCAGGTCGGTGGCCTCCACCTCGCGCAGCCGGGCCAGATCGAGGAAGGCGGCGAGCTTCTCCGGCCGGACCGCCAGCGTCATGCGCTCCTGCGCCTCGGAGACCAGGATCTCCCAGGGCGCGAGCCCCTGGTACTTGAGGGGCGCCCGGGCAAGGTCGAGCCGCGCTCCACCCGGCTGCTTCGCCATCTCCCCCACCGAGGAGGAGAGGCCACCCGCGCCGTTGTCGGTGATGGCCGAGTAGAGCCCCTGGTCGCGGGCTTCCAGGAGGAAGTCGAACATCATCTTCTGCGTGATGGGATCGCCGATCTGCACGGCCTGGACCGGGCTCTCCTCGGTCAGCTCTGCCGACGAGAAGGTCGCCCCGTGGATGCCGTCCTTGCCGATGCGCCCTCCCACCATGACGATGCGGTCGCCGGGGCGTGCGTGCTTCACCTCGCCGGGCTCGCCCGCCACCGTGACCGGCATGCGCCCCACCGTGCCGCAGTAGACGAGCGGCTTCCCCAGGAAGCGCTCGTCGAAGAACTCCCAGCCGCGGCCGTAGGGGATGCCCGACTGGTTGCCGCCGTCGATGACGCCCGAGTGGACCCCGTCGCGGATGCGCCGCGGGTGGAGCAGCCCCGGGGGCAGCTCGCCCTTCCAGTCCGGCGGGCCGAAGCAGTAGCCCCAGGTGTTCGCGAGGAGGTCGGAGCCCATGCCGGTCCCGAAGGGGTCCCGGTTCACGCCCACGATCCCGGTGATGGCGCCGCCGTACGGATCGAGTGCCGACGGGCTGTTGTGGGTCTCCACCTTGTAGACCAGGTGGTGGCGCTCGGTGGCCTCGATGACGCCGGCGTTGTCGTGGAAGACGCTGACGAGCCAGCTCTTCCCCTCCCGCGCCCGGATGGCCTTCTCCACGGCCTCCGTGGTGCCGCGGATGAAGGTCTTGAAGATGGACCGGATCACCTCCGGCTCCCGCCCCTCCTCCCTGCAGGAGACGGTCGCGTTCATGATCTTGTGCTTGCAATGCTCCGACCAGGTCTGGGCCAGGCACTCGAGCTCGACGTCGGTGGGATCGGGGCCCAGTCCTGCCGAGCTGCGGGCCCTGGCCCTGCCCTCCTTCCGGTAGAAGTCGCGGAGCGTCCGCAGCTCGTCGAGCGAGAGGGCGAGCAGCCGTTCCCGCGAGAGCGCGGCGAGGTCGTCGTCGGAGCGCTCCAGGCTCACCGCCTCCACCGGCCGCGAGGCATGCTCCGCCACCCGGGGGACCGACAGGTCGGGCGGGGAGATCTTCCACTGCGCGTACGACTGGACGGAAACCCGCTCGATCACCTCGTTGGCGAGCAGCGCCCGGGCGATGCGCCCCGCCTCCTCCTCGGAGACCCCGTCGAGGAGGTAGAGACGCCCGGTGTAGACGTGGGCCCCCTCACCCAGCGGCCGCCCCAGGAGGTCCTCGATGGCCACCCGCGCGCTCTTCGCCACCGGGTCGGTCACCCCCGGCTTGAACCCCACCGATACGGCCACGTCGAAGGGGCCGTCCTCGAGTCGCCCGACCGCCCCCTGGCGCACCACCGGTCCGGCGAACTCGCGGGCCACCGCCTGGGCCTCGGCCGGGGTGAGCGCCGCCTCGAGCAGGTAGACGTCCCGGGTCCGGACCCTCCCGGTCGCAACCCCGAGGTGCTCGCGCACCCGGCGGGCCACGGAGGTTCCCACACTGTCTGTGAATCCGGGTCGGGTGCCGACCTCGATGCGGGTGACGGGAGGCAAGGATTCTCTCGGGTTCGAGGGGCCGGAAGTCTACCCCGAACGGACTGGCAAGGGAGTCCCGAATCGGCTAAACGCGAGGCATGACCCTCGTCGCCCTCGCCACCGCCCTCGTCCTCGCGGCCCCCCCGTCGGCCTCCGCCAAGGGCGCGTCCCGCGCCCCAGCCACGACCCCCGCCAGCGCGCCGACCATCGACACGCCGAAGATCGCCTTCCAGCGCTTCGTCCTTTCGAACGGTCTCGTCCTCATCGTCCACGAGGACCCCAAGGCCCCCATCGTGGCCGTCAACGTCTGGTACCACGTGGGCTCGAAGAACGAGCGCCCCGGGAAGACCGGATTCGCACACCTCTTCGAGCACCTGATGTTCAACGGGAGCGAGAACTTCAACGACGACTGGTTCAAGGTCCTCGAGCGGATCGGCGGGACCGATCTGAACGGCACCACCAACCGCGACCGGACCAACTACTTCCAGAACGTCCCCACCCCGGCCCTCGACACGGTGCTCTGGATGGAGTCGGACCGCATGGGGCACCTGCTCGGAGCGGTGACCCAGGCCCGGCTCGACGAGCAGCGCGGCGTGGTCCAGAACGAGAAGCGGCAGAACTACGACAACGCCCCCTACGGGCGGGCCTGGGAGGCCATCTCGGCCGGATCCTTCCCCGCGGGACACCCCTACTCCTGGACCACCATCGGCTCGATGAAGGATCTCGACGCCGCCACCCTCGACGACGTGAAGGACTGGTTCAAGGAGTGGTACGGCGCCGCCAACGCGGTGATCGTGGTGGCCGGCGACGTGAAGGCCGACGACGTGAGGGCCCGGGCCGAGAAGTTCTTCGGCAACGTCCCGTCGGGTCCCCCGCTCACCCGGCAGGAAGCCTGGATCGCGAAGCGGACCGGCGAGCACCGGCAGGCCATGGCCGACCGGGTGCCGCAGGCCCGGGTCTACATGGTCTGGAACACGCCCCCCTGGAGCAGCCCGGAGTCGGAGGACCTGGAACTGGCCGCCCGCATCCTCTCCTCAGGCAAGTCGAGCCGGCTCCACAGGCGGCTGGTCTACGACGGCCAGATCGCCACCGACGCCTCCGCCACGCAGATGGGCGGGGAGATCGCCGGCCAGTTCCTGATCACCGCCACCGCCCGCCCGGAGGGGGATCTGGCCCAGGTCGAGTCCGCGGCGCGCGAGGAGCTCTCCCGGTTCCTCGAGAAGGGCCCCACCCAGGTCGAGCTCGACCGGGCGCGGACGGAATCGCTCGCCGCGTTCACCCGCGGCGTGGAGCGCATCGGCGGATTCGGCGGCAAGTCGGACGTGCTGGCCCAGGGCGAGGTCCTCGGCGGCCGGCCCGACTTCTACGAGGAGCGGCTCTCCCGCATCCGCACGGCGACCCCGGCCCGCGTCCAGGCCGCTGCGAGGCGCTGGCTCTCGGACGGCATCTTCGTCCTCCAGGTCACTCCCTGGAAGGAGGGCAAGGCCTCGGGCACGGAGGTCGATCGCTCCCGGGTTCCCGAGGCCGGGACGCCTCCCGCGCCCCGCTTCCCCGAGGTCGAGAAGGCCGTGCTCGGGAACGGGCTTCGCGTCATGGTCGTGCCGCGACCGTCGATCCCGGTGGTGAACTTCTGGCTCGTGGTCGACGCCGGCTACGCATCCGACCCGAAGGGCGCGGCCGGAACGGCCCGGCTCGCCGCCTCGCTCATCCCCGACGGCACCGCCACCCGCGGCGCGCTGGAGATCTCCGACGCGCTCCGGGACCTGGGCGCAACCCTGGCCGCCAGCTCCTCGCTCGACGCGACCACCGTATCGATGTCGGCCCTGAAGTCGCGGCTCGACCCGTCGCTCGAGCTCTTCGCCGACGTCGCGCTTCGCCCCTCCTTCCCGGAGGCCGAGCTCGACCGGCAGAAAAAGCAGCTCCTCGCCGCCATCGACCGCGAGCGGAGCACGCCTTCGGCCATGGGCGGGCGCGTGCTGCCCCGGCTCGTCTACGGCGAGGGACACCCGTACTCGAACCCGTCCTCCGGCTCCGGCACGAAGGCATCGGTCTCGGCCATCACCCGTGCCGACGTGGAGCGCTGGTACCGGTCCCGCTTCCATCCCTCCGACGCGGTCCTGGTCGTGGTCGGCGACACCAGCATGAAGGAGATCCTGCCCCGCCTGGAGCGGCTCTTCTCCGCCTGGACGCCGGGGAAGGCCCCGGGGAAGGATCTCACCCTGGCGAAGCGGGAGGCCGCGCCTCGCCTCTACCTCGTGGACCGTCCCGGCTCGGTGCAGTCGGTCATCCTCGCCGGCCTGGCCGCCCCGCCGCGCGCCAACCCCGACGAGATCGCCCAGGGGGTGGTGAACCGGGTGCTGGGCGGCAACTTCACGTCGCGCATCAACATGAACCTGCGCGAGGACAAGCACTGGACCTACGGAGCCCGCACGGGCCTCTCCGACGCCCGGGGCCCCCGCCTCTTCTTCGCGTCGGCGCCGGTCCAGTCGGACAGGACCAAGGAGTCGGTGCAGGAGATCCAGAAGGAGCTGTCCGGCATCGCTAGCGCCCGTCCGGTGACGCCCGACGAGCTGGCCGCTGCCAAGGGCTCCCTCACGCTCGCGCTCCCGGGGCGCTGGGAGACCGGCAACGCCGTGGCCGGGTCGGTGGTGGAGATGGTCACCTACGGCCTGGGAGACGGCTACTACGACGCCTACGCCGGGAAGGTGGCGGCCCTCACGCAGGAGCAGGTGGCCGCTGCCGCGAAGTTCATCACGCCCGACCAGGTGGTCTGGGTGGTGGTGGGCGACCGGGCCAAGATCGAGAAGGGGCTCTCGGAGCTCGGGCTGGGAACGCCCGTCCTCCTCGACGCCGACGGGAATCCGGCGAGGTAGCCGGCCCGCTACTTCACGATCACCCGCACCTCGCGGCGGACCTTTCCGTCGGCCTCGTCGGTCCCCTCCACCGGCTGGACGGTGATCTCCGCTCCCGCGAGGGCCGGGGCCGCCTTGCGGATGGCGTCGGGGATGCCCTCCATGCCGATGGTGTCGCCGAAGGCGTCGATGCGGACCAGGGCACCCTGCCCTGGCTCTCCCGTGACGCGGACGCGCACCTGGATCTCCCGCCTTCCTGCCTGCGCGCGGCTCTCGATCGACCGGACCGCGGCCTGGATGACGTCGGGCGGCGGCGCCTCGGGGGTGCGGATCTCGATGCGCTTGCCGACCTCGGCCTGATAGGTGGCCGGGACCTGGGAGGCGCCCGCCCCCACTGCGGCGAGGAGGCCGGCGGCGACGCCGGTGCGGAACAGGACAGTGATCACGGTTCGCTCCTTTCGCGCCGACCCGTACCGGTCGGCGAGCTGGGTTTCCAGCGACTCCCGGTGCATGGATCCGGGAAGGACGGGGAGGCGCGCCTGGCCGGGCCCGCTCACTCCGCCCGGCGCCAGGCCCGGGGCACGGCGGCCAGGGAGGCCCGGCGATCCAGCTCGCCGAGCGCCTCCTCCGCCCGCTTCTCCTCCAGGCGCGCGATCTCGAGGTCTCCGTCGAGCTGCTGCTCGAGGGCGTACTGGAAGTTGCCGCGCGCCTCCTCCCGCTGGGCCTGGATGTCGAGGCGGCGCAGCTTCGCCTGGGCGATCCGGTCGTTGGCCTCCCGGAAGGCCTGCCGCCACCCCACCTCCCAGGCGGCCTCCTCCTCCGCAGCAGCGGCCATGGCCTGCGCGTCTTCCGGGTGCGCGACGACCACCGCCACGCCGACGTTGCCTGCGGAGGACGGCGCAGTCGCCGCGAGCGCCGAGCGCGGAAACGGGACCGGCGCCGGCGGGTCGCTCCCCGGAATGGAGAGGGTCGCCCCGTACGCCACTTGCCCCTCCTCGCAGTCGGGACGGGAGATGCCCTTCCCCACCCACACCGCCTCGCCTCCAGCCGGGGGCGAGAGCCGTGCCAGCCGCGCCAGGATCTCGGGCGGCGCTGGAACTCCCTCGAACGCACCGGCCCCTGTCCGCCAGTCGACGATCCGCCCGGAAGGGTCGCAGTCCCGCGCCGGGGGGTCGACCTCGAGGCGAATCGTCTCGGCTGGAGGCCGGCCCCGGGCGGCACGGGCCACCACCAGCGCAACCCCATCCGGAGCCGGGGTCGCCGATAGAAGCACCGCGGAGCGGTGGAGCCGGTTCCAGAGCTCCCCCTGCGCCTGCCGATCCAGGTCGGAGGCCTGCTCGGCGACCGGGATCCAGCCCGCCGGGACGTCGAGCCCCAGCGTGGACGCGAACGCCTCGATCGGCACGGCGAGCCAGGGCCGGAGCGGGTCCGGGGGCTCGGAGGGGACGACGCCGACCAGCTTCCCGCCCGCGTCCACGACCGGGCCGGCCAGCGGCGCGCCTGCCTCCTCGGCACGGAGGAGCGGCAGCCCGTCCACGGGAACGAGACCCCGCGCGATGGCCTCCCCCACCGTCTCCGGCCCGGCGCCATCGAGCGCCACGAGCAGCGCGGCCCCGTCGGGGAGCCCGCTGGCGCTCCCCGGGGGAACGAAGGGCGCCGACGCGCCCGGCAGGTGGAGCACCGAGGTCCCCGGCGGCGCCCCCGGCATCGCACGGGCAAGCAGGTCGCGCCCGTCGGAGAGGTGGACCTGTCCTTGACCCTCCCGGCAGGAGATGGACGCGAGCGCCCGCTCCGGAGCGACGAAGACGGCCTCGCCGATGGCGTTTCCGCAGGTGAGCGTGGCGCGGGCGGCGAGGTACCGGGGCCGCGGGTCGGGGGGCACCGAGGGCGGTGAAGGGGGCGCGGGTTCGACGACGGGGGACGGAACGTCGGGCGATGCGGGGGACGGGCCCACCCGTCTCGAGGCCTGCCACGCGACCGCCGCGGCTGCCGCGAGCATGGCAGCGGCGAAGGCGATCACCGTCCAGCTTCGACGCCGGATCGAGGCGTTGCGAGGTCCCTTCACAGGTCCAGGGTACCCGGTCGGCTCCGTTCGCGCGACGGCGGCAGCGTTGCGAATCCCGTCAGGACGATGGCCATCGAGGTGGAGTCCACGACCGGTCCGGAGACCGGACGAGCCGACTTCGGATCCCCTCCGGGTCACCTCCTACGGCCCATGCAAGTGGACCCCGGCGATCAGGGCGCCGCCGCGGGCGGGGCCGGACCGCACCTTCACGTCCGTGATGTCGGTGACGATCCCGGCCAGGCGGACGGGCTCGCCGTTCGCCCCGCGCTCCACGACACCCCCCCTGGTCCGCAGCCACTTCCAGGCGCCGCCGGAGACGCGCACCCGGTACTGGACGTCGATCTTGCCGACCTTTCCGTGCGCGGCCGCCGCGAGACCCCTCTTCACCGGGGCGCGTCCCCCGGATCGACCCGGTCCGGCCAGTTCCAGGCGTATCCCACGGTCTCGATCGCGGGCCCACCGAGGATGGCGCTCATGCGTGCGCTCATCTGGATGCGCCCGGTCGCGAGCTCCCATTCCCAGTGGCCGTCGGATCCCGCCTCCAGGACGCGGGCCAGGTGCTCCTGGGTCTCACGCGACTCCACGCCCCGTCGACGTTCCTCGGTCGCGTCGCCGAAGGTCACGACCGCTCCCTGGACGGAGCGGTCTGCGCCACGGAGCGGTTCCACGCTGACCCGGAGCCACACCTCCGGCCGGTCGGGCGCCTGGATTCCCATCAGGACGGTCCACCGTGCGATCCCCGTCCGCAGCACCGCCTCGACCGGATGGTCCTCCTCCAGGAACGGGCTCCCGTCCTCGTGGACCACGCGCCAGCTCGGGTCGCCGTGCTTCCGGCCGACCATCTCGCCGGCCCCCAGGTCCAGGATCCGCTTGGACCTGTCCACGGGCCCCCGTGAGTGCTTCAACCCAGCTCTTCAGGGAAGTTCTCACCCAACCTGAGAGACGCGGCAAGGCTCCTTGGGTGACCCCGGGGCCCAAGAAAGCGAAGACGGGCCGTCCGGTTCATCACCGAACAGCCCGTCCTCGTTCATCTTATTGGTGGACCCGACCGGGATCGAACCGGTGACCTCCTGAATGCCATTCAGGCGCGCTCCCAGCTGCGTCACGGGCCCGTCTATCTGTCGGCCTAGGCCGTCTCTTCCTCCAGGCCGCCTCAGCTGCTCCCGAAGCGACTGCAACTGCGCGGCGTGCGCGTCCACCTCCGCGAGGAGGCTCCGGAGATCGTCCGGGACGCTCGCCACCCCCTGGCGTGCCAGGGTGTAGTACCGCTCGCCGAGGTCCTGGAGACGCCGGTCGAGCTCCCTGCGGGCGAAGGCGGCGTCGAGCTTTTCCTTGCCGATCAGGGACCGCTGCACGATGCGGTCCCGGACACCGAAGAGAAAATCGCGAAACGCCACGTCACCCTCCCTGCGGGGAGGGCGCTTTCTAACGCGCCGCCCTGTTCCCCGTCAAGCGGGTTCGCCCCCTCCGGAGGGTCCGGTCGAGGCACGCCAGGTAGAACCCGGCGCCGGGGTGGCGGTGGGGCCAGCGCCGCTCCTCGAGGACCATCCGGAACCCCGGGTTCGCGGCCAGGAACGGACCCACGACCCCCTCCCCTTCCTCCCGGAAGATCGAGCAGGTGGCGAAGACCAGCGTTCCACCGGCGCGGACGAGCGCGGCGCCGATGCGAAGAACCCCGGCCTGGGCCTCCTGGAACCGGGCCACGGCCGCGTCGTCGATGCGCCAGCGGGCGTCCGGCTCCCGGCAGAGGGCACCCGACCCGCTGCACGGCGCGTCCACCAGCACGCCATCGAACTCGCCCGAGGGCTCATCTCGCGCCACGACGACCCGGGCGCCTGCCCGCCGGGCCCGGCGCGGCAGCTCCGCGAGCCTTCGCGCGCTCGCGTCCCAGGCGGTGACCTCCGCACCGAGCGCGGCCAGCGCCAGCGTCTTCCCTCCGCTCCCGGCGCAGAGGTCGAGCCACCGTTCTCCCTTCGCGGGCCGGCAAGCCTCCACCACCCGCTGGCTCGACTCGTCCTGGACCTCGGCCAGGCCGGTCCGGAGCGGCGCGCTGCCGAAGAGGCTGGCCCGGTCCTCGACCCGGAGCGACCAGGGCCCCTCCCCGGGCTCGGCTGCGATCCCGTCCACGGCCAGCGCGGCGCGCACCTCCTCCCGCGAGGCCCGGGCGACGTTCACCCGAAGTGCCAGGCGCGCGTCCCGGTTGAGCGCCGCCAGGCATTCGAGCGCCTCCGTCTCGCCCAGCTCGCGCAGCAGCCTGCGGGCGAACGGGTCGGGGACGCTTCCGCGCAGCGCCAGCGCCACCACCGGGTCGGAGGGCGGCCGGAGCGGCAGACCCTCCGGATCGACGGCGAGGGGTCCTTCCGGTCCGGGGCGCGGCAGCGCGCGGGCCACCCGGAGGACCTCGGCGTCGGAGATGGCCCGGGGACGCCTGGGGCCGGGAAGGCGGAGGTCGTGTGCCACCACGTCCGGGGGATCTCCCTCCACGGCGACGCGCCAGGCCAGGTAGCGCAGGAGCGCACGGTCGGCCGGGACGGTCCGCGGCGCATGGCCCCGGACGAGCGCCGCATCGACGACGCGAAGCCAGCGGGCCACCGAGCGGGCGGCCGCCGCGGCGTGGCGCCGCTCCTTGGGTCCGATGCCGGGGTGCTCCGCCAGGGACGCGGCGAGCGCGAGACGCAGCGGGCGCCCCTCGCCCAGGCCGTCGATCGCCCCCAGGGCCGCGGCGACCGCGCGGCGGGAGCGGATCTCGCGGGAGCGAGGACGGCCTACTTCTTCGCGGCGGGCTTCTTTGCGGCCTTCTGGCGCTTGCGGCGGGCCTTCCACGCCTGCTTCTTGCTCGACTTCACCCGCATGTGCTTGCTCTTGGACCGGGCCATCTGTTCTCACCTCTCCTGTTCGGGCTGAAAAGCGGCACACCTATAGCACGCGCGTCGCGGTCGGCCCAGGGGGAGCCGGCGACATCGGGAACGCGTGCGTGGCGATGACCTCGATCTTGGTCACCACCTTGCCGTCCACGACCTGGGTGTCGGCGAAGATGTCGCCGATGCGGATGCCCAGCCGGTCGGTCCAGACCATCCAGGACTCGAAGGCGATGATGGGCAGGCCGACCAGGAGCAGGAGGATCCAGCCCAGCGGGACCACGTAGAAGAGGGCCACCAGCGCGAAGACCGCGTTGCGAAGGACCGACTCCTTGTAGCCCACCGGGGTCCGGTCGGGGATGTGCATGGCCCGCACCCCGAAGAGGCGCTTGCCCGGTGACTGGCCGTGAAGGAGCCCGTCGGCGAGGAGCAGGTAGACCACGGCCAGGATGGCGCCCAGCTCCTGTCCCAGCGTGGCCAGGCCGAAGGCCAGCAGGAAGTCCACGCCGCGGGCCAGGCCGCGCAGCCAGAGGTCGGCCTTGGGGTACGGCGAGCCCTCGGGTCGCGCGTCGCGCATCTATCCTGGCCCCGCTCCCGTTCCCGTGAAGAAGAGGTAGGCCATCGCCGGCCGGTGCGACCCCTCGCGCATGACGAAGTGGATCGACTGGAAGCTCCACCCGCGGCCGGTGCGGTCGTTGAGCACGCTCGCGAGCGTCTCCTCGGTGACCGGCGCCACCTCGACCACGTCGTAGCGGATGGCGACACCCTCGGTCAACGGCGTACCCCCGTGAGGAGCCCGGCGGCGTCCTTCGCCGTGTAGGTCAGGATGAAGTCTGCACCGGCCCTCCGGATGCAGAGGAGCGTCTCCAGGGTCACCCGCTCCTCGTCGATCCACCCGGCCCGTGCGGCGGCCTTGATCATCGCGTACTCGCCGCTCACGTGGTAGGCGGAGACCGGCACGTTCACCCGGTCGCGCACCAGCCGCACGATGTCGAGGTAGGGGACGGCCGGCTTCACCATCACCATGTCGGCTCCCTCGGCGAGGTCCAGCTCCACCTCCCGGATGGCCTCGCGCCAGTTGGCGGGGTCCATCTGGTAGCCCTTGCGATCCTTTGGAATGCCCGGCCCGGGAACCGGAGCGCTCTCGGCGGCGTCGCGGAAGGGCCCGTAGAAGGCGCCCGCGAACTTTGCGGCGTAGGAGAGGATGGGCACGTCGACGAAGCCGGCCTCGTCGAGCCCCCTGCGGATGGCGGCCACCCGTCCGTCCATCATGTCGGAGGGGGCCACGATGTCGGCGCCGGCCCGGGCATGTGCCACCGCCTCCCTCGCCAGGATGGGGAGCGTGAGGTCGTTGTCGACGCCCAGATCCTGGCCGGGGCCGCCGGCCTTCGGCGGCTCTAGGATGCCGCAGTGGCCGTGATCGGTGTACTCGCAGAGGCAGACGTCGGTGGCGACCACCAGTCCCGGCAGCGCCTTCTTGAGCGCCCGCACCGCCCGTGCAACCTCGCCGTCGTCGTCGTATGCGCCCGACCCGACCGCGTCCTTGTGCACCGGGACGCCGAAGAGGATGACCGACCGGACCCCGGCCTCCCAGCCGGCCTGGGCCTCGGCCACCAGCTCGTCGACCGAGAGCTGGAACACGCCGGGCATGCTCCTCACCGGATTCCGGACCTTCTCCCCGGGGACCACGAAGAGCGGCCACATGAGGTCGTCGGGCGAGAGCACGGTCTCGCGGACCAGGGAGCGGAGCGCCTCGGTTCGGCGCATGCGGCGGGGGCGATCGAGGGGGAACGGCATGCGCGGTTCTTAGCGCAATCCGGCCCGACGGGAAAGGGCTGCGCGTGGCCCCGGGCCCTACGGCGGCCCGTTGGGATCGATCGGACGGAGCACCAGCCCGCTCGGGATCTTCGGGTGGAACCAGGTGCTCTTCTGCGGCATGGTCAGTCCCGCGTCGGCCACCGCCTGCACCTGCCACATGGGCGTGGGGTTGAGCAGGAAGGCCGCCTCGTACTCTCCACCCAGCGTGCGGGTGACGGCGTCGCCCGCGTCGCGGACGAAGTCGAGCGTGTCGCGGGAGCTGGAGGGCAGCCCGAGCACCCCCTCGAGGACCACGCCGTGGAGCACGGTGGCATCGAGGGCGCGCAGCGTCTCCGGGGCGGGGAGCGGAAGCCCGGTGAGGTCGGCGCCGTCCTTCAGCGTGAGCAGCCGCACCTTCCGGTCGGCCGCGGTGACGAGCAGGAATGCGCTCGACTTCCCCATGTGCTCCGAGAGCCTGGAGACCGCCCAGGCGCGCCCGGTGGGGCGCCTCACGTCCTCCTCGATGGCCTGGACCTCGAAGTACGGAGCCAGCCGCCGGACCAGATCTTCGGGGGTGACCCCGCGGAGCGTCCGGAGCAGACGGTGGGTCGGGTAGATGACCAGCGCCGGATCGCCCTTGGCGACGAGGCACATGAGGGTGAACTGGTGGCCGCCATCGGCGGGCAGTCCCGGCTTCACCCGGTCGAACTCGCCGCGGTAGGCGAGCGCCGCCGCGTAGCGGTGGTGACCGTCGGCGATGAGGATGCGCCAATCGGACAGCAACCTCTGCACCGAGGCGATGGTGGCCGTGTCCTCGATGCGCCAGATTCGCTGGCGGGTCCCGTCGTCGGTCGTGGCCTCGGCCACCGGGTCGCGGCCGAAGGAGGCCGAGAGCGCCGCCGCGACCTCGCCCCGGGGATCGTCGTGGAGGCCGAAGACCGGCGAGAGGTCGGTGCGGACGTTGCGGAGGAGCGCGAACCAATCCTCGACCGAGCCGGGGATGGTCGCCTCGTGCGCCAGGATCACCCCCTCGCGCAGGTCGTGGATGCGGACCGCAGCCATCACCCCGCGGCGGACCCGCTCCCGGCCGTCGGGGGCGACGAAGGCCTGCTCGAGGCCGTAGAGGGCTGGCCGGGGATCGCGCTGGAGCACGCCCTCCTGGGACCAGGTACGCAGCCGTTCGGCCGCCCGGGTGTTCCGGTCGCTCCCCTCCCGGTCACCGGGCTCGTCCTTGCCGAGGATGACGTGGACGATGCCGTGGGGATCGCGGGCGGCCAGGGCGTCCCGCTGGGCCGGAGTGATGACGTCGTAGGGAGGCGCCAGCCGGGCGGAGAGCGCGCGGCCGGTCACGGCGTAGCGAACTCCCTGGAATGGGGCGATCGACGGCACGGGCGCGGGACCGTAGATCAGCCGTCGCGGGAGGGCAAGGAAGACCGGAGGGCCGCCTCCACGGCATCCCAGGGCACCGCACCGGCCCGGAGCAGCCGGGGACCCCCTTCCCCGACCTGGACCACCGTGCTGGGGACACCCCCGGGCGTCCTTCCCCCGTCCAGCACCAGGTCGATGCGGGCGAGGAGTTCCGGATCGAGCCCCTCGACCGACGCGGGCGGCGGGCCACCCGACGGATTGGCGGAGGTGGAGATCACCGCGCCACCGGCCCGCCGGCAGAGTTCCCGGGCGATCCCGGATCCGGGCACCCGGACCCCCACCGCGCCCCCCAGGGTCACCGGGGCGGGCAGGCCGGGCGCCGCCGCTGCGACCAGGGTGAGGGGACCGGGCCAGAACGCGCGCGCCAGGAGGCGGGCCTCGTCCGGGACGCCGGCCCAGAGCGCGAAGGCCATGCTGGCGTCGGCCGCCACCAGCGGAAGGGGCTTGCCGTCCGGGCGAAGCTTGGCGGCGGCCAGCCGCCCGAGCGCGGCGGGAAGCGTCGCCAGCGCGCCCAGCCCGTAGAAGGTCTCGGTCGGGTAGACCACGAGTGAACCCTGCCGCAGGGCGGCGGCGGCCTCGCCCACGTCCTGGGTGAACACGGGAAGTTGCTTCACCCCGATCACCTCCAGCGCCGGAGCGCCCACAGACCGGCCAGCGCGAAGACCGCATCGGGCAGCCAGGCCGCCGTCCCGGGCGGCAGCTTCCCGGAGCGGGCCAGGGACCAGGCGAGCCCCTGCATGCCGTAGAAGGCGAGCGACACCCCCACCGCCTCGATCAGGGAGGCGGTGACGAACCCCTTGCGCCCCCGGCGAAGGGCCAGCGCCAGCGCCAGCAGGCTCGCCGGCACGGCGGCGAAGGGATAGGCGAGCTTGCGGTGCCACTCGAGGGCGTACTCGGAGGTGGGCAGGCCGAGCCGGGAGCGGACGGCCACCTGCTCGGCGAGCACCTCGCGCCGCATCTGCGCCGGCCACCCGGGGCGGACGGCGAAGGTCCCGGGGTCCTCGTCGAACCGGTAGCTGCGCCGCTCCGCCCGGTCGAGAGCCATGTCGCCCCCGGGGAGGAAGCGGCGCTCCACCACGTCCTCCAGCACCCAGTCGCCCTGCGGGCCCGGGAGCATGCGGGCGGCGTCCAGGCGGCGCGCCAGGCGGAAGCCGGGCCCCAGCTCGAGCACGGTCACCCGCTCGAAGGACCCGTCCGGCCCGGCAGCGCGAAGCTCGTAGATGCGCTTCCCGTCGCGGCCGCGGAACCAGGTCTTGCGCTCCTGCCATCGGCTCCAGGTGGCGACACCCTTCCCGCGCGAGGCCTTGATCTCGTCGGCCCGGGCGGCCGCACCCGCCGCGAAGAGGTCGTCGAAGATCACCATGCCCCCGGCCACCAGGAGGGCCACCGCCAGCACCGGGGCCGCCACCCGCCAGGGTCCGAGCCCGAGGGCCCGCATCGCGTCGTACTCCCGCGTGCGCCGGATCCCGGTGGCCGTGAGCGAGGCCGCGAGCAGCATTGCGGCGGGCGCCGTCTGCCAGGCCACCGCCGCGGCGCGGTACAGGTAGACGCGGAGTGCGTCCCGGAGCGCGCCCTCCCCCTGGAAGATGCTCGCCCCCTCGGCGAACTCCACCGCCACGAAGAGCACGACGACGGCGAGCAGCGCGCCCACGAAGACGAGGAGGGCCCGCCGGGTCAGGTGGAGGAAGAGGGTCACCGGACGGCCCCCGTCCCGCGGCGCGCCAGCACGGAGAGGAGCGCCGCGGCGAGCGCCGCGGCCCCGAGGTTGGCCAGGTTGGCGGCCAGCCAGGGCGGCAGGGTGCCGTCGTGCCCGAGCCCCTCGCCCAGGCGCAGGAGAGCGTAGTAGCCGACGATGGAGAGGATCGACACCGCGTACCCGGAGGCGCGGCCACCCCGCCGCAGCGACGCGATGGGCACGGCGAGCAACCCGAGCGCCAGGATGCCGAGCGGCACCGCGATGCGCCGCCAGAAGAAGGTCGCCCAGTAGCGGCGGTTGGCGTCGTCCCCGGTTCGCGACTCCCGCAGGATCTCCGCCGGGCCGGACTCGAAGGCGTTGTGGGAGAGCCGGTTCCGGGCGTCGAGAGCGGCGCCCAGCCCGAGATCGGCCGTGGCGCGGACGAAGCGGGCCACCACGTAGTCCTGGGCCGCGGGGTCCTCCCGGTGGATCTCCCCGTCCTCGAGCACGAGGCGCAGGCTCCCGTCCGTTCCGGCCTCGATCCGCCCGGAGCGCGAGAAGGTGACGAGCGGCGCGGACGGATTGGTCCGGTCGGCGATGAGCAGGTCCTGGAAGCCGCCCGGATCGACCCGTGCCGCGTAGAGCGTGATCCCGGGGATCTCCTCGTAGAAGATCCCGGGGCGGACCTCCCCCTGGATGTTGCGCCGGATCACGTCGTCGACGCGGCGTCGCGCGTCGCGCAGGCCGGCCGGTGCCACCACCAGCGCCACGGCGAGCGCCACGAGCGACACGGCGCCGCCGAGGAGCAAGGGCACGCGGACCAGGTGGACCGGAGAGATTCCCACCGAGGAGAGCGCCACCACCTCCCGGTCCTCGGCCAGGCGCCCCACCCCGAGCACCGCGCCGAGCAGGAAGGCGACCGGCAGGACGTACTCGAGAAGGTGCGGGACGAGGTCGAGGAGGATCCGGAAGACGTCCCACGGCGAGACCCCGCCTCCGAAGAGGACGTCGGCCTGGGCCAGCAGCTGCGAGGCGAGCAGGAGCTGGGTGAGGAAGAGCAGCGCCGCCGCGAACGGGAGCAGGATCTCTCGGGCGAGGTAGCGGTCGAGCCGCGTCACGCCTTCTTGTCGGTCTGGAGCCTCGCCTGGAGGGCTGCGTCCTTGGCCTCGACCTCGCGGGCCATTCGGGCCCGCTGCTCCCGGACCCGTTCGGCGAGCGCCGGGTCGGAGAGGGCGAGGATGCGGGCGGCGAGCAGCCCGGCGTTGCGCGCTCCCGCCTTGCCGACGGCCATGGTGCCCACCGGGACGCCGCCCGGCATCTGGGCGGTGGCGAGCAGCGCGTCGAGGCCGGCCAGGTCGCTCGAGGCGAGCGGGACCCCCAGGACCGGGAGCTCGGATTCGGCGGCCACCACTCCGGCCAGGTGCGCCGCTGCGCCGGCGCCGCAGATGACCACCCGGATCCCCCGGCCGGCCGCCTCCCGGGCCAGCGCACCGGTGCGCGTCGGGGTGCGGTGTGCCGAGGAGACGTGGACCTCGGTCTCGACGCCCAGGTCCTCGAGCGCCTTGCGCGCCTCGGACATGACGTCCCAGTCGGAATCGGATCCCATCAGGATGAGGACCTTCGGACTCACTTTCCCTCCCCCGGGCCGGAGCGCCCGATGTCGCGGCGGAACTGTGCGCCGCGGAACTGCACCCGCGCGAGCGCCTGGTAGGCCCGGGCCGCCGCGTCGGCCCGGTCGTCGCCCAGAGCGCAGACGGTCAGGACCCTTCCACCGGAGGTGACGATGCGCCCGTCCGGCCCGAGCCGCGTCCCGGCCTGGAAGACCTGCACCCCGGGCGGGAAGGGACCCTCGGACCCCTCGATCGCATCCCCGACGGTGACGCGCCCGGGGTAGCCCTCCGCAGCCATGACGACGCCGACGGCGGCGCGGGGGTCGATCTCGAGCGTCACTCCGGAGAGGTCTCCGCGCGCGGCGGCGAGGAGCGCCGGGACCAGGTCGCCCGGCAGGCGCATGAGGATGGGCTGGGTCTCGGGATCGCCGAAGCGGGCGTTGAACTCGAGGACCTTGGGGCCGTCGGCCGTGAGCATGAGTCCGGCGTAGAGGGCGCCGCGGAAGGGCGTCCCGCGCCGGGCCATCTCCCGCACGGTGGGCAGGAGCACCCGCCGCTCGACGTCCGCGAGCAGTGCGTCGTCGACGGTGGGCGTGGGGCTGAAGGCCCCCATTCCGCCGGTGTTGGGACCCAGGTCCGCGTCGAAGATGCGCTTGTGGTCCTGGGCCGGGGGGAGGACCAGGACCCGTTCGCCGTCGACGAGGGCGATGACCGAGGCCTCGGGGCCGGAGAGCAGCTCCTCCACCACGACCCGCGCGCCGGCCGCCCCGTGGATCCGGTCGACCAGGATCGACCGGAGGGCCGCCTCGGCCGCGGGGATGTCGCCGCAGACCACCACGCCCTTGCCGGCCGCCAGGCCGTCGGCCTTCACGACCACCCGGCCGCCCGCGGCGCGGGCGTGGGCCAGCGCCGGCCCGAGCGCGTCGAAGGAGCCGTGGGACGCGGTGGGGATGCCGGCAGCCGCCATGATCTCCTTGGCGAAGGCCTTCGACCCCTCGAGCCGGGCGGCGGCGGCCGACGCGCCGAAGACCGCGATCCCGGCCTCGGCGAGCCGGTCGGCGAGTCCCAGCACCAGCGGCGCCTCTGGCCCCACCACCACGAAGTCGATGCGGTTCTCGAGCGCCCAGCGGGAGAGCGCCTCGACGTCGTCCGCGGCGATGGCGACGTTCTCGGCGAGGCGCGCCGTGCCGGGATTCCCGGGCGCGCAGAACACCTTCTCCGCGAGCGGGCTCTGGCCGATCTTCCAGACGAGAGCGTGTTCCCGCCCGCCCCCGCCGACGACGAGGATTCGCATTCCAGGGCGGTATACCACTAGTGCCGGAAGTGGCGCATCCCGGTTGCCACCATGGCGATCCCGGCGGCATCGGCGACCGCCACCACCTCGGCGTCCCGGACCGACCCGCCCGGCTGGATGATGGCGGTGGCCCCGGCTGCGATGATCTCCTCGACCCCGTCGGGGAACGGGAAGAAGGCGTCGGAGCCCACCGCGCTGCCGGCGAGCGGGAAGCGGGCCTTCATCCGGGCGATCTTCACCGACTCGACCCGGCTGGTCTGGCCGCCGCCGATGGCGAGCGCCCGGTCGTCCGCCGCGAAGACGATGGCGTTCGACTTCACGTGCTTCACGACCTTCCAGGCGAAGAGCAGGTCCTGCCACTCCTTCGCGGTGGGGGCCCGCTTCGTCATGACCCTGCAGTCCTCCCGCCGCGCCATGCCCAGGTCGCGGTCCATGACGAGGACGCCGCCGGTGATGGAGCGCAGCTCGCGCGCCTCCTCCGGGCGGCGCTTCCACGTCGCGCGCGGTTCGGCAAGACGCGGGCTCTCGAGCAGCCGGAGGTTCTTCTTCGCCGCGAGCAGCTCGCGGGCCTCCGGAGCGTAGGCCGGGGCGATGACGCACTCGAGGAAGAGCCCGGAGAGCTCCTTCGCCGCCGCCGCGTCGACCGGGCGGTTCAGCGCCACGATCCCGCCGAAGGCCGAGACCGGGTCGCAGTCGCGGGCCAGGGCGAAGGCCTCGGCCGGGGTGGCCGCCAGCGCCACGCCGCTCGGGGTGTTGTGCTTGATGACCACGCAGGCGGTCGCGTCGTACTCCTTCACGGCGGCGAGCGCCGCCTCGAGGTCGAGCAGGTTGTTGTAGGAGAGCTCCTTGCCCTGGAGGACGCGGGCGAAGGCCACCGTGGGCTCCTCGGGCTCCCGCGGCGCCCGGTAGAAGGCCCCCGCCTGGTGGGGATTCTCGCCGTAGCGGAGGTCCTGCACCTTGCTCCAGGTCGAGGCCAGCGTTCCCGGGAAGTGGGCGGGTGCGGCGTCGGGGGTGGTCCGGGACGACAGGTACTCGGCGATGGCCGCGTCGTAGGCAGCCGTGTGGGCGAAGGCCTTCCGCATGAGGTCGAAGCGGGTGGCCTCGGAGAGCGACCCGGTCGCCTCGATCTCCCCGGCGACCCTCTCGTAGTCGGCCGGGTCGACCACAACGCCCACGTGGGCGGAGTTCTTCGCCGCGCTCCGCACCATGGACGGACCGCCGATGTCGATCTCCTCGACCACCTCCGGGAAGGGCTTTCCGGCGTCCACCGCCTCGCGGAACGGATAGAGGTTCACCACCACGAGGTCGATGGGCGGGATGTCGCGGGCCTTCACGTCGGCCTCGTCGGAGGCGAGGCCGCGCCGGAAGAGGATGCCGCCGTGGACGCGGGGGTGGAGCGTCTTCACCCGCCCCCCGAGGATCTCCGGGGCGGCGGTGTACTCGCCCACCGGGACGACGCGGAGCCCGGCGTCGGAGAGGGCCTTCTGGGTCCCTCCGGTGGAGAGCAGGTCGATCCCCTTCGCGGCCAGGCGCCGGGCGAAGGGGACGAGCCCGGTCTTGTCGGACACGGAGAGAAGAGCGCGGCGGACGGCCAAGGGACACCTCCGGAACGGGGGCGTCCCTTCTAGCCTTCACCGGCGGGGACTTCAAGCGCGCCGGGCGCCCCGGGCCTACTTGTCGAAGTCGTTGCCGAGGCGGGAACGCGGCTCGTCCTCGGCCATGGCCCGGAGCTTGAGGAGCCCGCGGGTCTCGACCTGCCGGATGCGCTCGCGGGTGAGGTTCATGATGGCCCCCACCTCCTCGAGCGTGATGCCGCCGCGGTCGGCGACGTCGAGCGCGCAGGTCTCCGCCATCTCCCAGATCTCCTTGTCCGGGAAGTTGAGCTTGATGGAGCCGGTGGACGGGTTCACGTCCAGGTACAGGTGGTGCTTGCAGGAGATGAACATGCACGGGCGCGGCCCCGTGGCGCAATCGGCGCGGGAGCGGGGGCGCTGCGCGTCCACCTCCCGGATGATCTCCTCGACCTCCGGGTCGATGAAGCCGAGCGCCCGCTGCTTCCGCAGCTCCCGGGCGATCTCCTTGCGGGACATGGTGCGGGAACGCCTGCGCCCGTGGAGCTCCTGGCCCTCCACGTCGGCCGGCCCCACTGGTCCCACCTGCTCGTCCGCCGCCCCTGCCGGATCCGGTTGATCGCTCCGCCTCGCCTCGTTCATCACGCCGCCTCCCTTCCCCATCCTCTCCGGCGCCCGCTCCTTGCGGGCGTGCCGGACGATGCTCAGCCCACCTGCGCCTGCTCCTGCCTCACCGTCGCCACCCGACCGCCCACCTTCTCGATGCGCCGCATCGCCTGCCGCACCTCGCGCTGCGCCCGGCCCAGCTCCCCCTCCATCTCGCGGCGGAGGGGGTGCACCCGCGCCTTCCGGGACAGCTCGGAGAGGAGCTTGGAGAAGCCTTGCTCCACGTCCCAGAGCTGGTTCTTGAGTCCCACGAAGCTACCCCGGATCTCCTCCAGGGTCATTCCCTCGGCCATCATCCGCTTGATGAGGTTGATCCTCCGGACCACGTCGACGGGGTAGAGCCCGGAGGAGCCGGTGTGCTTGCCCTTGCGCCCCACCCGGCGGCTTCGGGGCAGCAGCCCGACCTGGACGTACTTCCGGAAGGTGGACTCGGAGAGGCGCGCCCCCCGCGACTCGAAGATCCGGACCACTTCACGGCTGGTGATGCCTCCGGCCCGCTCTCGCTCGAGCCGCCCGATCTCGTTCTGGGGAACCAGGAAATCCATTGAGAATCCGGTTTTGCAAATCCTGGCGAAACGCTATTCCATTCAGTGGATCCCGTCAACGCCCCCCGGTCGTGGGACACGGGGTGAGATCGGAGGGAGGCCCGGACGTACCCCTTCTTGGGTCACCCCTGTCCGGCCGGTTCCCAGGCCGAGGTGGGGCCCTAGAATCCTGGCCGGGCCGGGAGAAGCGGCTCGCCGCAACCGGGGGGCACATGAACACACGGATCGCGTTGATCTCCGCAGCGCTGCTCGTCATCGCCGGGCCCGCACGGGCGCAGTTCGGCGACCTCCTCAACCGGGCCCAGCGAACGGCCGGCGACGTGGCCGAGAAGGCCGCCCGCGATGCGGCCAAGCCGCAGCCTGCAAAGCCCTCGACGCCGGCGCCCGAACAGCCTGCGAAGGCGACCGGGGCCACGGCTCCCGTGCCGGCGAGCGGGGACGCGGCGGCCTCGCCCGAGGCCTACGGGAACCGCTACGACTTCATCCCGGGCGACAAGGTGCTCGTCTTCGACGACTTCTCCGACACCGACGTGGGCGAGTACCCGGCCAAGTGGACCGTCAAGGACGGTGGCGGGAACCAGGTGGAGGTGGTGCAGGTCGGAGACCGGCGCTTCGTGAAATCGCGCTACCAGGAGCAGAACCAGCCCAACTCCACGCACTGGCTCCGCTACGAGATCAAGGGCGACATGCCGAAGAACTTCACCATCGAGTTCGACACCGACATCGCGGGGGACTTCGCGGTGATCTTCAGCGCACGCCGGGGGTTCGGTGGGCAGTCGATCGAGTGGCGGGCCCGCGAGGAGGGGCACGTTCGGTCCGCCAACGCCACGGGGCGCCTTCCCATGAAGACCGGGATCCAGCACGTGGCCATCGCGGTGAGCGGGACCCAGGTGAAGCTCTACGTCGGCGGCGAGCGGGTGCTCTCCGATCCGGACGGCATCGATCGCCCCGTGAAGAAGATCGGCATCTCCTTCGATCAGCCCTACCGGGAGAGCGGCAACCACCAGATGTTCACGGCATTCCGGCTGGCCGAGGGCGGCAAGCCTGCGAAGCAGATGCTCGCCGGCGAGGGGCGAATCGTCACCCACGGCATCCTCTTCGACACCGGTTCCGACGTCATCAAGCCCCAGTCCGGACCCACGCTCCGCTCGATCCTGGCGCTCCTGAACGAGGACGCGGCTCTCAGGTTCGCCATCGAGGGGCACACCGACGATCAGGGCGGGCCCAAGGTGAATGGCCCGCTCTCCGAGAAGCGCGCCGAGGCGGTGAAGGCGTGGCTCGTGAAGCAGGGGATCGACGGGGCGCGCCTCTCGCCGAAGGGGCTCGGCCAGTCGAAGCCCATCGACGGGAACGACACCGCCGAGGGTCGAGCCAACAACCGGCGCGTCGAGTTCGTCCGGATCGGCGCCTGAGCCAGGCCCAGGGCTACGGCTGCAACGGGACCTCGACGCGCAGGCGCTCGCCGGCCCGTACCTCCACGTCCCGCTCCACGGTGCCACGGGTGGGGTGGGTGAGCTTCAGGCGGTGGCGTCCGGTGGCCAGGCGCATCTCGCGCGGCGTGTAGCCCTCCACGTTCCCGTCGAGCTGGATCTCGGCCCAGGGAACCGCGTTCACGAAGAGGATGCCTTCGCCGCTCGCGGCCGGAGGGATCGCGAGCCCCTCGAGCGCGTCCGCCGACGCCAGGACGCCTGGACGCATCCGGGGCCGTGGGGGCGCCTGGGACGGGGCTGGCGGCGGACGCGAGACGGCCCGGGATTCGGGCCGGGGAGCGGGGACCTCAGGGGCGGCCACGACCCCCGCGGGTGGGGCGCTCCCCTCCCCTTCCCTGGCCAACGTGGGTGCCGGGGAGGGTGGAACCGCCGGGAGCGCCTCCACCGGCGCGGCCGCAGCGACCGGCGCCGGAGGCGTGGAAGGTGCGCCGATCCGCGTTCCCACCCACCACCCGGTCCCCACCGCCATGGCCACGAGCAGGCCCAGCGTGAAGAGCACCGGGGACTTGCCCGAGCGCGGCGCCGGCCAGGTGGCCGTCGCGGCCTCGGCCGGGGACGGCGGCCGGGGATCCCCCGGAGTCGGCGAGGGAGTGGGTGTGGGGCGCGACGGGATCTCGCCTGGCCAGAGGCGGCGCATGAGCGGCCGGAGCTGCCGTTCCTCCGGGGTACGGGAGAGCGCCAGTTCCACCTCGGCGAGGCGCCCGGCCATCTCGTCGGCCGTGGCGGTCCGCCGGGCCGGGTCCCGCTCCAGCGCGCCCAGGACGACGGCGTCGAGTTCGGGCGGAACGCTCTCGTTCCAGTATGAGGGCGGCACGATCCGGTCGTCGCCGGTGACCGCACGCAGGGTGGCCGCCTCGTTGTCGCGGGCGAAGAGGCGCTGGCCGGTGCAGGTCTCCCAGAGGACGACGCCGAGCGCGAACAGGTCCGCGCGCGCGTCGGTCGGCCGCTCGTTCGCCTGCTCGGGAGCCATGTAGCCGAGCTTCCCCTTCAGCATTCCCGGACCGGTCAGGCTGCCGGTCCCCGGCACCCGCGCGATCCCGAAGTCGGTGAGCTTCACCTCCCCCTCGAAGGAGACGAGGATGTTGTGGGGCGAGACGTCGCGGTGGACGAGCCCGGCCACCCCGCCCTCGGCGACCGGCCGGTGGGCGTAGGCGAGCGCGCGAGCCACCTGCTCGGCGACGTGAACTGCGCGTGAAAGGCCGAACCGCACGTTCAGCTCACGGCAGCGGTCGAGCACCTCGCGCAAGCTCTTCGAGTGCACCAGCTCCATCGCGATGGCGTAGCGCCCCTCGATGAAGTCGAGGTCGAAGACGTGGACGATGTTCGCGTGGTGGAGGCTCCCGGCGAGGCGGGCCTCCTGGAGGAACATCCGGACCATCTCGTCGTCGTCGCCCCGGTCGGCGCGGACGAGCTTCACCGCCACCTGCTTCACGAAGCCAGCGGGGCCGGCCACCTCCGCGCGCCACACCTCGGCCATCCCACCGGACGCGATGGGCTCGATCAGCAGGTACTTTCCGAGGCGGCGCACGGGGGGCGGATTCTAAGCGACCCCCCAGGGGTTGCGGGAGGGGTCGCCTTCAACCCGCCGCGGGCAGGTCGGGTGACACCCGTGCAGCGCCCCTGCTAGCCTTTCGGGGATTCCGTCTCCCAGGAGTCTCGCCTTGGCGGGAAGCGACGAGCAGCGGGACAGCGCGGTCGTGTCGAGCGCCGGGGAGCCCGGCCCGCTCTCCCGACTCCTCCAGGAACTGGCCGATGCCTCCGGCGAGGAGGCGCTCGACGCCTGGAAGCACGAGGTCGCACCCGGGGACCGTCTGGGCCGGTTCGAGATCCGGCGAGAGGTGGGTCGGGGAGGGTTCGGCGCGGTCTACGAGGCGTTCGACACCGAGCTGAACCGGGTCGTCGCGGTCAAGACGCTGCGCCTCTCCCGTCCCCGGCGCGACCTGTCGTCGGACTGGATCAAGAAGGAGGCCGAGGCAGTGGCGCGCCTCGACCACCCGTGCATCGTGACGCTCTTCGACGTGGGGACCTGCCCGGCGGGCGCCTACCTCGTGATGGAATTGCTCCGGGGCGAGACGCTGGCGCGGCGGATCGAGAAGGGGCCGCTGGGGGTGGACGAGGCCCTGCGCATCGCCGAGCAGATGGCGGAGGGGCTCGCACACGCGCATTCACGGGGGGTGCTGCACCGGGATCTCAAGCCTGCGAACGTGTTCGTCTGCGAGGACGGCCGGGTGAAGCTGCTCGACTTCGGGCTGGCGCACCTGCTCGGGACGGAGCGTGAGAGCAGCGGCGGAACGCCCGCGTACATGGCACCGGAGCAGGCGGCAGGGGCAGCCGTGGACGAGCGAGCCGACGTCTGGGCGGCGGGGATGGTGCTGGGCGAGATGCTCACCGGGAAGCGGCCGGTGGAGCGGACGCCGACACCCGGTGCCGAGGCAGCCGGCGACCGAACCGAGTTGATGTGGAAGGTGCCGGCGCCTGCGACGGTTGGGGCACCGAACCTCGGTGGGGTTCCGCGGCCGGTCGCGAGGGCGGTGGGCGCAGCGCTCGCAGCGGATCCGGCGGCGCGACCGAAGGACGGGGCGGCCTGGCTCGCGGGGCTTCGGTCGGCTCGGGCTGCGGTCGAGCGGCCGAGGCGCCTGCGGAGGACCGCCGCATTCGCCACCGCCTTCGTCGTCTTCGGCCTCGCCGTCGCCGGCTTCGCCACGTGGAGGATCTGGGAGCGGCAGATTCCTGGCGGCCGCCCCACCGTTGCCGTCGCCGACTTCGCCAACGAGACCGGGGACAGCGAGCTCGACGGCATCAGCGGCCTCCTCACCACGTCGCTCGAGCAGGGCACCCAGCTGCGCGTGCTCACCCGCAGCCGCATGCTCGACGTGCTGAAGCAACTGGGCAGGCAGGACGTCCAGCGCATCGACGAGCCGCTCGCTCGCGAGGTGGGGCGCCAGGCGCGCGCCGACGTGCTCCTGCTGGCCTCCATCCGCCGTCTCGGCAACGGGCTCGTCGTGGAGATGCGCGCCCTGGATCCATTGCACGACGAGTACGTATTCACGGTGAGCGAGCGGGCCTCGACGAAGGATGCGGTCTTCCAGGTGGTGGACCGGCTGGCCGACACCACGCGCCGGCAACTCCGTGTTGCCGGCTCCGGACCCTCTCCCGCTCCGCCCATCACGGCCATCACCACGGCAAACCCGAAGGCCTGGGACACCTACTCCCGAGCGCTCCACGCGTGGAATCGGACGGGCCCGCAGGGCGAGGCCGAGGCCCTTGCACGCCAGGCGGTCGCCGAGGACCCCGGGTTCGCGCTCGCCCGGCTGCTCGAGCTCCTCGTCCGGTGGCCCCAGTGGGGGAACAACGAGGACGGCTGGCTGAGTCCAGAAGACGAGGCCCGGGCCCGGGAGAAGCTCGACGCTCTCGAACCGCTCGCCGGCCGCCTGCCCGAGAAGGAACGGACCATCCTGCGCACGCTTCGCCTCGGCCTCGACGGAAAGTGGGAGGAGGTGCGCCTCCTGCGGGACCAGCTCGCGGCAGCCTACCCCCTGGACAAGGAAGCGCAGTACCTGGCCGGTGACGTCCGCTTCCACTCCGATGCGGAAGCGGAGGCGGTGCCGTGGTTCAAGCGCGCCCTCCAGCTCGATCCGGGGTACCGGATCGCAGCCCTCCACGTGACCGGCGCCCTGCTCGCGACCGGCAAGGCGTCCGACGAGATCCCGTGGCTTCGCGAGCAGGCCCCTCTCGCGGCCTCGGCACCGGAAATGGTGTGGTTTGCTCGCGCATTTCTCTCTGCCGGGCTCGAGGAGGAGGCCCTTGCCCTGCTTCGACAGGCACGGGGCGGCTCGGGTTCCCCCTGGCCTCCCGCACTGCTCCTCCGCTGGTGGATCTACGCCGGGCGGGCGCCGGAAGCCGAACGAGCGATCCGCGAGCTGCTAGCCGCGTGCGAGGCGGACCCGGGCTGCGCGGGAAAGGAGCGGGAACTGGAACTCCGCTTCCTGCTCTCGGATTGCCTGGCGTCCCAGGGGCGCTACCAGGAATCGCGGCGCGTTCGGGCGGACCAGTACCCCCCGGCGCTCCGGCCCTACAAGACCGTCCAGTCTCGCCAGTGGCATGCGGCCGGCGCACAGGACATGGCCGCGCTCGACGAGGCGACTCGGGGGCTGGAACGGTTCAGCGTGTACCTGGGCCGGGATGGGGGCAACTGGCTCGAGGCCCCCAAGAGCGCCGCGATGACCTCGATGGCCGGGAGGCTCGACCTCGCGGCGCCCGTCGCCCGGATGGTCCTGGAGGGTGGCGGCGAGCGAGGACCGGTCTCCGGTGAGTGGAGCGAGATGACCACCATCGTGGCCCTGGCCAGCGCCGGTCCGGGCGAGACTCCACCGGCGGTCGAGGAACTGGCCAGGCATCCGCAGGTCTTCGTGCGCTTCTTTGGTGCGGTCTTGCTCGGTCACCACCTGAAGCTCAGGGGGGACTGCCGTGGCGCCATCGTCGCCTACGAGAGCGCGCGCGAAGTTCCGTGGCATCCGCTCGTCGGCGAGCGAATCTACGTCCTGCCGCTCGTGCTCCACTCCCTGGCGGAGTGCCACGAGAAGCTGGGCGACCTCGCGAGGGCGCGAGAGCGGAACTCCGAGATGCTGGCGCTCTGGGCGAAGGGCGACCCGGACCTCCCCCTGCTCATCGAGGCGAAGGCGATGCGGGAGAGGCTGGCGGTGAAGTGAGAGCCGGCGACGGTAGCCACGTCAATTGCCTCACCTCGTTCGTTACCTGAGAGAGATTTCGGCGACGTATTGCTGGGCCTTCACGCCACTACGACAACCTGGACGATGTTCGCGTGGCGGAGGCTCGAGGCGCGCCACACCTCGGCCATCCCACCGGACGCGATGGGCTCGATGAGCAGGTACTTTCCGAGGCGGCGCACGGGGGGCGGATTCCAGGCGACCCGGCCTCCCGGGGGCGAGGCGCCACGACGACCCGCAGAACCGGGTCCCGTCACACCCGTGCGCTTGACCCTCTACTTCTTCGGATCGTCCCCACCGGCCCAGGCGATGAAGAGCCAGCGGCCGCCCTCCTTGACCAGCACGTCGGTGTAGCGGCCGGTCACCATCTCCTGATCCTTCTTGTAGTTCTCCCGCGCGATCGCATAGCGGTATTGCACCACCGCGAAGTTCCCCGTGATCGCGATCGAGATCGGGAAGAGTTCCTGCTGGAGCACCGTCGAGCTGGAGTTGTTGTAGCGGTCCCAGAGCAGGAGCGAGGCCTTGGTCTGCGGCGCCGGCCAGTTGTTGTTCCAGTAGTTCAGGTTCGGATGCACCATCGTCTCGATCCAGCTCGAGTCCTTCGCGGCCGAGAGCTTCCATTGCTGCTCCTCGAGCTTCCAGATCTCCTGCTGCTCCTTGCTCCAGGTCTGCGCCGAGACGGCTGGACCGAAGCCAACGAGGGCGAGGCAGGCGAGGGCGAGCGGCAGTCGCAGAACGGGCATCGTGGGATCTCCTGGGTTGGGGTGTGGGTCGTCCCTACTTAGCGACCTGCCCCCGGCCGCGAGGGCGCATCAGGGGCGTAAAGCGCAATTGACGCCGGGGGATCGATCGGGATCGGGCGCCAGGTCGTGACGAGGTCGATCGACGTGGTGCCCGAAGCTCGCACGGAGAGTGCGGCCGGCGTGGGGTTCGCCAGGCTCCCGCCGCCTGATAGGGTGCAGGGATGAAGCTCGTGGCCATCGCGCGCGCTCCGGGGAACCCCGCAGAGGCTGCTGCCACCCTCGCCGGGGCGTCGGGCATCGCCCTCGCCGAGGCGCGGATGCGGCTCGCACCCGAACCGCCCGCGATCCTGGCGAGGCTCGAGCCGGAGCAGGCCGATGCGCTCGTCGTCGCCCTTCGAGTGGCGCGGCTGTCCGCGCTCGCGGTTCCCGAACCCGTCCCCACCGACGACGACCGGGTCGTCGCGCGCTCCTTCTCCCTGGACGATGCCGGAGCCACGTTCACCTCCCGCTCCGGGGACTCGACGCGGACGGAATGGACCGGCGTGCTCGCCATCCTGCGGGGCGTCCGCACCTCCCGCTCCGACGTCGAGCGCAGCGAGAAGAAGAAGGCCTTCTCGATCGGGATGGCCGTCGCGACCGGCGGGCTGAAGATGACCCGCACCGCCACCAGCACCGCGCGTTCATCGGAGGAGTCGGCGGAGCAGGTGATCCTGGTCTACGGCCGGGACGGGCGCGCCGCCCTTCTGGCGGAGCACGCGCTCGACTTCACCTGCCTGGGATCCGGCATGGCCCCGTCCAGCACCGGGAACATGGTCGAGCTGGCACGCCGCCTGCGCGAGAGGGCCAGCGGCGCCTTCCACGACGACCGGCTGCTTCGCCTCGGAAGGCGACCGCTTCCCTTCCTCGCGCGGGGCGAGTCGCGTTCCCGGTCGGGCGCGACCACGGTCACGCGCACCGACACCACTGGCACGCTCGACGTGCTCGCCGAGGTCATGCGGCAGTCCCTCGTGGAGGGGCTGCTCCCGTGAGATCCCGGCGGGTCCGGCCGATCCGTGCCAGCGATGCCGTGGGCGTCGCAGCGACCTTCGGTTAGAGTTCCCCGGACGGAGCGGGGGCGACGCGTGAACCTGTCGGGCTGGGTCCAGGAACTGAAACGACGACGCGTCTTCCGCGCGCTGGCGGAAGGGAAGCCGCCCTGCTACCAGGTGGCCGAGGCGTACGCCTGGGCCGGCGACCGGGACCGCGCCTTCGAGTGGCTCGATCGCGGCGTGGCCCGCAAGGATCCCGGACTGGCCTACGTGACGTACGACCCCCTCCTGCGCGCCCTGCGCGGGGACCCGCGCTACGGCGCACTGCTCCGGAAGCTGAACCTTCCGGTGAATTGACGAAGGAGACCTCCATGCCCGGCGTTCCGATGACCGCAGCAATCTCCGGCCTCACCTGCAAGCTCGAGCACGGCCCCTCGGGCGCGATCATCAGGACGGTCCCGCCCCGGGACAACGGCGGCGACGGCTCGAGCTTCTCGCCGACCGACATGGTCGGGGCCGCCCTGGCCGCCTGCGCGCTCAGCACGATGGCGCTCGTGGCCCAGCGGGAGGGGCTCACCTGGGGCGACGCCCGGGCCAGCGTGGAGAAGATCATGACGCCTCCGCCCCGGCGCATCGGGGAGCTCACCGTGGTGTTCGACATGCCGCGCGAGGTGCGACCCGAGCACCGGGCGCGGCTGGAGGAGATCGCCCACACCTGCCCGGTGGTCCGCAGCCTTCACCCCGACGTGAAGGTGCCGATCGTGTTCCGCTATCCGACCGGCTGAGTCGTGGAGGAGCCGCACCGTACACCGCGACCTCCTCCCTCGCCGTGGTCCACCGCGGGTGAACAGGTCCATGTGCGCGTCGCCGTAGACCGACGCGCCGCCTCGAGATTGTGCGGTCTGCAGAGGATCCTGCAGTTCGCCACGGTGGACGGCCCGCCCTTCCCGCGCGGCACCACGTGGTCGACCTCCAGCTGCACCGTCGCGCCGCAAATCCCGCCACCGTGGGTCGGCCACTGGCACTTCCCCCCGTCCCTCTTCACGACTTCCCGCTTCACCTTGGCTGGCACGCAGGCCGTCCGCTTCCCCTGGTTCTCGATGAGCAACTCCAGCGCCGCCGTGAGGATCTCCTCGTCGGATGCGCCGGGATTCCGGTGCGATTCTCCCGCCCGGGCCTTCTTCAGAAGCACCAGGAACTCCCTCGAGACCGTGACGTGGATCCGGCTCGACGTGGCGGTCATCGGTTCGACCAGGGTCCGCTCCACCTCCGTCCGGGGCGCCCCGAGTTCACCTGGGTGAACTTTCGCCGGCTCGGTCACCTCGCCCCGAAGCGGTTCCTCCCTGCCCGGGACCGGTGACGCCACTGGCTCCACCCGGGTGACGACCGTCCTCGCCGGAACGACCCTCCGGGGATTCAGCTCCGCCGCGACCTCCAGGGCCTCCTGCTTGGACAGGCCGTAGAACCGAGGGAGCACCTCGCCCAGGTTCTCCTCCGTCACGACCGACGCGAGGACCGCCACGGTGGTGAAGCACAACCTTCCGTCCCGGATCGGTTCCAGCACCTCGGGGAATCGCTGGACGAGCCAGGCTGCGGCGCGGCGGTAGTGGGCCGCCCCGCGGGAGAGCCCGAGCCCCCTGTGGAGATACTCGAAGAGGTTCGCATGGCCGAGTTCGCGGAAGAGCTTTCGCCGGTCGAACTCGGCCAGGGCTTCGAGAAAGGCGCCAAGGGAGACGAGCTCGACGCCGAGGAGGTCGATGAGCCGGGCGTGGAAGGAGCGGGCCTCGGTGAGATCGATGTCGTTCATGAAGCCAGTGTCTCACGCGATTTCCGGGCCTCCTGGAACGCACGAGGATCCCCGCTGCGGCGTCCTTTCGCCGACGGATCTCGAACCTCGCCAGACGCGGCAAAGCTCCGTCGCGAAGGCACCTGCGAAGCGCCAGGAGCATCCCGTGGGCCAGCGGTTCGACGGATGCGAATCTCACGGAAACCCTGTCAATACAGCATTCCCTTACAGCATTCCCTTACGCCCCAACTGGTCGAGAGGTCCGTGAAGCGGACGGTCGGCTGGCTGCGTGACCGGCAGGCCCGATCAACTCCTCGGGGCGTCCCTCGTACCTGGCGAGCGTCCCGTCGCGTCCCGCTCGTCCAGCTCCCACGGGAACTTTCCGGTCCCCCCGGCTGTAGTAAGCACCGATGACTCGACTCACCCGGCGGGGATTCCTCCTGGGCGCCGCCGCCACCGCGGCCGCCGGTGCGGCCCCGCGGGCGCTGGCCTCCGACGCGGAGGTCACCCCGGAATCCCAGGAGATCGTGGTCTCCGACCTCGATCCGGCCCACGACGGCCTTCGGGTGGCGCAGCTCTCCGACCTCCACGTCGGCCCGCTGACGCCGGTCGAGCGCATCCGCGCCGCCATCGACGAGGCCAACCGCTTCGGACCGGACCTGGTCGTGCTCACCGGCGACTACCTGACGCGCGACCGCGGCGGCGTGTCGCTCATGCGCGAGCAGCTCGGCGGGCTCCATGCACCCACGCTGGCCACGCTCGGCAACCACGACCGCTGGGTCGACCCGCGGGGCGCCTCCGCCGCCCTCGAGCACCTGGGCTACGGAGTCCTCGAGAACCAGAACACCACGCTCGTGCTCCGCGGGGCGCCGTTCACCGTGATCGGGATCGACGACCTCTGGACCCGATCGGCGGACCCGCCGCTGGCCATGAAGGGCGCCGCGCCGGGCTCCCGCCTGTACCTGGCCCACGTCCCGCGCACGGCCGATCACCTCGCCATCTGGGGGAAGCCGATGCTGCTCCTCTCGGGCCACACCCACGGCGGGCAGGTGAACGTACCGCTCCTCATGCCGGCCCTGCGCTGGATGGCGCGCGAGCCCTACATCGACGGCCTGTACCAGGTCGAGAAGGTTCAACTATACGTGAACCGCGGCGTCGGAAACGTCGGCGTGGCGCTGCGGCTCAACGCACCGCCGGAGGTGTCCTTGCTGACGCTCCGCTCCGCCGCCGTCGTCGGGAAGCTCGCCGGCGGCTAGGGTCGCGAGGCCAGCCCTCGCAGCACCGGCGCGATCCCGGTCAGGTCCGTCACCCCGTCCACCACCTCCGCCGCCCTTCCGAACCCGATCACCGGAACCCGGTTCAGCGTGTGGTTGCGGGTTCCCAGATCCTCCAGGTTCCCGTGATCGCTCGCGACCAGGAGGGAATCCCCCTCCCCCAGCCCCTCCACCAGGGACCTGGCGAAGCGGTCGACCCGCCCCAGCACCTCGACGGCCCGCTCCATCGAGCGGGAGTGCCCGGCCTCGTCGGTCTCGAAGTGCTCGAAGAGGGTCAGGTCGTGCTCCCGTGCGATGCCGAGCAGGACCTCGGCCGCCTCCTCGGGCGTGCGCGGCGGGAGTCCCGCCCCGTACCCGTTGGCCCGGACCCCGGTGATGTCGTGGGTGAGCGCCCTCCCCTGCCGGGCCTCGCTCCAGGTCCGGAAGCGCCCGCCGCCGGCCGCGAAGGCGACCGTGGTCGCCGACGCCCGGGACCGTCTTCGAACGATCTCCAGGGGCAGTTCCGGCTCCCCGTCGGCGGGGAAGCCCAGCGCGTGGAGATGCGCCACCGGATAGGCGTTCGCGAAGGCGGCCCGCCGTCCGTCGGTGGCCAGCGCCCGGAAGATGGACCGCGGCTCGAGCCAGGAGCGCAGGCGCGCGGGCGGGAAGCCGAGCAGGTGCTGCCCCATCGCGGACGGGGCGTTCTCCCCGGACAGGATGGTGCTCTGGCCGGTGGCGGACTGGGGGCGCCCCGGCACGCCCAGGCAGGCGTCGGCCAGGGCCGCCCTGCCCCCGCGCGGCAGCGGCGTCCCGGACCCGTCGTCGAACCGCGACAGCAGGAAGTCCCCCCGGGCGAGCGGGTTCACGCCGGGGTCCCGGCGCCCCGCGCCCACCCCGTCCACGAAGAGGAAGATCACCGCCACGGGCGCCTTCATAACCGTGGCCGGCGGTTCGTACCGGAGCTATCCTCCGCGCGCCTCCTCCATGCCTCGACTCGCAGACCCCCGCTTCGCCACCGACTGCACGGTGACCTTCGACGGCCACGCGGTACCGGCCCGCACCGGTGAGAGCGTGGCCTCGGCTCTCCTCGCCGCCGGCCGCCTGGTGATCTCCCGCAGCCCGAAGTACCACCGCCCCCGCGGCCCCTTCTGCCTCTCCGGCAGCTGCGGCTCCTGCCTGGTGCGAATCGACGGCGACCCGAACCGGCGTGCCTGCCGTACCCCCTGCCGAGACGGCCTCCGGGTCGAGAGCCAGAACGCCTGGCCCGACGCCGCCCACGACCTGCTCGGGATCATCGACCCGCTCACTCCCGGCGGGCTCGACGTCCACCACATGTTCACCCGTCCGCTCCCGGTGAACCGGGCGATGGTCGGGTTCACCCGGCGCCTGGCCGGGTTCGGGAGGATGCCGGAGAGCCCTTCTCCGCAGGGCCCCGCGGCGTCGGCGGAGAGCTGGGACGCTCTCGTGCTCGGCGCCGGACCCGCCGGCCTCGCCGCCGCCGAGGCGCTCTCCACCGCGGGCCTCCGGGTCCTCCTCGCCGAGCAGGACTCCCTTCCCGGCGGGCGCCTGCGCACCGGGCTCGAGCCCGGCGCCGCTCCGGCCACCTGGGCCGCCGGCGTCCTCCGGACCGTCGCCGCGGGCGGTGGGGAGGTCGCCCTCGGCACCGTCGCCACCGGCATCTGGCGCGACGGGGGCTCCCCGGTCTGCCTGCTCGTCTCGGAGGACCCGCCGCGCACCCGCCTCGTGCGCGCACGGCGCATCGTCGTCTGCACCGGCGGCACCGCCCGCCCGCCCACCTTCGAGGGCAACGACCTCCCGGGCATCCACTCCGGCCGCGCCCTCGCCCTCGCGCTCGCCGAGCACGGCGTCCTGCCTGGCCGGCGCGTCGCGGTCCTGGGCGCGGGTCCGGAGGCCGCGGCCCTCGCCGCACGCTTCGCCGCCGCCGGCCTCGACGCCCCCCGGGTCACTGCCCCGGTCGCCCTCGCCCGCGGCCCGGGCCGGGTCCGCGCCCTCCGGCTCTCCGGCGGCGTCGACCTCCCCTGCGACACCGTTGCCCAGGGTGAACCCCCGGCACCGGCTCCCGACCTGCTGCGGGCCCTCGGCGTGGGCGTCGACTGGGATCCCTCCATCCAGGCCTTCGCACCGCGGGTCTGCGACGACGGCACCACGCCGGTCCCTGGCCTGTTCGCCGCCGGTGAAGTCGCCCGTCCGGTCTCCGCCGCCGACGCGATGGCCTGGGGCCGCCGCGCCGGGGAGGCCGCCCGTGGGTAAGACCATCCTCTGCGCCTGCGAGGACGTGACCCTCTCCGAGGTGCGCCGGGCCTTCGCGGAGGGGCACCGCGACCTCGAGTCGGTGAAGCGCTACACCGGCTTCGGCACGGGCCCCTGCCAGGGCAAGAGCTGCCTCGCCGCCGTCGTGCAGGAGCTGCTCCGGCTCGGGGCCACCCCGGCGGAGATCACCCCCTTCACTCCCCGTCCGCCCATCCAGCCGGTGACCTTCGGGACGCTGGCAGCGCTGGACCCGGACGCCCTGCCGCTCGACCCGGGGGTTCCCGTCCCCGTCCGGCCGGCCCCGCCTCGCCCCGGCCCCTCCGGGCCGCTGCCCGGGCGGGCCGACGTGGTGATCGTGGGCGGCGGCATCCTCGGGCTCGCACTCGCCCATCAGCTCACGCTGCGCGGAGTGCGGGAGGTGGTGGTCCTGGAGCGGGGCTACCTCAACTCCGGCGCCTCCGGGCGCAACGGCGGCGGCGTCCGCGCCCAGTGGTCCACGCCCACCATGGTCCGGCTCGGGCTCCGATCGCTCCAGCTCTTCCGGAGCTTCGCCGGCGAGACCGGAGTGAACGGCTGGTTCCGCCGCGGAGGCTACCTCTTCCTCGCGCCGGACGGCGCCCAGGTGAGGCGGCTCGAGCAGAACCTCGCGGTCCAGCGGGAGCAGGGGATGCGCACCCGCATCCTCACGCCCGCGGAGGCCTGCCGGGTGGTCCCGGAGCTCGACCCGAGCCGATTCGTCGCCGCCTCCTGGAACCCCGACGACGGGGTGGTCTTCCCCTGGCCGTTCCTGTGGGGCTACGCGGCGGCTGCCCGGTCCCGCGGCGCCACCGTCCGGACCTTCACGCCGGTCACCGGGTTCGACCTCCAGGGAGGCCGCATCCTCGCGGTGGAGACCGCCGCCGGCCGCATCCGCTGCGACACGGTGGTGAACGCCTGCGGCGCCTGGAGCCCGGAGGTGGCGCGGCTCGCCGGGGTGACGCTTCCCAATCGCCCCACCCGGCACGAGATCCTGGTCTCCGGTCCGCTCAAGCCCTGGCTCGGCCCGCTCGTCTCGGCGCTGGGCACCGGCCTCTACTTCTCCCAGTCCCAGCGCGGCGAGATCGTGGGCGGGATGGGTGACCCCACCGAACCGGCCGGCATCTCGCAGGGCTCCACGCTCCGCTTCCTGGCCCGCTTCTCCCGCGCCCTCACCGAATACGTGCCGGCCACCGCCTCCCTCCCCGTCACGCGCCAGTGGGCGGGGAACTACGACGTCACCCCCGACAACAACCCCATCCTGGGCGCGGCCGGGCCCGCCAACTTCCTGCAGCTGAACGGCTTCGTCGGGCACGGCTTCATGATGGCCCCGGCGGTGGCCGAGCTCATGGCCGACTGGATGACCGGGCGGGAGAAGGACGAGATCTTCGACCGCTTCACCCTGGACCGGTTCCAGCGGGGCACTGCCGTGCGCGAGGACTTCATCATCGGATAGAGTGACGGGCATGCCACTCGGAAAGACCATCGCCTTCCTCGGTGCCGGCAACATGGCCGAGGCCCTCGTGAAGGGGCTGCTCCGCGCCGGAGTCGCCGCGCCGGGGGAGATCCTCCTCACCGACCGCCGCAAGGACCGGCTCGCCGAGCTCGAGAAGCGGTTCGGCGTCGCCACCACCACCGACAACCTGGCGGCGGTGAAGAAGGCCGACATCGTGGTCCTCTCGGTGAAGCCGCAGGTGATGAACAAGGTGCTCGCCGAGATCGCCCCGGCCCTCGACGCCACGAAGCTCGTCATCTCCATCGCCGCCGGCGTCCCGCTCGCCGCCGTGGAGCGCAAGGTGGGGCACGGCGTGCGCATCATCCGCACCATGCCCAACACGCCGGCGCTGGTGGGCTCGGGCGCCACCGCCATCTCGCCCGGGGAGCACGCCACGGCCGAGGACCTGGAGCAGGCGAAGGCCCTCTTCGACGCGGTCGGGAAGTCGGTCGTGGTGGACGAGGTGCTCCTCGACGCCGTCACCGGCCTCTCCGGCTCCGGACCGGCCTACGTGTTCCTCATCATCGAGGCGCTCTCCGACGCCGGCGTGAAGATGGGGCTCGACCGGCGCAATTCGCTGGACCTCGCCGCGCAGACCGTCTTCGGCTCGGCCCAGCTCCTCCTCGAGACCGGCGAGCACCCGGGACGCCTGAAGGACCAGGTCACGAGCCCGGGAGGGACGGCCATCGCGGGCCTCCACACCCTCGAGGCCGGCGGGCTCCGTACCACGCTCATGAACGCCGTGGAGGCGGCCACGAAGCGGTCGCACGAGCTGGGGAAGAGGTTCCTCGAGTCGCGGGAGGAGGAGGACTAGAAACCCGCAGGGGGCTCGAGGCCCCGGCTAGGAAGTCGTCTCGCAGCTGCCGTAGCCGCAGGAGCGGCAGGTCATGCATCCGCCGCTGCGGGCCATGGTCGCGCCGCAGGCCGGGCACTCGGTCCCGGGCAGGCCGGTGGTGAGCACCTGACCCTCCCGGCTCCCGTCCCGGTAGACCGTGATCCCCTTCAGCCCGAGCTCGTGGGCGAGGCGGAAGGTTTGCTCCACCGCCTCCACCGTCGCCCCGGCGGGCAGGTTGATGGTCTTCGACACCCCGTTGTCCACGTGGCGCTGGAAGGCCGCCTGCATGCGCACGTGGGCCTCGGGCGACACGTCGTGCGCCGTGGCGAAGAGCCGCTGCACCTCGGCCGGCACGCCCGGTACTCCGCGCGCCGTGCCGCGCGACCGGATCGCGGCGAGCGCCGCCTCCCCGTCCGGTCCCGGCAGCCGGCCGGCGAGCAGCGGATGCTCCTCCCGGAGCTCGACGCCGTCGAGGGCGTGGCGCACGTAGGCCACGGCGAAGAGCGGCTCGATCCCCGACGAGCAGCCGGCGATGACCGAGAGCGTCCCGGTCGGCGCGATGGTGGTCACCGTGGCGTTGCGCCGCGGAGCCTCTCCCCGCGCTGCCGGTGCGCTCGTCCCCCATCCCGGGAACGGGCCCCGCTCGGCGGCGAGCCGTTCGCTCTCCGCGTGGGCCTCGCGCTGCACGAGGGACATCACCTCGCCGGCGAGGTCCAGCGCCCGGGGCTCGTCGTAGGCGACGCCCAGCCGGACGAGCAGGTCGGCCCACCCCATCACCCCGAGCCCGATCTTTCGGTTCCGTCGCGAGATGGCGGCCACCTGGGGCAGCGGCCAGGCGTTCACGTCGAGGACGTCGTCGAGGAAGCGCACCCCGTCCCGGACCACGCCGGAGAGGCGTCCCCGGTCCAGCGCCCCGTCCCGCACCATTCCGGCGAGGTTCACCGACCCGAGCGTGCAGGCCTCGAAGGGCAGGAGCGGCTGCTCCCCGCAGGGGTTCACGCTCTCGAACTCTCCCAGGTCGGGCGTGGGGTTGGCCGCGTTGACCCGGTCGAGGAAGAGGAGCCCCGGCTCCCCGGAAGCCCAGGCGTCCTCGGCGATGCGCCGGAAGAGGTCGCGCGCCGGGAGCTCGCGGACGACCTTCCCGGAACGCGGGTGGACGAGCGGAAAGCTCCGCCCCGCCGCCACGGAATCCATGAAGGCGTCGGTGACGGCAACCGACACGTTGAAGTTTCCGAGCCCCGGCCCCCGCTTGGCGTCGACGAAGTCGAGGATGTCGGGGTAATCCACGCGCAGCACCGCCATGTTGGCGCCGCGCCGCACGCCCCCCTGCTTGATGGTCTCGGTCGCCGCGTCGTAGACCCGGATGAAGGAGACCGGACCGCTGGCCACGCCGTGGGTGGTGCGCACCAGGTCGCCCTTCGGACGCAGCCGGGAGAACGAGAAGCCGGTACCCCCGCCCGACTGGTGGATGAGCGCGGCCCACTTGAGCGCGTCGAAGATCTGCTCCAGGTCGTCGCCCACCGGGAGGACGAAGCAGGCGGCCAGCTGGCCGTGCGGACGCCCGGCGTTCATGAGGGTAGGCGAGTTGGGGAGGAACTCGAGCGCCGCCATGCGCCGCTCGAATCGCTCCGCCCAGGAGGCGCGGACCACCTGCGCCTCGGCCTCCGCCACCGCCTCGGCGACGCGGCGGAACATCCCCGCCGGCGTCTCGACCGGCGTCCCCCCGTCGTCGCGAAGGAGGTAGCGCCGCTCCAATACTTGAAGGCCGTTGGGCGTCAGTCCCGCCATGAGAGGAGTCTAGTGCCGTCCCGGACCCGATGCGGTAGAGATGCCGCATGCGCCGCCTCGCCGTCGCCGTCGCCGTTGCCCTGCTCTCGGCCTGCGTTCCCCCGTCCCAGATTCCCCCCGAGGGGCGTGAGACCGTGGCCCGGTCCCTCTCCCGCCAGCCCCGCTACCTCCGGGTCGCCGTCTACGTGGCGCCCTTCTTCGGGGACGGCTCGAGGGTGCTCCTCTCCGACAGGCCGGTCTCGGAGCTCCAGGTCCTCGAGTCACCGGATGGGAAGCCCATCACGCCTCCCGCGGCGACACGGATCCTGTCGCCGGGAACGCCGGTCTTCGTCGACGGGGTCCAGTTTCCCACCGGCTCCGTCGCCTGGAGCCGCCCCCTCACCACGCCTCGCTACAACCCGTGGCTGCTCGCCACGGTCGAGGGGGTCGCGAAGCCCGCCGTCCTGGTCCTCGCCACCGAGAACGCGCGCGCCGAGGACGTCCTCGCCGAGGTCGGGCGCGTGCTCACCCCCGACGACCCGACCGCGACCTTCGCCGCGCTGCCCGAACCGGTGCGCGACGCCATCCGGGAGAAGGCGCTCGTGGAGGGGATGACCCGGGATGCAGCAGCGATGGCCTGGGGCTACCCGGATCGGATCGTGATGGACCGGCCGGCCCGGACGGAGGAGTGGCACTGGACGAACAGCACCCGCAAGGCCTCCTTCCTGGATGACCGGCTGGTCCGGCTGGATTCCGGGAAGGGAAGCAGCTCGCGGGGGAAGTGAAGCCTCTACCGTTCGCGTCGCGGACCGCGGGAGTCACCGCGGCCACGGCCGGCGCCTCGGCCACCGCGGTCGCCCCGGCCACCGCGGTCGCTGCGGTCGACCCGATCCCCCCGGCGGTCACCGGCACTCCTCGGCGCCCGGGTCTCGGGCGGCCCGGGCGTGACGCCGATGGCCACGCTGAAGACCGTGCCGGCCTTGAGCTGCGCCACCAGATCGGCCTCGCTTCGGACCAGGTCGCGGAAGAGCGTGGCGGCCTTCCCGATCTCCGACAGGGAGCCCTTCGCCCCGGACCCGGCAATGCAGGGGAGCCCCATGTGGTCCGCCGCCTCCACAGCGAGGTCGTTCGTGGCGGGCTTGCGGGACGCGTCGAGCCCCTCGACCGCGGAGAGGCCGTCGAGCGTGAAGAGGATGTCCCCCCCGGGGCGGTCGATCGACCGGTCGTACGGGTGGGCGGCGACCACCGCGCCCCCCATCGACACCACCTTGGAGATGACTTCCTGGACCGGCCACGGGGGCGTCCCGAAGATCTGGGGCAGCGCCGGGACCTTCTCCGGGTCGGGGAAATAGGCCAGGTAGTGGCCGCGGTCGGTCGCGATCTCCACGCCGCAGAGCGCCAGGAATCCCTCCGCGCGGGCGGCCTCCCGGTACTCGGCGAGCCCGTCCATGGTGTTCAGGTCGGTGAACACCATGCCGTCGAGTCCGGCTTCCCGGGCCCTCCGGATCGCGTCGCGGGGAGAGAGGGAGCAATCCGGCGTGTGCCGGCTGTGGACGTGAAGGTCGATGAGCATGGGAATTCCCGCGACTCGAATACCACGCGGGTCGCGAAGGGTTCAACGAGGCGAAATCGGCCGCGATATCGACGGGTTGGACTTGCCGCCGGTTTGACACCCGCCTTGGGGTGGGGCAATGATATCGGAGTACTGGGGACGCGCTGGGAGTGGGAACGGCGTGAGCGAGGTGCGCGCGATGCGGTTCACCGGTGTGAAGGTCTTCTCGGCCACCAAGGCCAAGGACCGCGAGGAACTCGGCGAGTCCATCGGCCGTTGGCTCCAGGCCAACGCCGATCTCGAGATCGTGGACCGGGTCGTCTCCCAGTCGAGCGACAGCGAGTTTCACTGCCTGACCATCGTCCTCTTCTACCGGCAGGCCGCCTGAGGCGCCCGACCGAGGCGCCATGAAACTCAAGCAGCTCCCCGAGGACTTCTCCGTCACCGAGTCGTGGCGGTTCGACCCCGATCCGCGCGGCCAGTGGTTCGTCTACCTGATGGACAAGCAGAAGCTCTCCACCTTCGAGGCGGTGGAACGGCTCCGTGCCACGGCCAAGGTCCAGGCGGCCGACGTCAGCTACTGCGGTCTCAAGGACAAGCAGGGGCGCACCACCCAGCTGGTGGCGGTCCGAGGGGCCCAGGTGGAGATCCAGGAGCCCGACCTCCGGCTGAAGCCGCTCGGGCGGACCGCCTCGGCCCTCTCGGCGGCCAACACCACGTCGAACCGGTTCGCGGTCACGGTCCGCGACCTCTCGGAGGAGGACGTGGCGAAGCTCGCCTCGTCCATGGCCGAGGTGCGCCGGATCGGGGTGATCGACTACTTCGACTCGCAGCGCTTCGGATCGCTGAAGCACGGCCAGGGCTTCCTGGTGAAGGACCTGATGCGGGGCGAGCACGAGGTGGCGCTGAAGAACTTCCTGGCGCGCCCCAGCGAGCTCGACCGCACCAGCGACGCCAGGGTGAAGCAGTTCTGGAAGGAGAACTGGGGCCACTGGGACCTCCGCAACCCCCATCCCGGCGCCGAGCGCTACGACCTCGTGGTCCGCTACCTGCGCAAGCACCCCGGGGACTTCCTGGGGGCCTTCCTGCGCACCGAGCCGCGCTGGCGCGCCCTTCAGATCTTCGCGTACCAGAGCTGGCTCTGGAACGAGGGGGTGAAGGCCTACCTGCGAGACGTGGTGGGGGTGGCCCGCCTGGTCTCCATCCGCTACCAGGCCGGGACGCTGCTCTTCCCGCGCGAGCTCGACGGGGCGCTGGCCCGCGAGCTCCGCGGACGCACCTTCCCGCTCCTCGCCCCCGGCTCGAGGTTCGAGGATCCCCGCATGGAGCGGGCAGCCCTCTCGGTGCTGGCCCGGGAGAACCAGACCCTCGCCGACCTCCGCGTGAAGGACGCCCCGCAGATCCACTTCGACGCCGAGGAGCGTCCGCTCCTCGTGAACCCGGGGAAGCTGGTGGTGGGCGAGGCCCGCAAGGACGAGCTCAACCGGGGTCGCCTGCGGGTGAACCTGGCCTTCACCCTCCCCCCCGGCGCCTACGCCACGCTGGTGGTGAAGCGGCTCTTCTGGTGGACGCTGCAGCCCGGCGCGAAGCGGGAGCCGGAGCGGAAGGCTCCGGTTCCGCGCCCCGTGCCCACGCCGCAGGAGAAGGTCGAGGAGCGGCGCCGCACCGGGTTCCTGGCCGCGAAGCGGGCCCGGCGCGAAGCCCGGAAGCAGAAGCCCGGATAGACCCGCTATCCGTCCCTCGGACCCAGGTGCCCGGCGATCGCGTCGGCGAGGCCGGCGGCGGTGGAGACCTCCGGGGTCACCGACACCCTGAGCCCGGCCTCCTGGAGGGCCGCGGCGGTGGTCGGGCCGATGGCCGCGAGCGTGCAGCGATCGAGCAGCTCGGCACGCGCCCCGAGCGCCGCGACCACGCTCCGGACCGCCGACGGAGAAGCGAAGGTCACGGCGTCGATGATCCCGCCGAGGAGGGCATCCGCCAGCGGCGCCAGGGCGGCCGCGGGAGCCGCCACGGTGCGGTAGCACGGGGCGTCCACCACGTCGGCGCCGGCCGCGGCCAGCCCGTCCAGGAGCTCGTGACGCCCCTCCGCGGCCCGGGGAACGAGCACGCGCCGGCCGCGCACCAGGGGGGCCATGGCCTCGGCCAGCCCCTCGCCGGTGGCGATCTCCGGCACGAGGTCGGGGGAACGCAGCCGATCGTGGAGCCGCTGCGCCGTGGCCTTGCCCACCGCGGCGAGGCGCGTTCCCACGGGCGGGGGAGGCAGCCCCAGCGCCGAGATGCGCGAGAGGGCGGCGTCGACGGCGGTGGCGCTGGCGAAGGCGATCCAGTCGTACTGCTCCAGGTCGTGAAGCGCCGCGTCGAATTCCTCCCAGCTCTCGGGGGGTGCGGTGGCGATGGCCGGGACCTCCAGGACGTGGGCCCCGAGCTCGCGCAGGCGGGCGGTGAGCGGGTCCGCGCCGCCCTTCCCGCGGGTCACCGCCACCCGGCGGCCGTCGAGCCTGGCGGAAGGCTGGCTCAACGCCTGGGGGCGGCCAGCCCCGGCCCCTTCTCGATGGTGGAGAGGATCTCCCCGGCGCCGCGGGAGAGGAGCTCCTCGGCGAGGGCCTCGCCGATCCGGGCCGCGTCGGCGGCCGCGCCGGTCCGCTCCCCTCGGATGATCACCGTACCGTCGAGGTTGGCCACCAGCCCTCGCAGGTGGACCTGGTCCCCCTTCACCTCGGCGTGGCCGGCGATGGGCACCTGGCAACCGCCCTGCAGCTTGCGGAGGAAGCCGCGCTCCGCCTCGATCTGGATCCGCGTGGTGCGGTCCTCCAGCGGGGCGAGGCGCCGCAGCGTCCCGGCGTCGTCCTCCCGGGCCTCGATGGCGAGGGCGCCCTGGGCCACGGCCGGGAGCATCTCGGCGGTCGAGAACACCTGCGCGACCTTGTCCACGAGGCCGAGGCGGCGCAGGCCCGCGTGGGCCAGGACCACCGCGTCGAAACCCTCGTCGATCTTGCGCAGGCGGGTGGCCACGTTCCCACGGATGGTCTCGATCTTCAGGTCGGGGCGCATGGCCTGGAGCTGGGCCGAGCGGCGCAGGCTTGCCGTCCCGACGCGGGCCCCCTGCGGCAGCTCGGAGAGCTTCTTTCCGTGCGAGACCAGCGCGTCGCGGGGGTCCTCGCGGATCGGGACCGCGGCGATGATCAGTCCGGGCGGCTCCACGGCCGGCAGGTCCTTCATGGAGTGGACGGCGATCTGGGCGTCCCCGCGGAGCAGGGCGTCCTCGATCTCCTTCACGAAGAGTCCCTTGCCGCCGACCTCCGCCAGCGGGACGTCGAGGATGCGGTCGCCGCGGGTCATGAGCTCGAGGAGCTGCACCTCGAGTCCGGGCTCGCGCGCGGTGAGCAGGCCGGAGACGTGGCGGGCCTGCCACATCGCGAGGGCGCTGCGGCGGGTGGCGATTCGTACGGTCATCTGTGGGACTCCGGGTGGGCGGCGGCGCCGGAGTCGCTCTCCGGACGGCCACGCGCTCGGGGGTGCTCGTCCTCTCCCACGCCGAACAGCTCGGCGGCGGCGCCGGGGAGGTCGCTGTCGCCGCTGGCCGCGGCCTCCTTGAGACGGGCGGTGGGACCGTGGAGCAGCTTGTTCACGATGGCGTGGGCCATGGCCTCGACGCTCTTCCGCCCCTTCTCGTCGAGCTTGCCGCCCAGGTGGGCGAGCGTCCGCTCGGCCTCGGCGTGGGCGATCTGCTCGGCGTGGCGGCGCAGCTCGGCCAGCACCGGGAGGGCGGCCCGGGTCTCCCGCTCCTGGGCGAAGGCCATGACCTCGGCCTCGACGATGGCCTCGGCACGGATGGCCTCCTCGGCGCGGGCTGCATGGGTCTGGCTGACCACCTTCTGCAGATCGTCGATGTCGTACGCGTAGACGTTGTCCTGTTCCCCGCAGGCCGGGTCGACGTTGCGCGGGACGGCCAGGTCGATGAAGCAGATGGACCGGCCCCGCCGGGCCTTCATCACCTGGGTGGCCAGCTCGCGGGTGATCACGTAGTTCGGGGCGCCGGTGGAGACGATCACCACGTCGGCGAGCGTGAGCAGGCTGGTCAGGGTCTCCCAGGGCTCGGCGACCGCACCGATCGCGGCGGCCAGCGCCGCGGCCCGCTCCGGGGAGCGGTTGGTGACCAGGATGCGGTCGGCGCCCAGTTCGCGAAGGGCCTTCGCGGAGAGCGCTCCCATCTTTCCCGCACCCACCAGCAGCACGGCCCTGCCCTTCAGGTTTCCGAAGATCTTCTCGACCAGCTCCACCGCCACCTGCGAGACGCTTCCCGCTCCCCGGGCGATCTCGGTCTCGCTGCGGACCCGCTTGGCGGTGGCGAAGGCGCGGTTGCAGAGGCGCGACACGAAGGTGCCGGCGGTCTCGGCCGAGGCCGCCATGCCGTAGGCCTCCTTCACCTGCCCGAGGATCTGCGGCTCGCCCACCACCATGGAGTCGAGGCTGGCGGCCACGCGGAAGAGGTGGCGCACGGCTTCCCGTCCGCTGCGCTCGTAGAGGTGCGCCTGGGCCTCGACGGTACGGGAGAGGAAGAAGTGCCGGGCCTCGTCCAGCGACTCGCCGTACACGTAGCACTCCACCCGGTTGCAGGTGGAGACCACCATGACCTCGCCGACGCCGGGGCGGGCCGCCAGCCCGGCCAGGGCGCTCTTCAGATCGTCGCCTCCCAGCGCCACCCGCTCGCGGACGGCCACCGGGGCGCTCTTGTGCGAGAGCCCGACCAGGTGGAGCTCGCGGCCGGAATTCACTTGCGGGCACCCGAGAAGTCGCCGGCGTGGCGCGTGAAGCCGGCGGGCAGGACGTTCAAGGTGATCATCGAGCCGAGGACCAGGCCGAAGGCGGCGATGGTGAGCAGCGCGAAGCGGCGCCCGTGCCAGCCGGTGTGCCGGAGCTGGACCATGGCGGCGTAGAGGATCCAGATGACGAGCGAGCTGATCTGTTGCGGATCCCACTGCCAGGCGCTCTTCCAGACCACCTTGGCCATGCCCGAGCCGGTGAGGAGCGCCACCGTGTAGACCACGAAGCCGAAGCGGACCAGCCGCTGGTTCAGCTGGTCGAGGGCGGCCAGCGAGGGCAGCCGCGAGAAGAGCGCGCCGAACCGCTTGCCCTTCACCTCCCGTTCCTGGAGGAGGTACATGGCGGCCACCAGCGAGGCGATGGCGAAGAGCGCCACGCCGAGCAGCGCGGTCACGATGTGGACCGTGAGCATGGGGCGCCGCACCTCGTCGGGCAGCACCTCGGGGAAGTCCGGCTTCACGAGGAAGAGCGTGGGGAGCAGCACCACCAGGATGAGCGGGGTGACGAAGGCCCCGACGGCGGGGATCCGGTAGAGCCGCTGGACCACCAGGGAGGCGCCGGCCGCGAGCCAGACCATGAAGACGAGCCCGCCGCGCAGGCCGAAGAACTCGGCGCCGCCGTACTCCTTGCAGCCGAGACCGATGGCCGCGGCGTGCACCACGAAGGCGGCCGCGAGCAGCCACTGCCCGGCCGTGGCCAGCCTCTGGTGGCGCGGGCGGGCGAAGTAGAGGACGTAGGCCGTTGCCGCCCCGGCATAGAAGAGGGCGGCGAGGCGGAGAACCTGGAGGCTCATCGAGGGTCCCTGTCGGGCATTCGAATTCGACGGTCCCTGATGGGGCCGTCAGGAGAGATTGTCAAGGAGGAACCGGGCCAGAGCCTCGGCCTCGCGGCGGCGATCCTCGAGGTCGCGGGGGAGGTTCCGGGAGGCTCCGGACGAGGGAGGGGCGGCCGCCGGAACCGCCCGGGAGGCGGCCTCGACCGCGGAGGCCTCGGCGAGGAAGCCGGGCTCGACCTCGTAGGCGGCCTCTCCCACCACCACCGAGTCGGCCATGGGCTCGCCGCCGAGCTCGCGCACCTGGGCCAGCGTCTTCACACGGGCCACCAGGCCGAGCGGGTCGTCGCCGCCGCCGGCGACCCGGAGGAAGCGGACTGCCGGCTCGAGCGCATACCGGCGACCGCGCGCCTGGCCGCGGAGCAGCGCGATGGAGCCGCCATCCAGGTCGATCCGCCCCTGGCTCGCCCAGGCGTCGAGGAGCGCCTGCGAGACGAAGAGGGGGCCACCTGTCATGGAGAGATCGCGGGTCATTCCGGGCGCTTGCGGTGAGCGGGAAACCTAGCACGCGACCGGGTCTGCTTGCCAGCGTCCGTGCGAGAGGTTAGGTAAGCCGGCATGGCATCCAACGACATCGTCACCCTCGAGGACGGCACCTTCGAGAACGAAGTGCTGAAGAGCGACATCCCGGTCCTGGTCGACTTCTGGGCCACCTGGTGCGGGCCCTGCAAGGCCATTGCACCGGTGGTCGAGCAGATCGCCACCGACTTCAAGGGCAAGGTCAAGGTCGGCAAGATGGACATCGACAAGCACCAGGTGGTCGCCCAGAAGTTCAACATCCGCTCCATCCCGACGCTTCTGGTGTTCAAGGGCGGGAAGGTCGTGGATACCGTGATCGGGGCGGACCGGACGAGGATCCTGGATTCGGTCAAGAAGGCGGCGGGGTAGCGGCGGACCGGCCGTGAGGCCGGGGCGCAGGAGCGGGACGGGGATTCCGTGGGTGAAGAGGTACTGCGGGGCGGCTCTTGCTCGCCCTGAAGGGCTCGCCGTCAATTAGCAAACCGCTTCGTCCCCACGTTCGCGAGCAGCGCCAGCGCCGCGAAGACCACCAGCACCGAGGTCCCGCCGTAGCTCATGAGCGGGAGCGTCACGCCCACCACGGGCAGGACGCCCGTCACCATGCCCATGTTGACGAATACGTGCCAGAAGACGAGCGCCGTCGCCCCCACGGCCACGAACTGGCCGAAGCGATCGCGGGCGTTCATCGCGATGGTGATCCCGGAGCCCACCAGCGCGAAGTAGAGCCCGAGGAGGAGGAGCGCACCGGCGAAGCCATGCTCCTCGGCCCACACCGAGAAGATGAAGTCGGTGTGCTGCTCGGGGAGGAAGGAGAGCAGGGTCTGGGTGCCCTGCCCCCAGCCCTTCCCGAGCCCTTGCCCCGACCCCACCGCGATCATCGACTGGGTGGCGTGGTATCCGGCGCCGAGCACGTCCCCCTCCGGGTTGAGGAAGGTCTCGACCCGTTTCCGCTGGTAGGGCTTGAGGTGCGGCCACGCCGCCGCGCCCGCCAGGAGGGCCGCCGTGCCCAGGACCGCCAGGGTCTTCCAGCGGACCCCGGCGAAGAGGATCATGGTGGCGCCCACGGCGAGCGTGATGAGGGCCGTTCCCAGGTCGGGCTGTCGCTGCACGAGCAACGTCGGCAGGAGGACCAGGGCCCCGGGGATGGCGATGCCGGCGAGACCGCGAGGTCCGCGCCGGGGATCGCTCTCCCGGTCGGTGGAGAACCAGCGCGCCAGTGCCAGGATCACGGCGATCTTGGCCAGCTCGGAGGGCTGGAAGCCCACCGGTCCGAGGCTGATCCAGCGCCGCGCCCCCATGATCACCCTGCCCTTCCAGAGCACGAGCAGGAGGAGCACCACCACCACTCCGTAGAAGATCCAGGCACCCTGCCGGAAGATCTTGTAGTCGACGAGCGCCACCGCGAGCGCCAGCCCCAGGCCCACCGCCATCCAGGTGGCCTGGGTGATCCAGATGTCGATGTGCGAGCTGCGGGACGCCGATGCCAGGTTCCACACCCCCACCGCGGAGATGGCGAGTGCGAGGAACGCGACGTGCCAGGGGAAGCGAGCGATGGATCGCTGCCGCGGCGCTCCCAGGCTCGCCAGTCCGGAGAGGTCAAGCGCCACGGCGACCTCCGGGCGGGAGGACCGCATCGGCGCGGGCCGGCTTCTCGGCCTTGCCCGGCGCGGCGGGCGGGGGCGGCGCCGGAGGAGCGGGAGGCGGGGCCACTGCCGGCCGCTGGACGTCCTCCCGTGCCCGGGCATCCTCCTCCTGGAGCTCGAGCCACTTCCGGATCAGGGCCGCCGCGGTGGGCGCGGCGTTCGAGGAGCCGAACCCGGAGTGCTCGTTCAGGACCACCACCACGATCTCGGGATCCTCGGCCGGCGCGAAGGCGGCGAACCAGGCGTGGTCGCGCTGGAAGTAGGAGACCTGGGAGGCCTTGAGCCGCTTCGCGCCCAGCTTCACCACCTGTGCGGTGCCGGTCTTGCCGGCCATGACCGGGTCCTCGGGGCTGCCCTTGAGGCGGACGCCGTAGGCCGTGCCGAAGGGCTCGTTGACCGCGGCGAGCAGCCCCTTCAGGACGGCCTCCCGGGTCTCCGCCTTCACCGGGATCGCCGAGCGGACCTCGGGCGCGAACTCCTTCAGCACGTCGCCCTTCGGGTCCTCGATGCGCAGCACCACCTGGGGCCGCCAGACCTTTCCGGTGGCGATGGCCGCGTAGAGGACCACCTGCTGCAGCGGCGTGACGTTCACGTCCCCCTGGCCGATGGAGAGGTTGAGCGACATGCCGTGCTGGTGGCCTCCCGGCTGGTGGGCGTCGTGCCAGGCCTCGTCGGGCATGACCCCGGAGATCTCCCCCTGCAGATCCAGGCCGGTGGGCCTTCCCAGGCCGAGCAGCGACCCCCACTTGGCGATCCGGTCGGTGCCCATGCGGTCGCCCAGGGAGTAGAAGAACACGTCGCAGCTGGCCCCGATGGCGTGATCCAGGTCGACGTTGCCGTGACCGCTGTCCTTGTCGCAGCGCCACCTGTGTCCACCCAGGGTGTAGTGGCCGGGGCAGAAGACCGTGCCGCCGGGGCGCAGGATCCCCTCCTCCAGGGCGGCGATGGCGGTGACCACCTTGAACGTGCTGCCGGGGTGGTAGTGCTGCTGGACGGCCCGGAAGAGCTCGGGCTGCAGCGGGTCGGCCCGGATCTCGGCCAGCTCGGCGCGGGTGATGCGCCCGGCCAGCTTGTTGGGGTCGACGGCGGGCCGGTCGACCAGGGCGAGGATGAAGCCGGTGCGGGCGTCCATGGCGATCACCGCCCCGGCCGTGGCCGGGAAGGTCTTCTCGGCGAACTCCTGCAGGCGCCAGTCGAGGGAGAGCACCAGGTTGTTGCCCGGGTTGGAGGGCTCGAAGCGCTGGTCCTCGGGGATGAGCTCGCTCTCCCGCTTGGCGTTGCCGCGCGCGTCGACCACCACCCGCTGGGTGCCATCGACGCCACGCAACTCCCGCTCGTAGCGCTTCTCCAGCCCGCGGCGCCCGACGTAGTCGCGTGGCTGGTAGGGCCGGACGTCGCCCCCGGCCTTCTCGATCTCCGCGTTGAGCTTTCCGATCTCCTCGGCGCCGACCTCGTTCATGTAGCCGAGGAGGTGGCTGGCCCAGATGCCGTGCCGGTAGCTCCGGTGCGGGGTGGGCAGGACGTCGACGGCGCCCGAGAGCTCGATGCGGTTGGCCTCGATCACGTCGAGCTCGTCGCGGGAGATGTCGACCTTGACGGTGAAGGGGCGGAAGCGCAGCAGGCCGCGGGCGGTGCGGAGGTGCTCCCGGACCCGCTCCTCCTCCTCGAAGGAGAAGGCCAGCAGCGTGGCGAGCCGGGAGACCACCTCGTCGCAGCCCTTCCCGCAGAAGTACGGGATGAGCACCACGTCGTAGCTGGGGCGCGAGTCGACGAGGACCTTGCGGTTGCGATCGAGGATCAGGCCGCGGTCGGCAGGGACCCGCAGCTCCTTCACGAAATTCTCCTCCGCCCGGACCCTGTACTCCTCGCCGCGGAGGACCTGCAGGTGGTAGAGGCGGGAGAGCAGGACCAGGAACGCCACGGCGGCGATCCCGGCCATCCAGAGGAGACGGGTCGCGCCCTCGCCGCGCGCCGGTGATGTCGTCAGCGCCACCGCGTCACCCGAGCCGGAGGATCCCGGCCTGGTCGCGGTGGGCGGGGACGAGCACGCGGTCGAGCACCCAGCGGATGGCGGGCGCGGCCAGCCCGGTGAGGAGCGACTCGACCAGCACGCGCCCGAGCAGGCCGAAGCCCGGCGCCGCCGCGGGCGGGGTCACGTAGCGCAGGAGGACGACGGAGCCGAGCCCCATGCCGAAGGTGGCCACTCCGGACAGCAGGCCGAACCCGAGCGGGGTTCGCGCGTCGAAGGGGCCCGACCCGGCGCGGACGCCGACGAAGACCATCACCGAGAGGAAGGTGATCAGGCCGCTCGGACCGCCGGCCGCGGCGTCGAGGAGGGCGCCGATCAGGAAGGCGCCCACGGCCCCCTCGATCACCGACGTCTCCAGGCCCAGCCAGACGACCACCGGCACCGCCAGCGCGAGCGAGACCGCTCCGCCGGAGAGCTGGAAGGTGACCGTGGCTCCCAGTGCGAGGAGCAGGAGCGCCGCGACCGAGGCCAGCGGGACGCGCAGGAAGCCCCTCATGGCTCGGGGCCCCGCGCCGCCGGCAGGGCGTCGGGGGAGTCGGTGGCGAGCAGCACCGCCACCTCCTCGACGCGGGTCACGTCGACCGCGGGCACCACCTCGGCCGCCTGGTAGAGACCGTGGCCGCCGCGCTTCACCCGGGTCACCTGACCGACCGGCAGGCCGCGTGGGAAGACGCCGTCGGTTCCCGAGGTGACGAGCTCGTCCCCCTCGATGAGGTCGTCGGAGCGGAGCGCGTACTCGAGATTGCAGGGGCCGGGCGCGCCCTGGCCCCGGACGTTGGCCCGGGCGCGGGAGCGCTCCACCCGGACCGCGATGGAGCTGTTGCGGTCGGAGAGGACGAGGACGTCCGCGCTGCGGGGGCCGAGGGTGTGGATCCGTCCGAGGACGCCGCCCGGGGTGACGACCGGCATCATCCGGCGGACGCCGTCGGCGGAGCCGCGGTCGATGGTGACGAGCTGGAGACCCTTGGGGTCGAGGCGGGTGCCGATGATCCGGGCGCCCACGGCCCGGTGCTCCGGGCGGGAGCGGGCGAAGGCGAGCAGCTTCCCGAGCCGCTCGTTCTCGGCCCGCAGCTCCCCCATCTCGGCGTTCTCCGCCCGCAGGTCATTCACGGTACGTGAAAGCTCCCGGGCTCGCCGTTCCACCCCGCGCAGCCAGACGTAGTGCCGCCAGCCGCTCAGCACGCCGGTCACCGCCCAGTCGACCCCCTTCTCGACGGGGCTCGTCACGGCGAGGACGAGACGATCCATCGCGGTGCGGTCGCCCGGGTGCCTGGCATGGGCGAGGAAGATGCCCAGCGGGACCACTGCGAGGACCACCACGACGATGACTTCCCGGTACCGCCTGAGTAGTGCGAACAATTCGGCTCCTGCCCCGCCCGCGTGACCCGCCCATTCCCCGAAAACCCTTGCATTTTAGCCCCTGTCGACCTACTTGTTCAACCCCGCCGCGGCCCGCAACCGCGGACGGAAGGCCATAACCCCCCCGGGAGCGTTCTACCTCATGCTGGACATCCTTCGCGCGAAGAGCCGCAGCGTCCTCACCTACGTGCTCTTCGGCATCATCATCGTGGTCTTCATCGTCAGCTTTGGCCCCGGCTCCCAGGGATGCCAGGTCGAGGGAATCTCGGCCAACACGGCGGTCGAGATCGACGGCTACGTCGTCGCTCCGGCCGACTACGAGGAGGCCTACGGGAACCTCTTCCGGACCTACCAGGCCCGGATGGGCCAGACCTTCACGCGCGAACTGGCGGATCAGCTCGGCCTGCGCAACGTGGCCATGAACCAGCTCGTCGATCGCGTGCTGGTGGTCCAGGAGGCCAAGAAGCGCGGGCTCCGCGTCACCCCCGACGAGATCAACCGGGCGGTCTGGGCCATCCCCGGCTTCCAGACCGACGGCAGGTTCGACATCGAGCTCTACCGGCGCTCCGTCCGCCAGGCCTACGGGTCCGAGTCCCGCTTCGAGGAGCGGCTCGCCGACGACCTGCTCTACCAGAAGATGATGGCGCTGATCCGCGAGAACGCGCTCGTCTCCGAGGAGGAGATCCGGGCGGCCTGGCTCGCGGATTCGGACCGGGTGAACCTCGAGTTCGTCCGCTTCCCGGTCGCCGCGGCCCGCAAGGAGGTCAAGGTCACCGATGCCGAGGTGGCGGCGCTCCTCAAGGCCGACCCGGCCCGGGTGAAGAAGGCCTACGAGGCCAACGCCGCCCGCTACGACCTGAAGAAGAGGGTCAAGGCGCGGCACATCCTGGTCCGCGTTCCCGAGGGCGCTCCCGCCGCGCAGGACGAGGATGCCAGGAAGAAGGCCCAGGGCTACGCGGACCGGGTCAAGAAGGAGCCCTTCGCGCAGGTGGCGAAGGAGGTCTCCGAGGACACGGCCTCCCGCGACAAGGGGGGCGACCTGGGCACCTTCGGTCCCGGGCTCATGGCCAAGCCCTTCGAGGACGCGGCCTTCGCCCTCAAGCCCGGCGAGGTCTCGGCCCCGGTGCGAACCCGCTTCGGCTGGCACGTCATCCAGGTCGAGGGCGTCGAGGAGGCGCGCGTCGTCCCGTACGCCGACGTCGCGAAGGACCTGGCCCGCGAGGTGCTCGAGATCGAGGGCGCGGAGAAGATCGCCGACCGCCGGGCCCGCGAGGCGCTGGCGCAGGCGAAGGCGGGCAAGAAGCTCGAGGTTCTCTTCCCGGCGGCGCAGCCGGGAGCCAAGAAGTCGGGCCCGACGCTGGGCGGCGAGCCGCTGGTGGCCCGCGACACCGGCCTCTTCAACGCCGCCGAGGGCAGCGCCCCCGGCCTCGGCGAGACTCCGGCGCTCTACGCTGCCGCGGCCGCCGCGACCTCCGCCGGCCAGACCCTTCCCGCCGTGTACGCCACGCCGGCCGGCCCGGTGGTGGCCCAGGTGAAGGAGCGGCAGCGCCCCGACCCCGCCCTCTACGACCGCCAGCGCGAGGAGGTGGGCGCCCGACTCGGGTCCCGCCGTCAGGCCGAGGTGGAGACGGCCTGGCTGAAGACGCTCCGCGACGGCGCCAAGGTCCAGGTGAACGACGCGCTCCTGCGCGGCACCGTGGCCGTCCAGGACCGGTAGCCCTCCTCCGCCCCGGGAGGCCGATCAGCCGCCGGCTGCCGCCACGGCGTTCCTCGTCGATCCCTTGACGCGGTACATGGCGGCGTCGGCCGCCTGGACCACCTTCTCGGCCGTGTCCCCGTCGTCCGGGCAGGTGGCGAGCCCGAAGCTCGCCGTGACCGTCAAGCCGTGCCCGCTCGACCGGAGGAAGAGCGCCCCCTCCATCGCGGCGCGGATGCGCTCCCCCACCATCCGCGCGTGGGCCCGGTCGCTCTCCGGGAGGAGCACCACGAACTCGTCTCCCCCGTAGCGGACCGGGACGTCGATGGTCCGGATGCAGGTCCGGAGGAGCTCCCCGACCTCGAGGAGCACCGCGCTGCCGGCCTGGTGGCCGAAGTGGTCGTTCACCTGCTTGAAGTGATCGAGGTCGACGAAGATGAGCGAGAAAGGACGCCCGGTCCGGGCGGTGCGCGCCACCTCCAGCTCCAGCTGGATCCAGAGATGGCGGGAGTTGAAGAGGCCGGTGTGCTCGTCGCGCAGGGTGAGCTCGCGGATGCGCTCGTAGGCCCTGGCGTTGTCGATGGCGATGGCGGCGTAGTCGGCGAGCGCCTCCAGGGTCCGCTGATCCCCGGTGTCGAAGGGGTGGCCGCCGCGCGGGTTCACGAGTTCCACCACCCCGAGCACGCGCCCCTTCGACCGCAGCGGGACCGCGAGCAGGCTGCCGGTCACGATGCCGGACGCGTCGTCGAACCGCGCGGCGAAGCGCGGATCGGCCCGCACGTCCGGGACGAGGAGTGGCTCCCCGGTGGAGGCGACGCTCCCTGCCACCCCCTCGCCGAGCGGCAGGCGCATGCTCTTCAGGCGGTCGGCGCCCTCCCCCACCGCGATCTCGAAGACCAGGTCCTGCCTCGCCTCGTCGACGAGGAGGAGGGACCAGTGACCCGGACGAAGGACCTCCTTCACCTTCTCCATGATGAGGGCGAGCACCTCGTGGATGTCGAGCGTGCCGGCCAGCGTCCGTCCGATGTCGTTGAAGGCCTGGAGCTGTTGCACCTTCCGCTCGAGCTCGTGCAGCAGGTCGCGGCGCTCCATGGTCATGATCGTGGTAGCAATACGGCGGGTCGTTCGTCAATGCGCGTCGTTCTCGCCTCCCAGAGCCCCCGCCGCCGGGAACTCCTCGCCTCCGTCGGCGTGTCGGTGGAGGTGCGCCCCTCGGCCACGGACGAGTCGGTCCTCCCGGGCGAGTCTCCCGACGCCTACGTGCGCCGCCTGGCCCGGGAGAAGGCCGAGGCGGTCCCGGCCGAGGCGGGAGAGCTCGTGCTCGCGGCCGACACCTCGGTCGTCCTGGGACGGGAGATCCTGGGGAAGCCGCGCGACGACGCCGACGCCCGCCGCATGCTGCGGGCCCTGTCCGGCAGCACCCACGTCGTCCTCACCGGGGTACACGCCCGGGTCCACCCGGGCCCGGGTGCGGGATCCCGGTCGGAGACCATCGCCGTCTCCTCGGCGGTCCGATTCATCTCCCTCTCCGAGGAGCGCATCGCCTGGTACGTCGCCACCGGCGAGCCCCTCGACAAGGCCGGTGCATACGCGGTGCAGGGCGCGGGCGGCTCGCTCGTCCGGGGCATCGCGGGCAGCGTATCCAACGTGGTCGGGCTCCCCCTCGCCGAGACGCTGGCTCTGCTCGGCCGTCTCGGGCTGGTCCTCCCCTGGGGGGGGCGGTGACCCCCGGCACCATCGCGTCCCGCATCGCGGCGATCCGGGCCACCCTTCCGGCGGGCGTGACGCTGGTCGCGGTCTCCAAGACCCAGCCCGCCAGCGCCATCCGGGAGGCCCACGCCGCCGGCCAGCGGGACTTCGGGGAGAACTACGTCCAGGAGTGGAAGGAGAAGGCCGAGGCGCTGGCCGACCTCCCGGACCTCACCTGGCACTTCATCGGCTCGCTCCAGACCAACAAGGTGAAGTACCTGGCCGGCCGCGTCGGCCCGATCCACACCGTCGACCGCGAGGAACTGGGCCGTGAGATCGCGAAGCGCTGGGAAAAGACCGGCACGCGCGCCCGCGTCCTCGTGGAGGTGAACCTGGGCGGGGAGTCCTCGAAGGGGGGCTGCGCCCCGGGCGCCGTCCCGGAGCTCGTCCAGGTCCTGCGGGAACTCGCGGCCGTCGACGTGGTGGGACTCACCTGCATCCCGCCGCCGGAGGAGGACCCGCGCCCGCACTTCCGGACGCTGCGCGCGATGAGGGACCGGCTCGGGCTGCGCGAGCTCTCGATGGGAATGAGCGGCGACTACCCGGTCGCCGTGGAGGAGGGCGCGACCATCGTCCGCGTGGGCACCGCGATCTTCGGCGAACGTGCCCCGCGCGGTTGACGGCGCGGCGCCCTCAGGATTCTCGCAGCCGCAGGCGCCCCTCGTCGTTCACCATCACCTTGAACTCGGCGCCGCAGTAGTAGCAGAGCACCTCGTCGCCATCCCCGAACCCGTCGTCGTACGGGTTGTTGGCGCTGCACGACGGGCAGTCGAAGTCCTTGAACACGCGCCTCTTGCCCTTCGTATCGCCCTGGTCCTGCGGTTCCTCGTCCACGCCGTGCGGGTCGTAGGGCATGTCCCCAGAGTAGCCATTCCCTTTCGCCACCGCGACAAGGATGTCTCACCGCGGGCGCCCCTTCAGGGGCGCCAGGATTCCTCTTCTCCTCGTTTCCCGCGCACTTACCCCGCTCCACCCCCCTGGCCCCCTCCTTGCTCCATTGTTCCCCGGACCATGCCCTCCTCTTCGACCACCGCCCGGATCGCCCTCGCCGTCCTCGCGCTCCTCGCCGCACCGGCGGCGCGGGCTGCCGGCGGCTTCGCGCCCGGCGAGCAGATCGACTTCACCATCGACTACCTGGGGATCCGCACGGGCGAGGCCACGATCGTGGTCGGACAGGCCGAGGGGCCCGTCTGGCCGGTCATCGCCCGGGCCCGGACCGACGGTCTCGCGAGCATCGTCGACATCCGCGAGCACTGGGTCTCCTACTGGGACTCCACGAAGCGCCTCCCGCGTGGCTCCGACCTCAAGGCCATCGAGATCGGCGACCGGCACGACGACAGCGCCCGGTTCGACCGCGACGCCGGCAAGGCGACCATCCGGATCGTCCGCAAGGGCAACCGGGTCGAGAACACCTATCCGCTCGACCCGGAGGCGCAGGACTTCGGGAGCGCCGTGCTCTGGCTTCGCACCCATCCCATCTCGGAGGGGGGCGTCTACGAGATCCCGGTCTTCACCACCAAGGGAACCTTCGTCCTGCAGGCATCGGTGGTGGGCCGGGAGACGGTGGAGTCGCGAGCCGGGACCTTCGACTGCTGGAAGATCCAGGTGCGCACCGCCTTCCAGGGGAACTTCGCCTCGAAGCGCGACACGTTCATCTGGTTCTCCGCCGACGAGAACCGCATCCCGGTCCGGGTGAGTGCCGACGTGGCGCTGGGCACCTTCGTCGTGAACCTGGTCGGTTACCGGCCGGGCGGGCAGCTGGCCCGCAACTGACGGTGCGCCGAGGCTCAGCCGGGGTATCCTCCTCCCCGGAGGTCACCCCGTGATCGCAGCCGCAGCGCTCGCATCGCTCCTCGTCGCCGCCGAACCCTGCGGGCTCCCGGCGCTGCGACCCGGCCGGCTTCCCTGGCGTGCCGGGGAGGTGCTCCAGTTCGATCTCGAGGTCATGGGGATGGTGAAGGCGGGCACCCTGGCGATGGAGGCCGGGCGCCCCATGTTCGACGGGACGCAGATCCCCCTCAAGGCGCGGGTGAGGAACACCTCGGTGTTCGCCAAGATCCGCAAGATCGTCGGCACGGCCTTCTCCTGGGTGGACTCGAAGACCCTGCTCCCGGAGCGCGCCCGGGACGACGTGCTCGAGGACGGCGTGAAGAAGGTGAGCGACGCCCGGATCCGTGGCGACCCGGCCGGCGTGGTCATCGAGACCGACTTCGGCGGGCAGAAGGCGTCCGCGACCTACGAGCGGCAGGGCGAGGTGCTCGACGCCCTCTCCGCTGCCTACTACCTGCGCGCGGCCGATCTCAGGCCAGGCCAGGAGATCTGCTTCGACGTGGTGGGGCTCCGCCGCTTCTGGCGATTCCGCGGCAAGGTGGCCGCGAAGCCCGAGCGGGTCGACTGCGCCGGCGGGCTCTTCGACACGCTCCGCGTGGAGGGGACGATCGAGCGCGCCGACAAGCCGGGCACGAAGCGCCCCGTCTACGTGTGGATCTCCACCGATCCCCGGAGGGTGCTGGTGGGAGCGGTGAGCGAGATCGATCTGGGGCCGGCCTCGGCCCTGCTCTCCCGGCCGCCCTGAGGCGGCCCTGCCGGGCCGCTAGATGAGGCCGCGGGAGCGGCGCAGCAGTTCGACGGTCTTCCCGAACTCCACGTCCCAGGCGGTGGTGCCTTCCTGGAGGTGCTTCAGCCGGGCGCGGGCCTCGCGGTCGATCTCGTCGTCGACGTCGAGGTGGCGCTTGAAGATGCCGAAGATCTTCTTCCGGAGCGACAGGTCGTCGGAGAAGACCTCCTCGACGTTCCGGGAGACGAGCATCTGCTCCATCATCTGGCCGATGACGTACTCGATGCCCTCGTCGCCCATCTTGAAGCCGCGGACGTCGGCCATCTCGCGCTTCACCTGGTTGAACCGGGACTGGTCGTACCCGCGCCGCTCGAGCGCCTCGCGCGTGGCTGCGTTCACGCGCTCCTCGGCGGCCAGGTACTCCTTCATGACCGAGGCCATGTCCATCTCGGCGTCGGCGATCCGCATGGTCTCCACCTCGACGTCGCCGTCCTGCATGAGGGCCTGGACGACCTCGCGGGCGATGGTGGGGATGACCTTCGGATAAAGGCGCATTTTTCTCTTTCCTCGCAGCGCGGGAGTACCGCGCCCGAGCCACGTAACGGCGGTGATCTAAAGGACTTTCCTTGTAGTCTCCACCGACGGTCGAGGGCAAGGAAAAAGGGGCTGCCGACCCGGATTCGGGTGGCAACCCCTTTGCGCTCGACAATGAACCCGGCTCGATCAGGGCGCGTAGATCTTCATCACCTCGTCGAGCAGCTTGAGCGCCTCGGCCCGGGGACGCTGGAAGGCGTTGCGCCCCATGATCGAGCCGAAGGAACCGCCCTCCTTCAGGCCGCGGATCTCGTTCAGGACGTCCTCGGTGCCCTTGGCCTCGCCGCCCGAGAAGATGACGATCCGCTTGCCGTTGAAGGCGCTCTGGACGACGTGGCGGACGCGGTCGGCGAGCGTCTTGGTGGGGATGGCGTACTTCTCGAACACCTTCTTGGCCTCGGCCCCCTCGACCAGGTCCTTGGGGGGCTTGACCTTGATGACGTGCGCACCCAGCTGGGCTGCGATCTGCGCCGCGTAGCCGGCGATGTCGACCGCGGTCTCGCCGTCCTTGGAGACTCCCGCCCCGCGCGGGTAGCTCCACACCACCACCACGAGACCCTTGCGCTTGGCCTCCTCGGTGAGGGCGCGCAGGTCCTCGTACTGGCGGTTCCGGGCTCCGGAGCCCGGGTAGATGGTGTAGCCGATGGCGACTGCGCCGATGCGCAGGGCCTCGTCGACCGACCCGGTGATGGCCGAGATGGGCTGGTCGATCTTGGCCAGGCTGTCGGAGTTGTTGAGCTTCAGGATGAGCGGGATCTGGCCGGCGAACCTGGCGGCCCCGGCCTCGAGGAAGCCGAGCGGCGCGGCGTAGGCGTTGCACCCCGCGTCGATGGCGAGCTGGAAGTGGTAGTCGGGGTCGTACCCGGCCGGGTTCGGAGCGAAGGAGCGGGCGGGCCCGTGCTCGAAGCCCTGGTCGACCGGGAGGATGACGAGCTTGCCGGTGCCACCGAGCTTCCCGGTACCGAGGAGCCGCGCCAGGTTGGTGAGCGTGCCGGGGCTGTCGGAAGAGTACCAGGAAAGGATTTCCTTCACGCGCGGTGTGATCTTCATCGAGGGCTCCGGGGGGCTTGAGTGGAAGTGGGCGCGGGCCCCTTCCGGGGGGCTCGGCGGGGGCGGTTATATCACGCCGGCGGGGGTCCGGGCGCTCCGAAGCAGCGGGCGACGAAGCCGCAACCCTCGGCGCGGCAACGGTCCGCGTCGCGCCCCAGCTCGGCGGGGGAGAGGTCGCGCCCGTCGCCCCTCGCCGCCGCGAGAGCCAGCGCCGGGACCTCGGAGGCGAGCCGGGCCAGGCCGGCGGGCGAAGGCGTCACGTCGACCTCCACGGGCGGACGGAGGAAGTGGATCGCGGCGCGCAGCCTCCGACCCGGGAAGGCCCGGGACGCAGCGAGCGAGTAGGCGGCGAGCTGCACGCGGTAGCGTTCCTCCGCCCCGGGGTGGTGGCTCGCGTACTTGAAGTCGAGGATCTCGACGGCGTCGTCGTTCACCATGAGTGCATCGAGGGCGCCCTCGAGGTAGCAGGGCGGTGCTCCCTCGAGCCGGAGGAGGAACGGGATCTCGCGGCGGAGGGAGCCTTCCCGGAACGCGGCGGCGAGCCGATCCCCGGCGGGGGCGGAGAGGAAGCGGTCCACGTCCTCCAGGATCCGGCGGACCCCCGGGCGGCCCGGGTCCTCTCCCCGGCGCGAGGCCGCGGCAGCGAGGAGCGCGCGGCGCTCGAGGGGCGGCGCCGCGAGGTCGACCTCGGCGAGGAGCGCGTGCGCCAGGGTGCCGCGCGCGGTGGCGCGGTCCGGGTCGTCGTCCCCTCCCCCGTCGATCCTCGGCTCGGGCAGCCGCACCTGGCTCACGAACCAGTGACGGCGCGGGCACCGCGCGTACTCGGCGAGCCCGGTGACGGAGATGCGCAGCGGCTGGGGTGGGAGCGCGGGCCGGAGGCGCGGCGGATGCAGCCCGGGCGCGGCGTCGCCCGCCGGGGCGGCCGGGGCGGGAGGAAGGTGCTCCGGTGCGGGCCGGCGGGGGAGGAGCGCGGGGGGAGCACGCGACATCACGTCGGCCCACGTTCCGGTCGTGATCCTGCCGCCCGCTCCGGAGAGGACGATGCGGTCTCGTGCGCGGGTGAGCGCCACGTAGAGGAGCCGGCGCGACTCGGCCACTTCCGCTGCCGTCGCCGCAGCCCGGAGCCGCGCGGTGGTGGCGGTCTCCTCCGCCCCATCGCCACCCTCGGGATGGAAGGGCACGGCCACCCTCCCGCGCTCGTCGAGGACCGGTCGCCTCTGCGCCGAGGGCGGCCGGGCCGCGAGCTCGGGCACGAAGACCACCGGCCACTCGAGCCCCTTCGCCTGGTGGACGGTGAGGAGCGCGACGGCGTCGGCCTCGCCTCCGTCGGCCTCCGGCTCGCGCGGAGGCCGGAGCGCCATGCGGCGCAGCCGATCGGAGAGGTCGGCGGGGCTGGCGCCGCGCCCGGCATCCCGGCGCGCCAGGGAGACCGCCTTGCGGAGGTTGGCGGCCCGCCGCTGGCCGTCCGGGCCGGAGAGCAGCGCTGCCTCGAGATCGAGCCGCCGGACCGCGAGCTCCAGCAGCTCACCGGCATCGAGCCGGCGCCGCGCCGCGCGCAGCTCCCTCCAGGTCTCGAGGAAGCGCCCGAGCCGGGATCCCTCCCCTTCCGGGGCCGCGTCCCCACGGGCCTCGTCCAGCACGGCGCCGGCGTCCCGGGGCTCGACGTCGGGGAGCCCCGCCAGGCCCCGCCGCGCCAGCGCCACGAGCGATCCGTCGGAGATCCCGCAGAGCGGCGAGCGCAGGAGCGCGGCCCAGGCCACCTCGTCGCCCGGCTCCTCGATGGAGGCGCAGAGCTCGCCCACGTCCCGCACCTCCGGAGCCTGGAAGAATCCACCGCCCCGGGCCACCCGGACGGGAAGGCCCGCCTCGCGCAGCGCCCTCTCGAACACCCCGACGTGGGTGAGCCGGCGGAAGAGGACGGCCAGCTCCCCGGGCCTCCTGCCCGCGGCGACCAGCTCCGCCGCCCGCGCCGCGACCGAGCGCGCCTCCAGGGCGCGCCGCTCCTCTCCCGTGCCCGCCGGGCCCTCGTCGAGAAGCTCGGCGGCCGGGAGCTCTCCGTCCTCCCGGGTGGAGCGGAGCCGGTCCTCCGGCCCGAAGGGAACACCGAGGGCGGCTGGATCGGCGCCGAACACGGCGTTCACGAGGTCGACCACCCCGGCGGTGGACCGGTGGTTCTCGCGGAGGTGGACCACCTGCCCGTCCCCGGCTCCCAGCCGCTCGATGAGGGAGGCGAAGACCGACACGTCGGCACCGCGGAAGCGGTAGATGGACTGCTTGGCGTCCCCGACGGCGACCCGCAGCGGCGCCGGTCCCGCGCCGCCGTCCGCCGGTGCGAGCAGTTCGAAGAGCTCGGCCTGGAGGCCGTTCACGTCCTGGTACTCGTCGACGAGGAGCGCGCGCACCCGGGCCTGGACCTCGGCCTGGACGGCCGGGACATCGCGCAGCAGGTCCCTGGCGCGCACGAGGAGGTCGTCGAAATCGAGCGAACCGGCGCGCCCCCTGGCCTCGGCGTAGCGCCGCTCGACGTCGCCCACCACGGAAGCGAGCGCGGCGGCGGCGGGTGCGGCCGCGAGCTCGGCGGCGGCGAGTCGGAGGAGCCCGCCCGCCTCCTCGAGCCGGGCGCGCGCGGCGAGCAGCTCGGGGGGGTCGCGCTTGCCGGTGCGCCAGCCCTTCGTCGCGGCGGGGAGCACGGAGAGCCGCTCCGCCTCGCCCCACGGCGCGTCGTGTCGCGACGCGGAGCGGACCTCGTCGAGGCGGGCCACGAGACCGGAGAGCGCCTCGCGGCCGCTCGCGGTGGTGGCGCTGCCCGCCAGGGCGGCGAGGCCGGAGGCCGCGGCGAGCAGCCCGTCCCGCGCCCGTTCCACCACCTCCGGATCCCCGGGGACGCCCTCCGGTGGCGCGGCCAGGCCCCGCGTCGCCCGCTCCCGGACCAGCGTGGCGGCCGCGTCGGCGAGCGCGCGCGCACCTCCCAGCGCCGTGGCCAGCCGCCGGGAGCTCTCGTCTCCGCGGTCGAGCGCGGCCATCGCGCCCTGCAGGGCTGCGGCGGAGAGCAGGTCCCCGGCAGCCTCCTCGTCGAGGACGGCGAAGTCCGGATCGATCCCCGCCTCGAGCGGGTGAAGGCGCAGGAGCGCGGCCGCGTATCCGTGGATGGTGCCGACCGCCATGGAGGGGAGCTCGCGCAGCGCCGTCGCGAGCCGGACGGCCCGCTCCTCGTCGCCGGCCGACCTCAGGGCCCGGACGCCGTCGGCGAGCTCGTGGCCGAGCCGATCGACCAGCTCGCTTCCTGCACGCTCCGTGAACGTGATGGCCACCACGTCGCGCGGTGCCAGTGGCTCGCCCGCCCCGATCCCGGCCAGCCTCCGGCGCAGCAGCTCGAGCAGCGCGGTGGTCTTGCCCGACCCGGCCCCGGCCGACACGGCCGTGCTCCCCGTGGCCTCGAAGAGGGCGAGCGCCGCATCGCTCCACCGCGCGCCGGCCGGGAGCGGGCTCATGCCTCCCCCGGGCGCGGGAACCGGCACACGGCGCCGAAGGTGCAGCCGGTGCAGTCCTCGCTGACGATGGGAAGCGCCCCGGCCCGGATCCGGGCCACCGCCGCCGCCACCCCGTCGGCGAGGTTCGCCCCTCCCGCAGCGCGGATCCCGGTGCGCCGCTCCTCGTCGAGGGCCAGGAAGGGATCGCCGGGTGCCGTCACCCAGGGCGGTGCCCGCTCCCCGGATCGGAGCAGGGAGTAGGTGGCCGAGAAGGCCGGCCGGCCCGGCAGCTCCCGGGCCGCGGCGAGGAGGTAGACCGGGGCCTGGAAGCTCGTCACTCCGAGCGCCTCCACCGAGAGCCGTTCCCGGGCCACGGCCATCGACCGGGAGTTCTTGTAGTCGACGACGAGGAGGCGGTGCTCGTCCGCGTCGACCCGGTCGATGCGCCCCTGCAGGAGGATCTCGCCCCCCTCCGCCGGGATGGCGATCGGGGGACGCCCGGAGGTCCCGCCGAAGGAGAACTCGAGGAGGACGGGTTTGAGCGACGGGTCGCCGCGCGCCTCGGTCGCGACGAAGCGATCGAGCCGGCGCAGCACGGCCTCGCGCCGCGCCGCCCAGGTGGCGGGATCCCCGACGCGCCCGTCGGCCTCGAAGCGCGAGAGCACCTCCGACGCCACGACCCGCGCCTCCTCACGGCTTGCGGCGTCGTCCCGCGGTGGCCAGTCGCCCCGGTCGCGGCGAACCCGGACGAAGGCCTCGAGGACGGCGTGGAGGAGGGCTCCCTCGTCGCGAGGATCCATGTCGAGGTCGTCGGCGCCGGCCTCGTGGATGCCGGCGGTACGCAGGAGGAACTTGAACGGGCAGGCCGCGTGGGTCTCCAGTTCGGTGGGGCTCCACTGATCCGGCAGGGCGTCGGTCCAGGCGGCGAGCCCGGCGGGCAAGAGCCCGGCAGAAGGAGACGCCGTTCCTGCGAGCCAGGATTCCCGCCGCTCCCGCTCCTGGTGCCCCCGCTCGACCGCATCCGCGGCGCGCGCCGCCAGGTCGGGGTGGCCGGACAGGGCGGCCTCGACCTGGCTCATGCCGCTTGCCCCGGCCAGGCAGACCGCCGCCCGGAGCGCCTCGTCCTCCCCGCGCGCCTCCTCGAGGGTCGGGTCGGAAGCGAGCGCCAGCTCGGGCGCCGCGGCGAGGTCGAGGACCTGGGCGGCGAGGGGAGCCGGTCCCTCCCGATCGACCCCGCGTGTCCACCCCACCGCCAGGACGTCGGTCGCCGACGCGAGCGCGCAGAGCCCCCGGAACTCCGCCTCCGACTGCTGGTGAAAGGCGGTGGGGAGCGCCCGGCGCCCGAGGTGGGCCTGCAGCGCCTCCCGGGCCGCGTTCCCGAGGAGCGGGTCGATCCGGTGGACGGCCGGCCAGGTCCCGCGATCGGCCCCGAGGACCAGCGTGGCGCGGGAGGTGAGCCCCGGCGCCTCCTCGACCGGCCAGGCCTCGACCGCTCCGGCCGCAGGTCCCCGCCCGGCGGGGAGATTGGCACGTTCCAGCGCCAGGTCGAGGAGCGACGTCCACGCGTCCCGAGGCAGGCGGTCCGAGCCGCGTCCGGCCATGGAGAGCGCCGACGCGAGTTCGTCCGTGACCTCCTCGAGCCGCGCCACGGCTGCGAGGTCCCGGCGGGCGATGGCCGGATCGCCTCGCCCGGCGCGCCGGCGGACGCCCGCCCGTTCGAGGAAGGCGCGCATCCGGGCCGCCCAGCCGGCCGGGGTGGCCGGAGCGCGAAGGGCATCGAGCGAGCGGTCCAGCGCCTCCACCGCACGCGCCGCGCGAAGGAGCGCGGGGCGTTCCCGGGGTGAACGGCCGCCGCCGGTGAGCGCCGCCGCCCGTGCGCGGAGCCGATCCTCGGGGGAACCCCGGCCGTCGAGGACCCCCGACCGATCGAGGAGGGAGCGGAGGTCGGAAAGCGGTTCGGCCGGTCCGAGATACGGCGAGGGGAGCAGCGCGAGCAAGGCCGTCCGGTCGAGTTCTCCCGCTGCGGCGAGCGCCGTCCGGACGTCCCGGACGAGCGGGAGTTGCGCGAGGGGGCGGGAGAGCTGCGCGGCCAGGGGCACGCCGAGCCGCGCGAAGGCGGCCGGGAGCGATTCCAGGATCCGGCGCGGGGCGAGGACCGTCACGTCGGCCGCCGCGAGCCCCTCCTCGATCAGCGAGGCGGCGAAGCGCGCCGCCGCGTCGCACTGCGCGTCGTCGGTGGGGGCCGGAAGCCGAACCACCCTCCCCTGCGTCATCGCGCCCTGGGCCGGGAAGCGGACCTCGACGTCGCGACGGACGGCCAGCTCGTGGAGCGACTCGATCCGGCGGAGCCAGGGCTCGACCGGGGCGGAGCGGGCCGGCTCGTCCGGCAGGAAGGGAACGCGCGCGAGGACGCGGCGCGCGCGTGCGGCGAGGGCCGCCCCGAGGTCGAGGGCCGCCCGGGAGGTGGGGAGGAAGCCCTCCAGGACGAGGAGCCCGAGGTCGTGCGTCTCCTCCGAGCGCGCACCGCGTTCGGCGGCGGCCGCCGCGGCACGGAGCGCACCGGCCGCGTCGAGGGCATCCCGGTCGGCGAGCCGTTGCTCGTAGGCGGCGAGGGCGGAGGAGGCCGCGAGGAGCCGCTCGGCCACCCGCGTGGGCGCGCCCGCCGCTGCCGCGTTCCGGAGGTCGGCGGGGGAGACCTCAGCGCTGCGGAGCTCGGCGAGGAGCCGCGCGGCGGCCCGGCCCGTCCCGCGTCCCTGGCCCGCGCCGTCGAGCAGCCCTGCCTCACCGGCGGCCCCGAGGGCGAGGAGCCGCTCCGCGAGCGGCGTCAGGATGGTGCGGCGATCCCCGGCGCCGGCGAGGAGGCCGGGGACGAGTTGCGGGAGCGTCGCCACGCGCGGCCCGAGCAGGAGGCCGTCCTGCGCGTCGCAGAGGCGGCGCTCGGCCCTGGCCTTGCGGAGGGGCGTGGGGACGACGACGAGATCGGACACTGGTGGGGAGGATACGGCGTGGGTCCGACGGTCCGCGGCGCGGACCCCGGGCAGATGGGGCGTGGGGTTGACAGTGATCTCGCACTTTCACGCTCCGGCGAACGAGGTGCGCGTGGAAGGCGCCTTGCGCTGCCGCATTTCGGCTCGGGAAGGCGCGCGGCGCTCCGGGCGGGGTTCGAGATCTCCTGACCGGAACTCACGCCAGGAGGCGTTCTCGTGCGTTTGGCGAGGCCCGGAAATCCCGTGAGATGGTGGATCCATGAACGCACGCGAATGGTCCCTCCGCATCGCAGAGCTCATCCGCCGGGAACGCGCCTCCGTCGTCGACGTCTTGCTCGCCCTTGCCGAGTTCGACCGGCTCGCCATGTACCGCCAGCTGGGCTTCGCGAGCCTCTTCGACTTCCTTCACAAGGAACTGGGCCTGTCCCGGGGAATGGCCCACTACCGGCTGGTCGCCACCCGGCTCGTGGAGAAGTTCCCCGAGGTGGTCGAGCCCCTCCGGGACGGAAGGCTTTGCATGTCGAGCGTCGTCGAGCTCGCCAGGGTCATCACCGAGGAGAACCGCGGCGAGGTCCTCCCGAGGTTCTTCGACAGATCCCGCCAGGAGGCGAAGCAGGTTGTGGCCGAGTTGCTTCCGGCCGAGGTGGTGCCGGTGAGGACGGTCGTCACCGGCGGTCGAGCCAGTTCAACGGTTGAACTGGGATTGATTGGGGTCACGACGGAGACCGTCCGGCCAGAGGTGGAGCGGCCCGTGGCGCCAGCGCCGCGGACCGTGGTCGAGCCGCTCACGCGGCAGGAGAGCCGGATGCACGTCACGGTGTCGCCGGCGTTCCTGGCCCTGCTGAAGAAGGCGAAGGCGGGGCAGAGCCACGTCCAGCCAGGTGCGACCGACGAGCAGGTGCTCACTGCGGCGCTGGAGTTACTCGTGGCGCAGCAGGAGAAGCGGCGCGCGTCGGTCCCGCCGAAGGTGAAGCGGGAGGTGAGGACCCGCGACGGCGGAAAGTGCACGTGGCCGCTGGCGAACGGTGGGACGTGCGGGTCGGAGGTGCGCACCGAGATCGACCACGTCGTGCCACGCGGGCGCGGGGGTCCGTCGACCGTGGAGAACTGCCGGGTGCTCTGCGACGTCCACAACAGGGAAGCCGCACGGCAAGTCTACGGCGACGCGCACATGGACCTCTTCACCGGGAGAGTACCCCACGCCTCCGAGCCAGGTGTGGAGTGGAGCGAGGCGATCTCGATAACCTATTGCCCTTCCTTTGGAATTCCGAGTCCCGTCACATCCCTCCGGCCATTGCCTCCATTCGTACGAGAGGCTTTCGAACCCCGACGCGGAACCGGAGAGCGCCATGACGACCCAGACCCAGAAGTCGATCCACTTCAACGTCTCGAAGTCCCACGGCTGGAAGGACGCCTTCGTGGTCAGCTGCCTCGCCATCGTCCTCGGCGCCTTCGTCGCCCAGATCTCCTCCACGCCGAAGCACTCCCCCGGCTCCGTGCCCATGGCGTCGGTCTCCGCGACCGCCGCGACGAACGGCTAGCGAGTTCCGGAGGGCAGCCCCACGGGGGGCGATGAGGCCACCTCGGCGACGCCGGGGTGGCCGTTTTCGTGCCGGGTTGAGGATCGCCGGGGCTCTCGCGTAGCATCGACCTCCACCGGAGGCCTTTCGTGACGGATCCCACACGCGGCACGGGCCTGGGCGCGGAGCCAGGCACCGTCTCGCGCCTGCTCCAGGAGATCGCGCGGGCCTCCGAGGAGGACCTCGCCTCGTCCTGGCGAGAGCCGCTCAAGGCCGGGGACCTGGTCGGGCGCTACGAGATCCGGCGAGAGATCGGCCGCGGAGGGTTCGGGGCGGTGTACGAGGCCTTCGACCCGCAGCTGGGCCGCACCGTCGCGCTCAAGGCCCTGAAGCCGGGGCGGTCGAAGCACCTGGTGTCGGAAGAGTGGATCCAGAAGGAGGCCGAGGCGGTCGCGAAGCTCGATCACCCGGCCATCGTCACCATCCACGACGTGGGGATGTGCCCGGCGGGCGCGTACCTCGTGATGGAATTGCTCCGGGGCGAGACGCTGGCGCGGCGGATCGAGAAGGGGCCGCTGCCGGTGGACGAGGCCCTGCGCATCGCCGAGCAGATGGCGGAGGGGCTGGCGCACGCGCATTCACGCGGCGTGCTGCACCGGGACCTCAAGCCCGCGAACGTCTTCGTCTGCGAGGACGGCCGGGTGAAGCTGCTCGACTTCGGGCTGGCCCACCTGCTCGGGACGGAGGGGTCGAGCGGCGCCGGGACGCCGGCCTACATGGCGCCGGAACAGGCGGCCGGGGCGGCGGTCGACGAGCGGGCGGACGTCTGGGCGGCGGGGATGGTGCTGGGGGAGATGCTCACGGGCAAGCGGCCGGTGGAGCGGACGCCGACGCCCGGTGCCGAGGCAGCCGGCGACCGAACCGAGTTGATGTGGAAGGCGCCGGCGCCTGCGACGGTTGGGGCGCCGAACCTCGGTGGGGTTCCGCGGCCGGTCGCGAAGGCGGTGGGCGCTGCGCTCGCAGCGGATCCGGCGGCGCGACCGAAGGACGGAGGTTCCTGGCTCACGGAGCTTCGCTCCGCTCGCCTGCGGGTCGACCGACCCCGCCGCATCTGCGCAGCGTCACGGCCTTCGCGACTGCGTTCGTCCTGGTCGGGCTCGCCGTCGCCGGCTTCGCCACCTGGCGCCTCTGGGAGCGGCAGATCCCCGGCGGCCGGGTCACCGTCGCCGTCGCCGACTTCGCGAACGAGACCGGGGAGAAGGAGCTGGACGGTCTCTCCGGCCTGCTCATCACCTCGCTCGAGCAGGCCGCGGAGCTCCGCGTCCTCACCCGCAGCCGGATGTTCGACGTCCTGAAGCAACTCGGCAAGGGGGACGTCGAGCGCATCGACGAGCCGCTCGCCCGGGAGGTCGGCAAGCACTCGGGTGTCCGCGCGCTCCTGCTCGCGTCCGTGCGAAAGATCGGCGACGCGTATCTGGTCGAGATGCGAGCGCTCGACCCCCTCCTCGACGAGTACGTGTTCACCGTCAAGGATCGGGCGGGAAACAAGAAGGAGGTTCTCGACCTGATCGATCGCCTGGGCGCCACGACGAAGGCGAAGCTGGGCGCACCGAAGGAGGAGAAGCCCGCTCCCAAGGTCGCGGCGATCACCACGACCAACTTGAAGGCGTGGGACCTGATCCTCAGGTCGAAGCGGGCTCTCGACCTGGCTCGGGTCGAGGAGGCGTACGGGCTCGCCGAGGCGGCGCTCGCCGAGGACCCCGAGTCGCCGCTCGCGAAGTACCAGATGTACGTCGCGACGGACTACCGGCCGACCTGGACTCCTGGCTGGGACCGGAAGGCGGCCCTCCGCAAGGCGATGGAGGCGGCGGAGGCCGTCGCCGATCGGCTTCCCGAGAAGGAGCGGCTTAGCCTTCGGCTCAATCGGGCCTTCATCGACCGCAAGGCCGAGTTGATCGACCCCCTCTGCGAACAGATGACGGCGATGTACCCGCTCGACAAGGAGATCCTGCAGGAATGTGGCTCGGTCCGCTTCTACTTCTACTACGCCGATCGCGACCGATCGGTCGAGTACCTCACCCGGGCGCTCCAGCTAGATCCCAGCTACGAGCTTGCGCTCTACAAGCTCTGCCAGGTCCTCTGGACGCTGGGCGGGGCCAGGGAGCACGTCGCCCTCCTCCAGGAGAGGGCCGCCGTCTCGGACGACCCCGAGGTGATGCGCTTGCTTGCCACCACTCTCCTTGCCGCCGGTGCCGAGCCGGACGGGATGGCGCTGCTCCAGCGGCTGCAAGAGAAGCGAGGTCGTCCCTATCCGCACCAGCAACTGGCGACCTATTTCTCGGACACGGGTCGGCCCGAGGAGGCCGAGCGAATCGCGCGAAGCTGCCTCGATCGCGTGGCCGAAGGTCGGGACCGGGAGCGGAACTATTGCAAGTGGGTCCTGTTCCAGTCGCTGATGGCGCAGGGGCGACGGAAGGAGGCGCTCGAGGCATCCGAGTCGCGTTCGGACAGCGATCCGATCGAACGGGTCGTCGTCAGAGCCCAGGCCGACGGAGCGGTCGGCGCCCTCGGCATGGCGCGGGCGGGAGCCCAGGAACTCCGTGGGACTCGGACTCGAGAACGACCCGGGGAATGCACGTGACTACGGAATTCTTCTCGCCGTGGCGGGGCTCGTTGCCGAGGCTGCCCCGATTCTCGAGAAGGCGCGGGCGAGCCAGGAATGGGACAGCGCGGAGTACGCCGACCGGGTCCTCGGGAATGCGGTAGCCGACTGGGCGCTGCAGGCGCCCGGCGCCGAGGACCGCCTTCGCGCCGCGGCCAAGATGCCCCACCTCGGCCTCCGCTACTGGGCGGCACGGATTCTCGCCGGTCACCTCCGGGAGCAAGGAACCTGCACGGAGGTGGTCTCGATCCTCGAGGGGCTGCGTGGGATTCAGCCGTCCGGGGTCGTCCAGGGGCGCGCCCTGTACCGCGCCCAGCACGTCCACTGGCTCGCCGAATGCTACGAGAAGCTGGGGGACCTGGCGAAGGCCCGCGAGCGGAACGACGAGTTCCTGCGCCTCTGGGCGAACGCCGACCCGGACCTTCCCTTGCTGGCCGACGCCAAGGCGCTCCATTCCCGGCTGGCGGTGAAGTGACATGGGCGATCTGTCCAAGCTGCTGGCGGAGGTCGCCAAGGTGCCCGAGGAGGATCTCGCCTCGTCCTGGCGCGAGCCGCTCAAGCCCGGGGACAGGGTCGGGCGCTACGAGATCCGTCGGCGAGATCGGCCGGGGCGGGTTCGGCGCGGTCTACGAGGCCTTCGACACGGAACTCGGACGCACGGTCGCGCTCAAGGCCCTGAAGCCGGGGCGCAACCGGCACCAGCTCTCCGAGGAGTGGATCCGGAAGGAAGCCGAGGCGGTCGCGAAGCTCGACCACCCGGCCATCGTCACCATCCACGACGTCGGGACCTGCCCGGCGGGTGCCTACCTCGTGATGGAGTTGCTCCGCGGCGAGACGCTGGCGAAGCGCATCGAGAAGGGTCCCCTGCCCGTCGACGAGGCGCTGCGGATCGCCGAGCAGATGGCGGAGGGGCTCGCGCACGCCCATTCACGCGGCGTGCTGCACCGGGACCTGAAGCCCGCGAACGTCTTCGTCTGCGAGGACGGCCGGGTGAAGCTGCTCGACTTCGGGCTCGCGCACCTGCTCGGGACCGAGGGGTCGAGCGGCGCCGGGACTCCCGCGTACATGGCGCCGGAGCAGGCGGCGGGGGCGGTCGGTCGACGAGCGGGCCGACGTCTGGGCGGCGGGGATGGTGCTGGGCGAGATGCTCACCGGGAAGCGGCCGGTGGAGAGGACGCCGTCGCCCGCGCCGGGGACTGCGGTCGCCGAGGACGCGAAGACGGAGCTCGATGTGGGAGCTCGCCGGCAACCGACTCGCCGCCGGCCACCGTGTCGAGGTCGCCGCTCGGGGGAGTCCCCCGGCCCGTGGCGAAGGCGCTGGACGCTTCGCTTTCCGAGGATCCGGAGAAGAGACCGAAGGACGGAGGCTCCTGGCTCGCGGAGCTTCGATCCGCTCGCCTGCAGATGGAGCGGCCTCGCCGCTGCCCGACGGGTCGCGCATCCTCGCCGGACCTGGGTTCGTGGCGGCCGGACCTCGCCGTTGCCGGCCTTCGCCACCTGGCGCATCTGGGAGCGCCAGATTCCCGGCGGGCGCCCCACCGTCGCCGTCGCCGACTTCGCCAACGAGACCGGCGACAAGGACCTCGACGGGATTTCCGGCCTCCTCACCACCTCGCTCGAGCAGGGCACCCGGCTCCGCGTCCTCACCCGCGGCCGCATGTTCGACGTCCTGAAGCAGCTCGGGAAGGGCGCCGGTCGACCGCATCGACGAGCCGCTGGCGCGCGAGGTGGGCCGGGAGACCCGCGCCAGCGCGCTCCTGCTCGCGTACGCTGCGGAAGCTCGGCGATGGCTACGTGGTGGAGATGCGGGCGCTCGACCCGCTTCACGACGAGTACATCTTCACGGTGAGCGACCGCGCCTCCGGAAAGGAGGCGGTGTTCGACCTCGTCGACCGGCTCGGCGCCGCAACCCGGAGGAAGCTGGGAGTCGCGGAGGGTGCCGGGGGCGCGCCGGTACCGCGCGTCGCCAGCATCACCACCGCGAACCCCCGGGCATGGGACCTGCTCTCCCAGGCCCGGCAGGCCGTCGACAAGGGCGAGTACGGCCGATTGAAAGACCTCGTCGGCGAGGCGCTGAAGGAGGATCCCGAGTTCGCGCTGGCGCACGTCATGGCGGCCGAGCTGGCGGTCGACCGCGACCAGGGCACGCCGGAGCAGGAAGCGGAAGCCCGCGCCCACCTGGACACGGCGGAGCGATTCGTCGAGCGGCTGCCCGAGAAGGAGCGGATGACGTTGCGGGCGCTGCGGGCCCAGGTGGACGGGGACTGGAACGAGGCGCGTCGCGTCCTCGTCGAGCTGGCCGAGGCCTACCCGCTCGACAAGGTCGCGCTGTACCAGGCCGGGGACATCCTCATCCGGACCGGCCGCCCGGACCTCGCCATCGGGTACCTGGAGCGAGCCGTGGCGCTCGATCCGTCGAGCGCGCCCGTCGCGGACACGTTCGTCGATTGCCGTGGTCGATTCCGGCCAGGCCGACCGGACACGTCGCGACGCTGCGGAAGCTCGCCATCGCGGGAACCCGGCCCGACGTCGTGTCCAGTGGCCTTCTCGCCGCGGGGCAGGAGAAGGAGGCCTTGGAGGTCTACCGGGAAGCGATCCGGCGTCGGGTGGCGGCCGGCAAGGGCGAGTGGCCCAACTGGCACTACGTGCTCTTCCTCGCGTCGAACGGGCGCGACGCGGAGGCCGAAGCGTTGATGCGGTCGGACCTCGAGAGGAACCGGGAATCGTGGAAGCCAGGCTCGGGCGCCCACCGCGTCGCGAGCACGAATCTCTCGTTCAGCCTCGCGCGTCAGGGACGTGCCGACGAGGCCCGCCGCGTGCTCTCCGCCGGGGGGTCCCTGGAGCCTCCGACGATGTCGAAGGCCTACCTGTCCGACTTTCTTGAACAGCAGAGGCGCATCACGACCCTGTCGGGAACGCCCGGATTGAGGATCAACGCGCTGTCCCGGGAGGGTCACTTCGCGAGGGGAGCTCTGTCTCGCGCATGGCTCGACCGGGTACGCGCCGAGGGTCGAAGCCCGCGCCCACGCTGGCGTCGAGAGCCGGCTGTCGTGAGTGGCCGGACGCGCGATGCAATGGATGCGCTCCGGACGATCCCCCGGGAGCCGCAGGAACTCCTAAGATGCGGGTCGATGTCGCGCTCGCCCAGGGATCCCCTACCAACCTGGTCGCCGCCGTCGCCGACCTCATCGCCGAGCAGCCGGAACTCCGTGGGCCCGACCTTGACGCTGGCCGAACGGAAGCTCGCGACTAGGCCCGCGAGCGGAACGACGAGCTGCTGCAGCGCTGGGAGAAGGCGGACGAGGACATCCCGCTGCTCATCGAGGCGAAGGCGATGCGGGAGAGGCTGGCGGTGAAGTGACATGGGCGACCTGTCCAAGCTCCTGGCGGAGATCGCCCAGGTCCCGGCGGACGACGTCGCCGCGTCCTGGCGCGAGCCGCTCAAGGCCGGGGACGTCGTCGGGCGATACGAGATCCGGCGCGAGATCGGCCGGGGCGGGTTCGGCGCGGTGTACGAGGCCTTCGACCCGCAGCTGGGACGCACCGTCGCGCTCAAGGCCCTGAAGCCGGGGCGCAACCGGCACCAGCTCTCCGAGGAGTGGATCAAGAAGGAGGCCGAGGCGGTCGCGAAGCTCGACCACCCGGCCATCGTCACCATCTTCGACGTCGGGACCTGCCCGGCGGGCGCGTACCTCGTGATGGAACTGCTCCGGGGCGAGACGCTGGCGAAGCGGATCGAGAAGGGTCCGCTGCCGGTCGACGAGGCGCTGCGCGATCGCCGAGCAGATGGCGGAGGGGCTGGCGCACGCGCATTCACGCGGCGTGCTGCACCGGGACCTCAAGCCCGCGAACGTCTTCGTCTGCGAGGACGGCCGGGTGAAGCTGCTCGACTTCGGCCTGGCGCACCTGCTCGGGACGGAGGGGTCGAGCGGCGCCGGGACGCCGGCGTACATGGCGCCGGAGCAGGCGGCCGGGGCGGCGGTCGACGAGCGGGCCGACGTCTGGGCGGCGGGGATGGTGCTGGGGGAGATGCTCACCGGGAAGCGGCCGGTGGAGAGGACGCCCTCGCCCGGCGCCGGGGCGGCGCGGCGGACCGAAGACCGAGTTGATGTGGGAGGCGCCGAAGCGGCGGCGCCTGCGACGGTTGGGGTCGCCGAAGCTCGGTGGGGTTCCGCGGCCGGTCGCGAGGGTGATGGCCGCGGCGCTGTCCGAGGATCCGGGGGCGAGGCCGAAGGACGGAGCGTTCCTGGCTCTCGGAGCTTCGCTCCGCTCGCCTGCGGGTCGATCGCCCCCGTCGCCTGCGACGAGTCTGCGCATCCTGTCGGAACGGTGTTCCTCCTGCTCGGGCCTCGCCGTCGCCGGCTTCGCCACCTGGCGCATCTGGGAACGGCAGATCCCCGGCGGCCGCCCCACCGTCGCCGTCGCCGACTTCGTGAACGAGACCGGGGAGAAGGAGCTCGACTCCATCTCCGGCCTCCTCATCACCTCGCTCGAGCAGGGCACCCAGCTTCGCGTCCTCACCCGCGGCCGGATGGTCGACGTCCTGAAGCAGCTCGGCAAGGGGGCCGTCGAGCGAATCGACGAGCCGCTGGCGCGGGAGGTCGGGCGGGAGACCCGGGCGAAGGCCCTGCTGCTCGCCTCCATCCGCAAGCTCGGCGACGCCTACGTGGTCGAGATGCGCGCGCTCGATCCGCTCCACGACGAGTACATCTTCACGGTCAGCGACCGGGCCACCGGCAAGGGCGCCGTCTTCGACCTCGTCGACCGGCTCGGCGCGGCGACGAGGAAGCGGCTGGGCACTCCGGACGCCGCCGTCGCCCCTCCACCCAAGGTGGCCTCCATCACCACCGACAACCCGAAGGCCTGGGAGCTCCTCGTTCCAGTCGCGGCAGGCCATGGACCGGATGGACGACTGGCGGAGGCCCGCCGGCTCGCCCAGGAGGCGGTGAAGGAGGATCCCGAGTTCGCCCTCGCCTACCACCAGCTCGCGCTCGCGGCCTGTCTGGCACGAGTGGCGAAGCCCGATCCGGACCGGGCGCCTGGGCTCAAGGAGGTGGAGGCCGCCGAGGCGCGGGCCGACCGGCTCCCGGAGAAGGAGCGCCTCACGCTTCGCGCTGCTTCGGGCGCTCGTCGACAAGCGGCTGTCGGATGCCGTGCGTCTTTCCGAGGAGGCCGTCGCGGCCTACCCACTCGACAAGGACGTCCTCTTCGCAGGCCGGCGAGGTCCTCTACCACTGGGCGTGAACCTGGGGACAGCCGATCCAGTACTTCGAGCGCGTGCTCCAGCTCGACCCGACCAACGTCTACGCGATCGATCACCTGCTCGACACGGTCTGGTGGACGGGCCAGTCTGCGCGGTTCCTGCCGTTCATCGAGCAGCGCGCCGCCGCGGCCGTCCGGTACGACGAGGCCCAGCTGAGATGGCAGCTCGGCGGCCGGGAATGAAGCTGGCCGAGCTCCAGACCGTAGCGGTTGCGCTCCTCGCCGCCGGCAAGGAGCGGGAAGGGATCGACCTCCTCGATCGGGCCGCCCGGATCCGGGGCACTCCCGGCTCGAGAGGCGAGCTTCTGGAACACCTACCTCTGCTTCCAGGCGGACTGGCCGAGGCCGAGGCCGAGGTGCGCGCCGCGTTCGCCCAGTTCGAGCTCCAAGGGGAAGAAGCCCCGCGCTTCGAGCTCTGCCACATCCTCCTCGCGAGCGGCCGGATGCGGGAGGCGTGGCGCGGCGTGGGAGGGTCGGGACCGCAAGCCAGCCCGGCCAGCGTGCGTGTGGACTGACATCGCGCTTGCGAAGGGATCGGCGGACGAGACCTGAGGCCGCGTCGACGTATCGCCGTGCAGAGACGGGACGTCGTGGCGGCCTGGCAAGTCGACTCCGAAGTGGCGGTCCGCTTCGCGATGCTGGGCGACAGGAGCCAGGGCGGTGAGCGAATCCTCAGCGGCCAGCTGACCCCGGATTGGACCATGACCCTCAACGAGCTGCGACGACGCGCACGGCGACGCCATCCTGGCGTGGAGCGAAGGGAGGACGGAGGAGGCGGACAGGCTCATCGCCGAGAACCTCCGGGACACCCTGCTCATCGGACCGTTCTTCACTCTCATGCTGGGCGGCACGTTCTCACTTTCACCTCGGGTGACTGCCCGGGGGCCGTGGAGCAACTGGAGGAGGCCCGAACGCTGCCGTGGCCGTCGCAGCCCTGGTACCGGTCCTACACCTGCCCCTCCTCCTCCACCGCCTCGCCACCTGCTACGAGAAGATGGGGGACCTCCCGAAGGCCCGCGAGCGGAACGCGGAGATGCTGAAGCGGTGGGAGAAGGCAGACGAGGACATCCCGCTGCTCATCGAGGCGAAGGCGATGCGGGAGAGGCTGGCGGCGGCGGCGGAGGGGCGAGTTCACCCAGGTGAACCGGGGACCGGAAAGTTCGCCCAGGCGAACCGGGTGAACGTGACCCGGGAACTTGCGCCGGCTTCGGCTTCGCCGAAGCCGGCGCGGCTACGTCTCCCTGTACACCGCCAGCGACCCCTCGTTCTCCCAGACCTCCACCTTCGACACCCGCACCCGCTCCCCCTCGGTCTCGGCGAGCTTCCGGTTCGCCTCGTCGTAGAAGAACTTCGCGATGTTCTCCGCCGTGGTGTTCACCTCGTCGAAGGGCGGGACCTCGTTCACGTTCCGGTGGTCGAAGCGGGCGCCGATGTCGGCCACGATGCGCTGCAGGTCGGCGAAGTCGACCACCATGGAGAGGTGGTTCAACGTCGAGGCGCTGGCGTGGAGCCGGATCCGCCAGTTGTGGCCGTGCAACCGCTCGCACTTCCCCGGGTGGAACCGGATCTGGTGCGCGGCGCTGAACATGAAGTCCTTCGAGATCTCGTAGACGGGTACGCCCATGGCGGCGCGCAATATAGCCGCGACGCCTCCGGAACGCACCCGTCCGGTGCGCGGGAATCCCGGTCGCGGCCGCGGCGTTCCCGGGGTAGCATCCGCCGCCGATGACGACCTTCGTCCAGATGGCCCTCCTGGCCGCCGCGGGAAGCGCGCTCGGGCTCGCCGCCAACGCGATCTCGCCCCACGGGGTGCCTCTCCGGCAGCCGGTGCTCTCCGCCGCCGAGGCCGGGGGTGGGTCGTGCGCGATGCCGGCCTCGACCACCCCGGCCACCTCCGCGCCCCCGCCCTGGAGGCCCGCCCGGATCGGGGTCGAGGAGGCGAAGGGGCTCTGCGACGCCTGCATCGCCGGCTTCGTCGACGCCCGCGGCCCGCACGAGTTCGCCCACGGCCACATCGCGAACGCCGTCCACCTGCCCCCCGTCGGGCACCCCGACGAGGCCGCCGTGGTCGCCCAGCTCCGGACGTATCCACTGGTGGTGGTCTACGACGGCGAGTACAGCTGCGCGGTGGCCGACGACGTCGCGGGCCGGCTGCGGCGTGCCGGGCTCAATGACGTGCGCGTGCTCCAGGGCGCCTGGCCCGCCTGGGTGGCAGGCAAGGGGCCGGCCTCGGCCGGAATGTGCGGCGTCTGCGGCCTGGAGGCGCTCGCAAAGTGAATCTCCTCGCACGCGCGGCACGGCTCCTCCTCGGCGCCATCTTCCTGTGGGCCTCCATCACCAAGGTCCCCGACATGGCGGCCTTCGCCGAGAGCGTGGCCAACTACCGGATCGTGCCGCCGGCGCTCGTCCCGGCGGTCGCCGCGGCGGTGGTGGGCGTCGAGATCGCCGCCGGCGTGGCGCTCGTCCTGAACGTCTGGGCGCGAGCGGCCGCGCTCGTGCTGTCCGCCCTGCTCGCCGTCTTCACCGTCGGGCTGGCGAGCGCGCTGGCTCGCGGGATCGACCTCGCCTGCGGGTGCTTCGGGGGCAACGCTCCGGCTACCTGGTGGACGGTGCTGCGCGACGTCGTGCTCCTCCTGCTCGCCCTCGGGGTGGCGATCTCCTCGCCGCCTTCGCCTGCCCGCGCGCCCTCCCCGCCGCCCGACCCGGCGCCGGCACCCTGACCGGCGCCAGCTCCAGGAGGTACTGGTAGGGCAGGAAGCGCCGCTCCCGGACCACCTCCAGGCCGGCCCGCCGCGCCTCGGCGGCAACCGCCGCTCGCGAGAGCTTGTGCTCCGGCGGCGGCCCCACCGGGAGCTTCCTCCGGTGGAAGTCCACGATCACGATGCGCCCGCCGGCAGCGAGCCGTCCGGCGAGTCGCTTCAGATAGGCCGCCCCGTCCTGGAAGTGGTGGAACGCGTTCACCACCAGGATGGCCTGGCATCGGCGCGGCGGCAGCGCACCACGCCCGGAGGCCGCGAGGATCGGATGCACGTTGTCGATCCCGGACTTCCGGATCCGCTGCCCGATGACCTCGATCATGCGCGGGTCCACGTCGATGGCGTAGACGGCCCCCGACGGGCCCACCGCCCGCGCCATGCGGAGCGCCAGGTAGCCTGGCCCCGCCCCCACGTCGCAGGCGACGTCGCCGGGCTGCAGGCCGAGCGCGGCGATCACCTCATCCGGCCTCTGCCATGCGTCCCGTTCGGGATCCTCGAGCTTTCCCAGGTACCGCTCGAAGTCGACGGGGTTCCTGTGCCGGTCGTACGGACCGTGCCCGTGTTCGTGTCCGTGTCCATGACCGTGGCCCATCCTTCTCACCCTCCTCTCATCTGCGTCGCGTCCAGCAAGCGTCGAACCACCCCGGCCGGGTCCTCCGCCTCGAGCCACGCCCGGATGGCCGCCAGGCCCCACGCACCCGCCTCGAACACCCCTCGCGCGTTCTCGACGTCCACCCCGCCCAGCCCGACGAGCGGCAGCCCCAGACGGGCCGCCTCCCGCAGCCGGTCGAGCCCCACCGGCTCACCGTACCGCCGCTTCGACGGGGTGTCGAAGAGCGGTCCGAAGGTCGCGAAGTCGGCTCCGCCCTCCCGGGCCCGCTCCACGTCGGCCGCGGAGTGGCAGGAAACGCCGACCAGGCGTCCGTTTCCGACGAGCCTCCGGGCCTCGCCGGGAGGGATCCCGGCCGAGGGCAGGTGCACCCCGTCCGCACCGGAGGACAGCATCACGTCGACGCGGTCGTTCACGAGGAGGAACTGCCCGGCCTCCGAGACGACCGGGCGGAGCGCCCGGGCCAGCTCCAGCAGCTCCCTCCCCGTGGCCCCGCGCGCGCGGAGCTGCACGGCCGCGACCCCGGGCGGCAGGTCCCGCAGGGCGGCCGCCGTCCGCGCGACGAGTCCACGCCCCGCAGAGGGGTCGGTGACGAGGTAGACACGCGGGGGTCGCGGGGGCATCATTCCTCGACTTTCGCACCGAGCACGCCCGAGAGGTCAACATCCTTGAACAGCGACGTGAGCACCCTCCTCGAATTCCTCGACGCCCAGCAGGCGAAGCAGGCGCCTCACTTCCCCACCGTGAAGTTCGACAAGGTGTTGACCTTCATGGCCACCACCAGCCTGCCCGGGACCCACGCCCCGGTCGCCGTCCTGCCCGTCAAGCGGCTCGAACCCGGCGCCTCTCCCTCCGAGATGCGGGTGCACCTCCGCGGCCACCTGCCGCGCCCGCTCGCCCGCAACGAGTGCATCACCGTCCACCTCGACCGCCTGGAGCAGTACCAGGGCTACCAGATCAAGTCCCGGGCGCTCAGCGGCGCGGGGTCGGAGGGGCAGGTCTTCCAGTCGGCCGGGGACGACCTCGTGATCGAGGGGCGGCAGATCTACACGGTCCACCACAGCCCCTACACCATGAAGTTCTTCGAGCAGATCCCCTACGACGAGGTCGAGCAGACCGTGGGGAGCGTGAAGTACGCCTTCGTCGGGCTGGGCGAGACCGCCAACATCTCGCCGCGCTTCGTCTTCCACCACGAGACCAAGCTCGACCGCCTGGCCCTCTTCCACGGCGACGGCCTGGCGCTCAAGACGTACATGAACCTGAAGGTGAACCGGCAGGAGACCCGGATCGTGGTCGACCTCGACACCTTCGAGGGCTGGGCCCTGCAGGGCACGGTCGAGGAGTTCGCCCCGCATCAGTACCCTGCCGCCTACGACCGGATCTGCCAGGGCTTCTCCGCCGGGAACTGGGGGCGCCCGTCGCGGGTCTTCCGGTTCGTGGCCGAGCGCTTCGAGCCGCTGGCGCCGTTCCGCGGGTAGCCGGGAGCGCCGCGCCTACCGCGGCGACCCGACCATCCCGGTCATGGGGCTGGACGCGGCCGCGTGCAGCCGCATGGGCATGCGCCCGGCCAGGAAGGCCTTCCGTCCCGCCGCGACCCCGTCCCGCATGGCCTCGGCCATGAGCACCGCGTCGCCCGCCTCGGCGATGGCCGTGTTCATGAGCACGGCCACCGCGCCCAGCTCCATGGCGAGGGCGGCGTCGCTGGCAGTGCCGACGCCGGCGTCGACCAGCACAGGCACCTTCACCGTCTCCATGATGATGCGCAGGTTGTAGGGGTTGCGGATCCCCAGGCCCGAACCGATGGGGGCGCCGAGCGGCATGACCGCGGCACAGCCCACGTCCTCGAGCCGCTTCGCGGTGACCGGGTCGTCGTTGGTGTAGGGCAGGACGGTGAACCCCTCCTTCACCAGGATCCGGGAGGCCTCGACCAGCCCGACCACGTCCGGGAAGAGGGTGCGCTTGTCGCCGATGACCTCGAGCTTCACGAGCTCACCCATGTCCAGCTCCCGGCCGAGCCGCGCCGTCCGTACCGCCTCGTCGGCGGTGAAGCAGGCGGCCGTGTTGGGGAGCAGCTTCATGCCCTTCGGGATCCAGGAGAGGAGCGACTCGTCCCCCTGCTTCGAGAGGTCGAGCCGGCGCACCGCCACCGTGACCATCTCGGCGCCCGAGGCGGCGAGCGCACGCTGCATGGTGGGGAAGTCCTTGTACTTGCCCGTGCCCACGAGAAGCCGGCTCGTGAGGAGGTGCTTTCCGATCGACCAGGTGTCCGCCGCGCGCGTCTCCACCGTTATCCCCCCCCGACGAAGGCCACGATCTCCACCGCGTCCCCGCCGTGGAGCACGTGCTCCTCGTGCCGGTCGCGGGTCACGACGGTCTCGTTCACCTCGACCGCGACGCGGGGTGCCTTCACGCCGAGCAGCAGGAGCAGCCCCGAGACGGTGGTCCCGTCGGCCACCTCGCGAATCTCGCCGTTGATGGAGATCTGCATCGTGGGCGATCTACAGCGCCGGCGCGGCGAAGGCAATCGGCGTGGTAAAGTCGCCGGTGGCCCTCACCCCCTTCCACCAGATCGTCGCCGCCGAGACCCTCACCGCGCGAGGGGGCATCGGCACGGCGCGGCTCGCTCCGGCGCTGGCGCACGCCTCGCTCGACCTGAACCCCCACCAGGTGGAGGCGGCCGCCTTCGCGCTCTCGGCGCTCCCCACCGGAGGCGCGGTGCTGGCCGACGAGGTGGGGCTCGGGAAGACCATCGAGGCCGGGCTGGTGCTCGCGCAGCTGGCCTCGGAGGGGCGCGACCGGGCCGTGGTGCTCGTCCCCGCGTCGCTGCGCAACCAGTGGCGCGACGAGCTGCGGACCCGCTTCGGCCTCGCGGTGGAGGTGGTCGGCGGGGAGCGGGCGCGCGCCCACCCCGGCAATCCCTTCGACCAGCCCGGCGTGGTCGTGGCCTCCACGGCCTTCGCCGCGCTCCGTGCCGACGAGCTCGGGCGGGTCCCCTGGGACGTCGCGGTGATCGACGAGGCACACCACCTGCGGAACGCCTGGCGGCAGGATCACCGCACCGGCCAGGCGCTGCGGCGCGCCCTCCGCCGGGCGCCCAAGCTCCTCCTCACCGCCACGCCGCTGCAGAACGACCTGATGGAACTGCTCGGGCTCGCCTCCTTCCTCGACGAGACGCTGCTCGGCGACGAGGAATCGTTCCGGCTCCGCTACGCCACCGGTGAGCTCACCGGGGACCGGGCCGCCGAACTGAAGGCCCGGCTCGCGCCGGCGGTCTTCCGGACCTTGCGGCGGCAGGTGAAGGAGTACGTCCGCTTCACGGCACGACGCTCCATGCTGGAGGACTTCGCGCCCTCGGACGAGGAGCAGGCCCTCTACGACCGCGTCAGCGAGTACCTCCGCCGCGAGGACGCCGTCGCCATCCCGCGGGCGCGGCGCGCGCTGCTCGTGCTCGTCTACCGGAAGATCCTGGCGTCGTCCTCCTTCGCGCTCGCGAGCACGCTCGACCGGCTGGCCGGGTCGCTGGAGCGGGCGATGGCCCGGAGAGGCACGGCCCCGGAGCTGTTCCCGGGGCTGGCCCGGGTCGCCGAGGAGGCCGAGCTCCGCGAGCTGCGCGAATGCGCCCGGGACGCGCGATCGATCCGCGTCAACGCCAAGGGGGAGGCGCTCCGCCGGGGGCTCGACCGGGCCTTCACGGTGGCGCGGGCCTGTGGCTGGCCGGAGAAGGCGGTGATCTTCACCGAGTTCCGGCGCACCCAGGAATACCTGCGCGAGATCCTCCAGGGGCGGGGCTGGTCGGTCACCTGCCTCTCCGGCGACGCCGGCTCGGCCGACCGGAGGCAGGCGCTGGTCGAGGAGTTCCGCGACCGGACCCAGGTGCTCCTCATGACCGAGGCCGGCGCAGAGGGCTTGAACCTCCAGTTCTGCAACCTGGTGGTGAACTACGACCTCCCCTGGAACCCGCAGCGCATCGAGCAGCGCATCGGCCGCTGCCACCGCTACGGGCAGGCGCGCGACGTGCTGGTGGTGAACTTCCTCAACCGGAGGAACGCCGCCGACGCCCGGCTCCACGAGCTCCTGGGCCAGAAGCTGGCCCTCTTCGACGGGGTCTTCGGATCGTCGGACGAGGTGCTCGGCGCGCTGGGCAGCGGCGTCGACTTCGAGCAGCGCGTCCTCGACATCTACCAGTCCTGCCGGACCGGCGAGGAGATCGATCGGGCCTTCGACGAGTTCCGGCGCGACCTCGACGGACGCATCGGGGCCCGCCTCGCAGCGGCCCGCTCCCTCCTCTTCGAGCACTTCGACGGAGAGGTCCGGGCGCGGATGCGCCTCACCGGGCGCGAGGCCGGGGACGCGATGAGCCGCCGGGCGGCCGACGAGGACGCGCTCGTCCGCTCGGTGCTGGAGGAAGGGACCGAGCTCCGGGTTCCCGATTCCGGCCCCGGCCTCCCGGCAGCGGCCCGCCGCGGGCGGCTGGCCCGGGCCGCCGCGGAGGCGGTGAAGGCGCGCCCCGGGGAGGCGGTCCACCGGATCGAGGTGGACGCCGGGTCGCTCCCGGCGCGGCTCGGCCACCTGGCTGGGCGCGAGGGCTGGTGGTTCGCCTGGCGCCTCGCCTTCGAGGGGCTCGCGCCCGAGGAACGGGTGGTCCACCTCGTCCTCTGGCAGGACGGATCCGGCTGGCAGGTGCTGGAGGCCAAGGACGCCGCGGCGTTCGCCGTCCTCCCCGCCCGCCCCGGTTCCGGCGCCCCGGGAGGCGCGGCGCCACTCGGCTCCCTGCCGGAGGAGGCGGTGGCGCGCATGTCCGACGAGGCCCGAGCCGAGGTCGAGGCCCGCGCCGCCTCCGTCCTCGACGAGGCCCGCGAGCGCTGGGACCGGTCCATCGAGGAGGCGCTCGACGCCCCGCGCCGCGCCTCCGACCTGGCCCGGGAGGCCTGGAAGCTGGCACGCACCGCGCTGCACGAGGAGCCGGGCTCCCTCCCGCTTCCCGGGCGCCGCGCGCTCCTCGAGCGGGCCGAGCGGGAGTACCGGCGCCGCCTCGACGACCTCCGGGGCGCGGAGACCCTCCGTCTCGGTGAGAAGGACCGGGCCCTCGGGGAGATGCGCCGCCGGGCCCAGGTCCGGGCGCGGCGCAAGCTGGTCGCCACCGCCTGGTGGCGCTGCACCTGCTAGGATCCGGCACCGGCCCATGGTCCTCGAGCCCGAGATCCTCGACCGCCCTCCTGCGGAAGGTGCCCGGATGGTCGCCACCGCGCTCCTCTCCGGGGCGCGTGAGCGTGCCGGCCGGCTGGGGAACCCGGACGAGGGCGACGCCCTCCACGACTTCCGGGTCTCGGTCCGCCGGCTCCGCTCCGCGCTGCGGGAATGGCGGGACGTCCTGGGCCGGGCCGCGCGGGACAAGGACCTGCGCCGCCTGGACCGTGCGGCACGCGCCACCGGGGAGGCGCGCGACGCCGAGGTGCTGCTCGCCTGGATGGGAAGGGCCGCGAAGGAGCTCCCGGCGGCCCAGGCCCCCGCCGCGGCGTGGCTCTCCCGCAAGCTGGCACGGAAGACACGCGACGCGGATCTCGCCGCCGCCGGCGAGCGGTTCGTCGCCGCGACCCGTTCCCTGTCGCGGCGCCTGGCCGTCGAACCGGCGCCCTCCTCCGGGGAGACCTTCGCCGGGGCCGTCGCGGCCCGGATCCGGGAGCACGCCTCCCGGGTGGCCTCCCGGCTCGCCCGCGTGGAGACCCTCGCCGACGCGCGGCGGGCCCACCGCGCCCGCATCGAGGGAAAGCGCCTGCGCTACCTGCTCGAATCGCTCCGGGGTATGGCCGGCGCCGGGCCGGAGCCGGCGCTCGGGGCGCTCCGTCGGCTCCAGGACCTCCTCGGCGAGCTGAACGATGCCCAGGTGGCCGTCGAGGTCCTCCGTGCCGCGCGCCGCGAGGCACCGGCAGGCTCCGGGGAACCGGGCCTCCGGCTTGGCCTGGCCGCGCTCGAGCGCCTGGCCGCCCGCCGCGCCGAGGCCGCCTTCGCGCGGGTGGGCGAGGAGGTGCTTCCGCACCGGGGACGCGCGCTCCTCGAGCCTTCGCTGGCGGTCGCGGCGGCGCTCGAGACCCGCGCCTCGCGCCCCCCCCGATCACGGGCGCGGGAGCGGGACCCGGACCCGTAGCGCCCCCGGGAGGAGGGTCCACCGGGCCGGGAGCCGGCCGGGCTGCTCGCCGTCGACGTCGAGCAGCACCTCGGCCCCCTCCATCGGCTCGGCCTCGACGACCCGGGCACGCAGGCAGCGGGTGTTGGGCAGCTTCACGTGGGTGCCGTCGTAGAGCATGCGCCGCTTGGTCAGGAAGTCGGCGAAGCCGAGCCCCTTCCAGGCGGTGACGTCCAGCCACCCGTCGTCCATGCGCGCCGTGGGCGACACCATCATGCCGGCCCCGAAGTAGCGGCCGTTGCAGACCGCCAGGGCCGTGACCCGTTCCTCGGTCCACTCGCCGCCGTCGACGCGCCAGCGCACGGGCTGGTCGCGGTAGCCGAGCAGCGCCTTCGCGCTCGCCAGCGTGTAGGTGAGCTTCCCTCCCCCCAGGCGGCCGCCGCGCGCCAGCTCCCGGACCACCCGCCCCGACACGCCGAAGCTGGAGACGTTCACGAAGTGGCGCCGCCCGGCCGTCCCGTCGTGGGCCGTGTACTCCACCATCCCCACGTCGCAGGTCACGGTGATCCCGACGGCCAGCGTGCGCGCCGCCTCCTCGGGGGTCCCGGCCCACCCCAGGGATTGGCGCAGGTCGCCCCCGGTCCCGTGGGGGATGCAGCCGAAGAGCACCTCCGGCTCGACCACCCGGCCCGCCCCGGTGAGCCCGTCGACCACCTCGCTGGCCGTTCCGTCGCCCCCCACCGCCACCACCAGGCGCTCCCCGCCCAGGGCCGCGTCGCGGGCCATGCCGACCGCCTCGCCCTGGCGGGTGGTGAACACCGCGTGGAAGTCCCCGTGGGCGGCCTTCACCGCGCGTGCAATGCGATCGAAGTGACGGCCGGTGCGGCCACCGCCGCTGGCCGGGTTCACGATGAGAAAAGGTCGCAGGGAGGCCTCCCGGCCGGGAGTCTAGCGGGCGGCGAGGAGCCGCACCAGCCGGGTGATGGGCACGCCGGTGGGGCAGAGCGGCTCGCAGCCGGTGCAGGAGGCGCAGGCGGCGAGGGCATCGGCCCCGTGGGCCCGCATCTCGTCGCTCTTGGCGAGCAGGCGGAAGGTGGCGTGCAGCCCCAGGCTCCGGACGGCGGGGACCGCGGACCGCAGCGCGCAGCCCGACTCGCAGAGGCCGCAGGAGATGCAGGCGCTGGCCGCCTCCGCGGCTGCACGCGCCTCCAGGCTGGTCGGGGAGAGCCCCTCGGCGCCGTAGCTCGAGAGGAAGCGCTCCTCCCCGGTCCCGCGGCGCCGGAGGGCGCGGAGCGGGTGCGGGACCGCCGCGCGCCAGGCGAGCCAGGCGTAGCTCCGTGCCTTGCTCACGTGCCCCTCCCCGCGGCCGCGCGCCCGGCCAGCCAGCCCGTGAACATGGCCACTCCCATTCCCGTGCCGTCGGAGGCCGGGTCGTGGCCTCCCACGACCGCTCCCGCCGAGAAGACGCGCGGGTGGACCACCCGCCCCTCGGCGTCGAGCGGGTGAAGCTCCCCGTCGACGCGAAGGCCGGCGGCGAGCAGCGGCTGGGGGGCGCGGCTGTCCCGGAGGGTGAGGCTCGCCGGGGGGCGCGCGGCGAACCGGATGGACGGGTCGGCGAAGGGCCCCTCCGAGGCCAGCACCGGAAGGCCCAGGACTCCCTCCCGGAGCTCTCCCCGCCGCTCGATGCCGCCGCCGACGAACCGGCCGCTGGCGAGCACCCAGGATCGCGCCACCACCTCGCGCCCTCCCACCGCGGCGGGAAGGTCGGGCCCGGCGCCCCGGACCTCTCCCTGCAGCACCTCGACCCCGGCGGCGGCGAGGCGCGCCTCGACGGCCCGGTGGAGCCTCAGCCCGGGGACGCTGGGAAGGTCGGAGAGGAACTCGGCCACCGGGATCCCGGCACCGGCAGCGATGCGATCGGCCACGCGCGCCTCCGGGTCGAGGCCGAGCACGGGCGGGAGGACCGCGGCCGCGTCTCCGCGCACGAGCACGCGCCGGAGCACCCGGCCCGCCTCCTCGGCCGCGCCGGGCGCCTCGAGCAGCCGGGCCAGGTCGAAGGGACGGCCGAGCGCTCCCTCCTCCCAGCGGAAGAGGTCGAGCAGGACGGCGCGCGTCGCCGGGCCGCCGAGGGGCCGGACCCGCTCGGCGCCGGACGCCACCAGCCCGGGATCCCACCCGAGGTGCCCCTCGAAGCCGCAGACGACCAGCGTGCCGCGCACCTCGGCGAGGTCGCCGGCGGCCATGCTGCGGTGGCAGGCCGCGGCGGCGTGGGCGTGGCCGAAGGGGGTGAGGAGCCAGCGGTTGCGACCGCCGGGCGGGGCGAGCACGGAAGAGAGCTGGCCGGTGGCGAACTCCACCGCGGTCCAGAGCCGGTCGAGCTGGTCCTGGAGCAGCCGGTACGGGTGGCCCGGGCGGGTGGCGGCGATGCGCCGTGCCGACTCGACGACGCCGGCGCGGGCCGCGAAGGGCGTGTCGGGCATGCAGCCCGGGTCCTGGGCCACCGACACCGCCCCACCGGAGAGGCCGGTGCTCCCGGGGGCCTTGCGGGCCAGCACCACGCGCGCGCCCCCCTCCCGTGCAGCCAGCGCGGCCGTGGCCCCGGCCATGCCGCCGCCGACGACGAGGACGTCACACTCGATGCGCGAGGTCGCGGCCACGCTACAGCCCCCCCAGGCCGCGGTGGACGGCGCGAAGGAGCTCCTCCTCGGCCAGCTGCCACCCGTCGAGGATCGGGCGCCGTTCGCGCCAGCCCACCTCGAGCAGGTCGGCGAGCTCGGCACGCAGCCGGTCGGCGTCCCACCCCAGCTCGCGGGCCACGATCTGCGCCGCCGGCCGGGCACAGTCGAGACCGCCGCAGCCGCCGAGCGCGAGCCGGCATCGCCGGCGCAGGTCCTGGAGCCGGCGCACGTTCTCGTGCCGGGCGATCCAGGCCACCTCGGCGGCGATGATCCCCTCGTCCCGGCAGAGGACGAGCTTCATGCGGGGGTCGTCGTCCGCGACGCGGAGCACCTCGCGCGCCAGCGATCCGTGCCGGAAGACGATGCGCGCCGCGACCGGCTCGGGGACCCCGTGACGCACCGCCAGCTCCCGCGGTGAGGGAACCTCGTCGCCCCCCGGGAGCGGGACCTCGTGGGTCCGGCAGGGCAGGACTCCCCTCCCGAGCATGGCCACCACGCGGTCGGTGAGCTCCTCCGACTGGGCCCGGTAGCTCGCCAGCTTCCCCCCCACGAAGGAGAGCAGCCCGGCCGAGCCCTCGCCGGCGTGGTCGTAGATCCGGTGGTCGCGGGAGAGGTCGTCCTCCTCCACTCCGTACTCGAAGAGGGTGGTCCGGACGCCCCACCAGGCCCTGGTGATGCGGGCATCGCGGACGGAAGGCACGAGCGAGGCCGCTCCGTCGATCAGGTACTCGACCTCGTCGGCGGTGGCGTCGAGGTCGTCGGGGTCGCCGAAGAAGTCGTCGTCGGTGGTGCCGATGATCGACTCCATCTCGTGCGGCATCAGGAACATCTGCCGTCCGTCGACGGCGGTGCAGATGATCCCGTAGTTGCCGTGGCGCCGGTCGAGCGAGAGGTGGACCCCCTTGCCCGGGCGCATGGGCACCTTCACCCCGTTCGACTGGCCGAAGCGGGGCGACCAGCCTCCGGTGGCGTTGACCACCACGCCGGCCCGGGCCTCCCCGTGCTCCCCGGTGACGGCATCGCGGAAACGCACCGCCACCACCCGGCCGCCCTCCCGGACGAGCGTGGTGGCCTCGGTCCAGGTGCGCACCTCGGCACCGTGCGCCGAGGCGGAGAGCGCGTTCAGGAGGCAGAGCCGGGGGCCGTCGATGCCCCACTCGTCCAGCGTCACCGCGCCGTGCAGCCCCGGCCGCAGCGACGGCTCGATCCGGTAGAGCTCGTCGGCCGACAGGCGCACCGAGGGCTTCCCTCCCTTGAGCGGCTGGAAGAGGTCGTAGGTGCCGACGTAGACCTCGGTCGCGTACCAGGTGAGCCGGTCGAGGAGGCGTGATCCCTCGTCGTGGGTGGCGAAGGGCAGCAGGAAGGGGATGCGGAAGGTGAGGTGGGGCGCGATGTGCCGGATGTAGCCGGCGTCGCGGGAGGCCTGCTCGGTCACCCGCCGGTCGCTCGTCATGTAGCGGATGCCGCCGTGGATCATCCCCGAGCTGGCGCCCGAGGCGCCGCAGGCGAGATCCTGCCGCTCCAGGAGGAGCACCGACAGGCCGCGCATGGCGCAGTCACGGGCCACGCCGGCCCCGTTCACGCCGCCCCCGAGGACGACGACGTCGTAGGCCCGATCGCGAACCGGTCCCGCCATGAGAGGGGGCGTTACTTCCCCTGCTCGGCGGTGCTTTTCACGGACAGTTCCCGGAGCTGCTTCGCGTCGGCGTCGCCCGGGGCGCCGGTCATGAGGTCCGTGCCCTTCTGGGTCTTGGGCCAGGCCACCACGTCGCGCAGCGACTCGGCGCCGGTGAGGAGCATGACGAGCCGGTCCATGCCCAGCGCGATGCCGCCGTGCGGAGGCGCGCCCATCTTCAGGGCGTCGAGGAGGAAGCCGAACTTGCTGCGGGCGTCCTCGTCGGAGATGCCCATGGCGCGGAAGACCCGGGCCTGGACCTCGGGATCGTGGAGGCGGATGGAGCCACCCCCGATCTCGAAGCCGTTCAGCACCAGGTCGTAGCGCCAGCAGTAGACCTTGCCGGGGTCGCTCTCCAGATACGGAAGGTCCTGGTCGCGGGGGCGCGTGAAGGCGTGGTGCGCCGCGGCCCAGGTGCCGGCCTCCTCGTCGTACTCGAAGAGCGGCGGGTCGACCACCCAGAGGAAGTTCCAGTTTCCGCCCGAGCCGTACTCGGGGATGAGCCCCATCCTCTTGGCCAGGTGCACGCGCAGGTTGGCCATCACCGTGTGGACGGTGGAGGCCTTGCCGAACTGGAAGAGGACGAGGTCGCCGGGCTGCGCACCCACCGCGGCGTTCACCGCGAGGCGCATCTCCGGGGTGATGGTCTTCGCGAAGGGGGACTGGGTCCACTCCCCGCCCTCCCCCACCTTGGCCCGGGCCAGCCCCTTCGAGCCCATGCCCTTCACGTACTCCTCGAGCTTGTCGATCTCGGTGCGCGAGAAGCTGGCCGAGGCCGGGACCTTCATGCCCTTCACGATCCCGCCGCCATCCACCGCATCCTTGAGGAGGGGGACGCCGCCGCCGCCGTGCTGCTTCACCAGATTGGTGAGGACCACGTGCTCCATGCCGAAGCGCAGGTCGGGCTTGTCGTTGCCGTACTTCGCCATCGACTCGTCGAAGGGCATGCGCCGGAAGGGGCGCGGGATCTCGACTCCCAGGACCTCCTTCCAGAGACGGACGACGAGCCCCTCGATGACGTCGAAGATGTCGTTCTGCTCGACGAAGCTCATCTCCACGTCGATCTGGGTGAACTCGGGCTGCCGGTCGAGCCGGAGGTCCTCGTCGCGGAAGCAGCGGACGATCTGGAAGTACCGGTCGAAGCCGGCGATCATGTAGAGCTGCTTGAAGAGCTGCGGGCTCTCGGCCAGCGCGTAGAACTTGCCCGGGTTGAGCCGGCTGGGGACGAGGAAGTTGCGGGCCCCGCCCGGCGTGTACTTCACCATGAACGGGGTCTCGAGCTCGAGAAATCCACTGTCGGTGAAGTAGTTGCGGGTCAGGTGGTTCACCCGGGCCCGGGTCATCAGGGTCTTCTGGAGCGGGGCCCGGCGCAGGTCGAGGTAGCGGTACTGGAGCCGCTTCTCCTCCGCGGTCTCGATCTGGTCCTCGATGGGGAAGGGCGTGGGCTCGCTGCGGTTGAAGATCTCCACGTCGGTCCCGTGGACCTCGATCTCGCCGGTGGGGAGGCGCGGGTTCACGTTCGCGCCGCGGGAGACCACCTTGCCCCGGATGCCCACGCAGTACTCGAGGCGCACCTTCTCGGCCTGCTCGTGCACCTCGGGCCGGACGTCCTCCTCGAAGACCACCTGGGTCACCCCGGCACGATCGCGCAGGTCGACGAAGACCGCGCCTCCGTGATCGCGGCGGTTGTTCACCCAGCCGAAGAGGACGACCTCCTTGCCGACGTCGGCACTGGTCAGCTGGCCGCAGGTGTGGGTGCGCTTCAAGTCGGTGATGAAACGGGGCACGCGTGCCTCCCGGCGAAATCCTTGGGGAACCTTGCTCGGTAACACCGGCGAACGCGGCGCGTCAAGGCACGAATCACGGCGCGGAGGCAGCGGCCGGGGCGGAGGCCGGGACGGCGGGCGCGCCCCGCAGGTCGCGGACCCGGAGCTGGAGGCGCCGCATCCCGTCCCAGTCGTCGAACCCCAGCGAGACGGCGGCCTCCACGGTTCCCGCGCAGAGCGGCAGCCGGTCCCCCATCTGGAAGGCGATGGCGTCGCGATCGGCGAGCACGAGCTTGAGGTGCACGCCGGCCGCCCCCACCTGGCGCGCCCGCGACGGACGGGCGCGGATGCCGAAGACCGGCTCCGGATTGCCGGGTCCGAACGGGGCCAGCCTCTCCAGATCCGTCGCGGCCCGGTCGTCGAGCGTGGCCGGGTCGACCCAGCCGTCGATGCGGGTGCGGGGCACCAGGTCGTCCTCGCGGAGGACCGATGCGGCGTGGCGCTCGAAGGCCTCCCGGAAGGCGGGGATGGCCTCGGGCGAGATGGTGACGCCGGCGGCGTGCCGGTGACCCCCGAACTTCAGGAGGTTCCCGGCGCAGGCGGCCAGCGCGTCGTGCAGGTGGAAGGCGGCGATGCTGCGGCCGCTCCCCTTCCCCACCCCGCCGGCGACCCCCACCAGCACCGCCGGACGGTGGAAGCGCTCCACGACCCGGGCGGCGACGATGCCCACCACGCCCGGGTGCCAGCCCGGCCGCGAGAGCACGAGCCCGCGCGCCCCCCCCGCCACCCGCGCGGCGGCGTCGGCGAGGGCCTCCTCGAGCATGATCCGCTCGATCTCCTGCCGGGCCCGGTTCTCCCGGTCGAGCTCCTCGGCGAGCGCGTCGGCGGCGGCGGGGTCGGTGGCGGAGAGGAGCCGGACGCCCCGGCCGGCGTCGTCGAGCCGGCCGGCGGCATTCACCCGGGGTGCAAGCCGGAATCCCACCTGCGACGCCGTGACCTCCCCGGTGGCCACTCCCGCAACCCGCAGGAGCGCCCGCACCCCGGGGCGCCGCGCCCGTCCCAGCTCGACGAGGCCGAAGCGGACCAGGATCCGGTTCACCTCGACGAGCGGCACCACGTCGGCGACCGTCCCGAGCGCCACCAGGTCGAGCGCCTCCTTCAGGTTTGGCTCGGGCCTCCCGGCCCCGAATCGGCCGCGCTCCCGCAGCCGCCTCCGCAGGGCCAGGGTGAGGTTGAAGGTGACCCCCACCGCGGCGAGGTGCTTCGACGGGTAGGCGCACCCGGCCTGGTGCGGGTTCAGGATGGCGCTCGCGGCGGGAAGCTCGACGGGGACGGTGTGGTGGTCGACGACGACGACATCGACGCCCCTCCGCGCCGCCCCGGCCACCTCCTCCACGCTGGTGATCCCGCAGTCGAGGGTGACGATGAGGTTCACGCCCCCCTCGGCCAGCCGTTCCACCGCCCCGCCGTTCAGGCCGTAGCCCTCCACCAGCCGGTGCGGGATGTAGGTGGTCACGTCGGCCCCGGCGGAGCGCAGGAAGCCGGAGAGAAGCACCGTGGAGGTGACCCCGTCGACGTCGTAGTCGCCGTAGCAGGCGATGCGCTGCCCCTCCTCGACGGCGCGCACGATGCGCGTCACGGCCCCCTCCATCCCCTTCATGGTGAAGGGATCGGGGAGGTCCTCCAGGCGCGGGGAGAGGAACCGGGAGGCCAGCACGGGGTCGGCGAGGCCGCGGGCGGCGAGCGCCCGGGCCGCGAGCGGATGGAGGCCGAGGGCCCCGGCGAGGCGGGAGGCAGCCCCCGCGTCGATCGCCTCCCCCTCCACCCAGAGCCTCGTCGCGGCCGTCACGGGATCGGAGTAACACGCGACGGTGACAGCGGCCGGCGCGTGGGCGCGATCGTCTGCTGCGACACACGGTCCGCGGCGCGGACCTCGGGCAGATGGGGCGTTCACTGATAGTGCCTTGACAGCCGATCGCGCGAATCGCGAAGGCGCGGACGGAATGGCCCAGGAACGGTGCTGTCGATGCCGCATCTCGCGAATGAACGACGCGCGACGCTCCGGGCGGGGTTCGAGATCCCCGCTCCGGAACTCGCGCGGGAAGCCACTCCTGTGCGTTCGGCAAGGGCCGAAATTCCCGTGAGAAGGTGGATCCATGAACGCACGGGTATGGTCCCTCCGCATCGCCGAGCTCACCCGGCGCGAGAGCTGCTCCCTCGTCGATCTCCTCCTCGCGCTCGCGGAGTTCGACCGGCTGGCGGTCTACCGGCAGCTTGGGTTCGCGAACCTCTTCGATTTTCTGCACCGCGAGATTGGCCTGTCCCGGGGTTCGGCCTACTACCGCCAGGTCGCGTCCCGGCTGGTCGGAAGGTTCCCGGAACTCGCAGAGCCACTTCGAGACGGAAGGCTCTGCATGTCCAACGTTCCCCAGCTCGCCAAGGTCATGACGGAGGGGAACCGGGGGACCGTGGTGGCGAAGTTCTTCTGCTCGAAGCAGGAGGCGAGGCAGGTGGTGGCCGAGATCCTCCCGGCGGAGGTGGTGCCGACGAGGACGGTCGTCACCGTGGTCCCGCTCCTCGCGCCGGCCGAACCGGCATCGGTTGGCGTCCAACCGGTTGAACGCGATCGGACCCACCCCGAAGGAATGAGACCGGTCACCGAGGTGCGGAGGACCGTGGTGGAACCGCTCACGCGGCAGGAGAGCCGGATGCACGTCACGGTGTCGCCGGCGTTCCTGGCCCTGCTGAAGAAGGCGAAGGCGGGGCAGGGCCACGTCCAGCCCGGCGCGACCGACGAGCAGGTGCTCACGGCTGCGCGGCACTTGCAGCTCGGAGGTGCGCACCGAGATCGACCACGTCGTCCCGCGCGGTCGGGGTGGCCCGTCGACCGTGGAGAACTGCCGGATCCTCTGCGACGTCCACAACAGGGAGGCGGCACGGCAAGTCTACGGCGACGCGCACATGGACCCGTTCGCCAGGAGCCCCGTGGCGGGAGAGCCCTGTGCCGCATACGCCCTCGCCGGGACCTCGCGGCCATCCCGGGTTCGAACACGCCCAGGGGACCGTCCGGCAAGAATGTTTTTTCCCGATCTGGGGATATGCTCCACTTCTCCCGGTCGCTCGAACACCCGGATGGAGGGGACCCGCCTCGATGAGCTCCAATGACCCGATTCAGCCGCCCCGCCACGAGGAGAGCCTCCCAGAGGGGGTGGAAGCCGCCCCTCCGGGCGTGCGGACCATGGCGATGGTCCGCTGGGTCCTCATCGGCCTGATGGCGGTCGCCGCGGTGGCGGCCTGGGTCTACTTCGCCCGCACCGGCCAGGAGGTGGCCGAGCGCTCCGAGGCCAAGTTCGTCTGCCCGATGCACCCCTCGGTGCTCTCCGAGCGGGCCGGAAGCTGCCCCATCTGCGGGATGGACCTGGTCTCCATCGCCAGCCTGGGCGAGGGAGCCAAGGGCGGCGTCGGAGCCCACGCCCACGGCGATGCGGCACCGGCCGCCGGCAAGTACTGGTGCCCGATGCACCCGGAGGTCGCGAGCGACGACCCCAACGCCATCTGCGAGAAGTGCGGGGGCATGAAGCTCATCCCGCGCGAGCAGGTTCCGGGCCTGGTGGCCGTCGAGGTGAGCCAGGAGCGGCTCCAGCTCATCGGGATGCGCACGGCCGTGGCGGTGCTGGAGAAGCTCGCCCCGACCCTCCGCACGGTGGGGATGGTGGCGCCCGACGAGGGCGCGGTCGCGGTGGTGACGAGCCGCGTGACCGGGTGGGTGGAGCAGGTGATGGTCTCGCAGAGCGGGGAGCGGGTGAAGAAGGGGCAGCCGCTCGCCAAGATCTACGGCATCGAGCTCAACGCCGCCCAGCTCAACTACCTGAACGCCATCAAGTGGACCCGCGACTGGAGCGCCGGGCAGTCGCAGCAGGGCACCCAGGCGCTCGAGGTCGACGCGCGCCAGCGCCTGGTGCTGAACGGATTCACCGCTCTCGACATCGCCGAGCTGGAGGAGAAGAAGTCCCCCCTCGAGTTCCTCACCATCCGCGCCCCCATCGACGGCTACGTCGGGCGGCGCGGCGTGCAGGTGGGTGCCTACGTCACCCCCGGCCAGGAACTCTACGAGATCGCCGACATCGCCAACGTCTGGGTGCTCGCCGACGTCTACGAGGCCGACATCGGCCGCGTGCAGGCGGGACAGCGCGCCAGCATGACGCTCCAGGCGCTCCCCGGGGAGACCTTCACCGGAAAGGTGGCCTACCTGTACCCCGCGGTGAACCCCCTGAGCCGCACCATGCAGGCCCGCATCGTGGTCCCGAACAGCAAGGGGCGGCTGCGGCCCGGGATGTACGCGGACGTGATCTTCGACCTGGGCATGACCGAGGGGACCACCATCCCCGCCGACGCGCTGGTGGACACCGGCGAGTCCCAGTACGTCTTCGTGGCGCTCCCGGGGGGGCGCTTCGAGCCCCGGGCGGTGACGGTGGGCGCCCGCACCGCCGACAAGGTCCAGATCCTCCGCGGGATCCACCCCGGCGAGAACGTGGTGACCACCGCCAACTTCCTCATCGACTCGGAGAGCCGGCTGCGCGCGGCCATCCAGGGCTTCGGCGGGAAGTAGGGGGCGCACGTGATCTCGAGGATCATCGAGTTCTGCGCCCGGAACCGGCTCGTCGTGCTCTTCGGCGTGGGCATCGCCACGCTGGCGGCGGCCTGGTCCATCTCGCGCACCAAGATCGACGCCATCCCGGACCTCACCGATCCCCAGGTCATCGTCTTCACCGAGTGGATGGGGCGGAGCCCCACCCTCATCGAGGACCAGGTCACCTACCCGGTGGTGTCGGCGCTGATCTCGGCGCCCAAGGTGGTGGACGTCCGCGGCTACTCGATGTTCGGCATGTCCTTCGTCTACGTGATCTTCGACGAGGGCACCGACATGTACTGGGCCCGCAGCCGGGTGAACGAGATGCTCGGCACCATCCGGGCGCGGCTCCCCGAGGGCGTGGTGCCCACGCTCGGCCCGGACGCAACCGGCATCGGCTGGGCCTTCCAGTACACGCTGGTCGACAAGAGCGGCCAGACCTCCATCGACGAGCTGCGCACCTTCCAGGACTTCTCGCTGCGCTACGCGCTGGGCGCCGTGCCCGGCGTCGCCGAGGTGGCCAGCGTGGGGGGCTACCAGAAGCAGTACCAGGTGACCGTCGACCCCAACCGCCTGCGCGCCTACGGGGTGAGCCTCGAGGAGGTGGTGCGGGCCATCCGGGAATCCAACCGGGACGTGGGTGGGCGGGTCGTGGAGATGTCCGGCCGCGAGTACTACGTGCGCGGCCGTGGCTACATCCAGGACATCGGGGAGCTCGCCTCCACCTCGGTGAAGGCCACCGGCCCCTCGGGCGTGCCGGTGCTGCTGCGCGACCTCGGCACGGTGCGCTTCGGCCCCGACATCCGGCGGGGCGCGCTCGACTGGAACGGCGAGGGCGAGGCGGTGGGTGGGATCGTGGTGGTCCGCTACGGCGAGAACACCCTCGAGGTGGTCGACCGGGTGAAGAAGCGGCTCGCCGAGCTCAAGCCGGGCTTCCCGCCCGGCGTCACCGCCGAGGTGGCCTACGACCGGAGCGAGCTCATCTTCCGCTCCATCGGCACGCTCAAGCGGGCGCTCCTCGAGGAGATGCTCACCGTGGCCGCGGTGATCCTGATCTTCCTGCTGCACGTGCGGTCGGCGCTCCTGCCCGTGCTGTCGCTCCCCATCGCGGTGGCGCTGGCCTTCATCCCGATGTACCTGCTCGACATCCCGGCCACCATCATGAGCCTGGGCGGGATCGCCATCGCCATCGGGGCCACGGTGGACGCCGAGATCGTGATGATCGAGGCCTCCCACAAGCGGCTCGAGTCGGCGCCCCCGGGAGCCGACCGGAGCAAGCTGCTCGCCGAGGCGGCCCGCGAGGTGACGCCGGCCATCTTCTTCTCGCTGCTCATCATCGCCGTGAGCTTCCTGCCGGTCTTCACCCTGACCGGGCAGGCGGGCCGGCTCTTCCGGCCGCTCGCCTTCACCAAGACGTTCGTCATGCTCTCGGCGGCGCTGCTCTCCATCACCTTCGCGCCTGCGCTCCGCGACCTGCTCCTCCGCGGGAAGATCCGCCCCGAGGCGAAGCACCCCATCTCCCGGGCCATCATCCGCGTCTACAAGCCCTTCGTGTTCGTGGCGCTGCGCTGGCCCAAGACCACCATCGCGCTGGGGCTGCTCGCCATCCTCTCGGCCGTGCCGCTGGCCGTGCGCCTGGGGAGCGAGTTCATGCCGCCCCTGAACGAGGGCGACGTGCTCTACATGCCCACCACCTTCCCGGGCATCTCCATCGAGGAGGCCAAGGCGTCCTTGCAGCGCCAGGACCGGGTGCTGCGGGGCTTCCCGGAGGTGATCTCGGTCTTCGGAAAGGTGGGGCGCGCCGAGACCGCGACCGACCCCGCGCCCATCACCATGCTCGAGACCACCGTGCGGCTGCGGCCCCCGTCCGAGTGGCGGATGGTGGACCAGCCGCGCTGGTACTCGGGCTGGGCTCCCGGGTGGCTGAAGACCCTGCTGCGGCCGGTGTGGCCGGACCGCCGCCGCATCGAGTTCGAGGAGCTCACCGCGGAGATGAACCGGGAGACCCAGTTCCCGGGCTGGACCAACGCCTACACCATGCCCATCCGGGCGCGCATCGACATGCTCACCACCGGCGTGCGCACCCCGGTGGGCGTGAAGGTGATGGGCAGCGACCTCGCCGAGATCGAGAAGCTCGGCGTGGCGCTGGAGCGGATCCTGGCGCCGGTGAAGGGTACCCGCAGCGTCTACTACGAACGCAACACCGGCGGGCTGTACCTCGACATCTACCCGAACCGCGACGCCCTGGCCCGGCGAGGTCTCACCGTGGGTGACGTGCAGCGCACCATCGAGGCGGCCGTCGGCGGAGCCTCGGTCTCCACCACGGTGGAGGGGCGCGCCCGTTTCTCCATCAGCGTCCGCTACCCGCAGGACCTGCGCAGCGACGTCGAGCGGCTGAAGCAGATCCTCGTCCCGGTGCCCTCGGCCGGTGGCCGGTCGGGCGGCGGTGGCGGGATGGGAGGCTCCGGCTCGCTCGCTCCTCCCTCCATCCCCCGCCTCATGCTGGCCCAGGGAATGGGCACCATGGGGAGCAGCCCCGCCCAGTCACGCCCGACCGGACAAGGCAGGGCCACCGACGCCCCCTCGCTCGACTGGTCGCGGCCTCCCTTCCAGCTGGAGCAGCTCCCCATGGGCGATCGGGCCCTGCGCTCCGGAGGCAGCCCGGGGAGCGGCGCCTTCGTCCCGCTCGGCCAGGTGGCCGACATCCGCATCGTGGGCGGCCCTCCCATGCTCCGCGACGAGGGCGGCCTGCTGGTCGGCTACGTCTACGTCGACGTCGACCCCTCGGTGGACATCGGCGGGTACGTGGCCCACGCCAAGGAGGAGGTCCACGAGGCGACCGCTGCCGGCGAGTTCGCCGTCCCCCCCGGCTACTTCCTCAAGTGGACCGGGCAGTACGAGTTGCTCGAGAAGATGAACGAGCGGCTCCGGGTGGTGATCCCGCTCACCCTCATCATCGTCGTGGTCCTCCTGCTCTTCTACTTCCGGAACTTCACCGAGGTCCTCATCGTCCTGCTCTCCATCCCCTTCGCCCTGGTCGGGAGCGTCTGGTTGCTCTGGCTGCTCGACTACCGGCTCTCCACGGCGGTGTGGGTGGGGATCATCGCGCTGGTGGGGCTCGCGGCCCAGACCGGCATCGTCATGATCGTCTACATCGACACCGCCTACGAGCGGCGGCGCGAGGCCGGCAAGATCCGTGACCTCAACGACATCATCTGGGCCCACATGGAGGGCACGGTGATGCGGGTGCGCCCCAAGCTCATGACGGTGAGCACCACGCTGGTGGGGCTCCTGCCCCTCCTCTGGGCCACCGGTTCGGGCGCCGACGTCATGAAGCGCATCGCCGCCCCCATGGTGGGAGGGCTCATCACCTCGACGTTCCTCACCCTCGAGATCATCCCGGTGGTCTACACCTACTGGCGGCACGAGCAGCTGCTCTGGGAGCGGCTCGCTCCGGTCGACGCCGCGCGCCTGCGCCGCCTCCGCATCCTCACGACGCTCCACCAGGCCAGCTGGGGGCTCCTCGCCGCCGCCGGCGTGGCGGCCATCTACACCGGGTGGCCGACCCCGCTGCTCTCCGCCACGGCGATCGTCGCCGGGTCGGCCGTCGCCGGCACGTCCCTCCTCTACCTCCGGGAGCGGCCGGCGGCTGCGCGGCTGGCCTGGCCGGAGCGGACCGGGAAGGCCTTGGCGTGACCTGGCTCCTCCGCGGTGCGCTCCGCCTTGCCCCGGGGCCCGTCTTCGGCTAATTTCCGCGCCCCGACCCCATCGTCTAGAGGCCCAGGACTCGGCCCTTTCAAGGCTGCAACCGCGGTTCGAATCCGCGTGGGGTCACTTCACAGCCCGTCCCTGCCCGCAGGGACGGGCCTCCTCACTCCCGCGCCTGCCGGCGGAGATCGTGCAGCGCCTCGATCTCGGCCCCGAACCCGGTGAGCAATCCGGCCGGATCCGGGATCACCGCCGCGTCGCACTGGAGCCCCAGCCAGACCTTCCCGGCGTAGCTGAGCAGCGAGACCCCGAGCGCCAGCCTTCCGGCGCTGGGCACCCAGAACATCGCCTCCCGCAGCGGGGCCCCGGCGATGGCGATCTCGTGCCTGGGTCCCACCACGTTGGTCACCACCGCGGTCCCCTTGGCCGCGAAGATCCGCAGCGCCAGGTCGAATACCGGGCGAGGCGCCACCCCCATGGCCCAGAGCACCTGGTAGACGGCCAGTGCCTGGGGCGAATCCTTGAGGGCGCGCATCCGGCGGCGCACCTCGAAGAGCCGGTCGAGCGGATCCTCGAGCCCCACCGGGAGCGCCAGGAACAGCAGTCCGAAGCGGTTCCCCAGCCGGCCGGCCGCCTCGGGGCGCCGGAGGTTCACGGGGACGATGCCGCGGACGTCGATCTCCCGGATCGGTTCGCCGCGGGCCAGGAGGTGGCGGCGGAGGGCGCCGGCCAGCGCGGCCACCAGGACGTCGTTCACCGTCGAGCCGGTGGCGCGCCCGATGGCCTTCACCTCCTCGAGGTCGAGGGGACGCGACCAGGCGGCGATCTTCTCCCGGCCGAGCGGTCCCTTGAGCCCGGTGGGTGGGTCGTCCGGGAGCGCCAGGAGCCCGAGGAGCGCGCCGGCGCTCCCCGAGGCGAGCCGTGCCAGGTCCCCGATGCGCCCGGGGTGACCCAGGACCGCCGCGGCCCCCCGCAGCACCTGTTCACCCAGCGTGATTCCCAGGCTGGCGCGGGACCGCGGGCGGCGTCCCTCGGGCTCGGGCGTGCCGTCGGCCATCGAGAGCAGGACGTGGACCAGCGCCAGCCCGTCCCCGACGCAGTGGTGGATGCGGGCGACGATGGCCGACCCGCCCTGGAAGTGCTCGACGAGGTGCATCGACCAGAGGGGCCGGCCGGCCGGGAGCGGCGTGGAGAGCAGGCGGCTCACGAAGGCCTGGAGGGCAGGCTCCCCTGCCCCGGGTCCGAGCCGGGCCACCACGAGGTGTCGATCGAGGTCGAAATCCGGATCGGGCTCCCAGGCGGGAGCCCCCATGCCGGCGAAGGGGGGGACGACGCGGCTCGTGAAGCGCCGGAAGCGCAACAGGCGCTTCTCGACGAGCTCGCGCAGCCGGGCCAGCGGGACCGGCGCGCCCAGCACCAGCACGCCGGTGACCACCATGAGGTTGACCGGCTCGTCCATGCGGAGCCAGGACGCGTCGACGTTCCGGAAGGGAGTGCGCATGCCGGTCAGGCGAGCAGGTGCTCGAGCCCGCTCCTCTTCAACCAGGCGCGGTAGACCGGGTGGATGGGATTGGTCACCGGGGCGAGCTGGAGCAGGGTGAGCGGCGGCCCGGACAGCTTCACCCGCCCGAGCGCGAGAGCGAGCGGCACGCTCTCCTTGCCCTGGAAGAACCGGTTTGCCACGTCGCTGGCCATCCGCATGGTCACCACCGGCTCCCAGTCGGCCGCGCCCCAGGTCCAGCGCAGGAACCGCCCCTTCGCCTCGTCGGCCTCGGGCGCCCCGGTCACGTTGAACTCGAGCCCCAGGTCGGTGACCAGGAACCGGTGCGGGGCGCGGGCGTCGCGCAGCTTGCGCCCCACCTCGGGCGTCTCGTTCATGAGCTCGAAGATGCGCTCGAAGACCCGCCGGAACTCGGCCTCGTCGCGGAATCCCTTCACGGTGCGGCCTCCGGTGGGGGCGCGGGCGCCGCGCGGGGAATGCGCGCGACCGCGTCCTGGATGGTCTCGCAGGCCGCCCTTTCATCAGGCGGCTCCCGTCCTCCCTTGTCGCAGAGCGAGGCGTAGGCGCGAAGGATGTCCGGGCAATCGCTGGCCCCGGAGTAGGCCATCTCCTCCTCGCACTTCTGGACCAGGATGGCGGCCATCAGGAGATTGGCCTCGGCGTTCGTGGGAGCGTTCAGGCCGAGCAGCTCCGGGTTGGCCAGCATGGTGTCTCGGATGGGCTGGCGGACGGTCCGGAAGTCCTTGAGGGTCCCGCACACCAGCGCGGCCCGCCCCACGAGGCGCCGGACGTAGACGTCGACGACCTCCCGCGTCTCGCCCTCGTCCCGGGTGCGGGCGTGATAGCGCGCCACCCTTTCCACGCTGCGCGCGGCCCGCTGCAGGGCCCGGCAGTCGTCGGTGCCGGCCAGCGACGTGAGGATGGCCCGCACCGCGGCGCGGCGAACGTCGTCGAGCTTGTCGCGCGGGGCGCCCCGGAGCTCCTGGGAGAGCGACTCCTCGAGCATGATCATGGCCTTCTCGTCGTAGATCGGGTCCCGGACGAACTCCTGGAGGAGCGCGTACCCCACCAGCCGCTTGTCGGCGTTGGCGGAGTCGGTGGCCAGCATGCTGGTCTCGAAGAAGGCCCGGTACTTGTCGGCCTGGCTGGCGCGGGCGAACTCCTTGGTCCACTTCTCCTGCTCGGTCCGGTCGCGGTGCTCCTGCTGCTGCTTGTTGGTCCAGGACTGGTAGGCATTCACCATCAGTCCGGCGAGGGCCACGTAGCCCACCAGGGCCGGGCCGGCGATCGCGAATCGGGAGCGGCGTACGGTCCGCTCCGAGCGGAGCCGGTGCAGCTCCTCCGCCGCCTTCATTCGCTGCAACTCGTCCAGCGTGGCGCTGCGGGCCAGCTCGGCCGGGTCGGCGCCGGGATCGGGGACGGGGGGTGGCGATTGCGGATCGGCCATCCGCCGAGCCTACCCCGCCCGTTGCCAGAATGGCGCCGGCGGGCGTGGTTCCTTGCCAGAATGGCAGCACGCCCGGGGCGGGAGGCGGGCAACCGCCCGGACCCAGGACGCTTCGCCGCGGGCACGGCGGATGCTCCACGAGGTCCCGGCCCCGGATCCCTCCCCGGGGCGAGGAGGTCGTCATGGCATCCCTGTCCCGCCGCCAGAACCCGCTCGTGCTGCTCGTCGAGGACGACGCCGGCCTCCGCGAGGCCGTGGTCCGCGGCCTCACCAAGGCCGGGTACCAGGTCGCATCGGCAGGAAGCCGCCGCGAGGCCGTGCAGTCGGCCCACGACCTGAACCCGGACGCCGTGGTCATGGACGTCCTGCTCCCGGATGGCCAGGGGCCGGACGCAGCCGCCGAGATCCGGCGCCAGACGGGACTCTCCGCCGTCCCGGTGCTCTTCGTGACCGCCAAGGCCCCGGCCGCGGTGGGGGACACCCTCTTCCCGGCGCCCGTGCTCTTCAAGCCCTTCACCTACCGGCAACTGGTCGCGTCGGTGCGGGCGCTCGTCAGGGACCTGCCGACCGCCGTGCACGCCCGGTGACGGCGGGCTGGAAGTCCTTCCCGGCCGGGGCCTTCGCGAAGGAGACCTCCACCTCGTCCGCGCCCCGCCGGGCGTAGACCAGCCGGTAGCGGGGCCCGGGCGCACCCGGCTCGCTCTCGAAGATCACCGTGCCCGCCTCGCTGCGGACGGCGTAGCGGATGACGTGCCCCTCGTCGTCCCAGCAGATGGCCTGGAGGCGACGCCCCTTCGGGTAGAGCACCATCAGGTCCTCGTGCACCGTCCCCTTCGCCTCTCCCGGCCCGGGAGCGCGCTCCGAGCGGTTGCGGCGGACGGCCACCTTCCCGCCGAGGTCGATCGCGAAGGTGAATTCGCCACCCGTCTCGCCCTTCCAGGTGCCGAGGAGGAAGCGCAGGGTCGACCACGGGTCGGCGGGCTTCACGGCGGAGTCCACGGAGGGCGGCGCGGCGAGGAGCAGCGCGAGGGCCAGGACGGGGAGGTCCATCAACCCTTCTCGATAGCAAAGAAGTGGGGTTGAACACCCTGGGTCGTCATGAACCCACCCGGTTGCGCTCCCAAATGGTCAAAACCTTTGGGGTAGCCATCGGCCCGCCCGACGCGGTCCAGTGTGGACGTATGGCCACATGGCGAATCGCCACCGCGCTGGTCCTGGCAGCATGGACGGCGATGGCCGTCGCCGAGGGCGCACGGACGAGTTCCGGCGTGTCGGTCCGGGTCGTGGCGCGGCTCCGGTCCCTAGCACCTCCTGCCGGCCATCTCCTGCAGGAAGACCCGGGAGTGGGCTACCATCGGCACCGACACCCTCGTCGCCAGCATCTTCTTCTAGCCGGAGGCATGCCGTGGCCGTTCACTCGAGGTCGTTCCTGCTCGCGGCGCTCCTGGCCGCCGTCGCGTCCGCCCTCCCCGCCCGGGCCGAGGACGCCTGCCGGGCCGATGCGAAGCGGCTCTGCTCCGCGACCGCCCCCGGCCAGGGGCGGATCTACTACTGCCTCCGCTCCAGCTGGAACCAGCTCTCCGGCGGCTGCCAGCAGCTCCTCGACTGGTCGCAGAAGCGGGCCACCGAGGTGGCGCTCGACTGCCAGGCGGACGCCTTCTCGTATTGCCAGGGAGTACCGGCCGGCAAGGGGCGCCTCTACGCCTGCCTGGCCGGGCACCGCGATCAGATCTCCTCGGAGTGCAAGAAGGCGCTCACCGCGGTGGAGTGGTTCAACTCCGCCTGCGGCGCCGACCGGGACCGGCTCTGCTCCGGGGTGCCTGCAGGGGACGGCGGCGTCATCGCCTGCCTGGTGACGGCCCGGGAGCGACTCTCCCCTGCCTGCCAGGCCGTCTTCTGGCCGTAGGCAGCGCCCGGAGATCGATCGCGCGCTCGAGCGGATCGTGTCGGTGGCCCTGGAGCGGGTGCCCGTGCCGGGCCATCCATCCATCCGGCTGTCGGCGAGCATCGGCGTGGCCGCATTCCCCGACGACGCGGTGGATCCCGTGCTGCTGCTCCAGCGGGCCGACGAGGCCATGCACACGGCCAAGCAACTCGGGAGGGACCGCTGGGCCTGGTGCTAGGCTCCGTCGCGCCAGGGCGTGCTGGCCCGGAGCGCCGCCAGGATGGCGCGGGAACTGGGCGAACGGTTCAGCGTGTAGAAGTGGATGCCCGGCGCGCCGCGCCGGAGCAGGTCGGCGGCCTGCAGGCTCGCGTAGGCCACTCCGAACTGCAGCGAGGCGTCGGCGTCGGCGCGGCGCACCTCGAGGGCCGCCTGCAGGGGCGGCGGGATGGAGGCGCCGCACATGGCGGTGAAGCGCTCGATCTGGTCGACGCTGGTGAGCGGCATGACCCCGGGGAGCACCGGTGCTGCAATGCCGGCGGCGCGGGCCCGCTCCACGAAGCGGAAGTAGTGGGAGTTCTCGAAGAAGAGCTGGGTGACGAGGAAGTCGACGCCGGCATCCACCTTGACCTTGAGATGGGTCAGGTCGCGCGCCAGGTCGCGGGTCTCGGGATGACCCTCGGGGTAGGCCGCCGCCCCCACGCAGAAGCGCCAGCGCTCCGGCTGGGCGCGGACGAAGGACACGAGGTCGCTGGCGTGCGCGAATCCATCCGGGTGGGGGGCGAAGGTCGTCTCCCCGCGCGGCGGGTCGCCCCGGAGGAGCAGGACGTTCTGGATCCCCGCCGCGGCCACCTCGTCGAGGACGCGGGCCACCTCGTCGCGCGGGGACCCGACGCAGGTGACGTGGGCCACCGGCTCGACCTCCACGTCGCGCTTCAGCCGCTTGACCAGATCCACCGTCCGGGCCCGCTCCGAGCCCCCGGCGCCGTAGGTCACCGAGACGAAGCCCGGCCCGAGCGGACGGAGCGCCTCCACCGTGTGGAAGAGCTGCCGCTCCCCCTCGTCGGTGCGGGGGGGAAGAACTCGAAGGAGAAGACCGGCTCGCCGCGCTCGCGGGCGAACCGGAGGATGTCCGTGACCTTCACAGGGGCGCGAGTATATTCCGCCGGAGAGGACCTACGCGAGAATGAGCACCGAGAAGCCCCCCCGGGCCGCGCGATACATCACCCCCCAGGGCTTCGAGCGCATCGCCGCGGAGCACCAGCGCATCTGGACGGTGACGCGACCGCGGGTGGTCGCCGAGGTCGAGGCCGCGGCGGCCCTCGGCGACCGGAGCGAGAACGCCGAGTACGTCTACGGGAAGAAGAAGCTGCGCGAGCTCGATCGCCGGCTCCGGGAGCTCTCCGTGCGGATGGACACCCTCACGGTGGTGGACCCGAAGCCCCACCCCACCGGGCGGGCCTACTTCGGCGCCTGGGTCACCGTGGAGCACGAGGACGGCGAGGAGCGGCGATATCGGCTGGTCGGGCCCGACGAGTTCGACGTGGAGGCCGGCCTGATCAGCGTGGACGCTCCGCTCGGGCGCGCGCTGCTCGGCAAGAAGGAGGGGGACGTGGTCCAGGTGCGTCGTCCCGCCGGAACCGTCGAGGTCACGCTGGTGGAGATCTCCTGGGAGGCACGGGCGTGAGCCACGGGCCGGAGGTGATCCGGGACCGCGCCGCGCAGAGGGCGCTGCTGGAGCGATTCGCCCGGGAGCGGCCGGCTTCCCTCCTCCTCGACGCAGCCGCCCCGGCTCTCCTCGACGTCTTCTCCGGAAAGACCCTGCCGGTGGACTGGACCCGGCTCGAGGGGCTCGCGGAGTCCAGGAACCGCGACACCGGCGCTCCCTACCTGGCCCTCCTCCGCGACGACGGGCGGCAGGTGATCCTGGCCGACGTGGGCATCGCCTTCGAGCCCCTCGCCGCCGCCACCGGACCGCTGCCCGGGCTCCCGCCGGTGGTCTGCTTCCGCGACTTCGCCGCCACCGCCGGGCGGATCGAGCACCTTCTCGTCGACCACCCCGGGGAGCCGATCACCCGGGACCACCTCGACCTCTTCCTCTTCCTCATGGCCCTGGTCGACGGGGCCCGCGCGGTGGGCTTCGACGTCTCCTCGGAGGAGCGCCGGCTGGAGCGGATCCTGGGCGAGATCGAGGCCCGCCGGTCGGACGACGGCGAGGCCGACCCTCCCGGCTAGACGGTTGGCTCGGGGGCGACCCCGGCCATCTCGACCAGCCTCTGCCAGAGGGCGTCGGAGCCGGTGCCCTCCACCGCAGAGAACGGGATGGCCTCGCCGCGCGGCAGCCCCAGGTCGGTCTCCGCCGCCCGCAGCGCCGGGCCGCGCTTGTTGCGGACCATCTTGTCCATCTTGGTGACCGCCACCACCACCGTCCTGCCGGTGGACCGCAGGAAGGAGAGCGCCTCGTGGTCGCTGGGCTGGGGTGGGTGGCGCCCGTCCACGATGAGGACGACGGCCTGGAGAGGTCCCCGCTCGCGCAGGTAGGTCTCGATCATCGCCACCCAGCTTTCCCGCTCGTCCTTCGAGACCTTGGCGTACCCGTACCCGGGCAGGTCGGCGAAACGGATCCTCGTCACCTTCCGTGAACCGGAGGGCTGGACCTCCAGCTCGAAGAACTGCAGCGCCCGGGTGCGGCCGGGGGTGTTGGAGACCCGGGCCAGCCCGGACTTCCGGGAGAGGGCGTTCAGCATCGAGGACTTGCCCACGTTGCTGCGCCCCACGAAGGCGAACTCGGGGACGTCCGGAGGCGGGGGCCAGTCCTTCCGGTTCACGGCGGTGCGGAGGAAGTCGGCGCGAAAGACGCGAAAGGGCATGGGGCGACTATAATGCCTCATGCTCCGGCGAAACCTCCTCCTCGCAGCACTTCCGATCCTCCTCGCCCTTCCCGGGACGGCGTTCGCCCGATCCTGGCAGGGGATCACCCCGGGGCAGAGCAACCAGGACGACGTGGTGGCCCGCTTCGGCGAGCCGTCCACCAGGGGAAAGCTCGAGGGGCGCACCGCGCTCGTCTACAAGGGGGACCAGGCCATCACGGGCACGCGCCAGGCCCAGTTCCTGGTGGCCGAGGACGGGCGCGTGGCCGAGATCAACGTCTTCCCGGCCTCGCAGCTGGAGAAGGACGCGGTGCTCGGCACCTTCGGGAAGGACCCCCAGAAGACCTTCACCGACGATTTCCGCACCGTCTGGCTCTACCGCGGGATCGGCGTCGTGGTCTTCTTCGGGAAGGACGGTGTGGTCGAGGCCATCCGGTTCCAGTCCGCCGACCGGTCGGCACGCCCGGCTCCGGCCGCACCGGACGGTGCCGGCACGGGCGCCGCCGGCCCGGCCCCGGGACCGGCCGCCTCGCCCGCAGCGTCCCCGGCCGCAGCCCCCCCGGGACGCTGACGTCCGCGTGCGCCTCGTCGGCCTCACCGGTGGCATCGCCAGCGGCAAGAGCACGCTCGCGGCGGCCCTCCGTGCGCTGGGGGCTCCGGTCATCGACGCCGACGACCTGGCTCGCGCGGTGGTTCGCCGGGGCACCCCGGCGCTCCGGGAGATTGCCCGGGAATTCGGGGCGGGCGTCCTCGGTCCGGACGGCGAGCTGGACCGCAAGGCCATGGCGGCGCTCGTCTTCCCCGATGCGGCCGCCCGCGCGCGGCTCGAGGCCATCGTGCACCCGGCCGTTCGCGCTGCGGTCGCCGCCGAGACCGCCCGGCTCGCCGATGCCGGCCACGCGCTGGCCTTCTACGACGTCCCCCTGCTCCACGAACGCGGTCTCGAGCGGGAGGTCGACTGCGTGGTGGTGGTGTACGCACCCCGCGCCAGGCAGCTCGAGCGCCTCCTGGCCCGCGACGGGATGACCCGGGCCGAGGCCGAGGCCCGGCTCGACGCGCAGCTCCCCATCGAAGAGAAGGCCCTCCGCGCCGACGTGGTGGTCTCGAACGAGGGCGACGTGGACGCGCTCCGGTCCCGGGCCGCCCCCCTCCTCGCCGCCCTGCGCGCCGGTCTGGGGCGCCGCCTTCCCAACGCGCCCCCGGCGCGCTATTGACGGGGTCGATGCCAGACACCCTCGGCACCACGCTCTTCACCGGCTACCCGGGCTTCATCGGGCGGCGCCTCGTCCACCGCCTGCTGGAAGGGGGGCTCTCCGGACGGCTGGTCCTGCTCGTCCAGCCCGCCAACGCAGCCGCGGCGCGCGCCGAGGTGGCGCGCCACGCCCCGGCCCAGGTCGAGGTCTGGGAGGGGGACGTCTCGGCCATGCACCTCGGCCTCTCCGGTGGAGAGTGGAAGTCGCTGGTCCGCGACGTCACCAGCGTCTGGCACCTGGCCGCCGCCTCCCGCCTCGATTCCGCCAGCGACGTCTCCCGCCGGGTCAACGTGGAGGGGACGCGCAACGTCCTGGAACTGGCCCGGGCCGCCTCCCGACCCCCGCGGCTCCACCACTTCTCCTCCGCCTTCGTGGCCGGCGACCGGCAGGGCGTCATCATGGAGGACGAGCTCATGGTGGGGCAGCGCTTCCGCACCCCCTACGAGCAGAGCAAGGCGCGCGCCGAGGAGCTGGTCCGCCGGGCCATGGGCGACCTCCCCACCACCATCTACCGGCCCGCCATCGTGGTGGGCGATTCCCGGACCGGGGAGATCGACCGCTTCGAGGGCCCCTACTACCTGGCCATCCTCCTCGTCACCTCCCCTCTGGCCGTTCCCCTGCCCCTCCCCGGCGACGGCGGCGCGCCGCTCAACGTGGTGCCGGTCGACTTCCTCGTCGAGGCCACCCTGGCCATCGCCCGCAACCCGGCCTCGGTGGGGAAGACGGTGCACCTCGTGGACCCCGCGCCGCTCTCGGCCCGGCGGGTCTACGAGATGATCGCGGAGCGCGCGCACCGCCGCATGCCGCGAGTCTCGCTCCCTCACCGGGTGGTCGACGCCGTCCTGTCGTTGCCCATCCTGGAGCGCTTCTCGCGCCAGCAGCGGGCGGCCATCGAGTCGGTGAACCAGCTCGCCTTCTACAATCCCCGCAACCTGCTCGAGCTCCTCGAGGGCTCCGGGGTCCGCTGCCCTCCCATCACCCTCTACCTCGACCGGCTCATCGACTTCGTCCGCGACCACTTCGAGCAGAAGCAGGCCGTGGCCCGGGAGGCCGACGAGGACCCGCTGGCGCCGCCCGAGCCGTCCACGGAGGACTCCCCGTGAAGAGCGCGTCCGACTTCCACGTCGGGGACTCGTTCGAGCTGGTGCGGGAGGCCGACCGCTACCGGCCGATCTACTACGGTGCCGTCTCCGGCGACTTCAATCCCATCCACATCGACCGGGAGATCGGGCGGGCCGCAGGGTTCCCCGACGCCATCCTCCAGGGCATGTGCACCATGGCCTGGCTGGCCGAGGCCTGCACCGCCTACCTGGGCGATCCGGCCCGCGTGAAGCGGCTCAAGGTGCGCTTCTCCCGCCCGGTGGTGGTCGGCGACGTGATCACCTTCCGCGGCCGCTGCGTGGCCGTCGAGGGGCCCGTGGTCCGCCTGGAGGTGGAGGCCCAGAACCAGCGCGGCGAGGAGGTCCTCAAGGGCTCCTCGGCGGAGGGCTGGGTGGAGGCGGTGCGCTGATGCCCATCGACACGCGCCACGTGGGGCGCCGTTACGGCCCCTTCCGGAACACGGTCTGTGCCGAGCAGATCCGGTCCTTCGCCATCGCCGTCTCCGGGGGGGTTCCAGGGTACTTCGGGACCGCCCTGGGGGATCCGCACCCCTGGAGCGTGGACGAGGAGGCGGCGCGCCGGTCTCCGCACGGGGCCCTGGTGGCCTCGCCCACCTTCGGCGTCACCTTCGCCATGAAGCCGTTCGCGCTGGCCTGCTCCGACCCGGAGCTGGGGATCGATCTGCTGCGGCTGCTCCACGCCGAGCAGGAGTTCGAGCACGGGGAGCCGGTCCGGCCCGGCGACGTGCTCACCACGGAGGGGGAGATCGTCGAGATCCGGAGCCGCGGATCGCTCGACTTCCTGACCGTGCGCACCGAGACGGTGAACGGCTCGGGCGAGCGGGTGCTGGTCGCTCGCTGGACTGCCGTCGTCCGGGGCTGACGCTCCGGGGCAGCCGGGAACCCCTTCCCGTCAGCGGATCACGCCCTCGGAGACCAGGGAGGCCAGGATCCGGGCCGTGTCGAGGCGCGGGAGGCCGGAGAGCGCGAACAGGTCCTCGTAGCTGACCACCCCGTCGATCTGCGCGAGCAGGAATCCGGCCCGGTGATCGAGGTTCAGCCAGAGGACCTCCTCGGGGTGAATGGCGAGCCGCGGCCGGGTGCCCAGAGCGCCCAGCTTGGACTCGTACATGGCCACCAGCGTCGACTCGTTCTGGCGGAGGTAGGCCCGGGCCTCGGCGTGGGTGGGGTCGACGCGGAGGATGCGCTCGATCATCTCCAGGGAGCCGCTGAAGTCGCCCAGGGCGAAGAGCTCGCGGGCCCCCTCCATCCAGGTGGCGATGTCGCCGGCCGGGGTCGGGTGGGACTGCGCCCGCTGCTCCGGGACCAGGGGCCGGATCTCCGACTTCTCTGCGACCGCGCCCAGGTCGAGCCCGCTCCCCTCCTCCACCAGGACGGTCGGGGATGCGGCAGGGCCGGAGTCCCAAGGCGACGGAGCGAAGGGCGGCTCGGGGCGCGCCGGGGCGGCGGGAGCGGGAGCGGTGGGGGGGGGTGCGGCGACGGGCTGGCCTGGCCGCTCACCCCGGACCTGACGGAGGTAGGCGCGAACCCGCTCGTTCTTCGGATCGAGCTCGAGCGCCTGGAGCCAGAGACGCTCCGCCTCGGCCGGGTCACCTCGCGTGTAGGACTTCACTCCCTGATCGAGGAGCTCGGCGACGGTGGCCATCTAGGTCCCCTTCTCCCCGGGGGCGGCGCCGCCGGCCAGCCCCTTGAAGAGCTGCAGGGCCCGGTCGAGCGCCTCCTCGGCCGCGATCATCTGCTGGAGGTCCTGGGCCGCGATGGCCTTGCGCGCCCGCCCCACGACCTCCTCGGCCCGCGTCACCGCGTCCTTCCCGAACTTGCTGCGGGTGAGCGCCTCCTTCACCGCGGGAGAGAGGGATTCGATCTCGGCGATGACGGCCTGGGTACGATCGCGGAGCCGCTCGAAGTCGCCGACCTGGCGACGGGTCAGCATCTCGTCGAGGTTCTCCTCGAGGATGCGCCGCATCTCGGTCTCGGTGAGGCCGGAGGTCGCGGTGACCGTGATCGACTGCCGGGTCCCGGTCGCGGAGTCGCGGGCCGAGACCCCGACGATGCCGTCGGCGCTGATGTCGAAGGTGATCTCGATCTCCACCTCGCCGCGCCGGGCCGGCCGGATTCCCTCGAGCACGAACTCTCCGAGCAGCTCGTTCTCCATGGCCTTGTCGCTGGCCCCCTGGAGCACGGCGATGCGCACCGTGGTCTGGTCGTCCTGCACCGTGGAGAACAGGTGGGACTGGCTGGTGGGCACCGTCGTGTTCCTGGGGATGATGGTGGCGAAGTAGCCGCCCACCACCAGGATGCCGAGGTTCTGCGGCGTGACGTCGAGGAGGAGGACCTCCTTGCCCTTCTGGGGATGGAGCAGCGCGTGGGCCTGGATGGCTGCGCCGAGCGCCACCACCTCCTCGGGGTGGACGCCCCGCGAGGGCTCCCGGCCGAAGTAGTTCTTCACCGCCTGCTGGACCCTGGGCATCCGGGTCATGCCTCCCACCAGGAGCACCTCCCCGATCTGGGAGGCGCGGACCCCGGCGTCGCGCAGGGTGCGGTCGGCCACGGAGATGGTCCGGTCCACCAGGTCCTGCGTGAGGTCCTCCAGCTTCTCCCGCGAGAGTTGCCGATCGAGGTGCAGCGCCGCCTTGCCCTCGGCCGCGCTGGCCAGGAACGGGAGGTGGATGGCCGCCTGGCGTCCCTCGGAGAGCTCGACCTTGCCACGCTCGGCGGCGTCGCGCAGCCGCTGCAGCGCCATCTTGTCCTGCCGCAGGTCGATGGCCTGGTGCTCCTGGGCGAAGGAGAAGACCAGCCAGTCGATGACCCGGCGGTCGAAGTCCTCGCCGCCCAGGTAGGTGTCTCCCCCCACCGCGATGACGTCGTAGACGCTCTTGCCCACGTCGAGGATGGAGACGTCGAAGGTGCCGCCGCCCAGGTCGAAGACCACGACCTTCTTCTCCATCTGCTTCCCGAACCCGTAGGCCAGGGCCGCGGAGGTGGGCTCGTTGATGATGCGCACGACGTCCAGGCCGGCGATGCGCCCGGCGTCCTTGGTGGCCTTTCGCTGTCCGTCGTTGAAGTACGCGGGCACGGTGACCACTGCCTTCGTGACGCGGCGCCCGAAGAACGCCTCGGCGTCCGCCTTGAGCTCGGCCAGGACCAGCGCGCTCACCTCGGGGATGGAGAAGGCACGCCCGCCCAGCATGACCCGGATGTCGTTTCCCTCCGGCCCGGGGACGAGCTCGTAGGGGAGGACCTTGCGCGCGTCCTCGACCTCCGGGGAGCCCCAGCGGCGGCCGATGAGCCGCTTGGCGGCGTAGGCCGTGTTCTCGGCGTTGGTGATGGCCTGCCGCTTCGCCATGTGGCCGACCAGCCGCTTGCCGTTCCGGGCCACCGCCACCACCGAGGGCGTGAGCGTCTGGCCGGTCCGGCTGGCGATGACCCGCGGCACCCCGTCGATGACGGTTGCGACCACGGAGTTGGTGGTGCCCAGGTCGATTCCGATGAAGGGCTCGTTCTCGTTCATCTCAGGAAGCTCCAGCGCAGCTTGCGGAGGCGCTCCCGCGCTCCGGTCAGGCCGTCGTCCAGTTCCAGCGCGCGCTCCAGGGACTTCCGGGCTCCGGCGGTGTCGCCCTGGATGGCCAGGACCTCCCCCAGGACCTCGTGCGCCGTGGCCAGCGTCGGGGCGCTGCGGACCGCGGCCTCTGCCCGCTGGCGGGCCGTGTCCAGCGCGCCCCGCTCGAGCGCGACCCGGGCGACGTAGACCACGTAGCGCGGCTCGCCGGGCTCGGCCTCGGCGGCGGCCTCGGCGAGGAACTGGGCACGGTCGAGGTCGTGCTGCAGCTCGGCTGCACGGGCCTTCTCCCAGAGGTCGCGCGCCTTTCCGGAGGAGGCCTTCTTCCGGGCCTGCTCGGCGAGCGCGCGGGCCTCCGTGGCGTTGGGGTCCAGGGCGGTCGCGGTGAGGAGGTCGCGGACGGCGTCGGCGAAGCGCTCCTCCTCCATGGCCTTCCGACCGCGGTCCACGAGTTCCCGCACCCGTGCCACCCGGGAGACCAGGGGGTTGTTGCGCGCCATGCGGGCGCGCCGCTCCCGGGCCCGATCGTCGTTCTCGATCTGCCGCGCCGCCGCACGGGCGACCTCCTCGGGGGGGGCGGTGTGCCGGGCGTAGGCCGCCCGCGCCTCCTCGTCCCCGAGCGCGTCGCGGGCCTCGGTGATCCTTCGGAAGATCCGCTCCAGGCGCCCGCGGTACGTTCCCAGGCGCTTCCCCGGATAGCGATCGGGATGGAAGAGCTTGGCCTTGTCCCGGTACGCATCCCGGGCTTGATCGGCCGTGGCGTTCCAGGCGAGGCCCAGCACCTGCCAGTGGGTCCAGCCGTCCATCGACGCGACGAGATAGAGGATCTCCCGCCGGCGATCGGGGTCGATGTCGACGTCCTCGGATAGATCCGCAGGATTGAAGAGGAATCCGCGATACCGGTCGGCCTGCACGCCGCCCTCCCCGGGGTTGCGCCCGGCACTCACCGAATCACGGGAATGTAGCCTTCGCGCCGCTCCAGGGTCAACGCCCGGGCCGGTCACGGGGGGGCGAGGAGGAACTCGAGGAGGGCCTTCTGGGCGTGCAGCCGGTTCTCGGCCTCGTCGAAGACCGCCGACTGCGCCCCTTCCAGGACCTCTTCCTCGATCTCCTCCCCCCGATGGGCGGGCAGGCAGTGGAGCACGATGGCGGCAGGATCGGCGGTGGCCATCCCCTTGCGGTCCACGATGTAGTCGCGGAACGCACGGCGGCGCTCCTCGACCTCGGCCTCCTGCCCCATGCTGGCCCAGACGTCGGTGTTCACGACGTGTGCGCCTCGCATGGCCTCGACAGGGCTCCGGGCGAGCCGCACCTTGCCCCCGGCGCGCCGGACGAGCTCCGGGTCGGGACCGTAGCCGGGCGGGCAGGCGATGCGCAGCTCGAACCCGAGCAGGATGGACGCCTCGAGCCAGCTGTTGGCCATGTTGTTGCCGTCCCCCACCCAGGCAACCGCGAGATCTCCGCGCGCCACCCGGTCCTGGCCCAGCCGCTCGGCCACGGTGAGCAGGTCGGCCAGCACCTGGCACGGGTGGGAGGCGTCGGTGAGCGCGTTCACCACCGGGACACCGGCCCAGCGGGCCATGTCCTCCAGCTTGGCGTGCGCGAAGGTCCGGACCACGAGCGCGTCGAGGTAGCGGGAGAGCACGCGGGCGGTGTCCCGGATGGGCTCGCCGCGGCCGAGCTGCATGTCCCGGGGGGAGAGCATCATCTCGGAGGCGCCCAGCTGCGAGCAGGCCACCGCGAAGGAGACCCGGGTGCGGGTGGAGGCCTTCTCGAAGACCAGACCGACCGCGCGTCCGGCCAGCGGCTGTGGCCCCCGCCTCCCGATGAGCTTCCACTCCGCGGCGCGCTCGAGGAGCTCGAGCAGCTCGGCCCGGGAGAGGTCGGTCAGGCGCAGGAAGTCGCGCTTGGTCGGCGCCGGGGAGCTCATGGCGCCGCCGGGGCCGCGGCGATGGCGGCCGCCAGCAGCGAGACCCCCTGCTCCGCCTCGGCCTCGGAGAGGATCAGCGCCGGGGCGAGCCGGATCACCTCGTCGCCGATGGCGTTCACGAGCAGGCCCTTCTCCCGCGCCGCGACCACGACGTCGCCGGCCTTCACGCCGCGCACGAGCACGCCGAGCAGCATGCCGCGCCCGCGAACGCCCGTGACCCGGTCCCCGGCCAGCGCCTCCAGGCCGCTCCGGAGCCGTTCGGCCACCTTCCCGGCCGCGGGGAGCACCGCGCGGATCTCCCGCAGCGTGGCCAGCGCCACCGCCGACGCCAGCGCCGTGCCTCCGAAGGTGCTGGCGTGGCTGCCGGGCGTGAGGTGGCTCCCCACCTCCTCGGTGGCGAGCATGGCCCCCATGGGGAACCCGTTGGCGAGCGCCTTGGCGGAGCTCATGATGTCGGGCGTCACGCCCTCCCACTCGTGGGCCCAGAGCTTGCCCGTTCGCCCCATGCCGGTCTGCACCTCGTCGAGGCAGAAGAGGGCGCCGCGCGCGTGGCAGAGCTCCCTTGCCGCGGCCAGGTAGCCCGCCGGGGGCGGCAGCACGCCGGCCTCGGCCTGGATGGGCTCGACGACGAAGGCAGCGGTTTGCGGCCCCAGCGCCTGCGCCAGGGCCGCCAGGTCGCCGAAGGGGATGTGGCGGACCGAGGGGACGAGCGGCTCGAAGCCGTGGTGGTACTTCTCCTGGCCGGTCACGGTCAGGGCGAAGAGCGTGCGCCCGTGGAAGGAGTTCACGCAGGCCACGATCTCGCTCCGTTCCGGGTGGCCGGCGTCGGCGTGGAACTTGCGGGCGAGCTTGAGCAGCGCCTCGTTGGCCTCGGCCCCCGAGTTGCAGAAGAAGACGCGGCGGGCGAACGAGTCGCGGGTGAGCTCCTCGGCCAGCTCCACTGCGCGAGGATTGTAGAAGAGGTTGGAGACGTGCCAGAGCTCGCGCCCCTGCTCCTCGAGCGCGCGGACCGCGGCCGGGTGACAGTGCCCGAGCGCGTTGACGGCGATCCCGCAGATGAGGTCGAGGTACTCCTTGCCGTCCGCGTCCCAGACCTGGCTCCCCCGCCCCTTCACCAGCGCCACCGGCGCCTGCCGGTAGTTGGGCGTGAATACCGCCTGCGCCCGGGCAGCGATCGATGCGTTCCCTTCCATCCCGGAATCCATAACACAACTCAGAGGATGTACCGCGAGAGGTCCTCGTCGCGGACCACGCCTTCCAGCCGCTCCCGGACGTAGCGCGCGTCCACCGGGATCCGGGCCCCGCGCATCCGGTCGGCGTCGAAGGAGATCTCGTCGAGGAGCCGCTCCATGACCGTGTGCAGGCGCCGGGCCCCGATGTTCTCGGTGCGCTCGTTCACCTCCTCGGCGATGCGGGCGATCTCCTCGATCCCGTCGGCCTGGAAGACCACCTCGACCCCCTCGGTGGCGAGCAGCGCCTCGTACTGCCGGGTGAGCGACGCCCGCGGCTCGCGCAGGATCCGCGCCAGGTCGCCGCGTGTGAGGGGCTCGAGCTCGACGCGGATGGGGAAGCGTCCCTGCAGCTCGGGGATGAGGTCGGAGACCTTGGCCACGTGGAAGGCGCCGGCGGCCACGAAGAGGACGTGGTCGGTGCGCACCGGTCCGTACTTGGTGGTGACGTTCGAGCCCTCCACGATGGGCAGGAGGTCGCGCTGCACGCCTCCGCGGGAGACGTCAGGGCCGGTGGCGGAATCGCGGGAGGCGATCTTGTCGATCTCGTCGATGAAGACGATCCCGTGGTTCTGGGCCCGGTCGAGCGCCTCGCGCACCACCCGCTCCATGTCCACCATGCGGGAGGCCTCCTCCTCGGCGAGAAGCTCCAGCGCCTCCTTCACGGGCAGCTTCCGCTTTCGCTTCCGTCCCCCGCCGAAGATCGACCCCAGGCCGCCCTGCCCCATGTTCTTGAACATGTCCTGGAGCCCCTGGGTCATCTCCTCCATCCCCGGCCCGGCCATCATGGGCAGCGTGGGCGGGGGCTCGGGGAGCTCGATCTCCACGGTCTCGTCGTCGAGGGTTCCGGCCCGAAGCCGGGCCCGCCCCTTCTCGCGATCGCCGGCCTGCCCGAGCGCCGAGAGCACGCGGTCCTCGGCGGCTTCCCGGGCCCGCGCCCGGAGCTTCTCCATCTCCTCCTCCTTGACGAGCTTCACGGCCGCCTCGACCAGGTCGCGGATCATCGAGTCGACGTCGCGCCCCACGTAGCCCACCTCGGTGAACTTGGAGGCCTCGACCTTCACGAAGGGTGCGTCGGCGAGGCGCGCCAGGCGGCGGGCGATCTCGGTCTTGCCCACCCCGGTGGGTCCGATGAGGATGATGTTCTTGGGAAGCACCTCGTCGCGCAGGTCGTCGGCGACGCGCTGCCGGCGCCAGCGGTTCCTCAGCGCGTTCGCCACCGCGCGCTTGGCGGCGCCCTGCCCGACGATGTGGCGATCGAGCTCGGCGACGATCTCCCGCGGCGTCAGGTCCTTGGGTTGCATCGGCTACAGCTCCTCGATGGTCAGGCGATCGTTGGTGTAGATGCAGATCTCGCCGGCGAGCTTCATCGACTCCTCGGCGACCGACCGTGCCGGGAGGGCCGAGTGGGCGAGCAGGGCCCGTGCCGCGGCGAGCGCGTACGGGGCTCCCGACCCGATGGCCGCGACCGCACCGCCCGGTACCGGGTCGGGCTCGATGACGTCGCCTGCGCCCGAGAGGACGAAGAGGCCCTCCGCGTCGGCGACCATGAGCAACGCCTCCAGCCGCCGCAGGAAGCGGTCGGTGCGCCACTGCTTGGCGAGCTCCACCGAGGCCCGCGGCAGGGAGCGGCCGTGCTCCTTCAGCTTCTTCTCGAAGAGCTCGAAGAGGGTGAAGGCGTCGGCGGTGGCCCCCGCGAACCCGGCCAGCACCTTGCCGTCCCCCAGGCGCCGCACCTTGCGGGCACCGGACTTCATCACCGTCTTGTCGAGCGTCACCTGACCGTCGCCGGCCATGGCCACCTTGCCGTCCCGGCGCACGCACAGCACCGTCGTCGAACGAATCATCCGGACGATGTACCGCGGGGCCGCCCTCCGCGCTACGGGTCCGATCGAGCCCGGGGGTGGGCCCGGTCGTAGACCTCGGCCAGCCGCTTCCAGTCGAGGTGCGTGTAACGCTGGGTGGTGGAGAGCGAGGCGTGGCCGAGCAGCTCCTGGATGCCGCGCAGGTCGGCGCCGTTGCCGAGCAGGTGGGTGGCGAAGCAGTGGCGGAGCACGTGGGGGTGCACGTGCCGGGGCAGCCCGGCCGCGGTCACCCAGCGGTCGAGCCGCCGGGCCACCGAGCGGGGCGTGAGCCGCCCGCCCCGGTAATTCACGAAGAGTGCACCACCGGCCCGGACGCCGTCGCGGCCGGCCAGCAGCACCGCCCGTCCCTCCCCAATCCACCGGCGCAGCGCCTCCCGGGCAGGGCCGCCCACCGGCACCACCCGCTCCTTGCCGCCCTTGCCGAGCACCCGCACCAGCCCCCCGGCAAGGTCGAGGTCGTCGAGGTCGAGCCCGGTGAGCTCGGAGACGCGCAGGCCGGAGGAGTAGAGGAGCTCGAGGAAGGCCCGGTCGCGCAGGTCGAGCGGACCCTCGCCGCCGGGGGCCTCGACCACCGCGGCCACCTCGGCCTCGGGCAGGACCTCCGGCAGGCGCCTCGGCCGGCGGGGCGCCTGGACCGCGCGGGCCGGGTTGACCGTGGCGAGCCGCTCCTTCACCAGGAAGCGGTGGAAGGTGCGGACCGTCGAGAGCTTCCGGGCGAGCGAGGACGGTCCGTTCGTGGCGGCCTCCCGGCCCAGCCAGCCGCGCACCGCCGCAGGGGAGGACGGGACGATCGGGACGCCCGCGCCGGCCAGGTAGGACGCGTAGGACGCCAGGTCGGCCAGGTAGGCGCGGCTCGTCTGCGGGGAGGCCCGCCGCTCACCGGCCAGCCAGCGCGCGAAGCGCTGGACCTCCTCGGGGAGTGCGGCGACGTCGGGGACCACCCCTCCCTGCTATCACGCACCCGGGGCCCCGGCCATTCGGCGGCGGGCCAGCGTGGGGCGGCGCCGCTACGGAAGGTCGGCGACGAAGACGCCGGGGCGTTCCGGCGCGGCACCGATCCAGGCGGCGCGCCTCCCGTCGGGAGGGAGGAGGATGGCGCTCCCGGGGAGCACCTTGGCGTCGAGGGGCGGGTTCCTGCCGCCGGTCCAGAGCGCCAGGTCCGCACCGGCCCCGTCCCTGCGCGAGAAGGCGACGAGCGCCCGGTCGGCGCCTCCGGGGGCGAGCGCGAAGCCCGTCACGCCGTCGGCCAGGCGCTCGGGGGATCGGGCGGGGCCGAGGCCTGCGGAGGGCACGCGGAAGAGGGCGCATCCGTCTCCGGACGGCGCGCATCCGGCCCGGAAATGGAGCCAGCTCCCGTCGGGAGAGAAGGCGAAGCCGGCGGTGTCGCGGCTCACGGTCCATGGCTCGGCGGCGGCCGCCGGCGACAGCTCGAGGTTGGCGCTGTATGAACCATTGGTGAAGTGCCGCACGTAGGCCAGCCGCGACCCGTCCGGCGACAGCTCGAAGGCGGTGACCCGGTCGCCGTGGACGACCGGCGGCTCGCCGGGCCGGGCCGAGGCGAGCCGGCCCGCGTGGATCCTCGCGTCGAAGGCCTCCAGCCACGCCAGGCGCGGCGCTCCGGGCGCCCACTGGAACGGCCCGACCGCGCGGGCGACCGGAACCGGGCCGGCGGGAGCCCCGGCGGCGGGGTTCACCGGGACGACCACGAGGCTGCCCTCGGTCCCCGGAACGACGCCGGCGACCGCCGCGAGCCAGGCGCCGTCGGAGGAGAAGGCGAAGGATCCGACGTCGCGGGCGACGACCACGGGCTGGCCAGCCCCGGCGCGCCAGAGCAGGAGGACGGCAACCCCACCCGTCTCGCGGGCCCGGGCGGCGAGCGCCGGGCCGGGTGCGGGTGCGAAGGCGAGATTCGAAGGCGCCGCTCCCGCCGGCGAGCAGGACCGGATCCTTGGCGGCAGCGGCCGTGTAGAGCTCGCCGCCCGCCGCGAATGCGATCGCGCCGCCGGGGCCGCCGGCGAAGGCGGTCGCACGCGGGGTGAGGGCACGGGGTGCCGTCCCGGCCCGCCACACCACGAGGCTCCCGGCGCCGGTCACCGGGTCCCGGCCCGCCAGGGCGGCGAGCGACCCGTCGGCCAGCCAGGCGAAGGAGCCGGCCGCCGGGGCCACGCCGGCGGCAATCTCCACGAGCGCCCCTCCGCTCGCGGGCGCGACGACGAGGGCGCAGCCGGCGGGACCCCTGGCCGACCCGGTACCGGCGGCGGCGCAGCCCGAGAGCCAGGCCAGGTGGCTGCCGTCCGGCGAGGCGGAGAGCCCGACCGCCTGTCCCTCGAAGATCCGCTTCCCGGCCGAGACCGGCGGAGTCGTTCGCGGAGTACAGGCGGCCGCGGCGAGGAGGACTGCGACGGCGGGGAGGAGGGTCCTGGTTCTCATTCGATCCACTCCTGGAGGTCGCGGCGAGCGCGCTCCGCATGGGCTTCCTTGCGCGCACCCTTCCCGCGGTGGCGCCCCGGGAGCGGCGGGAACAGGGCGAAGACCACGTTCGACGGCTGGAACGCGAGCCCCTCCGGATGGGCTGCACCGGTGACGTGGCGGTGCAGCGCCCCGAGCGCCGTGGCCGGGGGCGGAGGCCGGAAGGGACGGCCGGCCATCCGGTCGAGGACCGCACGCGCCGCCATGAGCCCGGACGCCGCCGACTCGACGTAGCCCTCGACTCCGGTGATCTGCCCGGCCAGGAAGAGCTCCGGACGGGCGCGAAGCGACTGGTCCGGGGAGAGCACCCGCGGGGAGTCGACGAAGGTGTTCCGGTGGACCTGGCCGAGCCGCTGGAACTCGGCGGCGGCGAGCCCGGGGATGAACTGGCGGAAGACGCGCAGCTGCTCGGGCCAGGTGAGCCGCGTCTGGAATCCCACCAGGTTCCAGGCCGTCCCCGCGACGTCCTCGCGACGGAGCTGGATCACCGCGTGAGGCCAGCGCCCGGTGCGCGGGTCGTCGAGCCCCACCGGCTTCATCGGCCCGTGGCGAAGCGTGTCGAGCCCCCGCTCGGCCATGACCTCGATGGGCAGGCACCCCTCGAAGTAGCGGGGCTCCTCGAAGCCATGTGGCTCGACCTTCTCCGCGGAGATCAGGGCCTCGACGAAGGCCCGGTAGGCGGGCTCGTCCATGGGCAGGTTGAGGTAGTCGTCCCCGTTCCCCTTTCCCCATCGCGAGGCCGCGAAGGCCACCGCCCGGTCGACGCTCTCGTCGCTCACCACCGGCGCGATGGCGTCGTAGAAGGCCAGGCCGGGACCGACGAGCGCCTGGAGCGACGCGGCCAGGGGATCGGACGTGAGGGGCCCCGTCGCGAGGATGGTGATCCCGGGACCATCGGGGAGCGTGGTCACCTCCCGGCGCTCGACCCGCACGAGCGGGTGGGCGGAGAGGCTCCCGGTGACCCGCGCGCTGAAGGCCTCGCGGTCGACGGCCAGCGCGCCGCCGGCCGGCACCCGGGTCTCGTCGGCGCAGGCGAGCACCAGGCTCCCGGCGCGGCGCAGCTCCTCGTGGAGCAACCCGACCGCGTTCAGCGGGTCGTCGGAGCGCAGCGAGTTGGAGCAGACCAGCTCCGCGAAGCCGTCGAGCCGCTGGACGGGGGAGCGGCTCCCCGGCTTCATCTCCAGGAGGTCCACCGGAACCCCGGCGCGGGCCAGGGTCCAGGCCGCCTCGCTCCCGGCCAGGCCCGCCCCGACCACGGTCACCTTTCCCGACCTGTCGCCCGAGGCCCCCATCGCCGGCGGTACTTATCACGCTGCCCGCGACGGCGCCCCGCCCTGCCGGTACGCCCCCGGGGCGGCCTTGCGCCGCTCGCCTCTCCGGCGCACGCTACGGGGAGACCGGGCCCCCGCCCGGAAAGCACGGAGGATCCCATGCGCCAGAAGGAGCTCGAGGCCGCGAGGAAGCGCCTGGAACACCGTCGGCAGGAGCTGGTGACCCTCATCCAGGCCGGAAGCGCCGGGATCGCGGAGATCCGTTCCGAGCGAGAGATCGAGTTCGGCGACGAGGCCCAGAGCGAGGAGGAGCAGGAGCGCATCGCGCTGGTGACCGCGGCCGAGACGGCCGAGCTGGCGCGCGTCGAGGGCGCGCTCGTTCGCATCGGCGCCGGAACCTACGGGCTGTGCGGCAGCTGCGGAGTGCCGATCGAGGCCCGGCGGCTCGAGGCCAGCCCCTATGCCGTTCAGTGCGCCGATTGCGCCGGGGCGGTCTCGGCCCCGGCCCGCCGGTAGCCACACTCCTTGTTCGGGCAGGCCACCACCGCGCCGTCGCGCTTCGAGTACTTCTCGACGAGCCAGGGGTTCTCGCAGAGGGGGCACTTCTCCAGCCGGGGCTTGTCCCAGGCCACGAAGTCGCACTTCGGATAGGCGGTGCAGCCGTAGAAGGTCTTGCCCCGGCGGGATCGGCGCTCGGAGAGGTCGCTCCCGCACTTCGGGCAGGGGACGCCGATGGGGACCGACTTCGTGCCCTTGCACTCCGGATAACGGGTACAGGCGAAGAACTTCCCGAAGCGCCCCCGCTTCATCACCATGGGTGCGGAGCACTCCGGGCACTTCTCGTCGGTGGGAACGTCCTCCTCCTTCATCGGGACGACGGTGTCCCCCTCGCGCCGGAAGTTCATGGTGTTGCGGCACTCCGGGTATCCCGGGCAGGCCAGGAACTCCCCGTTGCGACCCCACTTGATGACCATGAGCTTGCCGCACTTCTCGCAGGGCACCTCGGTGGGCTGCTGCTCGGTCTTCACGTCCCGCATCATCTCGCCGGCCCTGGCGAGATCGACCTTGAAGTGGTCGTAGAACTCCGCGAGCACCGCCTTCCAGCCGGTGGTGCCCTCCTCGATCTCGTCGAGCTTCTCCTCCATGCCGGCGGTGAAGGCCACGTCGAGCTCGGTGGGGAAGGCCTTGACCAGCTCGTCGGTCACGACCAGACCCAGGTGCGACGGCTTGAAGGTCCGCTCCAGCTTCTCCACGTACCCCTTGTCCTGGATGGTGGAGAGGATGCTCGCGTACGTGGAGGGGCGGCCGATGCCCTTCTCCTCCAGCTCCTTGATGAGCGAGGACTCGTTGAAGCGGGGCGGCGGCTGGGTGAAGTGCTGCTCGGGAAGGAGCCGGACGAGCCGCAGGTCCTGGCCCGCCTCGAGCGGAGGCAGGGAGCGGTCCTCGGCCTTCTCGCGCCCGGCCTCCTCCCCGTCCTTCTCCGATTCGGCACCGGCCTCGTCCTCCGGACGCTGGGCCCCGTACACGGCCAGGTACCCGGGAAACTTGAGGATCGACCCGGTGGCGCGGAAGGTGGCCCTGCCCGCCTGCACGTCGACCACGGTCTGGTCGTAGACCGCCGGCACCATCTGGCAGGCGACGAAGCGGTTCCAGATGAGCTCGTAGAGGCGGCTCATGTCCCGCTCGCCCTGCGCGTCGAGGTGCGGCGCCACCCTCTCGGGAGGGAAGTCGGTCGAGACCGGGCGAACCGCCTCGTGGGCCTCCTGCGCCTGCTTCTGCTTGGTCTTGAAGACGTTGGGGGTCTCGGGAAGGTGGTCCTGTCCGTAGACCTTTCCGACGTACCCGCGAACCGCCTCGACCGCTTCCGGGGCCAGCCGCACCGAGTCGGTGCGCATGTAGGTGATGAGACCGGTGGTCCCGTCCTCGCCCAGGTCCACGCCCTCGTAGAGCCGCTGGGCGAGCGTCATGGTCTTCTTGGCGCTGAAGCCGAGCCGGTTGGCGGCCTCCTGCTGGAGCTTGGCGGTGGTGAAGGGCGGGGGCGGGTTGCGCCGCCGCTCCTTGCGGTCGACGGAGGCCACCTTGAAGGGCGCCTTCTCGATCTCGGCGGCGAGCCCCCGCGCCGTGTCGCCGTCGGCGAGCTCGGCCTTCTGGCCGTCCACCTTGAACAGGCGGGTGCGGAACTCCGGGGGAAGCGCCGCCGCCAGGTCGGCGTCGAGGGTCCAGAACTCCACCTTCACGAAGGCGTCGATCTCCCGCTCCCTGTCCACCACGAGCCGCACCGCCACCGACTGCACGCGGCCGGCGGACAGGCCGCGCCGCACCTTCTTCCAGAGGATGGGGCTGATCTGATAGCCCACCAGGCGGTCGAGGATGCGCCGCGCCTGCTGGCTGTCGTACTTCCTCCGGTCGAGCTGGCCGGGCTTCTGGATGGCGGCGAGGATCGCCCCCTTGGTGATCTCGTTGAAGAGGACGCGCTGGACGCGGGCGTCGCCTCCGGGTGCATCCAGCTCCATGGAGAGGTGCCACGCGATGGCCTCGCCCTCGCGGTCGGGGTCGGTGGCGAGGAGGATCCGGTCGGCGTTGCGCGCCGCCTTCTTGATGTCGGCGACGACCTTGAGCTTCTCGCGGATCACCACGTACTGCGGCTCGAAGCCCTGCTCGACGTCCACGCCGAGCTTGGACTTGGGCAGGTCCATGATGTGGCCCACCGAGGCGAGCACCTGGTAGGACCGACCCAGGTACTTCTTGATGGTCTTCGCCTTGGCGGGCGATTCCACCACCACCAGCGTGCCGTGGGCGGCGCGCGGCTCGGCCTTCGAGGGCTTGGCCGCCTTGCCCGCCTTCGCCGCCTTCACCGTCTTCACCGCCTTCGCCACCTTGGCGGAGGTCTTGACCGCACCGGTCTTCTTGGCTGCCGTGGCCATCATTCTCCTTGCGACGCGAGGTCGCGCCGGGCGAATCCGCGCCCCGGCCTCCGCTCCACGAGCCCGAGCAGCTCGAGCTCCATCAATCCCGCCATCACCGCGCCCGGTCCGACCCCGGACCGGCGCACCACCTCGTCGACCCCGCGCGGCTCCCGGTCGAGGGCACTCCAGAGCGCCGCTGCCTCGCCCCCCAGGCTCCCGGGGTCGGCCTCCGCGGTGCTCGACCCTTCCCGTGCGGTGAGCCCGAGCCCGGAGGTGAGATCCTCCACGGTCCGAAACGCCTCCGCTCCCGCCGAGGCGAGCCGGCGAAGTCCCTCGCCGTCGACCCCGGAAACCCCGGCCGCCACCCAGACCGGCTGGCCCAGCCCTGCCGCGTGCCCCGCGGTGAGCAGCGCGCCGCTCCGCTCGCCCGCCCTCACCACCACCGTGGCCTCTCCAAGCGCCGCCACGATCCGGTTGCGCTTCGGGAAGCTCCACGCCGCCGGACGCTGGTCGTCGGTCACCTCCGCCGCGAGCCCGCCCCCCGTCTCCACGATCCTGGCGAACAGCCCCCGGTTCTCCGCCGGATAGAGGTGGTCGAGCCCTCCTCCCAGCACCACCAGCGTCCGTCCACCCGCCTCGACAGCTCCGGAGTGCGCCGCCGCGTCGATGCCGGCGGCTCCGCCGGATACGACCCAGGCTCCTGCCCGTGCCACCGCGTCGCCGATCCGCCTGGCCTGGTCGATCCCCGAGGGACCGGCGGTCCGGGAGCCCACCACGGCGAACACCCGGTCGCTCTTCCGGGGCAACTCCCCGCGAACCCGGAGGAATTCAGGGGGATCGCGAAGGAGGTCGAGCCTCTGGGGCCATCCTTCCTCGCCGCGGCGGATGGTTCGAGCACCCCACATGAGGCGGGGTCATATACGCACCGAGGCGGGGCAGGTCAAGCGACGCCCCGGGCAGGACGTTCGCCCAGGTGGCGCTAACCTCCCTTTTTCACTGGCGCGGAGTCGGCGGACGGCCGCATCTCGACGTGGTCCCCGACCAGCAGTTCCGTGAGGGACTTGCGCACGTAGGCGGACGAGGCGCGCTCCTGTGCGTCGAAGACCACGACGTTGCCGATGACCTCTCGCGGCAGCCCGGGGGTGTTGAGGGGACGATCGGGAGGCGCCAGCATCGGATCGCCCGACCGGACCACCTCGAAGGTGTTCCCCACGTCGACGCCGTCCGCCTTGCCCTTGTCCAGGTAGACCACGTTGAACTCGGCCGCCCCGGTGACGATGGAGGGCTGGACCCCGATGATGAAAGCGTCGAGCGAGGAGCGGTTGGGACGGACGAAGAGGGGGCGCCTGAGCTGCTCGTCGGCCGGACCGATGAGGTCTCCGCGCTCGACGCCGTCGTTCACGTAGGTGATGACGAGGGAGGCGGCCTTCCCGGGCTCGACCGCGGTGACCCGGGCCGTGCCCAGGATCACGGTCTTCCAGCCGAACCGCCGGTTGGTCACCGGGTGGATGATGGAACCCTCGGTCCGGTAGAGGGTGAACTTCTGCCCGACCTTGACCGACGAGGGCTCCTTGAACCGGCCGTAGATGCGGTCGCCGGTGGTGAGGATCATCTTCTCCTCGAAGGCCGCCACCACGCTCCCCGATGCATCGAGCTGGCTCTCGGTCACGAAGCTGTTGCGCAGGACGGCAGGCCCCCTGGGGCGGATGCCACCGATCTTGTACAACCCACCCACGGTGACGGTGTCCTCGTCGTCGAGCATCTGCGCCCGGTCGAGGTTGCCGCGGGTCAGGTCGTCGACTTCCCTGGGCGGGACGGCGTCCCCGGCGACCGTGTCGATGCGGGCCGGGGCCTCGCTGCCTGCCGGCGCGAGCCGGAGCGGGTTGCCCGGGTAGATCCAGTGGGGGTTCTCGATCTGCGGGTTGTACGACCAGAGCTTGGGCCAGTACCAGGGACTGTCGAGGAACTTGCCGGAGAGGTCCCAGAGCGTGTCGCCGCGCTGGATCACGTAGCTCTCGCTCCCCGGTCCGCGCGCGTCGGAGGCCGGGGCCGCCTCCACCGCGACGCCCTCGAGGCGGTTGGCCGCGGCGTTGAGGTCGACGGTCCCCCGGGCATTTTCCGGCAGCGGCGCCGCCTGGGCGCCGTCGATGATCTCGGTGGTGCGCGCCACCCCGGCGTCCTGGACGGCCTGCGTTCCGCGGGCCTGGTCGAGCGCCCTGGTCTGCGACTGGGCCAGGGACGGCATTGCGGCGATGAGGAGAGCGATCTTCCAGCTTGTCATGGCGCGGCTCCTTGCACCGCTGGTGCGTGCTCGCGGGCGCGCTTTCCGGCGGGTGAATCGGGGAAATCCTTGGCGAGGCGGGACTGGAGGCGGCTCGCCTCCGTGGGGCGCCCCCGGCGAAGCTCGCAGGCGGAGAGCCCCTCGAGCGCGTCGGGCATGGAGCGCGCGGCCGGGTACTCGGCCACCGCGCGAGAGAAGTCCTCGCAGGATCCGTCGGGATCTCCCGCATCCAGGCGCCTGCGGGCCGCGTCGACGAGCGCCTCTCCGGCGTTCGCGCTGGACGGGTTGGCATCGGCGAACTGCTCGAGCGCCCGGGCCCCCTGGAGCCCGGGCTGAGCCCGGGCCCGTTCGAGTGCGTCCTTCGCGCCGGCCGGGGAAGGCTTCCCGCCGAGGGTGAGGGACGCGACGGCCTCGGCCGAGGGTTCCTGGATGGGCGTGGCGGTGGGGATGGCGGGCGCCGGGGACGAGGCCCTGGTGGGCTCGAGCCGGATCACCTTGAGGTGGGACGGGATGACGAGCGCGCCCTCGTTCACGGCCAGTGCCGGGGACGGGCTCGCGGGCCGGGCGGCGGCGGGCTCGGCCGGGGCCGGTCGAGCCGAACGAGCAACCAGCAGGTCGATCTGCGTCGCCATCGAATCCACCCGCCTGGCCAGGTCCGCGTTCTCCCGCTGGAGCGTCCGGACCTCGGCACGGAGGGAAGCGACCTCGGGCTGGACCTGTCCCGTTCCGGTCGCGCAGGCGGACAGGACGAGGAGAGCCGCGGCCGCGGCGGTGGAGGAGCTCGAGGACAAATCCTTCGGAATTTTCGAGTTTCCGGATGGCACAGTCAAGAAACCGGGGAAATGAACGCGACTTGCCTGCCGGTGACGCCCCGGTCGCGGCGGTGGGAGAAGAAGGTGCTTTCCTCACACGAGGTGCACCGTCCGAGGGTCTCGATGCGCTGGCCCGGCACCCCTGCCCTCCTCAGGAGGACCTCGTTGGCGCGCCAGAGGTCCACCCGCGAGCCGTGATCCCGGGCGGTTGCGGTCACTGGACCCAGCTCGTCCCGGAACCGGACCGCGAGATCCCGGGACACCTCGAAGCAGCAGGGGCCGATCCCCGGTCCGATGGCCGCGAGCAGATCCCCGGGAAGCGCACCGTACCGGTCGACGAGCGCCCTCACTCCGGCCGCAACCGCCCCGTAGATGGTCCCCCTCCACCCGGCGTGGATCGCGGCCACCGCGCCGCTCCGGGGATCGGCGAGGAGCACGGGCACGCAGTCGGCGACCGAGACGCAGGCGGCGACGCCGGGCACCGAGGTGGTCACGGCGTCGGCCTCCTCGAGCGGCTCCGTACCACCCTCCACCTCGACCACGCTGCATCCGTGGACCTGCCGGACCCTGGCGAAGGAGAGGCCCGTGGCTGCGCGGACGCGGTCCCAGTTCTCCCGGACGAGCGCGGGGTCGTCCCCCACCGTGGCCGAGAGGTTGAGGCTCTGGAAGGCGCCCTGCGAGATCCCACCTTCACGAGTAGTGAACCCATGCCGGTGCTCCCCGAGCAGCCGCGCGGCCAGGATGCCGGGACCGGACATGGCGGCCTATCGTCCCCCAGGGGCGACTCCCCGGGCGATCTCGTCGACGCGGGGACGCGCGGCGGCCAGGTCGGCCTCGTGCTTGAGCACGACGTTCAAGGTGTCGGAGACGACCCGCCCATCGAGGGAGTGCGCCTGCAGGAGCACGAGCGAGCGGATCCAGTCCAGCGTCTCGGAGATGGACGGGGCCTTCCGGAGGTCCATCGAGCGCAGCACCGCCACGGCCGCCACCGTCTGCCGCGACAGCTCCTCGGGGACACCCGGCACGCGGGAGCGGACGATGGCGAGCTCGCGCTCCTGGGAGGGGAAGTCGATGAAGAGGTGGAGGCAGCGGCGCCGCAGAGCGTCGGACAGCTCGCGGGTGGCGTTGGACGTGAGCACCAGGCGCGGGGGGTGCCGGGCCCGCATGGTCCCCAGCTCGGGCACCGTCACCGCGTGGTCGGCCAGCACCTCGAGGAGGAAGGCCTCGAACTCCGGGTCGGCCTTGTCGACCTCGTCGACGAGGAGCAGCGCGGGCACGTCGGAGAGGACGGCCTGCAGGACGGGGCGCGGCAGGAGGAAGCGCTCGTTGAAGAAGACGTTGCCCTCGGCGTCGAGCCGGTCGGCCGCCTCGGCCAGGGTCCGGGTTCCGGACAGCGCCTCGCCGATGCGCTCCTTCAGCATCTGGGTGTAGAGCAACTGCTTGCCGTACTCCCACTCGTAGACCGCCTTGGCCTCGTCGAGCCCCTCGTAGCACTGGAGCCGGAGCAGCTTGCGCCCCGTCGCGGCGGCGAGGGCCAGCGCGAGCTCGGTCTTCCCGACCCCGGCCGGCCCCTCGACGAGCAGCGGCTTCTCCAGCCGCTCGGCCAGGAAGACCGACGTGGCGATCTCGCGCGACGGGAGGTAGCCCTGCCCCTCCAGCAGCCGCGCGCCCTCCTCGACCGACCCGAGCATCCTCCCATGCAACCACACGCGAGATTCCCCCGCCACCCTCCGCAGGCTAGACTGGTGGGATGGAACCTTCCCAGGGTCCCCTCAGCGAGGAGATGTTCCACTCCTTCCTGTCTCTGGCCGTGAAACGGCAGGCCAGCGACGTGCACTTCGAGGTGGGATACCCGCCCACCTACCGGGTGTTCGGCGAGCTCCTCGCCGCCAAGGTGCCGCCGCTCGGCCACGCCGACACGGAGGCCATCGCCAACTTCGTGCTCCAGGCCCCCGGGTCCGGCTTCGGGCCGCTCGACTTCCGCGAGGTGGACCGCAGCTATTCGCTGCCCGGCGTCTCGCGCTTCCGTGCCAGCATCTTCAAGCAGCGCGGCAGCTGGGGGGCGGTGATGCGGACCATCCCCTTCGCCGTCCCCGACTTCGCCACCTTGAACCTCCCGCCGGTGGTCTCCACGGTGGCGGACGCGCGCCGGGGCCTGGTGGTGGTGAGCGGCGCCACCGGCAACGGCAAGTCCACCACCATCGCCGCCATCATCCACCACATCATCCAGCAGGAGCGGCTGCACGTGGTCACCGTGGAGGACCCCATCGAGTTCATCTTCTCGTCGGGGCGCGGCCTGGTGATCCAGCGCGAGGTGGGATCCGACACCGCCAGCTACTCAGACGCGCTGCGGGCGGCCCTCCGGCAGGATCCGGACGTGATCATGGTGGGCGAGCTGCGCGACCGGGAGTCGGCCGACATCTGCCTCAAGGCCGCCGAGACCGGCCACCTGGTCATCACCTCGCTGCACACCCCCGACGTGCCGCGCGCCATGGGCCGCCTGGTCGGGCTCTTCCCCTCCGACGAGCAGGAGACGGTGCGGGCCCGGCTCGCCGACAACCTCCAGGCGGTGGTCGCGCTGCGGCTGCTCCTGCGGGCCGACGCCGCCGGCCTCATCCCCGCCGTCGAGGCCCTGCTCGCCACCTCGACCGTCCGTGAAATGATCCGGGACGCGGCCCGCATCAAGGAGCTGAAGCCCTACATGGAGACCGCGGGCGCCGACCTGGGCATGCACTCCTTCGACCAGTACCTCTACAAGCTCCACGAGGCCCGCCGGATCTCGCTCGACACCGCGCTCGGAAACGCCACCAACCGGGCGGATCTGGAGCGGCGCATCCTCATCGAGTCCGGGGGCCGCCCCGCGTGACCCTGGGTGCGGCCACCTCCCCGCGCATCCTGGTCGTGGGCTCGGACGCCGAGCTCGCGGCCGCCCTGCACGCGCAGGCCGCGGGCTCGGGTTGGCTCCTCTACACGGCTCCCGGCCCGGCCGACCTGGAGCAGATCGTCCGGGCCGTCGCTCCGCACATCCTGACGCTGGTCCTGCCCGCCACGCCCGACGCCTCCTGGGGTGCAGCGCTCACCGTGGCCCAGGCCGCCGCCCGGAGCGGGGTCCGCGTGGTGATGGTGGCGCCGTCGCGCGAGGTGGTCGAGCCGCTCGCCGCGGTGGCGGGCGCCGAGCGGGCGCTCTCGCGAGACGAGCTGCTCTCCCGCCCGGGGACTCTCGCCGAGCCCGGCCCCCCGCGCCCCGCCGTGTTCCGGCACGAGCCGCCGCGGGCGAGGCCGATCGCGCCGCCGGCACCGCCGGCCGCCGGTCCTCCCCCCTCCTCCGAACCCCCACGCCCACCGTCGATCGTGCCGCTCTCCCTGGCCGGGGCCGACGAACCACCTCCGCGCGCCCCCCCCCGGCCGGCCCCGGACCTGATGTCGCTCATCGACGAGGAGCTCGTCGAGGACCGGCGCCGCCCACCTCCCGGAAACGCCCGGGTCGAGGTCGCGGTCAGCCTGGTCTCCGAGCACAACTTCTTCGTGGGCTCGACCCGGCGCATCGACTCCGGCGGGGTCTTCATCGCCACCGCGATGCCGCCCCCGGTGGGAACGCACATCCAGGTGCGCCTCGGCCTGGCCGACGGCCGGAAGCTCGACCTGGAGGGCGAGGTGGCCTTCCTGCGGGCCAAGTCGGCCACCACCGGGCGCCAGCCTGCCGGATGCGGCGTCCGGCTCCTCAGCCTTCCGGGCTGGGCGGTGGACGCCATCGAGCGCTTCTTCCAGGCGCGCCAGCCCATCGCCTACGCGGCGATCGACGGGCGGGGATAGGCGGTCGGTCTAGTCGTCCACCACGCGGTCGGTCCGCCGCACGCCCATGAGATACGGCTGGATGAACCCCTCGATCTCCCCGTCGAGCACGTCGTCCACCTTGCCGCTCTCCACTCCGGTGCGCAGGTCCTTCACCATTCGGTACGGCTGCAGCACGTAGCTGCGGATCTGCGATCCGAAGTCGATGTCCTTCTTCAGGGCCTCCTCGGCGTCGCGCACCGCCTGCCGCTTGCGCTCCTCGAAGTCGTAGAGCCGGGAGCGGAGGATCTTCCAGGCCACGCCCCGGTTCTTCTGCTGGCTTCGCTCGTTCTGCACCGCCACCACGATGCCGGTCGGGATGTGGGTGAGGCGCACCGCCGAGTCGGTCTTGTTCACCTTCTGGCCGCCGGCTCCTGACGACCGGTAGGTGTCGATGCGGACGTCGGCCTCCTTGATGTCGATGACGATGTCGTCGTCGACCTCCGGTGTCACGTCCACGGCCGCGAAGCTGGTCTGGCGCCGGGCGTTCTGGTCGAAGGGGCTGATGCGAACCAGCCGGTGCACGCCCCGCTCGGCCCGGAGGTAGCCGTAGGCCCACTGGCCCCGGGCGATGAAGGACGCCGACGAGATCCCCGCCTCCTCGCCGGCCACCATGTCTGCGGGCTCGACCTCCCAGCCCTTCCGCTCGCAGAAGCGCACGTACATCCGGTAGAGCATGGCCGCCCAGTCCATGGCCTCGACCCCACCGGCCCCGCTCTTCACCTCGACGATGGCGTTGGCGTGGTCGTGCTCCCCGGAGAGCATGCGCCGGAACTCGAGCCCCTCGACGTGGCGGGCCACCTGGTCCGCGTGGCCGGCGGCCTCGCCGCGAGCCGCCTCGTCGCCCGCCTCCTCGGCCAGCTCGTCGAGCGCGCGGGCGTCCTGCAGTGCCGCCAGGGCCCGGTCGAACTCGGAGACCGCGTTCTCGAGCTGGGCCTTCTCCTTCAGGAGCCCCTGGGCCTTCTGGTTCTCGTTCCAGAAGCCCGGGTCCTCGGAGAGGCGGGAGATCTCGGCGGCGCGGGAACGCTTGCGTTCGACGTCAAAGCGACCCCCGGAGCGCCTCCAGCCGGCCGGCGATCTCGTCGAGGCGTGCTGCGGTCGGGGACGGCATGGCGGTCAGCTCTCCTGGGTTGCGCGGCGGGGTCGGTGGAGGGTCGCAGCGCCGAGCATCAGTGCCGACGCGATCGTGCAGCCCCACGCGAAGATATCACCGAATCTCGTGTAGGGCGTCCGCCCCTCGAGGATCGGGATCTCGCCCACGAGCAGGCGGGGCGGCTCGTCGGGGTCGGGGGCGAGCGCACGGTCCACCGGACCGACGTCCAGCGCGCCGGGAGCGAGCTCGCCGGTGGGGTAGATGAGTGCGCTCACGCCGGAGTAGGCGGGCCGGGCCACCGACCGCCCGGTCTCGATGGCGCGCATGCGCACGATGGAGAGAAACTGATAGGGCCCGGAGGAGTAGCCGTACCAGGCGTCGTTCGTCGGGTTCACCAGGAAGTCGACGCCCTGGAGCGCGAAGGTCCGCGCGATCTCGGGAAAGATGGCGTCGAAGCAGATCATGGGGGCGAAGGAGATGCGTCGCCCGCCGCCCTCGAAGGTCATGGGCGCGAGCCGGGCCCCGGCTGCGATGGGCGCCATGGCAGGCACCACCGATCTCAGGAAGGGAAGCCACTCGCGCAGCGGAACGTACTCGCCGAAGGGCACGAGGTGGTGCTTCACGTACCGGTCGGTCACGCCCAGGTCGGGAGCGAGCAGGAAGGCGGTGTTCTCGACGCTGGGTACTCGCCCCTCCGGGCCCTGCATCCACCGCACCGTGGTGGCCCCGAGCAGGAGGTGGGCCTGCCGGAGCGGCTCGAGATCGGGGGCCGCGGCGAGCAGGCTGGTGAGACCGGGGGGGACCGCCCGGGGCCAGGAGGCCTCGGGCCAGGCCACCAGCACCGCCCCCTGCCGGTCGGCCTCGAGCGTGAGCGGCCACATCCGGCCCACGATCTGCTCGGCGTATCGCGGCCCCTGGTTCTTCACCTCCTGGCTGACGTTGGCCTGCACCAGCCCGATCTTCACCCAGGGTGCCTGGGCCATCTCGCCGCGAACCGCGGAGAGCCGCCAGGTGCCGTGGGCCAGCGTCACGGCCATCGCCGCCGCCGCGACCGCGGTGCCCCGCAGTGGCCGGGGCGAGCCACCCCCGGCGCGGGTGCTCCGCCACCAGCCTGCGGCCACGCAGTTCACCAGGACGACCAGCCCGGCCACCGCGTAGACGCCCCCCAGGGCGGCGAGCTGCGCCACCGGGCCGTTGCGCACCTGCGTGTAGCCGAGGTTTCCCCAGGGGAACCCGGTGAAGAGGTAGTTGCGGGAGAGCTCGGTCGCGACCCAGATCACGGGCAGGTGAACCCAGAGCGGCCAGCCGGTTCGCCGGCCGATGGTGAAGGAGGCCCAGAAGGCCGCCGCCCAGTGGGCCGCCATGTAGAGGACCAGCGCCGAGAGCCCCACGAAGGCCACCCCCTGGGAGAGCCCCCCGAACGCGGTCATGGCGTGGCTCACCCAGTAGATGGCCGCGTAGAACATGGCCGCGCCGGCCACGAGTCCGAGCAGCAGCGCCTCCAGCGGTCCGGTGGCCGCCTGCAGGGCGACGAGCGCCGGGACGAGCCCGATCCAGGCGAGCGCCTCGAGAAACCCGGCCGGGTCGACCTGCCGGAGGGAGAGGCCCGGCACCACCAGCGGGAGCGCCAGCGCCTCGAGCAGCCCGCCCAGCGCGGCGAGCGCGAACCTGCTTGCCCGGCTCCTCATCGCTTCCGGCGCCTTCCCAGGGACTCGGCGATCATCCCCGCTTGCCCCAGGAGCTCGTCCTCGATCCGGGCCATCTCGCGCGCCTCCCCGGGCCGCTGGTGGTCGTGGCCCAGCAGGTGGAGGAGGCCGTGGACCAGGTAGCGGTCGACCTCCTCCCCGGTGGTGCGTCCCGCCATCCGCGCCCTCCGCCCCGCGATGTCGAGGGAGATCGCCAGGTCGCCCAGGTGCGGTCCGCTGCCCGGCGGGTCGTCCGCCGGGAAGGAGAGCACGTCGGTGGCGTGGTCCACCGATCGCCAGCGCCGGTTCAGGGTCCGGATCCTCCCGTCGGTGGTGAGGAGGATCGAGAGCCCCGCGCCCGGTCGCCCCAGCGCCGAGAGGAAGGAGCGGACGCGACTCCGCACGCGCCGCGCCACCGCGCCTCCGGAGGGATGCTCGCTGCGCAACTCGACGATCACGGCCGGACGAGCTGGAGCGATGCGGCGCGGTCGGCCGGCGTCGGGGGCTGGGAGGTACTGGCCGATCGGGCGCGGAAGACGGCGTGGAGCGCGGCCGCCATGGCGCGGGCGATGGCGTCCAGGTCGCCGATGGTCAGCTCGCTCTCGTCGAGCTGTCCTTCCTCGACGATCTCGGCGATGCGGCGGCGGACCACGTGCAGGAGGCGATCCGGCGTGGTCTCCGGCAACTCCCGTGACGAGGCCTCGCATGCGTCGGCGATCATGACCAGCCCGGCCTCCCGGGTCTGCGGGGGTGGCCCGCCGTACCGGAACGCCGGAGGGAGGTCGACCTCTTCGTCGCCGGGGCGGCGGTCCTTCGACCAGAAGAAGGAGACGAGCCGCGTCCCGTGGTGCTGCGCCACGATGTCGACCACTGCGCGCGGGAGCTTCCAGCGCCGTGCCGCGGTCACGCCCTCCTCGACGTGGCGACGCACCCGCTCCGCCCCGGTCTGCGGCGGCAGGTCGGCGAGCCGGTTCTCCCCGCGGGTGTTCTCGATGAAGGACCCCGGGTCGGTTCCCTTCCCCAGGTCGTGAAAGTAGGCCCCCACCCGGGCGAGCAGCGCGTCGGCGCCGATGGCCTCCGCGCCGGCCTCGGCCAGGGCGCCTGCCACGACGGAGTGGTGCCAGGTCCCGGGCGCCTGGACGATGAGCTCCTTCAGGGCCGGGTGGTTGAGGCTGGCCAGGTCGCGCAGGCGCAGGTCGCTCGCAAGCCCGAGAATCCGCTCCAGCAGCGGCGCCAGGATCACGACGGTGAGCGGCAGGAGCACGGCACCGGAGAGGAAGGCGGCTGCCAGGGCAGCGGCCAGGTCCACGGGTGGAACCTCGAACCTGGCCCTGCCGGCGAAGAGCCAGCCGGCCGCCACCAGCACCGCCTGGAGCGCACCAATCGCCAGGCCCGCCCTCCAGACGTGGCGGCGCCGCTGGACGCGGGCGAGCAGGAGCGCCGCCGCCACAGAGGCCAGGGTGAACTGGACCCCGAGCACCACCGAGGGGCCGCCCAGGAGTCCCACGGCTGACCCGACGGCGATGGCGAGGAGCACCCCGGCAGCCGGGGAGAGGAGCATGGCCGCGATCCCCGCCCCGGCGGGAACGGGCACGAGAAGCAGGAAGGCGTCCGCGCCCAGCGTTCGGAGCTGGTCCGGGAGGTGATCGGCGGCCGCGATGCCTCCGGCGGCGGCGCCCAGCATGGCGAGGAAAAGCCCGGAGAGCAGGAGCGCCCCACGCCGGCGCGGCCGGATGCTTCCGCCCAGCCGGGCCGCGGCGGCCCAGAGGACGATCAGCGTTGCCGCCACCAGGACTCCGGCACCCACCCGCATGGCGGCGCGGTCGAAGAGCCGCGTCTGCTCCTTCATGCCGCGCAGGACGGCGAGGTGGCGCAGCTCGATCCGCTCCCCGGCGGGCATCACCACCTCGCCTCGGCGGATGGGGATGACGACCGGCGCGACCGCCGCCGCGGCCAGGGACCGGCGGCGCTCGGTCTCGGCCTGGGAGAGCACGAGGGAGGGGCGCAGGAGGTCGGAGGCGACGGTGGACAGGGCGGCGCGCAGGCGCGGCGCCGTGTCGGGCAGCGCGGCGGCGTCGCGGTCCACGGCGGCGCGGGCCGTCGGGAGATCGCCCAGGCGGTCGAGGTCGTGGACGGACCGCTCCCCGCGCACCACGCCACCCCGGACGTCGCGCACCCGGATGCCCCGCTCGCGGTCGGCGGCGAGCAGCGCACGGTCCTCCACCACGGGTCCCGCCAGGCCCCGGTGCGTGAGCGAGAGGAGCCGCTCCTCGACTCCCTCGCCGAATCCCGCCTCGGCGAGCGCGACGAAGCTGGCGTCGTCCACCCAGAGCTGGAGACGGGAGGCGAAGTCGTGGCGGCGGGCGGCGTGGTCCCTCAGCCGCTCGGCCTGCTCCCCGCGCGTCTCCTTCCGATCCGACCCGCGCCGCTCCTGCCAGCGCGCCTCGGTGGCCCGCATGAGCTGGAAGGCGCCGCGGACCCTGGCCGCCACCTCCTCCTCGGCGCCCAGGTCGTGATCGAAGACCCGGGGCTCACCAGCGGCCGCCTCCTCCCGCCTGCGCCGCGTTCCCTCCTCGTCGGGGACTGCGAGATCGCGGGGAGCCCGGATGGTGGCCGGCGCCGGGAGCCCCAGCGCATCCTCACCCGGGATCTCGGAGAGGCCGCCCGGGATCGCCAGGAAGGCGGTCGCCACGGCGGCGACGACGAGCAGCAAGGCGGCGGCCAGCGCCTCCGGGAGCCGCAGCGTCGGTCGCGCGCCGGGGCGCGGCTCGAGGGGTTCCTCCACGAGGGCGGAGGGTGGCACCGGGACGGCCGGTTGGCAAGCGGCGGGTGGAAGCGGCAACTGCGCTGCCGCGGGGGAAAGGCGGGGAACTCCGGCCCGGGCACGGCGATCGTTCGCCCCTGATCCTCACGTTCTTCCGGGATCCCCCGGCGGCCCCTTGGCGCGCGCCTCGTAGCCCTCGTACGCCTTCACCACCTCCTGCACGAGCGGATGGCGGACCACGTCCACCTCGCTGAACGGGCAGAAGGCGATGCCCTCCACGCCCCGGAGGACCTTCTGGACCTCCATCAGGCCGCTGGCACGCCCGCTCGGGAGGTCGACCTGGGTGACGTCGCCGGTGACCACCGCCCGCGATCCGTAGCCGAGCCGGGTGAGGAACATCTTCATCTGCTCGGCGGTGGTGTTCTGGGCCTCGTCGAGGATGATGAAGGAGTCGTTCAGCGTGCGCCCCCGCATGAAGGCGAGCGGCGCGACCTCGACCGTACCGCGCTCGATGAAGGCCTGGGCCTTCTCGTAGTCGACCATGTCGAAGAGCGCGTCGTGCAGCGGGCGCAGGTACGGGTTCACCTTCTCGGCGATGTCCCCGGGGAGGAAGCCGAGCCGCTCCCCGGCCTCCACCGCCGGCCGGGTGAGCACGATGCGCTTCACCCGCCGTTCCACCAGGTGAGCCACCGCCATTGCCATGGCCAGATAGGTCTTGCCGGTCCCGGCCGGGCCGATCCCGAAGACGATGTCGTGCTCGCGGATGGCCTGGACGTAGCGGCGCTGCCCCAGGTTCTTGGGGGTGATGATGCGGTGGCGGGCGGTGACGTAGATGGTGTCGGCGAAGATCTCCCGGGGCGACTGCCCCTGCGCAACCAGCTTGGCGGCCTGGTCCACGTCCTCGAGGTAGAGCGGGTAGCCGTGCTCGACCAGGTCGTAGAGTTCCCGCACCACCTTCTCGGCCAGCGTCCGCGCCGCGGCGTCGCCACCCGCGATGACGATCTGGTTGCCCCGGGATCCGAGCTGCACGCCGGTGCGGCGCTCCACGATCTTCAGATTCTCCTGGTGCGCGCCGCAGAGCATCCGCAGCTTGTCGATGTCGGGAAACTCGACGCGGACGGAACGCGACGACTCGGGCTCCTGGGACAATCTTCCTCCTGGCGCGGACGCGCCCCTCATTCCACGGGCGGCGCGAGGAGGTAGCCTTCCCCCTGGCGCCGGTAGGCATAGGCCTGGGACCAGGGGTAACGGAGGTCGCGCGGCCGCGCCAGCCCCGTCTCGACGAGCGCCTCCAGGCTGGCGGGGTAGGCGCCGTTCTCGACCCGGTACACCTCCAGGGCCGACCGGAGCCGTTCCAGCTGGTAGCGGGACAGGAAGCGCTCGGCCCGGTTGTCGTCGACGGGACGCAGGGCCGACCGGCCGTACGCTCCCCCGCCGGTGACGACCAGCACGAGCGCCGCCAGCGCCACCGCGATGACCACCGTGGCGAGCACGCCAGCGGCCCCGCGGCGGACCCTCTCCCGCCAGCTGCGCGCGTAGGCCCCCACCTCGGCCGCCGCGGACCGGTGCGCAGGGGGAACGGCCCGCAGGACGCCCAGGTTCACCAGGTTGAAGAGGGCCTTCGAGGCCTCGAACTCGCCGAGGCGGGAACGGTCGGCGATGCGATCCACGGTGATGCCGGGCATGGCGAGCTCGTAGACCCGCCACTCGTTCCGCCCCAGCGCCGCCGACTCGCCGTCGCGGCTGCCCCTCCCCTCGGCCTGGGCCGAGGGCCGGCCGAGCTCCTTCAGCCGCTCGAAGGTCATGGCCGGCGAGGGGATCTTCTTCCGGACCAGGGGCCACTCGTCGATGATCCGGTAGCCCTCCATGAGCACCGACTCGCAGCGCAGGGGCGAGACGGTCTCGCGGTCGAAGGTGACCTCGCGAGGCTCGAAGGCGTAGGTGCCGGACTTCCAGTCGAAGAGCTTGTAGATCGTCTGGGTGGTCTGGAGCGCGGTCATCTCCCGCAGCTGCTCCTTCGTCACCATCCCCAGCTCGACGAAGATGTCCCCGAGCCTGCGCAGGGTTCGCTTCTGCGATCCGAGCGCCTCCTCGAGCTGATCGGCCGTGATGAGGTCGGCGCGGACGAGCAGGTTCCCCAGCTTGTCGCGAGCCTTCCGGCCGGCGTACTCCGCGCTCACCACCGACCCGTTCCACATCACCACGTGGATCTCGTCGTTGCGGGCCTTGAGATGCAGCACCCCGCTCTTCGACTGCTGCCCGATGAGCTGGAGGATCTCCGCGATCCCGAAATCCTTGAGGGTACCGGTCAGTGCCACGTGTTCACTCCGGCCGCGTGCGGCGGAAGGCGTCGCGCACCGCGATCCCGTAGAGGAGCGCGAAGAGCGGGACGGCCACGGCGAGCCGGAGCGCCACGGCGTAGGGGGAGTGCTGGGGAGGCGGGACCACGCCGTGCCAGAACCAGGCGAGGAATCCCAGGAAGAGGAGTGCGAAGAGGACGAGGAAACCCAGCACCGGGTGGCCTCCCACCACGTGCCCCGCGCCCCCGCCCAGGACCGCCAGGGCACGCTCGGTGAAGCGCCGGATCCGGGCGTGGCGCCTGACCTGGACGTCCTTTCGATCGCGGTCGCGCGGGTCCACCGCATTCCTGCGGAGGTAGACGTTCACGCACTGTCCGCAGCTGGCGGTCGCCGAGGGGTCGCAGCGGCGGCACGCCGGCCTGCCGCAGCGGTCGCACGGCGCCGCCGGGGCGAGGCGGGGCGTGAGCATCGCGAGCACCCAGAGCGATCCGACGAGCGCGAGGGGGAGCAGGGGCCAGCCCCAGCGCGAGAGCGGTCCAGCAACCCGTCGGAGCGCCGCCTCCCCGACTGCGCGCGGAACGGCGTCGCGGGCGGCGAACTCGGCCAGGCGGTCCGGCGACGGGAGCGCGTCCACCAGCCAGGTGTTGGCGCGGAAATCGACGTCCGAGCCGTAGCGTGCCAGGTACGCGGCGTCGGCCTGCTGGGCCTTGCGCCGGGCCTCGGAGCTCTGCCCCATTGCCGCGAGGCGGAGGTAGAGCTTTCCGAGGTCGTACTGCGCTGCGGCCAGCGTGGAGAGGTCGCGGGCCCGGTCCACGGCGGCGAGGTAGGCGGCCTTGGCACCCTCGAGGTCCTCCTCCAGGAAGAGCAGGTTCCCCAGGTTCACCTGGGCCTCGGCCGACCGGGGGTCGGCCGCCAGCGCCGCGTCGTACCAGCGGCGCGCCTCGGCCATGTCCCCCTGGCGCTTGTGCCAGCGACCGATGGCGAGCAGCGCGGGCGCCGGGAATTGCTCCCGGGCCGACCGGGCCTCCATGTCCGCCACGAACTGCGGCGTGGGCCACCCCGTCTCGATCTCGTGCACGTCGTCGGCCAGCGTCCCCTGCCAGGCCGTGATCGTCGCGGCCTGCCCGGCCAGCCAGGGGAGGGCGACCAGCGCGAGCAGGGAGATGGTCACGGCGATGCGCTCCCTCGCGGGGAGGTAGGCCCAGGCGGCGAGGGACGCGGTGAAGAGAACGGCGAACGGACCCAGCCGGAAGACGAACGGGAGCGCGAGCAGCGCCAGCGCGAGCGCAGTCGACTGGCCGGGGGTTCCGGAACGCGCCACCGGAAGGTGCCGGAAGTCGTGCAGGAAGATGCGCAGGCGGGCGAGGAAGAGGAGCGAGATGGTGGCCGCGGCCGCTCCGAACAGGGCCGCGATGGCGGCGCCGCTGAGGTCTCCGAGGAGTGCGCGCGCCACGTGCGGGTCCCGCGAGGCGGCCACGAGGCCGGCCCAGGCGGCCCGGATGGCGGGGGCCGGCTTCGTCGGCTCGGCGGTGATGCGGGCGCGCGCCAGCGCGAGGTGGGGCTCCGGCAGATCGGGCGCCAGCGCCACGGCGACGGTGGCGTGCTCGACCGCGTCGTCCACCGCCCGGGCCCGCAGGGAACGCTCGGCGTCCCGCACCTCGGCGATGGCGTGCCAGGGGAGGCTCCCGATCCCCAGCTCTCGCATGGCGTCGAGGAGGGACCGGGCCGCGGCCCTGCTCGCCTCGCCGTCCTGCTCGCGACCCGCCTTGCGCCGCGCCTGCCAGAGTTCCTCCACCCGCGCCGCCGGGATCCCGACCGGCACGATGGGGCGCTGGAGCTTTCGAAGCTCCTCCGGTCCGATGCTCACGCCCGGGGGGAGTCCCGGGACCGCGGTCACCGCCGCCGTCGCGGGCGCGGCCGGGGGCGGCGGGAGAGGCTCGGGGGGCAGTGCCGGTTCCGGCACCGGTTCGCCCGAACGGGCTGCCCTCGTCCTCGGCTCCTCCGTGGGGAGGTCCCCCTCCACGAGCGAAGGAGCCTGGACCTGGGCCCCTGCCGGGGAGGGTGCCAGGAGAAGGATCCACGCAGCGAGGACGGCGGTCGCAGGAATTCTCACGCGAGATTCGAATGCTAGCACGGGGGATCCCGGGCTAGAAACCCGCGATGACCCGGACCTCCGAAGCCGTCGATCGCCTGCTCGCCATCATGGCCCGCCTGCGCGGACCCGACGGCTGCCCCTGGGACAGGGAGCAGACCCTCGCCACCCTCCGCCCCTACGTCCTGGAGGAGACCTACGAGGTCCTCGAGGCCATCGACGGCGGAGACCCGGAGGCCCACCGCGAGGAACTCGGCGACCTCCTCCTCCAGATCGTCTTCCAGGCGCGCATCGCCGAGGAGGAGGGGCGCTTCGACTTCGGCGGTGTGGCCGACGCGATCTCGGAAAAACTCCTCTCCCGCCATCCTCACGTGTTCGGACCGGATGCCCGCAGCCCGGAGGCCCGGCCCGACCCGGCGGCCCCCGGGGTGAAGGATTCGGACGGGGTCCTTCGCCAGTGGGCGGCCCTCAAGAAGAAGGAGAACGAGGCCAAGGGGCGCGGGAAGAGCGTGCTGGAGGGCGTTCCGAGGGAGCTTCCGGCACTCGCCCGGGCCGAGAGGCTGACCGAGAAGGCGAGCCGGGTCGGCTTCGACTGGCCAGATGTGGCCGGGGCGCGTGCCAAGGTGGCGGAGGAACTGGCAGAGCTCGACGAGGCCCTCGCGTCGGGAGACCGGGCGCACATGGAGGACGAGCTCGGCGACCTGCTCTTCGCCACCGCAAACCTGGCCCGGAAGCTCTCCATCCCGCCGGAGGAGGCGCTCCGGGGCACGCTCGGGAGGTTCATCTCCCGATTCGAGTACGTCGAGGCGGTCCTGGCTCGGCGCGGGGTCGCCCACGGCGGCGCCACGCTCGCGGAGATGGACCTCCTCTGGGAGGAGGCAAAAGCGGTTTCCCGACAAAACCCGAGGACTTCTTGAGCCTTTGGCTCACCCTCCCCCGTTCGTGGAAAGTACGTGGACAAAAATCCGGCGCGGGCTTGTCCCCCCTTGGATGACTCCATGCTGGGGGGCGCCCAGGAAGCCGTTCCGGTACGTCAACTTCAACGAGTCCGCCGACTTGGACGTTTCTTGCCCTCCCCGACCGGACGCCCCGACGCCCATCCGGGTGCCTTGACCTCTCCAAAATCTCGGAAGTGGATAACTCAGCGTGTCGAGAGGAAGTGCGGTTCGCCAAAACGCTTGACGTGCCGCAGGCCGGGCGGTAGAAACCGCGACCTTCGAGAACCCCAGGGGAGAAGCACACTTGGCAAACACCCGCTCCGCCCAGAAGCGCAATCGCCAGTCCCAGAAGCGCCGGGCCCGCAACCAGGCCGTCCGCACCCGCGTGAAGAGCGCCGTGAAGAAGGTTCGCGAGACGCTCGATCGCGGTGAGACGGCGGCTGCGCAGGACGCCTTCAAGGCGGCCGCACGGGTGATCGATCAGGCCTCCTCGAAGGGCGTCGTGCACCGCAACACCGCCTCGCGGAAGATCTCGCGCCTCGCCAAGGCCGTCGCGAAGACGGCTCCGGCGAAGTAGCTCCGGTCCCTAGGGCGTCTCGAGCCGCTCGACGATCTCTCGAGCGGCCTCCTCCGCGGCGCGCCGGATGGCAAGGCGCCTCCGCCCCTCCGTGGCGATGGCGTCCACCTCGCCCAGGTAATCCACCTCCCGCCGCACCGTGACCTGTGCAGCCTCCTGGCCGCGCACCGTCATGCGCGCCTGCACCTCGAACACCAGCCGCCAGGTCCCGCCCTGCGTCGTCAGCGGAGACGACGACGACCGGGTCACCACGCCCTCGATGCGTGCCGGGGCCCCTTCCCCGCCCGCCGCACCGCGCCGGGCGAGCTCGTCGCGAAGCGCCGCCGCGACCAGGGCTCCCGCCTCCGCATCGGTGGTGCGGTTCTCCAGCGGGGGCACGAAGACCCGTTCCGCGCCCTCGGGAAGACGGGCGGCGCCCGAGCCGACGGCGTACCCGCAACCCGCGCCCCCCACCAGGGCCACGAGGGCAGCGAGGAATCCCCTCGAGCGACTCATGACACCACGAAGTTGATGAGCCGCCGCGGCACGTAGACCACCTTGCGCACGGTCTTCCCGGCCATGTGGGCCTTCACGCGCGGCTCCTCCTCGGCGAGCGCCTTCACCTCGGCCTCCCCGGCGGCGAGCGGCACCTGGATCTCCCCGCGCAGCTTCCCGTTCACCTGGACCGCCAAGGTCACCACGTCCGCGACCACCAGGGCCGGGTCGAAGGGAGGCCAGGGCGCCTCGGCGAGCAACTGATCGCGGACGCCCGGCCCGAGGACCTCGTGCCAGAGCTCCTCGGCGACGTGGGGCGCGAACGGGGCGAGCATCATGGCCACCGCGACCAGCGCCTCCTTCACGGCGGCGCGGTCGGCATCGCTGGCCGGCTCCATCGCGTAGAGCTCGTTCACGAGCTCCATGAGCGCCGCGATGGAGGTGTTGAACTTGAGGTCGCCCTCCAGCCCCTCGGTCACCCGCTTGATGGTGCGGTGGGTCTTCCGGCGCAGCTCGAGGAACGGGCCGGCGGCGTCGGCGAGCGCGCGATCGGGGACCTGGAACGTCTCCTGCCGGGCGTGGAAGATGCGCCAGACGCGGGAAAGGAAGCGGAACATCCCCTCCACCTGCTCGTCGGACCAGTCGATGTCCTTCTCCGGCGGCGCGGCGAAGAGCATGAACATCCGCATGGTGTCGGCGCCGAAGCGGTCGACGATGGGGCCGGGCTGCACCACGTTGCCCCAGCGCTTCGACATCTTCCGGCCGTCGGGCCCGTTCACGATGCCCTGGGTGACCAGCCGCTTCACCGGCTCCTTCTCGAACACCAGCCCGAGCTGCTCCATCACCCGGTGCCAGAAGCGGAAGTAGAGCAGGTGCATCACCGCGTGCTCTGGACCGCCCACGTAGACGTCGACCGGGAGCCAGCGCCGGGCCTCGGCCTGCCCGAAGGGACGCTCGGCATCGCGCGGAGACAGGTAGCGCGCGTAGTACCAGGACGAGTCCACGAAGGTGTCCATGGTCTCGGTCTCGCGCCGCGCCGGCTTGCCGCAGGTGGGACAGGTGGTGTTCACGAAGGCCGGGACCTTGGCCAGCGGAGGCTCGCCGGTCCCGGTGATGATGGCCTCGTCGGGCAGCAGGACGGGGAGATCGGCGTCGCGGACTCCCACCGCGCCGTGATCGGGGCAGTACACCACCGGGATGGGCGTGCCCCAGTACCGCTGCCGGCTGAAGCCCCAGTCGCGCAGGTGGTACTTCACGGAGGGCTCCCCGAACCCCCTCTCCCGCGCCAGCGCCGACATGCGCCGGCGCGCCTCGGCGCTGGGCTGGCCGGTGAACGGACCGGACCCGTCGAGGACGCCGTCCTCGGTGTGGGCCTTCTCGAGCACGTCACCCGCCGGGAGGGGATCGCCCGCGGCGGGCTGGACGACCACGCGGACGGGGAGCGCGTACTTGCGCGCGAACTCGAAGTCGCGCTGGTCGTGGGCCGGGACGCTCATCACCGCGCCGGTCCCGTAGCCGGCCAGCACGAAGTTGGCGATCCAGACCGGGACCTTCTCGCCGCTGTAGGGGTTCACCGCGTACGACCCGGTGAAGGCGCCCTCCTTGGGCGCGTCCTCGCCGGTGCGCATCGCGGCGTCGGTCTTCGCCATGCGCGCGACGAACGCGTCGACCTCGGCCTTGCGGTCGGGCGTGGTGAGCCGCGCGGTGAGCGGGTGCTCCGGCGCCAGCACCACGTAGGTGCAGCCGAAGATGGTGTCGACGCGGGTGGTGAACACGCGGATGGGCCCTCCCGCGCCGGCCACCGCGAAATCGACCTCGGCCCCCTCGCTGCGCCCGATCCAGTTGCGCTGCATGGTGGTGATGCGCTCGGGCCAGTCCCGCAGGCCGTCGAGGCCCTCCAGCAGGTCGTCGGCGTAGTCGGTGATGCGGAAGGCCCACTCCGGGATGACCTTCTCCACCACCGGCGAGGAGCAGCGCTCGCAGACGTTGTCGTCGACCACCTGCTCGTTGGCGATGACGGTGTTGCAGCCGGTGCACCAGTTGGCCTTGCCCTGGCGCCGGTAGACGATGCCCTTCTCCAGCATGCGCAGGAAGAACCACTGGTTCCACCGGTAGTACTCCGGGTCGCAGGTGGCGAACTCCCGCTCCCAGTCGAAGGCGAAGCCCACCCGCTGCATGTCCTGGCGGAAGGCCACGATGTTCTCGCGGGTCCGCTCGGCGGGGTGACGCCCGTCCTTCAGCGCCGCGTTCTCGGCCGGCAGGCCCAGCGCGTCGAACCCCATGGGGTGGAGGACGTCGTAGCCGCGCATTCGCAGCAGGCGGGCCAGCGCGTCACCGATGGTGTAGACCCGGGCGTGTCCCATGTGCATGGCGCCGGACGGGTACGGGAACATCTCGAGGACGTAGCGCTTCTCCGCGCCGGCGCGCCGGCCGGCCTTGAAGACACCGGCTTCGTCCCAGCGCTTCTGCCAGCGCGGCTCGATCGACCTCGGCTCGTATCGCTCGTTCATGGAGGGCATGGAAGTCCGCGATATTACCGCGGGACGGCGATTTTGCACCTGCGCGTTCCCGGGGGCTCCGGGTATATTGCGCGCCTCCTTCGACCCCGGAGAGGCCATCCATGCCCGAGAACGTCTACGTCGCCGACATCGCCGCGCACGAGGGAAAGGAGGTCACGCTCCACGGGTGGCTCCACAATCGCCGCTCCTCGGGCAAGCTCCACTTCCTCCAGGTCCGCGACGGCACCGGGACCATCCAGTGCGTGGTCTTCAAGGGAAACGTGACCCCGGAGGTCTTCACCGACGCCGACCACCTCCCGCAGGAGACCTCCATCACCGTCACCGGGCTCGTCAAGAAGGAGCCCCGCTCCCCCATCGGCTTCGAGATCGACGTGCGCGGGCTGTCGGTCCACGCCCGGCCGACCCAGGAGTTCCCCATCGGGCACAAGGAGCATGGCGTCGCGTTCCTCATGGAGCAGCGCCACCTCTGGCTGCGCTCCCCGCGGCAGAACGTGATCCTGCGGGTGCGCCACACCGTCGAGAAGGCCATCCGCGACTTCTTCGACCAGCGCGGCTTCACGCTGGTGGACGGACCGATCTTCACCCCGAACGCGTGCGAGGGAACGAGCAACCTCTTCGAGGTGCCCTACTTCGACCTGGGCAAGGCCTACCTCACCCAGTCCGGCCAGCTCTACATGGAAGCCGCGGCGATGGCGCTCGGGAAGGTCTACTCCTTCGGCCCCACCTTCCGCGCCGAGAAGTCCAAGACCCGGCGCCACCTCACCGAGTTCTGGATGGTGGAGCCCGAGGTGGCCTGGCTCGACCTCGAAGGCGACATGGTGCTCATGGAGGAGTTCGTCTCCTTCGTCGTCCAGGCGGCCCTGGCGAAGCACCGGGACGAGCTCACCCGGGTGCTGGAGCGGGACGTCTCGAAGCTCGAGAGCGTGAAGGCCCCGTTCCCGCGCATCACCTACACCGAGGCGGTGGAGGTCATCCGCAAGGCGCAGGAGGCGCAGCGCGCTGCGCTCCCGCCGGAGGAGGCGGCGAAGCTCCCGCCCATGATGGTGTGGGGCGACGACATCGGCGGCGACGAGGAGACGCTGGTGGCGGGCGCCTACGACCGGCCGGTCATGGTCCACCGCTATCCGACGCTCATGAAGGCCTTCTACTTCAAGAAGGACCCGCAGGACCCGAGCGTGGCGCTGGGCTGCGACGTTCTCGCCCCGGAGGGCTACGGCGAGATCATCGGCGGCGGGCAGCGCGAGGACGACCTGGAGACCCTCGAGAAGGCCATCGCCCATCACCAGCTGCCGCGCGAGGCCTTCGAGTGGTACCTCGACCTGCGCCGCTACGGCTCCGTGCCGCACGCCGGCTTCGGCATGGGCGTGGAACGCTGCGTGGCCTGGATCTGCGGGCTGCACCACGTCCGGGAGACCATCCCGTTCGCCCGCATGACCGAGCGCATCACGCCGTAGGCGGGTGCGCCTCGACCCGCGCCGTCACCCGGGTCACCTCCACCGCGATCCCCAGCTCCCGCGCCGCGCCCTCCAGCGCGGGCGCGAGCGCGCGCACGTCGCCCAGCACCACCTGCCGGGCGAACCCCGCCACCGCCGCGGCCTCGACCCATGCTCGCGCTGCCACCGGCAGCGGGGACCCGTGCGGGAAGCCCAGCAGGAGATCGCGCGCCCCGGCGCGCCGGAGAGCCTCGCAGGCGTGGCGCACCGCGAGCGCGACGGATCGCGGCGACGGGTCGTCGATCCCGAAGAGGAAGACGCGGGTGGCCCGCAGGCGGTTCCCCGAGGGCAGGAGCAGGGCCTCCCCGTGCTCGGGGGTGACGGTCCCGGTCAGGATGGCGCGGGAGACCGCCCCGGCGAGCCGCCAGTCGACGAGCGAGGCGAGGCCGGAGAGGGGCCGCTCGGCCCCGACGAAGGCGGCCAGCGAGTCGGCCTCGAGGGCGTCGAGCGACGCCAGCGAGAGGTCCGCCAGTTCCAGGCGAAGCGTCACCGCCCCGGTCCGTCCCCGCGCCGCGCCTCGGGAAGCGCGGCGGCGATCCGGTCCAGCACGCCGTTCACGAAGGCCGCCGAGCTCTCGCTTCCGTACTTCTTTCCCAGCTCGATGGCCTCGTTGATGCAGACCTTGACCGGGACGTCGCTGCGCCAGCGCAGCTCGAAGACCGCCAGCCGCAGCACGTTGCGATCCACCTTGGCCATCCGGTCCATGCGCCAGTTGGTGGAGACCTGCTCGATGACCTCGTCGATCTCGCGCCGGTGGTTGGCCACCCCGCGCACGAGCCCCTCGGCCCCCTCGCGCACCTCGCGCTCCACCGGCTCGAAGCTCGGCCAGAAGCGGGCCAGCGCCTCGTCGAGATCGGTGGCGGCCACGTCGATCTGGTAGAGCGCCTGCAGGGCCCGCTCCCGGGCCTTGGTGCGTCGGGTGTGGACCATGTGCCCCTACTTCTTCCCGGCGGCGAACGCCCGGAAGAGGTTGGCCTGCTCGATGGCGGCCACGGCCGCCTCGGCTCCCTTGTTCCCGCCCTTCACCCCGGCCCGCTCCAGCGCCTGCTCCATGGTGTCGCAGGTGAGGACCCCGAAGCCGACGGCGCACTCCGCCTCCATCGAGACCTGCCCCACGCCCTTCGAGACCTCGCTGGCCACGTACTCGAAGTGGGGGGTGCCGCCGCGGATGACCGCACCCAGCGCCACCACGGCGTCGTACCGGCCGCTGCGTCCCACCCGGCGCAGCACCGCAGGGATCTCGAAGGTCCCCGGGCAGCGGAAGACCTCCACGGCGTCCTCGGCGACCCCGTGCCGCCGGAGCGCGTCCTTCGCCCCCGCCAGCAGCTGCTCGGTGACGAGCGAGTTGAACCGCGACACCACGATGGCGAACTTGAGCCCCTCGCCGACCAGGTTCCCCTCGAAGACCTTCATGACCGTCCTCCCTTGGCCGCGCGGTGCGCGACCTTGCCCTTCCCCTTGGCGGGAGCCGGGGCGAGCGTGAGCAGGTGTCCCATCTTGTCCCGCTTGGTGCGCAGGTAGGCGCGGTTGCCGCGGGACGGGGGCATCTCGATGGGCACGCGCTCCACCACCTCGAGGCCGTAGCCTTCCAGCCCGACGATCTTCTTCGGGTTGTTGGTGAGCAGCCGCATCTTCCCCACGCCCAGGTCGCGCAGGATCTGGGCCCCGATGCCGTAGTCGCGCAGGTCGGGCTTGAATCCCAGCTTCACGTTGGCCTCGGCGGTGTCGAGCCCCTGGTCCTGGAGGTTGTAGGCCTTGAGCTTGTTGACGAGCCCGATGCCGCGCCCCTCCTGGTCGAGGTAGACGAGGACGCCCTTGCCGGCCCGGGCGATCTGCCGCAGGGCGGCGTGGAGCTGCGGGCCGCAGTCGCAGCGGGAGCTGCCGAAGACATCGCCCGTCAGGCACTTGGAGTGAACGCGCACCATGACCGGCTGGCCGGGCTTCCAGGCCCCATCACCAGGGCCACGTGCTGGTTCTTGTCGACGTCGTTCTCGTAGGCCACCGCGGTGAACTTCCCGTACTGGGTGGGGAGCGGCGCCTGCGAGGCGCGCCGCACCAGCGAGTCCCGGGTCATCCGGTAGAAGATCAGGTCGGCCACCGACGCGATGGGGATGTCGTGCTCCCGCGCCAGTTCCTGGAGCTCGGGCATCCGCGACATGGTGCCGTCGTCGTTCATGATCTCGCAGATGACGGCCGAGGGCCTGAGGCCGGCCAGGCGCGCCAGGTCGACCGAACCCTCGGTCTGCCCGGCCCGGACCAGGACGCCGCCGTGCCGGGCCCGCAGCGGGAAGACGTGGCCGGGACGGACCAGGTCGGTGGGCCTCGCGCCGTCGGCAACCGCGGTGAGGATGGTGTGGGCCCGGTCCTTGGCGCTGATCCCGGTGCTGACCCCGCGGGCGGCCTCGATGGAGACCGTGAAGGCCGTGCCGAAGCTGGAGGCGTTCTGCCCCTCGGGGACCATGAGCGGCAGTTCGAGCGATCGCGCCTTCTCGTCGGTCATGGCCAGGCAGATGAGGCCGCGCCCGAACTTGGCCATGAAGTTCACCGCCGCCGGCGTGACCTTCTCCGCGGCGATGCACAGGTCGCCCTCGTTCTCGCGGTCCTCGTCATCGACCAGGATCACCATCTTGCCGCGGCGGAGTGCCTCGATGGCCACCTCGATCCGCTCCACCGCGTGCTCCGAATGCCGGATCATCTCGCCGCCTCGCCGTATCCCCAGTCCTTCAACGAACCCTCCGTGACGCCCGCCGTGCCGGCGAACTCGCGGAGGCGGGCGACGTGGCGCGCCACGACGTCTGCCTCGAGGTTCACCACCGTGCCCGGCCCCGCCTCCCCCAGCACGGTGCGCGAGAGCGTCTCCGGGATGAGGGCCACCTCGAACCGATCGCGCCCGGCGTGGGCCACCGTGAGGGAGACCCCGTCGACGGCGATGGAGCCCTTCTCGGCGACCAGCGGCGCGATGGCCGCGGGGAGCGACACGGTGAGGCGGGCGCCCTGCCCCTCCACGGCGCGGGCCAGGATCTTTCCGACGGCATCGACGTGCCCCTGCACCATGTGGCCCCCCAGCCGGTCGGAGAGGCGCAGGGCACGTTCCAGGTTCACGCGGGTCCCCGGCCTCCAGGTCCCGAGCGTGGTGCGGGAGAGGGTCTCGGGCACCGCGTCGAAGGACATCCTCCCCCCTCCCCGCTCCACCACGGTGAGGCAGGCGCCGTTGCACGCCACGCTCTCCCCGGGCTCGAGCTCGTCGACCGGAAGCGCCCCGGGGCGGATGACGATGCGCGCGCCTCCGGCCCGCGGGTCGACCCGCTCCACCACGCCCAGGTCCGAGATCAGTCCGGTGAACATCGGGTCGGGATCTTAGTCCACACGGGGGGTTGGATCACCTTTCGGCGCGGGCCGGCAGGTGACGAGCAGGTCCCGGCCCACCCGCCGGACCGTGAGGTCCCGCACGGCGAGCGCGTCGGTCATGCGGGCGGGCCCCTTCCCGGGAAGCCAGGAAAGGCCTCCACCAGCGAGCTTCGGGGCCAGGAAGAGCAGGAGCCGGTCGACCTGGCCGGCCTCGAGGAGGCTTCTCGCCACCTCGGCACCCCCCTCGGCGAGCACGGTGGTCACCCCCCGCTGCCCGAGCCGGGCGAGCAGGTCGCCGAGGTCGACCCGGCCGCGTCGGGCCTTGCAGCGGAGGTACTCCACGCCGCGCGGGGGGCGCGGGGGCGGGGTGCCGGAGACGTGGGCCACGATCGTCGGCGCACTGGAGCGCTGGCGGAAGAGGTGCAACCGGTGCGGCAGCTCGAGGCGGGAGTCGAGGACGACGCGGATCGGGTCCCGGCCGCGCCCGCCGGGGAGGCGGGTGGTGAGGCGGGGGTCGTCGGTCCGGGCGGTGCCGGAGCCCACCAGGACGGCGTCGGCCGCGTCGCGGAGCCGGTGCACCAGCGAGCGGGCCGGCGCACCGGTCACCCACCGTGAATCCCCGGCGGAGGTGGCGATGCGGCCGTCGAGGGTGGCGGCCAGCTTGAGGGTGACGTGGGGACGGCCGGTCTCGATGAAGCGGAACCAGGTCTCGTTGACGGCGTCGCAGGCCTCGCGCAGCACGCCGGTCTCCACCGGGACGCCGGCCCGGCGCAGCCGCCGGATTCCCCGGCCGTTCACGCGGGGGTTGGGGTCGCTCGACCCGGAGAGGACCCGCCGCACCCCGGCCTCGAGGATGGCCAGGCTGCAGGGCGGCGTGCGCCCGTAGTGATCGCAGGGCTCGAGGGTGGTGTAGAGGTCGGCGCCGCGCGCTCGCGCCCCGGCTTCGCGAATGGCCGCCACCTCGGCATGGGGAGCGCCGGCCCGGGCGTGGTGCCCGCGGCCCACCACGCGCCCCCCCTTCACCAGCACGGCGCCGACGGCCGGGTTGGGGCTGGTGCGCCCCGCCCCGCGGCGGGCCTCGCGCAGCGCGAGGCGCATGAAGCGCTCCTGCGAGGCGGAGCCGCTCAAGGCTTGTCCTTCAGCCCCTCGACGGCCGCCGTGAACTCGCCGACGTCGCGGAAGTCGCGGTAGACGGAGGCGAAGCGAACGTAGGCCACCGGATCCTCGGCGCGGAGCAGCTCCATCACCAGCTCGCCCACCGCGCTGGCCCGGACCTCCCGCTCCCCCATCTCCTGGAGGCGGCGCTCCACCCGGGTGGCCATCTCGTCGATGCGCTCCTGGGACACCGGCCGCTTCTGGCAGGCTCGGCGCAGCCCCTCCAGGACCTTGCGCCGGTCGAAGGATTCCCGCCGGCCGTCCTTCTTCACCAGGGCCGGGAGGCTCTCCTCGACCCGCTCGTAGGTGGTGAAGCGGCGCGTGCAGCCCAGGCACTCGCGGCGCCGGCGCGTGGCCTGGCCGTCCTGCGCCTCGCGCGAGTCGACGACCCGGTCCTCGAGATGGCCACAGAAGGGACAGCGCATTCGTCGAGCGTCTCCCCGGCCCGCCGCTCAGATCCGGTCGGGGTAGAGGGGAAACTGCCGGGTGAGGTCCTGGACCTCGCCCTTCACGCGGGCGAGCGACGCCGTGTCGGCCGGCGCGTCGAGTACCCGCCCGATGAGCGCCGCCACCCGGCCCATCTCGGCCACGCCCATGCCGCGGGTGGTGAGCGCCGGGGTCCCCACCCGGATGCCGGAGGTGACGAACGGCTTCTCCGGATCCCAGGGGATCATGTTCTTGTTGACCGTGATGCCGGCCTTGCCGAGCGCCTCCTCGGCGATCTTGCCGTTGAGCTTCTTGGGCCGGAGGTCGACCAGCATGAGGTGGTTGTCGGTGCCGCCGGAGACGAGCCGCAGCCCGGCCGCCACCAGCCCCTCGGCGAGCGCCCTGGCGTTGTCGAGGATCTGCTGCTGGTAGGCCTTGAAGGTGGGCTGCAGCGCCTCGTGGAACGCCACCGCCTTGGCCGCCACCACGTGCTCGAGCGGACCACCCTGGGTGCCGGGGAAGATCTGGCTGTTCACCGCCTTGGCGTGGGCCTCGCGGCAGAGGATCATCCCGCCGCGCGGGCCGCGCAGGGTCTTGTGGGTGGTGGTGGTGACGATGTCGGCGTGCGGCACCGGGTTCGGATGCAGGCCGGCCGCGACCAGGCCGGCGATGTGGGCCATGTCGACCACCATGGCCGCACCGACCTCGCGGGCGATCTCGGCGAAGCGGTCGAAGTGGAAGAGGCGCGGGTAGGCGCTCGCACCCACCACCAGGATGCGAGGCCTGTGCTCGCGGGCCAGCCGCCGGACCTCGTCCATGTCCACCGTCTCGTCCGACTGGCGAAGGCCGTACGGGACGATCTTGAAGAGGCGGCCGGAGAAGTTCACCGGCGACCCGTGGGTGAGGTGGCCACCGAAGTTGAGGCTCATGGCGAGCAGCGTGTCGCCCGGCTGGGCGAGCGCGAAGTAGGCCGCCATGTTGGCCTGGGATCCGGAGTGCGGCTGGACGTTGGCGTGGTCGGCCCCGAAGAGCCTCTTCGCCCGGTCGATGGCGAGCTGCTCGACCTGGTCCACCACCTCGCAGCCGCCGTAGTAGCGCTTCCCCGGGTATCCCTCGGCGTACTTGTTGGTCAGCGCCGACCCTGTGGCCTCGAGCACCGCGGGGGAGACGAAGTTCTCGCTGGCGATGAGCTCCAGGCCTTCGGCCTGCCGACGGGTCTCCTCGCGCACGAGGCGCGCGATCTCGGGATCGACCTCGGAGAGGGCCTTGGTGGTCATCATGTGGAACGCTCCTCCAGAAGGGGGACTGCATACCGCGCAACGGGTCAGCGGTCGAGGGCCGAGATCTTGTCCACCCGGCGCTGGTGCCGCCCCCCCTCGAAGGGCTGGGAAAGGAACGCCGCCACCACCGCGCCCCCCAGCCCGATCCCGATCACCCTCTCGCCCATGCAGAGGACGTTGGCGTCGTTGTGGGCGCGGGCCATGCGGGCCTCGTATTCGGTGGTGCAGTGGGCCGCCCGGACCCCCTTCAACTTGTTGGCCGCGATGGACATCCCGATCCCCGTGCCGCAGACCAGGATCCCGAGCCGTGCACGGCCGTCGACGACGGCCTGGCCGACCCTCGCCGCGTAGTCGGGATAATCGACGCTCTCGCCAGCGGGGGGACCGAGGTCCTCGACCTCGAACCCGGCCTCGCGGGCCACGCGGACCGCCTCGGCGCGAAGGTTCATCCCAGCGTGATCCGATCCGAAGACGACGCGATCTGCCATGTGCCATCCTCCAGGGACATGATGATATTTTAAGTAATTAATTCACTCACATAGAGACGATGTAGGTCTTGCGCAGTGCGGCAACCAGCGGTAGGGGAAGGCAGTGCAACCGTCCAACTTCAGCTGGAGGCCTACCATGCGCATCGCGACTCCGTACATCACCCTGCTCCTCGCCGCCACCCTCGCGGGTTGCGGCGCCGGGAGCGGAACCGGCTCCACCGTCTCCGTCAGCACGGCCGTGAAGGCCGGCACGTCGAATCTCTCCTCGGTCCAGACCGCCTCGGGAACCGCTACCCTGAGCAACCTCTACCTCGTCGTGAAGGAGCTCGAGCTCGGGAAGGCCGCGAGCGGGTCCACGGGCCCCACGGGCCCCACCGGCCCCACGGGTCCGACCGGTCCCACCGGATCGTCCAGCCACGACGATGACGACTTCGAGGAGATCGAGGCCGGACCGTACGTCCTCGAGGTGAACGTCACCGACACCGGCGTCCAGACCGCCATCCCCACGAGCGTGGTCCCGGCCGGCTCCTACAAGGGCATCGAGTTCGAGATCCACCGGGTTCGCTCTCCCGAGAAGCTGAACATCCAGGCGACGAAGGGCGGCGTCGCGCTCGACGGGCTCTCCATCGTCCTCGAGGGCACGTGCACCGGGCCCGCGACCGGCACGCCGCCGGTCACCCCGGCGCCCGTGCCGTTCGCCGTCACGTCCACGATGGAGGTCGAGGTGGAGTACGAGAGCCCCTTCGTGATCGCCGAGGGGGACTCGACCAACGTGACCCTCGCCTTCGACGCCTCGCTCTGGCTGGTTGGCCCGGACGGCGCCACCCTCGACCCCTGCGACCCGACCGGGAAGGACAGCGCCCAGATCATCGCCAACGTGAAGCGCTCGCTGAAGGCCTTCGGCGACGACGACCGGGACGGACACGACGACCACGACGACTGACGGCCACCCGGACCGTGCGGCCCTACGGCTGGCGTCGAGAGGCGCCGGCCGTTCCCGTTCCAGCCCGGCTAGACCTTCTTGAAGGCGACGACCGCGTTGGTGCCGCCGAAGCCGAAGCTGTTGGAGATGGCGGCTTCCAGCTTCACCTCCCGTGCCACGTTGGGCACCACGTCGAGCCGGCACTCGGGGTCCTGCTCCTCCACGTTGAGCGTCGGAGGAACCACGCCCCGGTGGAGCGCCAGCACGGAGAAGACCGCCTCGGCGCCGCCGGCCGCCCCCAGCATGTGCCCGGTCATCGACTTGGTGGACGACACCACCAGTCCGGAGTCGGCCCAGGCGCCGAACACGGCGCGCACCGCCTGGCACTCGGCGATGTCGCCCTGGGGCGTGGACGTCCCGTGGGTGTTCACGTACCCCACCTGCTCCGGCCGGAGCCCGGTGTCGGCGAGGGCCATGCGCATGGCCCGCTGTCCGCCCTCCCCTCCCGGCGCGGGCGTGGTCACGTGGTTGGCGTCGCAGCTGGCCCCGTACCCGCAAAGCTCCGCGTAGATGCGCGCCCCGCGCTTCCGGGCGTGCTCGTACTCCTCGAGGACGAGGATCCCGCAGCCCTCGGCGGCGACGAACCCGTCGCGCGCCCTGTCGAAGGGCCGGCTGGCCTTCTCCGGGGCGTCGTTGCGCTCCGACATGGCGCGGGCGGCGCAGAACCCGGCCAGCCCGAGCGGCGTGATGGTGGCCTCGGTCCCGCCCGCGATGACGACGTCGGCCATCCCTCGCTCGATGTACATCATGGCGTCGCCGATGGAGTGGTTGCCGGTGGCGCAGGCCGATACCGGCGAGAAGTTCGGCCCCTTGAACCCGTAGCGCAGCGCGATCTGCCCCGGCGCCAGGTTGATGATGATGGCCGGGATGAAGAACGGGCTGACCTTTCGGACGCCCCTTTCCATGAGGGTCTGGTGGGTATCCTCGATGGTGGCGAGCCCGCCCATGCCCGACCCGACGATGGCGCCGATCCGGGTGGGATCCTCCTTCTCGACGTCGAGCCCGGAGTCCTTCATTGCCATGTCGGCGGCCGCCAGCGCGAACTGGATGAACCGGTCGTTGCGGCGGACCTCCTTGCGGTCCATGAACTTCTCGGGCTCGAATCCCCTCACCTCGCCGGCGATCCGGGTCGGAAAGGTGGAGGCGTCGTAGTGGGTGATCGGGCCGATCCCGCTCTTCCCGGCGACGAGCGCCTGCCAGCTCTCCTCCACGCCCACGCCGACCGGGCAGACCAGCCCGAGCCCGGTGACCACCACGCGACGCCTGGACATCCTACCTGCCTCCTCTCGACGCCTCTTGCGGCACGGACCCCTCCCGCGACCCTCCGGCCCGGGTGGTTCCCGCCGCCGCCGTCCGGCCGTCCTACTTCTTGTGGGTGTTGATGTAGTTGATGGCGTCCTGGACGCACTTGATGTTCTCGGCCTCCTCGTCGGGGATCTCGACCTCGAACTCCTCCTCCATCGCCATGACCAGCTCGACGATGTCGAGGGAGTCGGCGCCCAGGTCCTCGATGAAGCTGGAGGTGGTCTTGATCTCGTCCTCCGCCACTCCGAGCTGCTCGGCGATGATGCCCTTGACCTTCTGCTCCACGTTGCCCGTCGTCATCGATGCTTCCTCCTGTGGTTGGTCCGTCTCGCGGGAGAAACCCGCACTACATGTGCATGCCGCCGTTCACCCGGAGCACCTCTCCGGTCACGTACGACGCCTGATCGCTGCAGAGCCACGCCACCGCCGCGGCCACGTCCTCGGCGTTGCCGAGGCGCCCCAGCGGGATCATCTCCGCCATCTTCTTCTTGGCGTCCTCCGGGAGGGACGCCGTCATGTCCGTATCGATGTAGCCGGGAGCGACCGCGTTCACCCGCACGTTTCGCGAGGCGAGCTCCCGGGCCACCGACTTGGTGAGGCCGATGAGGCCCGCCTTGGTGGCCGCGTAGGCGGCCTGGCCCGCGTTTCCCATCTCCCCGACCACCGAGGTGAGGTTCACGATGGCCCCGCCGCGGGCCTTCATCATGGGGCGCGTGGCGGCCCGGATGAGGTGGAAGGCCCCGGAAAGGTTGACGTCCAGCTGGCGCTGCCAGTCCTCGTCCTTGATGCGCATGACGAGCTGGTCGAGCGCCACGCCGGCGTTGTTCACGAGGATGTGCAGGCCGCCCATGGTGGCCACCACCTCGTCGACGGCCCTGGCCGCCGCGGCCGGGTCGGCCACGTCGAACTGGAAGAGCCGGGCCTCGGGCGAGCCGGCCTCGCGCACCAGCCGGAGCGCCTCCTCGGCGGCCGCCTGGTTCCCGGCGTAGTTCAGGGCCAGCCGGGCTCCGCCTCGCGCCAGCGCCACCGCGATGGCCCGGCCGATGCCGCGGGAGGCACCGGTGACGAGGGCGGTCTTTCCCTGGAAGGCGTACACGGTCAGGCTCCGATCGCGGCGAGGGTCTTGTCGAGGGAGGCAGGGTCGGCGACGGAGTGTACCTCGACACCCTTCTCGATCCGCCTGACCAGCCCTCCCAGGACGTTTCCAGGACCGACCTCGACGACCCGCGTCACGCCCAGCCGGGCCATCTCCTGGACGATCTCGATCCAGCGGACCGGCGCGGTCACCTGCTCGACGAGGAGCGGGACGATGCGGCCGGTCTCCCGGTTGGCCTTGGCCTCGACGTTGGTCACGACCGGGACCGCGGGCTCCACCCAGGCGACCGCGCGCAGCACCGGCTCGAGCCTGGCCTTGACGGGCTCCATGAGGGCGGAGTGGAACGGGGCGCTCACCGGGAGGGGCAGGACGCGCTTCGCCCCCGCCTCCTTGAGCCGGAGCCCCGCCTCGGCCACCGCGCCGGCGTCCCCGGCGATGACCGTCTGGTTGGGCTCGTTGTAGTTCGCGGGCGAGACCACCTTGCCGGTGGCGGCCTGGACCGATTCGCAGATGGCCCGGACCCGTTCCGGCTCGAGCCCGAGGACGGCGGACATGGCCCCCTGCCCGGCCGGGACGGCATCCTGCATGAAGGTGCCGCGGGCACGGACGGACCGGGCCGCGTCGGCCGCCGTGATCGCCCCGGTGGCGACCAGGGCCGAGTACTCCCCGAGCGAATGCCCGGCCACGAGGTCGGGCCGTACGCCGCGGGCGGCCAGGACGGCGGCAGCCGCGGCCGAGACCGTGAGGATGCAGGGCTGCGTGTTGGCGGTGAGCTTCAGCTTCTCGTCCGGCCCCTCGAAGCAGAGGGTGGACAGCTTCTCGCCGAGCGCGGCATCGACGGCCTCGAAGACGGCTCGCGCCTCGGGGAAGGCGTCGTGCAGGGCACGGCCCATCCCCGTCGCCTGGGAGCCCTGTCCGGGAAAGATGAAGGCCAGCTTCGACACGGCGTCCTCCTACCAGCGAACGAGCGCGCTGCCCCAGGCCATGCCGCCGCCGATGGCCATCATGAGGATCAGGTCACCCGTCTTGAACCAGCCAGCGCGGTTGGCCTCGTCGAGCGTCATGGGAACGCTCGCCGACGAGGTGTTGCCATACCTTTCCAAATTCATCCAGCACTTCTCCGCGGGGATCCCCAGGCGGTCGAGCGTGGAGTCGAGGATGCGCTTGTTGGCCTGGTGGGCGATGACCCAGTTCACGTCCTTGGGCTGGAGGCCGTTCGCCCCGAGCGCCTCGCGGGACACCTCCTCGAGCGCCCGGACCGCCACCTTGTACACCTCGCGCCCGTTCATCTTCACGGTGTTGAGCCGCTCGTCGAGCACCTTGTGGCTCATGCGCATCCGCGTACCACCACCCGGCGTGTACAGCATGGGCCACATCGATCCGTCGGTGTGCAGGTGGGTGGAGAGGAGACCGCGGTTCGGGTCCTGGGTGGGAACGAGCACCATGGCACCGGCCCCGTCGCCGAAGAGGATGCAGGTGTTGCGATCGGACCAGTCGGTGATGCTCGTGAGGATCTCGGCGCCCACCACCAGAGCCACCCGCGCGACCCCGCTCGCCACGTAGCGATCGGCGATGGAGAGGGCGTACAGGGACCCGGCGCAGGCCGCCGAGACGTCGAAGGCGAAGGCCTTCTTGTTGTGGAGCTGGGCCTGCAGCACGGCCGCCGACGACGGGAACGGGAAATCCGGCGTGATCGTCCCCACCACGATGAGGTCGACGTCCTCCGGTCGGACGCCTGCCATCTTGAGCGCCTTCTGCGAGGCCTTGAGCGCGAGGTCGCTGGTGGCCTCGCTGTCCGCGGCGATGTGCCGCTCCCGGATGCCGGTCCGCTCGACGATCCACTCGTCGTTGGTCTGGACCAGCGCCTCCAGGTCCTTGTTGGTGAGGATCTTCTCCGGCGCGTAGCTCCCGGTCCCGACGATGAGCGATCGCATGCGTTCCTCCTGGCCTTTCATGCCTCGGACGCCTTTCGGCGCCCCTTGTTGCCGGTGGACTCCTCTTCGCCCCTCGCCGGATCGAGCAGCCCGGCAGCGAGCGCCGCCGCCTCCCCGATCTCCGCGGTGCAGCTCGCCCGCGCTCCATCGGCCGCCCGGGCCACGGCGTTCGACACGGCGCGGCGGTCGGACGCTCCGTGGGCGATGACCACGACGCCGCCCACGCCGAGCAGGGGCGCACCGCCGATCTCCCGCCAGTCGACCCGCCGCCGGATCTCGTCGATGGCGTTCTTGACGAGCGCCCCGCCCAGCCTGGCCGGCAGGTTCCGGTGCAGCGCCTCCTTCATCATCAGGGCCAGCGCCTGGGCGGTTCCCTCCATGGTCTTCAGGGCCACGTTGCCCGTGAAGCCGTCGGTCACCACCACGTCGACGTCGCCGCCGAGGAGGTCGCGCCCCTCACAGTAGCCCTGGAAGCGGAGCCCGGATCGGGTGAGCGCCGCCGCGGCGGCCCGGGTGAGAGCCGTTCCCTTGCTCGACTCCTCCCCGTTCGCGAGCAGCGCGACCCTGGGCCGGGACACACCCAGCACCCTGCGGGAGTAGACCTCGCCCATCAGCGCGAACTGCACGAGGTGCAGGGGCTTGCAGTCGACGTTGGCCCCGGCGTCGAGCATCACCGGCCGCCCCTTCGCGGCGGGAAGCACCGACAGGATGGCCGGGCGCTGCACGTCGCCCACGCAACCGAGCACCATCATGGCCCCCGCCATGACCGCCCCGCTGTTGCCGGCGCTGACCGCGGCCGAGGCCTCCCCGTCCCGCACCAGCTCGAGGGCCACGCGGATGGAGTTCTGCTTCTTTCGGCGCATGGCATGGGCCGGGTGCTCGTCCATGCCCACGACGTCGGGGGCGTGACGAACCTGCACCGGCAGGTTCCAGCTGGCGCGCTGCCGGTCGAGCTCGGCCCGCACCCGTTCCTCCGGACCGACGAGGATGACCGGCAGTCCCTTGCGCGCTGCGTCAATCGCGCCCTGCACGATCGCGACGGGGGCGTGGTCGCCCCCCATGGCATCCAACGCGACCGGCGCGATGGACGCGGCCATCGGGCCCTATGCGCCCTCGGTGACCTGCTGCTCCTTGTAGAAGCCGCACGCGGCGCAGACCCGGTGCGACATCACCGGCTCCTTGCACTTCGGGCAGAGGGTCACGTTGACGGGCGTGATCTTGAAGTTGGCGGCGCGCCGACGGTTGCGCCGCATGCTGCTCGTCCGCTTCTTGGGAACTCCCACGGTGTTCGCTCCTTGTGAAAAGAGTCTCGGTACTACGACTGCCGGAACTTCTCCAGCCCTGCCCAGCGCGGGTCGGGCACGTGGCGCTCGCAGCCGCACGCCTTCTCGTTCTGGTTCTGTCCGCAGACGGGGCAGAGCCCCTTGCAGCCTTCCTGGCAGACCGGGTACGCCGGCAGCGCCAGCACGATCTGCTCCTCGACCAGGGGATCGACGTCGATCACCTTGCCCAGGTAGGTTTCCTCGTCCACCTGGTGGGGCGTGAAGCTGCCCTCCGAATGCTCCTCGCCGCCCTCGTGCGCGGCGCCCCCCGCCTCCGCGGCTTCCTCTGCCGGGACGAGCGAGAGCTGGAAGTCGACCGGAACCACGGTCCGGGCCGGGGCCAGGCACCGCCCGCAGGGCGAGGTCAGCTCCACCGTGCTCCGGGCGAGCAGGCGGACCCGCCGTCCGAGCCGCTCGAAGCGCGCCTCGACCCTGGCCGGGCGCACGGCCAGGTAGCCGGCCCGATCGCCGCGGAGGGCTTCGTCGAGGCGGGACGCCGGGATCTCCCAGGCACGCTCGAGGCCGGATTCCTTGATTTCGTCAATGTTGACGCGCATTTGCGTCGATTCCAGGAGTGAAAAGCGGTCCATTATAGGGACCGACCCCTGCAAGTCAAGGCACGCCGGGCCCGATGGCCCGCCGATGAAGCTCGGAGGGTATAACCGCCGGCGCTACGGCTTCACGAGACCCCGGGCCACGGCGAGGAGGGCTGCCTCCGCCTTGGTCGAGACGTCCATCTTCTCGTAGATGCGCTTCACGTAGGTCTGGACGGTTCCCTCGGCGATGCCGAGCGCGTTGGCCACGTCGGCATACGTGTGGCCGTGCACGAGGAGCTCGAGGACCTCGCGCTCCCGCTTGGAGAGGGCCGGCCCGTGGTTGCGCTGATCGGGCGCGTCTCCGCGAAGCTCGGCGAGCAGCACCTTGGCGGCCCGCGGGCTGATGGGAGCCGAGTCACCGCGCAGCACGTCCTCCACGGCGCGGGCCAGCTCCCCGGCGTGGAACGGCTTCAGGATGTACCCCGCCGCTCCCGCGCGAAGTGCGCCCAGGACCCGAGCCGGGATGTCCACCGCGGTGAGCGCGATGCACATGGTCTTCGGGACCTCCTGCCGGATGGCGGCGATGACGTCCTCGCCGCTCATCTTGGGGAGCCCCAGGTCCACCAGCGCGACGTCGGGAACCTCGCGCTTCGCCAGCGCGATCCCGTCCTCGCCGGTCGCCGCGGTCCCGCACATCTCGAAGCCGTGCGCCGTCAGGACCTGCGCGATGAGGCGGGAGACCGCCTCGTCGTCCTCGATGGCTATGGCTCTCGTCGGCATCGATCTTCCCCCGCCCTCTGGGGCGCCCTGTCGCCCGCTTCAGACCATGCGACGTACCACGTACCGGGTACCCGGGCAATGGGCACCGCGCCAGAAGACGCCGGATCATCCCCCCGCAGCGGTCCCTCCAGGGACCCGGGTCCGGCCCCGCATCCGGGGAACCAGGATGAGTGCAGCCCCGTAGCAGGCGAAGCCCAGGATCAGCGTGGCCGGCCGGCCGTGGGGCAGGTCCTCGAGGAGCATCTTCAGGCCGGTGAGGCCCAGCAGGGGATAGGCGAGCCAACCGGCCTCCCCGTGTTCGGCCCCGCGCCCCGCCCAGGCCGTCCCGACCACCCCCGCGACCAGCGCGACCGTGCGGAGGGTGGCGATCGCGCCCGGGCCAGCCCCGGCGAACGCCGGCGCCAGCCACGCGACGATCGTCCCGAACACCCCGAGCACGAGCACCAGGTACACGGCCACGGGCGGGATGCGCTCCGGGAAGGTGCTGCGGGGTACCCGGCCGGCCACCCACGCGACCGCGGCCACCGCGGCGAGGACGAGGATGTTCACGACGGATGGCTGCCAGGTCACGGCATCGCCCACGAAGAGGGTCGCGAAGGAACCGACGAGCAGTCCGCTCCCGGCCGCCGCGGCCACGGCGTACACCGCCGCGTGTGCGGCGAGCGTCCGGCTCTGCTGCCGGACCGCCAGCCAGGCGAGGAGGAGCCCGAGGACAGCCCAGGTGAGCGAGCGGACCGGCTCGCCGAGGAGCAACCCGGTCCCGGCGAGCACGAAGACGATGGCGATGGAGGCGTAGAAGTAGAAGTTCTCCCGGATCTTCTGGCGGCGCTCCACGAAGGAGAAGGCCACCGCGTAGGACGCTGCGCCGAAGACCACCGAGATGACCCCGAAGCCGGCCTGCCCGAGCCCGGAACGGGTGGCGACCCAGACCGCACCGCCGATGCCGACCACGATCGCCGCGGCCGCCTGGACCATCTCGAAGGGCACCACCTTGCGCCCCAGGTACAGGGTCCGGGTGGCGATGCTGCCCAGGAACAGGGCCACCAGGAGTGCCTGGACGAGCAGCGCGGCGGCCGGACCCTCCGCCGTCCCCTGGTCCACGGCGTGGATGGAGACGAGGAGGACCACCAGGTCGGCGACCAGCGCCATCGGCCAGCGGAGCAACGTCCAGTCGCGGACGTATCCGATCCAGAGCGTCGCCACGGCCAGCCCCACCAGGTAGACGGCGCCGGGGACGAGGCGCCCGGCAGCCGCCATCAGGGCCAGCGCCGTGACCACGCCGCCCAGCGAGACCACCCAGGCGAGCACCTGGAGCCCCCTCCGGGCGGCGAGCAGGAGCGCCACGGCGGTGAGCGCCGCGAGCACCGCGGCGGCGCCCAGCGGCGAGAAGAGCTTGAACCGGGTGGCTCCCTCGAAGAGCAGCGGGAAGCCGATGACCACCACCGACACCGCGTAGAAGGCCGCCGAGAGCGCATGGCCGGCCTTGCCGGCCCGGTCCGCCATGACGATCCAGGCGCCGGCGTAGAGGAAGCCGAGCCCCACGCCCATCCAGGCCGGGATCTTGCCCGAGTCGGTCAGGGCCCGGAGCACGAAGGCGCCGGCGAGCACGAGGAGCGTGCGTCCGCCGAGGGACAGGACCCGGGTCGCCTGTCTCTCGTCGAAGACCCCGGACTCCTCCCGGGCGGGGGCGGCGGACCGGTCGAGGGCGGCCTGCGCGGAGGAGCGCCGGACCTGCGGCCCGGCCCGCTCCAGCGCCGCGACGCGCCCTTCCAGCCGCGCCACCACGTCCGCCAGATCGGCGAGCCTCGCCTCCAGGAGCGACGTGTCCCCCATCCGGCCCTCCTTCCCCGCGCGCCCTGGGGCGGCGGGCCTTGCTTCACGGAACGTGACTGGAAGCGGTCGCCTCGACCGTGGGCGGCGCGTCCGGCCGGCTCCCGTGTCCGTCCCCCTCCGAGGGATCCTCAATCCCCATCACCCGGTCGAACACCCAGAGGATCACGAACGGCGCCACGAAGAGCGCGATGGCCATGAGCACTCCCTCGCGACCGAAGATCTCCGGCTCGTACGGGGAGCGCAGTCCGCGCAGGGACTTGGAGAGGAGCTGCCCGCCGATGACGATGTTCCAGCGCATCGAGATGACCTGGATGAGCGTGAGGAACGCTGCGACGGTGGCCAGGGTGTTGCGCACCTTCTCGTGCAGGTAGCGGTTCATGAGGACCACCACCGCCAGCAGGATGAGCGGGATGAGGCCGCCCACGATCATCTGCATGGTCACGTAGGAGAAGGAGAGCCGGGTGGTGAGCAGCTCGGAGATGATGAGCCAGGACTCCGACTTCTCGTAGGCCATCACGATGAGCTCGAGCTCCTCGAGGGTGATGGTCAGGATCAGGAAGAACCAGAGCCAGCTGGCCAGCGCCTGCACGCAGGACGGCACCACCGGGCGCCGTCCGAGCCTGGCGTGGACCTGGTAGAGCAGGATGAGCAGCGCGATGCCCGAGACCGCCGCCGAGAGCAGGAAGATGACCGGCATGAGCGGCGTCGACCACCACGGGTTGGCCTTGATGGCGCCGAAGATGAAGCCCACGTAGCCGTGGAGCATGCAGGCGGCGGGCAGGCCGATGCCGGCCAGGATCTTGATGGCCTTGTGATCGATCTCGATGGCCTCGGGCGAGGTGTCGTAGGTCCCGAGCGCCAGCGCGGCGTAGAAGGAGCGGCGGAACCCGCGGCTGCGCCGGGCCCGCTCGATGATCTCCTGGCGCCAGACGAACCAGATCTCGAGCACCAGCACCAGCATGTAGAACGAGTAGAGGATCCCGAACCCGGCCATGGCCGAGGTGAAGTTGGGCGTGACGATGACGAACGGGCCGCGCTGGGGCTGGCCCAGGTGGAGCTGGAGCGGCAGCGAGGCCACGAGCAGGAAGGCGAAGGAGGTGGCCATGGCGAGCCGCGCCACCGGCTTGAACTCCTGTCGGTCGAAGAGGTGGTAGAGCGAGGTCACGATGAAGGCGCCGGCCACGAACCCGGTGATGTACGGGTACATGACGATCATCAGGCTCCAGGTGACGTGGATGTCGTTCGGGAAGGCGAATCCGGTGATCTCGGGCATCACCTGACCTCCTTGTCGAGGTGCGTGTAGTAGCACTGGGGCTCGGTGAGCAGGTGCCCCTGGAGGATCTGGACGCGCTCGTGCTCCACGACCTTCCGCACCGGGTCCCCCTCCTTCTTGAGGTCGCCGAACTGACGGGCCTGGGTCGGGCAGACCGTCACGCAGGCCGGCTTCAGCCCCTTGGTGATGCGGTGGTAGCACCAGGTGCACTTCGAGGCCGTGTGGGTGGCCGGGTGGATGAATCGGCTCCCGTACGGGCAGGCCTGGACGCAGTAGCCGCAACCGATGCAGCTCTCGGCGTCGACCAGCACGACCCCGTCCCGCGTCCGGTAGGAGGCGCCCACCGGGCAGACCTGGGTGCAGGGCGTGGCGCGGCAGTGGTTGCAGATCTTGGGGACGAAGAACGACTTGTTGGCGGCGAAGCCCACCTGCACCGGCGGGAACCCGTCCATGCCGCCGTTGGGCGAGTCGACGTGGCTTTCCTCGGTCCCCACCACGTAGCGCTCGATCCAGGTGCGGAAGAACCCGTCGGGCACGTCGTTCTCGGCCTTGCAGGCCCGGGCGCAGGAGCCGCAGCCGATGCACTTCGTGGTGTCGATCAGGTAGGCCCAGCGGTGCTCGTTCCAGTCGTATTCGCCGCCGCCCGGGCGGGGTGCGCTGGTGGCGGAGGAGGAGGCCAGGGCCGAGCCGCCGATCACGGTGACCACCGCGCCCCCGGCCAGCTTCAGGGTGCCGGCGAGGAACTCGCGGCGGCCCCCGTTGCACCCGTCGTGACAGTCGCTCATGGTGTCCTCCTTCAGGGCTTCGGCGAGTGCGGGTCGTGGCATTCCAGGCAGACCTTGCCCTCGACGGGCCCGTTGACGTGCTGGTCCAGGTCGACCTGGGGGAAGCTGGCGGGCCGGGCCGCAACCTTGCGGTGGCAGCGCGCACACAGGGTGAACGAACGGTCGATGGGAGGCTTGACCACCGAGCCGTCGGCCAGGATGTGGGCGCCCAGGGGGCCGTGGCAGATCTCGCAGCTCACGCCCTTGTGGGCGCCGGCGGTGCGCTTCCCGGCCTGGTCGGAGTGGCACTCGGCGCAGGCGGCGGCGCCCCCGTGCAGCACCGGGCGCGCGTCCATCTGCTGCGCGACGTTGGCGCCGCGGTAGCGCCCGTACAGGCCGTAGGTCTTCGGCACCAGGAAGCCGCGGGCCAGGAGGACCACGGCCAGGAGGACGGCCACCAGGATGACGATGCGGAAGACGTGCTTGCCGTGCTCCATTCAGTGGACCTCCGTCCCGGCGCCGCCGGGCGGATCGAGGCGTTCGGGAGCGAACAGGAACGCGAGCCAGTTGCGGTGGGTGCGCTTTCGCTCCGGGTCGAGCGGCAGCGCGTCGCGGGAGAAGAGGACGGCGAGGATCGAGGGCGGGCCACCCGGCGACCCGGAAGGGGCCTCGGGGAGCGACTCGGCCCCGAAGAGGTCGCGGAAGCGCGACGGACGAGACGAGGCGGAATCCTGAGCAGGGGCCGGCGGTAGCTCCTCCCGGGTGAGACCAGACCGCACCAGCCTTGCAAGCCCTTCGAGACGTCCAGCCAACGCCGTACCTCCAGTCCGCGCGAAGCGAAACACACCCGGGAGGGGCTAAGCATTTCGCCTTGCGTCAAATCGTACCGGGACCTGATCTCGATCAATCCGGGCCGCGTCGGAGCCGGCTGGTAGAGTCGGGAAATCCATGCTGGCCGCCGCCGTCCTCGCCCTCGCGCTCTCCACTCCCCCGGCCTGCATCGAGGTCCTCTCCCTCTCCGACCTGCACGGCCGCCTGGACGCGCTCCCCCGCATCGCCGCCGAGATCGCGCCGCTGCGGGCGCGTGGCCCTTCCCTGCTCCTCGACGCGGGCGACTCGGCGCAGGGTACGATCGAGGCCAGCCTTTCCTCGGGGGACGCCGTCGTCGCCGGCCTGGCCCAGCTGGGGGTCGATGCCGCGGCGCTGGGGAACCACGACCTCGACTTCGGCCAGGAGGCGGCCCGCCGCCGCATCGCCGCCGCCCCCTACCCCACCCTGGCCGCCAACCTGCGCGACGGGCGCACCCGCCGGATGCCGGCCTGGAAGAACCTGGAGGCCGGCCGGATCTTCCGGCTCCCCGGAGGCCCGCTGGTGGGAGTGTTCGGGCTCTCCACGCCGTCGACCCCGCGCCAGACCATGCCCGCCAACACGGCGGGGCTCCGCTTCGGCAAGCTGGCGCCCGAGGCCGAGCGGCAGGCCCGCGACCTGCGCGCCCGCGGGGCCGAGCTGGTGGTCGGGCTGGTCCACGCCGGGGGCTCCTGCCGGGAGCTCGGGAGCCCCGACGACCTCTCCACCTGCGATCCCGGGGGCGAGATCTTCTCGCTGGCCCGCGCGCTTCCGGCCGGCCTCGTCGACGCCCTGGTGGGCGGCCACACGCACGGGTATGTTTCACACCGGGTGAACGGGGTGGCGATCGTGCAGGCCGGTGCCCGGGGGCAGGCCGTGGGCTGGCTCACCCTCTGCGTGGGGCAGCCGGCGCGCTTCCACCTCCCGGTGCGCCCGGGGGACGGCAAGGGGGGCGGAGCGGCGGCCGAGGACGCCAAGGTGCGCGCCGCGGTGGCGCCTCACCTGGCGGCGGCCGAGACGGAGCGGCAGCGGCTGGTGGGGGTCCGGCTCGACCGCCCGCTCGCAAGGGGGCGCGACCGGGTCTCGCCCCTGGGAGCCACGGCCGCGCAGGGGGCGCGGGCGGCCATGGGCGCCGAGATCGGCCTCGTGAACGCAGGGGCGCTGCGCGACACCTTGCCGGCCGGCGACCTCCGCTACGGCCAGCTCTACGAGGCCATGCCCTTCGACGACGGGCTGGCGTCGGTGAGGATGAGCGGAGCCGACCTCCTCGCCGCCCTGTCCGCCCTCTCCGCCCACCGGAACGAGGTTCCCCAGGTGGCGGGAATCATCCCCGCCGGCGCCGCGACGCGCACCTGCGCGGGACTGCCCATCGACCCGGCCCGCGTCTACACCGTGGCCATGAACGAGTTCCTCGCCGAGGGAGGCGACGGGCTGGGGGGATCCTCAAGCGCCTTCCACCCGGCGCGAGGACCGTCCGCGGCGACCTCCGGCTGCGCGACGCCACGCTGGCCTGGCTCCGGACCGCGCCGAAGCAGCAGCGCGGGCTCCCCTGTCCGTGACCGTCCCGCCCGCCGGGATGCTCCTTGCCTTTCCTCGGCCCCTGCAATAGATACGCGGGCGCCTGCGCGGTTAGCTCAGCTGGATAGAGCATCAGCCTCCGGAGCTGAGGGCCACAGGTTCGAATCCTGTACCGCGCGCCAATTCCCGCCACCTTCCGTGAACTCCCCAGGTCCTCGCGACCCGGGAGAGTTCCGGCCGGGGCGCCGTCAGTCGTCCTCGTCGTCGTCACCGAAGGAGCAGCCGCTCCACCCGGAATCGCGCATCGCCTCCCGGATCACCTGCCATTCGCCCGACATGCGCGGGTCGCCCTCACCGAATCCCCAGGCGTGCCCGAGCTCGTGGAAGATGGCGGAGCGCTCGAAGCAGTCCTCCGCGAAGGGCGAGACCACGATGTGCCGGTCTTCCCGCCAGCAGTACCCGTCGAATGACGTGCCGTCCACGGTCGCCCGGTTGCGCCGGAACTCCACGCGCCAGCCGTTCAGGGAGGCCTGGGGATATCCCCAGTAGGCCTCCGCCCTGGCGACGACCTGGCCGACACGCGCGACGCTCAGGGTGATCCCCTCGTCCCCCGTCCAGCAGGCCCCCCGGATCATCACCCCCTCGCACGCCAGGGCGGCCGGGACGGGGACCGAGGCGCCACACCCGGCCAGGAGGAGGGCCGCGGCGAGGAGCGCCGGAGGCCTTCGCCGTGCGATGTCCCGGTTCATCACTACCAGTAAAGGTCCTGGGGCAGGAATGTCGAGTCGTGGGATCGAGGGAACCGCGTTGTGGTTACACGCCGGAACACGACCCGTTGTGGGGTATCGTGCCGGCGTGAATACCCCGCTCGCCCCGGCCGCGGCCGCGCTGCTCGCTCTCGCCTGCTCCTCGACGCCCCCGCCCCTGCCACCCCCCCGCTGGGTCCCGCCGCCCGGGTCGGCGGCCTGCACCGACGAGAAGCCCTGCGAGAACGTCCGCCGGTGGCTCGAGATCGAGAAGGAGGCCGCGCTGGCCCGGCCTGCCTGCCGCCCGGTACCGCTCCGGGGGAGCGAGGAGGCCTGCGCGCGCGCCGAGGCCTCCTACGCCCGCGTCCACCGGGAGCAGATCGAGTACTTCTCCGGCCTCTGCACCGGAACCTCCGGCTCGAGCGCCTGGGCGATCCGGCCCTTCACGGGTACGCCAGAATCGGACCGGGTCGCCACCTGCGGCGGGAAGGACGGGAGCGCCTCCTTCACCTGCCGCATCTGGGAGTGGACCTGGGCCACGCCGGCGGCGGGGGGCGCCTTCGTCGTCTTCCTGGTCGAGCCGGCCGGGGCCCCTCCCGGGATCTGGGCCGTCAACAGCTGCTCCTACTGCGTGGCCGGAGGGGACTGCCGGGAGTTCCGCGGCAAGCCCTGAACGGGGGGCGTCCCTCCCGTCAGGTCGGGGGGCGGGAGCGCATCACCGAACGCTTCTCGTTGAACGCGCTCCGGACCGCCAGGTAGTCCCGGTCCTCGAGGAGCAGACCGCGGGAGATCGTGCGGATCTCCTCCTCCTCGGCGCCGGTGACGACGTCGTCGGATGCGGAGATCTCGAAGAGGCAGTGGAGCAGCCCGAGCTTCTGCTCGGTCGTCGCGGCGTCCCGGAACTCCCGGATGGCCACGAAGTTGTGGGTGGGACCGAGCATCTTCTGGGTGGCCCGCGCGATCTCCACCACCAGGGCCGCCTGGGAGGACGAGAGCTTCCCGTGGGTCGTCACGATCCGCTCCATCGCCTCCACCTCGGACGGGTGCACGACCAGGTCCGCGTGGGCCACGCGGGCGAGCAGGAAGGCGAAGAGGGAGAGGTGGCGGGCCTCGGCGGGATCCATCGAGTCGAGTTGCTGCGAGATCCGGTGGACGACCTCCGCCTCGGGGTCTCGCTTGCGCGCCGGGGAGATCCCGAGCCAATCCATCAAGGACATGCCCCGAGCCTAACGGGCGCGAAGCCCCCCCGCCGGATAGAACGGCGCCATGGCCGACAAGCTCACCCTCTCCGACGCCGAATGGCGTGCGCGCCTCACCCCGGAGGCCTACGAGGTCCTCCGGCGCCACGGCACCGAGCGCCCCTTCACCGGGTGCTTCCTCGGCACCCACGAGCCGGGGACCTACGTCTGCGCGGGCTGCGGCAATCCCCTCTTCCCCGCCGGCACCAAGTTCGAGTCGGGGACGGGGTGGCCTTCGTTCACCCAGCCGATCGGACCGGATGCGGTGACGAACGTGGTCGATCGCTCCTTCGGGATGTCCCGCACCGAGGTTCGCTGCGCGCGCTGCGACGGCCACCTGGGGCACGTCTTTCCCGACGGCCCGGCGCCCACCGGGCTCCGCTACTGCATGAACGCGGTCGCCCTGAGGCACGTCCCGGATCCCTGATCGCCGGCGGACCCAGAGTCATTCCACCCCGTCAGTTCGGGGTGAAGACTCCCGGAGAGGGGCACGCGTTCCGCGCGTCTTCGACCCCCATTGGCGCGTAGAAGCGGAGTACGATCTCGCCCAGCCCAGCCTGGTTCAGGCTGCAGCTCCCGACCCGGTTGGCCGTGGGGCACGCCGCCTCGGCGAAGGCGCCCCCCTGCACCGTGCACTCCACCTGGGCCGCGGCCCGCGTGATGGCATTGCCCGTGAAGTCGATGCAGCTCAGGTCGAGGAGATTGCAGCTCGCCGGGCCGGCCGAGTCCGCTCCGCACCCAGAAGCAATCACCGTGAGTGATACCAGCAACATTCGGTACGGAATTGCGCGCATGTCGTGCCCCCTCACCGTCGCCATCACGTCCGTGATGCCGGACCCGCAAGTCGGCGAGTCCCCTCGCGTCTTCCCGGACGTGGGGAGTCGCTGTCACGAGACAGGGACAGCACGAGATGGCGAATCTGACGGCCGCGCGGGGCGACAGAGTCGATGCCGCGGAACAGGTCCGACATGAGGAATCCCTCACTTCGCCGACACCCCGCGGTCCCCTGTCCCCGATTCGCGGGATTCCACCCCGAGTGTACCGACGAGCAGAGTGGCCGGGCAGTCAAACCAAGGGGGTATCACCATGCTTCGTAGCTCGCTCGTGTCCCGCGTCGCCACGCTGTCCGGACTTCTCCTGCTGGCGGGGTGCAGCAAGGAGATCGACTTCAGCATCCCGGCGTCCTTCCCGGTGAACAGTTCCGCCGGGGTCCAGTACAGCACCGTGCAGCAGGTCGACCTCGCCGTGGACGCTCCCGACGCCTGGTCGCACAAGGACAAGGTGAAGGACCTGACCCTGGTGGACATCGAGGGAACCGTCGTGAGCATCGTGACCTCTCCGACGACGGGCAGCGGCACGGTGGCGCTCCGGCTCGACACCGCCACCAGCTCGTCGGGCGACGTCACCATCGGCACCTACACCAACCAGGCCATCTCCCTGGGCAGCTCGGTGACCGTGACCCTCGCGCCCGGGGCGCTCGACATCATCAACGACGCCCTCCAGGGCAATGGCCGCTTCAAGGTGGTGGCCTCCGGCACCACGCTCGACGACGCCAGCTTCGAGGTCGAGTTCACGCTCCACCTGAAGCTCAACTACAAGATCATCTGACGCGGGGCGGGTCGCGGCGGCCGGGCTGGCCCCCAATGGGGCCAGCCCGAATTCGCGCCCTTCTCCTCCGGGTTTCAATAGGCTGCGATCCCGGAGGGTGACCTGGCAAGGCGCATCGGCACATCCTGGAAGCAGAACCCGGTCGAGGGTCCCTTCGACGCGGTGGTGATCGGCTCGGGCATCGGCGGCCTGGGCGCCGCCGCCCTGCTGGCGCGGAGGCGCGGGATGCGGGTGCTGGTGCTGGAGCGCCACTCCACCGCCGGTGGCTTCACCCACACCTTCGAGCGGGACGGCTTCGAGTGGGACGTGGGGGTGCACTACGTCGGCAAGATGACCGGGCGCCGGGGCTCGCTGCGCCGCATCCTCGACTACGTCACGAACGGTGAACTGGACTGGGCGCCCATGCCCGAGGTCTACGACCGGATCGTCGTCGGCGACCGGGAGTTCGACCTCGCGGCCGGGGCGGACCGGTTCGTCGAGGGCCTCGCCTCGGCCTTTCCCGGGGAGCGGAAGGGGATCGAGAGCTACCTGGCCCAGGTGAAGGCCTGCGTCCGCGCCAGCGGTCCTTACTTCGCGGCCCGGGCCCTCTCGCCCCGGGTGGCCGGCCTGATGGGCGGGCTCATGCGCCGCGGCTTCCTCCGGCACGCGAGGCGGACCACCGGCGAGGTGATCGCCTCCCACGTGAAGGACCCGGTCCTGCGAGCCGTCCTGGCCGGGCAGTACGGCGACTACGGCCTTCCCCCCGCGCTCGGGAGCTTCGGCAGCCACGCCCTGGTGGTGGAGCACTACCTCCGGGGCGCCGCCTACCCGGTCGGCGGTTCGAGCCGCATCGCCGCGACCATCCTGCCGGTCATCGAGGCGGCGGGCGGTCACGTCGCGGTGGCGGCCGAGGTCGAGACGATCCTCGTCGAGGACGGCCGGGTCTCCGGGGTCCGCCTCGCCGGAGGGGACGTGGTCCGGGCACCGGTGGTGGTGAGCGACGCAGGCTGGGCGGCCACGGTCGGGTCGCTCGTGCCGAGGGAGTGGCGTTCCCGGTTCCCTTCCCTGGCCGGCATCGGACCTTCGGCCGCGCACCTCTCCCTCTACGTGGGCCTGCGCGGCACGGCCTCGGAGCTCGGCCTCTCCGGGACGAACCAGTGGCTCTACGACGGCCCCGACCTCGACGGGAGCTTCGAGCGCTTCGGACGCGACCCCGAGGCCCCCTTCCCGGTCGTCTATCTCTCGTTCGCCTCGGCCAAGGACCCCACCTTCCAGGACCGGTTCCCGGGCAAGGCCACGCTGGAGGCCGTCACCATGGGTCCCTACGCCCCCTTCGCGCGGTGGGAGGACACGCGGTGGCACCACCGCGGCCCGGAGTACGAGGAGCTGAAGAACCGGCTGCGGGAGCGCCTGCTGGCCGTCGTGGAGGCCCGCCTTCCCTCGGTACGCGGTCGCGTCGAGGTGGCCGAGCTCTCCACGCCTCTCTCCACCCGCCACTTCGCAGGCCACGCCCACGGGGAGATCTACGGGCTCGAGGCCACCCCGCGCCGGTTCGAGGCCCACATCCCGGTCCGCGCCCCCCTTCCCGGGCTCTTCCTGTCCGGGGCAGACGCCGCCACCAGCGGGCTCACCGGCGCGCTGATGGGAGCCGCGATCTGCGCGTCGGCGATCCTGCGGGAGAACACCATCGCCGCGATCATCGCGGAGCCGGACCGCCGCCCGGCCGCGGCAGGAGCGACCACATGACCACCGTTCACGGACCCGTGCTGGGGATGCCCGAGATCGACGCACCCCACGCCGACATGCTCAGCCGCGCCGACGACGTGGCCGCCGCCGCCCGCTCGCGCCAGGCACGGAAGGCCTCCACGCTGCTCGACGGCCTCCTCGAGGCCAGCGCGCTCCACTTCGCGTTCGAGGAGGAGTGGATGGACCGGACGGCCTACCCGGACCGGGTCGCCCACCGGACGGCGCACGACCTCTTCCTCCAGGACCTCCACACGTCGGGCCAGGAGATCCGCGCCTCCGGGATCACACCGAGGGTTCTCGACTGGGCCTGCGGCAGGCTCCAGCACTGGATCCGGTTCCACATCGAGAAGAACGACCGTCCGCTGGTCCAGCACCTGGAGCGCGCGGCCCGGCAGAGGACCGACGACCGGACCCAGACGCGAAGCTAGCGTCTCGCGGCCGGCACGAACTGCTGGAAGAAGTCACCCTCGTTCCAGACCGGGCGAACGGCGACGTCGGCCACGGCGAGTGCGAGCAGGAACTGCAGCCGGGCGAAGCGGGCCGTGTCCTCCCAGAGCCAGGCCGGGTCCCACTCGTCCCTGGGCGTGTGGTACCGCGCACGGGACCAGGCCCTGCGCCTCTCCTGTTCGGCCTCGTCCATCTCAGGCCTGCGCCCGGGCGCCACGCAGATCGACGGGATCCCCTGGCGCACGAAGCTGAACTGGTCGGAGCGGACGAAGGCGCTGGCGCGGGGTGCGTGGTCGGGCACCAGCTCCACTCCGAGTGCCTGCGCGGCCCGGCGTACGGCCTCCCCCAGGGTGGAGTGCTCCGCGCCCCGCGCCACCGCGGCGTCGAACGGGAACGCGGTGGGCGCCCCGTCGGAGTTGATCGCGGCCACGATCCCCCGCGGATCCACGACCGGGTGGGTGGCCAGGTAGGAGGACCCCACCAGCCCCTTCTCCTCGCCGGTGACCACGGCGAAGAGCACCGAGCGGGCCGGCCTGCGCGGCATCGCGGCGAAGGCCCGCGCCACCTCGAGCAGCACGGCCACGCCCACCGCATTGTCCGCCGCGCCATTGTAGATGGCGTCGCCCTCCACCGGCTCGCCCACCCCCAGGTGGTCGAGGTGGGCCGTGAAGACCACGGTCTCCCGGGCCAGGACCGGATCCGAGCCGCGCAGGATGCCGAGGACGTTGGCGGAGCGGGCAGTTCGCGTCTCCGCGGCCGAGCGCAGCCGCGCCTTGACCGGCCAGTCCTGTGCAGCGAGCCGGTTCGCCCCGGCCTTCTCCAGGATCCCGGCGGCCCCTCCAGGGATCCCGGCGGCGACTGCCAGCTTCTCCAGGCCGCGCACCGAGACCACCGCCCGGGCCGGAAGGCCGTCCACTCCGTCCCCGAGTCGCGACCCCTCCACCCAGCCCATCCCCTCCATCCGTGCGTTGCGGGCGAAGTCGGCCCAGGGCAGCGACTCCTCCGCCTCGGGGGTGTAGACGAGGATCACGCCGGCGGCACCGCGCGCCGCAAGTCGGCGCATCTTGCCGCTCCGGTCTGCGTGGACGGCCCGCGGAGCCGGCGGAAAGAAGTTGAGGCGGTCCGAGGAGGGCGCTCCCCAGAGGACCACGGCGATCTTGCCCGTCAGGTCCACTCCCTTCAGGTCGTCGTATCCGTACTCCGGCGCGGAGATGCCGTATCCGACGAAGGACAGCGCGCCGTCCATCTCCACCTCGGCGTGCTCCCCGTCGGAGATCGCCACGAAGTCCAGGTCCCGCACGAGCCGGAGCGGTTGCTGTGACGGTCCGTGAACCATGAGCGCCGAGGACTCCGGGTCGATGCGCCAGGCCCGCAGGGGCACGGGCTGTTCCCACCGCCCCTCCCCGGCCGCCGGCTCGAGGCCGATGGCCTGCATCTGCGTGGCCACCCACAGCGCGGCGATTCTCGTGCCCCCGGGACCCCGTGGCCCGTCCCTCCAGCAGGTCGGAGGAGAGGAAGCGTGTCCCCGCCGAGAGGGTGGCCGGGCGGATCGCAGCGAGCCCGGGCGCGCCCTCCCTGGCGAGCCAGGCGTCGGCCGGGATGGCAGGCGCGGCGGGGGAGACGGCGGCGGCGCAGAGGAGGAGGATGCCGGAGGTCATGGGTTCCCTCATACACCGCCGGCGGCCGGGCCGGGCGTCGTCGGCCTGACCCGCCCGCGCGCGTGGGCCAGCTGGGCGGCTCGGGCCACCGCTCCCGTCCCGGCCATCACCGCACCCGCCGTCACCACCCAGCCGACCCAGGGCAGCTCGGCCGAGGCCCGCAGCAGGACCAGCGCCAGAAAGGTCCAGAGCAGCCGCTCCCCCAGCCGCGGGTCGCCCGGGGACGTGCGCATCCGCCCCCGCATCCAGCCTCCCAGGCACAGCGCCGTCGAGGAGTAGCCGGCCAGGACGAGCAGGGTCCAGACGGACGCCGTCCCGATGGCGACGGGAATTCCCACCACGGTGAGTGCGAGGAGCACGGAAGCGATGGGAAGTCCCACGATCGCCGCGATCCCCAGCGTCTCGGCGAACCACGGACTCCGCCACTCCAGCGCGGCCGCATCGCGCGCGAGCCCGGGCGCCAGCGCCATCCAGGCCCACGCGACCAGCAGCATCCCGATCTGCATCAGGGCCGCCCGTGCGGCGCCGACCACCCATGCACCCAGGGTTACGCGGCCCGGAGCGGCCACCGTCACCTTCCCTGCGATCCTTGCCCCTTCGGCGATCCGGGGAGGATTCGCGCCGGTCACGACGAGGTCGCCGCGCAGGCGAGCCTTCGGACCGATCACCACCTCGTCCGAGTGGATGCGGGCGGCGCCCCCTACGTCACCGTCGATCTCGACGTGGGCCCCGGCGGCGTGCAGGTCCCGGTCCACGTCCCCGAGGATCACGATCCTCCTGCCCCCCAGGATGGCGTCCCCACCCACGCGGGTTCCGCGGGTGAGGGCGATCTCCCCGCCGGCGGCCAGCAACCCGTCGCCGACCCAGCCCTGCACGATCACCTTCCCCCCCAGCGCCCGCACGTCGTCCCCGACCACGCCCCCGACGTGCACGAGAAATCCGGCCGCGTTCACGTCGCCGGACACGGTCCCGTCGAGTCCGGCCTGGAGACCGGCCATGGTGAGGTCTCCCTCCACCCTCCCATGGACGTCCACGGTGGCCCCGGACAGGTACTGGTCCCCGACGAGCGTTCCCTTCTTCACGTTCAGTTCCCGGTACTCCTGGGCCCCGGCCAGCACCGCCCAGCAGAGGGCCAGGGCCGCCACCGACGCCCGCACCGCGGATCCGGGCCGTCCGGGAGGCGGCTTCACTCGCCCATCGCCTTGAGCAGGACCCGCTTGGGCCGGCGTCCGTCGAACTCGTAGTAGAAGACCTGCTGCCACGGGCCCAGGTCGAGGCGGCCCCGTGTGACGGGCACGATGACCTGGTGGCCGAGGAGCAGGTTCTTGAGGTGCGCGTCGCCGTTGTCCTCGCCGCCCCGGTGGTGCCGGTAGTCGGGGCCGGGGGTCCGATCGTCGGCGGAGGGCCCGGGCGCCAGCCGCTGGACCCACTCCTCGATATCGGCGTGGAGCCCCGGCTCGTCGTCGTTCACGAAGACCGCGGCGGTGATGTGCATGGCCGAGACCAGCACCATCCCCTCCTCGATTCCGGACGAGGCGGCCAGGGCGGCCACCTCTTCCGTGATGCGGACGAGCTCCCGGCGACGCCGGGTCTCGAAGGTCAGGTAGCGGGTCTGGCTCTTCATACCTGGTCATCCTATCGTGGGACCTTCCCCCTTTCCGGAGGTCCACATGCGAAGCCTCGTTGCCGCGCTCCTGCTCGCCGCCCTACCCGCCTCCGCACTCGAGATCGCCGGCGTGAAGGTGGCCGACACGATGACCGTCGACGGCACGACGCTGGTCCTGAACGGCGCCGGCCTGCGAACCAAGTCCTTCCTGGCGATCAAGGTCTACGTGGGGGCGCTCTACGTGACCCAGCGCTCCGCCGACGGCGCCGCCGTGGTGGCCCTCGACGCGCCCAAGGTCATCCGCATGACCCTGCTGCGCGACGTGGACCGGGCGACCATGCTGGGTGCCTTCCGGGACGGAATCGAGAGCAACTCTCCCACCCAGGCCACGGCCCTGGCCCCGAAGCTGGCGCAGGTCGAGGCGGCCTTCCCCGCCGAGTTCAAGCAGGGCCAGGTCCTGGCGGTCACCTACGCGCCAGGGAAGGGCACCACCGTGGGGGTCGAGGGGGACAAGGGCGTCACCATCGAGGGGAAGGACTTCGCCGATGCGCTGTTCCGCATCTGGCTCGGCCCGAAGCCCACCGACGGAGGTCTCGAGGACCTCAAGGCAGCCCTTCTCGCCGGGAAGTGACGGCGCCGCCGTGGCCGGAGCGCCCGTCGCCCCGGCCCCGTCGTCCCGTCAGCGCCGCTGGGCAGCGATGACGATCGCCTTCATGGCGTTCGGCACCGCGATCCCGAAGGCCTCGCCGTGCTCGCGCATCCGCTGCTCGGCGGCCGCGGCGAGCAGCGATCGGACCTGCTCGTTCGGGTGGATTCCGTGCTTCCGGATGATCGAATCTACGAGGCCGAACACGTCTCCGGCCGGGTCCATCGCAATCGCTCCCACGCCCATCGCCGCCTCCCACCGTCCATCGACGGTACGGCGACGAAGGTACCAGGGATATCGCCTCGGGCAAGCCCGCTCTCGGGCCAATTCGGGGCGCATCCACGATGCGTCCTGGTCGACGAGGACACCCGGGGGTCAGGGAGACCCGGCTCCTGGCCAGGCCCCCGCCACGTGATATCAGGAGCTTGCCGTAAGGAGGACGCTGGCAACCCTCCTGCAAACCTCCTGGTCAGCGACGGCCACCCCCCCTCCGGCCGTCGCAGTGACCCCGGCGTTCTCGGAACGGCCGGGGTCGCACTTTTCTCGGGGCCATCAATCGTCGGATGGATCGGGCGGACCATCCGGTCCACCTTGCAGGGCCGCCGCGAGCAGCTCGTCGAGCCGGGAGAGGACCGCGCGATTCCCGTCCTGGTGGTAGGCCTCCAGGTTCCGCCGCAGCTCCGGCGCCCTCTCCAGGAACCTGCCGAGCACCTCGCCGGTGACCGCCTCCGCGGCAACCCCGTAGCCCTCGCGCTCCAGGTACCGGGCGTTCAGGACCTGCTCGAACTGCCGGCGAACCGGGACCGAGAGTACGGGCCGGTGCAGGTAGACGGCCTCGCCGAGCAGGGTGAAGCCTCCGTTCGCCACGACGCCGCGCGCGGTGCGCAGGTCGTCGACGAACCCCTGGTCGGAGAAGGGAAGGAAGCGCAGGTTCCCGTCCCGCTCCTCGGCCCGGAGCGCACGGCGGACCCCGTAGATCCGGCACTCCACGCCGCTCGCGCGAAGGCGGTCGAGCAGGCCCGTGTCGCTCGTGGAGGTCTGGTAGACGAGCAGGTGCTCCCCTTCCTCGGGCCGCGCCGAGAGCACCATCGGCCGGAGGATGGGAGGCACGAGGGTGGTCCGGGGCTTCGCGACCGGTGGATGGAAGAAGGTGGTGACCAGGTAGTGGAAGCACCCGGGGAGCTTGGCCTTCACGATGGCGCGGGTGAGCTGGGCCTCCGCCTCGTGCCCCAGGGTCACCTCGGCAGGGATCTCGCAGCGGGCCACGATCTGCTGGTTGTCGACCGAGATCACCGGGAGCCCGTTCAGGCGGGCGAAGAGGTAGCTCCAGGACTCGAAGTCGCTCACCACCACGTCGGGACGGAAGCGCTCCGCGATCTCGAAGAAGGCCCGGATGTTCTCCGGCCAGCCTCCCTCGACCAGCGCTCCCTTCAGGTTGGCGAGGAGGGTCCGGAAGTTCCGTACCCGGTTGTCCTCGTAGACGAGCGAGAGCCCCCAGATGCGGTTCACCCCCAGGCGGTCCGACTCGAGCGACTTGAGGTACCCGTGCGCCCGGCCCGACACCACCACCTCGACCTCGTGGCGGCGGGACAGCTCGTCGAGCACCACCCGGGAACGGATGGCGTGCCCCATGCCTTCTCCAACGACCCCGTAGAGGATTCGCACCTCCCCAGTCTAGCCGTGGAGTCGTGTCGCCGGGACACTTCCGCGCTAGATAGGGAGGACGCGGGCGAGGGCCTCGCGGGGGAGGCAATCCATGGGCAGGAGCTCCGAGGACGTCGCGGTGGGGGTTCAGGAGATCGACACGGAGCACGACTTGCTCCTCGGGGTGGTCCGGGCGCTGGAGAAGGCGGTCGACACCGCGCCGCGGGCCCAGATGGATGCGCTGCTCCAGCAGCTCTCCGAGTACGCGCGGGTGCACTTCGCCACCGAAGAGATCATGATGCGGCTCTACGCGTACCCGGATTTCCCGCGCCACCAGCTCGAGCACGCCCGGCTCGTCGAGCAGATCGACGAGGTCCGGGGCGAGTTCGCGAGGGGGCACGTCCAGCCCACCCGCTCCTTCGCGACCGCTCTCCACCACTGGTTCACCGAGCACGTCCGCAGCCACGACGTCTCCATGGCCCGCTTCGTCCGCGAGGCCGGGCGGGCGACCCCCTGAACCCAGCGATTCACCGCATGCCCTTCGTCGAGATCGCGTCTCCTCTCCTTCCCGGGACGCCTGCACGGGTCCACGTCCGCGAGGCCGGAAAGGGATCCCCGCTCGTCCTCCTGCACAGCGGCTGGGGGTGGGAGGCCTACCCGTTCGACCGGCAGCTGGAGACGCTCTCCGGCGAGTTCCGCCTCCTGGCTCCGGACCGGACGGGATACGGCGCCTCCCCCGTCCTCCCCTCCGTGCCCGACGGGTACCACCGGATGTTCGCGCGGGAGTGCCTGGGCGTGATGGACGCGATGGGCATCGAGCGGGCGGCGCTCTGGGGACACAGCGACGGCGCGGTGGTGGCGGCCTGGATGGCCATCGAGGCGCCCGGCAGGGTGCGCGGCATGGTCCTCGAGGCCTTCCACTTCTGGCGGGCGAAGGTGGGGTCCCTCCCGTTCTTCGAGATGGCGGCGGACCGCCCCGAGGAGTTCGGCGAGGACGTCGTAGGCGCGCTGCGACGGGATCACGGCGAGCCGCGCTGGAGGGGGATCATCTCGGAGGGTGCGCGCGCCTGGCTGCGCATCATCGAGCACGGCCAGCGCCAGGGCGGCGACGTCTACGACGGCCGCCTCGACGAGATCGCCTGCCCGGTACTGCTCCTCCACGGCCTCCGCGACCCGCGCAGCGAGCCCGGAGAGATCGAGGCGGCGTGCGCAGCGCTTCCAGGTGCCCGCATCGCCTGGGTGGACAGCGGGCACGCCCCGCACGCGAGCCCGCGCGCCGGGGACGAGACGACCCGCATCGCGGCGGAGTTCCTCCGCGTCCTCCCCCCGTGATATCCGGAAGCATCCCTTCGAACGAACCGGAGCCGAGAATGGCCGACATGCCCGAGATGGACATCGAGATGGACAGCGCCTCGCTCTACCGCGAGGAGATCTACACGGACCGGAAGATCGGCACGATCCGGGCCCTGGTGCCGGTGACCTCCGACGGGTCCGCCGACCTGGGACGCAAGGTGCTCTTCATCGGCGAGGCCCAGATCGTGACCCAGGTCGGTCCACTCCCGGTGAGCTTCGAGATCGACGCGCCGAACCTGGGCGCTGCGGTGGCCGGGTACGGCGCCGCCGCGAAGGCCGGCGTCGAGAAGACCATCCAGCAGCTTCAGGAAATGCGGCGGCAGCAGGCCTCGTCGATCATCGTCCCTGGCGCGGACGCGGGCGTCCTCGGCGGCAACGTCCCGCCGGGCATCGGCGGTGGCGGCGGGTTCCGGAGGTAGGCGGGGGGTCCGCGCGGTACGCCGGGACCCCTCCGCCCAACCTGCGTCAGTCGCCGTTCGACATCCGGGCAAGGTAGATGCCCGCCCAGGTCACGGAGGCATCCGCGTTTGCCATGCCGACGTTGATGGTCAGGAAGCTCCTCCCGTCCTCACGTCCGTCGCCGCGGAAGGCGTCCCGCTCGATTCCCATCGAGGTGACCGTGATCGGGGTCGTCCCCGCCGCGTCCGCGGGCGGAGCGCCCGGGTCGAGGGCCCACGCCGGCGTCCTGGTGTCCACCACCACCTTGAAGGCCTTCTCCTTCGTCTCGGGACCGGCGGCCATGTAGATGCCGACAGCGCCATCGGGCCGGACCGCCTTGAATGCGAGCCGGTAGCTGGTCTCGTTCGACCGTGGTGCGTTCACGGCCGAGAAGGCGTTGGACCGCCAGCGCGGAGGCTCGAGCGTGTCCTCGCCGCCCTCGTCGCCCCCCTCGCCGGTGCCGGGCGGGCGACCCGAGTAATTCCAGAAGAGGAAGTCCTTGAAGTAGGCGCCGGAACGCGCGGCCATGGCGACCTTGCCCTTCGCCGTGTCGTAGACGAAGAGCCCCTGGTTCACGGGCACGGTCTCGAGGTACTTGCCCGTGTAGACCCCGTCGACGACGAGGCTGTTCTCCATGCAGTACTGGATCACCGCCTTGTTGCCGTCCGCAGGGCAATTGAGCTCGATCGTGCGGGTCTCCGGGCCCCATGCGGCCCAGAAGGCCACGAACCTGCCGTCGAAGGAGAGCCCCTCGCCGAATCGGGTGAACGTGTAGGGGGTGCGGGTTCCAGGAACGTTGATGTTCTCACCCTTGAAGTCCTTCACCCTGTCGCCGATCTTCACGAGCGCCTGGAGCTTCGGGTCCGGGGCCAGCGGGGCACGGTAGACGCCGCCCTTCGTGGGGTTCTGCTCGTTGTCGAAGCCCACGAACACCATGTAGCCCTTCGCGCCGCTGGGAGGCGCGGTGGAGCCGAATACCGTGTCGGATCCCGGGATCTTCCTCGTGGAGCTGTCGGCGATCCGGACGACGGGGCTCACGCCCCCCGCGTCCGCCGCCCTCACGTCGCGGAAGTACACGCCGGTCCTGCCCACCCGCTTCGCCGGATCGGTGAGGTCGGTCCAGTTGGCCTTGAACACGATGGCGGTGGAACCGGCCACGCCCGGGATCGCGCCGGCGACGCCGGGAGCCCCCGGGAACTGGTCGAAGCGCGTGCCCGGCGCGGCGCCCGGCACCTGGAACTGCGGGAAGAAGAGCGCGCCGGTGGCGAAGTCGGTGGCCGCTCCGACGAGGCTCGCGCCGGTGAACAGGGGCCCACCGCCCGGGTTCGCGTAGACGCCCGAGGTCCCGATCCTGGTCGTGCCGCCGCCCGCGTCGACGACGAACTCGAAGACCGGCCGCGACTGGCCTCGGGTGGCGATGGTCTGCGACATGAGGTCGATGCGGGGAATGGAGGGAAACTCGTTGAAGGGTGCTGGCCCCGGGTTCGTGATGTTGTTCGGCTGGGGCACCTCGTCGCCGGTCCGGACCAGGGTGGCGATGGCTCCCGGGGACAGCCGGGTCGCCATGTCGCGGGTGAAGATCCCACGCACCGGCCCCGTGTCGGCTGCCGCCGCGAGCGTCGCGGTCTCGCCGCCTCCTCCGTCCATTCCCTTGCTGCGGGCGCGGAAGACCACGAGCCCCTTGCCGTTCACGGAGGGCTGGTTGTAGGAGCTGAACTTCTTTCCCCCGGCGTCCGGAATCACCGTGGCGTTGTTGGCGACGGTCTCCCACGCGAAACGGGCCGGAAGGATCTCTTCCGCACTCAGCGCCGAGACCGCAAGCGAGAGGTCCTGACCTTCCTCGTCCACCTGCCCGCCGCACGCCGCGACGGCCACCGCACACATCACGAGACCGGGCACGAGTGCCCGCCTCCATCCCCGCGTCATCATCTGGATCCCCCCGGGATTCGCCGACGGCCGGAATGACCACCGGCTTCATGCATTCGCATGGCGCACTCTAGATGGGTGGTCCGGAGCGGCAACTCCCACGATTCGGGGTCAGTGCGATCCAGGAATTCTTGGAGGCGTCTAACGATCCGAGCCGAAAGGTGACCCCGGTCAAGGCGTCGGCTGCCAACTGGCCAGGATGCACCCCTCGCCGGGGGCACCATCCCGCCGTACGACGGCCGCGAACCGGACTGGCCAGACGATGACGGACGCGCGAGGGAGGACGGGAGACCCGGCGGAGGGGGGCGCCGGGTCTCCCGATCAGAAGCGATACCCGGCGCCAGCGAGCCCGAACTGGGCCGTGTAGCTTCCCTCCACGCTCGAGCCCCAGGTGTAGGAGTAGCTCCCGAAGAGGTAGAGACCCTCCCAGAGGGCCGCCTCGAACGTCGGCGTGACGGTGCTGTCGGTCGTGCTCGCCCGGTACGGAACCAGGTTCTCGAACACTCCGGATCCCTGGGGCGTGCCACCGCTGCCTCCCGAACCAGTGCCGGGGCCGCTTCCCGGACCCGAATCCGTGCCCGGACCCGAACCCGTGCCGGGCCCGGAGCCCGTGGCTGGCCTCGTCCCCGTCCGAAGCGCGGCCACCGGAGTGATGGCCGGCACGGGGGCGTAGAAGGTCTGCTCGCCGGTCTGCCAGGCATAGCCGAGGCCGAGGTAGATCCCCGTGGCGATGCGCCCCTCCACGCTGCCGAAGATCCGGTTGGAGCTGGTCGAGTAGGCGTCGACGTCCGCCCAGCGTTGCGTGTAGGCGTAGCCGGCCCGCACCGCCAGCCAGTCCCAGGGCTTCACCCGAAGTGTCGCCCGGAGCGCGATTCCGGGGCCGCTCCGCGCCGGGTCCGAATACCAGGACCATGCTCCACCGGCCGCGGCGATGACCGCCACGACCTCGCCGATCCCCTGGATCCAGAGCAGGTCTGCCCCTGCGGCGTTCCGGCTGAGGTCCGTGGCGTCGGTGTAATAGGCCCCGTCGTACCGGAGCCCGGCGGACAGGTGGGTGGTCTCGCCTGGATCCCATCCCACCCCGAGTCCGGCCCAGGCCGCGGCGAGCCCCGACCCGGACGAGGGCTCGCCGGAGGGGGCGAGGGTGACGTTGCCCTCGTAGCCGCCACCGGCGCCCACCTGTCCCTCCAGCGCGACGCGGGATTCATCCGGCGCCAGGAGGAGCAGGGCGAGGCAGAGCCCGGGTGCCATGGCGCTCCTCCTGGCCCGGCCGCGTCACTTCCCGCCCTGCTTGCCGCCTCCGGACGACCCCGGGCCGCCCGGTTGTCCGGTCCCGCCGCCCCCGGCCCCGGCGGCCTGGTCGCGGGTTCGCTCCCGGGCCTGCTCGCGGGTGCGCTCCATCGTGCGCTGGCGCAGCTGCTCCTGCTTCTGCTGGTCGGTGAGCGCCAGCTTCTTCTGCTCGCGCTGCTGCTTCTGCTCACGCTGGATGGTCCCGAGGGCCTTCCCTGCCTGGGCATCCGACTGGCCCTGCGCCATGAACTGGTTCATCGACCGGACGGCCTCGCACAGGCAGACTCCGCCGCATCCGTCCCCGATGGAACTGCGGACCATGGCGCGGAACTGCTCCTGGTTGCCTCCGCGTTTCACGTATCCGTCGAGGTCCGCGCTCACGGATGCCACCTCCGCATCGGAGAGCTTTCCGTCGACCTTGAGGACGTCCTTGAGCCGGTCTCGATCGCGGGTCCGGTCCTGATCCCCGGTTCCCGGAACACCGGTGTGCGTTGTGGGGTCCTTGAGCTGCGTCTGGTCCCGATCCTGCGTCCTGTCCTGGGCGGATCCCCGAGTGGCCAACCCGACCACCAGGCTCGCTGCGACCAGCAGGCCCAATCTTGCGGTCTTCATGGGAACACCTCCGTGCAGACGTGAACGTCGAGCTTCCGCCCGTATCAACACCTTGAACCCACCTCGGGTGCGCGCAAGACCCCTCGGAGCTTGCGGCATCTTGTCGCACCCGGGCGTCCTGCCTCCTGCGTTGGGCTCCACCCGGGGTCAACGCTCCGGATGGTGCTCCCAGGGCACCTCGGTGAGGTACACGCCGGCCCAGCCGGCCTCCTCGCTGCCCATGCTCACGTTGATGACGACCGACCTTCCCCGGAAGCCGTCCCGCTCGATGCCCATCTCCGTGACCGGTAGGCCCGCGCCCAAGCCGTCGACGGCCTCCGGGTCCAGGAGCGACCCGTCCATCCCCGTCCGAACGAGCGTCTGCAGCGGCGGCATGCCGGGTCCCCGTCTCAGGTAGATGCCGTCCACCGGGCTCACCCAGGCGTGGGTGACGGGATCGACGCTGCCGCTCCGTGCCTTGAACGCGGCGTGGAACGTGGCGTTGGCGCGGTGGCCGTCCACGAGCCCGGAGACCGCCATGAAGGCAGTGGACCGCCACCGTGCCGGCTCGCCATCGTCATCCCCGCCCTCCCCTCCCTCGCCCACGCCGGGAGCCCGTCCGGAGAAGTTCCAGTACAGGAAGTCGTCGAGGCCGCCCCGGGTCTTCGCGACCGCGTGGGTGACGCCCTCGACTCCGGTCCCCGTGTCGTGCACGAAGATCCCCTGGTTCACCGGGACCTGCTTCTCCTGGTAGCAGCTGATTCCGTACATGGGATCGGAGGTGTCGCCGCAGACGCTCGCCGGATCGCCAACCACGGCTCCATTCACGACCAGCTTCTGGTTGCAGTAGGCGATTCGCGCCTTGTTCCCCTCCTGCGGGCAGTAGAGGCGCACGGTCCGGGTCTGGGTACCCCAGGCGCCCCAGAACCCGACGAAGCGTCCGTCGAATGAGACCCCCTCGCCGAGCCGCGTGAATCGGGCGCGACCCGATTCTCCCGGGACCTTCGATCCGATGCGGACAAGGGCCTTCAGGCGAGGCTGGGCGCCAGCCGGAAACGGGGCGAGGGGCGCCATGTAGATCCCGCCCAGCGTCGGGCTTTCCTCGTCGTCGAAGCCCGCGAAGACGGCACGCCCCCGGGCAGCGCTCGGTGGGGAGGTCGAGCCGAAGACCGTGGACGTGCCCGGGATGAGGGTGTCGGTGTTGTTGGCGATCCGCACGACGGGATTCGTGCCGGCCGCCGGGCCCAGCGCGCTGCCGTCGGAGAGTGGGATCGAGGCGTTCGTGAGCTCGCGGTAATACACCCCCGTCTTCCCGCCGCCGTTCACCGTGTAGTTCCCCTTGAAGGCGAGGGTCGCGCCATCCGCGACCGCGGGCGAGCCGGGGAACACGTCGAAGGGGGTGCCCGGGAACTCCGGGACCTCGAAGAACGAGAAGTCCGGTACGGACCCCAGCTTGCTCGCACCCGTGGTCAACGGACCGAACGGGTTGGTGTAGATCCCGGTGGTGCCGACGCTCTCGACGGTAGAGCCGCCCTCCAGGACGTTCCACACCGGCTGGTGGTTGCCGCGGGTGGCCATCGTGTCGGACCAGATGTCGATGCGCGGGAACGACGGGGGCTCGATGAATACCGTGTTCCGGTTGTTCGGCTGCGGCACCGCGGTGGCACGGTCCAGGATCATCCGCAGCGGGCTTGCGGAGACCATGTCGCGGACGTACACGCCGTGGACTGGCTGGCTCCCGGACCCGCCCTTGCTGCGCGCCCGGATGACCACCACCTGGTGGGCATTCACCGACGGCTGATTGTAGCTGTTGAACTTCCGGCACTGCTGGCCCGGCGCGGCCGGGTCGCAGGCGGCGGTCGGCATGAAGTCGCCGTTGTTCACCACCGTGGACCAGTCGAACGGGTACGCCGCCGGGGGCTTGGCGTGAGCGGCCATTGCCGCACCCGCCAGCGCCGCAGCCATCAACACGAGGGACAGGGATCGAGGATTTCTGCTGGACATGTGGGACCTCCAGGCTCGGGGGTTGAACGACCGGACGGCCGTGGAGGGACTCGAGGACAGGACCCGACGTGACGATCCGCTCTGCATGACCAGCCCCCCCATCGGCGCGGGCCAGGAATCGGCGCGCGCAACGCGTTGGGAGTCGGGAGGCCAGCGTCCCTGTTCGTTCCTCGACACTCAGGATGCGCCCGGGTCCCCACCCTTCCCGCGCACAACTTTCGAGTCAGGGTACGGGGCAGACTTGCCCGCGACAAGGGACGGCCCTTCAGGGACGGCCCCTTCAGGGACGGCACCCTCCGGACCGCACGGCGCGGTTCCCGCCAACGCGCTTCGGCAGGAGCCTTCTCACTGGAACCGCGGGAAATCGGTCCGAAGCGCCGCCCGAGCGTCGTCATGCCCGGGCGGCTTCGGATGCCGATTCACGCCCCTGCCTACGGGGTGGATCCGGTGCCGCTCCTGAAGGTGAAGATGTACGGTGCGGACAGTCTTGCGGTCGTGACCGACTTCACCTTCGCGGCAACCGTCACGGTGTAGTCGGTGAGCGGTGCAAACGGAGTGGTGGGTGTGAAGATCGCGGTCTTCGTCGTGGAGTTGTACGAGGTCACTCCTGGAAGATTCCCGGTGGCGCTGCTCACGGCGATCGCGCCCACCAGGGTGGCGGGTTCCACGTCCTGGTTGAAGGTGACCGTGATGAGACTGCCCAGCGGGACGTCCGTCGCATTGTTCGCCGGACTCGTGGAAACGACCCCGAAGGAGAGAGAAGACGCGGTGGTGAAACTTTCTATCGACCCCTTCGCCGGTCCCGTCGAGTTGGAAGCAGCCACCCGGTAGTAGTAGGTCGTCGCGGAACTCAATCCCGACAGGGTCGCCATCACCGGCTGGGAACTCGTCCCGGCCCCCAGCGCCTGGATGGATGTCGTGTCGAAGGTGGCCAGGCTCGAACTGGTTCCCCACTCGAACCATGCGTCGGTCGCCAGGCCGTTCGGATTCACGCTCCCGTTGAGCGTTGCACCGGTCGTCCCGACACCCGTCGTCGTGAGCGTCGTCACCGTCGGCGCGGCGCCAGGGAGGAAGCTGAGGACGGTGCCCTTGCTCGTGCCCGCTCCATTGCTGGCTGCGACCCGGTAGTAGTAAAGGGTTCCGGTGGTGAGGCCGGTCAGGGCCTGTTCGATTGCCTGAGATGTGGTCCCCGACCCCACCGCTTGAGTTCCCGTCGTGCTGAAGCTGGCGAGGGTGGAGTCCGTTCCCCATTCGAACCATGCATCGGTCGCCAGTCCATTGGGGATCACGCTCCCGTTCAGCGTCGCTCCGGTCACCCCGAGCGACGTCGCTGCGATCGTCGTGACTGCAGGAGGGCTGCCCGGAGACGCAGTCGTGAAATTCATGATCTGGCCGGTTGAGTACCCCGCACTGTTCTCTGCACAAGCCCGGAAGTAGTAGGTCGTTCCCGGCGCCAGGACGCTCAAGTTCGTGCTCACCGGTTGGGCAATCAATCCATTCCCGACATCCTGATGCGGAGAGCTCGCATATGCCTGAAGACCGGGATCCGTGCCGTATTCGAACCAGGCCTGGGTGGAAAGGCCGTTGGGATTCACCGCGCCATTCAGGGTGGCGCTGGTTCCGTCCATGAACGTGGCCTCGGCGGATGTGGTGATGGGTGTCGATCCGGGGCCAATGCCGGTCCCGCTCCTGAAGGTGAATATGTACGGTGCGGGCAATCTCGCGGTGGTGACCGACTTCACCTTTGCGTCAACCGTCACGGTGTAATCGGTGAGCGGGGCGAGTGGAGTGCCGGGTGTGAAGATTGCGGTCTTCGTCGTGGAGTTGTACGAGATCACTCCCGGAAGATTCCCGGTGACGCTGCTCACGGCGATCGCGTCCACCAGGGTCGCAGGTTCCACGTCCTGGTTGAAGGTGACCGTGATGAGACTGCCCACGGGAACGTCCGTCGCATTGTTCGCCGGGGTCGTGGAAACTACCCCGAAGGAGAGTGCAGACGCGGTGGTGATGCTCTCGATGGACCCCTTGGCTGGTCCCGTCGAGTTGGAGGCAGCAACCCGGTAGTAGTAGGTCGTCGCGGAACTCAGTCCCGACAGGGTCGCCATCACCGGCTGGGAACTCGTCCCCGCCCCCAGCGCCTGGATGGATGTCGTGTCGAAGGTGGCCAGGCTCGAACTGGTTCCCCACTCGAACCATGCGTCGGTCGCCAGGCCGTTCGGATTCACGCTCCCGTTGAGCGTTGCACCGGTCGTCCCGACACCCGTCGTCGTGAGCGTCGTCACCGTCGGCGCGGCGCCAGGGGTCGTGGATTCCCCACAAGATGACAGAAGGGACATCAGAAGCAATGAGAGCAAAGGGAAGGCAGCGACCCTTCTCATGGTTCCTCCTGGTCTCATGATTCCTCCTGGCTTGAAGGTCGAGGGACTGCATCCGGGACGTCGCCGGAAACGCCCATTCCAACGCTGCGCTCCGACGCGGGGGCCGCCCTGACGCGGGCGGCCCCCGCCATGCACCTAGTAGGCGACCACCGGCAACCGCCAGTTGTGCACGTACCAGATGGTCTTGCGCGCGTCCTCGGCCGCCTGCGTGAACCAGTTCGCGCCGCCGCAACCGAAAATATTGCTGGACGCGTACACCGGATTGGCCGCCCCGGCGTCACAGAACACGTTCAGCGGTGAACCGCCCCGGCACACGGTTACCGCGGCACCGAGCGAGTCGTTCCCCTGTTCAGGGCGAAGGTAGACCCCGTCCGGCGGACCACCGAACACGGACACGGCCTTCGGCACGAAGGACGACCCGTCCACGGTGGTGAGAAGCCCCACGGTGTTGTCGGGGGCATCCTTGTCGCAAGCATCCTTACCCTTCGTGTAAGCGAACCATCCACCCACCCCATCAACGGTGGAATCCTTGAACTGGAAGTAGGTGATGGTCAGGGTCTTCACCTTCTTCGACGTGGTGTAGGTCCACGCGTTGACCCCGACGTAGTTGTTGAGGTTGATGACCTCGTCGAGGGTCACCGGGCTGGCCTTGTCCGCCCCGGCCGCGAGGAACACGGCCGCCGAGAGCATGTCCTTCCTCGTCACCGACGTGGAGCCGTTGCACACCAGGTGACCGAGCCCCGAGGTTTCGAGATTGACCTTCGCCGCAGCGCTCAGCTCGATCGTCACGGTGATGATTGTCCCCTCCTCGCCCCTCGTGGTGTCGGTGACGGGTCCGAGGCATCCACCACTGGTCATCGACGCCCGGTACAGTCCGAGGTTCTCCAGCGGCGCGTCGATCGTCTTCCAGGCATAGGTGACGGGGACCGTCTCGTACGCCAGACAGAGCGCGATCCTTCCCGCCGGGTCCAGCTTGATGGCACGTCCATCGATGGCGCCATTCGTCGTGAGGCATTTACCTGGAACTGCCAGGTTGATCGACTTGAGGGCCTCCCCGTACGACTTGTCGATGACCGTGGCGGGTGCCCGGGAGACGCTCTCTCTCCCGAACGAGACCGCCTGCAGGCCAGCCGTGTAATCGATCGGCAGGGTCTGCACGGCGCATGCGTCCTCCAGCTCGGGATTGAACAGTGGCTTGTCGAAGTTCAACGGGAGGAAGCTGCAATTGGCGGCGAGCGGTTGCTGGCAGGAGTACGCCACTCCATTGATCGTCTTGTCTTTCGGCACCGGCACACCGTTGCCGTCGCGCTCGATGACGTACAGGTCGCCGTACAGTGCGCCAGCCGCCTGGGCAGTGCCTCCGCCCGATCCGCCGCCGCCCGATCCGCCGCCGCCCTGCCCCACTGATGCGAGCGGCACGAGTGGCGCGTCCGGTTCCTGCAACGGGGTACACCCCGCCGTCATGCTGGTGAAGGCAATCGCAACAACAAGCGCCATAGTCGCTCTACGTGTGAAGGTCATCATCCCCGGTCCCCCCTCCGGCAGCTTTCCTGCCGGTGGAATGTTTGCATCGCTCCTCGGGTGAACTTCCCCAGTCACAGGCTTCACTTCTCGTGCGGGAAAAACCATCCCGTGGACGCCATTTCACTTGGGGTGGCCTCCTGGTGTGAACCATGCGGGGTCCTCTGGACTCGAGCGGTCCAGATGGGCGTGGGGGACGCAACACGCCCTGGACGCGCCACGCCGCCATTCCACCAGTTGGCGGCCGCCGGATCCGCGGGGACGGCAGGGCAGCGCTGCCTAGACCGATCGGGTGCGCCATCATGCCGCACCGTGCGAGGAGAACCTGCCGGCCGCCGCGGTGTTTCCTGATGTGGAGAAGATTGCACCTCGTTCACGGGACCTTCTCCGGAACGGAGCCGTCATGATCCAGAGGTTCGTCGTCGTCGTTGCCGCCGTCGCCGCCGCATCGCTCGCGGGGTGCGGAACCAGCACCATCTCGTCCGCCGAGGACGGGACCACCGTCACCCCGGGCGCCGCAACCACCACCACGGGCACCGCGACCACCGCCACCGATCTGACGGTGGGCGATGCCGTCGCAGTGGACCTCGTCTTCCTCCGCGAGGAGGAGAAGCTAGCCCGCGACGTCTACGTCACGCTCGGTGAACGCTGGGGCCTCCTCATCCTCGCCAACATCTCCGCGAGCGAGCAGCAGCACATGGACGCCGTGCTTCAGCTTCTCCAGGCCGCGGGCATCCCCGACCCGGCCGCGGGAATGGGCGTCGGGGAGTTCACGAACGCAGAGCTCGGAGCACTCTACGTCGAGCTCGTGGATGCGGGGACGGTGAGCTCCGTCGACGCGCTCTTCGTCGGCGCCACCATCGAGGATCTCGACCTGTCCGACCTGGCCGGCATGGCCGAGCGGACCGAGGACCCCAGGATCCTGACCGTCTACGAGAGCCTCATGAAGGGCAGCCGGAACCACCTCCGTTCCTTCGTGGAGCACCTCACCGCGGCCGGCGTCACCTACCAGCCGCAGTTCATCGACGAGGCCACTTTTGAGGCCGTCGTGACGAGCCCGGCCGAGCACGGCCGCTGAGGCCGGGGCATGGCGGTGACGCAGAAGTGTGCCTCCGCTCCGGGCGGTTGCCCGGGCCCATCCTCACCGCGGCCACCAGACTCCCGCGCGGAGCCGCGGTGGCGGAGATGCGAGAGGCGGTGCCGGCGGCCGTCCATCGACACCTGGATTCCGGATGTGCGCCCGCCGGGACCCGTGCACGAAGAGCCCGGAGCGCGGACCCGGCTCGAATCGAGCCGGGTCCGATCGCACGCACTTCACCGGAGTGCACGGAGCGTCAAGTTGCCGATCTCGTTGGAGCGGGGGATCCGATTGGATCGCACGCGAGGCACGGCGAGGCACCCGGCGGCGACGCCTGGACTGCTGGCGGACCCGATTGACAGTCCACGGACCGATGCTAGGGTGAAAACCTGGGGAGGAAAGTCATGATTCGTCGAGCCGGTCTGCTGGCGGTGCTGCTTTCCCTCGGGATCCTCGTACCCGACCACGCCCAGGGGAGCGAGGTCCGGCCGTTCGTGGACTTCGAGGCCGGCCCGGCCTTCCCCGGGTACAACAACGTCCGCATCCCCGGGGACGGTGGGACGACCTTCTCGCTGACGCAGCAGCTCAAGGCCCCGGTCGTTCCGTACTTCCGGGCGCGCGCGGGTGTCCGCATCGGCCGCCACGAGATCTTCGCCTTCTTCGGCCCCGTGACGATCCGGCCGACGGGCACGGTCCCGTACGACGTCCTCTTCGTGGACGCCGTGTTCCCGGCGAACGCGTTCCTCGACGCGACCTGGACCTTCGATACCTACCGGCTGACCTATCGCTACTCCATCGTCGACAGCGAGACGTGGCAGGTCGCCGTCGGCGCGACCGCCTTGATCCGCGTGGCGTCGATCTCCCTCGCCGGCGGCGGCCTCTACCAGGTGAAGAACAACGTCGGGGTCGTGCCCCTGCTCAGCTTCAAGGTGGCCTGGACGTTCGCCGGACCCTGGGCGATCCTCCTCGACGGGGACGCGCTCGCCGTCCCCCAGGGACGCGCCGAGGACGTGTTCCTCGGGATTCGCTACCGCTTCGGCGATGCCGTCAGCGGCCGCGTCGGGTACCGCTTCCTCGAGGGCGGCGGGGACAACTCCAGCGTCTACAACTTCGCGCTCGTGAACTTCCTCGCGTTCGGGTTCGACGTCACGCTCTGAACTGGCGGCGTTGCCGCATCCCCTGGGTCGAGGAGCACACCGCATGGCGGCGCACGATGCGAACGGCGGCCCGGCCCCACGGCGCCATGTGCTGGACCTGTATCTCGCCGAGACCCGGCAGCTCTTCAACTCGATGGATCCGTCGCCGTTCCAGGAGCGCGACCTCGACCCGAAGGCGGAGGACTACATCGTCGAGTGGGCTCGCGAGGCGCCGGCTCGCCTGCCGCTCACGCTGGTGGTGCACCTGGGCCGCGAGCCGGCAACGGAGGCCACCCGCGCCGTCCTGCGCGAGGCGGTGGACGACCACTTCCGGCGCCGCGCCCGGATCACGTGGGCCAAGCTCCGGCGGCTGTTCCGCGTCGGGCGCATCAGCCTGGTGATCGGGCTCGGATTCCTCCTGGTTGCCATCGTCGTCGGCGAGTGGATCGCCGGCCGCATCGGCTCCGAACGGAACGCCATCCTGGTCCAGGAGAGCCTGATCATCGTGGGCTGGGTGGCGCTCTGGCACCCGATGGGGATCTTCCTCTACGACTGGTGGCCCATCCGCGCCGAGGCAAAGCTCCTCGACCGGCTCGGCGAGATGGACGTGCAGGTGCTCGACGCGGGCAGCCCAGTCCCCGGGGCGGCAACATGAGATAGGTCGCATCCTCTTCGGGGCTGAGCTCCCAGGCCGCAGCGCCGCGCTGTGGCGCGTGGTGTCGATGACCTGGGTGATCGTCGCACCCTTCGCCGTGTCGACGACCAGTGGGGTGGTTCGGGCAGACGCTCGTGGCGCTCGTCCTCGTGATGCCGATGGGATCGCTGGCTCAGGTCATGGTCACGCAGCAGGTCCCCATGACGCAGGCCTTCACCACGCAGGCCGTCAACCTCCGCGCCGGGCCCGACCGGAGCTTCCCGCTCGTCTCCTGGCTGCAGGGCGGCACGCCCGTCAACGTCTTCGGGTGCCTCAACGGCTGGCACTGGTGCGACGTCGGCGTGGGATTCAACCGGGGCTGGGTCTACGGTCGATTCCTGTCGATTCCGTTCGGGGGACAGCAGGTCTTGATCATGAATTCCGGGCCCCGCTTCGGGGTCCCGGTTGTGACGTTCTCGGTCGGGACCTACTGGGGAGCGCACTATCGCAATCGGCCGTGGTTCCACCAGCCTCCACCGCCACGATTCGGCCCATCGCCCGGACGGCCGCCTCCCCCTCCTCCGCGCCCTCCTCCGCCGCGCCCTCCTCCACCGCCCACGGCAAGGCCGCCGGCCGCGGCGCCTCCTCCCGCACGACCGCCGTCGGGAGGTCAGCCGCCACCGGGCCCGGGGCGCAGGTGATGGAACGCGGCCGGCTCCGTTCTCGGGGCCGACCTGGATGTCGAGGGCAGGCAAGCCTCGCCATCCTCAAGGTCCAGGCGGTGCTTGCCCCCTGCGCGATCCGAACCTGTGAGAGTAAGCCCAGGTGAATTCTGCCCCGAACAGGAAGATCTGAGCCGAGTAGTACACCCAGAGCAACACCACGATGAGCGACGCGGCGGCGCCGAAGCGCAGGGCGACCCCGCTCCTTCCGATGTAGCTTCCGATCAGGAACTTCCCGGCGATGAACAGGAGCGCGGTCACTGCGGCACCGACCCATACGTCCTTCCAGTCGACGCGCGCCCGGGGCATCGCCTTGTAGATCATGGCAAACACGGCCGTCGCCAGGATGACGCCGATCGCCACCTCGATCGTGTTCGCCACGGTCGCCCACCCGCCGTAAAGCGGATCCCACCAGCTTCTCAGTGCGGCGAGCCCCGCGCTGAACGCCAGCGACACCATCAGCAGGAAGCCGATCCCGAGAACCAGCCCGAAGGACAGCAGGCGGGCGCGCACCAGTCGCCACAGCCCGGCGTATCCGGCCCTGGCCGGCACCCGCCAGATCCGATCGAGCGCATCCTGCAGCTCGGCAAACACCGACGTCGCGCCGATGAACAGGAGCACCGATCCAAAGACGGTGGCGAGCGTGTGCTTGGCAGGAAGGGCCACGTCCTCCAGCATGCTCTCCACGGCCGTCGCACCGGGACCACCGAGCAAGCCGCTCAGCTGGTGAAGGATCTCGTTTCGGGCCGAGTCCTCCCCGACGAACATCCCGGCAACGGCGATCACGATCAGCAGGAGCGGCGCGATCGAGAACATGGTGTAGAAGGCCAGCGCTGCGCCCATGCTCTGGGCGTAGTCGTGCATCCAGTTGACGGCGGCTGCCTTGAGCAGTCCGGTGACGTCCTTGGAGTTCACGTGGACACGCCACCAGGGTCGACGGAGGCCGACGTCACGGCCGGCCGTCTCGCGACAGGAAGATGGCCATGACGGCGGTGATGGGGACTGGCAGGAGCCGCCTCAGGTGCGGAACCCTGGAAAGCAGCCGGGCGAGGACGGCTCCATGCACGATCGCCTGGAGTCGTTGGTTCATGCCTCAGTGTACCCGTCACATGCCGGCAGGGCACGCAAACGGCGCATGGCGGTGGTCGCGGCACCCCGGCCCCGTCGCGAGAGGCGGTGCCAGGCGCGCCGGCTCGCCCATCGACGACCTGGTCGCCGCTGCCCGCGCCGACCGGGTCTCGTCGGTCCTCCGGCCCTACCTGGAGGCCCTGGCGTGAGGTTGGAGCGGCCGCCAGGCGGCCGGTAACCCTTCGGAGGAGATGCGACCCGCTATGATAGTTGCTATAGTTGGGGCATGAGCACGCCAGCCGACGCCTCCCGCCACATTTCCACCATGGACCTCCGCGCCAAGCTCGGTGACGTGCTCGACCGGGTGCGTCTCCGCTTCGACACCTACGTCGTCGAGCGCAAGGGCGAGGAAGTCGCCGCCATCGTTCCGGTCGAGCGCATGCGTCGGCTGGAGGAATTCGCACGCAGGCGCGCCGACGAGCTCGAGGCGTTCCAGCGGGAGGCCGCCGCGCGTATCGGGCCAGAGGAGATCGAGCGTCGGCTGCGCGCATCGCTCGAGCAGGTCCGCGCTGAGCGGGCCACCAAGGGCAAGCGGCGGTGAGACCCTGGCGGGTCGTTCTCGACACGATGGTCTGGTTCAGCGCCGCGGCAAACCCCGGTGGCGCGCCCGGAGAGATCGTCCGATTGGCTCGTGGCGGTGCATTTCGGATCGTGACGTCAACGGCCATCCGCGACGAGATCCTCGATGTCCTCACGAGGCCGCAGAATCGCGAGTTGTTCGATTCTCGCTTCGACGCGGAGGAGTGGCTCGACGTCGTGGAATTCGGCGCCGCTGACGTCATCCAGGACTCCCTCGGACCGCGCATCTCGGCGGACCCCAAGGACGACATGTTCTGCTGGGCCGCTTTCACGGGAGCAGCCACGCACATCGTGTCGAAGGACCCGGACCTGCGGAACCTGAAGCACTACCGCGGTGCCCAGGTCCTCGCCCCGGCCGCCTTCCTGGCCGCCTGGCGTGTCCACACCGGCCGCTGACTGGCCCGTGCCCGCCCGCCACAGGTGGCTGGCGCGCCGTGGCGATGACCTGGGAAGCCTGGCGAAAGACGGTGAAGCGATGAAGACCAAGAAGACGTCGCGGAAGGCGTCGCAGAAGCAGTGGCCGCCCGGCAAGCCGCTCCCCAGGCTCGCAACGGCGGCCGAGGAAGAGCGCTTCTGGCTCTCTCATGACTTCGATGAGGCGATGGAGGCCGGCGGCGAGGAAGTGGTCTACGAGCCGCAGGCGACCCGGCAGGCGCGCACCCACGTGTATCGGGTCCGGCTCGACGACCTGGAGATGTCCACGCTGCAGGCGCTGGCCAGGCGGCGGGGCGTGAACGCGTCGGTGGTCCTGCGCGAGCTCGTCCGGGCCGCGAGGCCTGCCAAGGCTGGCGAGACCGCGACGAAGTAGGCTTCGGGAGCGACTCTTTCAGAACGCGTGCACGAAGAGCCCGGAGCGCAGCTTCGGCTCGAACCAGGTGCTCTTCGGCGGCATGATCTGGCCGGCGTCGGAGACGTCCATCACCTGGTCGACACGCGTCGGGAAGAGGTGGAAGGCCACGCTCCAGCCCTCCTCGTCCACCCGCCGCTCCAGCTCCCTGGCGCCCCGGATCCCGCCGACGAAGTCGACGTTCTTGTCGCGGCGGGGGTCGTCGATGCCGAAGATGGGCGCCAGGACCTGGTCCTGGAGGATCGAGCAGTCGAGCGAGGCCACCGGGTCCTTCGCGTCGAAGCTGCCGGGCCGGACCCGCGCGCGCCACCATCTCCCGTCGAGGTAGACGCCGAAGGAGAGTGGCCCCTCCGGCTCCGGGCGGTCGGCGGGTGAGAGGTTGAACACCTGCTCGAGGGCGGCCCGGATCTCCGCGGACCTGCGCCCCTTCGCGTCCTTCACCACGCGGTTGTAGGCCAGGATCTGCATCTGGTCGTGGGGGAAGACCACGGCGAGGAAGCGGTCGTGCTCCCCGGGCTTCCCCTTCCGGAGCGCGTGGACGCGGGAGGCCGCCGCCGAGCGGTGGTGACCGTCGGCCACGTAGAGGGCCGGCACCGACCGGAACAGAGCGGCGACGCGCTCACTGGCCTCGCCGCCCGCCACCCAGAGGCGGTGCTCCACCGCATCCTGGGTGGTCAGGTCGTACTCGGGCGCGCCGCCCATCGCCTCGGCGACGGCCGCGTCGATGTCCTTTGACGCCCGGTAGGTCAGGAACACCGGCTCGTCGTGCGCGCCCATCTCGTCGATGTGGCGCGTGCGGTCGTCCTCCTTGTCGGCCCGGGTCTTCTCGTGCTTCTTGATGAGCCCCGCGTCGTATTCGGCCACGGACGCGCAGGCAACGAGCCCCACCTGCCGGTGAGTCCCCATCTTCTGCGCGTAGACGTAGAGGTGCGGCTCGAGGTCGGCGCGGAGCACTTCTCGTTCGAGAAAGCCGGCGAGGTTCCGGGCGCCCCGTGCGTACACCGCGTCGGCGTGCTCGTCGATGCCGTCGGGCAGGTCGATCTCGGGCCGGGAGACGTGCAAGTAGCTGTCCGGGTTGCCCCGGGCGAGTTCCCGCGCCTCGCGCGTGTTCACGACGTCGTAGGGTGGGGCAGCGACGCGAACCGCGCCCTCGCGCGACGGCCGCAGCGCGCGAAACGGATGGAGGGTGGCCACGGAGCGGTCAGCCCCAGAGCTTCTCGTCCTTGCCCTGCACCGAGCGCCCGCAGTGGACGCAGACCTTCACGCGCCCCCCGACGAGCGCGCTCTTGCCGCCTGCGTAGGTGTGGGAGCAATCGCGCAGCAACTCCTCCTCCTTCTCCAGGAGGCCGCGGATCGACTCCTCCAGCTTCACGATCTCCGACCGCAGCGCATCTCGCTTCGCCAGGCGTTCGTCTTGCGTCACGATCGACTCCTTCCAGGTTGCCGCCCGGCGCGGGATAGCCGCGCACGGCGCCCATCATCATAGCCAAGTCGCGCGCCGCGGAGGAAGGGATTGCGGCCGAAACGACCCGGCCGCGCCCGGGAGGGCGCTCCTGTTCACTGCAAGTGACGGGAAGGGGAAACGATCCCGGGTGGCGATTGCGCCGGGAGATCCCCTTGCCCTCGGCCTGTCCCTGGGATGAGAAACACATCATTTACTTCTTCGGGGTCAACCAATGGCCTGTCCCGTGCAAACGGTACATCGTCCCACACCCGCAGGGGCGCAAATCCTGCGATGTAGGTTTTTAACCCCTGGAGGGGAAAATGTCAGAACCGCGGTCAGCAGGCACCCAGGCGCTCGGTAGTGCCCTGATTCTGGCATGTTCTGTCATGCTTTTTTCGGGTTGCGCTGACCCGCGTCCGGCTGCCTCCAGCGGCGCCGACGGTGGGGCCTCCGGCGGCAGCAAAGCTTGCACCCTGTGCCATGGCGACGGGACCCGCCTGGCCACCGCAGCGAACCCCCAGTTGCCTGCCGCTCCCCCCAAAGGAAGCAATGGCGAAACCGCCGTGACGGACCGCGCCGTGGGAGCCCACCAGCTCCACCTCCAGGACGGCGCCATTCGCTCGGCCGTCGCGTGCGCGGAGTGCCACGTCGTGCCCACGACCGCCGCCCACGCCAACGGAAAGGTCGACGTCGCCTTCGGCTCCCTCTCCACGACTGGCGGTGCCGCTCCCCTGTGGAACGGCTCCTCGTGCTCGGCCTCCTACTGCCACGGTGGATTCTCCGGCGGCGACACGACCAATGCCCCGATCTGGACCCAGGCCCGCGCCAGCTCCTGCGGAACCTGCCACGGCCTCCCCCCCGCTGCACCTCATCCCGACGTGGGCGCCGGCTCGAACTGCGGCAGCTGTCACACCGGCTACACCGCGACCACGGTCAACCTCGCCACCCACGTGGACGGCAAGGTCGACGTCGCCAACCTGACCTGCTCCTCCTGCCACGGCGATCCCACGCGCGCCGACACCACGCTGAACCCGCGATTCTCGGCGGCGCCTCCTCGGGGTTCCAAGGGTGAGACGGCCGTCTCCTCCCGCGCGGTGGGAGCTCACGCCCTCCACCTGAAGGACGGCAATTCCTTCTCCTGCACCGAGTGCCACGTCGTCCCCACGAGCAACACCCATGCGACCGGCACGGCCGAGATCGCCTTCGGGACGCTGGCCGGCACCGGCACCGCGAGCCCTGCCTGGAACGGCGCCACCTGCTCCAACGTCTACTGCCACGGCTCCTTCGCCGGCGGCAATTCCGGCTACGCCCCGACCTGGACGAACCCGGCCGCCACCTCCTGCGGCACCTGCCACGGTGTGCCGCCCGCCGCGCCGCACACCCAGAACTCCGATTGCTCGGCCTGCCACACCGGCTACACCTCCACCACGGTCAACGCCTCGCTCCACGTCAACGGAAGGCTCGACGTCAGCGTCACCGGCTGCACCGGGTGCCACGGCGACGCGACCCGGGTCGCGACCGGCCTCAACCCCGACCTGCCCGCGGCACCGCCGAAGGACACCACCGGAAGCACCGCCACCTCCTCTCCGGGCGTCGGCGCACACCAGGCCCACCTGGTGGGCGGCTCCCTGCGCGGTGCCATGGCCTGCACCGAGTGCCACGCGTCCCCGGGGCAGGGAACCCACCCCAGCGGAACGCTCGACCTCGCCTTTGGCCCGCTGGCCTCGAGCGGTGGCGCCACCGCCTCCTTCAACTCCACCAGCCTCACCTGCGCCAACTACTGCCACGGCGCCACCCTCGGCGGCGCGTCGAACTCCCAGCCCCTGTGGACCGGCGGCTCGGTCGAGGTCACCTGCGGCAGCTGCCACGGGGCACCGCCCTCGGCTCCCCACCCGACCGTCGCGGCCGGCACGGCCTGCGGCGCCTGCCACGCCGGCGGGGCCGCCATTCCCTTCGATCCCGCGACCCATGTGAACGGGGTCCTGGACCTCACGCTCTCCTGTACCTCCTGCCACGGCGACGCCACCCGCGCCGCCACCGCCCTGAATCCCCAGCTCGCCGCCTCCCCTCCCAAGGACTCCAAGGGCAACACCGCCACCACCGCGCGCGGCGTCGGCGCCCACCAGCGCCACCTGGTCGCCGGCTCGCTGTCCGCCGGCACCGCCTGCGCCGAATGCCACGCCACCGTCACCAGCGCCGCCCACTCGAACGGCGTCGTCGACCTGGCCTTCGGCCCGCTCTCCCGGACCGGCGGCGTCACTCCCGCCTGGAACGGCACCGGCTGCGCGTCCAGCTACTGCCACGGCAACTTCAAGAACGGCACGACCACATACGTCCCCAGCTGGACGGCCCCGGCGGTGAACGCTTGCGGGACCTGCCACGGCCTCCCTCCCGGCGGAACCCACCCGGCGGCTTCGGCCTGCGAGACCTGCCACACCGGTTACACGGCCACCACGGTCAACCTCACCAGGCACCTGAACGGCGTCATCGACGTGGACAACCTCACCTGCACGTCGTGCCACGGCACGAGCGGTCGCACCAGCGTGGCCGGTGCGGACGTGAACCAGGCTGCGGCTCCCCCGCTCGACACGGCAGGCGCTACGACGGGCGTGGCGGTCGGCACGCACCTCGCGCACGTGAACCCCGCAGTCGCCGGCGCGGTCTACAAGCCGGTGGCCTGCACCGAGTGCCACACGAACAACACGAGCAACGCCCACTCGAACAACGTCGTCAACGTCACCTTCGCCACCGCGACCGGCGCGAACCTGGGCAGCTACGCTCCCACCTTCGTCCAGGGCAACGGGACCACGACGCAGACCACCTGCGCGACCTACTGCCACGGCTCGTCCCTCAACGCGACGACGACGCGCGGTAGCGTGGCCTCCTGGACCTGGAACGGCGCGGCCGCCGACTGCGGCAGCTGCCACAAGTCGCCTCCGGGCACCGCCAACCACCACAACGCCGCGGCCCTCACCACCTGCTCGAAGTGCCACGGCGGCACCGTCAGCGCGACCGGCGTCGTCAACGTCGCCGGCGGCCTGCACGTGAACGGCGCCATCGACACGTCGACGCTCGCCTGCAACACCTGCCACGGCAATGCAACCCTCGTCCGGTCGGGCCTGCAGGACGTGAACGTCGCCGCCGCTCCCACCGGCACCGGCGCCCCGGACACCTACGGCAACGTCACCGTCGCCTCGAACGGCGTCGGCGTCCACGCCTCGCACGTCCTCGGCACGAGGTCCCGTCCGGTCCTCTGCAACGCCTGCCACACCGTCCCCGGCGCCCAGATCCACAAGACCGGCGTCGCCACCGCCGGCACCGTCGCGCTGGCCAACCTCTCCACCACCGGCGGGATCGCCAACGCGACCTACGCCGGCGCCGGCGGCACCTGCTCCAACACCTACTGCCACGGCAACTTCACCGGTGGCCTCGGCACCATCGCCACGCCCACCTGGAAGACCGCCGCGACGCTCGCCTGCACCTCCTGCCACGGCGCGCCGCCTCCGCTCAACGCCACCACCCACCACCCGGGCAACACCGCCTGCGCCACCTGCCACGGCACCGGCTACTCCTCCACCACCGTCGTCCAGGCCTCCCACGTCGACGGCCTCACCACCCTCAGCCGCTCCGGCTGCACCCTCTGCCACGGCGACCTGACCCAGACCGCCGTCGCCGCAACCTCCGGCGCCTCGGCCCCTGGCTTCAACGCCAGCTCCGCCGACACCCGCGGCGCCACCGCCGCCACCGCCGCCGGCGTCGGCGCCCACGCCGCCCACCTCACCGGAACCCGCTGGAGGGCCACCGCGCTCGCCTGCAGCGAGTGCCACACCGTTCCCGGCACCGGCGACGTCGCCCACGCCACCGGCACCGGCACCGGCGGCGCCCGCGCCACCGTCGCCTTCGGCACCCTCGCCAGGACCGGCGGCATCACCACCGCCGCCTACGCCGGCAGCACCACCGCCTCGGGCGCCAACGGCGCCGGCACCTGCTCCAACGTCTACTGCCACGGCAACTTCAAGAACGGCGCGACCACGCTCGCCCCGTCCTGGCTCGGCGGCACCGCTGCCGCCGCCTGCGGCTCCTGCCACGGCCTCCCGCCCGGCGGGACCCACCCCGCCAGCAACGCCTGCGAGAGCTGCCACACCGGCTACACCAGCACGACGGTCAACGCGACCGCTCATCTCAACGGCTCGATCGACGTCATCGGCCTCTCCTGCACCTCCTGCCACGGAACGGCGGCCCGCGTGAGCGTCGCCGGTGCGGACGTGAACCAGGCTGCGGCTCCCCCGCTCGACACGGCAGGCGCGACGACGGGCGTGGCGGTCGGCACGCACCTCGCGCACGTGAACCCCGCAGTCGCCGGCGCGGTCTACAAGCCGGTCGCCTGCACCGAGTGCCACACGAACAACGCCGGCAACGTCAGCCACTCGAACAGCGTCGTCAACGTGACCTTCGCCACCGCGACCGGCGCGAACCTGGGCAGCTACGCTCCCACCTTCGTCCAGGGCAACGGGACCACGACGCAGACCACCTGCGCGACGTACTGCCACGGCTCGTCCCTCAACGCGACGACCACGCGCGGCTAGCGTGGCCTCCTGGACCTGGAACGGCGCCGCCGCCGACTGCGGCAGCTGCCACAAGTCGCCTCCGGGCACCGCCAACCACCACAACGCCGCGGCCCTCACCACCTGCTCGAAGTGCCACGGCGGCACCGTCAACGCGACCGGCGTCGTCAACGTCGCCGGCGGCCTGCACGTGAACGGCGCCATCGACACGTCCACCCTCACCTGCACCACCTGCCACGGCAATGCAACCCTCGTCCGGTCGGGCCTGCAGGACGTGAACGTCGCCGCCGCCCCCACCGGCACCGGCGCTCCCGACACCTTCGGCAACGTCACCGTCGATCCCGAACGGCGTCGGCGTCCACGCCTCGCACGTCCTCGGCACGCGTTCCCGTCCGGTCCTCTGCAACGCCTGCCACACCGTTCCCGGCGCGCAGATCCACAAGACCGGCGTCGCCACCGCCGGCACCGTCGCGCTGGCCAACCTCTCCACCACCGGCGGGATCGCCAACGCCTCCTACGCCAGCGCCGCCGGCACCTGCTCCAACACCTACTGCCACGGCAACTTCACCGGTGGCGTCGGCGCCATCGTCACGCCCACCTGGACGACGGCCGCAACCCTCGCCTGCACCTCCTGCCACGGCGCGCCGCCTCCGCTCAACGCCACCACCCACCACCCGGGCAACACCGCCTGCGCCACCTGCCACGGCACCGGCTACTCCTCCACCACCGTCGTCCAGGCCTCCCACGTCGACGGCCTCACCACCCTCAGCCGCTCCGGCTGCACCCTCTGCCACGGCGACCTGACCCAGACCGCCGTCGCCGCAACCTCCGGCGCCTCGGCCCCT
>CAWHPQ010000011.1:0-249735 GCA_963831265.1 uncultured delta proteobacterium | reverse complement strand
ATCGCGGCGTCGGCGTCCACGCCTCGCACGTCCTCGGCACGCGTTCCCGTCCGGTCCTCTGCAACGCCTGCCACACCGTTCCCGGCGCGCAGATCCACAAGACCGGCGTCGCCACCGCCGGCACCGTCGCGCTGGCCAACCTCTCCACCACCGGAGGAATCGCCAACGCCTCCTACGCCACCGCCGCGGGCACCTGCTCCAACACCTACTGCCACGGCAACTTCACCGGTGGGGTCGGCGCGATCGTCTCGCCCACCTGGACGACGGGCGCAACCCTCGCCTGCACCTCCTGCCACGGCGCGCCGCCTCCGCTCAACGCCACCACCCACCACCCGGGCAACACCGCCTGCGCCACCTGCCACGGCACCGGCTACTCCTCCACCACCGTCGTCCAGGCCTCCCACGTCGACGGCCTCACCACCCTCAGCCGCTCCGGCTGCACCCTCTGCCACGGCGACCTGACCCAGACCGCCGTCGCCGCAACCTCCGGCGCCTCGGCTCCTGGCTTCAACGCCAACTCCGCCGACACCCGCGGCGCCACCGCCGCCAGCAACGCCGGCGTCGGCGCCCACGCCGCCCACCTCACCGGAACCCGCTGGAGGGCCACCGCGCTCGCCTGCAGCGAGTGCCACACCGTTCCCGGCACCGGCGACGTCGCCCACGCCACCGGCACCGGCACCGGCGGCGCCCGCGCCACCGTCGCCTTCGGCACCCTCGCCAGGACCGGCGGCATCACCACCGCCGCCTACGCCGGCAGCACCACCGCCTCGGGCGCCAACGGCGCCGGCACCTGCTCCAACGTCTACTGCCACGGCAACTTCAAGAACGGCGCGACCACGCTCGCTCCCTCCTGGCTCGGCGGCACCGCCGCGGCCGCCTGCGGCTCCTGCCACGGACTCCCGCCCGGCGGGACGCACCCGGCCAGCAACGCCTGCGAGAGCTGCCACACCGGCTACACGGCGAGCAGCATCAACCCCGCCAACCACCTCAACGGGACCGTGGAGGTGAACAACCTCACCTGCACCTCGTGCCACGGCACCACCGGACGCGCCAGCGTGGCCGGAGCCGACCTGAACCAGGCCTCCTCGCCCCCGATCGACACGCTGGGTGCATCGACCGGCGTGCGCGTCGGCGTGCACGCCGCCCACGTGAACCCGGCCGTGACCGGGTCCGTCTACCGGGCCATCGCGTGCATCGAGTGCCACCCGAACAACGCCGGCAACAACAGCCACTCCAACGGGGTGAGGAACGTGACCTTCGCGACGGCCACCGGCGCGAACCTGGGCACCTACGCCCCCACCTTCGTCCTGGGCAACGGGAGCACCACCGCCACCACCTGCTCCACCTACTGCCACGGCGCCACCATGGGAGTCGGGTACACGGGCACGGTCGCGAGCTGGGCCTGGAACGGCTCCCCCGCGACCTGCGGGAGCTGCCACGGCTTCCCGCCGTCCGTCAGCCACACGGGCGTCGCGGCCTTGGCCACCGAATGCAACGGCTGCCACGGCGGAACGGTCAACACCGATGGCACCATCAACGTCGCCGGCGGCCTCCACATCAACGGGCAGCTCGACGGCGGCGGCGAGCCCAACACCGGTGGCACGAGCTGCGGCGGCTGCCACACGGCCTACTTCGACGCGATGACGGCGGCGACCGGCGCCCCGCGCTCCAGGCACGGCCTGGGAAGCGACCTCCCGCAGGACGGCAACTTCAACTGGACGGGCACCACGCTCGGCGCATCGGTTCCCCTCGCCAGCCGCACCTGCATCTCCATGTGCCACGGCGACCACCCGCACACGCTCACCAGCCCGACCACGGCCACCCACGAGAACAACGTCTACGTGGACGCCACCACCCAGGCCAGCCGCGGTGCCGCGTCGGCCACGCGCGTCGGCGCCGGAGGCACCGGGACGCAGAACCGGGCCAAGACCGACTTCGACTCGACCGCCAACGCCGGCCTCTGCGCGAGCTGCCACCAGAAGCCCATCGTCGCGAACGGCATCACGGTCACGGCGGCCACCTTCGGCGCCTCGGCCCACGACTTCGCGACCAACACCGTGGGCGGGACGACCTACACCTGGAGCTACGCGCTGCACGACGGAAGCTCCTTCGCCCGAAACTGCACGAAGTGCCACGCGAGCCGCGTCGAGGGCACCACCCCCGGCAGCTCCACCACGGTCTCGGTCCACTACTCGGCCGACGACGTGAACCTGCTCGCCGGCACCACCAACCCGGCCGGGACCGCGGCGAACTTCGCCTGCTACAACTGCCACGGCTCGACGGCGACTCCCGCCGTGGGCGTCCAGGGCAACCGCTCCGGCAAGGACATCCAGACCCAGGTCCTGCACGCCACCACCGCCAACCAGTCGGGCCACCCGTCCAACGCCGACACCCGCCACGACTCGGCCGCAGAGTTCGCGAACGCCGTCTTCGGCAACGCCCTCGGCGTGACCACCGGCGCCGGCCAGCGCCACGCGAGCTGCATGGACTGCCACGACCCTCACGAGGCCAAGGCGACCTCGGGCAGCACGCGGGTCACCGGCAGCGCCACCAACGGCAACGTGGCCGGGCCGGCCCTCCAGGGCGCCTGGGGCGCCCAGCTCTCCTCGAACCCGGGCTTCTGGACCACGCCGACCTCCGCGAACTTCACGAAGAAGACCATCGTCGCAGGTACCGACGTCCAGGCCACCCTCTGCTTCAAGTGCCACACGGGCTACTACTGGGGCACGGGCACGCCGCCGACGTCTCCGTCCGGCGCCTTCGCCGAGACCGATGTCGCCAAGGAGTTCAACCCGGCCAACGTCGGCAACTGGGCGACGACCGGAACGACCACGACCTGGACGAGCGGCGAGACTGCCGGCGGGTTCCACCCGGTTCTCGCGTCCGCCGGAAACAACCTGGGCGTGACCGCCAACATCAAGGCCCCCTGGACCCAGACGAGCCTCATGACCTGCTCGGACTGCCACGAGTCCGACACCACGACCGACCCCAGCGGACCCCACGGCTCCGCCGCCCGGTTCATCCTGAAGGGACCGAACACCCTCTGGAACAACACGCTCGTCGGGACCAGCACGGGCATGCCCGCGAACACCTTCTGCATCAACTGTCACAACCAGAACTTCGGAAGCTCCCGCTTCGCCACCCACGTGTCCCGCAGCAATCACCGCGTGGCCTGCTTCAACTGTCACGCGGCCATTCCGCACGGCGGCCCGCGCCCCGGCATGCTGGTCGCCATCGCGGGCGCGAACGCGAACGTGGGGGGGACGATCGCAGGCTGGGACACCTCGGCGCCGTACGCCCAGGGCGGAACGGGGAGCAGGCTCTACATCGTCTCCTACCCGTCCTCCAAGACCGGGGGCTGGGCGCAGAGCAACTGCGGCTGCAACGGCACGGGACACTGATCCACCCGGGGCGGCGGCCGGCCACACGGCTCGCCGCCTCCCGGGATTGACCGGCCGACAATTCGCTCCAGCGGCATGAGGCCCATCGGGGATCCCCGGTGGGCCTCGCCCGTTTGCGGCGTTTTCTGAGAATTCTCTCGTTGGACTAAAATGCTCTTTCCGGGTAGACGCGATCGGTGCTCCATCGCCCTGAGAGGTTGCTCATGCCATCGACGAGAATTCCTGCACTCGGAGCCGCGGCGCTTCTCTCCGTCCTCGCCTCCGCCTGTACGAACTCCCGCCCCGCGAGCCCAGGCGGCTCCGAGTCGGGCACGAGCACCTGCGTCTACTGCCACGGGTCGGTCGGCCGCGTCGGCAACCTCCCCGGAACCGATCCGCTCCTCGCGTCCGCTCCGCCCTCGCCTCCGAGTGGAAAGCCCGCCGCGGTGACCGGAGCCCACCAGGTCCACCTGAATCCTCCGATCAACAACCCGCTCCGCGCTCCCATCGCCTGCAACGAGTGCCACGTCGTCCCCGGGAACCTGAGCCACGCCACCAATCCGTCCGCGAACCCGGTGCAGTTCGGGGCGATCGCAACCGCCCGGGGCGCCGCGCCGACGTACCAGCCACTCGACCTGGGCTGCGCCGCCGTCTACTGCCACGGCAACTTCGACTTCAACGGCGTGAAGGGAAAGGTGGCGTCGGTGGTCTGGGACGGTGGCGTCGTCGGGTGCGGCGCTTGCCACGACCTCCCCCCAACCGGGCACCCGCCCATCGGGGCGGCCGTCACACCGGCCACCTGCGCCCAGTGCCACCCGTCCACGGTCAACGCCAACGGGACCATCAACGTCGCCTCGGGCGCGCACATCAACGGCCTGGCCGACGTGAGCTACGACTGCACCTCCTGCCACGGCACCGCGGGACGGATCGCCTTCCAGCAGGGCACCGACCCGAACCTGGCGTCGGCACCTCCCGTCGCGCCCGCCGGCGCACCGGCCTTCGCCGTGGGTGCCCACCAGCCGCACCTGAACCCGGCGGCCACCGGCTCGATGCGCGGACCGCTCGCCTGCGCCGAGTGCCACGTGGTTCCCACGACGCCGGAGCACGCCGCGAACCCGCCGGCCGCCAAGGTGGTCTTCGGCCCGCTGGCGACGACGCAGGGCGCGACCCCGACCTGGGTCTCCACGACCACCGGCTGTGCGGCCACCTACTGCCACGGCAACTTCGCCTTCAACGGCGTGACCGGATCGAACGCCACGCCGCTCTGGACCGGCGCACCCGTCGACTGCGGCAGCTGCCACGGCATGCCTCCCGCGGGCCACCCGGCCCTCACCGGCACGGTGACCGCCGCCACCTGCGCCGCCTGTCACCCGGGCGCGGTGAACGGCGACGGCTCGATCAACCTCACCGGCGGCGCGCACCTGAACGGCTTCGCCGACGTGGTCCTCGACTGCACCTCCTGCCACGGCACCGCCGGACGCACCGGCATCCAGCCGGGCACCGACCCGCTGCTCGCCTCGGCCCCGCCGGCCGCTCCCGTCGGAGCCCCGGCCCACGCCGTGGGCGCACACCAGAACCACCTGAACCCCCCCGCGACCGGATCGTTCCGCGGACCGGTCGCTTGCTCGGAGTGCCACGTGGTCCCGTCGAGTTCCGCACACGCCGTGAACCCGCCCGCGCAGAAGGTCGTCTTCGGGACGCTCGCGACGACGGGCGGCGCCACGCCGACCTGGGTCTCCACCACGACCGGCTGCGCCGCCACCTACTGCCACGGAGCCTTCTCCTTCAACGGTGTCGTGGGCGCGAACGCCACGCCCATCTGGACCGCAACCGGCCTCACCTGCGTCTCCTGCCACGGGATGCCGCCCACCGGCCACCCGACGATCGTGGGGGCCGTGACCGCGGCGACCTGCGCCCAGTGCCACCCGTCTTCGGTGAACGCCAACGGGACCATCAACCTGACCTCCGGCACCCACCTGAACGGTCACGCCGACGTGAACTTCAACTGCACCTCCTGCCACGGCACGGCCGGACGCACCGGAAACCTGGCCGGCACCGACCCGCAGCTCGCCGCCGCTCCCCCGGTGGTCACCAGCGGATCTCCGGCCTCCGCCGCGGGCGCCCACCTGCGCCACGTGAACCCGGACAGCGGGAACGCGCTCCGCGCCCCGCTTCTCTGCAACAACTGCCACGTGGTCCCGGCCGACAACGCCCACGCCACCAACCCGCCGGCGAGCCCGGTGGCCTTCGGGGCGCTCGCGAAGACCCAGGGCAACAACCCGACCTGGAACGGGACCACGCTCGGCTGCTCCGCCACCTACTGCCACGGTGGGTTCGACTTCAACGGCGTGCGCGGCGCCTCGGCGACGCCGGTCTGGACCGACACCAACATCCAGTGCGTGAACTGCCACGGCCTCCCGCCCACCGGTCACCCGGCCCTGGCCGGAACGGTCACCGCGGCCACCTGCAGCCAGTGCCACCCGTCCACCGTCAACGCCAACGGGACCATCAACATCGCCGGCGGAGGCCACGTGAACGGTGTCGCGAACGTGGCGGCCAATTGCACGTCCTGCCACGGCGACGCCACGCGCACCGTTCCTGCCGGCAATCCCAACCCCCTGCTCGCCTCGGCACCGCCGATCGCGCCCCCCGGGTCACCTGCATCCGTGGTCGGCACCCACCTCCTTCACCTGACCGACAGCACCATTCGCGCGGCCATCACCTGCAACGAGTGCCACGTGGTCCCGGCCAACGCCGACCACTCCATCCAGTTCCCGACGGTCATCGTCTTCAGCCCCGGGACGCTGGCCACCACCCAGGGCGCGGCGCCGACCTTCAACGGCACGACGCTCTCCTGCTCCGCCACCTACTGCCACGGCAACTTCACGTTCGGCAGCGTGCGCGGGAACACGACCGCTACCGCCGCGTGGAACGCCACCCCCGCGCTCTCCTGCACCGGCTGCCACGGAATGCCTCCGACCGGACACCAGACCCTGACGGCTCCGGTCACCCCGGCGACCTGCGCGAGCTGCCACTCCGAGACCGTGAACACCAACGGCACCATCAACGTCGCCGGCGGGAAGCACATGAACGGCCAGTCCGAGTACTCGGGCGGCCACCCGGCCGGCTGGGCGGACCCCACCCAGCACGGCTACTCTGCCAACCAGCAGGGGCTCCAGAACTGCACGACCTGCCACACCGGCTTCGGCGCCGCGTCGGGCGTGGCGTCGAGCTCCTGCAACACCTGCCACGGAGGCACCGCCTGGCAGACCAACTGCACGTTCTGCCACGGGACGGCAAGTCGCACCGGAAACGTCGCGGGGACCGATACGCGCCTGGCCGCCAGTCCTCCGGTCGGGCCGCAGGGGCAGACGGCCACCACCGACCCCATGGTGGGCGCCCACCAGAAGCACGTGAACCCGGCTGCCACCGGCCGGATGGCCGCCCCGTTCGCTTGCACGAACTGCCACGCGAGCCCGCTTCCCGTGGACGTCGCCCACGTGAACGGCCTGGCCGTCCCCGTCCCGTTCGGGGGCATCGCCAGGACCGGCAACGTCAACCCGGTCTTCAACCCGACCTCGCTGGGCTGCTCGGCGACGTACTGCCACGGCAACTTCTCGGGCGGGAAGACGGCAGCGGTCCCGGTCTGGACCTCGACGACAGCGATGACCTGCACCTCCTGCCACAACATGCCGGCCCAGAGCACCGGCGAGCACTCCAGGCACATGGGCAAGAACGGGATCAACTGCTCGACCTGCCACAACGGGATCGCGACCGGGACGGGCAATCCGTCCACCAACTCGATCATCGTCGGTCCCGCACTGCACGTGAACGGTACCAAGAACGTGGTCTTCGGCGGCACCTACAACGGGAACACGGTCTCGGGGACCTTCAGCAACGGGAACTGCACCATCTCCTGCCACGGCAGCGAGACCTGGTAGCCCCCGGGACGCCCCCCGCGCCGGCCCCTTCGTCCACCTTGGACGGAGCGGCCGGCGTGGTACCCTGAGGCGTTCCTCATCCTGGGGGCTTCATGCGTCTTCGCGTCCCGACTCTCCTCGCGGTCCTCGCCGCCTTCGGCCTCACCTCCTGCGACGCCCGCCCTGCGGCGGAGGGGGGAGGCTCCGCCGAGCCCACCACGGGCGCCCACACGGTGCACCTCACCGGGCCCATCGCGAAGGGCATCTCCTGCGGCGAGTGCCACAACGGCCAGTTCCAGGTGACGCTCGAGGGACCGCTCGCCCGGGCCAACGGCGCCGTGGGCTCGTTCAACACCGGGACCCTCACCTGCTCCAACGTCTACTGCCACGACGGCGGCCCCAACCTCCAGATCGGCGGAGGGACCGTTCCGGCTCCGGTCTGGAATCCGCCCTCGACCCTCGGGTGCGGGGGCTGCCACTCGAGCCCAGGAACGGGACCTGCAGCTGCGTGGCACCCGGCGGTCGCCAACGCGGTCCAGTGCGCGCTCTGCCACCCCGGCTTCACGAACACCACCGTGAACCGGGACCTGCACGTGAACGGCGTCGCGAACCTGACCGCCCCCACCATGCTCACGAACTGCGCGGCTTGCCACGGCGACGCCACCCGGGTGCTCCCCCCGGGCACCCCCGAGATCGTGAAGGCCGCTCCCCCGATCGACCGGAGCGGATCCACCAGCCCGGCGTCCCCCGGCGTCGGCGCCCACCAGCGCCACGTCCTCCCCTCGGCGGACCCGCTCTCGATGCCCGTCGCCTGCTCGGAGTGCCACGTCGTCCCCTCCGACCTCGCTCACGTCGGCCCCACCGCCACCACTCCGGCGACGGTCGTCTGGGGCGCGCTCGCCTCGGCGAACGGCGCCACCCCCGCGCTCGTGCCTCCCTCCCCGGGGGGCACCTCCTTCACCTGCAGCAACACCTACTGCCACGGCGGAGGACCCGGCCTGCCCCTCGGCGGCGGCACGCTGACCTCGCCCACCTGGAACCCGCCCTCGGCGGTCACCTGCGGCACCTGCCACGCCCTGCCGGGCGGCACGGTGGACACGAGTGCCTGGCACCCGGCCATCGCCACCGGGGCCAACTGCGGGTTCTGCCACACCGGCTACTCGCGCGAGACGGTGAACCCCACCCTGCACGTGAACGGACTCCCCGACGTGCTGGCGCCGAACCTCTCCACCGACTGCACCGCCTGTCACGGCGACCCGAACCGCCTCCTTCCCGCAGGCGAGGACCCCGTCGTCAAGGCCGCCCCTCCCGTGGACCGCTTCGGCTCCACGGATACGCGCCAGAAGGGCGTGGGCGCCCACCAGTCCCACCTCCTCCCCGGCTCCACCGCCATCTCCGAACCAGTGGCCTGCACCGAGTGCCACGTCCTTCCCTCGCCGGACAGCCTGCTCCACGTGGGGCCGTCCTTCACCACGCCCGCCACGCTCGACTGGGGCCCGCTGGCCGCAGCAAACGGGGTCGCCGCCTCCTTCGACTCCACCGCGGCGACCTGCGCCAACTACTGCCACGGTGCGACGCTGACCGGCGGCGTGAAGACGGAGCCGGTCTGGACCCAGGTGGACGGAACGCAGGCGCGGTGCGGCACCTGCCACGGCAATCCGCCGACCAGCGGCTTCCACATCCAGCACGCCTCGCCGAACTGGTACGGGATCTCCTGCGGCACCTGTCACCCGGCCGGCTACTCCCTCGGGGCCGTGGGACCCGACGCCCTCCCGATCCACGTGAACGGCGTCACCAACATGAACCCGGTGGGGTTCTCCGACTGGAATCCGGAGGCACCCGGTCCAGGCGGCTACAAGGGCACCGCCACAGGCTGCCATGGCGGAACCCGCTACTGGACCCCCGGGACGGGCCCCTCCTGCGAGTGACCCGGAGAGATGAAGGAGGACGCAAGGTTCCTGGGTAAATTATCATAATAAAACCCAGTATTTATGGTCATTTGGCGGGTTTGACCCGACGCGTCGTTTTTACACTAGAAGTACCTTGATCACAGGACTACAGAGGGGGGCCATGGCCATGCTCCGACTTCGTTCGTTCCCGGTGGTCCTGCTGCTCGCCTCGACCGTTCTCGCCTGCGAATCCTCGAGCAGCAACAGCAACGGGTCGGGGATCACACCGGTGGGATCGAATCACCGGACGCACCTCCAGGGAGGCATGTTCGGCTCGGGAGTCACCTGCGCCGGCTGCCACGCCCCGACCGGCTTCGTGGTCGACTTCTCGCAGAATCCGTCCGTCCACCAGGCGGGCGCCGCGTTCGACCCGACCAGCCAGACCTGCAGCAACGTCTCCTGTCACGGCAACTTCGCCATCGGTGCGGTCGCCGGAACCCGTGCCACCCCGAACTGGAGCGATTCGACGCCCCTCACCTGCGCCTCCTGCCATGGAATGCCCCCCACCGGGCACCCGCGGATGGGCGGCCCGAACGACGCGGCATCCTGCGCGAGTTGCCACGCCGACACCGTGAACACCGACGGATCGATCAACCTCGCCTTCGGTGCGCACATGAACGGCCTCGCCGAGGTCACCGGCGGCGACTGCTCGGCGTGCCACGGCGACCCGGCCCGTATCCCCGGCATGGCCGGCGTGGACCCGTTCCTCACCTCGGCTCCGCCCATCTCCCCGGCCGGCGCCCCCGCCTACGCCGACGGTGCCCACCTGATCCACCTGAACCCAAATCCCGCCGTGGCGGCGACTCACCCCGTGCAGTGCTCGGAGTGCCACGAGGTCCCCACCGACGCGACCCACGCCACGGTGCCTCCGGCGCAGAAGGTGGTCTTCGGGGCGCTCGCCACCGCCCAGGGCGCGAGCCCCAGTTTCAACCCGGTGAACGCGGGGTGCTCGGCAACGTACTGCCACGGCAACTTCTCGTTCCGGACGGCGGGCGGTCAGACGATCACCGGTTCCACGGCAACCCCGATCTGGACGGATACCACCCGGATCGCCTGCGCCTCCTGCCACGCCATGCCGCCCACCGGCCACCCGCCGGTCACCGGCAGCACGGCAGCCTCCTGCAGCGCCTGCCACCCCCAGACCATCGACGCCTCCGGGCAGGTCATCCAGAACGGACTGCACATGAACACCCGCGCCGACATCGCCGACCTCGGCTGCGTCGAGTGCCACGGCAGTGCGACGCGCACGGCGAACCTCGCCGGTGCCGACGTGAACCTCCGCTCCTCGCCCCCGGCCACCACGGTCGGCGCGGCTGCCTCGGCCGTCGGCGCTCACCTCGGCCACCTGAACCCTACGGCGGCCTCGGCGCTGATGCCGCCGGTGGCTTGCGTCGAGTGCCACGTGGTTCCCTCCGACTTCGAGCACGCGACGTCTCCGCCACCCCAGAGGGTGGTCTTCGGCCCGCTCGCCCGCACGGGCGGCGCGGCCCCCACGTACGTGGCCGGGTCGCTCGGGTGCGCCGCCACCTACTGCCACGGCAACTTCGACTACGCCGGAATCACCGGGACGAAGGCCACGGCCACCTGGACCGACACCGCCCCGATGACCTGCAACTCCTGCCACGGCATGCCGCCGACCGGACACGTGGCCGTCGCCGCGCCGGTGACCGCGGCTTCGTGCGCGGCCTGCCACCCCTCGGCGGTGAACCCCGATGGTTCCATCAACCTGGTCGACAAGGGACACCTGAACGGCCTGGCCGATACCGCTGCTCTCGGCTGCGCCGCCTGCCACGGCGACCCGGCCCGCACGGGCAACCTCCCCGGGGTGGACGTGAACCTCATCTCCTCCCCGCCTGTGGCCTCGCCGAACGCGAAGCCCTACGTCACCGGCGCGCACCTCGGCCACGTGAACCCCACCGCCTCGACCTACGTCATGGATCCGGTGTCGTGCGCGGAATGCCACGTCATCCCCAAGGACTCGGCACACGCCCGCAACCCGCCCGCGCAGAAGGTGGTCTTCGGGACCCTCTCGCGGACCGGCGGCGCCATCCCCACCTGGACGAGCACCACCACGGGCTGTGCGGCCACCTACTGCCACGGCAACTTCAGCTTCAACGGCGTGAGCGGCTCGAAGGCCACGCCGCTCTGGACCGACACCGCCGCGATCACCTGCACCTCCTGCCACGGGATGCCGCCCACCGGCCACTTCGCGGTCGGATCGGCCACGGCCGCCTCCTGCGCCACCTGCCATCCTGACGCGGTGAACACGGACGGCACCATCAACCGCACGGCGAAGGGACACCTGAACGGGAAGCCCGACGTGAACGACATGGCCTGCAACAGCTGCCACGGCGACGCGAACCGCAAGCCAATCCTCACCGGTACCGACGCCAACCTGACCTCCGCGCCCCCGGTGGCGCAGCCAGGCGCGCCGGCATTCGCCGTCGGCACGCACCAGGGGCACATGAACCCCACGTCCACGAGCTACATGATGGCCCCCATCGCCTGCGCCGAGTGCCACGTGGTGCCAAAGGACGTGGCGCACGCCACCAATCCACCGGCAGCGGTGGTCGTCTTCGGGACCCTGTCGAAGACCGGAGGCGCCGCACCCACCTTCAACGCCACCACCGCCGGCTGCTCCGCCACCTACTGCCACGGCAACTTCACCTTCGGTGTCGTGAAGGGATCGAATGCGGCGCCCATCTGGACGACCACCACGCCGCTCACCTGCACCTCCTGCCACGGCATGCTGCCCACCGGCCACCCGACCTACGCGGGCGCCATCACGGCGGCGAGTTGCTTCCAGTGCCACCCGCAGTCGGTGAACTCCGACGGCACGATCAAGCAGGGCGGCGGGCACATCAACGGAAAGCCCGACGGAGGCGGCTGCACCGCCTGCCACGGGGCTCCTCCCAGGACGAGGGAGCACGGGGAGCACACGAAGGAGCGGTGCGACGGCTGCCACCCGACGGGCTACACCAGCACCACGGCGGTGACGAACTTCCACCAGAACGACGTCGTCGACCTCGGCGCCCAGGCCGGCTACAGCTGCGGCCTCAAGGGGTGCACGCCCAAGGGTACCTTCGGGACCTGCACCATCAACTGCCACGGGCGGAACCACAAGGCAGACAGGTGGTAGCCGCCGAAGGGTAGACCCGTTCGGGAATAGCACCCTTACGGGGGAGCACAGCTTCTCCCGGGAGTGGGTGTATGCCTCGCGTGTCCTTCCCGGTTCGCACTTCCCCTTACATGTAATTACATTGTGGATTAGAGAACTTAAATCTGATCTCTCGCGGAGAATTGGGGCGAAGAAATTGTTGGTGTGGACCTATCTGTACCATGAACATACGACTACTCTGTCGGGTCATGGGTTCCAGAGATCTCCGCCCCTTTTTGCTCGCGTCGCTCGCCGTGCTCACCGTCCAGGGATGTGGAGCGGGCTCGTCGAGTTCGACGTCCACCGGGCCCACGCCCGCTGGCGCGCTCCATTCCACGCACCTGCGCGGGGGAACGTTCTCCGCGGGAATGACCTGCGCGGCCTGCCACGCCCCGTCCGGGTTCGTCGTGGACTTCTCCCAGGACCCGATGGTCCACGCTGCCGGCGCTTCCTTCGACCCGGTCTCGAAGACCTGCAGCAACGTCATGTGCCACGGAAGCTTCACCTTCCACGGAGTCGAGGGGTCCCACGCCAGCCTGGGCTGGACCAGCTCGGCGGTCATGACCTGCAGTTCCTGCCACGGGATGCCGCCCACCGGCCACCCGCCGATGGCGGTGAGCGCAGACGCGGCGAGCTGCAACGCCTGCCACTCGGGCACGGTGAACCCCGACGGAACCATCAACCTCGCCGGCGGCGCCCACATGAACGGGCTCGCGGAGATCGCGGCCAACTCCTGCGCGGAGTGCCACGGCGACGCGTCTCGCGTCCCCAACGTTCCGGGCACCGACCTCAACCTGGCATCTTCTCCCCCCGCGTCGACGCCCGGCGCCGCCCCTTCCTCGGTCGGCGCCCACCTCGGCCACGTCAATCCCCAGGCGGCGACGGCGGTGATGCCTCCCGTAGCCTGCATCGAGTGCCACGACGTGCCCACCGACGCGGTCCACGCCATCGCCCCGCCCGCGAGGAAGGTGGTCTTCGGGACGCTGGCCTCCACGGGCGCGGCGTCGCCGAGCTGGGTTCCCGGAACGGCAGGCTGCGCTGCCACCTACTGCCACGGGAACTTCTCCTTAAACGGGGTCTCCGGATCCACAGGGACGCCGATCTGGACCGACACGGCTCCCCTCGGCTGCGCCTCCTGCCACGACATGCCTCCGGCCGGCCATCCGCCGGTCTCGGATGCGTCCGCGGTCTCCTGCAGCGCCTGCCACCCGCAATCGGTGGACGGCTGGGGCGCGATCGTGTCCGGGGGAGGCCACCTGAACGGCCAGGCCGACGTGGCCGCGCTCGGCTGCACGGCGTGCCACGGGGATCCGGGCCGCACCGGGAACATGGCCGGCACCGACGTGAACCTCGCCTCGTCCCCCCCGGCCGCGTCCGCCGGTGCACCGTCCTCCTCCACCGGCGCCCACCTCGCCCACCTCGACCCCGACGCGTCCACGGCCTTCCTGGGCCCGATCGCCTGCGCCGAATGCCACGTCGTCCCGTCCGACTCGGAACACGCCAGGAACCCGCCGGCGCAGAAGGTGGTCTTCGGCGCCCTCTCGCGGACCGGGGGAGCGCTTCCGACGTTCGTCCCGGGGAGCGCCGGGTGCGCCGCCTCCTACTGTCACGGCAACTTCGACTTCCAGGGGGTGAAGGGCGCGAACGCGACGCCCACCTGGACCGACTCCACCCCCCTCACCTGCACGTCGTGCCACGGGATGCCTCCCACCGGCCACGTACCGGTCGCGGCGCCTGCGAACGCCGCCGGGTGCGCGACCTGCCATCCGACCGCGCTCAACACCGACGGATCGCTCAACCTGGTCGACCGCGGCCACCTGAACGGGAAAGCGGACGTCGCGGACCTGGGATGCACCGGCTGCCACGGGGATCCGCGCCGCACCCCGCACCTCCCGGGCACCGACGTGGACCTCACCTCCGCTCCGCCCGTCTCGTCTCCCGGCGCACCGGCCTACTCCGCCGGCGCCCACGAGGGGCACGTGAACCCGGAGGGCGCGACGGCGCTCATGAATCCCCTCGCCTGCGCCGAGTGCCACGTCGTGCACACCGACGCGACCCACGCGAGGACGCCGCCGGCCGCGCGGGTCACCTTCGGCGCGCTGTCGAGGACCGGCGGGGCCTCCCCCACCTTCGTCGCCGGCACCGCCGGGTGCGCGGCGTCCTACTGCCACGGCAACTTCTCCTTCAACGGCGTCTCCGGATCGAACGCCACGCCGGTCTGGACGAGCACGGCTCCGATCGGCTGCGCGGACTGCCACGGGATGCCGCCGACCGGCCATCCCCCGCTGGCCGGCTCGATCACGGCCGCATCGTGCAGCGCCTGCCATCCCCAGACCGTGGACGCGGCCGGCGAGATCGTCAGGGACGGCGCCCACCTGAACGGGCTCCCCGACGTGGCGGCGCTCGGCTGCACCGGTTGCCACGGCGACGCGGCCCGGAAGCCGAGGCTGCCCGGCACCGACCCGAACCTCGCCTCGGCGCCCCCCGTGGCCCCGCCGACCGCGCCCGCCTTCGCGGTGGGCGCCCACGAAGGACACCTGAACCCGGTCTCCTCCACCGCGCTCATGGGCCCCATCGCCTGCGATGCGTGTCACGTGGTGCCGCTCGACTTCGCTCACGCGAGCACGCCCCCCGTCGAGAAGGTGGTCTTCGGCGGCCTCGCCGTCGCCGGAGGGGCGACGCCGACCTTCGTGACCGGAAGCGCGAGCTGCGCGGCCTCCTACTGCCACGGGAACTTCGCCTTCAACGTCGTCGCCGGCTCGAGCGCCACGCCGGTCTGGACGGACACCACTCCCCTCACCTGCACCTCCTGCCACGGGATGCCGCCCCCCGGCCACCTGGCGGTCTCCGCCCCGGTCGTCGCGGCCTCCTGCGCCACCTGCCATCCGGACACGGTGAACGCCGACGGCTCGATCAACCTGGACGCCGGGGGCCACCTGAACGGGAAGCCCGACGTCACGGCCCTCGGGTGCACGTCCTGCCACGGCGACGACGCACGGAAGGCGAACCTTCCGGGCACCGACGTGAACCTCGCCTCGGCCCCTCCGGCGGCGCCCCCGGGCGCTCCCTCCTACGCCGCAGGAGCCCACGCCGGGCACGTGAACCCGCTCGCCCCGACGGCGGTGATGCCCCCGATCCGCTGCGCCGAGTGCCACCAGGTCCCGGCCGACTCCGTCCACGCCACCTACCCGCCCTTCCAGAGCGTGACCTTCGGCCCGCTCGCGACGGCCGGTGGAGCGAAGCCGGCCTGGAACGAGATCTCCGCGGGCTGCTCGGCTTCCTACTGTCACGGGAATTTCGGATTCAACGGCGTGACCGGCTCCTCGGCGACCCCGAACTGGGCCAGCACCACTCCCGTCACCTGCACCTCCTGCCACGGGATGCCTCCCGCCGGCCACCTCGCGGTCGCCGCGCCGGTCACCGCAGCCTCCTGCGCCGGGTGCCACCCCTCGGCGGTGAACGCCGACGGGACCATCAACCAGGTCGACTGGGGACACCTGAACGGGAAGGCCGACACCACCTCCCTCGGTTGCAGCGACTGCCACGGCGACCCTGCCCGGAAGGGCAACATGCCCGGCGTGGACCTGCACCTGGCGTCGGCACCTCCCGCCGCCCCGGTGGGCGCCCCGGCCTACGCCGTGGGTGCACACCTCCTCCACGTGAACCCGGCCGCGTCGACGGCGGTCCGGGCGCCCATCGCCTGCGCCGAGTGCCACGTGGTCCCGGCCGACATGGCCCACGCCACCCGCCCACCGGCACAGCGGGTGGTCTTCGGCAGCCTCTCGAAGACCGGCGGTGTGGTCCCGTTCTGGAGCACGGGATCGACCGGCTGCTCGGCGTCTTACTGCCACGGCAACTTCTCCTACAACGGGATCGCCGGCGCCAATGCCACCCCGCTCTGGACCAGCACGGCTCCCGCGACCTGCACCTCCTGCCACGGCATGCCGCCCGCGAACCACGTCGCCGTGGCATCCCCGGGCACCGCGGCCTCCTGCTCGAGCTGCCACCCGAAGGCGTTCAACGCCAACGGGTCGCTCAACCTCGTGGACCGGGGGCACCTGAACGGCCGGGCCGACACCTCGCCGCTGGGCTGCACGAGTTGCCACGGCGATCCGGCTCGCAAGGGGAACCTGGCCGGAGTCGATCCCCACGTGGCCTCGGCACCGCCCGTGGCGCCGCCCGGAGCCGCAGCCGGCGTCGTCGGCGCCCACCTCGCCCACCTCGATCCGGCCGCGGCGACCGCCCTCACGGGCCCGATCGCCTGCTCCGAGTGCCACACGGTCCCGGGCGACTCGGCGCACGCGACCAACCCCCCGACCCAGAAGGTGGTCTTCGGTGCGCTGGCCCGGACCGGCGGTGCGGCGCCCACCTGGGTCGCCGGAACGGCCGGCTGCGCGGCGTCTTACTGCCACGGCAACTTCGCCTTCAACGGGGTCGTCGGGGCGAACGCGACGCCCGTCTGGTCCGGCACGGCGCCCATGACCTGCACCTCCTGCCACGGGATGCCCCCGACCGGCCACGTCGCGGTCAGCGCCCCGGTCAGCGCCGCCTCCTGCGCCGTCTGCCACCCCAAGGCGGTGAACGCAAACGGTTCCATGAACCTGCTCGACCGCGGCCACCTGAACGGCCTGAACGACACCTCGGCGGTGGGATGCTCCACCTGCCACGGCGACGCGGCCCGGAAGCCCAACCTGCCCGGAACGGACCTGAACCTCGTCTCGGCCCCCCCGGTCGCACCGGCGGGAGCTCCGGCGTTCGCGGTGGGTGCCCACCAGGGGCACCTGAACCCCACCTCCGCGGGCTACGTCATGGGTCCCATCGCCTGTGCCGAGTGCCACGTCGTCCCGACGGACTCCCAGCACGCGACCAGCCCGCCGGCCACGGTGGTGGTCTTCGGGACGCTCTCGAGGACCGGAGGCGCCGTGCCGACCTTCAACCCCACCAGCTCCGGCTGCTCGGCGACCTACTGCCACGGCAATTTCAAGCTCGGAACGGTGTCGGGGTCGAGCGCCGCGCCCGTCTGGACCGGCACGGCAGCGCTCGCCTGCACGTCGTGCCACGGCATGCTTCCCACCGGCCACCCGACCTACACCGGGACCCCCACCGCGGTGAGCTGCTACCAGTGCCACCCACAGTCGGTGAATGCCAACGGGACCATCAAGCAGGGAGGTGGCCACGTGAACGGGAAGGCCGACGGCGGGAGTTGCACGGCCTGCCACGGCGATCCGCCCACGACGGGCAAGCACACCATCGGCGACCACAGGAACCTTCGCTGCGACAAGTGCCACCCGACCGGCTTCACCAGCGCGGCCACCGTCGCTCCCTTCCACAACAACGGCAAGGCGGACCTCGGCACCCAGGCCGGGTACAAGTGCAACAACGTCGCCTCGCTCGTCGGCTGCCCGACGGGCCAGACCCGGACCTGCGCCAACAGTTGCCACGGATCCGAGAAGTGGTAACCGGCTACGAGCCCCGGCCCGGACGCCCTTCGGGTGCCCGGCCGGGGAAGCCGGCGACGGCAGCCACCAGGCCGAAGTAGAGGGCGCTGCGCCACGCCGAGGAGGTGATGGCGCAGGTCCCGCCTGCACGGCATCCGACGAGCTCGTAGTAGGCGACGCCCGCCAGGGCACCGGCTACCGCGAAGAGCGCCGTGCGCCACGGGGACCTCCAGAGTCGCTTCCACCTGCCGTCGCCGTTCATGTCCGCTCTCCGCCTCCGGGCCAGCCCGATTCGACGCTTCCGGGGCCGGACGCTTGATGATACGGAGGTTGGAGCCCCGGCGCCCGGGAAGGGTTCCGCGGCGCCCGAACCCGGAGCAATCCCGTGCGCCCCGCCCCTCTCGCCCTCCTGCTCCTCGCCGCCGCCTGCTCCACGCAGGAGAACGCCCGCAGCCCCACCGCGACCCCACCGGCCACGCCCGACTGGGAGGCCGAGAACCCGGTGCGCCCCCTTCCCCCCTCTCCGCTCGGGGTGGCCGCCGAGATCGCCGACGTCGTGCCGCGGGTCACGCCGGAGAAGGTGCGCCTGGGCCGCTGGCTCTTCTTCGACCCGCGTCTCTCCGCGGACGGCACCATCTCCTGCGCCTCCTGCCACGAGCCCGCGGCGGGGTTCAGCGAGGACTCCGCGGTCTCCACCGGTGTGGGAGGCAAGAAGGGCACCCGCAAGGCACCGCCGGTCCTGAACGCCGCCTTCCCGATCTACCCGGTCTGGTTCTGGGACGGACGGGCCACGTCGCTCGCCGAGCAGGCCAAGGGGCCCATGGAGAACCCGGTCGAGATGGGGATGACCCACGCCGGGATCGAATCGGCCGTCCGGGCCATCCCGGGGTACCGGCGCTACTTCGCCGAGGCCTTCGGCGACGAGCGCATCGACGTGGACCGGGTCGCCGAGGCCATCGCCGCCTACGAGGCCACGCGCATGTCGGGCAACTCCGCCTTCGACCGGTGGGACGCGGGCGACCCCGGGGCGCTCGACGAGAAGCAGAAGCAGGGCTTCCAGATCTTCTTCGGGAAGGCGAAGTGCAACCAGTGCCACCTGGGCCCGAACCTGACCGACTCACGCTTCCACAACCTGGGCGTGGGCTGGCGCCCGCCGGCCCCCGGCGCCGATCCCGCCTCCGGCTTCGCCGACCCAGGACGCGCGAAGGTGACCGGGAAGGCCTCCGACACGGGCGCCTTCAAGACCCCCACGCTGCGCGAAGTCTCGCGCCGCGCACCGTACATGCACGACGGATCGGTGGCCACGCTCCGCGAGGCCGTGCTGCTCTACGACCGCGGCGGCGTGCCCAACCCGTGGCTCTCGCCGGATGTGAAGCCCCTCCACCTCACCGCCGGGCAGGTGGACGCGCTGGTGGCCTTCCTCGGGGCGCTCGACGGCGAGGGCTTCCAGGACGTGGCGCCGCGCAGCTTCCCGCGCTGACGGGCATCGGTCGTTCGACCCGGGAAATCCGGCCGGGGTCCCGCGCGAGCGGATCAGCCGGGGCGGGACACGAACCAGGAGAGGACGAGGTTCACGAGGCTCACGACCAGGGCGCCGAGGAAGGCTGCCCCGAAACCGTTCACCTTGAACCCCAGGCCGAGCCCTTCGGAGAGCGCCGAGGTGATCCAGAGCGCGAGCGCATTCACCACGAAGAGGAAGAGCCCGAGCGTGATCAGGATGAAGGGGATCGAGAGGAAGGTGAGCACCGGCTTCACCACCGCGTTCACGATGCCGAAGACCAGCGCCACCCCGAGGAAGGCGGGCCAGTTCCCCTGGAAGGTGATGCCGGAGACGAGGCGCACGGCCACCCAGAGTGCGGCGGCGTTGAGCAGCAGTCGGACGATCAGTTCCATGCGCTCGGTAATGCGCCGTGCACGGGGAGTCCGATAGACCCCTCATGGGTCACAAGGAGTGAACCGGAGCGGGCCCGGGCCACCGCTGTCAGACCGGCCCCGTACCCTCCCCTCCGTGACGCCCCGACGATTCCTCGCGCTCGACCTCGAGACCGTCCCCGACGAGGACCTGGTCGCGGCCGTGGACGGGCATCCGGACCGGCCCTACGAGGAGAAGCTGCGCCGCCTGCTCGCCGAGCGACGCTCCCGCAGCGGCGGCCGCACCGACTTCCTGCCCATTCCCTTCCACCGTCCGGTGGTGGCCTGCACGCTCGAGGCGGAGGATCGGGACGGCGTCCTCCGGGTCCTCGACGCCACCGCCTGGACCGACCGGGCCGCGGACGAGGCCGCCTTCCTGCGCCGCACCTGGCAGCGCATCGCCGGACGCACCGTGGTCTCCTTCCACGGCCGTGGCTTCGACCTCCCGGTGCTGGAGATGCGCTCGCTCAAGCTGGGGGTCCCCGCTCCGCGCTGGTTCCAGGGAGCGCGGGCCGAGGGCGCCGAGGAGCACCTCGACCTCATCGAGCTCCTCTCCAACGGCCGGACCGCACCGGCGGCCCCGCTCGACCTCTACGCAAAGCTGGTGGGGTTGCCGGGGAAGGAGGAGGTGGCGGGCCGCGACGTCCACGTCCTGTATGCGGCGGGCGAGCTCGACCGCATCGCGGCCTACTGCATGACCGACGTGGTGCAGACCTGGCTGCTCTTCCTGCGCTACCGGCTGGTGGAGGGGAGCCTCTCCCGCGACGGCTACGAGGGCAGCGTGGCCTCGGTGCGGCACGACCTCCCGTCCATCGCGCGGCGCAGGCTTGCGCCCGCGGAGGCGAGCCTGCTCGACGGATGGCTGGAGCGGAGCGCCGGCTTCTTCGACGAGCCCGCGCCGGCGCGCCAGGCGCGCTGATCGCGCCCGGCGACCGGGGCCGGGAACTGCCGAAGCTAGCGGGCCTTCTGGGCCCTGCGCTTGCGCTTCTTGGAGAGGACGCCGGCCCGCTTGGCGGCCGTGCGCTTCACCTTGCTGCGGTTCTTCACCTTGCGCTTGGAGCGATTCGTTCGCTGTGTCGCCATCTTGGTTCTCCTTGTTGGGGGCGGCAGTCTATTCGTCGCGGCCGGTACGTCAACCCGGACGCCTCCTTCAGGCGATCCAGTCCTTCTCCTTCAGCTTGGTGGGCAGGTACTCCTCGGTGATGAAGGAGATGCCGCGGCGGGAGAGGGCCTCGAGCTCGTACTTCACCCCCGACCGGACCATCTCCTGGATCTCGCGCTGCCACTGCTTGGCCTGGAACCAGGGGTACGCGAGCATCTGCCGGGCCCTCGCCACGTCGCCGTCGTCCATCTTGATGGCCACGTTGGAGGGGAGCTTGTAGGCGACCTTGTCGAAGGAGGACAGGCCGATGAAGCGGGCGTCGGGAACGGCCATGCGCATCGATTCGAACGCCAGGTTGATCGAGCCCTGCTTCACCACCGAGTAGATGTAGAAGCCCCAGGGGTCGTTGTCGACCAGCACGTACACCGGGAGTCCTAGCTCGCGGTGCAGGCGCTGCACCAGCCGGCGCACCCCGCGGGGCGGCTGCCCCCCGCCGTGGATGATGACGGCGTTCTGGCGCTTCCAGAACTTGTCCTCGTTGAAGCGGCTCCAGACCGCATCCTTCTCCACCAGCAGCACGTACTTCGCCTCGTGGCGTCCGAACTGGATGACGTTCTCCTCGACGATGGAGGGAACGCCCCAGCCGCCCGAGCCCATGCGGCGCAGGTCGATGGTGTCGCCCGAGTCGCGGATGGTGATCGGCCCGACCATGGTGCCCTTGCGCGAGGCGAAGAGGTGCAGCTCCTCGCGGAGCGCGTCGAGCGCCACCTCGATGTCCTCGATGATGGGGTCCGACTCGTCCTGCTCCTCGAAGGTGTTCTGCTTGGTGTCCCCGATGGAGTGCTTGGTGATGTAGTAGAGGTCGCGGATGCTGGTGGTCTTCCCCGATTCGACGAGCTCCTTGCAGGCGTCGGAGACCAGGAAGGTCTGCATGAACTTCTTGGCCATGGAGACGTTGAAGAAGTAGCGCTTCTGGCGCTGGTTCCCCAGCTCGACCACCCGCTTCTTCTCGTTGAACCGCACGTTGGCGAGGCTGCGCACCGGGATCTCCACGAAGGGGTTGCCGCCCCCCTTCACGGCCCGGATCACCGACTCGGCCAGCTTCTCGATCTTCGCCACCGTCCTCTTCGAGACCGCGTCCATGCGCGCCATGGGGCTACTCATCCTCCTCGGAGCGCCGCGGGCGCCTCGACGTCTTCTCCGACGCTTCCTCGAGCTTCGCGTCCTGGCTCGCCAGGTCGGCCTCGGTGACCTGCTCGGCCACCTTCATGAACTCCCGCCGGATGGGGTCGGGGCTGCGCCCCACGATCTTGCCGATGGCCTGGGCCACCTCGTGGATGTAGAGCTCGAAGATGGAGCGGCGCTGGGCCTGGTAGTCGGCGTGCTGCCGCTTGCGGATGTGGGCGGCGAGCTTGCGCCCGCACTCCTGGGCGGCCAGCTGGATCTCCCGGATGATCTCCGGGTAGTGCGCCACCGCCTCCTTCGACTCGCTGGTGAAGGGGACCCACACCGACGCGATGTGCACGAGGAGCGCCATGGGCCCCACCGGGAGCGAGCCCCTGGGCTGGCTGAGCAGGTAGTTCCGCCAGTCGGTCTTCACCACCGCCTCGGTGATCCCGCAGGCGCCGCGCTGGAAGAGCAGCGGCACGCGGTTGGCGAAGCGGAAGAGCTCCACCTGCCTGTCGGCCGGCCAGCTGCCGCCGTGGGCCAGGCCCACCTCCACCTGGAACGGGTTGCCCCGGTAGACGCGCGGCGGCCGGGTCACGGTGGCGATGAAGTACTCGTGCCCCTTGATCTTCTCGACCCCCTCCTCGGGCTCCTCCTGGACCGGCACGGGTGCGGGCGCGGGCTTCGCCCGTCCCTTTCCACGGGGCTTGCTCTTCGCGGCCTGATCGAGGTCGAGCTGGCCGTCCTCGCCGTCCGGCCCCTCGGTCTCGATGACCGAGAGGAAGGAGACGAGCCCCTGCCGCATGAGCGCGTCGCCGATGGGGGACAGGCAGTTCACCGGCGGTGCCATGATCTTCGTCTTCTGGATGCCCGAGTGCAGCTTCGCCGCGACGTCCCGGTCGCCGGCGATCTCGCGGGGGCGCATCCGCTCCCGGATCCCGGCGTTGCGGAGGATCTCGCTCGCCACCTGGGACGAGACGCGGCTGAAGGAGGTCTGGAGGAAGCCCTTCACGTCGTGGCTCTTCGAGTCGCCCGCCATGGTCATGAGGGCGCCCAGCTCGACGCCGTGCGGGTGCGGCCGGATCTCCAGGGCCTCCTTGGGCAGCTCGCTCGTGGCCCGCGGGAAGGAGAGGCGGTTCTGCTTGGGGCGCACGTAGTGGACGGTGCAATGCGGATTGGCGAGCGCGGTGTGCTCCACGTAGCGGTTCACGAACTTCTGCCCGGCCTGCCAGTTGGCGACGATCTCCAGCTCCACCCGCGTGCCGTGCTCCTGGTGCCAGTCGTCGAGGGTCTCGTCGCGGGTCACCACCGGGCTGTTCTTGCGGGTGTCGATCTGGATGTCGAACGAGTGGGTGGGCTTCCCCTTGCCGGTGCGGGAGATCACGCGGATGGGCTGGCCGGTGGTGAGCTGGCCGTACATGGCGGCCGCGCTGATGCCGATGCCCTGCTGCCCGCGCGACTGCTTCAGGCGGTGGAACTTCGACCCGTAGAGCAGCTTGCCGAAGATCTTGGGGGCCTGCGCCTTCACGATCCCGGGGCCGTTGTCCTCCACCGCCACCACGAAGCGCCCTTCCCCCTTGGTCAGCTCGCCGGCGTCCTCGAAGCCCAGGTCGCGGACCTCGATGGAGATCTCGGGGAGGATGCCGGCCTCCTCGCAGGCGTCGAGCGAGTTGTCGACCGCCTCCTTGATGGTGGTGAGGAGCGCCTTCGACGGGTTGTCGAATCCGAGCAGGTGGCGATTCTTGGTGAAGAACTCGGAGATGGAGATCTCGCGCTGGCGCGTGGCCATCTCCTCGGCCGTGGCCCTGCGCTTCGGGCGACGCGGATCCGGCGCGGCCGGGTGCTCGGGGGCGACCGGCGGCGGTGGTGGTGTCGCCACCGCCACGAGTTCGAGCTGCCTCGATCCCCGCTCCGCCCTGGACGCCTTCGCCGCCTTCGCCGCCATACCCGCCTCCGATATCGCCCGGATTCGCGTGTACCACGGACCGGCCCTGGGCGCTAACTATCGAAACCGCTCGGGAATTCCCGGCGCGTCCCTTCCGATTCGGTTTGACGGGTCGGGCCATGTGGTTAGATTGCCGCTCATGGCATGGAACGAACCCACCCCGACCCGCGGCACGAGCGTACCCAAGGTCTCGGGCTCGAGCGGCTACCTCAAGACCTTCGTCCTCATGGCGGGGCTCATCGCCGTGCTCGCCATCGGCGGGAACATGATCGGGGGCGCCCAGGGCATGCTGCTCTTCGGCGCCATCGGCCTGGTGATGAACTTCGTCATGTACTGGTTCTCCGACCGGATCGCGCTCGCCACCAACGGGGCCCACCCGGTGACGCGGGAGCAGCTTCCCGAGGTCCACGAGATCGTGGAGCGGCTCACCCGCAAGGAGGGGATGCCCATGCCGCGCCTCTTCCTCATCCCGTCCGAGACCCCCAACGCCTTCGCCACCGGGCGCAACCCGGAGCACGCGGCGCTGGCGGTCACCGAGGGCATCCTTCGCATCCTCGATCGCCGCCAGCTCGAGGGTGTGCTGGCCCACGAGCTCGCCCACGTGAAGAACCGCGACATCCTCATCGCCACCATCGCCGCGGGGCTGGCCGGGATCATCGGTTCGCTCGGCCACATGATCCAGTGGGCCGGGATCTTCGGGAGCCTCGGATCCCGCGACGGTGACGGGCGCGACTCCAACATCTTCGGCGCGCTGGCCTGGGCCATCCTGGCGCCCATCATGGCCATGCTCATCCAGCTCGCCGTCTCCCGCTCGCGCGAGTACGCCGCCGATGCCACTGGCGCGCAGATGACGGGGGACCCCGAGCCGCTGGCCCAGGCGCTGCTCTCGCTCGAGGGTGCCAACAAGCAGATGCCGATGCAGCACGCCGGACCGGCCACGGCGCACCTGTACATCGTGAACCCGCTCAACGGCCGGGCCTTCGCGAGCCTGCTCTCGACCCACCCGCCCATCGAGGAGCGCGTCAAGCGGCTCCGCGAGATGCGGCGCGGCGTGCGCTTCGCCTAGCCCCAGACCCTACGGCACCAGGACGACCTTGCCGAACTGCTCGCGCCGGGAGAGCAGTTCCTGCGCCTTCCGTGCCTCGGAGAGCGGGAGGACCCGGTCGAGCACCGGGTGGAGGCGCCGCTCCTCGACGAAGCGCAGCACCTGGAAGAGCTCCGACTTCGAGCCCATGGTCGAGCCCAGGACGGAGAGCTGCCGGTAGAAGACGTGGCGCAGGTCGGTGACGGTGTCGAAGCCGGTGGTCGCGCCGACGGTGACGAGCCTCCCGCCGTTCACGAGCGCGAGCAGCGACCGCTCCCAGGTGACCTTCCCGGTGTGCTCGAAGACCACGTCGACGCCGCGCCTCCCGGTCAGCGTCTTCACCTCCTTCAGGAAGTCGGTCCTCTCGTAGTCGATGGCGTGGTGCGCGCCCAGCGCCAGCGCCTTCTCGCACTTCTCCTTGCTCCCGGCCGTGGCGATGACCCGGGCCCCGAGCAGGCGAGCGATCTGCACCCCGGCGCTGCCCACGCCCGACCCGGCCGCGTGGATGAGCACGGTCTCGCCGGGCTGGAGCCGGGCCCGGGTCACCAGCGCGTGCCATGCGGTGAGGAAGACCAGCGGGATGCAGGCCGCCTGCTCGAAGGAGAGGGCGCGCGGCTTGGGGAGGACGTTGGCAGCCGGCACCGAGACCCGCTCCGCGTATCCACCCGCGGTGTGCTCCCCCAGGATGGCGTACCGGCGGCACAGGGTGTCCCGACCGGCCAGGCACTCCTCGCAGCGGCCGCAGGAGAGGCCGGGGTTCAGCACCACCTCCATGCCCGGCGCGATCCCGCTCTCCTCGGCTCCCGGCCCGACCGACTCCACCAGGCCGGCCACGTCGGAGCCGAGCACGTGCGGCATGGGGAGCTCGAGACCCGGCCAGCCCGCTCGGACCCAGAGGTCCAGGTGGTTGAGCGCCACCGCGCGCACCCGCACCACCACCCGCCCGGGAGCGGCCACCGGATCGGGCAGCTCCGCCATCTCCAGGACCTCGGGGCCCCCGTGGGCCCGGATCACCATCGCCTTCATGCGAACCTCCTGGAGATGGAATCGCACAACTCCGATCCACTTTCGTTGCGCAGCGCGCCATCCCTTGATAACGGATTCCTCATGACCATCCCGATCCTGGCGGCGCTCCTCGGGGCGTCGGCTGCACTCAAGGTGGGGGACAAGGCGCCGGACTTCACCCTGCCCGGCACGGACGGAAAGCCGGTGAAGCTCTCGCAGCTGCTCGCGAGGGGTCCGGTGATCCTGGCCTTCTTCCCCAAGGCATTCACCCCTGGTTGAAACAAGGAAAATCAAGCGTACCGGGACCGGTATGCCGAGGTGGAGAAGAAGGGCGCAGAGGTCGTGGGGGTTTCCACCGACTCCGTGGAGAAGCTCGCGAAGTTCAAGTCCGAGTTCAACCTCCCGTTCGTCCTGCTCTCGGACGAGAAGGGAACCGTCGTCGAGCAGTACCCGGGGAAGATCCCCATCCTGGGCGTCGCCAACCGGGCGACCTACGTCATCGGCCAGGACGGCCTGATCCAGCAGATCGTCACCGGCGGCGACGCCATCGACCCGTCGACGGCCGTGGCCGCCTGCCCGATCGGAAAGAAGAAGTAGGGCGGGTGCCGGCTACTCCGGCTCGCGGACCATCACCCTGCGGACGACCACGTCGCCCGCGGGCGTGGTGAGCCGCTCGCCCTCGCGCCAGTGGGCGCGCCGCAGGTACCCCAGCCCGAGCCTCCCCTGGCTGGTCTCGGCTGCGCTGGTCACCCAGCCCACCTCCTTGTCGCCAGCGACGAGCGGGGTCCCGGGACCCGCGCCTGCCGGGAGCTCGAGTTGCACGAGCCCCTTCTGGATGGCGCCGCGTACCGTCGCGCGCAGCACCACCTCCTGGCCGAGGTAGCAGCCCTTCTGGAAGTGGATGCCGTCGCGGGTGAGCGCGGCCTCCATGGGGAGGCGCTCCCCGTCCATGTCGGCTCCGAAGCGGGCCACTCCCTCCTCGATCCGGAGCACCTCGAGGTCGGCGGCGTCGAGATCGGCGGCGCCGGCCGAGACGAGCGCGGCCCGCACGGCTCCCAGCACACCGGGCGCGGCGAGCATCTCGACCGCCGGCACCCCGCGGCGCGGCGTCGCCGCCACCGTCGCGTCCGAGGCGGCGCCGCGTGCCAGCTCGACGCCCGCCGGCCCCAGCGCCGCCATCACGGCCAGGGACGCGGAGTCGTCGTCGAACTTCACCGGCGCGGCCAGCACGTACTTGCGGAGGTGCGCGAGCAGGAGGGGGACCTCCGACGCCTCGGTGAGGAGGAGCAGGTCCTCGGCGCGCGCCACCACGAGCCCCTCCCCGACGATGTGCCCGCGCCCGTCGAGGAAGGCAGCGTACGCGCTCCCTCCCGCGGGGAGCGCGGAGAGGTGCTGGGTGGACATGCGATGAAGGAATTCCCTCGCCCCCTTGCCGGAGATGCGCAGGACGCCGCGGGACTCGATCGGACCGACGGCGGCACCGCCCCGGGCGGCGGCGAGCTTCTGGGTGAGCGTCATCGTCGAGTCTTATGCGCCCGCCGAGGCAGGCGCTGTTGCGTCATCAGCACGCCGACGATGACCAGCGCCCCTCCCGCCACGAAGGCGGGCGTGAGCGCGTCGCCGTACACGGCCCAGGCGAGGAGCGCCGTCAGCACCGGCTGGGTGTTGGACCAGATGGCGACCCGGCTCGCATCCGCGCGCGCGAGCGCCCAGTAGTAGAGGAGGTAGGAGACCACGCTGGTGAGGACCACGAGGTAGGCGACGCTGCCCCACCCGGCCGGCGAGAGGGCCCGGAAGCTCGAGGCGCTGGAGAGGAGGATCCCGAACGGGAGGTACAGGAGCGTCCCGGTGACGATGGTGACGCCGGTGGTGGTGATGACGCCGTAGCGCTGGGCGTAGGGCCTGCCCCAGACCGCGTAGACCGCCCAGGCGATCACGGCGAGCAGGACGAGCAGGTCGCCGAGGAGGGACCGCGACGCGTCCGCGCTCCCCGAGATCTGGCCGCGCGCCACCAGCACGACCGCGGCACCGGCGAAGGCCAGCGCGATGCCGATGGACTTCCTCGGGCTCGACCGTTCCTCCCGGCGCAGCAGGGCGAGCACGAAGACGAAGATGGGGGTCATGGCGTAGAGCAGCGCCGCGTGCCCCGGTGTGGTGAGGGAGAGACCGAAGAGGAAGAGCCCCTGGTTGAGCGGGATGGCGATGAATCCGAGCACGGCCATGGCGAGGAGGTCCTGGCGAGCCACCTTTCGCGGCCGCCAGAGGAGCAGCCCGGCGTAGACGAGACCGGCGAGGCTGAACCGGGCCAGCGCCAGCTCGAAGGGGCTGAGCTCGCCGAGGGCGCGCTTGGCCGCCAGGTAGGTCCCGGCCGAGAGGGCCGAGTGGAGCAGCATGACGAGCTCGATCACCGGCGGCGGCTCCGCAGCCGGTCGAGCGCCCAGCGGGCCGCATCGGCGACACCGGGGAGCTCGCTTCCCTCGAGGCTCCGGAGCTCCGGCTCGAGCGCCGTCTCGCCCGCCGAACCCGAGACGAGCACGCCGTTCCGGACGAGCCCGGCGTGGCCGGCGCGGGCCAGCGCGGTCCCGTGGAACCGGGCCCGGAACTCCCCGGGCGTGAGGCGGACGAGTTCCGCGAGATTGAGGGAGGCATGGCGCGTCGGGCGGAGCTCGGGGTCGCTCCCGCCGCCCGTGACCCGGTTCCACGGACAGACCGACTGGCAATCGTCGCAGCCGAATCCCCACCGGCCCAGACGGGAGGCGACCCCGCCCGGCACGGCGCCCCGCCGCTCGATGGTCTGGAAGGAGATGCAGAGACGCGCGTCGACGAACCCGGGCTCGGGGATGGCGCCGGTGGGGCAGGCGGGGATGCAGGCCTCGCAGTCGCCGCACCTTTCCGGATGCGGCTCGTCCGGCACCAGGTCGCGGTCGAGGAGGACGACGGCGAGGAGCACCCAGCTTCCGCGGGTCGTGGTGATGAGGCAGCCGTTCTTCCCCACCCAGCCGATCCCGGCGCGCTCGGCCCAGGCTTTCTCCATCACCGGGCCGACGTCCGCCGAGGGAAGGGCGCGGGCTTCCGGGTCCCTCTCGTGGATCCGGGCCACGAGGACCTTCAGCTTCTTCTTCAGCACCGTGTGGTAGTCGCGCCCCCGGGCGTACCGGGCCACGGCGGCGCGTCCGGGACCTGCGTCCGGCGACCCACCGTCGTGGGCCACCGCCAGCGCGACGATGCTCCGGCAGCCGGGCAGGAGCAGTCGAGGGTCGAGCCGCACGTCCCGCTGGGTGCGCATCCAGGCCATGTCGGCCTCCGCACCGCGGGCGAGCATCCGGTCGAGCGGGCGCGGGTCGAGCGCTCCGGCACGGGCGATGCCCACCTCGTGGAAGCCGGCGGCACGGGCCGCCTCCTTCACGAACGCGCTGTCCAGAACCGGGGACGTGGAACCCTCCGCTACCCGCGGGTCGCGGCGGAGGGCAGGAGCCGGCGGACCGCCATGCGGAGGATCACCGCCGCCGGGGCACCGGCGATGGCCCCGAGGACGATGGCCCAGAGGGCCGGGACCACCGCCCGGCCCGGCGTGACGTTCTGGCTCACCACCAGGCCGAATCCGAGGGCGATCCCGGCGGCGATGGTGGCCCCGGAATCGACCCGGCAGCGGACCTCGCCGGCGGCGGCGAGCGCCAGCGCGAGGAGCGAGAGGACCCAGGCCACGCCGAGCGGGATCCAGGCGCGGTAGAGCGCGACCCGCAGGGGCGCCGAGGAGAGTCCCTGGACCCTCTCCAGCCGCATCTCCTTCGCTCCGGCGGGGATCTTCGCCTCGATCCAGTCGGCGTCGTGGTCCTGGGTGACCTTGGCACTCCCGCCGCGCCCCACCCGGGCGAAGCCGGTGGTGCGGCGAAGCTCACCCGAGACCGGCTCGGCAAACCCGCCCAGCCGGAACTCCACCACGGGGTCGACCGAACCACCCAGCCGGGTCGAGACGAGAAGCCGGACCTGGCCGGTCGTGTCGGCAGGAATGGGCTGCGCGTCGCCGGCCCGTGCCAGCTCGGCGACGAGGAGTGGCTCTCCCGGATGGACGGCCTGGAAGGCCGGGATGGCGGCGACCCCGAAGGAGAGGACGGCCGCGCAGCCGAGCAGGGCCCGGGTGACCGCGTCGGTCGTCGCCGGGAGCGCCGGGCGGAGCACCAGGAACCCGAGGACGAGCGGCACGAGGACGGCCACGATGCCGGCCACGGCCGACTCGGTGATCATCCCGGTCATCCAGAAGACCCCCACCCCGACCGCGACGGTGAGGCCGAGGGAGGGGAAGAACCAGGGGCGGATGAGCCCCTCGAACGGGTTCGGCGCGGCGCGGCTCTCGTCGGACATCTCGGATGACTCCTGGTGGATCGAAAAATGGACACGATCGATATCGCCCATACCATGCGTTGCAATGGCGCGACGGCTCGAACTGCACGACTGGGACGACCTTCCGGGAACCGAGGAACGGGGCCCGGGCTGGGCCATGGTCCTCGGAGACAGCATCCAGGTCCTGGAGAAGCTGCCTCCCCGGTCGGTCGACCTCATCTTCGCGGACCCTCCCTACCACCTGTCGAACGGCGGTACCACCTGCCAGGGCGGCCGGCGCGTCCGCGTCGACAAGGGAGAGTGGGACCAGTCGCGCGGGGTGGAGGCCGACCACGCCTTCCAGCGCGGCTGGCTGCAGGCCTGCCGCCGCGTGCTCAAGCCGTCCGGAACGATCTGGGTGTCGGGCACGCAGCACGTCATCTTCTCGGTCGGCTACGCCATGCAGGAACTGGGCTTCCACCTGCTCAACACGGTCACCTGGTTCAAGCCCAACGCGGCGCCCAACCTGGCCTGCCGCATGTTCACCCACTCCACCGAGATCCTGCTCTGGGCCGCGCCCTTGAAGACGAAGCCGCTCGCCCACCGGTTCAACTACCGGGACATGAAGCAGCAGAACGGCGGCAAGCAGATGCGCGACCTCTGGGAGGTGGCGGATCGCCCGGAGCCCGGTGGCGCGCAGGTCGTCTGGCCGCTCCCCACGCCCGGGCCGCGCGAGAAGCTGCAGGGACGCCACCCCACCCAGAAGCCCCTCTCGCTGCTCGAGCGGGTCATCGCCGCCAGCTCCGCCCCGGGCGACCTGGTGCTCGATCCCTTCACCGGATCGGGCACCACCGGCGTCGCCGCGGTCGCGTCGGGGCGACGCTTCCTCGGCATCGAGATGAACGGGGACTACCTCGACCTGGCAGCTCGCCGCATCCGCGCAGCCGGGAGCCCACCGGCCACCGAGGCACGGGCAGGCTAGGATCTCCCGGGCCCACCGGACAGTTCCCGCGCCCGCGCGACGAAGGGGGCGATGGTCCGGAAGCGCCGACCGTGCGGCGGCGGGTCGGGCCAGGGACCGCTTCCCCCCAGGCAAAGGGCGACCCCCGAAGCGGCGCAGGCCTCGCCCAGCAACTCCGCCTGCCTCCGGAGCCCCTCGACGTCGACGGTGGCCGCCGAGGCCGACACCGCGATCATCTCGGCCCCCCTCCCCCGCGCCAGCTCGGCCAGGGAGAGCGCGGGCGTGTCCTGCCCGGCCCAGAGCGTCGCCCATCCCGCCTCCCGCAGCGCCACCTCCACGAGCGAGAGGCCGAGCGCATGCCGGTCCCCCTCCGCACAGGCCAGCACGCAGCGTGGAGCCCCGGGCTGCACCGGAAGGGCGTCGGACACCCGCGCCATCGCGCGCGCGAGCCGCTCCGAGGCCAGGTGCTCCTGGAGGATGCTCACCCGGCCCGCCCTCCAGCGTTCGCCCATCTCGGCGAGCACGCCTCCGAGCATCTCGGAGACCGCCATCCAGGAGCCAAGGCGCGACCGCTCGGTGAGGAGGCGGGCCTCGACTCCCAGTCCGTCGCTGTGCAGGAGGAGGTCGAGGAAGTTGGTGGACATCGGACCGCGGATCGAGTCGAGGAACCTCTGGACGGCGTGCCGCTCGAACCGGCGGTGCCCGCCGGCGGTCTTGACGCAGGGCAGCATCCCGATGTCGGCCCAACGCTTCACTGCAGTCGGGCCGACCCCGGCGAGGCGGCCGACGTCGACGGTGGAGAGTAATTCGTCCATTTCGTCTTTTTGTAACGTATCACTGCTTATATTTCCAATGCTTTTTTGTGTTGCGCGGACGATTTAGACGATTATACCAATGCCATGAGCCTTGGAATCGAGCTGGCCGAAAGAGGATTCGTCCCCACCCCCGTCATTCGCCTGGGCATCCGGCAGCTGCTTCGCAGCCGGATCCGGGACGAGGAGAAGCGCCACGCCGACCGGGAGGCGGCACTCGCCCGGTTCATCAGGGCGATGGACGGGGCGGAGGTGGCCCCGGTACCGGCCCTCGCGAACGACCAGCACTACGAGGTACCCGCCGCGTTCTTCCGGACCTCCCTCGGGTCGAGGATGAAGTACTCGGGGGGCTACTGGCCCGCCGGAGTGGAGACCCTCGACGCTTCCGAGGAGGCCATGCTGCGCCTCACCGCCGAGCGCGCTGGCATCCAGGACGGCCACCGCATCCTCGAGCTCGGCTGCGGCTGGGGCAGCTTCTCCCTCTGGGCCGCCGAGCACTTCCCGGCCTCCCGCGTGGTCGGCGTCTCCAACTCGGCGAGCCAGAGGGAGTTCATCCTCTCCGAGGCCCGCCGCCGCGGACTCTCGAACGTCGAGATCGTCACCTGCGACATGAACCGGTTCGAGGCCCCCGGCACGTTCGACCGGGTGGTGTCGGTGGAGATGTTCGAGCACATGCGCAACTGGCCGGAGCTCTTCCGGCGCATCTCGGGCTGGCTCGTCCCGGGCGGGAAGCTCTTCATCCACGTCTTCACGAGCGCCCGGTTCGCCTACCTCTTCGAGACCGACGCCGACGACGACTGGATGGGCCGCCACTTCTTCACGGGCGGGATGATGCCCTCCCACGACCTCCTCCCGCGCGTCTCGGCTCCCCTCTCCCTGGAGGAGGACTGGGTGGTCCCGGGAACCCACTACGCTCGGACCTCGGAGGCCTGGCACGAGAACCTCCTCGCCAACGTCGACGCGGCCACCGTGGCGCTCCAGGGGCCGCTCTCCGCCACCGAGGCGCGCGTGCAGGTGCGCCGCTGGCAGATGTTCTTCCTGGCCTGCGCCGAGCTCTTCGGATTCGACGGCGGCAGGGAGTGGCAGGTCTCCCACTACCGGCTCGCGAAGGCGGGAGGCTCCCGGTGAAGGTGGCCGTCGTCGGCTCCGGCATCTCCGGCCTCGTCTCGGCGCACGTCCTCTCGCGCCGGAACGACGTCGTGCTGTTCGAGGCCGACGCGCGGGTGGGAGGGCACACCCACACCGTGGACGTCCCAGAGGACGGCCGCTCGGTCCCCGTCGACACCGGCTTCATCGTCTTCAACGAGCGCACCTACCCGAACTTCCTCGCGCTGCTCCGCCAGCTCGGCGTCTCCTGGAAGGAGAGCGACATGAGCTTCTCGGTGCGCAGCGACCGGCGGGACTTCGAGTACGGGGCGCCCGCGCTGGGAGCCCTCTTCGCCCAGAAGCGGAACCTCGTCGACCCGCGCTTCCACCGGATGCTCTACGACGTCTTCCGCTTCTACCGGGAGGCGAAGGACCTCCTCGACGAGGGCTCCGAGGTTCCGCTGCTCGAGTGGCTCGAGGCCCGTGGCTACTCGCGCGGATTCGTCGAGGATCACCTCCTGCCGCTGGTGGGTTCGGTCTGGTCCTCGTCGTGCCAGGGCGTCCGCGAGTTCCCGGCCCGCTTCCTGGCCCGCTTCTTCGAGAACCACGGCTTCCTGGAGGCCAGGAAGTCCTTCCCCTGGCTCACCATCCAGGGCGGATCCCGCGAGTACGTCCGGGCCATCCTGGGCGGGTTCGGCGGCGAGGTGCGCACCGGATCCCCGGTCGAGCGCATCACCCGGAGCGACGGGGTGCTGGTGAAGGCGGCCGGCCAGGCGGCCGAGCGCTTCGACCACGTGGTGCTGGCGGTCCACGCCGACCAGGCGCTCCGCATGCTCGCCAATCCCTCGCCCGTCGAGACCGGCCTGCTCGGCCAGTTCCCCTACCGCGCCAACGCGGTCCGCCTCCACACCGACGAGCGGGTCATGCCGCGGCGCAAGCAGGCCTGGGCCTCCTGGAACTACCACCTGGACGACGCCGGCCAGGACGGCGCCACCGTCACGTACTGGATGAACCGGCTCCAGACGCCCGACACGAGGCGCGACTACTTCGTGACCCTGAACCGGGAGGGCGCCGTGGCCGACGACCGCACGCTGCTCGACATCACCTACGACCACCCCGTCTTCTCCCCCTCCGGCGTGGCGGCCCAGAAACGCCACGGAGAGCTCATCGGCCACCGGAGCACGAGCTACTGCGGGGCCTACTGGCGCAACGGGTTCCACGAGGACGGCGTGGTGAGCGCGCTGGCCGTGTGCCAGGCCTTCGGGGAGACCCTGTGACCGCCCGGGCGAGCGCCATCTACACGGGCACCGTGTCGCACGCGCGGCGCGGGCCACGGGCGCACGCCTTCTCCTACCGCGTGTACATGGTGTACCTCGACCTCGGCGAGCTTCCCGGGCTCGGGCTCCGGTCCTTCCGGCGCGCCGACTACCTGGGCGATCCTGCCCGGGACCTGGCCGCCGAGGTCCGCGACCGCGTCGAGGCGGCGCTGGGATTCCGGCCCGACGGTCCGGTCCGCCTCCTCACCCACGTCCGCTCGCTCGGCTACGTCTTCAACCCGGTCAGCTTCTACTACTGCTTCGACGCGGCGGGCGAGAGGCTTCGGGCCGTGGTGGCCGAGATCACCAACACCCCCTGGGGCGAGCGGCACGCCTACGTGCTCCCGGCCGGTCCGGACGGGGCCGTCTCCACCTTCGACAAGGCGTTCCACGTCTCGCCCTTCTACCCCATGGAGCAGACCTACGACTGGCGCCTCCCCGTCCCGGGCGACTCGCTGCAGGTCGAGATGGCCAATCTCGAGAAGGGCACCGAGGTCTTCCGGGCCAGGCTGGCGATGCGCCGCAGCTGCGCACTCTCCCCTGCCGCGCTCCGGCGCGCCACGTTCCTCCAGCCGTTCATGGCCTGGAAGGTCCACGCCGCCATCTACTGGCAGGCTCTTCGACTCTGGATGAAAGGCACCCCGTTCCACGTCCACCCCGCCAGGCGCGCGGCACCGGCCGCGCCCAGGAGCACGCCATGACGAGCCACGTCCAGGCCGGAACCGCGCCCCAGACCGGCCTCTCCTTCCGTTCCCTCGTCCTTCCACGCCTCGCCGGCCTGGCCGACGGACAGCTCACCCTGCGTGAAGGGGGGACGAGCTCGACGTTCGGGAGCCCCGCCGCCGACGGCCTCTCCGCCGAGGTGGTGGTGCGCCATCCCGCCTTCTGGCGCCGCATCGCCACCGGCGGCACGCTGGGGTCTGCCGAGTCCTACGCTGCCGGGGAGTGGGACACCCCCGACCTCACCGCGGTGGTCCGCCTGGTGGCGCGAAACGTCGCCGCCATGGACGGGCTGGAGGGAGGGCTGGCCGCGCTTCGCCGCCCCGTCGACGCCGTCCGGCACGCCCTGCGCCGCAACACGCGGACCGGCAGCCGCCGCAACATCGCCGAGCACTACGACCTGGGAGACGACTTCTTCCAGCTCATGCTCGACCCCACCATGACCTACTCCTGCGGGGTCTTCGAGCGCCCGGAGTCCACCCTGGAGGAGGCGAGCATCGCCAAGATCGACCGGCTCTGCCGCATGCTCCGGCTCGGGCCCGAGGATCACCTCCTCGAGATCGGCACCGGCTGGGGCGCCTTCGCCATCCACGCCGCCTCCCGCTACGGGTGCCGCGTCACCACGACCACCATCTCGGCCAACCAGCTGGCCCGGGCCCGGCGCCGCGTCGCCGACGCCGGACTTTCCGACAGCATCACCGTCCTGCACCAGGACTACCGGGACCTCACCGGGAGCTTCGACAAGCTGGTCTCGGTGGAGATGCTCGAGGCGGTGGGTGCCGACTACTACGGCACCTTCTTCTCGAAGTGCGCCTCCCTGCTGGAGGACGACGGCCTCATGGCGCTGCAGGTCATCACCATCGCCGACGCACGCTACGAGCAGCACGTGCGTGGAGTGGACTTCATCAAGCGCTACGTCTTCCCGGGGTCGAACATCCCCTCCATCACCGCGCTGCTCACGGCCGCCACCCGCTCCTCCGACCTGACCCTGCGCCGTCTCGACGACATCGGACCCCACTACGCCACCACGCTGGCCGCCTGGCGGGAGAACCTGGCCCGGAACGCCGGCGCTGTTGCGCGGCTCACCGACGATCGGTTCCGCCGCATCTGGAACTTCTACCTCTGCTACTGCGAGGCCGGCTTCGCCGAGGGTTACCTGGGCGACGCCCAGATGCTCCTCAGCCGGCCGCGCGGGAGGGCCTGACGTGACCGCCGCGATCGCCGCCGCCGTGATCCTCGCCGCCACGCCGCACGTGGAGCGGTTCCAGGGAGTGGCCCGAGGGAGCGACGGCTCGGTGGCCTACGTCGAGACGCACGAGGTCCGCCTCACGGACGGGCGGGTGACCTCCGCCGAGACCCGCTACGATCGCCCCGACGGCCGCACCATCGCCCGGCTCACCTCGGCCTACGCCCCGGGCTCGTTCGCCCCCGACTACGAGTTCCAGGACCTGCGCACCGGGGCCCGCGAGGCGGTCCGGGGCGACGCGAACGGCGTCCTGCTCCAGGACGGCGACCGGGCCAGGGTCCTGCCCCTTCCCGAGGACCTGCCCCTCGTCGCCGGGCAGGGGCTCGACCGCTACGCCCGCGCAAACCTCGACCGGCTGGCCCGGGGCGAGATCCTCGAGGTGTCGCTCGCACTCCCCGGCCGGCTCGACGCCTTCGGCTTCAGGCTCAAGGGGGAGCGGCTCGCCAGCGGCCTGGTGCGGGTCCGCTTCGAGCCGACCAGCTTCTTCCTCCGGCTCCTCGCTCCCTCGCTCGAGGGGGAGTACGACCCGGCCACGCGCCGCCTCGTCCGCTACGTGGGAGTCTCCAACGTCGCCGACGACGACGGTTCCCCGCAGAAGGTGGAGATCTCCTATTCCTACCCAGACCCAGTCGCGTCCTGACCGCATCTCCGCCCTCCTCGGCGTCGTCGGCTTCGCCGGCAACGTCGCCGGCGTGGCCTTCCTGTGGAACGTACCGGTCGCCTACCGTCCCACCGACATCGACCGGTGGGCGGCGCTGTCGGCGGCACACCCGCAGGCGACGGTGGCGAGCGCGGTGGCGTTCATCCTCGGACTGGTGGCCCTGGCCGGCTGGGCGGCGGGGCTGGGGCGGCAGGTGGGGACGCCGTGGGCCCGCCTCGGGGCGTCGTCGATCGTGGCGGGCGCACTGTTCAATGCGGTCGGCTGCGTGACGCCGCTGGTGCTGGTCTCGCACGTGCTCCCGGGGTGCGATGGCGATGCGTGCGCGCCCGCGGCTCGCGCGCTGCTGGGAGTGACGCTCTCGCTCGACGCGCTGTTCAACCTGCTGCTCGGCATCGGGCTCGTCGCCCTGGGCTCCGCGCTCTGGAGCCGGGGCGTCCGCGCGCTCGCCGTGCTCGGGATCGTGGCCGGGCTGGCGTCGATCCCGGTGGCAGGTCAGCCGTTCTCGGAGGCGGCCGCGAAGCTGCTCGGGGTGGCCGGTCCGCTCTGGCTCGTGTTCGTCCTCTGGTCCAGCGTTCGCCTCTGGCGGGGCGCCGGCGAGCGGCCGTGACCGCGGTCCTCGCGACCTGCGCCGTGGCCATCGCCGCCTACATGGTGGTGGTCTGGGCCCTGTCCCTGCCGCTCCGCGACGCCTCCATCGCCGACGTCTTCTGGGGTCCCGGCTTCGCCTTCACGGCGATCGTGGCGGCCTTCCTCTCTCCCCCGTCGGCCCGGGCCACGCTTCTCGTGGTGCTCACGTCGGCGTGGGGCCTGCGGCTCGCCTTCCACATCGGCACGCGGTGGCGCAAGAAGAAGGAGGAGGACCGGCGCTACCAGGCCATGCGGGCCACCTGGGGTGATCGATTTCCCGTGGTGAGCCTCTTCACGGTCTTCCTCCTCCAGGGCGCGCTCCTCTGGGTGGTCTCCCTCCCGCTCCAGGCCGGCGCGGCGCTCGGGGCGGTGCGCCCGCTCGGACCGGCCGACCTGGCCGGGGTCCTGGTCTTCGCGGTGGGGCTCGTCTTCGAGGCGGTGGGCGACGCCCAGCTCTCCCGCTTCCTCGCAGACCCGTCGAGCCGGGGCCGGGTGATGGAGACGGGCCTCTGGCGGTACACCCGCCACCCCAACTACTTCGGCGACGCGCTGGTGTGGTGGGGTCTCGGAATCATCGGCGCGGCCACGGGCGCCTGGTGGTGCCTCGTCGGGCCGGCCCTCATGACCTTCCTGCTGGTGAGGGTCTCCGGGGTGTCCCTCCTCGAGAAGGACATCGCGGGGAGGCGCCCCGAGTACGTCGCCTACGTCCGCCGCACGAGCCCCTTCCTGCCGAGGCCACCCGCGCGGGATCCCTGAGGGTTTGCGGCGTTGCCGCCCCCCGGGCCGCGTGGTAACGGTGGGCGCCGTGAGAACGCCCGGGAAGCGCGAGCGCGCCGAGAAGAAGGAAGAGGACGTCCCGTCTGCGAGCGGCACCATCGCCACGTCGTCCGACCTCGAGGCCGGCGACCGCGTGGTCTACCCGAAGCAGGGCGTCTACCGCGTCACCGGGCTCGAGCAGAAGGACATCGCCGGCCAGCGGCTGGAGTTCGTGAAGATGACGCGGGAGGAGGACGGCGCCACCGTCCTCGTTCCCCTGGGCAAGGTCGCCACCATCGGCCTGCGCCGGGTGGCCTCGGCCGACGACATCGAGGGGGTCTTCCACTACCTGGGAGCCTCCTACGACGACCCCGAGCTGGACTGGAAGGTCCGCCACCGGGACAACGTCGAGCGGCTCATCGCCGGAGGGGTGCTGGGCGTCGCCGAGGTGGTGAAGGGGCTTCACTCCTTGTCACGACTGCGGCCGCTCCCCGCGAAGGAGCGCGAGCTCTACGACAGCTCCCGCCACCTGCTGGTGAACGAGATCTCGGTCGCCCTCGGCGTTCCCGACGTCATCGCCGAGGACTACATCGACTACGCGCTCATGCCGCCTGCCGGCGTGAAGCTCCCCCTGAAGACGCCTCCCACCCCGGTCGAGCTGAAGGGGCCGCCGTGGAAGCGGAAGAAGCCGGTGGCGGCCGAGGAGGAGGACGACCTCGGGCTGGCCGAGCTGGGAATCGACCTCGGCGCGATCGAGGGGGCCGCCGTGGGGGAATCCGAGGAATCGGAGGAGAGCGAGTCCGAGGGCGAGAAGTCAGGCGAGGAGGGCTCGGAGGAGGCAGCGGCCGTCCCGGCCAAGCTGCCTCCCGCCAGGGCCGCGGCGCCGGCGAAGGCCGCGCCCCCGGCGAAGCCGGCACCGGCAGCGAAGGCGGCACCGGCAGCGAAGCCCGCGCCCGCCCCGAAGAAGGCCCCGCCGCCAGCCAAGGCGCCGGCGAAGAAGGCAGCGGCACCGGCCGCGAAGAAGACCCCACCGGCTGCGAAGAAGGCACCGCCGCCCGCGAAGAAGGCCGCTTTGCCCGCGAAGAAGGCACCGCCGCCCGCGAAGAAGCCGGCGGCCAGGAAGGCAGCACCCGCCAGGAAGCCTGCCACGCCCGCCAGGGGGAAGAAGAAGTGATCCGAATCGTGACGCTCGCCCCCTTCGACGCGGGGGACATCGCCTTCCTCTCGAAGACCCTCTACCGGTCCTTCGGCATCGGCACCGAGCACCAGGGCGACCGGGCGCTGCCGCGCAAGGCAGAGCTCCACGACGGCCGGTTCGACGCCCTCAAGCTCCTCGACGACGCACCGTCGGTGCGCGCCTACTCCGACGACAAGGTGGTCTACCTCACCGACGTGGAGCTCGCGAACCCCGAGGGGCCGCTGGGAGAGCCGCCAGCCTGGGGATACGCCCTGCAGGGAGGCGATCGGGCGCTGGTCTCCTCCTTCCGATTCAAGCCCCGCGGGGTCACCGAGGCCTCCATCGAGATCTACCGGCGGCGCCTGGCCCGGGAGTCGATCCACTTCATCGGCCACCTCTGGGACCTGCACCACTGCTACGACGCCCGCTGCGCCATGCACCCCTCCTGGTCCCCCTCGCTTCCCGACGACCCCGAGTTCGAGCTGGACGCCTTCTGCCGCGACAAGAGCGAGCGGCGCATCCGCCTGGCCAAGACCTGATTCACTTTCCGTGAACCAGCACCCGGATCCCCGCGGGCCGACCTACCGTCTCCCGGCGCCCCCTCCTCCGGATCCCACCGGCTGGTACGAGCTGCGGAAGCGGGCCCGCGCCTCGCTCTGGCCCCCGACGGACCGGGCCTGGGCCGTCCTGCTCGCCCTGGCCATCGCGGCGGCGGGCCTGTACGGCCTCTGGTTCCAGGCCACCCTCCCCGGCCGGCTCCCCACCGCCACCGACTGGAAGGCCGTCGCGGCGGTCCTGGCCCGCGACGCCCGGCCCGGCGACGCGGTGGCCCTCGCCCCTCCCTGGGCCGAGAGAGCCCGGGAGATCCTGCCGGAGCGGCTGCCGGAGCGACCGGAGGTGTCGCTGCCGATCCTGGCCTACCCTTCCTACGCCGGGAGCGACGAGGACCTCCTGGGCATCCGCCGGGTCTGGCTCGTCTCCCTGCCGGACGCACCCGGCGGGACGGGGCGCATCTCCGACCAGCTCGCGTCCCGTTCCGTGGATGCGGAGGGACCGCTGCGCCTCGGGCAGCTCACGCTCACCCGGTACGACCTCCGGTCCCCCCTCCTCCCGCTCTGGTCCCTCGCCGACCTCCTGCCCGCGGCCCAGGTCCAGGGGGACGCGGTCGTGGCACGCGAGACCCGGGAGGTGGCCTTCCTGCCCCGGACCTGCGTCGTGGCCCGGTTCGCCGGCCCGGTTCCCGCACCGGCCCTCCTTCGGCTCCCGCCCGGACCGCTGGGCGCGGCGCTGCGAGGCCACGTCGGTCTGGCCGGCGACGTCTCCGGAATCGCGGCGTCGGCGACGGTCCGCGTGATGGTGGACGGGGTGGAGCTGGGGCGCGTCGAGGCCTCGTCTCCGGCACCCGCCTGGAGGCCCTTCCAGATCGACACGTCCCGGCTTCCACCGGCCCGGCACGCGGTGACGGTCGAGATCGCGCCCTCGGGGCCGCTGCCCCGCGGGGTCTGCGTGGAGCTGGTGGCGCTGCCGTGACGGCGAGGAGGGGCATCGCCCTCGCCTGGGCCGCCGCCGTGTTCGCGGTCGCCGCGGCCACGTCCCCGGCGGTGGGGGTCTCCCGGGACGAGAGCGTCTACGTGGAAGCCGGGGCATCCTACGCCCGCTTCTGGGGGGAGGCGCTGCGCGACCCGGCCCACGTGCTCGCCTCCGCCGACCGTCACTACGCGTACAACCACGAGCACCCGGGATTCGCGAAGGGGCTCTTCGGACTCACCCGCTCGGCCCTGTCCGACGCGGCCGGGCTGCTCGGCGAGGTGCAGGGATCGCGGGCCGGCGCCTGGCTGCTCGCCGCCTTCCTCGCCGCCCTGCTGGCCCTGTGGGGCTTCGACCTGGCCGGTCCGGCCTGCGGGGCGATCGCGCCGGCGCTCTTCTTCCTCGTCCCGCGCAACTTCTGGCACTCCCACCCGGCCCTCCTGGACCTTCCGGTGACCACGCTCGTCCTCGGGACGAGCTACGCATTCTGGCGGAGCACCGGCACGTCCCGGGGACGCCTCTCCTCGGCCGGCTGGGCGGTGGCCGCCGGGGTCCTCCTCGGCGCTGCGCTGGCGACCAAGCACAACGCCTGGTTCGTCCCACCGGTGCTCGTCGTCGCCTGGCTCCTGGGCGCGTACCGGGGCCGCCCGTCGAGCGCCGCGCCGGCGCTCCTCGCCATGGCGGCGATCGGCCCCCTGGTCCTGGTGGCGGCATGGCCCTGGCTCTGGCACCAGACCCTGCCCCGGATCCAGGGCTGGCTCGGTTACCACCTTCACCACGAGAACTACCCCTGGATGTACTTCGGGTCGTTGCTCCGGGAGCCCCCGTTCCCGGTGAGTTACCCCTTCGTCGTCACCGCGCTCACGGTGCCCCTTGCCGTGATGGTCGCCATGGCGGGCGGCCTCGCGCAGGCGGTTTCCCGCATCGTCTCCGCGTGGCGGGGACGCGGGCCGGAGGTCTCCGTCCCGACGGAGTGGCTGCTCTTGCTCTCGGCCCTCTTCCCGATCGCCCTCATCGCCTGGCCGACCGTGCCGCGCTTCGGCGGGGTGAAGCACTGGATGCCGGCCATGCCCTTCCTGGCGCTCCTCGGGGCCCGGGCACTGGTCACCGCGGGGAGGCTCCTCTGGCCTTCCCGGACCGGCCTCGCCACCGGCGCGCTGGCGCTCCTCGCGCTGGCTCCCGCGGCCTGGCAGGTGGCGCACGTCCACCCCTTCGGCACCGCGGCCTGGAACGAGGTCGCGGGAGGGGCCCCCGGGGCCGCGACGATGGGCATGCAGCGGCAGTTCTGGGGGGATGCGGCGGTGGCGGTTCTCCCGGCGGTGAACACCCACGCCGCGCCCGGCTCGCGGGTCTGGTTCCAGGAGACCACCGCGCTGGCGGCGCGCCAGTACCAGCGCGACGGACGGCTGCGGGCGGACCTCTCGGTGGCCTCCGGACCCGAGGACGCCGACATCTCGATCTGGCAGTATCACCAGGAGTTTCGCGACCGGGAGTTCCGCACCTGGACCGAGTTCCGAACCACCCGCCCCGTGACCGGCGCCTACCTCGACGAGGTCCCGCTGGTGCAGGTGTACGCGCGTCCGGGGGCGTGGAGATGACCGCCCTCCTCCGCCGCGGCTGGATCCTGGTGGTGCTCGCCGCCGTCCTCCCCTTCGCGCAGACGCTCCCCCATCCCCCCGTGCTCGACGACGGCTGGGCGGTGGTGGAGAACCCGCTCGTGCAGGGGGGCCTCGGGAACGCCGCCCGAATCCTCACCTCGCCGTACAACTACGGCGGGCCCGGCACCACCGCCGGCCTCTTCCGGCCGGTGACCACGCTCACCTTCGCGGCCAACTACGCGGTGCACGGACGCTCGCCGCTGGGCTACCACCTCGTGAACCTGCTCCTCCACGTGGTGGCGTCGCTGCTCGTGCTGTCCCTGGCCCAGCGACTGGCCGAGGCGACCATGCCCGAACGGGCGCCGTGGGTGGCGCTGGTGGCCGGGTTGCTCTTCGCGGTCCACCCCGCGCACGTGGAGGCGATCGCTCCCATCGTGGGGCGGAAGGAGCTGCTCTCGACCACCTTCGCGCTCGGGGCCCTGCTCGTCTGCTTCTCCGGGCGCGGGGCGGCGCGCAGCCTGGGCCGGCTCGCCGCGGCCGTGGGGCTGGGGGCGCTCGCCATCCTGTCCAACGAGGGGGCCGCGGTTTTCCCGCTCCTCTACGGGATCGTCGCGGTGGCGGTCCCCGGTGCGGCGGGGATCGTCGACGAGCCCGGCTTCGCGGACGGCAGGGCGCGCCGGGCGCTCCTGCGCGCCCTCGCGGTGTCGGCGTTGCTCCTCCTCTCCCTCGTGCCCTACCTGCTCCTGCGGGGAATGCCGCGGGGGGTGCCGCTCGAGGCCCAGTGGCTGGCCGGCGTCCCGCGCTCCACCGTCACCTACACCACGAGTCGCATCCTGGCCGAATACGTCCGGCTGCTCTCCTTCCCGGACTTCCTGGGCACCGACTTCGCCTACGCCGCGCGGGTGCAGCTCATCTCCCGTCCGGGGGCGGCCCTCTTCCTGTCCCTGCTCGCCTGGCTGCCGCTCGTCGTGGGGGCGCTCGCCCTGCTGCGCCGCTTTCCGCTGCCGTCCGCCGGCCTGCTCTGGACGTTCGGCGCCCTGCTCCCGGTGCTGCACCTCTTCCCCATCGGCGTGCTCATGGCCGAGCGGCTCACCTACCTCCCCTCGGCCGGGTTCTGCATCGGCGTGGCGGCGGTGATCGGATCGGTCCGCCGGACGCCTCTCGTCGTGGCGGCCGTCTTCGCCCTCGTGGCCGGGCTGGGGGTCCGCTCCGCGGTGCGCGCAGCCGACTGGCAGAGCGACCTCGCGCTCTGGGAGTCGGAGATCGACAAGGCGCCGCGGGACGTGGTGGTGAACAACAACCTGGCGGTGGCCTACTCGGCCCGGGGGGAGTACGCGAAGGCCGTCCCGCCGCTCGAGACCGCCATCCGCGTCGCGCCCGGATACTGGCGGGCTCACGTGAACCTGGGCATCGCCGAGCAGGGACTGGGCCGGCCCGACCGTGCCCGCGCCGCCTACCTCCAGGCGATCCGGATCGCCCCCGGCATGGCCGATCCGCTCTACTTCTACGCGCGGTTCCAGGCTTCGGAGGGGGACCTGGCCGGCGCCGTCGCGACCCTCGACGCCGCCCGCCGGATCGCCCCGGAACAGGCGCGGCTCGCCACCGCGCAGGGCCAGCACCTCCTGAAGCTGGGGCGGGCCGACGAGGCGCGGGCCGCGTTCCGGGCGGCGCTGGCGATCGACCCGGCGGACGGGGAGGCGCGGAGCGGGATGGCGGCGACGTCTGCGAAGTAGACGGGGCAGGCTTCTCCCACGATCGGATTCCCCGCGTACCGGTCCATCACCTCGTCGCCGTAGGCAGCCCTCGCCGCCTGGCGATTGTGGACGTCGCAGAGGACCCTGCAGTTGTCCACGGTGGACGGACCGCCCTTCCCCCGCGGCACCACGTGGTCGATCTCCGTCCGGACCTCCGAACCGCAGACGCCACCAGAGGCGAGCTTCCACGTGCACTTCCCCCCGTCGCGCTTCCTCACCTCCCGCTTCACCTTCGGGGGCACGCTGGCCCGGCGCTTCTCCTGCTGGGCGATGAGCAGTTCCAGCGCCGCCGTGAGCACCTGCTCGTCGGTCGCGCCCGGCTGGACATGGGACTGACCGGCCTTGGCCTTCTTCAGCAGCGCCACGAACTCCGGCGACACCGTCACGTGGATCCGGGTCTCGGTCCGGGTGAGCGGCGCGACCACGGTCCTCCGCACCTCGGGGACGGGCCTCGTCCCTTCGGGGTGGGTCCGATCGCGTTCAACCGGTTGGACGGCAACCGGTGCCGGTTCGGCCGGCGCGAGGAGCGGGACCACGGTGACGACCGTCCTCGTCGGCACCACCTCCGCCGGGAGGATCTCCGCCACCACCTGCCTCGCCTCCTGCTTCGAGCAGTGGAAGAACTTCGCAACCACCGTCGCCCGGTTCCCCTCCGTCATGACCTTGGCGAGCTGGGGAACGTTGGACATGCAGAGCCTTCCGTCTCGAAGCGGCTCCGCGAGTTCCGGGAACCTTCCGACCAGCCGGGACGCGACCTGGCGGTAGTAGGCCGAACCCCGGGACAGCCCGAGCTCCCGGTGCAGGAAGTCGAAGAGGCTGGCGTGGCCGAGCTGCCGCCAGACCCCGAGCCTGTCGAACTCCGCGAGCGCGAGAAGGAGATCGACCAGGGAGCAGCTCTCGCGCCGGGCCAGTTCGGCGATGCGGAGGGACCATTCGCGTGCGTTCATGGATCCACCTTCGCACGGAAATTTTCGCCCTCGCCAGACGCGCCAGGATGGCCGCCTGGGCGGATTCCCGCGCGGAGATCTCGAACCTCGCCAGGAACGTCATGCGCCTCTCCTGCGAGGAATGCAGCATCGACAATGGCCGTCGCCGCGCGATCCGTTCGCCGAAGCGCGAGTCACGCCGGAGGCCGTCAAGCAACTGATAGTGAACGCCCCATCTGGCCGAGGTCCGCGCCGCGGACCAACGCGCCTCAAGCCGTCCGGCAGCGCCGGGCGGGGAACCCGTTCGCCTCGCCGAGGTCGGCGGCGTTCCTTCCCCCCGCAGTTCACCGATGCCAGGTAGCAGGTGTTCTCGGCGGCCCGGCAGGCGATGGCCTTCTCGGGGAACGTGTTGGCGGGGTCCATGAAGGTCGTCGGGCGGTACGCCCCGGGCTCGGCCTCGCCGAAGTGGGGGTGGAACACCACGTGGGCGCCACGGCCGGCAGCCCAGCGGACCGTCTCCGGGTAACGCCAGCCCTCGTGGCAGATGGCCACGCCGAAGGAGAGCGGTCCCACCCGGAAGACCTGCCTCTCCGTGCCCGGCGAGAAGACGCCCTCCTCGGAGGGGTCGAGTTGCACCTTGTCCTGCCACCCCCGGAGCGTTTCCTCGCCGTCGACGACCATGGCCGTGATCCGGAGCGCGTCGCCGATCCGGCGCTCGGTGCCGAGGACGACCGCCACCCGCGCCCTCCTCGCCGCGGACCACCGCCTCGGCGGGGGTCGAGGGATAGGGGCGCAGACGACCGTCCCGGAAAACGCTGGCAGCAGGGGTGCGGCGGTGTCATCCACCCGCCCCGCTTGACCCTGTCCGCCCCGTCCCTATATTGCAGGGAGTAGTTCGTTCAGTACGGGGGCGAACTGGCTTCGACGGAGGACAGAAGGCGCATGGCGCGCGCCGTGGTTGGTCACCAGGCCACGTAAAAAGGCGACCACGCAGAAACGCGAACGAGCCCATGGCTCTCGCGGCCTAAGTGCCGCGCATCCCCCCGTGAGCACCGGGTAGCGGGGTAAGGTGTCAGCTCCGGTTGGATCTGAGCGGGAAGCGAGCCGCCTAGCCTCAGGTCGAGAAGTGAGGGCGAGGACGTGATCGGTTGCAGGCCCGGAGGTTGCCGGTCACGTAAATTCTCCGGGACACGCGCGTAGGGCCAGTCGCACGAAGTCTTTCGGACCGGGGTTCGATTCCCCGCGCCTCCATTTCAACCCCAGGTGACCCCTGGGGTTTTTCCTTTTCGACGACCGCGTCACTCCACGTGAACGTCCAGCTCGTCCCAGGCGGCGTTCGTCGATCCCGACACCGCGAATCGGACGGGGAAGCGCATGCCCGCCCCCAGGTAGGTCTGCAGTTGGGGTGGGTCCTTGAAAGCCTTCGCCTGCCAGATGGAATCGCTGGCCAGCCGATCGAGGAAGTCGAGGCCGCAGGGTCGGGTCACCTGGACCTTCACGACCCGTCCCCGCGCATCGAGCTCCACGACCAGCATTGTCTCCCATTCGCTCGCGTAGAGCGGGTCCGTGTCGGGAGCGTCCGGGCGCCAGCGCGACCTCTCGCTGAGTTTCCACCTTTCCGCCACGAAGAGAGCCTTCCACTTTTCGGCGATCGCGGACGCGCTCCTCGCGTAGAACGCCACCTGCTCCGGGGACCGGGGCGCCTGGCCGGCCCAGATGCCGAGCGTGGCCCTCCCCCGGTACCCGTAACGGGGACCTACCGGGCCCATTGCCCAGGACATCACCCGGAAGCCGAAGGTGAAGGGAATTGCCCCCGTCCCGTCAGCCAGACTCCCCGGTGGGTCCGCGAAGGGCTGGGCCTTCCGGAACGAATCGAGGGCCATCCCGTCCAGGAAGTCGAGACCACTCGGCGTCCGCACCTCGATCCGGGAGATGCCACCTTTCACGTCGAGCACGACGTCGAGGATGAGGCAGCGATCCCGGGTGAAGTACCTGGCCCCCGTCGGATCTCGCTCCCGGGCGACCGTCTGCGCCTCCCACTGCGCCTGCACGGCTGCCTTCACCCTGTCGAAGAACGGCGCCGCCTCGGGCGGCACGTCCGCGGACATCTGCGTCTCGTCGCAATTCGGGGCGGGGTTGACCGCCAGCACTCCAGGCTGAGGGCCGGGGGGCGCGGGTGGACCTGCGTCACTGCTCGGGGCCGGAGGAACCACACCTCCGGGCAGGTCCGCAACCTTCGGCCATCCCTCCGGGCCACGGAAGTACCGGAACCCGCCGCCGCCGGTGGAGACGTGGAATCCAAAGGTGAAGCGGATGTCGCCGCGCGAGTCGGCCAGGCCGGGAGGCGGATTCACGAAGGGCTGGGCCTTCTCGAAGGCGTCGATGGCGGTCTGGTCGAGGAAGTCGAGGCCGCTCGACCGGGCCACCTTGATCTCCGTGATCCTCCCCTGGGGGTTCAGCACCACCGCCAGGACGGTGGTCCGGTCCTTGTTGAAGTAGCGCGAGCCGGTTGGGTCCCGGACGCTAGCCGCGTCCATCGGATTCCATACCTCGGCCACCTGCTGCTTCACCCGATCGAAGAAGCGGGCGAACTTCCACTCCCGCGTCGCGAGCCAGGGCAGGCCCTCCCCGCCCCCCCCCGCGACGACAGGAGTCGGGGGCCATTCCTCGGCCGGGTCGTCCGCGTGCGCCGTGACGCTCGCGACCATGGCCAGCACCAGGGCCGTCACCATCGGTCCAGGATACTCCATCGCCCGGCGGGTATCTCGAGGCTGCGGATCGCCCGGGATTGGACGGAAGACGGCGCGTGGGCCAGGAGCGCCTGGCGGGCAGCGCTCGGCATGCCCCCGCCACCCCAGTTCCGGTCGCTCCAAACTCCCTCCTGCTCGGCCCACAACCTGTGGGCGGAATGTCCACCGGATGGGCTCTCATGGGACATCGGCATGTCCCACGATGTCCCAGAATGGGCTCTCGGATAGCCCATGGATGTCCGCCAGACCGGAAGGAGCATGGTGGGGCCCGATGGTGCCCCTCGGTGCGCCGAGGCGCTGTCGGGCTCCTCGGGTCGACTCCGGCCCTTGCATGACGCCGATCGACGGACTATATACTGAACTACATGGTTCAGTATTCGCGCACTCCCCTCGATTCCTCGTTCGCCGCGCTCTCGGACTCCACCCGACGTGGCGTGCTCCTGCAGCTCGGACGAGCGGACGCTTCGATCACGGACCTCGCCCAGAAATTCCACATGACGCTGACGGGCATGAAGAAGCACGTCGGCGTCCTGGAACAGGCCGGGCTCGTGACCACGGAGAAGATCGGTCGCGTGCGGACCTGCAGGCTCGGGCCCCGCCGGCTGGAGGACGAGACGGCGTGGATCGAGAGTTACCGCCAGCTCTGGGCCGCACGCTTCGACGCGCTGGACGAGGTCATCCAGGGATTGAAACGGAAGGAGAGGATCCATTGAAGAACCCAACCACGGTGGAACGGAAGTCCGAGCGTGAGCTCGTCGTCTCGCGCACGATCAACGGCCCACCGCGCCTCGTGTTCGAGGCGTGGACCAGGCCCGAGCTGTTCAGGACATGGTGGGTGCCGAAGTCGGCCCCCGTATCCCTCCTCTCCTGCGAGATGGACGTTCGCGTCGGGGGGAAATACCGCCTCGTGTTCGGCTTTGGCTCTCAGACCATGGAGTTCTTCGGCAAGTACCTCGAGGTGACGCCGTGCTCGCGCCTCGCCTGGACCAATGACGAAGGCGGCGAGGACGCTGCGGCCATCACCACGGTGACCTTCGAGGAACGCGATGGCAAGACACTGCTGACCCTGCACGATCTCCATTCCTCGAAGGAAGCTCTCGACGCCGCCATCGCCTCCGGGTCGACGGACGGAACGGCCGAGTCGTGGGACCAGCTCGACGAGCTCGTCGTCAAACTTCCGCAGTGACGGACGGTGGAACCCCCTGCGGAGCCGGGAACCTCACGCTTGGGCGGCTTCCCGGCCAACCGGGTCTCGGAGGTTCGGGCGACAATCGACCCCACCACGGCGGACTAGCAGGCTGTTGAAGAAGTGACCTCGTCGGCCCTGGTCGACCCGTCCGCGGGTTTCGGCCAGGGTCGATGTGTTTCTGGGGCCTTCCTGAAGGGCTCGCGGCGAGCAGGACCCAGCTAAGCGGGCAACATCTTGGCCATCCGGAGGAGGTTGTACGCAGTGGCTACAAGGTGGGCGGCGAGCTGCGTGCGGGCATGGCCTCTGAATCGGGTCTTCCGGAAGCATGCGACGGTCTTCGCCCAGCCGAAGATCTCCTCGACCCGCTTCCGGAGGCGCTGGCTCACCGCGTAGCCGGGATGCCTCGTCGTCCGGCCGTCCACGGCAGAGCGGCGCCGCTGGTCGCGGGTCTTTGCGATGTGCGGAGTAATGCTCCGCTCGCGGCACGCGGCGACGAAGCCGGCGGTGTCGTAGCCCGCATCCGCGTCGAGCGTGGCGCCGCTCGCCTCGGCAAGGTGCTCGTCAAGCAATGCGAGCGCTCCCTCACGTTCGGCGTACCCCGTTGCGGGCTCGATCCGCAGGTCCACGATGAGCCCGTTGCGCCGGGGCCGGGAATACCTGGCGGGCAGCGATCGGAATGCCCCCGCCGCCTGAGCGTAGGTCGCTATCCCGTGGGCGGAATGTCCACCAGATGGGCTCTCGGATAGCCGATGGATGTCCCAAAGACCGGAATTAGATTCCCCGCTCCTCCACGCTTTTGATTAGCGACATCATATCGTTACAAGACACTCGACCCTGCCGGCCCCTGCCTGGCTAGAAACGATAGCCCACGCTGGCGAAGAACCGGTTGATCGCGGAGCGGTACCGGGTGTTCCCGCCGTCGAGCGGTTGCGTCGTCACGTACTCGGTGATGATGTGCGAGAGGCCGGCTCGGACGCCGAGCTCGCCGAACCACCACGCGGCGAAGAACTCGCTGTTGAGTTGCCCCTTGTCGGCGGATCCGAAGAGGAAGAGGTCGAAGCCCGCCGGCCTGGCTGCCTGCGGCCCCGCGAATGGCCCGGAGCCCGCGTACGTGCCGGTGACGCCTCCTCCGAACCCCGCTCCGATGAGATCGATGTTCAGTCCCACCTCTAGACCGAGGACGATCCGGTACGACGCCGTGAACACGAGGTTCAGGGAGTAGATGCCGTTCGGATCGACCACGAAGGTGTACTGCGCCCCCTCGGGTACGCTCTTGAACACGACGTCGTTGCCGCCGAGCCAGGATGTGAAGCGAGCGCCGAGCCCGAGACGAAGATGGTCATCGAGGAGGCGGAAGGTCGGCGTGTAGGAGAGCGACAGAACCACGCCCGTGGGGACGTCGATGGAGAAGTCGAGCTGCTGGAAAAGGAGCCCGGGGGAGTCCGCGGCGCGGACCGGAGCGCCGGGGAGCAGCAGGAGGAGCAGCGATGCGGCGGCCCCGGCGGATGCACCACGGGGGGAGAGGCGACGGTGCATGGATTCCTCCGGCGACGGGGTTGCTCTCTCGTCTCCCCAGCCGGGCGCCCGTTACACCCACGACCCAGAAAGGGCATCCCCGAACACGGGGTCGATGGACCAAAGGAACTGGCGCGCCCGCAACTCCAGGCGTCCCGTGGCCGTCTGGTCGAGGAAGTCGAGGCCGCACGGTCGGGTCACCTGGACCTTCACGACCCGTACCACTGGACGCTCGCGTTCCGGTTGATCGCGCAGTACGGGTACGCCGGGGTCGTGACGACGAGCTGGGTGGAGGTGGGGGTGCCGACGATGGGGGCGTTCGTACCGTTCACGCCGCTCAGGTCCACGGTCTCCTGGTTGCCGGCGCCGCAACCGCGCCCGGCGAAGGCCGGCCCGAAGTCCACGTTGCCCGCGAAACTCAGCGTTCCCGAGTTGAAGCAGACGGACTGGCCGGGCCCCAGCAGGAAGAGCGCCTCGGTGGTGGGGTCCGTCGGGTTGAGGAGGAGGAGGTCCCGCCGCATCCGATCCCGAGCGAGGCGAGAGCGACGAACAGCACCGGGGCCCGAACGACCTGGAGTGTCCTCGTCATGTGTCCTCCCGGACCTGGGGTTCCACCCCGGTAGCGTAGGCACGCGCTCCGCGCACCCGCCATGGCTCCGCCCCAAGCGGGCCTGCGAGGTCATCCTTTCCGGTCGTCCTCGATCCATGCCTTGCGGCCGGTCCGCCGTTACTCCGGGACCTTCATCGAATACACTCGATCCCGCACACGCACCGATGAGACTTCGCGACGTCATAGACTTCGAGACCCAGCTCTCCCGGGACGCGATCCGTCCGACGCAGCAGCTCGCCTCCAGGGATGAGCGCCTCCTTGGTTCCATCGAGAAGGTTCCTGGAAATCCTTCCCGCCTCGTCGTCGCCTGGCTCCATCTCCTTCGCGCCCAGGGGTCCGACTCGTTTCCGGGGCATCAGGTCGAGGTGGCCGTACGGCTGGTCCGGTTCGGAGCGATCCTGGCCGGGTTGCTTCTGGGGTGGGGAAGCATCGCAGCCGTGCTTGGCATCGACGGCAGCCGCCCCGTCAACGTCTGGCACTTCCTGCTCATCTTCGTCGTCGCCCAGGCAATTCTGCTCGGGGTGCTCCTGGCGTCCGTCGTCCTGGGAATCGGAAGGGGCACGACCGGCCTGGGCCCGTTCCTCGGGGTCGTCGCTGGCCTCGTCCGCAGGGTCGCAGGGTGGACGACCCGGCGAAGCCGCGTCCTCCGCCAGTGGGAGGCGCTCGCTGGCCGCCTGCAGGTGAGGCGAAGCCTCTATTCGCACTTGCAGCCCTGGCTCCTGCTCGAGTTGACCCAGAGCTTCGGGGTCGCCTTCAACCTCGGTGCGGTCTCCGGGGCACTGGGCTACCTGCTCTTCACCGACATCGCCTTCTACTGGAGCACCACGCTCACCTGGCTCTCTCCGGAGCGATTCCACGGGATCACCTCCGCCCTGGCCCGTCCATGGTCGAGCATCTTTCCCGACGCGGTGCCGTCCCCGTTCCTGGTCCAGGCCACCCAGTATTCGCGGCTGACCGGGGCATACGTCTCTCCACCCGACCTCCGGGGAGTCCCTCCCGAGCTCCCAGGGGGCTGGTGGTCCTTCCTGCTCGCGGCGCTCGTGACCTACGGCCTCCTTCCGAGGCTCCTTGCCCTGGGAGTTGCGGTCGGTCAGTTCCGGTGGCGACTCGCCCGCCTTCCCTTCGACGACCCGGACTCCAAGAACACGCTTCGCAGGCTCCTGGGCCTGGTGGACGACGGCGCGGCGAGCGTTCCCTCGGCCGCTGGATCGCGGAGGTCCGATCCGGCGACGTGCGACCTGGTGCGCTGGCGGGATGCAGCGAGCACGCAGGAGGTCGAGCTCTGGCTTCGCCGCGCACTCGGGCTGTCCATCCATCGAACGCTGTCGGCCGGCGCGTTCCCGTACGAGGGCGGCGCCGACCTGGTCCTCGGAGCCAGGCCCGGGCAACGTCCCCTCATCCTGCTCGCCGAGGTCTTCGAGCCTCCGGACAAGGCGCTGGCCCGGTTTCTCCTCGCCGCGAGGGCGGCGACGAGTCCCACGACGGACGTTCGCGTCCTCCTGGCTTCGGTGACGGAGTCCGGTCTTGGACCGCCACCTCCCGGCGACGTCGCGCTCTGGAATGACTTCGTGCGAAGGCTCGGGGACCCGTACATCCGGGCGGAGCCCCTCGAGGCCCTGCCATGAGCCCGGCTCCGCTCGTCGTCGTGCTCGGCCGGCCCAACGTCGGCAAGTCGAGCGTCGTGGCCGCGCTGGCAGCCGTGGGAGACGTCGAAGTGGATGCGCGCCCGTTCACCACGACCGAACCGCGAGAGGTCGGCGTCGAGGCGGGTGGCAGGGTCCACCTCCGACTGCTGGACACTCCGGGGTTGCAGGAGGCCTCCCGGGCGCTGCACGTTGCCACGGAGCAACTCTCCACCGAACAGGCCGACCCTGCGCAGGGGCTTTCCGCCTTCCTGGCACGATTCGCGAACGGTGAAGAGTTCCGGGAAGAGGTCCTGGCGCTTTCCCCTCTGGCATCGGGAGGCTGGTTCGTCCTGGTCGTCGACGGTTCGCGCCCCTTCCGTCCCAACGCCGAGGCGGAGATGGCGCTCCTTCGATGGGTCGGCCGCCCTGGACTCGCCGTCGTCAACCGGACCACGAGCACCGGGCCGGACCATTCCTCCGAATGGGAAGCGGCGTTGCGCAGGTACTTCCCCGCAGTGCGGAGCTTCGGATCGCACAGGGCCTCGACCGAGGAACGCCTGGACTTGATCGAGGCGCTCGGTCTCCTCCACCCCGATCTGGCCGGTGCGGCCCGGTCGTTTCGCGAGGCGATCGGCGAACAGCGTCGGCTGCGCAGGCATGAATCTGCCCTGGCCGTCGCGCGCATGCTGCTCGAGAACCTCACCTATGCCGACGAGATCGTGGCGGAGGACGAGAAGTCACTCGACGCCATGCGCGAGGTGCTGGAGGCCCGGTTTCACGAGGCCCTCCGGGATCGGGAGAGGCAATCCCGAGCGACGATCGAGGGCCTTCACGGCTTCAAGCCCGGAGAGTTCCACTCCGAGGAGATGGAGAGGCCAACCTACCAGCAGGATCTGTTCGCCGAGAACGTCTGGAAGGAGCTGGGCTTGTCTCCCCACCAGCTCGTCATGCTGGGCGCCGCGGGCGGGGCCGCCACGGGAGCCATGGCGGACGTCGCGGTCGGCGGCCACAGCCTTGGCGGTGCGGCGGCGATCGGTGGAATCCTCGGGGGTGGCGCTGCGGCCATTCGCCTTGCACGCCCGCGCATTCGTGCCCACGACGGGGGCGTCATGGGCACCGGGAAGCGGCTGTGGGAGAAGCTCTCGGGAGATCCCCGGGCGCCACGCTTCGTGATCGGCCCCCACATCGGCGAGAACTTCCCCTGGATCCTCCTGGACCGAGCTCTGCTCCATTTCGAGTCCGTCGTCCGTCGCTCCCACGCAACGCGAGGAAGCGTTCGAGTGGAAGGTGGCACCCCGCGTGAACACCCGGCGCTTGCCCTCGCGCGCGAAAGGCGACGGGACTTCAACCGGATGTTCCAGGACATTCGCGAGGCTCACCAGGATCCCCCGCCAGCGACCCAGGAGCGCCTGGCGAGCCTCATCGAACCGGTCCTGACGTTCGTGGACGAGGGCCCGGAGGGTTCACCCGCCCAGGACGTGGCGACCCGGGTCGACGGAGCGCCGCCCGGCTAGCTCCGGGTAGATCGCGGCCCAGTGGCCGCGCAGCCCAGGAAATCAGTAGTGGAAGAGTTCCAGCGTGGGCTCGAGGGAGAGGAGCGACAGGCACCTGCTCGAGAACCCGGAGGTGATCCCGGACGCCGGCAGCGCCGTGAAGCACACGTTTCCCGTCGACGTGGTGAACGGCACCGTGAAGGTGGCCCTTCCCTCGCCATCGGTGTTGCGGGTCTCGATCACGCCGGTGGGCGAGGGGGAAACATGCTGCCGTAGGAGGTGACGCCCGACGACTCGATCACGGGGATGCCTGCATCGGGACCTCCAGGCCGCAGGACGGTCACCGTCACCTGCCGCGGGTCCGTCCCGATGCTCACGGCGGTCGCCGCGCTGCCACCGGAATTCGATGCAGTCACCGAGTAGCTGGCGCGCTCCGAGGCGGCGGTGAGCGTGCCGGTGATGAGGCCCGAGGTCGGGTCGAGAGTCAGGCCAGCAGGAAGAGCGGGCACCACCACGAAGGACTCCACCTCTCCCCCGGAGACCGACGGCACGTTCGGAGTGATGGGGATTCCGACCAGGTAGGTGGCCGGGTTCTCCGAGTAGGTGAGGTCCATCGGGGGAAGTGCCGGCGTCAGGCTCCCGCCGCACGAGGCGAGCGAGAGCGCGGTGGCGGACAGCATGGTCGCGGTGAGGCGGGGGGACATCGCGTTTCTCCGGGGTCACCTCACTGTACGGCGAGAACTGGCGAACGTGAACATTCCGGCCGCGCCGCGCCTAGGCTCCCGCCATCCCGCCCGGCTCGACCACGTGGACGCCCGGGACCGGTGCCTTCGCCAGGGCGACGAGGGTCCTGGCCACGGCCTCCACCGGCGTCGGCCGGTACTTGCCGAGCAGGGGCGCCAGGACGCGCCCCACCGCGAGCCCGAGCGCCTCCCCGGGGCGGCGCTCGGACCGATCGCCGTCCAGGATGGAGGGGCGCAGGGCGTAGACGCTCGTGAACCCCAGCTCCGCCACGTCACGCTCCGTCTCCCCCTTCACGGAACCGTAGAAGTTGCGCGAGCCGGCTCTTGCACCCAGCGACGACACGTGGAGGAACGCGCCCGCACCGCGCGCCCTGGCTGCCCGGGCGAAGGCGAGGACGGCGTCGTGGTCGACCTTCCGGAACGCGTCGCGAGAGCCCGCCTTCCCGATGGTGGTACCGAGGCAGGAGAACGCCACCGACGGCGTGGGCAGGGTCTCCCATACCGAACTCACGGTGAAGTCCGTCACGACCTGGACGAGCTTCTCGCCCTCGACGGGAAGGACCCGGCGCCCCACCGACACGATGAGATCGAAGGGACCGTCGAGGAGGAGCCGGTGCAGGAGCACTCCACCGACGAGCCCACTTCCCCCGGCGATCCAGGCGGTTGACATGGGAAATGCGAGCCGGGCGGGTCCTACCTGCCCTGCCCTGCCCCCTTCAAGGCGCCGGCGCAGTCCGCCTGTGCGGGGCTCCGCTTCAGGGCGTCGATCAACTGCCCGCAGGCCTCGAGGTCCCGGAGTCCCGACGAGCATTCGTACTCGAACGCCGCCTCTGCGGCCTGGCACGCCTGGATGTCCTTCCCCGGGGCACGAAGGCACTCGATCCAGGCGGTGCAGGAGGCCAGGGACTCCTTCCGCACCTCCGCGTCGCGATCCGCGGCGGCCTGCCGTTCCGCCTCCTGCCGCCGTGCGTCGGCCTTCGCGAACGACGCCCGTCTCCCCGCCAGCCTCTGCGAGCCGGCGTACCCGCATCCGACGTCCTCGTCGCACACGCAGTTCTCCGAGAACCACAGGAGGTCCTTCGGCCTGGCCGAGGCATCCCGGGAGCCTCCGAGTTCCTGGCACAGCTCGTCCCGTTCGTTCGGGCTGGTCGGGTAGTCGGAGGCCCCTGCGGCGACCCCCGCAAGGGCCAGCATGAACGCCACGGCCAGCTTCATCGTTCCTCCCCCTGCCTGCGCGTCGAAGGCGCCAACAGTAGCAGGAAGACCGGCTGACTAACCTGTCCGAAGCAGGGACGGCGGCAACCGGCGATCCGCCTCGCACTCCCTCGCCCGGTCGAGCCGGTTCGCCCGGAGAAGCCCGGCCCCGGCCGCCTGCGCCTCCGTCCGGAACCAGTGCCGGTGCACCGAGCCGTCGACGGCGACGCCCCATCGCCCGCGGTCTCGCCACACCTTGATCGAGTGCTGCCCCACCTCGAAGACCGTCATCGACCCCGCCCCCCCGTCTCGTCCGAGCACGGGAGATAAGACGAGGCTCGGGGGGATTTGTGACAGTTCTACGGGCCGTACTGGACGAATCGAACCGCGATGGCCCAGACCGACATGGCGAGGAGCACGAGGTAGGTCAGCGTTGCCCCCAGCATCGAGAGCTTCTTCTTGCCCAGGACGCCGGCCGCGTGCAGCCCGCGCCCCAGGAGCAGCGTGCCTCCGCAGAGGTGCAGGGTGAACCGGCTCCCCGCCCCGGAGAGCTCGAGGACGAGGAGCAGGACGAGGCCCAGCGGCACCCACTCGATGGCGTTGCCGTGTGCCCGCACCGGCCGGATCAGCTCCGTGGGCAGGGGCGTCTCGATCCCGACGCCGCGAGCGCCGCGCAGCAGGCTCACGTTCATGCCGAGCAGCGTGATGAGGAGGGCGTTGAGTCCGCCGTAGAGCAGCGTGACCGGAACCGGGACGGCCGTCATTCGTGCCTCTGGGGGGAGCGGTGTCTAGGAAGCGAGGGCCTGCTCGAGCATGGTCTTGTGGCGAACGTCCTGCTTCGCGAGCGACGAGAAGAGCATCTGCACGTCGATCTCGGCGGTCTGCGCCAGCACCTCGGCGTGGACGGAGCTGCAATGGAACTCGGCCTCCATCACGCGGCGGAGGAGGTCCTCCCTGGGGGCACCCTCGAAGTCGTCGCTCAGCTCGGAGACCATGGCGAGCAGCTCGGCGGACATGGCGTCGAGGTCCTTGGCGATCCGGGCAGCCGTGTCCTTGGCCCAGGTCCCCCCGTCCTGGGTCCGGGCCAGCAGCCGGATGCGGTGGGCGTGCTGTTCCTCTTCCTCGGCCAAGGTGCGAAAGATCTCCCGCTTGGCCGGATCACCGGCGTAGCGCTCGGCGAGGCCGACGTAGACGTCCCGCATGAGGTGCTCGACCTGAACCGCCGCCTCGAAGCATTCCTCTGTGGTCATCGCGAGCCCTCTGGGTGGAGGTAAGCATACCAATACAGGGGGGACCGCCCTGACCCCAGAGCCGGGGACACCCCGTCTGGGGCTGCCGGCAAGTGGAGGGGAGGCGCGTTAGCTTCCCGCCATGAACCTGCGCGCCGCGTACGCCCTCACCTTCCTCCTCGCGTTCCCCCCTGCACTCGCGACGCCCCAGGCCGGGCCCGCACCTTCCCCCTCGGGAGCCGACGCGGCCCGCCCCACCACCCTCGACCTGGTCACCCTTCCCGAGGCCACCGGCATCGCCCTTTCCCCGGACGGCTCCCGCGTCGCCTACACGGTCCGCACCAAGCAGTTCGACCCCGCGGCGAAGCCCTCCCCCGACTTCGATCCGGCCAAGGCCGGCGATGCCGACCTGAAGGCCGGCTGGACCGTGGCCACGCAGATCTGGGTGGTCGCGGCCACCGGCGGCGAGCCGCGCCAGCTCACCTACGCGACCGACCCGTCCACCGGACCGGTCTGGTCGCCGGATGGTGGGACGCTGGGATTCCTCCGGAAGAAGGACGGGAAGGCCCGCATCCACCTCCTCGGGCTCGGTGGAGGCGAGGCCCGCGTCCTCGACACCGGCAGCCTTGTCCCGCACGCCTTCGCCTTCTCCCCCGATGGCCGTCGCGTGGCCTTCACCGCAAGCCTGCCCCTCACCGAGGCGCAGAAGCAGGCGAGCTGGGCCAGCGGCGGCGCGATCCGCTGGGAGCGGGAGTGGCAGCCGACCGCGCTTCACGTGGTCGAGGTCGCGGGCGGAAAGCCGACGGCCGTCACCGGACCCGGCGTGAACGTCGTCGATTTCGAGTGGTCCCCCGACGGCAGGCGCTTCGCAGCGCTCCTCTCTCCCACGAGCGACCCCTACGAGGCCTCGAGTCTCCAGCGTCCCGCCGTCGTCACCCCACGCCAGGGAGGGGAGGCCGAGATCCGCTGGCTGGAGGAGAAGCCCCACGCCGCCGCCGGCATCCGCTGGTCCCCGGACGGAAAGCACGTCGCCTACGCCCTCGGGGTGGATACGCTCACGCTCGTCAACCAGCTCCTGGTGCACGCGGCCGACGGGGCCGGGCGCTGGAACGCCGCCGCCCGGCTCGACCCCACCATCGTCGCGTTCACCTGGAGCGACGACGGGTCTCTCCTCGCCCTGGTCGCGGAGCGGACCGCCTCCCGCGTCTACCGGCTCGCCCGTGACGGCTCCACGGCACGGGACGTCGGGTTCGCCGGACGGGTGATCCGCCCGCCGCTCTCGGCCGATCGCAGCGGCAAGCAGCTGGCCTTCCTCTCCTCGACGCCGGACGACCCCTGGAGCCCGACCGTCCTCGACCCCCGTACCGGGCGCGCCCGCGTCGTCGTCCCCGTCGCGCCCGAGGTCGCGAGCTGGCCGCGTCCCCGCACCGAGGTCGTCTCCTGGAAGAACCCCGGCGGACAGGTCATCGAGGGCATCCTCACCCTCCCTCCGGGCACTCCGCCGGGCGTGAAGCCGCCGCTCTGGGTCTTCCCGCACGGTGGCCCGGACGACGTCTCCCAGCTCTCCTGGTCCCGGTGGACGCCCTCCATCGTCGCGCGGGGTTACGCCGTTCTCCAGCCCAACTACCGGGGCGGCACGGGGTACGGCCGGGAGTTCTACGCCGCGAACCGGGGCCGGCTCGGGGAGGTCGAGTTCCAGGACATCGAGAGCGGCGTCGACGCGCTCGTGGCCGCGGGCAGGGTGGACCCGGATCGGCTCTTCTTCGGGAGCTGGTCGTGGGGGGGCTACCTGACCGCCTGGACCATCGGCCACACCAGGCGCTACCGCGCAGCCGTGGCGGGCGCCGCGGTGGTGGACACGGTGAGCCAGTACGCCCTCTCCGACGTCAACCACGGCGTGGCCGGGGAGTGGGAGTTCCTGGGAAATCCCTGGCAGCAGGAAGGCCACGCGCGCGCCAACCCGGTCACCCACCTCCGCAATGCCCGGACGCCCACCCTGATCCTCCACGGCCAGGCCGACGACCGCGTTCCCTTCTCGCAGGGACAGATCCTCTTCCGCGCCCTCTCCGACGTGGGCTGCGAGGTGGAGTTCCTCGCCTACCCGCGGGAGCCCCACGGCTTCCAGGAGCCGGCCCACTGGGTGCACATGCTCGACGCCTGGGCCGCCTGGTTCGACCGCCACGGAGGCAAGCCGCAGCCGTGATAGGTTGCCGCCTTTCCCGATCCCGGAAGAGGAGCGCATGTCCAGCATCGATCTCATCGGCGGCGAGAAGGGCGGCGTCGGCAAGTCGGTCGTGGCCCGCCTGGTCGCACAGCACTTCATCAACCAGGGCCTCCCCTTCGTGGGCTTCGACTCCGATCGCTCCCACGGGGCGCTCCTGCGCTTCTACTCCGGGTTCGCCTCGCCGCTCCTCGTCGATCGCACCGAGAGCCTCGACCGCATCGCCGAGGTGGCGGCCGACGGGCCCGACCGGCGCGTGCTGGTCGACCTGGCCGCGCAGACCCAGGAACCGCTGGTGCGCTGGCTCGACGAGTCCGCCTTCCTCGACCTCGCAGGCGAGCTCGGCATCGTGGTCCGCTACTGGCACGTCATGGACTCCGGACGCGACTCGGTGGACCTGCTCCGGAGCCTGTTCGACCGCTTCGGGGGCCGCCTCGGCTACGTGCTGGTGCTGAACGAGCTGCGCGGCGACGACTTCTCCATCCTCGACCGGTCGGGCGAGCGGGAGCGCGCCCTCGGCCTCGGCGCCCGGACCGTCCGGCTGCGCCGGCTGCAGGACTCCGCCATGCGCAAGATCGACGCCGGCAGCGCGAGCTTCTGGGCGGCGGCCAACGGGACCAGCAAGGAACCGGGCGGCCTCGGGCTCATGGAGCGGCAGCGCGTGCGCGCCTGGCTCAAGCACGCCTACGAGGAGCTGGACGCCGCGCTCACGCCACCCGCGCCGTGACCGTGGCGCGGGCGGCGACGGCGGCGAAGGGCAGGACGCGGCCCTGCAGGAAGGCGATCACCTCCGCGTCGCTCCGCTCCGGCGCGCCGGGCAGGCGAACGTAGGCGCGGGCCAGGCGCTTCCAGTTCCCGGTCATGAGCAGGAACCAGACCTGGAAGAAGTCCACGCCCTCGAAGACCACGGCGTCGTCGCGGACGTAGTCGGCGATCTGGCGCTCGAACTCGGCCGGGTGCTCCGTCCAGTGGCAGCGGGGAACGACGTGGTGCAGGGCGTGGTAGCCGTCGTTGAAGCAGCGCCGGTTGTAGCGGGAGTCCACGCAGGTGATGCTGGCGCGAAGCGGGTTCTCCGGCTGATCCGGGCAGAGGAAGGCGTGCTGGGCCCAGTTGCCGGCCATCATCATGGTCCGCATGACGAGGAGCGGGAGCAGGAAGACCACGCAGGTCGCAGCCGGGTTCACGATGAGCAACACGAGAATCGACGTCCAGTAGATCCCCTCCCCCAGCACGATGCGCCGCAGGAGCTTGCGCTTCCCCCGCCGGGAGAAGTAGCGGGCCAGGTCCACCACGCCCACTGTCATGAAGCGGCCCCAGTACTGGAGCCAGTCGCCCAGCCGGTCGCGCCGGAAGCGCATGGTGGAGCTGAGATCGTCCTCGAGGTTCTCCTCGACGTGGTGCATGCCCATGTGGTGGGCGAAGTAGGTCTCGGGGGTCTGTCCCAGGAACGGGGAGAGCACCCAGGGGATGATCTGGTTGAGGAGCGCGAGGCGGGGCTTGAAGAGCTGCCGGTGCGACGTGCAGTGGAGCATCAGGGTGAACCGGTCCACCAGGCCCGCGAAGAGCGCCACGCCGTAGACGGGCACGAGCCACCAGAACCAGGGCCCACGCACGAAGTAGAGCCCGACGCCGGCCACGGCCAGCGCCCCGCATTGCATCATGAGGGCGACGAAGGTCACGTCGCGGGGGTCGTTGAGGAGCGGTCTCGCCCACCGGGCGTACCAGGGGCTCGGGGCCACGCGGGGATCGGAACCGGTCACGGTGCCTCCGACTTATCCCATGCCTCGATCGGGTGCAGAAATTGTCGCGCCGTCAATCGGTGCCCCGCGCGAACTCCACCCTCGCCTGGGGCTCCCCCGTCTGTCGGGGCGGGGCGTGGACGTCGGCCGTCGTGGCGGTGACGCGCCCCGGGTCCACGTTGCCCTGGACGACCAGGAAATCCCGGACGGCGACCGCCCTTCGCTCCGCGAGCTGCTTCAGCCGTGCTTCGCCCTCGAGTGGAGGCGCGGCGCCCGCGGTCGCGGTCACGGCGGCCTTCGCGGTCGCAGCGCCCTTCTCGGCCGCGATCCGGTCCGCCACGAGCCGCTCCTGGCAGGCCTTCCCGTCCAGGTCCCGGTCCACGTACCCGAGCGCGGTGACCTTCATGGCGGGGCGCTCCTGGAGCCCCTCGGCCAGCTTGCGGAGCCGCGACCGGGCGTCGTCGCCGAGATCCGCGGAGCAACCGGCGAAGGTGATGTTCCTGAGCGGGGAGCTGGGCGGGAAGATCACCTCTCCCACCGCCTGCTTGACGATGGTGCCCATCAGGTCCTCGTCGTCGGTCCTCGCGGCAACCGGCAGGTCGAGGACGATGTCCCCGTTCCTGTCCCTCATGAGGTCGACGATCATCTGGACGGGGAGGATGGTGGCCCGGTCGCTCTGGACGGCCTTCCCGAAGGTCAGCTGATCCACCCGGATCCGGTTCTCGGCGGCCAGCCGCCCCTGGTCCACCTTGGCCCTCGACTTCACGGTGAGTATTCCCCGGTCGATCTCCAGGCCCAGGTGGGTTCCGGAATAGGGAGTGGCCGTCGACAGGTCGAGCCCCTCCAGGACGATGTCGAGATCGGCGTAGGCGGGCTTCTTCAGCAACGCCGCCTTGCCGGAGACGCGAAGGGGCGCGCCCTTCGGCAGGGTCATCTGCGCGCGGAGGTCCGCGACCTTCCCGGGCTCGGACGACATCCCCGTCACCCGGACGGAGATGTCCTCGACCGTCGCATGGAAGTCGCCGGGCACTCCCTGGTCGGTGAAGTTCATTGCTCCGCCGCTCATCACGAACTCGTCCACCCGGATCGACTGCAAACCTCCGTCGGCCTTTCCGGTGACCGGAGACGGCTTACCGGCCTCGTCCGGCGCATCCTTCGGGATCTCCGGAAGCTTGAGCTTCCCGTCCTTGCCCATGACCAGGTCGGCCCGCAGGCCGGACAGCTTCACCTTGGCGATGCGGAGCGTCGTCGGCTCGAGGGTCCCCTTCATTCCATCGACGGAGAGGTTCTCCCAGGCGACGAACTTCATCCCCTTTCGATCGAGGAGCTCGAGGCCCCGGACGTCGTACGAGCCGCCGTAGGTCCCGGTGAGCCGATCGTTCCGGGTGGCCAGGGCCACGGCCATCCGGAGGTCGAGCCGTCCGCCCCCGATGGAGATGTCCAGGCTCTCCGGAACGTAGGGACCGCCTTCGGCGAGCGCGAACCCCTTCAGCTCCAGGTCGGCGTCCACCGAGAGGGGCGTGGGGACGAACTTGCCCCAGCTCTTCATGGTCGCGCCTTTCCCGACCCGGGCGGAGACGGCGAACTGGACCGGGCCGGCCAGGGGTCCGGTCACGTCCTGCGCCTGGAAGGTCAGGCCGGACACGGTGAAGCTCGGGAGCTCCTTCCGGGTTCCGTCGGTGAAGGTGAAGTCGATGTCCTTCCCCTCCAGCGCCTGCACCTGGTACCGGACGGGCTCGCCGGTGGACGGGGGACCGTGGGGCAGCCTGCGCTGCAGGCGTTCGAGGTGGGGCATCGGGGAGAAGACCCCCTTGCGATCGCGGGAGATGCGGATCTTTCCGTCCGCGAGCAAGAGGCCGGCGACCTCGAGCCGGTTCTCCCTCTGGTTGAATCTCACCCCGGTGACCGACAGCCGTCCGAGCTGAATCCCGTCCTTCCCGCCGAACGGGACGGAGAGGCCGCGGATCTCCAGCGACCCGCCGTCCAGGATCGTTCCCCGCTTCTCCCCCAGGGTGACCGTGGAGCGGAACGCGACCCCGGAAATGTCGATGCGGCCCGGGCCCTGGTGCTCCGCGACCTCGATCCCGGTGGCCTCGATCGTGCCGTCCCAGGCGACCTCGGGTCCTGCTTCCTCGGTGACGCGGTAGCTCGCCGTTCCCTGGATGGACAGCTTTCCGGAATCCAGCTTCACGGGGATGCGGGCCGGCAGGTAGGCGAGGTAGACGGGGAGGGAGACGTCCCGGAGATCGACGTTCGCCGAGACCTCGGGGGCCCTGGGCAGCCCGCGGACCTGGGTCTCGATGACGAGGGGCGCGCCGTCGATGAGCGCGCTGAAGCGGGGGTTGCCGTACTGGCTCGCGAGCGCCGGGATGGTGGTGAGGAACGGGATCAGCAGCTCCGCATCCCGCACCGTGTGGCGTTCCTCCTCCGGGAGCGCCCGGTCGAGGAAGTCGATGGAGCCCCCGGTGATCGCGACGTCGTTCAGCGAGAGCGCCGGCACGGGCACCATCACGTACTGGATCAGGTCGGAGAAGTTGTAGGTGTTCGGCCCGGTCCGGATCGCGTTGAAATGGGGCTCCAGCAGCCGCACCCGGGAGAGGACGGGTGCGCCCCGCCAGATCGACGACGGGCTCACCGCGACGGTCCCGCTCTTGAAGGTGGCGAAGGTCCCCTGCCCCCCTGGCTCGGAGAGGGACACCTCCTGGACGTCGACCTTCCAGGTGAAGGGATGGATGTCGATCTTGCCGATGGCGAGCTTTCGCCCGGTCGCGGCCTCCATGCCCTTTGCCGCCTGGCTCCGGACGAGACCGGGAAGGACGAAGGCGATGAGCGCGGCCAGGACGAGAGCGAGGGCGACGACGGAAGCCGCCGCCCTGCCCACCCATTTCCACGCGGACGGCCCCGCGGTCCTCCCCGACATGGCGGAATCCTACTTGGTTCCGCCGGCCCGGATCAGGCCACCTTGGGGACCAGCCCCTCGGCCCGTTCGAGCAGGGTACGGAGCTCGTCGGTCGGCTCGCGGGAGCGATCGCCCCGCTTCTCCGCCCGGCGCACCTTGCTGAGCGCCTGGGCGAACTCGGCATCGGAGAGGCCTCGCTCGACGAGGATCGCGTCGAGCCGGCGGATGCGTCCCTTGAACTCGCGGAACTCGTCGTTCATCGCTTCCTCCGGGACTTCGCCTGAGCTTCCTTGGTGACCTTCTTGCCCTCGCCAGCGGCCGCCTTCGTTCGCTTGGCAGCGGCCGCCGCCGGACGCCGCGCCCCGGTCGCGTGCAGGAAGACCTCGACGTCGGCGAGGTCCTTCGCGCCGCTGGGCTGGAGCTTTTCCAGGAGCCGCCCCGAGAGATCTCGCAGCCGGGAATAGGTGGCCCAGTTGGGGGCCGCCTGGTACTGCAGGTCGCAGCCGAGCCGGCTCGCCCCGCCGCTCGCGGAGCGGGGGATGAGGACCATCTGCCGGGAGGGTACCGCCACGAAGGGGAAGAATGTGGCCATCGGCCAGGCCGCGTCCGGAGGCAGCCCGAGCGCGTTGCTCGCGGCGCAGAGCCTCTCGAAGCGGGCCCGTGCCGGCGAGGGAACCGACAGGTATCCGAACAGGGCGTCGAAGAAGTGGCGAACCACGTCGCCGGGCTCGAAGGCCTCCTTCATCTCCTCCATCTCGACCATGCCCGGGATGCCTTCGGCGTGGGCCGCGACGCGCAGGCAGCGGCGGGAGAGTTCGCCGTAGTTCCCGTCCTCGAGGTACCGCTCTCCCTGGCCGTTGCCGAAGAGCTCGACCCACTCCTCGGCTGCCGCGCGCCAGCGGGCCCCGCGCTCCCGGCGGACTCCCCCTGCGCGGGCCGCGGGCACCTCGGTGAAGGCCTTGGGATGCTCCTCCAGGAAGAGCGCGACCGCCTCGTCCTGGCTGATGAAGTTGGCGGCGAGGGCGTAGCGTCCGGAGACGGCGTCCAGGGCGAAGGAGGTGAGCCCCTCCAGCCAGGCGTTCGGCTCGAGGTCGTCCCGGGTCAGGAACGGGCTGACGGCGGGCCAGCGGAGCTTGGCAGCATACCGGGTGTCGCTGCCAGGGAAAAAGACGTGCAGGGCGTTGGCCTCGATGGCCACCACCTTCCCCATCCCCAGCGAACGGTGCTTCACCAGCGATCCCGCCGACATCTCTTTCATGGCCGCCTCATCTCCGTAGGCGACCGTTCGGAGGGAACGGAAGTCGTCGCGAAGTTTCGTCTGTTGTACCCCCGGACGGGCTTTTCGGATAGCCCCCCTCATTCCACCCAGTCGGCGATGAAGAGGTTGGTCTCTCCCCGTCTCGAACCGTTGCGATTGGAGGCGAAGACGAGCTTCTTCCCGTCCGGCGAGAACATCGGGAAACCGTCGAACCCCTCGTAATGCGTGACTCTTTCGAGGCCCGACCCGTCGTCGTTCACGAGGAAGAGGTCGAAGTTCCGCGCCTTTGGATTGCCGCTGTTCGACGAGAAGATGATCCGCTTCCCGTCCGGGAAGAAGAACGGCGCGAACGAGCCGGCTCCGAGCCTGGTCACCTGCCGAACGTTCGTCCCGTCGGCGTCCATGGTCATGATCTCGAGCTTGCCCGGCCGGACCAGCTTGCGGGCGAGCAGCGCCCGGTAGTCGTCCATCTCCTTCCCCGGGGCCGGCCGGCTGGCGCGGTAGACGATGCGCTTTCCGTCGGCCGAGAAGAAGGCGCCGCCGTCGTAGCCGGGCTCGCTCGTGAGGCGGGTCAGCGATGACCCGTCCAGCCGCATCTTGTACAGGTCGAGGTCGCCGTCGCGGGTCGAGGTGAAGACGACCCAGCCGTCGCTCGAGACCGTGGCCTCCGCGGTGTAGAAGCCCGGCGCCGGTGCCAGGACCGTGAGGTCGGACCCGTCGGGCCGGGCGGTGTAGATCTGGTAGTCGGAGAGCGGCCACACGTAGCCCATGCTCATGTCGGGCTGCGGGGGACAGGCGCTGCCGGCCTCGTGGGTCGACGAGTAGAGGATCCGGCTCCCGTCGGGGAAGAAGTACCCGCAGGTGGTCCGCCCGGCGCCGCTCGACACCCGGCGAACGCTCGATCCGTCGGGGTTCATGACGTACTGCTGGTCACACGGGGCCCCGTCGCGCGTGGACTGGAAGATGAGGAGCTTTCCGTCGAACGACCAGTAGGCCTCTGCGTTCTCGCCTCCGAAGGAGAGCTGCCGGACGTTGGCCAGGTGGCGTTCCCCCGGAAGGAGGAGCGACGGGGCCTGCTTCGCATCGGCGCCAGAGGGGGCCGGCGGTGCTGCGGGGGGCGCCACCGGCGCGGAGGCGCAGGCGGCGAGGAGGAGGACCGCCACCAGGAGTGCATTTCGCATGGCCGTCCATCCTGCCGGGAACCTGCGACTCGTGCACGACTTTGCACACGTGCCTGGCCCTCTTGGGTCGGGCACCCAATGGTGCGACCCCTTCGCCCGCCCCCCGGCGGAGCATGCGGGACGGAGGAGAACCATGGAGACCATCGAAACTCCGCAGCGCGCCGCAGCCCGGAAGGCGGCGGACGAGCTCGACGCACTCGTCCGGGTCGACACCGTCTTCGGCGACCTCTACCACCAGAGAGCCCGGGACCTCCTGGCTCCACACCTGGGTGAGGCCGATTTCCGAGCCCTCTCGCGCGCACAGACCGAGGCCGACCTCCTCCCCGACCGGATCCGCGGCGCGATGGGAATCCAGGACTGGAAGGTGGTTCAGGACCTGAGTGCCCGGCTCGCCACGATCAAGCGCCGCCTCCAGGACACGCAGGAGATCCGCGCCGTCGCCCAGAGGGTCTACGACCTCGACGACGTGCTCGTCGATCCCTTCTCCCCCGGCCTGCGGGCGCTCGCAGGGGTGACGCCGAGCGCGCTCGCCGGGTTCCGGGACGCCGGGCTCCGTCGCCTCGACCTGGTCCGCGCGCTGGATCCCGCCTGGGGCGACTTCTACCAGTCGCGGGAACAGGCGCTGCGGGGTGTTCCGCTGGAGGCCGACGAGGAGGCGCCCGCGGCGCAGGGCGGGGCTCCACCGCAACTCGAGGCGCAGGCGCTCCAGGCTCTGGCCCGGGGAGATCTCAAGGCCGTCCAGGAGATCTCGGCGCGGATCCAGAAGCGCGCCGGCTCGACCGCGGCGGCGGCCGGAGGCGACCCTCGCCACGACGTGCGCGTTCACGACCTGACCCTCGTCTTCCCGGATCGGACCATCCAGGAGGCCGGTCGGATCGGGCTGGCCCCGGTTCACATGGAGTCGACCCGCCACCACGTGGAGGAGCTCTTCCGGTACGCCTGGCGCCCGAGGGCCGCGGGGACGGACGGCGAGGGTGGAGGGACGGTCCGCCTGTCGATCTCGCTGCCCCCGGACCTGCCGGCGGCGCTCCGCGACCATCTCGAGATGTACCTCGATCGCCCGTTCGTGAACTCGGGAGGGGGCCGTTACCTTCCGCCGCTCGGGGATGAAGATCTACTGGTCGAGGACTTCGACGAGCCGGCTCCGGGCTCCCCACCGGTGAACCGGCCCCTCCTCGATCTGCTCGGCCTCGACCGGCGCTCCGGCCTGAGCCGGCTCCGCATCGAGCGCGCCCTCCTGGAGAACGGCAACCGGGTCGTGGCGGAGGCCGGGCTCGACCCGCGCGCCTTCCGGCTCGTCTGCATCCCACCCGACGTCTACGTGCGGGTCGGTGCGAAGCGTGGCTGGGGGACTCAGCCGCAGTGGACGCACATGGACGGCTTCATGCTCCAGAACCGCAAGTGGCTGGCCCTGGCCGGAGGCGACACCCGCTTCGGAGGGGTCTACGACCTGGTGGGGCTGGGACGGGAGAACGACCTGGAGAACCTGACCACCCGGTTCGTGGTGGTCCAGCGGCGGCGCCTCTCCGGCTGGCCGGTGCCGGCGTCGAAGTCGAGCTAGAATCGGGCATGCCCATCCGACGCATCCTCGTCCTCCTTCCCCTGCTCGCCTCGACCGCGCTGGCCTCGCCCATCCAGCCGCTCAAGCGCACCGGCGCCCCTCTCGACCCGCTGACCCGGTACAGCTGGCTCCTCGAGCTGGCCGGTTCCTGCTGGCGGGGGACCACCGGGGACGGGAAGCTGGTCGACACGCAGTGCTACTCGTCGCAGTTCGGCCACTTCCTGCGTGGGACCACCCGGATCCCGGTGCCCCGCGGCGACCAGGTCGTCGACCTCGAGGGCGACTCGATCCTGGCGTGGGACCCGGTCACCGGGAACCTCGAGATCTTCTCCTGGGCGAGCGACGGGTCGTTCCGCAGGAGCGAGGCCACCCTCTTCAAGGGCGCGTACCGGTTCCAGGACCGGAACCGGGATGGTTCACCACCTGTGAAACGAACGATCTGGAGGCGGCAGGGGCCGGACGCATACGAGGTGACGCTGGAGCGCCGGGACGGCGACCGCTGGGTCGACGTGAAGGTGGTGACGTACGACCGGGTGAAGCCGTAGGGACTACGCCATGCGTTTCCACCGCTCCAGGAGGAGGCGCATGGGAAGCTCGACGATGGGGCTCCCCCCCTCGTCCGGCGGAAGGACGCGCGCCCCCTCCGGCACGACCGGGCCGAGCCCCACCACGGCAAGCGTGGCGACGGCCCCCTGCACGGCGCGCAGCCGACCGATGACGACCCGGCCACTCCGGTGGCTCCAGACGGAGCCCAGCCACTCCTTGGGCGATTCCACGTGTTCCCCCCTCCGGCGACTCACTACGACCGCGAGTGTATCGGGGCTTCACCCAGGGGAACATCCCACGAGGGGGGTGCAGGCGAATGTCCCACATCGGCGCCCACGTGCCCCCCCGCGCGCGTTAGAACAGGGCCATGCGCACCCTCGCCCTCGCGCTCATCGCGCTCGTCGCCCTGCTGCACTTCTACTTCCTCGTCCTGGAGATGTTCCTCTGGCGCACCCGGGCCCGGCGCCTCTTCCGGATGAGCGCGGAGAAGGCCGAGATGACGGCCCAGCTGGCAGCCAACCAGGGGCTCTACAACGGCTTCCTGGCCACCGGGCTCGCCTGGGCGCTCGTCTCCGGACCCGAGCAGCTCGTCCCCCGGGCCACCTTCTTCCTCCTCTGCGTCTTCGCGGCCGGGGTCTACGGGTCGGTCACGGTGCAGCGCACCATCCTCTACGTCCAGGCCGCGCCCGCCGCGGTGGCGCTCCTCGCCCTCTGGATGAGCAGGTGAGGGGCGCAAAGCGTGCGATAAGGGTGCCGTGACCACCTTCGCCAGCCTGAAGCTCTCCGAGAAGTCGCTCGCCGCCCTCGACCGGGCCGGGTTCGAGCACCCCACGCCCATCCAGTCCCAGGCCATCCCCCCGGCCCTCGCCGGCCGCGACGTCATCGGGACCGCGGCCACCGGCACCGGCAAGACGGCGGCCTTCCTCTTCCCCATCATCGAGCGGCTCACCGGCAAGACCGGGACCCGCGCCCTCATCCTCGCCCCCACCCGGGAGCTGGCCCTCCAGATCGGCGAGGAACTCGAGCGATTCGGCAAGGCGGCGCGCGTCCGCGGGGCGGTGGTCATCGGAGGCGTGGGCATGTCGCCGCAGACCCAGGCCTTCAAGGACCGGCGCGAGGTGATCATCGCCACGCCGGGGCGGCTGGTGGACCACCTGCAGCAGCGGACCGCGCGCCTCGACGACGTCGAGGTGCTGGTTCTCGACGAGGCGGACCGGATGCTCGACATGGGGTTCAAGCCCCAGCTCACCCAGATCCTCCAGCGGCTGCCGAGGGCGCGCCAGACCATGCTCTTCTCGGCCACCATGGGAGGCGAGGTTGCCGAGTTCGCCGCCACGCACCTCAAGGACCCGGTCCGGGTCGAGGTGGTGCGGAGCGGGACCACCGCGGCCCGCGCCGAGCAGCAGGTGTTCCTCGTCTCGCAGGAGGAGAAGGTGCCGCTCCTGCTCGCGCTGCTGGCCCGGGACGGCCAGTCCACGCTGGTCTTCACCCGCACCAAGCGGCGCGCCGACAGGGTCTGGAAGGCGGTGGCCCGGGCCGGCCACAAGACGGCCCGCATCCACGCCGACCGCACGCAGGGGCAGCGGCGCATGGCCCTCGACGGCTTCAAGGACGGGACCTACCGGGTGCTGGTGGCCACCGACATCGCGGCGCGCGGCATCGACGTGGCCGAGATCGGACACGTGGTGAACTTCGACCTGCCCCACGTGGCCGAGGACTACGTGCACCGGGTGGGACGCACCGCACGCGCCGAGGCGACCGGCCGGGCCTCGGCCTTCTCCTCTCCCGAGGAGACGTCACTCCTCCGCGACATCGAGAAGCTCACCCGCAAGGCGCTCCCCCGCGCCGAGGTCCCGCGCGGCGAGGAGGTCTTCCAGGCCGAGGCGGCGCGCGCCGCCGAGGGCCGGGCCAACCAGGGCGTCCCTCCGCACCGGCGGCCGGGTGGGCCCGGCACGAGCCGGAGGCCCGAGGCGGCCCGCCAGCGCGGAGGTGGCCACGGCCACGGGCACAACCGTGGGGCCCATACCCCGCGTGAAGCGCTCCCGGCCGAGGGGAGCCCGGCCGGACCGCGCAAGGCGACCTCGCTCGGCACCTGGAAGCCCAAGCGGCGATAGGTCCCGGCGACCCCGGCGGCGCGGGGGAGATCGACGCTGGGCGACAAGGTGGCGCCGGTCCAGCAGATCCCCGACCTCGGGGCGGGAAGGTACGCGGACGGCCACCCGCTCGACGACGTCCGGTACGTCGAGTCCAAGATCATCCTCCGGCCCGAGCGCTTCACCTCCCGACAGGCCTTCTGGGACTTCGCACGCATCGTGAAGCGGGTCGCGAAGGAGTACGGCGCCGGATTCACCTCGGACGGGTTCGAGGAGGAGCGGCCGCCGCCGAGATGGACGTGCGGCCGCGCATCGAGGGCGCGTACCGCATCAAGTTCAAGGTGGAGGTGCTCCCTCCCCGGGAATCGATCGGCGGGGTCCGGGTGCTCTACTCCCACAACTGCGAGTTCCCGCTGGGCCACCTCCACGAGGGGTACCAGAACAAGCCGTCCACCGTCGTGCACGTGCTTCCCTCGCTGGTCCGGCTCCGGAAGTCGAAGGAGGAGAAGATCGCGCTCGTGAACCACGCCATCGTCGAGGAGGTCCTCCAGGACGTGGGCTCCCTCGACTTCGGGAAGGAGATGATCGCGAAGGCCAACGTGGCCCTCTGGCGGGAGCGCGGGGACCACGCGCCGCTGGTCGGGGAGTTCGCCTACCAGGTCAAGTTCAAGCGGCGCGACGAGCTGCACGAGAAGACCATCAAGCGGTCGGAGCAGTTCTTCGTCTCGCTCCAGCTGGCCGCGCCCGACTGGATCCTGCCCGGGGCCACCAAGACCGGCGTCGTCTACCGGCGCCAGGGCAACCCGCCCCAGTCCCACGACTGAGACCCCCACCGCCCGCCATGTCCGGGAAGGTACTGGAACGCTTCCTCGAGGACGACCTTCTGGGCGTCCGACCCGGTCTGGGTCCAGGCCAAGCGGACGGTCCGGGGTCGCATCCTGAACGCCGCCATCGGCTGCGTGGTGGGGCTCGCGTTCCTCCTCATCGGCGGGCCCAAGGTCTGGATGATGCCCGTCGCGCTCGCGCTCACGGTGCTGCTCTCCACCTATGTCGTGCGGGTCCCGGTGATGTGGCGGCAGGCCCCGATCACGGCGGCCATCGTCATCGCCTCGGGGGTCACGCACCAGTCGCGCGTCTGGGGCATCGAGCACGGGCTGCTGAAGGTGGCCGAGGTCATCTTCGGCTGCCTGGTGGGCATCGGGGTCTCATGGGTCATGTCCCGGGTGTGGCCGTACGTGCCGCGCCCACCCGCGGCGACCGGACCCGCGCGCTGACGCTACGGGAAGAGGGGGCGGCCGTCGGGACCGAGGAGCACGGGCGGCTGCCGCCGGACGTCGTCCACCATGTGGAACGGGGGCTCGACCTCCCGACGCGCCGCGGCGTTGCGGAGCGCGACCGTGGCGATGCCCCAGCGGAACGGGTCGGCGCGGGAGAGGGCGACGACGTAGCCGAGGTCCTGCATCGAGGCGATGGTGGTGGCGCTGATCACCTTCGGGACTTGCGGTCGAGGAAGCCGGTCATCAGCTCGTCGTCGAAGTCGGACTCACGCCAGTGGGAGTTGTCGGTACCCAGGCTTCCCGTCGAGTCCTCCACCGGGACGGGCGAGTTCGGGTAGAAGGAACCACCGTTGTAGGTGACGAACGTTGACCGGGCGGCGGTGCCGGTGAAGTAGGGCGTGGTCGTCGTGGACCCGGCCAGGAAGTGGCGCCAGATCGTGCCGAACCCGAGCACGTGCAACATCTCGTGGAGGATCCGTGGCCTCGAGCCCCGGCGGCCTCCAGCGCATCGAGGTCGGCGGTGTCGAACTGCATGTGTCCGACCGCCGGGAAGCCGGCGGCCGCGCGAGCCAAGCAGGGTCCTGCCTGTCCGAGGATGTTGCCCGCGCCGTCGATGGGGGCGAGCTCCGCGAAGATGAGCACGTCGTCCACGGTCTCGTCGAGCGCCACGCGCACGCCGCAGGCGGCGACCATCTGCTGCAGGCTGACGCTCACCTGCTGGTCGGCGATCTCCCCGGTCACGAACTCCTCGATCCGCTCCTTCGCGTCCACGAAGGCCCGGAGCTGGGAATCGGTCATGGGCGTCATGAGCCGGAGGAGATGTCGAATCCGTGCGACGCGGGCCGGGAGTGGCCGGCGAAGTCGATGGTCACGCCGGGAACCGAGGCGGAGGAGGCCAAGCACGGCCTGGGCCCCGGCCGGCCCGAAGGTCCAGGACGTGAGCCGAGCCACCCCGGTGGCGTCGGTGACGGCGGGGCTGCCCGTCACGAGCCCCCTCCGGCCGTCACGGCGAAGGTCACGGAGACCTCGGAGACCGGAGTTGCCCCGTCCGTCACCCGCACCGCGGGGGCCTGGACCACCCGGGTGGAGGGAGGAGCCGTCTGGCTCAGAGCAGAGACGGTCACCATCAGCGTGGGGAAGTCGCCCGGCGCGAGAACCCGGACAAGGGTCGATCCCGAGATGCCGTCACGGGATGCGGTGACGGTGGCCGTCGCAGGGCCACCGGTGTGACGAGACCCGCGGCGGAAACCGCGGCGACGCCGCTGTCGCTGGAGGACCAGGTGACGGAGTGACCGGTCAGCACGTTTCCGGACCCGTCCTGGAGCGTCGCGGTGGCCTGCGTGCTCGCCGCTGGTGAGTGGCGCTCGCGGTGACCGTCACGCTCGACCGGGTTCGCGGTCACGGTGAGGGGGGCCGCGCCGGTCTTCCCCTCGCTCGTCGCGGTGACGATCGCCGTTCCCTGCGCCACCGCCGTGACGACGCCGGTGGGCGACACCGTCGCGGTCGAGGCCGGGGAGGAGGACCAGATCACGGTCCGGCCAGTGAGCACGGTCCCCGACGCGTCGCGGAGGACCGCGGTGGCATTCGTCGTCAGGCCGGCGCCCACGCTGCCGCTCCCGAGGGTCACCGAGACGGTGGCGACCGCGGGCGGACTGCTGTCCGAACCGCCGCAGGCCGAACCGAGGGCCGCGAGGAGCACCATCACGGGTGCGAGGTACTTGTGCAAGCAGGGCTCCGATGCAGGAGGTGTCGCGAAGATCGAACTTGGCCCCTCATTGTAGCGGGTTGCCGGCGGCCGCGCCCGCCCCACGATCCGGTCCCGCGCCGCAACGGACTCCTTGCCCGGCTCCGGGGACACCACTAGCCTCCCCCCATGTCGAACGAGCTGGTCGGGAAGGTCTACCTCGTCACCGGCGCCAGCGCCGGCATCGGGCGCGTCACCGCCGAGGAGTTGGCGCGCCGCGGCGGCCGCGTGTTCCTGGCCGGCCGGTCGCGCGAGCGTACCGAGCCCGTGGTCGAGGGGATCCGGCGCGCTTCGGGGCCCGACTCGGCGGCGTTCCTCCCTCTCGACCTCTCGGATCTCTCCTCGGTGCGCGAGTCGGCCCGGGCCTTCCTCGGGCTCGGCCTCCCCCTCCACGCACTCGTCAACAACGCAGGGCTGGCGGGATTGCGCGGTCTCACCACGGACGGATTCGAGATCACCTTCGGCACGAACCACCTCGGTCCGTTCCTGTTCACGCTGCTCCTGCTCGACCGGCTGAAGGAGAGCGCCCCGTCGCGTATCGTGAACGTGGCGAGCCGGGCACACCACCGGGCGAAATCCATCGACTGGGAGGCCCAGCGGCGCCGCGCCACCTCCACCGGCGGCATCGAAGAGTACTCGGTGTCGAAGCTCGCCAACGTGCTCTTCACGAAGGAGCTGGCGCGGCGGCTCGCCGGCAGCGGGGTGACGGCCTGTGCGCTCCACCCGGGCGTCGTCGCCACCGAGATCTGGCGGGAGCTGCCCTGGGGCCTTCGCCACCTGGCGAAGCTCTTCATGATCTCCCCGGAGGATGGGGCCCGGACCACGCTCCACTGCGCCACCGCGCCGGAGGCCTCCCTCGCGAGTGGCGGGTACTACGACTCCTGCAAGCTGGTTCGCCCGAGCCGGGCCGCCGACGACCCGGCGCTCGCCGCGGAACTCTGGCGGCGCAGCCTGGACTGGACCGGGGCGCCCTCCAGCTCGTAGAGGGGGATCCCGGCGGAGCGCGCGGCCCAGATTCCGGCCCCGACCTGCGCGAAGTGCGGGTCGAGGCGCTTCCGGTACCAGTCGCCGCTGCGGGCGTGGATGGACGTGTCGGTGCGCCCGGTGTCCACGACCTCGTCGAGGTCGTGGCGGGTGACCGCCTCGAGGTAGAGGAGCCCCTTGCAGGCGGCGGCCAGGTTCCCGATGGCGCGCGCCGCCGGCTCGTCGTCGAGGTACTGCAGCACCCCCTGGCAGACCACCAGGTCGAACGGAGTCCGCGGCCGCCAGGCCGAGATGTCGCGCCGCGCGTGGCGCCAGCGGCGGCAGGCCCACGGGGAGACGTCGGTGGAGAGGTAGCGGACGCCGGTACGGTGGCGGCGGAACCACGCCCGCCAGTGGCCCGGCCCGGCGCCGACGTCGAGCACCGACCGGATCTCCACGCCCAGCCAGTCGGCCAGCCCGGTCACCCCGGCCGCCAGCCGGCCCACCTGGGACGCGGAGTGGACCCGGTCTGGCCCCTGGTAGTGTCGCTGGTAGTAGGCAGCGTCGAATCGCTGGCGAGAGGCCATGGCCTGCTTCAGCTCGAAGGCAGCGCGAACTTGTGCCGCTCGAGGATGGTGCGCCCGGGAGGTTCGCGAAGGAAGGCCGCGAAATCCTCGGCCAGCCCCGGGTCGCGGGCCTTGCCCAGGACCACCCCGTACTGCTCGATGGGCCGGTGCGAGCCAGGCGGGACGACGACGTACCGTCCCTGCGCGGCGAGCGGCGGCACCAGCACCAGGGACCAGGGCACGAATGCAGCCTGCGCCTTCCCACCCTGCGCGAGCTGGACCACCTGGATCATGTCCTCTCCGAGGACGAACTTGGCCCTCGCCACGTCGAGGAAGCCGGCATTCCGGAGGGACTCCTCGGCGGCGACGCCGTAAGGGTCGAAAACGGGGTTGGCGACGGCGATCTTCTTCACGGCAGGGTTGGCGACCAGGGCCACCCCCAGCGCGCTCGGATCGACCCGGGCCGGCGCGGCCACCCAGAGCACGAGCCGCCCGGTGGCGAAGTGGAAGGGTTCGCCGCGCGCAAGGCCGGCTGCCTGGATCCGGACGGCCGACCCCCGGTCGGCTCCCAGGAAGAGGTCGAACGTCGCGCCCTCCCCGATCCGGGCCTGGAGCTGGCCGGAGGCCCCGTAGGTGGGCTCGACCTTCACGCCGGGGTTCCGGCGCTCGAAGGCACCCGCCAGCTCGAGGAGGACGAGACGGAGGTCGGCGGACGCTGCGACGGCGAGCGTTCGTGCCGGTGGCTCGGCGGAACGTCCGATCCCGGGAGCGCCCCCGGCGGCCAAGGCGGCCAGCACCGCGGCCACGCGGAGGAGGGACCATCCTTTTCCGGTCGGACGCATTCCCTGTCCTACCACGCCGTCAACGCTTCGGTGCCGGCGGCTCGTCCTTCGGGGGCCAGACCGGCGCCGGCACGATCCCGTCCGGGAACGTCACCTTTCCCACCAGGATGCACCCCTTCATGCCCGGACGGCAGTACGCGCCGTCCACCTTCCTGCAGAGGCCTTCGGCCTCGTATCGGCAGCTCCAGGAGCTCACGGCGCGCACATCATGCGTGCCCCGCCGGATCCTGGCAACGGGTCCCGAACCTTTCCGCCGCCCCCTGGCTCACAGGGAGGCAGGTGCAGTGCACTTCAGGAGGCAAGATGAAGCTGCTGACGAAGGTCAAGAAGGCATGCTGCACGACCGAGACGGTCGCGCAGTGCTGCGCAAAGGCTTCCCGGCTCGTTTCGGGTTGCCACGACTAGCAGTCCCCGGGGCGGGCCTCCGGGCCCGTCCCACCCCTTTCCCATCCGAGGTAGAGCGACATGAGCGAGCACGTGAAGGAGATCACCCAGGCCGACTACGAGGCCGAGGTCGCGAAGTCGACCCTCCCGGTGATCCTCGACTTCTTCTCCACCGAGTGCCCCCCCTGCGAGGCGTTGGCCCCCAAGTTCGACGCGGTGGCCGAGCAGTTCGCCGGAAGGGCTCGCTTCCTCAAGATCTTCCGCCAGGGCAACAAGGAACTCGCCTCCCGCCTGGGCGTCACCGGCAGCCCCACCCTCCTCTTCTTCAAGGGCGGAACCGAGCACGGCGAGCGCATGAGCGGCGAGGAGATCAAGCGGACCGCCATCAAGGCGCAGGTAGAATCGCTGCTCGGCGCCTGACCCACTTCCCCGGAGACCCAATGGCCGAGAAGTACGACGTGATCATCGTGGGAGCCGGTCCGGCGGGACTTTCCGCCGCGATCTACGCCTCCCGCGCCCGCCTGAGGACGCTGGTGCTCGACGAGAGCGTCCCGGGCGGCCAGATGAAGACCACCCACAAGGTGTCCAACTACCCGGGCTTCCCGGAGGACGTGAAGGGCACCGACCTGGCCAAGGCCTTCTCGACGCAGGCCGAGCGGTTCGGAACCAAGATCCGGCGGGCCATCGAGATCACCCGGCACGACCTCTCCGGGCCCCTGAAGACCTTCGAGATCGACGAGGAGGACCACGTCGAGGCCCCCGCGGTCATCATCGCCACCGGAGCCAGGCCGCGGGAGCTGGGGGTGCCCGGTGAGTCGAAGTACCGCGGGCGCGGCATCTCCTACTGCGCCACCTGCGACGGGGCCTACTTCGACGGCAAGGAGATCCACGTCATCGGCGGCGGCAACTCGGCCGTCGAGGAGTCCCTCTTCCTCACCCAGTTCGCGAAGAAGGTCACCATCATCCACCAGTTCGACCACTTCCAGGCCGAGCCGGTCACCGCCTCCGAGGCACTCGAGAACCCCAGGATCGAGGTGATCTGGGACTCCGAGCCGCGCGCCTTCCTGGGCGAGAACCAGCTCGACAAGCTGCGCATCGAGAACGTGAAGACGAAGGAGGTTCGCGAGCTCGCCACCGAGGGGGTCTTCGTCTTCGTGGGCTACGTCCCGCGCACCGATCTCCTGAAGGGGCTCGTCGCGATGAACCAGTGGGGATACGTGGAGACCGGCGAGGACATGTCCACGGAAATCCCCGGGGTCTACGTGGCCGGCGACATCCGCTCCAAGCGCTTTCGCCAGATCACCACCGCCGTCGCCGACGGCACCATCGCCGCCCTGGCCGTGCAGAAGTTCGTGAAGGACCACCGGCAGGCCGCCTGATGGGACTGCTCACCCGGCTCTTCGGTCCCGGTACACCCAAGGTGATGCCGGTCCACGTGGACGATTCGAACTTCGTGGCCGAGGTGAGGCGGTCGGAGCTCCCCGTGGTGCTCGACGTCTGGAGCCCCGGCTGCGGCCCCTGCAAGATGATGGAGCCCGTCGTCGTCGCGCTCGCCACGAGGTACCACGGGCGCGTGAAGGTGGCGGAGATGAACGCGGCCGAGGCCGGCGCCACCGCGGCCCGCCTGGGCGTCTCGGGCACTCCGACGATCCTCTTCTTCAAGGGGCATCACGAGGTGGATCGGGTGGTCGGATTCGTCGGGGAGCGGTACCTTGCCGACGTCGTGGACACCGATCTCCTGGGAGAAGCCTCGTGACCGAGAAGGACCCAACGCAAGGACCGTTCGACGCCCTTGCCCAGCTCGAGTCCCTCCCGCGCGAGGAGCTCATCCGCATCATCCAGGACGACGCCAAGAACTGGCTGGCCCACGACGGGCTGTGGTTCCAGGCCGTCGAGAAGGCCCACGGCATGGACGCGGCCATCGAGGCCGACCGGGCCGCCTGGGAGAAGTTCACCGTGGTCGAGGCGCGCCGGATCATGGAGCGCCTGGGGATGGCGCCCGGAGGCGGGATCCCCGCCCTGCTCGAGGCGCTCAGGCACCGGCTCTATTCCCGTCTCAACGTCCAGGAGGTCACGGAGCGTTCCGGCACGCGGGCGGTCTTCGTGATGCGCGACTGCCGCGTCCAGTCGGCCCGGAAGCGCAAGGGCCTTCCCGACTTCCCTTGCAAGTCGGTTGGCATCGTGGAGTACTCGGAGTTCGCCCGCGCCGTGGATCCGCGCATCCAGACCCGCTGCATCGCCTGCCCGCCCGATCCACACGGGGAGGACCGCTGGTGCGCCTGGGAGTTCACCCTTGTCGAGCCCCGATCCGAAGCTCGCTGACGGGATCACCCGCGCCTCGGCGCAGCGGTACGGCGCCCTCGCCACGTCGAACGCCTCCCTCTCCTGCGGCCGCGCCCTCGACGTGGCGGCTCCGCGAGCGGGTGAGGACGTGGTCGACCTGGGCTGTGGCCGGGGCGGAGACGTCGTCCAGGCCGCGTCCCGGGTCGGGCCCCGGGGCTCGGTCACCGGGGTGGACGCGAACGAGCGCATGCTCGCCATCGCGGCGGAGGCGGCGGCCGCCTCGCCCAACGCACGGGTGGTGAAGGCCGACCTTTCGGCCGTCCCGCTTCCCGGTAGCTCCGCCGACGTGGTGGTCTCGAACTGCGCCATCAACCACGCCCCAGACAAGGGCGCGGTGTACCGCGAGATCCACCGCCTGCTCCGCCCCGGCGGGCGCTTCGCGGTCTCCGACGTGGTCTCGGAAGCGCCCTTGCCGGAGTCGGTCCGCGACGATCCGGCCGCCTGGGCCGCCTGCTACGGCGGATCCATCCCGGAGGCCGACTACCTGGCCGCCATCGAGGCAGCCGGGCTCCGCGACGTGGCGGTGGTCCGCCGGACCGCGCCCTACGAGAAGGGCGGCTGCCTCGTCCACAGCATCACCGTCACCGGGCGCCGCCCGGGACCCGGAGACTCCATGCGGCTTTCCCGTCACGCCATCCTGGCTCCGGTACCCGGTCGCGACCAGGTGCTGCTCGTCCAGCCGCTCACCGGCCAGGCCGCGCTGCTCGAGCCGCGGAACGCCCAGGCGCTCGAGGCCCTGGCCTCGGGCGGCTCCCTCCCGGACGACCTGGCTGCAGACACCCTCCGGGAGGCGGGCTTCGTCGTGGAGTCGGACGACCAGGACCGCGCCTTCCTCGATGCCGCGCGAGCCGAGTGGAGGATCGAGGCGGCCAAGACCCCCACCCAGCTCGTGGTGGTCCCGAGCTTCGGCTGCAACCTGGCCTGCACGTACTGCTACCAGGAACTCTTCGACCCGGCGGCCGCGGGGCTCATCTCCGCCGAGGCCGTGGACGCCTTCTTCGCCTACGTCGACCGGCACCACGCCGGCGAGTCCCCTCGTCCCTACATCACCCTCTTCGGAGGCGAGCCCCTCCGGGACACCCCGGCCCACCACGACCGCATCCGGCGCTTCCTCGAGGGGGCCCGGGCGCGCTCCATGGAGGTGGCGGTGGTCACGAACGGCCACGACCTCGCCGCCTTCCTGCCGTTGCTCTCCTCCGGGCCGGTGAAGGAGGTGCAGGTCACCCTCGACGGTCCTGCCGCCCTGCACGACCGGCGCCGTCCCCACGCCGGGGGCTCGGGAACCTTCGACCGGATCGTGGCCGGGATCGACGGCCTGGTCGCGGCGGGGATCCCGGTCAACCTGCGCGTGGTGGCCGACCGGGAAAACCTCCCCGCGCTGCCCGAGCTTGCGGAGTTCGCGGCGTCGAAGGGCTGGCTCGACCTGCCCTCCTCCCGCTTCAAGACCCAGATCGGGCGCAACTACGAGCTCTTCGGCTGCGCCAGCCGGCAGGAGAAGGGCGCGCTCTTCGACCGGGTGGAGCTGTGGGCGCAATACGTGGAGCTCTCCGAGGCCCAGCCCGTGCTCCGGCGCTTCCACCGGCCGCGGTTCCACGGCATCGGCCACCTCGCCGATGCCGGTGAGCTGCCCGCCCCCAACTTCGACGCCTGCCCGGCCGCCAAGAAGGAGTGGGCCTTCGGACCCGACGGCGGCATCTTCGGCTGCACCGCCACCGTGGGCCACCCCGAGCACCGGCTCGGCAGCTTCTTCCCGGAGGTGTCGCGCGACGAGGCCGCGATCGCCCGCTGGCAGGGGCGGAACACCCTCTCCATCCCGGCGTGCGACGGCTGCTCTCTCGCCACCGTCTGCGGCGGTGGCTGCGGCGCCGTCGCCTGGCACGAGCACGGCACGCCCGTCGCCCCCGATTGCCGCCCCGTCCCGGCGCTCTACGGCCTTGGGGCCCGCTACTACGAGCTCGGGGCATGAACCAGGCTGCCGGCGACGCGGTGGAACACCCGCAGGGCTGCCTGGTGTGCGGCGTGGAGCTCGCCTACGCGCGGGCTGCCAGTGCCGCCACCTGCGTCCTCTGCGGGGGCGACGAGCAGAGCGCGGTCCGCTGCCTGGATGGCCACTTCGTCTGCGACGCCTGCCACTCGGGCGCGGCGAAGGACGTCATCGAGCGAGCCTGCCTCGGGCACGCCGGGCGGGACCCGGTGGCGCTCGCCACCGCGCTCATGCGCCACCCCGCGGTGAAGATGCACGGACCGGAGCACCACTTCCTCGTGCCCGCCGTGCTCCTCGCCGCCTGGTCGAACGCCTCCGTCAGCCCGGACCGCAAGGGCCTCCTCGCCGAGGCCCGTCGCCGCTCCGACGCCGTCGTGGGCGGTTCCTGCGGATACAACGGAGCGTGCGGGTCGGGAGTCGGCGTGGGAATCTTCGCCAGCCTGGCCACGGGCGCGACGCCGCGAAGCACCGGAACCGCCTGGGGCAAGGCAAACCGTGCCACCGCCGGCGCGCTGCAGGTCATCGGCGGGGTCGGCGGCCCGCGCTGCTGCAAGCGGACCTCCTGGCTGGCGCTCCTCTCCGGCATCCGCTTCGCACGGGAGGAGCTGGGCGTGGCCCTCGATGGGCGAGGCCCCCGCTGCGCATTCCACGTCCGGAACGACGACTGCCTCGAGCGCGACTGCCCGTTCTACCCTGCGGTGTCCGCCGGTTGACGATCACATCCCGGGCAGCCGCGGAAACTGCTTGCGCTTGGACGCCTTGAAGTAGGCGCCCCAGCCCTTCTTCATCCAGTGCCCCACCACGGGGAGCGGGACCATCTGCTCCTTCGTCGCGTCCCGGTGCACGTAGGCGGCGCCGTTGCCCATGTCCATGAGGCAGGTGATGGAGACGTGGGGCAGGTAGCTCTCCCGCTCCGGACGCCCCGCGACCATGGCGGCGACGTTGCTCGCCGCCACCCTCGCCATGACCTCGGCCAGGTGCCCCTGCTTGGCACGCCAGGGGGGCCCGTCGAGCGCCGCCGAGTCCCCCACCGCCCAGACTCCCGGGAAACCCGGTACGGCACAGCCCGCGTCGATCTGCACGAAGCCGGCCTCGCTGCGGGGAAGGTCGCTCGCGGCCAGGACGGGGTGCCCGCCCTGGGCCGGGATGAACACGGTCAGGTCGCTCGGGAGGCGGGAGCCGTCCTCGAACTCCACCGTGCCCCCCGGCTCGAAGCCGGCGATCTTCTTCCCGAAGCGCAGCTCCACGCCCATCTCGCCGAGCATCTTCTGGATGGCGGCGACGGCCTTCTTGCCCATGCGCTCGCCGGGGCTCGGCATGGGTGCGAAGAACGCCAGCTTGAACTTCTCCCGGATGCCACGCTTCCGGAGCATGTGGACCACGTTGAACATCACCTCGAAGACCGGCCCTCCCCGGACCGCCGAGGGGTCCTTGGGGTTGCCACCGAAGCCCATGGCGATCCGGCCACCCCCGGCGGCGACGAGCTTCTCGAGCGCCTCGTGGAGCCGCGAGGCGGCCGCCGGATCTCCGGACAGGCCGAAGGTGTGCTCCACGCCCCTGGGCCTGAGCGGGGTGCCCCCGATGGCGAGCACCAGGTGATCGGCCACGAGCTCCTGGCCGTCCACGACGACCGCGCGCTTCGCGGCGGAGATCGACTCCGCCTTGCCCTGACGGAAGGTGAACCCCTGGCGCCGGGCGACGTCGCCGAGGTCGAGGCAGACGTCCTCGAAGGCCCGCTCTCCGGTCACCACCCAGATCGAGGTCGGGTAGATCCAGAGGTACGGGCGGTCGGAGACGAGCGTCACGTCGAGCCCGGCCTTGCGGAGCTGGATGGCGGACTCCAGCCCGGCGAAGCCTCCACCGACGACGATTGCGTGCTGGGACATGGTTCTCCTTCAAGCGCGGACGACGGGGAGGCCTGCCCTGTTCCAGGCGATCATGCCGCCCGCCAGCTGGCGGGCGTCGATGCCGGCCCGGCGCAGGAGCCGGACCGCTGGTGGACTCCGATGGGCCGACAGGCAGATGGCGACGACCGGCCGCCCCTGCGGGAGACCGAGGGACGTGAGCCGCCCCGGGAGCGACGTCACCGGCACGTTCACGGACCCGGCCAGGTGCCCGGACGCGAACTCGGCTGCGGACCGGACGTCGAGGAGGAGCGGTGGGGCCTTGCCGGCCATCTCACCGGCCAGGTCCGGCGGGCGTACCTCGGGGACGCTGCCGAAGGGAAGCCACCAGGGGACGTTCATCGCGAGACCTCGGTTCGCATCACTTCCCCTTCGGGATCCCGGTCTCGACCGGGTACCGCCTGAGGAGCCAGTCGGGGATCCCGGCCTGGTAGATGGCGAGATTCGTGTATCCGAGCCTCGCCGCCTCGGCGGCCGCCTCGGGGCTCAGCGTGCAGCCCATGCCCCGGCAGTAGAAGACGAGCAGCGTGCCCTTGTCCTTCGGCAGCCGGTTGGAAAGGGACTGCACGAACCCGGCGGGGATGTTCACCGAGCCGGCGATGCGGGCCTGGGCGAACTCGTCGGGAGTACGGGTGTCGACCACGACGAGCCTCTGCTTCCCGTCGATGGCCGCCTTGAGCTGCTCACCGGTCACGATGCGCGGTGCCGACGGGTGGGCAGCCGGGGCCTGGGCACCCACCGGTACCGCGGAGACGAGCAAGGCTGCGGCAATCGGGATGAGTCGGGGCATGGAGGCTCCAAGGGCGGGGACGGGGGTGGGAGCCCGGGGACCCGGGAAGGGTTCAGCCCCCCCTTTCCCTGGACTCCTGTCCCGGGGAAGCCGATCATGGGGACCTCTCGCTTTCGCGGAGGTTTTCCATGACGGTCGAGCTGTCCCGGGACGAGCTGAAGATCCTCCTCCAGTCCCTCTCCAACTGCCTCGCCACCTGCAAGACCCACGCGGCGAAGCCCTCGGCGAACTGCCCCGACTGCGACGCTGCCCGGGCCGTGAAGGCGAAGCTCGAGAAGCAGGCGAAGGCCTAGGAGCAAGCCATGAAGATGCTCACGAAGAAGAAGGCCTGCTGCGCCCCGGAGAAGGCGGCGCAGTGCTGCGCGAAGTCGTCCCGCCTGGTTTCGGGCTGTCACGACTAGGAACGACGGCGCAGTCCCGCCGGAGGGCGTGCAGTGCTCCGATGGTCGCGGCCAGCTCGGCCGCGAACCGTGTGCAATTCACGCATCGATCCAGGTGCAGGGTCACCTCCCAGCGCTCGAGCTCTCCGAGTTCCCCGTCCAGGAACTCGGAGATCATCTCGGCGACGCGCTGGCAGGCATGGGCCATCTTCCCCTCTGAGCCAGTCCTCGCGGGAAGGGTGCGCGAGCCCTCTTCACCCCCGGAGCGACGTCCAGGCCAGCCGGGCCGCGACGGCGAGGAGGAACAGGGCGAAGGCCCGGGAGAGGTGAGCGGTGCGGACGCCCACGGCGATGCGGGCCCCTCCGAGCGCGCCGGCGGCGAAGCCGGTCGCGACCAGCGCCAGGATGACCCAGGGGAGCGGACCGCGCGCGTGCGCGTAGGTGAGCACCCCCGGGAGGCCGACCGGCGGGAGCATGACGGCGAGTGAAACAGCCTGCGCCTCGTGCTGGTCGAGCCGCATGGCCGCCGCCAGGAGCGGGATCATCACCAGCCCTCCTCCGATCCCGAGGAGGCCGGCGAGGAAGCCTCCCACCGCGCCGATCCAGAGGCCGTTCCAGTTGCTCCGCGCCTCCCCCGCCGCCCCGGACCGGGGCGATGCCCGGGTCGCGGCCCTCCTCCACATCTGCACGGCGGCGGCCACGACCAGGACCGCGAAGGCCGCCCGGAGATGGCGCGGGTCCATCGACGTGGCCAGCCGGGCGCCCGGCCCGACCGCGGCGACGAAGCCGACGATCACCGCGGCGACGAGCCGCCAGGGGATGGCGACCCGCTTCCGGTAGGCGAGCACGGCGGGAAGTCCGATGGGCAGGAGGAGCACGGCCAACGTCATCCCCTGGGCGTCGAGCTGGCCGAGCCCGAGCAGGAAGCCGAGCAGCGGGACCAGGACGATCCCGCCTCCGATCCCGAAGACTCCGGAGAGCAGGCCCGCCGCGAGGCCTGCGGCGAGCGCCAGGAGGTTGGTCATGTCCAAGGTGCGTCACGATGCCGCAGGGTGCACCCTCGGCGCAATCGTCCGGTTGGAGGGGGAGGCAGTTCCCACCAACCCCGGAGATCGAAAATGTCCCTGAAGACCGTCGTGACCCTCTCGGCACTCCTCCTCGCCACCCCCGCCCTCGCGGGAGACCAGACCCGCCAGCAGACCCGCGATCCGGCCACCCACGTGGACGGCGCGACCCCCACCCAGGACCGGATCCGCACCCAGACCCGCGACGCCACGCACCAGGCGACCCAGGACATGGCGCGGGAGCGCAGCCGCTCGATGAACGGGAGCGGCGCCGGAAAGGCCAGCGGGGCCGGCGGCGGCAACGGCGGCGGGTCGGGCAGCGGTTACCGCGGCGGCAAGTAGCCGGCGTCGATCGAGGAGCCGGCATGCCAAGCCTCTTGCTTGCAATGGCGCTCCTCGCCACCGATGGCGGCGGACTCCGGTTCGAGGGGTCCGTCGCCGCCGGAGGCGGCTACGACACGAACCTGCTCGTCGCACCCGGGGAGGAGGGGTTGGGCTCCGCCGTGGCCTCCCTGACGGCATCGGGCGGCGTCGCCGTGGACCTCTCCGATGGCGCGTTCCTCTACTTCGGGGGCGCGCTCGACGGGACGAAGTTCCCCACCCTTCCGGAGCTCGACCGCACCGCCGCGAGCGCCAGCATGACGCTGCTCTTGGACCTGGTTGGCCCCCTGGCACTCGTCCTCGGAACCTCGGGTGGCTACGGCTGGTACGCCGACCCGGCACGCAGCGGCGCCGCGCTCACCGGACGAGCGACGCTGCGGTACCGGCCGGTGAGATGGCTGACCACGCGGCTCGGTTACTCCCACGTCCTGAAGACCGCGGAGGACCCGGTCTACGGATCCAACCTCGACCGGATCTTCTCCGAGGTGGAGTTCCGCCTGGCGACCTCGACCTGGATCTCGGTCGCCGCCTTCGGCGAGAGGGGCGACGCCACGTACTACAGGGAACTGCTTCCGGTCGCGGGGGCCGCGGCATCCGCCGGGACCAGCGCCACCGTCGTCACCTTCGAGCCGTACCGGGCCATCGCCACCACCCTCGGGGTCGGGGTCGGGTTCGAGCAGGGGCTCGGGGCCGGATTCTCGCTCGACGTGGGAGCGACCTGGAGGAGCACGGAAACGCCCGACGGCTCCTACTCGGGCCCGTCCGCGTCCGCGAGCATCGTCTGGCGCTGGGACTGACGGCAGGGGGTGTGGGTGCGGTAGCCTTCCCCTCCCGAGGAGACCCATGGCCACCGACGCGCACCCCGACCCTTCGTGCTCCGCCTGCAGCGCCGTGTTCAAGAAGAAGGGCTCCACCGCCTGCTGGAGCTCGGACCCGGCCGCCGCCCCTCCCCGCCCCGGCAACTGCCCCACCTCCCACCACGGCGACCTGGTCGAGTCGGCGATGGCGCAGTACCGGCCCGGTGGTCCGGACGAGCGGCTGGCCCGGGTCGCCGCCGAGGTCGAGGGGCTCTGCTACGAGCAGCAGCAGGGTGGCGCCGTGCACGCGCGGTGGACCCGCGTCGAGGACACCGTGGCCCTGGCCAGGCAGCCGGTGTCGTCTCCCAGGGAACCCGCCCGGGAGGGCTGAACGCGCAGGCGTCTCGAACCCCTTCGGGGGTCCGTGGCTCGAAGGATCGTGACGGCCGATGCCGTCCGGACCTCGACCACGGAGACCCCATGAAGCACGCCTGGCATTCCCGCCTGACGCTCCTCGCCGTCGCCGCCCTCGCGACCACCTCGGTCGCCGGAGCACCGCGCCCGGCAACCGCCGCACCGCCCCCGTCGGCCCGTCCCGCCGCCGGGCTTCCCCACCTCGTCTTCTTCATGAACCCGAACGGACCTCCCTGCCAGATGCAGGACCGCGTCCTCCACGACATGGGGACGGAGCTGAAGGGCAAGGCCGAGGTCGTCACCTACCGGACCACCGTTCCCGCCGACATCGCGAAGTTCCAGCAGTACGGGATCCGCGCGCTCCCGACGCTGGTCGTCACCGACGCCAGCGGCAAGGAGATCCGCCGCGCCACCCCGGGGGTCCAGTCGGCCGCCCAGGTCCGCCAGCTCGTGCAGAACTGACGGCCATGGACGTCGGGCTCTCCTCCCTCGCGCTCACCTTCGGCGCCGGCCTCGCCAGCGTGGCCAGCCCATGCGTCCTGCCGGTTCTCCCGATCATCCTCTCGGGCACCGCCGAGGATCACCGGTCGCGGCCGGCGCTGGTCGTGGCGGGCATCGCCGCCAGCTTCGTCCTGATGGGCGTCGTGACCAGCCTCTTCGGCGGCGCCATCGGCCCGGCCCTCCCCTACCTCGAGAAGGCCTTCGGCGTGATGGTCGTCGGCTTCGGTCTCCTGCTCCTGGCCGACGTGAACCTGTTCAAGAGGATCACCTGGGTGAACCGGATCCAGCCCGGCGGAAAGGGGCGCTGGTCGGGCCTCCTGCTCGGCCTGAGCCTGGGGCTCGTGTGGATCCCCTGCGTGGGACCCATGCTCTCGGGCGTGCTCGCCCTCGTCGCCTCGAAGGGCTCGATGGCGACGGGGGTCGTGTTGCTCCTCGTGTACTCGCTCGGCTTCGCGGTCCCCATGCTGGCCGTCGGATACGGTTCCCAGGCGCTGCGCCAGAGGGTCCGGATCGTGTCCGCGCACCCCGTCGCGGTTCGCTGGGTCTCCGGCCTGCTGCTCGTCGCCTTCGGGGGCGTCATCCTCGCCCAGGGAATGCTCTTCGCGGGGATGTGACCGCGGAGGGAGGCAGGCGCGAGGACGCTTCCCTACTTCGCCGGTACCCTGCAGGTGCTGATCCCGACGAGGCGATACAGGGGGCAGAATCCGAAGATCCCCGTGGCCAGCGGCACGATCCCGACGTACCCCCAGGGAGTGGCCGGGCCGAACACCGTCAGCGAGAGCAGTGCGAGCCCGAGGACGACCCGGATCACGCGGTCGGCGGTTCCTTCGTTGGTCATGATCGATTCTCCTTTCCGGGTTGGAGCCGGAACGGTCAGGGAGGATTCGTCGTCACCCGGAGGTCGCGCCCAGCCCCAGCGACGCACATGGGCCGAAGGCCACGAGCGATCGCATCGCGGCATCGGCCTCGTCCCGCGCCCACGTCTCGGGCGCCCCGGCGGCTCGCCACTCCTCGACGAGCCGGGCGCGCACCCGCTCCCGGTCCTCGGGTGCCGTGGCCGCCACGCTCCAGCCGCAGGCGCTGTCGCTCCGCACCAGCGCGCCCACGTGCAGCCAGAAGGCGAGTGTGTAGCGGAACGCGCCTCCCAGGAGGATGACGTCCGCATCGGCGGCACGTGGCTCCCGGGCCAGGAGCCCCTGCCGGACGAGGTCGGCGCCGACGTCCCCGCCCAGCGGGGGTGCGTGGAAGCGCGCCATCGCTACCCGCACCCGCCCTTGACCACCGTCTTGGCCTTGAGCTTCACCCTCTTGGTGTAGGTGTGCTCGGGCCAGGCACGGGCGTGATGCGTCGTTCCGTGACCCTCCCCGGCGGTGGCTGCACACGGTGAGCGGAACGACCGCGAGGAGTCCAGCTCCGGCCACGAGGCCCGCTGGGTGCTCCCGGTCGCATAGAGGAATCGCCAGGCCTCCCCGTCGCGGCCATCGGCCCTGCCGACCCGCTCGGCGACGCAGGCGTCCACCGGGTAGCGCTCCAGCCACCGGTTCATGCCGCCGTCGATCACGTAGAGGTTGGGCACGCCCAGGGCGGTGAGGCGCTTCCAGGCCCGGAGGGCAGCGGCCTCCCCGCTCCCGATGAGGAAGGTGACGGTGGTGGGCGGCTGGTCGAGCAGGTGCTTCAGCGCCCCGGGAGCCTCGAGTTCCTCGAGCGAGGCGCGCCTCGAGCCGCCGACGTGGAAGAGGTTGAATTCCCGCTCGCCGCGCAGGTCGAGGATGGCCACCTGCACCCCGGTGTCCTTGCGAAGCGCCACCACCTCGGCCGGGTCCACGAAGATCCCCCGCTCCTCGACGGATCTCCGGAGCTCGGGGCCCATGCGGGCGAACTTGGCGTCGGGGTCGGGCTGGCCGTTCGCGACCAGGACCATGCTCGCGGCGACCAGGACTCCGGCGAAGGCCAGGACGGCGCGCCCGGGGACACGCCGCACCTCCGCCCAGGGCTTCCCCTCGCCGAAGGCCTGCTGGGCGAGGTCGCCGGCCCAGAAGAGGACGAGCGCCATCACCACGACGAGGAGGACGGTCACGCCCACCGGAAGGCCGAGCCACTCCGGAAGCGTGAAGCGCCCCATGTACGAGGAGAGCCAGAATCCCTGGAAGCTCCCGACGGTCTCCCCGAAGAGCCACACTCCGCCGAGCGCACCGAGGAGGAAGAACATCCCGTCCACCTTGAGCGTGGACGCGGCCACGATCGACGTCCCCGGGCAGAACCCGCCGATGACGAACCCCACGCCCATGATCAGGCCGCCCACGATGCCCGGCCAGAGGTAGGTCGGGTTCACGAACACGCGGCTCATGTCGAGAAGGCCGAAGGAGGTGGCGAGCGCCACCAGGACCGCTGCCACGATGATCCCGGTGAACATGACCTTCAGGACCGTCATGTCCTGGAAGTAGAACTGGCCGGCGAGCTTGCGGGTGTCGCCGAAGCCGCCCATCTCCAGGACGGCGCCGAATCCGAAGCCGATGGCTCCGAAGACGAGGGCGTAGGCGACGGGGCCGAGGGAGGTTGCGATGTCGAAGGGTGCCATGTCGTCTCCTCAGGTCCAGAGGCGGCGGAAGAACCACGCCACCGCGTACGCGCTCGCGAAGAGGGCCATCGCGAAGGCCCAGCTGCCCACCGAGAGAACCGCTCCGCCGGACAGGGCCTGCCCGGACGTGCAGCCGCGCGCCAGGCGCGCGCCGTACCCCATGATGGCGCCGCCGAGGAGCGCCAGGCCCCACCGGGCGTGGACCGATACGCGCGGCCCCTTTCGGGTCTCGAGCTTCACGCGCCGGTTGAACAGGCCAGAGACGAAGCCGCCCAGGATGGTGCCCACCAGCATGTAGACGCCGTAGTTCAGCCAGGGGCTCCTCGACCCTCCGGCCATGTCGGCGAAGTACGCCACCCGGTCCACGTGCCCGGGGACGAGGAGGTCGAGGAAGCCGACCTGCACGCGGCTCATCGCCGCGGAGGCGCCCAGTCCTCCACCGGTGACGTAGAAGCTCGCGAAGAGGACGATGCCGAGCAGCGTCCCCGCGACGTAGGGGTTCACGTAGGGTCGGGGTTCCCGGGTCGCGCTCATCGGTCGGCTCCTTCCGGCAGGGGCGCGTCGTCGTCGACGTGCTGGTAGCCGGTGATCATGGACTTCAGGTGGTCGGTGGGGGTGCGCCCCGTCGACACCAGGTAGACGTGCAGGACGAAGAAGGTCAGGAACAGCCAGGCGCCGGCGTTGTGGATGGGCGCGACGTGGCGGAGCCCGCCGATGGCGCTCGCCACCGCCGGCCACTTGCCCACCGCCCAGATGAGCGCGCCGGTGACGATCTGCAGCGGGAAGAGGACGTTGAGCAGCGCCAGGTAGGTGATCTGCTGCAGGGGGTTGAGCTTCTGGCCGCCCGCGTTCCTCGGATGCGACTCGCCGTAGAAGATGCCACGCGCCTGGTAGGTCATGTGCTCGAACGCGCTGGCCAGGAAGCCCGTCGGGTGCGGGATGAAGTTCCGGATTGCGGCCGTGGCCAGGTGGTAGAAGAGCGCCAGGAAGGCGTTCACGATGAGGATGACGGCGAAGACGTTGTGGATGGCCACCGCCGTGGGAAGGGACATCACGCTCCAGCTGCCGGTCCCGTGGACCTCCAGTCCGGTGACGATGAGGGCGACCCCGCTCACCGCCATGGTCCAGTGCCAGAGCCGCTCGTAGCGGCCGAACACGTACTCCCGCTCGCCGCCGCCGTGGGGCACGCTTCCCCGCTTCTTCCGGAGGACGAGGCGCAGGCCGCCGTGGACGGTGACGCCCAGCAGCACCGCGAGGAAGGCAAAGAATCCAAGCCGGTTCGTCCAGGCCTGCCGGGAGTGGCCGAGCACGTGGAGGCCGCCGGGCGCCCCGTCCGGATCCCTTCGCAGCACCAGACCGCCGGTGCCCGAGGGAGCGACCTGTCCGGCCAGCGCCACCCTCGCGCCGTCGGGCGGGCGGGGCGGGATCCCGCCGGGGAGGTAGGAGGCGATGACGTAGTCGTCGGCCAGGCGGGAATCCTCGGAGTGGCAGGCACTGCAGTCGCGCAGCGCCCGCTCGCGGGTGGAGATGCCGTGGGCGAGCGGGTGGGCGTCGAGCCGTCCCACCACCACGGGCTCCTCCACGCCGAGGGCGCGCAGGCGCCCGGCGATGAGCTCCGTCTTCGCCGGCGTGTCGAGGCGCAGCTCGGACTCGTCGATCCGGCCGCTCCGGTCGGCGTCGAAGGCGGCGAGCACCTCGGGTGCGTGGCCGTCGCCCTCGCGCCAGGCCCGGGCCACGGTCTCGAAGGGCACGTCCGCACCGTCCAGGTTGGAGATCCAGCGGTACCGGCTCACCAGGTTGACGGGGGCGACCCGCCGGACTCCGTCTCCCTCGAGCCGATCGAGGAGCAGCGGCTTCAGGGGCCGGATCGTGGCCGTGTTCAGGGTGTCGCCCGCGCGCCGATCCACGTTGCGGAAGCGCACGACCGGACCGCCGGCGGAGGTCACCGCGGTCGCGTCGATCATCTCCGCGGCCGGGCCCATGAGTCCGGACGCGTGGCAGACGGCGCAGGAGAGGACCCCCATGTGCCGCTCCCGGTAGGGAAGGAAGGCGTGGGCCTTCATCGGGTCGTGGCAGCCGCGGCAGTCCTGCTCGGCCAGCCGGTGATCGGGCCGGACCAGGAACTCGGCCTGGGTCTGCCGGCGCGGGTCGGCGGTGAGGTAGCGAAGCGGATTGTGCTTCCCGTCGCTGCGGGATGGGCTGTTGCGCGCGTAGTGGCAGGCGACGCAGTCCACCAGCTTGGCGGCGTGCACGTCCCACGGTGCCGGGAGCGATTCCTTGCCCTGCAGGTCGAGGAAGGAGTCGTTCATGCGCTGCGGGGCCACGATGGCGCCCTCCCCCAGGGTGAGCGACCAGGTCCGTCCCGCCGCCGGCGCCGACAGGAGCGCGTCCGGGACCACCACGGGCGACTTCCCGTCCGAGACGAGGCCGTGGCAGGCCGCGCAGTTCGCCGCCTTCGGGGTGCCGATGCGGATGGCCTCCCGCTTCAGCCGCCCCTCGCCGTCGAGCCGGTCGGCTCGGACCTCGAGCTTGCCGCCACCCACGTGGCACTGCACGCAGGTGGCCGCCGCCTTGGGAGCCTTGTGATCGGTGTGGGCGGCGATGTAGGCCGCGTCGTGGCAGGCGCCGCAGGTCTTCTCGACGTTCATCTCCTCGGCGCTCCGGACCTTCCGTCCGGAGGCGTCGAGCGGCGCGAAGAGGGGGTGGATGGGATTCACCCCCTGCTGGGCGGCCGCGGGGACGGCCACGGCCAGCGCGAGGGCGAGGGCGATGGGGCGGCTCACTGTCGGCCTCCGGTCTTGATGGGGTCGCCCGCGTAGCCGAGGGCCTTCCAGTCCATGCGCGACTTCTCACCGTGGCAGTCGGTGCAGGCGAGCGCCTTCTCCTTCGTCGACACCATGTGCGAGAGCGGCCAGTGCATCTCCGTGCGGGCGAAGCCGTACTTGCCGCTGTAGGGGATCTTCGACACCTCGGAGCCCAGACGGAACGCCTGGTCCCAGTCGAAGTTGGTCCAGTAGCCGTCCTTGCCTCCGGTGATGGGCGGGAAGAGGTAGTTGAACCCGGCGTCGTAGGGCTGCTTGCCGCGGTGGATCTTGAAGGGCCAGATCTTGGCCTTCGGGTCGTCGATGCCACCCAGGGGCGGGTTGAGCTGCGTGACCTTGGACGGATCGATCTTGTCGCCGAGCAGGTAACGCCCGACGGTCCCGTTGAACCACAGGTACTCCGGGATCGCGTCCTGCTCGTAGGTGAACTCGCCCTTGATCTTGAGGTACTCGTGCGGGTCGTCCTTGCGAGACGGATCTCCGGCCTTGCTCCAGTCCCACCAGGCCTTGGTCGGCAGCTTCCCGGCGAACTCGGGGATGTGGCAGGTCTGGCAGGCGACCGACTTCACGTGGGTGTCGACCCGGGCATCGGTGTGCCTGTGTCCGGCGTGGCAGTCGTCGCAGGAGACCCCGTTCGAGTCCTCGACCCCCACGGAGAAGGCCCGGCCCTTGATCTGATGGTCGGGAGCCCGGTGGCAGTCCACGCAGAGGAAGCCGTGACGCCCCATGTGGACGTCCTCCTCGTCGAACGGGTGGGCCAGCGACGAGTCGATGTCCCCGTGCTTCACGCCCTGCCCGCCTCCGCCGTACGCATGGCACCCGAGGCAGTTCTCCCGCTGCGGCGTTCCCACCGAGCGGGCCGCGGCGACGAGGTCCGACTCCTTGGTGGGGATCCCGTAGGTTCCCTTCACGTAGGTCCCGGTTCGCTCGTGGCACACCAGGCAATCGACGTTCTCCGCCTTGGTGAAGTCGAAGGTGTCGTCGGCCCACCCGTACCCGATGTGGCACTTCATGCAGCTCTTCTCGTTGCCGCGCGAGGCGATGCAGAAGTTGTTGATCAGGTTCTTCTTGCCGATCCGGGTCTTCCCCTCGTGGCCCGGGACGACGACCTCGTCTCCCAGCCACTGCCAGTGCGAGGTCTTCATGACGTGCGCTGCGTCGGGGTGGCATCCCAGGCAGGAGCGCGTCACCGCCTGCGGACTGTCGAACTTCGCGGGCGTGACGGGGGCGTGGTCGAAGTGAGGGCGGACACGCTTCGCGAACCGGGGGGCGGCGGGCGGCGGTTCGGGGGGCGTTTGCAGCGCCACCGCCACGGCGACCACGCCTGCCGCGGCGGCGAGGAACAGCAATCCAATGAACAGGTACTTTTTCGTCACGGGGGATCCAGTCGAGGAGTCGAGGTCCGGGTTCGGCGCGTTGCTCGCAAGGAGTCCATTGCGTGCCACGTGCCTGAACCCAGATGGCCTGATTCGTGGCACTTACGGCATGGACGCTGAGACATGGGTTGAAACATCAGAGACGTTATGTTTCAATCATTTGAGACATTGCGTTTCGAGAAGGGGTGAAACATGGCGTCACTCGAGTCGGCCCCAGAGGCTCCGGCTTGCAGCACGGACGGGCAAGAGATGGAGCGCGCCTTCGCCGCGGTGAACGCGGCCTTCGGGTCCCTCGGGCGCATCTGCATGGCGCTCGACGCCGACTTCCGCATCCGCTACGCCTCCGAGCTGCTCGCGTCGCTCCTGGGCGCGGAGGCGGCCGCGCGGGTCCGGGGGCTCTCCATCGAGTCGCTGCTCGGCGCCGAGCTCTTCGGGCTCGAAGGCCCCCTTCGCCAGGCGCTGCTCGCGGGCGAGAAGCGGGAAGGCTGGCGGGCGGTGCTGAACGTGGCGAGCGGCCCGGCTCGCCTCATGTCCGTCTCCGTGGCGCCCCTCCTTCACGACCGGCTCGGCGTGTGCGACCCGGCCGCCGCGTACCTGGTGGTGCTGCGCCCTGCCGACGATTCCACGGTGGATGCCAGCGGCCCCATCGCGGGCTTCGGGCTCATCGCGCGGTCGCCCACCATGGCGCGGGTCTTCCGGATGATCGACGTGCTCCAGCACAGCGAGTCGACGGTCCTCGTGACCGGCGAGAGCGGGACCGGCAAGGAGGTGGTGGCTCGCATCATCCACGCCCACTCCCCCCGGAAGTCGGGCCCGTTCCTGGCGGTGAACGCCGCCGCACTGCCCGGCGAGCTGCTCGAGAGCGAGCTCTTCGGCCACGTCCGCGGCGCCTTCACGGGGGCGGTCCGCGACCGGGCCGGGCGCTTCGAGGCGGCCGAGGACGGAACCCTCTTCCTCGACGAGGTGGGCGACGTTCCTCTCCACCTCCAGGTGAAGCTGCTGCGGGTGCTCCAGGAACACACGTTCGAGAGGGTGGGCGACAGCCAGACCCGCCGGACGAACGCCCGCATCATCGCCGCCACCAACCGGGACCTGCGCCGGCTGGTCGCCGACGGGCGGTTCCGCGAGGACCTCTACTACCGCCTGCGGGTCTTCCCCATCGAGCTGCCTCCGCTCCGGAGCAGGCGGGAGGACATCGAGCCGATGGCGAGGCTCCTCCTCTCCCGGGTGGGATCCCGGACGGGGCGCGCGCTGCGCCTCTCCCCGGAGGCGGTCCGGGCGCTCCTCTCCCATGATTGGCCCGGGAACGTGCGTGAGCTCGAGAACGCCCTCGAGTTCGCGGCGACGGTCTGCCAGGGACAGACGCTCCAGCCCGAGGACCTCCCTCCCGAGATCTCCGGGTCGCCCGCGCCCGCGCTCGAGGAGAGGGCCCCTCCACCCCGTCCTCGGGCCCCGGGGCCCGTCGACGCGACGACGGACCGGGAGCTTCGGGAAGCGCTCGAGCGCAACCGATGGAACCGTGCCGAGACCGCGCGGACCCTCGGCGTCAGCCGCAGCACGCTCTGGCGACGGATGCGCGCGGCCAGCCTGGGCTGAACGATCTCGTGTCGCGCTGCGACGTTTCGTGCCGTCGCGATGAGACGTCCTGTCTCTTCCGGCACGGGAATCGGCTCACCCTGCCGGAATCATTTCGTTTCCCCGTCGGGCACGGCGCGCGCATTGCGTGGCGGAAACCCCACCGGAGGAGCACGTGACCCGATTCCTTTCCAGGATGTCCCGCATCGCCGCAGCACTGGCCGTCGCCGTCGCCTCGCCCGCGTTCGCCACCAACGGCATGCGGATGATCGGCTTCGGGCCGGTCCAGAACTCGATGGGTGGGGTGGGCGTGGGCGCGACGCTCGACGCCGCCAGCGTGCTCTCCAACCCGGCCGGCATGTCGGAGCTGGGCGGTCGGGTGGACTTCGGCGCCACCTACTTCCTGCCCACCGTGAAGTACAGCGCCACCGGCATCGACCCGACCAACATGCTGGTCAACCAGCCCGGGGTCACGCTCCAGAGCGACAAGGGGGCCTCCCCGATCCCCGCCTTCGGCCTGATCGTCCCCATTGACTCGCAGTGGACCTTCGGCATCGGCGCCTACGGCGTGGCCGGCATGGGCGTGGACTACGCCCAGAACCTCTACTCCAGCACCACCTTCACCGGCTACCAGCAGATGCGCTTCACGCCGGGCGTCTCCTACAAGCTGAACGACATGTTCTCCTTCGGCCTGACCTTGAACGGCATGTGGGCCACCACCGAGTGGAACGTGGCCAGCGCCTTCGGCCAGGCTCCGCACATGGCCGGCTCGGCCTTCGGCATCGGGGCAACGCTGGGCGTGAAGGTGAAGCCCATCGAGATGCTCACCATCGGCGCGGCCTTCGAGACGACCTCGTTCTTCCAGGACTTCGCCTACAACACCAGCGTCCGCCCCAATCCCATGAACCCCACCGGGACGCCTCTCCCTGGCGGCGTGGACAAGCTCACCTTCAACCAACCCTGCGTCCTGACCCTGGGCGCCTCGGTTCGCCCTCTCGAGATGCTGATCGTCGCCGCCGACGTGGAGTGGATCAACTGGCCCGCCACGAACGGAGCGGACAAGCCGGCGTTCTCCCAGAACTCGAGCGGAGCGATGCCCTGGAACATGAACTGGTCCGATCAGTGGGTGTTCAAGATCGGCGCCCAGGTCACCCCGCTGGAGTGGCTCGCCATCCGCGCCGGCTTCAACTACGGCAAGATGCCTCTCGACGCCTCGCGCGCCTTCGAGAACATCGCCTTCCCGGCCGTCGCCGAGACCCACCTCACGCTGGGCGCCGGGTTCAACGTCGGCAAGCACGTCGCCATCAACGTGGGCGGGATGTGGGCTCCGTCGACGAGCATCTCGGGCTCGAACCCGCTCCCTCCCCCGGGGCTCGACCCCGCCTACACGGGACCGTTCGGCCAGGGCATCGCCTCGTACACCACCTCGATGACCCAGGTGGGGCTCGACGCGGGCATCGCCTACAAGTTCTGACCGGAACCTTTTCGCCGCCCCCGTGTTGAAGGATCGAGGCATCGGTCCATCCTCACGGGGGCATCTCATGCAAGCACGCGGAATCCTTTCGATCGTCGTCTTCGGCACCCTTCTCGCGGCTTGCGGTTCCGGGACGTCCACGGCCCCCGCGACCATGAACGTGCGGCTCGTCGATGCCCCGTCCTCCGGCTACTCCGAGGTCAACATCGACGTCCGGACGGTCCAGATCGCGAGCGACGGCGGCTGGATCACCCTGGGCACCCCGAACCGCGTGGTGAACCTCCTCGCCCTCACCGGGGGCGTCTCCGACACGCTGGTCGACGGGGCCACGCTTCCGGCCGGCACCTACGGCCAGATGCGGCTCGTCCTCGGTCCGGACAACACGGTGAAGCTGCTCGACGGGACGGTGGCGCCCCTCAAGGTCCCGTCGGGCCAGCAGTCGGGTGTGAAGCTCACCGTGCGCTTCGTCGTCGAGCCCGGGACCACCTCCGACGTCTACATCGACTTCGACGCCCACAAGTCGGTCTTCGTCCACGAGGCGGGGAACTCGGGCAAGTACATCCTCCGCCCCACGGTGCGCGCCTACGACCGGCTCGAGACCGGTTCCATCTCGGGGGCGATGACCGTCTCCGGAACGGCGGCGCCCCTTCCCGGCGTGGTCGTCACCGCGCAGACCGTGACCTCGGGCACCCCCGCCGTCGTGCGGTCCACCGTCACCGACGCGGCCGGCCACTACGTCCTCGATCTCCTCCCGCGGGACGGCTCCTATCACGTGGTGAGCCAGCCGGTGACCCACGACGGCGCGGGCCTCGTGACCGGTTCCTACGAGCCCAGGGCGAGCGCGGGGCTCACCATCACCGCTGCAAACCCGGTCCGCACCTTCGACGCCTCGTTCTCGGCGGCCACGGCCACCGGCAGCCTTGCCGGAGCGGTCACCCCGGTTGCGACCGAGAGCCAGGCGGACATGGTGGAGGCGCGGCTTCCCCTCGACGCCGGCGGGGTCCTCCAGCCCTTCGTCGTGCGGACGGTGGCCGCCGCCGTTGCGGCGGGCGCGGAGTCCTACGCGATCCCGGCGCTGCCCACCGCCGCACCCTCCCGCGCATACACCGTGGTCGGCGACCGGAAGACCGTGGACAGCGCGGGCAACGAGACCGTGACCATGAGCCCCCCGGTGACGGCCTCGGTGGCTCCCGGCGCGACGGCCACGGCCGACCTGGTTTTCCCGGCTCCCTAGGGAGTCAGCCCATCGGAGGCGTGGCGCGGAGCTCGCTTTCCGGGTAGTCGCTGCCTTGGTCCAGGCGGCGCCTTCGCGCCGTGAGACCCCGGGAGCCACCCCATGACGAGAACCCTTCGCACCGCCCTCGCCGTCGTCCCCTTCGTCCTGGTCGTCGCGTGCACCGACGCCGCCAAGGCCCCAGCCGAGGCCGCCATGTCCGCCGCCGGCAGTGCCGTCGAGAGCCTGGCGGGGGACGCCGCCAGGTACGCCCCCGAGGCCGTGAAGGCGGTCCAGGCGAGCTACGCCTCCGCCAAGGATCTCATCGCCAAGCAGGACTACAAGGGTGCGCTCGCAGCGGCCAGCGACATCCCGGTCCGGGCGAAGGCCGCACTCGCCGCAGCGGCCGCCAAGAAGGACGAGCTCGTGAAGGCCTGGAGCGAGCTCTCCGCCAGTGTCCCGCAGATGCTCTCCGACCTGAAGGCGCGGATCGCCACCCTCTCCGGCGCAAAGAAGCTCCCGGCGGGCATCGACAAGGCCGCACTGGCCACCGCCAACGAGGGGGTCGCCGCCGTCGAATCGGGCTGGCAGAAGGTGACCGACCTGGTGAAGGGCGGCGACTACACGGCCGCCCTCGCGAAGGGCAAGGAGCTGAAGGCCCAGGCCGAGGACCTCCTGAAGTCGATCGCCGGGAAGTAGGGGGGCCGGCCTACAGCTGGTTCCACAGGTGCATGGCCGCGTAGGCGCGCCAGGGTCTCCAGGCCTCTGCTCGCGCCTCCGCCTCCCTCGCCGATTTCACCCCGAGCACACGGAGGACGCCCAGGTCGCCGGCCGGGAAGGCGTCGGCCGCGCCCAGGGCCCGCATGGCGACCATGTTGGCCGTCCACGGCCCCACCCCGGGTAGCGCGAGCATCCGGTCGCGGACCAGGTCCGGGTCGGCCCCGCGCTCGAGCCGCAGCTCGCCGGACCGGATCGCGGCGGCGAGCGCCAGGAGCGTGCGCGCCCTGGCGCCCGGCATCCCGACGCGTGCGATGCGGTCCTCCCCCGCCCGGGCCACCGCCTCCGCCGTTGGCGCCAGCCGGTCCAGCCCGGCGAAGGGGGTCTCGACCGGATCCCCCAGCGCGGCGGCGAGCCGGCCCGCCACCGTGGTGGCGGCGCGGACGCTGACCTGCTGCCCGAGCACCACCCGGACGGCAGCCTCGAACGCGTCGAATGCGCCGTTCACGCGCAGGCCTGGATCGCTCCGCACCGAGGGGGCGAGCACCCGGTCCCGTCGGAGCACCGCGGCCACCGCAGCCGGGTCGGCGTCCAGGTCGAAGAGCGCCCGCAGGCGGGCCTCCAGGGGGCCGCGCGCCGCGAGGAGGGAACCTGACGCCTCGACCCGCAGCGCGGGCCGGACCGGATCGGCGGTCACCGACACCCAGCCACGGCTGCGGCCGAGACGAACCGTCCGGCGGTAGGCGCCGCCCTCGACCTGCTCCACCCCGGCCGTGCACCGCCCGGCCAGGAACGCGAGCATCGCCTCCCAGTCGAGCGGCGGTTGGTAGGCGAGGCGGAGGATCATCCACCCTTCGGCGCGGCGCTCTCGATGCGGGCCGCGGCGTCCGGCTGCAGCTGCTTCATGAGCTCGAGCTGGATGCGCCAGTCGACCTCCCGGCGGTCGTTCGACGGGTCGATGGTCCCGGTGAAGATGTACGTGAACGTGACCGCGCAGCCGGAAGGGTTGCCGGGGCTCCCGGTCACCTCGTATCGGCTGCTTCCCTCGGCGGCGTGCAGCCAGCCGGTCAGCACGATCAGGCCGCCTCCCTCGACGGCGCGGGTCTCGTACCCTTGCTCGACCACGGATGCGAATCCGCCTTGCTTCCCCTGGCCCGCGTACTGCCGGTCGCGACCGTGGAGCGGGTACCCCTTCGATCCGACGAGCTTCAGGACGGAGGGCCAGACGTCGAGGCATGCCTTCGCGTAGGTGAAGGTCGCGGCCTCCTTCCGGAAGTAGGCGTCCCGCTCGTCGGCGAGACGGATCGAGGCGCAGGCCGACGTCAGCAGCAGGGCGCCGACCGCGGCGATCCAGGGGGCGCGGGACCGACGGGTTCGGGGGGTCATCCCGCGATTCTATCCCGCCGCGGCGTAGGCGGAGGCCAGCTCCTTCACGAAGGCCTCGAAGGTCGTGGGGGTGGTGCTGGCCGGGGTTCGCCCGCCCACGGCCTTGATCTTGCCTTCGTTCAAGGCCCGGGACATCTCCGCATAGAGCCGGGCCAGGTCGGGCGTGAGGCCGGCCTGCGTGAGCGCCCCCGCGAAGGCGTCGTAGGGGAATTGCACGTAGGCGAGGTCCGGCTTCCCGATGGCCCCGCCCAGGATGCGGGTGGCCTCGGCCAGGGAGAGGTCGCGCGGGCCGAGCAGGTTCCGCACCTCCACCCCGGAGAAGTCGCGGGCAGCCATCGCGGTGGCGGCGGCCGCACCGATGTCCCGGGTGGCGATCATGGCGATCTGCACGTCCGGTGAGATGGCTCCACCGTTCATCCCCTGGTGCCGGATCATCGGCAGGCTCGCGTGGAGGTTCTCGAAGAAGTACCCGGGGCGGAGGAGGAGCGTCGCCACGCCGAGCGTCCGCAGCCGTTCCTCCTGCGCGTGGAGGCCGGCGATGGGCCCGGTACCCGCCGGCAGGTCGGCGCCCACGCTGGAGAGGAAGACCACCCGCCTCACCCCGGCCTGCCGCAGCGCCTGGACCGTGGCCTCGCCGACGCGGTCCTGGTGGGCGCGGAAGTCCTTGGCGCCCAGGTCGGGTGGGATGAGCGTGTAAGCCGTCTCGGCTCCCGCGAAGGCCCGCGCGAGGAACGACGCATCGGACGCGTCGCCCAGGGCGACCTCCGCGCCCCGTGCCTGGAGCGGTGCGAGCTTCTCCGCGTCGCGCCCCACCACCCGGACCTTCTCGCCCCGGGCAAGCAGCGCCTCGGCCGCCACCCGCCCCGTGTTGCCGCTCGCTCCCAGGATCGTGATCATGCGCGTCTCCCGTTCCACTGTCTTCGCCGCGGCTACTCCCGCGTCGAGGTCGCCTCCATCACCGCCTGCCACTTCCCGTCCGCCCCGAGGATCGACCAGGTCGCCGTGTAGGACTTCTTCCCGGTCTGCGTCATCACGTAGCGGGACTTCACCAGCTTGCCGCCCATCCTCGACTCGTCGTCGAACGTCCAGACGCCGTCGGCGAAGGTGCCGTGGGGAACCGTGGCCCAGGCCATGGGGGAGTTGTCGACGCCGTAGTACACGTAGACCTTCTCCTCGGTGCTGTAGCCCATGATCCCGAGCCCCTCCATGGGCCCCCAGGGCCCCTTGCCCTTGATCTTGCAGACCACCGAGAACTTTCCGGGGAACCACTCGCAGCTGGACTTCTCGGCGTACTTCCCGGCGGGCGCGAAGGGGGTCTCCTTCATCTCCCCGGCGGTCTTCCACTTGCCGACGAAGAAGCCGAGCTTCTCCACCTCCGGTCCGGGCTTCGGAGCCTTGTCCTCGGCGTTCGCCACCGAGGCGGCGGAGACGAGGACGGCGATCGCGATCCAGTTCCTGGTCATGTGGGATCTCCCTTCGGTTCTCCTTCCTAGCGGGTACGACCGGCCGCGCCACACCGATTCCACGGCGACTGCGGATGCACGCAACGTTCGCTGACCCCCGGTACGGATGCGCTATGCTCTGCCCCCTGGTGGACCGGTCCCTCCTCGCCGCCGCGCTGCTCGTGGCCGCCTTCCCCGCCTCCGCGCGGGAGAAGACCGACGTCGTCGTCATCCGGAACGGCGACCACTTCACCGGCGAGATCAAGGGCATGACCCGGGGCAAGCTCGACTTCAACACCGACGACGCCGGGCGCCTGTCCATCGAGTGGGCCAAGGTCCGGACCCTCTCCACCACGCACCAGTACGAGGTCGAGCTCACCTCGGGGGTCAAGATCTACGGCGTGCTCTCCTCCCCGGCGGAGGGAGATCTCGCCGTGGGTGCGCTGCCGACGCCGGAGGTGGTCGCCATGTCCAAGGTGGTCGAGATCGTCCCCATGGACGAGGCCTTCGTGAACCGGGTCCGCGCCATCTTCGACCTCGGATTCACGCTGGCGAAGGCCAACTGGGCCACGACCCTCTCCACCTCGGGCGAGTTCGGGTACCGGGCGGAGAGCCTCGGCGCCCGGCTCAACTTCGACGCGTACTTCCAGAGGGCCGACGGCATCGACTCGGTCAACCAGTGGACGGCATCGCTGCAGGGGGACTGGTACTTCCGCAACCGCTGGCGCGCCCTGGTGGCGTTCCAGGTCACAGGCCAACAGCGAGCTGCAGCTCCTGCTCCGCGCCACCATCGCGCCGGGCGTGGCCTACTCGGTGGTCCGGAACGGTTGGACCGAGGTCTGGCTCACCGGGGGCCTGGCGGGATCGCGGGAGACCTACAGCACCACCGATCCGAGCGACCCCGCCGGCACCTCTCCGGCCGACCCCACCTTCGCCCTCGACGCCCTCCTCATGGCCTCCTGGGACGCCTTCCGCTACGACACCCCGAAGCTCGACATGAACGCGACCCTGGCCCTCTTCCCCGGGCTCTCCGACTTCGGGCGCCTGCGCGGAACCTTCACGGTCAGGGTGAAGTACGAGATCTTCCAGGATTTCAACGTGGGCCTCGCCTTCACCGACACCTTCGACACCAGGCCGCCCGAGGGCGCACCCAACAACGACTTCATCACCTCTCTCACCGTGGGCTGGTCCTATCGCCGCTGATGCTCCAGCTCGCGCACGAACCGTGAACCCCCAGGAGGCAGCCATGTCGAGGACCCGAACCGTCGCTTCCCTGCTCGCCGTCGCCCTGGCGACCGCCGCCAGTGCCACCTCACCTCCGCACCCGTACCAGACCGCCGTGGACGCCGCCTGGGAGAGGTACCGGACCCTCGACGAGGGCAAGAACGCCGATTACATCCCGGCGCTCGCCAAGGTCGACTCGAAGCTCTTCGGGATCGCGCTCGTCACCGTGGACGGCCAGGTCTTCCAGAAGGGCGACGTGGAGAGCCGGTTCTCCATCCAGTCGATCTCCAAGGTCTTCACGCTGGCCAGCGTGATGGAGACCTCGGGGGCGAAGGCCGTGCTGGACAAGCTCGGCGTGGACGCCACCGGGCAGGTCTTCAACTCCATCGTGGCCATCGAGAGCATGAAGGGCCGGGAGATGAACCCCTTCGTGAACCCGGGCGCCATCGCCGCCACCAGCCTGGTGGAGGGCAAGACGGCCGAGGAGAAGTGGGCCCGGATCCTGGACATCCACGAGGCCTTCGCGGGACGGAAGCTCACCGTCGACGAGGAGGTCTACCGGTCGGAGGCCGCCACCAACGAACGGAACCAGGCCATCGCCCGGCTCATGCACGCCTACGGCCGGCTCTACTTCGACCCCGCTGCCTCCACCGACGTCTACACCCGGCAGTGCTCCATCTCGGTGAACGCCCACGACCTCGCGGTGATGGCGGCGACGCTCGCCGCCGGGGGACGCAACCCGGTCACCGGGAAGCAGGTGATCTCGTCGGAGAACGTCCCGCGCATCCTCGCGGTCATGGCCACCGCCGGCCTCTACGACGACTCGGGCATCTGGCTCTACGAGGTCGGCCTGCCCGCCAAGAGCGGAGTGGGCGGCGGGATCATCGCCGTCGCGCCGGGGCGGTTCGGGATCGCCGTGTTCTCCCCTCCCCTCGACGCGGCAGGGAACAGCGTGCGCGCCCAGAGGGCCATCCGCGACGTGGCGGCAGCGCTCGGCGCCAACCCGTACGCCGTGAAGGCGGGGAAGCCGTAGCGGGCTACTGACCCCGCTTCACCAGGGAGGCCAGGCTCGACACGTCGATGGTCCGCGCCTTCTCGGCGATCTGGTTCGAGTACTGCCCGGACATCCCCCGTGCCTCCTCCAGCATCCGCTGGAACACGGCCTTGAGCTGGGCGGCGTCGATGCGACGGCCGCTCGCGTAGTACTCGCGTGCGACCTGGCCCAGGGCGTACGTCGTGGCGAAGGCGACGCCGGAGCTGACCGCCTGCCGCCCCAGCCCTCCCAGCATGCGTCCGCCGATCGACCCGAGGATGCCGCCCAGGATCTTTCGCCCCACCTGCTCCACCGCCTGGCCGGTGACCCCGGCGCCCACGGTGGCGAGCAGCTCGGTGACGTGGCCGCGGTCGAGCGCGTACCCGTGCGCCAGCCCGACGTCGTACACGAGCCTCATCTGCAGGGGGATGATGGCCATGGTGGCGAGCGACTCGGGGAGCAGTTCCAGCGCCCCGTTCAGGATGGAGGCGTTCAGGATCCGGGCGTCGAGCGCGGCCGGGTCGGGCTTCAGGGGAGATGCCGGCGAAGCTGGCTGCGCCGCCACCGGTGTGGTGAGGAGCGCCTGGGTCTGCCGCTCCAGCTCCGCGGCGGGTGCGGCGTCCACTCCCAGGAGGCCCCGGAGCTTCTCGAGGAAGGCCCGTTCCGCCTCGGTCCGGACCCCGTCCGACTCGGCCACGGCCACGGCCATCTCGTAGGCGAAGCGGCGCGCCTCGGGCGTTCCGAGCGCGGCGGCGGCGTCCTCCACCGAACGCTTCTCCACGAGGACCGCCTGGTATGCGGAGGGGAGTCCCGGGATCCCGCCTCCGGCCAGCCCGTCGGCGACGCGCCGGATCTGCTCGCGCTCGGAATCGGCAGGGGCCCCGTCGGCGAAGGCGGCGTGGATGGCGATGGCGAGGACCGCGCTGCTCTCTCGTTCGGTCATGAAGCCGATCCTAGTAGACTGCACCTCCGCGTGCTCCTCTCCGTCCTCCCGCTCCTCCTCCTCTCCGCCCAGCTCCCCGGCGTGGACCGATCGCCGATCCCGGGTGTGCGGATGGAGACGAGCGGACCCCCGCCGGCGCTGCTCGCCGATCCCCGCGGGCCCCCGCCCTCGGCCGCCTCGGTCTGGATCGACGGCCACTGGCAGTGGGCAAAGGGGCGCTGGTCGTGGGTCTCCGGGGAGTGGACCGTCCCTCCGGGGCATCCCCCGTTCGTCTGGGTGGCTGCCCGCTGGACCGGCGACGACCGCGGATTCACCTTCCACGAGCCCCACTGGCGGCCGTCGGCCGGGGCGCCGGGGCGCATCCACGAGCCGCCTTCCGTACCGCTCGTCCACTCTCCGGCGCCTCCCCCGCCGCTGCTCGTCGAGGCGCCCGGGCCTCCGCCCTCGCGGGATTCGGTCTGGATCCCCGGATTCTGGGCCTGGACGGGGACCCGCTTCGCCTGGGTGTCGGGAGACTGGTCCGCCCCCTACCCCGGCCACGGCTGGGTCGAGGGGAACTGGAAGCGCTCCGGGCGCGGCTTCACCTGGGTGGCGGGGCGCTGGCGGCGCTCATGAGCGCGCCCACCCGCTCCACCAGGGCGGCCGGCGTGAAGGGCTTGGGGAGGAACTCGACCCCGGCATCGAGCACGCCGTGCCGCCCGATGATTTCGTCCGGGTAGCCGGAGACGAAGAGGACCTTCAGCTCTGGACGGCGCCTGCGCAGTTCCTCGGCGAGCGCCTTCCCGTTCATGCCCGGCATCACCACGTCGGTGACGAGAACGTCCACCGGACCGGGTGCTCGCGTCGCGAGCTCCATGGCATCCCCGGCACCGCCCGCATCGAGCACCTGGAATCCACCCTCCCGGAGCGCCCGCGCGACCACCTCCCGGACCCCGGCGTCGTCCTCCACGAGCAGCACGTTTCCGGAGAACCGGGCCGGGCCTGCCCAGGCCCGGTCGGGCGCCGGGGCGTCGGTCTCCGCCCCGCGCGGGAGGAAGACGTCGAAGGTGGTTCCCCGGGCCGGATCGCTCTCCACGCGGATGTGCCCGCCGCTCTGCTTCACGATGCCGTAGACGGTGGCCAGCCCGAGGCCGGTCCCCTGGCCCCTGGGCTTGGTCGTGAAGAATGGCTCGAAGAGGTGGGTCTTCACCTCTGGTGACATGCCCGTCCCCGAGTCGCGCACGGTGAGCCGGACCCAGTCCACGCCCGCCAGTTCCGGCAGGGGAGGCGGGACGTTCGCGGTGAGGTTCGTGGTCTCGATCTCGAGGCGCCCCCCGTCGGGCATGGCGTCCCGCGCGTTCACGGCCAGGTTGAGGATCACCTGCTCCACCTGGGCCGGATCGCACTTGACCTTCCAGAGACCCGGAGAGAAGCGGGTGATCAGCGTGACGTCCTCCCCCAGCACCCGGCGCAGCAGCCGCTCGCTCCCCCCGACGATCCCGTTCAGGTCGAGCACCGCTGGCGCGACGATCTGCTTCCGGGCGAAGGCCAGCAGCTGCCGCGTCAGGTCGCGGGCCCTCTCCCCGGCGACGGCGATCCCGTCCACGTCCTCCGGGTCGACGGCCCGTCCTGCCGCCAGGTCGTCGCGCATGGCCTCGGTGCAGCAGAGGACCACCGTGAGCAGGTTGTTGAAGTCGTGCGCCACCCCGCCGGCCAGCCTTCCCACGCTCTCCAGCTTCTGCGACTCGGCCAGCTGCTCCTCGAGCCTCCTCCGCTCGGTCTCGTCGAGCCAGGTGGTGAGCTGGAGCACCTGGTCGCCGATGGTCACCGTGCGGACCTGGACGCGGCGCTCCCGCACCTCCCCGGTCTTCGTCCGGTGGTGTCCGGTGAAATCGCCGGCGCCGGTGGCCTGGATGGCATCGATGTGCCGCCGGATCTCGGCGGGGTCCTCCTCGGCCTCCAGGTCTCCCACCGTGAGCCGGGTGAACTCCTCCCGCGTGTAGCCCAGGTCCCGGTGGGCGGCGGCGTTGAAGGCGACGAAGCGGCCGTCGGGCGCCATGAGCGCCACGCCGTACGGGGAGAGGTCGAAGAGCGTCCGGTAGAGGTTCTCGCTCTCGCGGAGCGACTGGGCGGAGCGCTCGCGCTCGACGAAGCCGAGCCGGGCGAGCCATCCCAGGGCTGCCCCGACCGCCGCGGCCGGAACGAAGGGCAAGCTCGAGAACAGCACGCCCGTCGCAGGGTCGATGGCGCCCAGCCTGCTCAGGAAGAGGCCACCGAGGAGGCTCGAGAGGACCACTGCACCCACCGCCGGCCCAGCACCCGCGGCCCAGGCGACGGCCGGCGGAGCCAGCGAGAGGAGGAGAAACGGGGTCCTCTCGAAGAGCTGCGGGATGCCGACCTGCAGGGCGAAGGCGAACAGGGGGAGCGCGAGGGCCACTGCATAGGCGGCCGCCGCCGGGAGACGTGGCGGCGCCGGCACGAGGTGGCGGGGCCCGCTGGACCTGCGAGGTGGCTCCCGGAGTGTGCTGGCCACGGTGGAGGGAAGATAGCAGGGGTGTCCCGGAAGGGTGCAAGGTCATCCGGGAAATAGCTCGTCGATCTCCTCCCGGAGAAGCCACTCGCCGGGAAGTCGCGCGGCGGCCTCGCGGAGGCGATCGGCCTCGGCCGGGTCGCCCCGGCCGGACTCCCGGATGCGGCGCACCCCTGCGTAGAGGTCCGCCACCCCGGCAGGCAGGGCCGCCGCCTTGCGCGCGCGCGCTCGGGCCTCTCCATCACCTTCCGTGAAAATCCTCCCGGCACCGGACCACCGCTCCCATGCGCCGGGGTCTGCCGGCCCTCCGGCCACCGACGGCAGCGCGCGGCCGAGGACGACCTGGCAGGCGGGCGGCACCTGAAGCGGGCGGCCGCCCATCCAGGCCTGGAGGTCCTCGACCCGCCGCCCGTCGACCGAGAACCCTTCCAGCTCGAGGCCGGTGGAAAGCTCGATCCGGAAGCGGCCCCGGGGGAGGGGCTCGTCGGACCCCGTCGCCACGAGTGCGGTCCCTTCGAGGAGGGAGCCCTCGGCCACGCAGCCGCGGGAGAGGAGGACCGGCCCGTCCACGCGCACGAGCGCGGTGCGCAGGCCGGGGCCGGCGGGCCGGATTCCCTCGACGAGCCCCGCCACTCGCCCGCTCACCTCGAGCCCGCTCGAGAGGACCACGTGGTTCACCGTCCCGGCCCGAAGCGCCTCGGCGAGCCCGTGGTCGCCGCCGACGCGGTACGAGAGTCCCGAGGCGAACTCCTCCAGCACGTCGAAGAGGGCCTCGAACTCGGGGACCACGAAGAGGCGCGGCTGCATCTCGGTGATGTCGTACTCCACGCCGGCGCAGGCCGCCGTGAGCGGCTCGCGGCGCACCTCGGGCGAGAGGCAATGCACCGACTCGCCGATCGAGGAGAGCAGGCCGGCTCCGTAGATGCGCGGGCGCCCGGGCGACCCGACGAGCCCGTACTCGGCGGTCCACCAGTAGAGGCGGCTGGCCCGGGTGCTCTCCGAGGCGTGGCGACGGCCACAGGAGGCTGCGGCGAGGCGCTCACCGGACAGGCGAAGCTCCTCCGGCGTGGCCCCGGGATCCTCCTTCGCGATGGAGAGCTGCCGGATGGCCTGGAAGACCGCGTCGTCGGCGACGCTGGCGATGGCCTTCCACCCCACCTCCCCGCAGCGGCGCAGGTACTCCGCGTACCGCGGGTCGGCCAGGATGGGGGCGTGGCCTGCGCTCTCGTGGATGATGTCCGGGGCGGGGGTGTAGGCGACATGCTCGTGCGAGCGGATATCGCAGGCGATGGCGAGCACGCGCCGGCTCTGGAACTCGGTGAAGACGGCGGGCGGGATGAATCCGCGCACCGCCACCGCCGACCAGCCGAAGCGGGAGAGCTTCTCGTTCATCTCCTCGAGCCGGGGAACCCGCTCGGTCCCGATCCCGGTCGCATCGAGGCCGCGCACATAGCTCTCGTGGGCCCGATCGCGGAGGTGGGCGACGAGTCGGCGAAGCACGTGGCGCCAGACCGCGTGGTCCCGCGGCGTGTACGCGTCCCAGTCCTGGTCCACCACGAACCGCCGCAGGTGCGCTGGAAGCGAATCCGTGGCCCGTTCCACCGCTCTCACCGGGCTGCCCCTTCTCCCTCACCGCACGGCCTTCCTACTTGAATCAGGACCGCCTTTCTCCTGTATTTTCACGCACCTTTTGCAGTCCAGAGGCTCCGGGCCGCAAGTTCGACAGGGGGCGCAAGCGCCCAAATCTCCGGGAACACGGGGATTCGGTTCGCCGGTGCGGGTGGCGCGGGACGTGCAAGATGCGCGGCACAACCCGAAGCCTGGAGAATCCGATGGCCAACAAGATCGTGACGGACGACTGCACCAACTGCGGCGCCTGCGAGCCGGAGTGCCCCAACACCGCCATCTCCTCGGGCGATGACTCCTACGTGATCGAAGCCGAGAAGTGCGACGAGTGCGCAGCGGCCGGCGGCGAGATGGCCTGCGTCGCCGTCTGCCCGACCGACTGCATCGTCAAGGTCTAGTCAGGCGGTCCGGGCGAGCGCCTCGGCCAGCCAGGCCGAGAGCGCCACCCGAATCGGCGCCCGGAGCGCGGCTTTTCCCCAGATCGCGGCGACGAGGCCCTGGCCTCCGGCGCCGGACACCGGGAAGCCGGTGATCCAGCGTCCGCCCAGGTCGAGGGCCGCGGCCGCCGGCGCCGTTCCTGCCGCCTCGCGCGCAGCGGCCAGCGCGGCGCAGAGGTTCCGCGCCACGAAGGCGGGATCGCCTGCGGGCAGTTCCCCCCGGGTCTCGAGGAGAGCTCCGGCCCGGTCGGCCAGCGCCCCTCCGTCGGCGACCCCGGCCTCGACGCACCACGACACGAGCACCTGCCACACCTCGGCCCGGCTCGCGCCGGTCCGGGGGACCGGCGGGCGCGCCGGGCGATTCACGACCGGAGCGGGCTGGGCGGGCGGCGCCACCTCGCGGACCGGCGTTCCCGGAGGCGGAGGAGGGAGTGGAGGAGGGACGCGTGGCGCGGGATCGCCGGCACCCTCCTCGCCGCGGGCGAGGGCCGTGGCGGCGCGGAAGGGGACGAATCCCTTTTCAGAGGAGTTCGCGCTGGGGTCGTTCATCGTCCGCTGCCTCCGCTCGTGAGAGCCGATCCATCTCCTGCTCCAGCTCGCCGGCCAGGAGGTCGAACCTGCGCGCCTCGGGCGAGGCCGATCCGGGCAGGAAGGAGACCGGGACGCCGCGCCGGCTCGCCTCGGCGAAGGCGCCGACGCGAGGGATGACGGTCTCGAGGACGTGGGCCTCCCCGCCCCAGACCTGCCCGAGCGCGGCCACCGCGTCGCCGCTCGACTTGTCGACCATGGTGGGCAGGATGCCGAGGAGCCGCAGGAAGGGGTTCTCGTGCAGGCGGACGTGCTCGACGACCCGGACCACCTGGGCCACCGACCGCGCCGAGAGCGCCTCGGTCTGGAAGGGAACGAGCGCGAAGTGGGCGCGCCCCAGGGCGGCACGGGTGATGGCGCCGAGCCCGGCCGGCGTGTCGTAGAGCACGAGGTCGAATCCCGGCTCGAGGGGGTCGAGGGCGCCCGAGAGCGCACCGCCCCGCAATGCCTCCTCGTATTCGACGGCGTCGACCGGGTCGAGCCGGCCGCGGGGGAGGATCGAGAGCGCGGGGAGGCGCGTCTGGATGGCTCCAGCGCCCGGCGCGATCCGTCCCATGAGCACCTCGGCGAGTCCCGGCAGCGCGGTGTCGCCCCGCCCCAGCGAGTGGCCGATCCCTCCCTGCGGATCGAGGTCCACGAGGAGCGTGCGCCGGCCGCGCTGCGCGAAGGCCACCGCCAGGTTGAGGCTGACCGTGGTCTTCCCCACCCCACCCTTCTGCGCGGTGACGCAGATCCGCCTCACGGCCCGGTCCACCGACCGATCCAGCGCAGCACCGTCTCGTGCCACTGGATGCTGTTGGCGGGCTTGAGCACCCAGTGGTTCTCGTCCGGGAAGTGGAGCAACTCGCTCGGGACCCCCATTCGCTGGGCGGCCGTGAAGGAGGACAGCCCCTGGGTGTCGACGACGCGGAAGTCCCGCCCGCCGTGGATGACCAGCATCGGCGTCTTCCAGTTCCGTACCAGATTTATGGGATTGTGCTTCTGGTAGGCCTCCGGCACCTGCCAGGGCGTGCCACCGTGCTCCCGCTCCGGGAACCAGAGCTCCTCGGTGTCGAAGTAGGCGTGGAACTCGTCGAGGTTCCCGTCGTGGTTGACGAGGCAGCGGAAGCGGTCGGGCCAGGCCCCGGCGATCCAGTCGATCATGTAGCCGCCGTAGGAGGCCCCCAGCGCCGCGACCCGCTGCCCGTCCAGCCACGGGTAGCGCGCCAGCGCCGCCGCCAGCCCCTTCTGGAGATCCTCGAGCGGCTTGCCGCCCCAGTCGCCGGCGATGGAATCGGTGAACTTCCTGCCGTAGCCGGTGGAGCCGTGGAAGTCGATCATCACCGCCGCGTAGCCGGCCGCCGCGTAGATCTGCGGATTCCACCGGTAGTGGAACTGATCCCCGAAGGACCCCTGCGGGCCCCCGTGGATGAGGAAGGCCACCGGGTAGCGCCTGGCCGGGTCGAAACCCACCGGCTTCACCACCCAGGCGTGCACGGTCTCTCCGTTCCATCCGGGGAAGGTGAACTGCTCCCGATCGCCGAAGGCGATGCCCTCGAGGGCCTCGGCGTTGACGCGGGTGACCGGCGCCGCGCCGGTGCCGTCGGGGCGGACGGTCCAGACGTCGGCCGGGGATCCCAGGTCGTCGTGGGTGAACACCACGACGCCCCCCGCCACCGCCGGCGCGTGGCTGGTCCCCCCCTTCACCAGCAGTCGTTCCCGCCCGGTGGCCACGTCGATGGCGAAGAGCGCGTGGGTGCCCAGGTGGTCGGCGGTGACGAACATCGTCCGGCCGTCGGCCGACCAGGCGAGCGCCGCTGGCGAGCGGTCCCAGCCGGGCGCCACCTCGCGGACCGGGCCCTCGGGCCAGTCGCGGACCAGGATGCGGTGGCGGTCGGCCTCGTAGCCGGGAACCTCCATGGCGAACCAGGCGAGCTTCCTGCCGTCCGGGGAGAAGACCGGCTGCCCGTCCCAGGCCTGGTTGCCCGGGGTGAGGTTTCGAGGCGCGGCGGAACCGTCCGAGGGGACGTACCAGAGGTCGAAGTTGGTGGACCAGGCCTCGGAGCGGCCGGCGTCCTTGGCCGAGAAGACCACTCCGCTGCCGTCCGGGGTGAAGGTGTAGTCGTCCGCGCCGCCGAAGGGGCGGGCCGGGGAGTCGGCCTCCATGCCCTTCATGAGGTCGACCGGCACACCGCCGGAGAGCCGCACCACGAAGAGGTGGTTGCGGCGCCCGTCGAGCCACTCGTCCCAGTGGCGCACCGGGAGCTGGGTGTAGAGCCGCCCCGTCGAGCGGGTGCGGCCCCGCTCCTCGAGCCGTCTCGCGGTGCAGGCCATGGCGCCGTCCGTGGCTCCGGCGCAGTCGGGGAAGACGCTGGCCGAGACGATCGCCTGTCGCCCGTCGGGGGAGAGCCGGAAGCTCGTCACGTCGAGGGGGAGCGCCGTGACCTTCTCCGACTCGCCGCCGTCGAGCCGGAGCCGCCAGATCTGCTGAGCGCCTCCCCGGGCCGAGAGGAAGTAGATGGCCTTCCCGTCGGGCGACCAGCGGGGGCTCGACTCGTTCTCCGGGCTGGTGGTGAGGCGCCGGGCCCCCTTGCCGTCCACGCCGACGAGCCAGAGGTCGGTGCGCCCCCGGTTTGCGTCGAGGTCGGTGGTCCGGAGCACGAAGACGATCCACCTCCCGTCGGGCGACGGGCGCGGCTCGGAGACGCGCTTCAGGGTCACCAGATCCTGGACCGAGAACGGGCGGGGGTCGGCGGCGTGGGCCGGCGCGGGAAGCACCGCGAAGAGCGCCGCGGCGAGGAGGAGGGGGCGTACGGAAGAGCGCATGGCGCTGGAGAAAACCACGTCCCGGACCGGCTGTCGATCGCATCCGGGGTGGGTCCGGGAGCCCCCTCGGCGGCCCGTATCCCGCCACGGTCTCTCCCGCCGCCGATCCGCTGCCCTTCGCTCCACTTCGGGTGAACAGGTCCATCACCTCGTCGCCGTACGCCTGTCGCGCCGCCTCGAGGTTGTGGCGTCTGCAGAGGATCCTGCAGTTGTCGCTCGTGTCCGGGCCTCCCTTCCCGCGGGGTACGACGTGGTCGATCTCCAGCTTCACCGTCGAGCCGCACACACCGCCGTCGGCGAGCTCCCACCGGCACTTGCCCCCGTCCCGCTTCACGACCTCGCGCTTCACCTTCGCGGGGACGGAGGCCTTCCGCTTCGACTGCTTCTCGACGAGCGCCTCCAGCGCCAGCGTCAGCACCTCGTCGTCGGTGGCGCCGGGGTTGCGGTGTGACTCGCCGGCCTTGGCCTTCTTCAGGAGCGCCAGGAACTCCCGGGAGACGGTGATGTGGATCCGGCTCTCCGTGGCGGTCAGGGGGACGACCGTGGACCGAACCGTCCCGGGCATCGGGTTCGGCTGCGTTTCGGGTACCGATTTCACCCCTTCGAGGTGGGTCGGATCCAGTTCTACGGTAGAACCGGGGTCGTCCAGGAAGCCCTGCGCCTCGACGCCCACCGTCACCGGAACCGGAGTCGACACGATCGTCCTTCTCGGCACCACCGCCACCGGGTCGAGTTCCACCGCGACCTGCCTCGCCTCCTGTCGCGAGAGGCCGAAGAACCGCGGGAGCACCTCGGACCGGTTCTCCGCCGTCATCACCCGGGCCAGTTCGACCACGGTTGTGAGGCAAAGGCGCCCGTCGCGGACCGGCCCCTCCACCTCCGGGAACCTCCGGATGAGCCGCGCCCCGACCATCCGGTAGTGGGCCATGCCCCTCGACATGGAGAGGGCGCGGTGGAGGTAGTCGAAGAGGGTGGCGTGTCCGAGTGCCCGGTGGAGGCCCCGCTCCTCGAACTCGCCGACGGACAGGAGGAGGTCCGCGAGACAGGAGCGCTCGGTCCGGAGGAGGTCGGTGTGGTGGAGGAGGATTCGCCGGGCCTCGAGGAGTTCGCGTTCGTGCATGAATTCACTCTCTCACGCGATTCCCGGCCCTCCTGGAACGCGCGAGAATGGCCGCCCTCGCTTTCCCCGGCGCGACGATCTCGACCCTCGCCGGGGAATCCTGCGGCCCCTCCCCGAGGCTCCTGCGACACCGCAGGGGCATCCCCGGGGCAACCGCTTCCGGGGAAGCAAAGGCCACGGAAACCCTGTCAATGCAGCCTTTCCTTACGCCCCATCTTGCCGGGGTCCGCGCGGCGGACGGTGGGTGTCGACGTCGGGAGTCGGCGTGCAGGAGGGAATGCGCCAGGCGTCGACGCTCCGCACCGCGATGCGACCCGGGGCGGTTCTGGTAGTCTCCGGGACCGATGCGCCGGATTGGATCTCCCGTCCTCCTCGCCCTGCTCGCGGCCTGCACGGTCACCACCACCGGCGCCCCGTGCAGCTCGGACCTGAACTGCCCATCGGACCAGGGCTGCGGCAGCGACCGGGCGTGCAGCACGGCGGCGCTCTCCTGCCCCGGACACACGGAGGAGGGGCAGTGTTCCCCCGGGACCGCCTGCGTTTCGGGGCAGCTCGTCACCTGCACGGCCGGATCGGGCGTCTGCTCGACCCGGAGCGTGGAGCCGTGCTCCGATCCGGGTGCCACGTGCACGCAGACGGGCACGGGCGTGGCCTGCGCGTGTCCGGCGGCGGACGCCTGCACCGATCTCGACGCGACCCGGTGCAGCGCCGGCGCCGACGCGGTCCAGCGCTGCCGCCCGGTGGCGACCGGGTCGGCTTGCCTCACCTGGCAGACGGAGCAGAGCTGTGCCTCGGGCGGCCTCGTGTGCAGCGCGAGCGCCTGCGCCTGTCCGGCGAACACGGGGACGACCTTCGTGGCCGATGCGGTCGGTGGCACTCCCGCCGGAGCGGATCCCCTCCCCACCGGCCTCCTCGTCCCCGTGGCCTGCCGCTACCAGACGTTGACCGGGGCACTCGCGGCGGCCCGCGCACGCGGCGCCGGGTCGACGGTCCTGGCGGCGGGCTGGTCCGCCGGGGTGCCGGGCGGCGCCGTGCTCTTCACCGAGCCGGGCGGGCTGTCCGTTCCGGCCGGGGTCACGCTGACCACCGACGACCCCACCCCGACCACCGGCCACTACGCGATCACCACCGGGTCGGCGCTCGCCGGGCCGCTCGTGGAGATCGGGGCGGGCGGGACGATGACCGGCTTCGAGATCCGGAACGCGGCATCGAGCGGGGACGGCGTGGCGATCGCCTGCGCGACCCCCGCCGACACCCTCCCCGTGTCGCTCACGGCCGTCCGGATCGCGGCGGCATCGGGCGGGAGCCCGGTGGCCCGGCTGGTGGCCGGGATCCGGGTCTCGGGATACTGCGGAGCCTCCCTGGCGGACGTCACGGTGGATGGGGCGGCGACCGGAATCCTCGTGGACGCGGCCGCTCCGGGCATCGGGAGCACCGCCTCGACGCCCCGCGTCACCGGGTCGACCGTGGCGGGGTTGTCCGTGGTCGAGGGAACCCTGGCCGTCACCGGCGGGACGGTCGAGGGGAACGCGGCCGGAGCGCTCGTGGGCGTCTCGGGAACCGGGGCGCCCACCTTCTCGGCCACCGGGACGACGTTCAGCGGAAACGCGGGGGACGCGGTCTTCGTTGCGCGGGGGACGATCGTGACCGACGGCTGTCCCTACGTGAACAACGGGACACACGTGCACGCGCAGCCGGCGGGGGGCGCGGCGGTGAACGTGACCGTCCAGAACAGCGCGGGCGCGGCCAGGATGACGGGTGCGACCAACTCGGCGTTCCGGTTGCTGGCGATGGGGAGCGGGTCGACGCTGGTGCTGAGGGGGAACAGCGTCTCGGGAATGGAGCGACGCAGGACTACAACGTCGCAACGGGGCCGAGGAGGGGTGGCGGTGTCGTTCTCACGGCCCCGTTCCCCGGTTCTGTCGCTGTTCGCGGCAACCAGTTCTTCGGGAACACGTGGGACCAGATGCTCGTGGCGGCGCGGCACTGGGGCCCTTGACCTCAGCTGGCGGTGCAGACTTGCGGCGCGACGGTCGAATACGTTTGGCTGCTTTGACACCTCGAATGCCAGTGTTGGCGTTTATTCGAACGGTGCGGCGGTCGCTGCAGATTGGAACCACTGGACGGAGCAGCCGGCCGTGTACGCGAGTCGACTTCGACGGGGCCGGAGTAACAGGGTTCGACACTGGCGCCTGCTCCGCCGCCGTACTCGTTTGCCCCTGATCTTCAGCAGAGGCGTCGTTTACGCCGCACCGCGCCATTCCCCGTTTTCTCCCCGTGACATTCACGTGACACGCCCCGGTTAGGTTTGGCCCTTATCCGAACGCGCCCAGCGCCGGAGCGTCCATGTCGATGTCTGCCGAACACCTCGAAGCCTCCCGCCCCTCCACGTCCCGGGTCGAAGCCCCCAAGCTCGACCGGATCACCATCGCGGCCATCGTCGCGTCGGGGAAGCGCCTCCTCGTGCAGGGCGGGATGGGCGTTCACGCCTCCGACGGGCTCGCGGGCAAGGTGGCCGCCATCCACTCGCGCCGCTTCGTCGGGGTCGGCACCATCTCCGCCGTGATCAAGACCCCCGAGCACCTGCGCGCCGAGATCCAGCGTGCCAAGGCCACCGCGCCGGGCGGCTTCGTGGGCATCAACCTCATGGCGGCCATCAACAAGGCCGACTTCGAGCTCCTCGCCCGCACCGCGCTCGACGAGGGGATCTCCTTCATCGTCCAGGGCGCCGGCATCTCCCGCGACATCATCCGCTGGTGCCGCGAGGCCAGCACGCCCTTCGTGGGGATCGTCTCGTCCGGGCGCCTCGCCGCCATGTACGAGAAGTGGGGCGCGGAGTGGGTGGTGGCCGAGGGCGCCGAGGCCGGTGGCCACATCGGCGACATCGACCATCCCCTTCCGACGCTCGTCGAGGAGGTCTGCGCCGCCACCTCGCTGCCGGTGGTCGCCGCGGGCGGGGTCGGCGCCTCCGACGTGGGGGCCTACCTCGCCCAGGGCGCGGCCGGAGTGCAGCTCGCCACCCGGTTCATCGCCTCCAGCGACGGCGACGCCCACCCCACCTTCAAGCAGGTCCACCTCGGCAAGAAGGAGGAGGACGTCACCATCATCACGAGCTGCGTGAAGGGCATGAAGGCGAGGGCGGTGCGGAACGACTTCACCGATCAGCTGGCCGCCGGGAAGACCTTCCCCCCTCGCTCCAAGGCCTGGTACTTCGGCCCCTCCGGCTACATGGGGCGGAAGAAGGCCTGCATCGAGTGCCTGGCCGAGAGCCTCTGCAAGTGCCGGGCGAGCAACTACCAGGAGAGCTTCTGCATCACCGACGCGCTGCTCCGCGCCGTCGCCACCGGCGACGAGGTGCTCGGCCTCTACTACACCGGCCAGAGCCTGGTGCGCCTCCCCGAGACCGAGGTCGGCGAGCTCAAGTCGGTGCAGGCCATCGTCGACGACATGGACGACGCGCTCGACGCCTACGACGGCGCTTCCCGGGCGGCGACCGCGCCTCCCGGCCCGCAGTAGCGGCTACGGGACGCCCGCCCGCTTCTTCGCGTCGGCGATCATCGGATCCTCGATGCCCCGCTTCGCGGAGAGGAAGGAACGGAAGGTCTCCATCGCGACCGGGCTCTTCAGGGCCTCCTGGGCTCGTCCGAGGTAGTACTGGGCCTGCCCGAAGTACCGGTACGTCGGGACGATCTGCAGGAAGACGTCGGTGGCCTCTCCGCGGCGCGCAACCGCCGCCTCGAGTTCCTGCTGCGCCTGTGGATAGGCCCCCGCCTCCAGGTAGACACGCCCCAGCGCGTAACGAGCCGGCCAGGCGTCGACGAGCTGGGTGGCGGCCTTGACCTTCGCCACCGCCTCGACGTGGTTCTTCTTCCGGGACGCGATGGCACCGTCGAGGACGAGCGCGTACATCCGGGCGTCCACCCCGAGTCGCTTCTCGAGGTCCTCCGCGATGGCCTGCGCCTTCCGGTCCTCCCCGGCTCCCAGGAAGACCAGCCCCACCTGGAAGAGCACGTAGTCGGCGCTGGTGGCCTTTCGCCCCTTCTCGGCCGCGGCGAGCGCCTTCGCCGTCTGCCCGGTGGCGAGGTGGATCGACCCGAGCAGGGCGAGCTTCCTCCCCAGCGCCTCCTCCCGGTTCGCCTGGGCATCGTCCTCGATCGCCTTCTCGAGGAGCGCCCGAGCGTCTCCGAGCCGGCCCTCGAGCACGGCGGCATCGGCCAGCCCCTCGGCCGCGATCGAGGCGGCGTCCCCGCCGAGGGCGCCCAGCCTCGTCCAGGTGGCCATGGCCTCGTCGCGCCGGCCCGAGGCGTACTGGGCGAGGGCGAGCCCCACGTAGCCACCCACGAATCCGGGGCTCAGCTCGAGCACCTTCTGCTGCTCCCGGATGGCGGTGTCGTAGTCTCCGGCGTACATCGCGAAGAGCCCGAGATTGTTGCGCTGGGCGACCTTCTTCGGGGAGATCTCGACGGCCCGCTGCCCGGACTCGAGCGCCTTCTTGAAGTCGCGCTTCAGCTGCCAGGCCACGGCGAGGTTGGCGTGGCCGGCATTGTCCCCCGGGTACTTCTGCAGCAGGGGGACGAGGTCCTCGATGGCCTTGTCGACGTCGTCCTTGTGCAGGTAGTAGACGCTGCGGCTGCGGTACTTCTCCCGATCGCTCATCCGGTCGACGTGGGCGAGCGCCTTCTCGAAGTAGCGCTCGGCCTCGGCGTTTCGCCCCCGGTTCTGCTCGACCACCGCCAGCCCGGACCAGGCCCGCCCCATCCGCGGGTCGATCTTCACCGCCTCGAGGAAGTGCCGGATGGCGTCGTCGGTCTTCCCGTCCTGGGTGGCCGCCATGCCGAGCGCGTAGGCGTGAGCCGCCTCGAGCGACCCGGCGCTGAAGGTCTCGGCGTCCTTGAGCTGCGTCGCCTCGGGCGTGGCGTCGCCCAGGGCCGTGCGGACGCTGGCGGCGAGCTTTCCCGCAGCGGAGAGCGCGCCGTCCTTCGAGCCGATGTCCTCCCTGGCGGAGACGAGCTCCTTGCCGGTGAAGGCATCCACGGCCCGGAGCGAGATCCGGTAACCCGATGCGGTCTTCTCGATCGACCCGCTGGTGACGACGCCGATGCCCTCACGCTGGGCGACCAGCCGTGCCCGCTTCTCGTCGAGGTTCGCCCCCTCGAGCTTGAGGTCGTCCGCGACCTTCCGGGCGGTGTCGCGCCGGTAGGCGTTGATGAAGGGGGCACCTTCGAGAGCCAGCCCCAGCGCGGGCTCGAGGGTGCCGTCGAAGACCCCCTCGCCGGTCCCGTTCTGGAGGTCGGCCACCAGGACCGTGAGGGTGCGCGGCGGCGGCGGGCGCTGGCCCCAGAACCTCCAGGCCGCCACCCCTCCCGCTCCGATCGCCAGCACCCCCACCAGGATCCAGGTGGGCCTGGGCAGCTTGCGGCCGAGCGAGGTCCAGATGTCGTCGTCCGAATCGTGGGCCTGCCAGGCAAAGAACAGGTTGAGCGGGAAGCCGAGCACGCCGATCCAGGTCGCGACGACCAGGAACGTGTGAGGCAGGTCGAAGGCGTTCCGGAGCACGTCCACGCCCTGGAGCACGGCGAACACGGCGACCACGTAGGCCGACGAGGTCGGCACGATTCGCCGGCGCCTGATCTCGGCCAGGAAGGACGTCTTCCTGGCGGGAGCAGGCAACCCCTGCCCGTTGCCCTGCACTCCACCTGGAATGTCCGGATCGGCCATCTCTGACGGGCCCCTCTCCCGTTGCGAACACCCGCTTACCTAACGCTGGGAACGCCGCCCGCCACGCCGCCGCGGTCGCGGTGGGCGGGCGGGCCGGCGGGGGCCGTCACTGGAGCTTCAGGATGGTTGCCACCTGGGGGATCCCGTTGTCGGGCGTGAGAACGATGTCCCAGCACCCCTTCGAGGCCTTCGACGTGTCCCAGTTCAGGTTGTACTGGTTCGCCGTGGCGTCGTAGCCGAACGTGCTCCCGATCGCTGGACCGGTCGCCGGATCGAAGAGCGCGATCCGGGCGGCCGATGCGGCAGGCTTGCCGTTGCACGCAGCGTCGTACACCGCGTGCAAGGCCTTCACTGCGGTTGGGCGACTCACGTAGGCCCCGGTCGCCTTCCGGAACTGCCACATCACGGCGACCTGGGTGCCGAAGGGGAAGCTGCCGGACCTGGACGGTGACGAGATCGATCCTCCCTTCACCAGCGGGAGCTTGTACGCGCTGCAGGAGTACTCCTCGAGGACCTTGAGGAGGACCGCCGCCGACGTGCTCCCCGCGAACGTGGCGCTCCCGGCGTAGACCGCGGTGATCGAGTGCAGCCCCTCGTCCCCGGGCTTCCTCGTCAGGGTCGCCTTGCCGAGCGAGAGCGCGGCCGTGCCGAGGACCTTCGTCCCGTCGAGGAACGTGACCGTGCCGGTGGGAGCACCTCCGGCTCCGCTGACGGTGGCCTTGTAGGTCGCGAGCTTGTCCTCACGGACCGGGTTTGGCGAGACGGTGAGCACGGTGGTGGTCCCCGGACTGCCGACGGTCTGGACGAACGTGCCCGAGGTGGTGGCCACGAAGTTGCCATCCGAGGAGTACGCGCAGGTGAGCGAGTGGGAACCGGCGGACAGGGTCGAGGTCGTCCAGGACCAGGTCGGAGCCCCGCTCACGGAGGTGCCCGTCGATGCCGTGACGGTCGCGACCGTGGTTGCGCCGTCGCGGAAGGCCACGATTCCGGTCGGACTCCCTGCGGACGACGAGACCGTGCAGGTGAACGTGACGCCCTGCCCCGCCTGCGAGGGCTCGAGCGAGGAGGTCAGGGCTGCAGCCGTCGCGGCCGCGTTCACCACCTGCCTCTCGGTGAGCGATCCGGCGGCGGCGAAGTCCGCCGTTCCCTCGTACCAGGCGTGTATCTGGTGCGAGCCTCCGGACAGGAGCGGGACGGTCAGGCTGGCCTTTCCGGAGGCGTCGATCGGGATCGAATCGAGGCGGGTCGTCCCGTCGTAGAACGTCACGTGGCCGGCCGGTGTTCCCACCAGGGAAGTCACCTGCGCCTCGAGGGTGATGCTCGCGCCGTAGGACGAGGGGTTCGCGCTGCTCGTGAGATCCACGGTGGTGGGCGCAGGCTGCACGGTCGCGGGCTGACCGATCACGCTGGCGCCGTCGTAGTTCGCGTCGCCCTCGAAGGTGACGCCAAGTGCGTGCGCTCCGCCGCCCGGAGAGAAGATCGGCGAGACCGCCACCCCCGCGGAGAACGTGCCCGGGCCGATGGGGGCGCCGTCGACGTAGAACTGGGCCGCCGTGGCCGGCGCGGGCGCACCCGGGGGCAACGGGTCGATGGCCGCCACGAGCGCGACGATCCCTCCGTAGACGGGCGTGGGGGGATCCGTGGTCAACCTCAGCACGGTCCTGACCTTGACCCGTACGGCCGTCATGGCGGACGCGGACTCGCTCCAGTTCCCGTCTCCACCATAGCGAGCCGCGACGGCGTGCGAGCCGACCGTCAGGGACGAGGTGGTGAAGGTGGCGGTCCCGCCGGCCGAGACGGCGACCGTGCCGAGGACGGTGGCGCCCTCGCTGAAGGTCACGCTCCCGGATGGGCCGGCCCCGGGAGACACGGTCGCGGTGAAGCTCACTGGGTCACCGTGGTGCGCGGTCGCCGCAGGCGTCGAGATCGCCGTGGTGGTGGTGCCCTTCTGGATCACGAGGGTCACGTCCTTCTGCGTGAGGTTCACGGGCACGGCCTCGTCGGTCAGCTGGAGGGTGAAGGCATAGGAGCCCGCCACCGAGGGCGACCCGGTGATCACGCTGCCGACGATCTGGAGCCCTGGGGGCAGGACCGATCCGGCCGCGACATCCCAGTGGAGCGATCCCGTCCCTCCGGCGGCCTGTAGCGGAAGGACGTAGAGGGCGTTCACCCGCGCAGGTGGGAGCGCGGGTTCGTTCTGCACCACGAGGGCCACCGAGGTGCTTCCCGGATTCCCCTGCGGCGTCACCACCGGCGCCACGTTCGTGGCGAGCGTCCTCGCCTCGGAGAGCGTCGAGAAGCTGCGCAGCGTGACCTGGATCGTCTCCCCGGGCGCGAGGGGGAAGGTCGCGAGCGGGTTCTGACCACCGACCGAGGCGGCATCGGCCGGGTCGACGATGCCGGCGTTCACGACCAGCTGGTTGTCGGGCTGCTCCGCGAGAACGCAACCGTTCGCGATCGGCTTGGTGTAGGTCCGCGACACGATCAGCTGGACGGGGTTGACCGCGGTGGTGGCGAGGAGCCGGACATCGAAGGCCTGGGTGGTGTTGCCGGTGTTGGTCACCGTGTAGTCGATGTCGGTGACCGACGCGTTGGAAAGGTTGGCGTTGGAGAGGTTCGCGTTCGAGAGATTGGCGTTCGACAGGTTGGCATTCGACAGGTTTGCGTTGGAGAGGTTGGCGTTCGACAGGTTGGCGTTCGAGAGGTTCGCGTTGGAGAGGTGAGCCACCGCCGTCGTCGCGTTGGACAGGTTCGCGTTCGACAGGTTCGCGTTGGAGAGATTGGCGTTCGACAGGTTCGCGTTCGAGAGGTGGGCGTTGGAGAGGTTGGCGTTCGACAGGTTCGCGTTCGAGAGGTGGGCGGCGCTGATCTTCACCGTGAGTACTTCTCCGGCAGCGATGGCGTCGCTCGTCCCGTCGGGCTGCGTCAGGTCGAAGGTGAGCCCAGGCGGGTTGAGCGTCACCGACCCGGCCAGCGAGCCGCCGACCTCGGCGACGTTCACCGCCATGGTGGCCGGGTTCGCGCCACCCGTGAGCTTCATGAAGACCGTCTGGGCGGCGCTGGAGTGGGCGGGGATTGCGACCGTCCTGCTCGTCACCAGGGTGGCACCGTCGCCCTCGAAGGAAGCGTGGACGCCGGCGGGCGGTGCAAAGGAGAACACGAACGTACGGTCGGCGCCGGTGGCGTTGAACGCGGAGACGACGAAGCTCCGCAGGAGGGAGGCGCTGAGCGGCTTGGCGTTCTGCGGCGAGGTGACGAACAGCCCCTCGGAGATCCGGGCGGTGTAGATGTTCTGGTTGCGCGAGCCGCCGTAGCCGGGAACGCAGCCCGGCACGGTCTGGCCCGGGTCGACGAGGCTCGCGTCTCCTCCCCGCAGCCCCACGGGCGTGTACCGCGTCCAATCGCCATCGGGCGGCGGCACGACGTCCTGGTTCGACGTCCACACCGCGTGGAAGACCGGCGACGCCGTCGGCTGGGTGTTGAAGGCCCACCCGGTCGCCGTGCGGACGAACATCGGTCCCTGGACGTCGATGTAGTCCCCGATGAAGGGAACCGTTCCGTTCTTGAAGATCGGGAGGTTGGGCGGGTTCGACTGGAGGTCCTGGAGCCGGAGGAGCCGGTCCGGATCGACCGAAGTGTCGACGAGGTCGATGTGGCGGGAGGTACCGAACGCGAACGGGCGCTTGGCGGGGTCCGCCTGATCGCGCCCCGGGTCGTTCGGGTCGGCGTCAACCGGGGACTCGTCTCCCCGGGAACCGAAGGGCATGCGGGAGAGGGCGACGCTCGTGAAGGTCGGCTGTGAGGCCGGGGTCGCGACGGCGATCCGGACGTCCACGGTGTGACGCACCTGGGTCAGGTCGGTGTCGTCGATCTCGTTCGTGACCCAGTCGAGGGTGAGCCCTCGCTCGCCGAGTGGCCCTCGCTCCTCGGTGTACCAGCGGCCCTGCGGGTCCGGCCCCCAGCAGGTTCCGACCGGCAGGCAGGGGTCGTAGGGCCGGAAGTACCGGCGGGTATGGTCGAGCCGGCTGTCGTAGTAGACGGCGACGATCCGTCCCTGGGAGAAGGTCAGCTGCGGCATGAACTGGTGCCCCCGGGAGAAGGCGTTGCCGGCGTCGTCGGTGATGGGAGCGGCGTCGAGGGGGATGGCCGGGATCCTCCAGCCGTCGCACGGGTCGTCGTCCTCGTCGTTGGACGGAGGCGGGGGCTTCACCGGTACGAGGCTGACCACGATCTGGCTGTCGCCGTTCGCGCCTCTCTGGGCCCAGGCCACGTGGGTCCAGCTCTGGGTTCCCGCATCGTTGACCGACGAGGTGATGGTGGGAAGCGCCTCGGTCCGGAAACGCCGGCGGGCCGGGTCCTGGGCCTGGTCGAACGGCGCGATCGACGTGAGCAGGCGCGGGCGCGTGAACTTGTTGCCCTTGCTGAACGTCCGCGCCGCGAAGATGGCGTCATCCTGCGGGGGACTCGCCGTGGCCACCGCGAACCGGCGCCATGCCACGTAGACGTCGCCGGTGCGCGGATCGACCGAGGCGACGACGCCCTGGCTGGCCAGGCTGGTGCCGTCGTTGAGCTTGAGCGGGGCGCTCCAGGTATCGCCGCAGTCGAGGGAGCGGGAGAACATCACGTCCGACCGGGTGTCGCTGTAGATGCGGGCCCAGACCATGTAGATGGCGCCTCCCGGGAAGGAGCGCTGGAAGATCGGATTGCCCTGCGCGTCGTCCTTGCGGACGTTGCAGGTGAGCGCGCCTGCGCGCGGGACGTCGACGGCGATCCAGGGCTTGTCCGCGAAGTAGGTCCCCCCCTGGTCGATGACCTTGGCGTCCACCCACTGGATCGAGTCCGTGCCGCCGGCGGGGTCGCCGTTCTCCTTGTTGTTGAGGTCGACGAACCGGTTCAGCACCACGCGGCCGTCGTTCGTGCCTCGCGCGAAGACGATGCCGGCGAAGTAGAACATGCCGTCGGTGCCGGCCCGGACCACCGGGTCGGCGCTCGCGTTGTAGAGCACCGTGCCCCCGGGTCCCCGAACGGCGGAACGGCTGCCGTCGTAGGACGTATCCTGCGGGTAGCCCGGCATCAGGTAGCTCTTCCAGGTCTGACCGCCGTCGTACGACTTGAAGACTCCCTGCCAGGCGTCGGCGGCAAACTTGGTGGCTCCGGAGACCACGGGAACGTCCACGGTGCGGTAGTCGTTGGCGCCGGCGAGCAGGTGCTGGGCGTTCGCGGACGAGACCGCGATGGACGGCTCGTTCTGCCGCTGCAGGAAAGGGTCCCCGCCCGGCCACTGTGTCCCCGAGACCATGTTGACGCTCTCGCCGACCACCTGAGCCAGGGAGGCGAGCGGCACCCCGGCTGCGACAATCAGTGAAATGACCAGGTACAGGCCAGGTGCGGACGACGGGCGTGAAGACATGGACCCCCTCGGAGTGAGCAGCGAGAACCGGGAGGCCCTATGCGCGGTGCTGGATCCTTCGCCGCGCAAACATTCGCTTTTTCTCATCTGGAGAAGCTGTCAGCGGCTGCATTCCCCTTGACCGTGGGACACGCCGCGCGTCTCCCCTCCTCCGAAGGGAGGAGAGGGTCAGGCGCCCGACTTCTGGTACCGCAGGGCGCTGCCGCCGGCGAGCGCCCGGACATCGCGAAGCACGGCCGCATCGACGACCCTGCCGACGAGCAGGTAGTGGTCGCCGGCCTCCACGTAGAAGGCCAGCTCGCAGTCGAAGAAGGCCACGGCGTCGGTGAGGATGGGCGCCCCCGACGGTCCCTCGCGATGGGGGACGCCGGCCAGCTTGTCCTCCCCCTGCATGGACTGGCGTGCGAACTGCCCGGCGAGCTTCTCCTGCCCCTCGGCGAGCACGTTCACCGCGAAGTTCCTGGTGCTCTTCACGAAGTCCACGCTGTAGTGCAGACGGTCCACGGCCACGAGGAACATGGGCGGCTCGAAGGAGACCGGCGTGGCCCAGGAGACGGTGAGCGCGTTCTCGGCGCCTCCGCGGCCCACCGTGACCACGCTGACTGCGAGAGGGAACTTGCGGAGCACTTCGGCGAACGACGCGGAATCCATGGTGTCCTCCCGGAGGGGTGGGGAAACGTCCGTTTATTGTCGCGGTGACCGGGGCCGTTCAAGCCGAACTGATTATTGCACCCGAAGGACCACCAGGTTCCCGGCCACCACCACGGCGACGCCCGCGATGGTGGTCGGACCCCACGGGAACCCCTCCACGAGCCCGGAGATGGCGAGCGCCACCACCGGGGTCATCACCCCGACGTAGCCGGCCCGCGCCGCTCCCACCCGCTCCAGGAGCGTGAGGTAGGCGGCGAAGGCCAGGATCGATCCGAACACCGCCAGGTACAGGAGCGACGCCAGGTACGACGGGACGAACGAGAAGTGGAGCTCCGCGCCGGAGGCCAGGGCCGCCAGCGCGCTCCCCGCCGACCCCCAGGCCATCCCCCAGGCCATCTTCTGCCAGACGTTCACGCCCAGTCGATCGAGGCGGGTGGCGAAGACGTTGCCGACTCCCGAGGCCAGCACCGCGCCGGCCACCAGCAGCATTCCGGTCACCACGCCGGCGTCGGCCCGGACACGCCGCAGCTCCGGCCAGAAGACGAGGAGGATCCCGGCCACCCCGAGCAGGCCGCCGGCCAGCACGCCGCGGGTCGCCGGGGTCCCGAAGACCACCCGGGAGATGGCCGCGTTCACGAGCGGGCTCGCCGAGTATCCCAGCGCGACCAGGCCGGAGACGAGGAACGTCTCGGCCCGGTACACGGCCAGGTAGGAGAGGCAGAACATGAAGAGGCCGAGCAGTGCCAGCTCCCCGTGGACCCGCGCCGGGAAGCGGAGCGGGATCCCCCGCACCCGGCACCATCCGAGGAGGAGCGCCGCGGCGATGGCGAAGCGCAGCGACACGCTGGCCTCGGGCGGAGCGCGCCCGAGCTGGAAGGTGATGGCGATCCAGGTTGTCCCCCAGATGGCCGTGGCGGCCGCGAAGAGCCGGGGAGTGGAGAAGCGCGCGCGCGCCAGGGGCGCCATCAGGGGCCCGCGTGGACGCCGGCCATGTCCGTCCCCACCATGCCGGCCCGGAGCGAACGCGCGTCCACCCGGCACAGGGCCCGCTCCATGGCCGGGGTGAGCAGGCGGTGGTGGCGGGACCCGTCGAGCCGCCCCGCGATCTCCCTCAGGTGTTCGTCGCGAAAGGTCCAGTCGAGGGCGTCGAGCCGGGAGAGATCGAACGGCACCGAGTAGTTGCGCAGCGTCTTCTCGCCACGCAGGTTGAAGTAGTCCTCGAAGTAGGAGAGCGCGAGCTCGCGGACGGAGCGGAAGACCGGCTCGCGGAAGCGCAGCCCCGCGAAGTTGGACTTGGCCACCGCTCCCCAGTGGCCGCGCTCCCGGAAGGCGGCGAGCACGTGGTCGTCGTCGCGGACCGCCTGCAGGTCCACCAGCAGCGGCGCGTGCCCCAGGCGGCGCAGCGCGGCGGCCGCGAAGAGCGCGCCGTCGTAGCAGTTGGCCCGCCGCTCGGCCAGCACCCGGCGCGGGGAGCCCGGCTCGTCCTCGGCCCGGTAGGCCAGCGCGTCGACGAAGGACTGGATGCGTCCGGGGGTCCGGAGCGGTCGGAGGGCGGAGAGCTCGGCGCGCGTCCAGCCGGTGGGCGCGCGCCGGGAAGGGGTTCCTCGGGGCATGGCCCCGGAGTCTACCCCGCCGCGTTGGCCACGATCACCGGTTCGCGCTTCAGCTCGCTGCGGAGCCGGCGCTCTTCCCGCCGTACCTTGCGCGCGTAGGACCGGTACGCCTCGGGGATGTCCTCGACCGCGAGCAGGAGGGAGAGCGCCCGGGTCGGGCCGACGTTGTACGCCAGGAGGCCCAGGTCGACGTCCTCGAAGGTGGCCACCATCCGGGCCAGGTACCGGACTCCCATGCGGACGTTGTGGATCGGGTCGTGGACGTCGCCGGGCGCGAGGCCGGCCGCCCGCTCCTCGGTCTCGATGGCCAGCCGGCGGAGCTGCATGAGGCCGCGGGCTCCCCGCTCCGACACCGCGGCGGGCTGCCAGCCCGACTCGACCTCGATCACCGCCATCACCAGGACCGGGTCGAGCCCCGCCGCGGCCGACTCGCTGCGGACCGTGATGGCCAGATCGGAGGCAGACTTCACGCCGAGTGAAGGCATCTGTTCCAGGACGTGGGCGGCGAGCGGGTCGAGCGGCCGCGGGATGGAGGGGGGCGGGACCTGTCGCGGCAGGACCGGGTGGCCGACGGGAGACGGCAGCAGCACGATCGCGGCCCCCAGGGCCAGCGCCGACGCCTGCACGCTCCGTCTCAGCAACCCCTCGCCCACTGCACGCCTCCCCGGTCCGGTGCATCGTCCAGGGAGTCTATTAACCTCCGGTGCGTGACGCGGACAGTCCCTTGATCGGGCCACGTGGACGTTCATTCACGGGACGTGATTTCACTATTTTCAACCCCTTCGGGGCGCGGCTGGCACGCTTCTCTTAAGTGTCCCGTCGTGCCCGGACGCCGCCCAGCTGGCCACGACTTGTCGGAGACGCAACTCGGCCTCTTCGGCGCGGCCGAGGTGCCGCGGGTCGCCGCCGCTCCTATTTCACCAGAAGTGATTGACCTGTCCGGACTTCTTCCGGAGCGGATCCGGATGGGCACCTCCTCGTGGTCCTTCCCGGGATGGACCGGGCTGGTATGGGCCGGCCGCCACGCCGCCGAGGTGCTCTCCCGGGAGGGGCTCCCCGCCTACGCGCGGCACCCGCTCCTGCGCGCCGCCGGGATCGACCGCACCTTCTACGCACCGCTCTCCGCGGAGGGTTTCGCGCTGCACGCCGCCCAGGTGCCGGAGGACTTCCGATTCCTGGTGAAGGCGTCGCAGCTCTGCACCTTCCCGGGCCTGCGCGACGGGCCGGGACGCGGCGCCGCCCGGGAGAATCCCCGCTACCTCGACCCGGCCTTCGCGCGGGACGCGGTCGTGGCGCCGGCCACGGAGGGGCTGGGCCACCGGCTCGGGACCCTGCTCTTCCAGTTCCCGCCCCTGCCCCGCAGCGAGATCCGGGACCCGCCCCGCTTCGCGGCGCGGCTCTCCTCGTTCCTCCTGGCCCTTCCCGCCGGTCCCCGCTACGCGGTGGAGATCCGCGACGCCGGGCTCCTCCACGCGGACGTCGCGGCGGCGCTGGCCGGAGCCGGGGTCGCGTACGCCTTCACGGTGCACCCCTCGATGCCCTCGCTCGAGGTCCAGGCCGTCACCGCCCCGGTGGAGCGGCAGCCGGCGCTGGTGGTGCGCTGGATGCTCGGCCACGGACGCGGCTACGAGGAGGCCCGGGACCTCTACGCCCCGTTCGACCGGCTGGCGGCGCCCGACCCGGAGAGCCGGACCTCGGTCGCCGAGCTGGTGGCCCGCGCCGTGCGCGCCGGGAAGGAGGGGCTCGTCATCGTGAACAACAAGGCGGAGGGTTCCTCTCCCCTCTCCATCGTCGAGCTGGCCCGCGCCGTGGCCGCGCGCACCGCGTCCGGCTGACCTCGCGACCCGCGGCTTCCCGCCTGGCCCTTCACGCTCCGTCGAGGGCGGACTGGAACTCGGCGAGCAGGTCGCGCCAGTGCTCGATGCCCACCGAGACGCGCACCAGGTCGTCGGACACGCCGTAGCGGGCCAGCTCCTCGTCGGACATCTCGGAGTGGGTGGTGGTGGCGGGGTGGCAGACCAGCGTCTCCACGCCGCCCAGGCTCACCGCGTTCTTGGCGATGCGCAGGCGGCGCAGGAACTCGAAGGCGGCGCGCTTCCCGCCCTCCAGCTGGATCGAGAAGATGCCCCCCGGGTAGCTGCACTGCGCGTCGCGGATGCGGACCTGGTCGGGGTCGGTGAAGAGCGACGGATAGATGATGCGCCGGAGCTTCGGGTGGCCCTGCAGCGCCTCGGCGATGCGCTGCGCGTTCTTCGACTGCCGGTTCATGCGCAGCCCCACCGTGGGGAGGCGCCCGTCGAGCATCCAGGCCTCGTCGGGCTGGAGGATGTTCCCCAGGATGGCGCGGGTTCCCCGCAGCCGGGCCAGCAGCTCCGGGTCGCGGCCCAGCACCACCCCGCCCAGCATGTCGCTGAAGCCTCCCAGGTACTTGGTGGCGGAATAGAGGGAGAGATCCGCCCCCAGCACGAGCGGGTGCTGGAAGGTGGGTCCCATGAAGGTGTTGTCCACCGCCACCAGCGGCCGGTCGGGGTGCTCCCGCGCCGCCGCCGAGGCGGCCGCGATGTCGGTCATGGTCAGGGTGGGGTTGGCCGGGGTCTCGATCAGGACGAGCCGGAGATTCCGGGCCGCCCCGATGGCCCGTGCGATGGCCGCCCCGTCCCCCGCCGCCACCGGGATCCCCTTCATCCCCATGGGCTCGAGGAGCTGGTGGACCAGGTGCTGGGTGCCGCCGTAGAGCGGCACCGTGTACACGAAGCTCGCCCCGGGCTGGCAGAAGGTGAAGAAGACGGTCGAGATGGCGGCCATCCCGGAGTTGAAGACCGCGGCGGACTCGGCCCCCTTCTCGAGCGGCACCACGTGGTCCTCGGCGATCTCCGCGTTGGGGTGGGAGAGGCGCGAGTAGATGAGGTCCACGCTCTCGCCCTGGGCCGGCTTCGACTTGCCGAGCGCGATGGCGAAGGCACGCTCGGCCGCCTCCGGGCTCGAGAAGACGTAGGTCGAGGACCGGAACACCGCCGGCCTCGCCGACCCCACCGACAGGCGCGGATCGAAGCCGCGGGTGAGGACGGCCGTGGGCGGGCGAACCAGGTAGGCGGTCTTGTCGCGGGGGCTGGCCATGGGGAAACCATAGCAGCCCGTTGCTCCGGTGGTGCGCGGGAGGGTATGGGGTACCCGTGGAAGGACCTCGGTTGCCCCATGCAGGGCGTGGACTCTTCGAGCGCGGGCTGGCCCTGGCGCTCGTCGCGGCGCTCCTGGCCACGGCCTTCGCCATCCTGGCCCCGTTCGGGACCATCCTGCTCTGGTCCCTCTTCATGTCGGTCACCATCTGGCCGCTCCACCGCTGGTTCCTGGTGCGGACCGGAGGCCATCCGCCGCTCGCCGCGACGCTCTCGGTGGCGGTCCTGCTGGTGCTGGTGGTCGCGCCGGTCGTGATCGCCACGGTGGCGCTGCTCCCCAGCCTGCGCAGCATCGTGGCGGTGGTGTCGCGGCCGGAGACCTGGACGATCCCCGCGCCCCCGGAGTGGATGCGCGAGTTCCCCCTGGTCGGGCACATGCTCCAGGGCACCTGGCAGGAGATCGTCCAGTCCCTGCTGGCCCAGATCGGAGGTCCCGGCACGCAGACCTCCCGCATGGCGCAGTGGGGTGTCATGCGCGCCGTCGGGACGGGCTGGACCATCGTGCAGGTCGTGCTCGCCTCGGTGCTCACCTGGCCCATGCTGGCGGGCGGGGAGCGCGGAGCGGCGCTCTTCTCCCGGATCGCGGAGCGGGTTGGCGGAGAGCACGGAGTCCACCTCCTCGAGCTGGCCGCCCGGACCATTCGCTACGTGTCGGTGGGGATCATCGGAACGGCCGCTGCGCTGGCGCTCCTGGAGGGCGTCGGGCTCTGGATGGCCGGCGTTCCCCTCCTCGCCGCGCTCATGGTGGCGAGCTTCGTGATGGACGTCATGCAGATCGGCATCCACGTCATCTACGTCGGCGCGGGCGCGTGGCTCTTCTACGCCGGCCGGCCCGGCGCCGCGATCTTCACGCTGATCTGGGGCTTCATCGCCAACAACGCCATCGACTCGGTGGCCCGGCCCTACGTCATCAGCCGGGGGACCGGGCTTCCCATGACGGTCATCTTCCTGGGTGCCCTGGGTGGCCTCATCGCCTGGGGGTTCATCGGGGTCTTCCTCGGGCCGACCCTCCTCGGTCTCGCCTGGACCCTGCTCCGCGTCTGGCTGGCCAGCCCCCCCGTCCCGGACACCGATCCGGGCATCTAGATGGCCCGCACGATCGACGGCTGGATGGACTTCATCCGCAGCCGGACGGCGCCGGGCACGGTCCCGCTCGTCCCCGAGATCGAGATCTACCAGGCCACCGAGATGACCGAGCTGTGGCGGGCCACGGCCGCGGACCTGGAGGGATGGGACGACTCGCCCTTCTGGGCCTTCCCGTGGGTGGGCGGCCAGGCGCTCGCCCGCCACGTGCTCGACCACCCCGAGGTGGTGGCGGGCCTGCGCGTGGCCGACTTCGGCACCGGCAGCGGGCTCGTGGCCATCGCCGCGGCCATGGCGGGCGCCGCCCGGGTGGTGGCATACGACGTGGACCCGTTCTGCGAGGGAGCGGTCCGGCTCAACGCGGCGCGCAACGGCGTGGCGGTCGAGTTCCAGGCCCGCTCTCCCCTGGGGGAGGACTTTCCCTCGGTGGACGTGGTCCTGGCCGGGGACGTGTTCTACGAGCGGAAGATGGCCGAGCCGTTCCTGGTCTGGGGGCGGGCCATGGCCGGTCGCGGGATCCGGGTCCTGGCCGGCGACCCGGGGCGGCTCTACTCGCCGCAGGAGGGGGTACGGGACCGGGGCGCGTACGACGTGCCCACCTCGATGGCCATCGAGGAGCGGGTGCTGATGAAGACCTGGATCATCGAGCTCCTCCCGGAGTGAACCCGGCGCCCAGCACCCCGGCGAACATCTCGAGCATCCGGTACGTCAGCCCCCAGATGACGATCCCGTCCACCTCGAGGCTGGGCAGGACGAGCGCCTGCCCCTCGTGGACGTAGGGGAACGGCGCCTGCCTCGCCGGGTCGAGCAGGTCGGCGAGCCGGATCCAGTGGGCGCTCGCCACCTCCTCCGAGAACCGGAAGGGGCCCGGATCGGCATGAAGCGCCCAGACCCAGGGCTGGATCGAGAGGCCGACCGCCCGCCCCCGTCCGATGGCCTGGATCTCGTCGAGGGCGCCGAGACGCGCCGCCTCCACCCGCAGGTCGATCCCGACCTCCTCCTCCGTCTCGCGGATGGCCGCCTCCTCGATCCCCTCCCCCGGCTCGACCCGCCCCCCCGGGAAGGCCACGTGGCCGGACCAGAGGTCCCGCTCCCGCTCGGCGCGCCGGATGAAGAGCACGTCCAGCCCGGACGGCGCTCCTCGCAGCACGATCGATACGGCTGCCCGCCGCGGCAGGGGCTCGGGCAGGAGTTCCGGAGAGCGGAGCGCCAGGGCGCGGCGGATCTCCTCGAGGCTGGGGACGCCCACCCCTGGATCCTATCCGCCACGCGCGGCGATGGCCGCGGCGAGCGCCACCACCCGGCGTGCCTCGGCGACGTGCAGCGACTCGACGAGCCGCCCGTCCACCACCACGACGCCCAGTCCGGCCGCCTCGGCCGCGGCGTGGGCGTCGATGATCCGCCTGGCCGCGGCCAGCTCTTCGTCACCTGGAGTGAATGCGAGGTTGGCGGCGGCGATGGTCCGCGGGTGGATGAGGGTCTTGCCGTCGAAGCCCAGGTCGCGCCCCTGGCCGCAGGCCCGGACGAAGCCCGCCTCGTCGGCCAGGTCGAGGTGGACCCCGTCGAGGGCGGAGAGCCCGCTGGCCCGGGCGGCCAGGACGACGAGCGAGAGGGAGACGAGCACCTCGGTCCGGTGGACCGTGTGGCGCGCCCGCAGGTCCTTCACCAGGTCCGAGGTGCCGGCCACCAGGCAGGCGAGACGGGGGGACGACGCGGCCACCTCGGCTGCCCGGAGCACCCCGCGCGGCGTCTCGATCATGGCCCAGAGCGCGAGCGCCTCCGGGGCCCCCGAGGCGGCCAGGCGCCGCCCGGCGTCCCGGACCGCCTCCGGCCCGTCCACCTTGGGGAGGAGGACCGCGTCGGCTCCGGACCCGGCCGCGGCAGCGAGGTCCGCCTCCGCCCAGGGCGTCCCCGCGCCGTTCACCCGCAGGACCACCTCGGCGCGCCCCATCCCGCGCCGGATGGCCTCCAGCGCCGCGCGCCGCGCCTCCTCCTTGGCGGCGGGGGCGACGGCGTCCTCCAGGTCCACGATGACCACGTCGGCGCCGAGGGACGGCGCCTTCTCGAGCGCACGGGCGTTCGCGCCCGGAACGTAGAGGGCGCTGCGGCGGGGGCGGACCTGGTTCACGCGTTCTCCCTTCGCGCCACGCTGCGCAGGGCGGCGATCCAGAGGCGGGATTCCTTCCGGGAGAGGTGCGAGCGGCGCAGCGTCCCGGAGAGGTCGCGCACGGCGTGACGCTCGGGGCCTCGCAGGAAGCCGCCTGCCGCGAGCGCTTCCCGCAGGGCCGACTCGACACGGACCAGCTCGGCGTCGTCGGCTGCGGTCCGGCCTGCGACCGCGGCCGGCGGCGCCGCCCGGGAGCCGGGGCGGAGCGCGAAGGCGTAGACGGCGACCGCCTGGGCCAGGTTGAGGGAGGGCTGCGGAGCGCGGGACGGGATCCGGGAGAGCGCATCGCAGCGCGCAAGCTCCCCGGCGCGAAGGCCGTCCCGCTCGCCCCCGAAGACGAGCGCCGTCGTGCCCCGGGAGGAGGCCTCCTCGACGGATGCGACGAGGGCGTCCGGATCGAGCGGCGCCCTTCCCCGTACCCGGCGGGATTCGGTCCCCACGACCCAGGAGCAGTCGGCGACGGCCTCGTCGAGCGTGGCGACCTCCCGGACGCCGTCGAGCAGGTCCTCGGCCCCCACCGCCATGCGGCGGGCCACCTCCCGGTCGAGCCGCTCCGGGCAAACCAGCACCCAGTCGGCGTGGCCGAAGTTGCGCAGCACCCGGGCCGCGGCTCCCACGTTCTCGGGGATCCGCGGCCGGACGAGCACGAAACGGACCAAGGCTATCCCGCGTCGGACCCCGGCTCGTCGGCCTCTTCCTCCTCGACGTCCGGACCGGTCGGGAGGGTGGCCATGGCCTTCTTCACGTACTCCTGGTGCTGCTTCTCCTCGGCCCGGAGTTCCTCGAAGAGCTTGCGCACGTCGGCGTCCTTCACGTGGACCAGGGCCTCGTCGAAGTAGCTCCAGGCCTTCTCCTCCGAGACCAGCGCCACCTCCATGGCCTGCCGCGGCGACATGAACACGCGGGGCTGTCCGCGGTCGGGGGCCTCGACGTCGTCGATGGCGTCGATGCTGACGGTGACCGGCGCGGAGCCGAAGAGCTTCTGGCGGCGGGCCTTGAGATCGTCCCGGTGCTTGGCCTCGTAGCCCGCCATGTTCTTGAAGACCTCGTCGGCGTCTCCCTTGTAGCGGCCTCCCACGAGGCGGGCGAACTCGTCGTAGCGGACCTTGGCCTCGTCCTCGATCAGGATGGCGAGGTCCAGGGCGTCCTTGAGCGTCAGCTTCGCGAAGTCGATCTTCTGGGCCATGTACACTCCCGGGCGAGGTTGGTGAATGTGTGGTTCCTCAGCTAACGCTGAAGGGGCCGGGTTGGCTAACGCTTCGTTGGCACCCTTTTGGGTATCGGGAGTCCGGATGACATCCAGCGGGCCGGAAAGAGCCTTTTTTCGACGCGAGCCGCGCGTGGCGCGCCTCCACGATCCCAGGAAGGGCTTCGCGCTCACCGACGTCGAGAGCGAGATCCGCTACGACCCCCTGACCGGCGAATCCTCCCGCATCTGCCATTTCTCCCTTCCCGCCGCGGCCCCCTCCGACATCTCCGCCATCGTCGAGGCCCGCCGTCCGGGTTGCCCGTTCTGTCCGGGCAAGGTGGCAGTGGTGACCCCGCGCTTCCCCGACGACCTCGTCCCGGGCGGGCGCTTCGTGCGCGGCGAGGCGGTGGTGTTCCCGAACCTCTTCCCGTACGACGAGCTCTCCGCCGTTCTCGTTCCATCGGCCCTCCACGACCTGGCCATGGAGGACGTGCCGGAGTCGCTCGTCGCCTCCGGACTCGGAGCCGCCCGTGACTTCCTGGCCTCGACGCTCCCGCGCATGGGGGGCGGCCTCTTCGGGCTCATCACCTGGAACCACATGCCGCCGGCCGGTGGGACCCAGATCCACCCGCACATGCAGGTGGTGGCGACGTCGGAGCCGGGCAACGCCGTCCGGCGCGAGCTCGCGGCCGAGTCGGCATGGCTCGCGTCGCACGGCAGGCCGTTCGCACCGGACCTGCTCGCGGCCGAGGAGGCCGCGGGCCGGGTGGTGGGGCGCACGGGCGCCTGGACCTGGTACGTCCCCTTCGCCCCCACGGGAGTCCTCGGCGACTGCCGCGCCGTCCTCCCGGGGAAGTCGAGCGTGCTCGGCCTCGACGACGCCGACGTGGCGGCCTTCGCGGCGGGGCTGCGGCGGGCCCTGCGCGGCTTCGCAGCCATGGGGCTCTGGAGCTTCAACCTGACCTTCGTCCCCGACCGGTCGGACGACCACTCCGGGCGCCATGCGCTCTCGGCGCGCCTGCTGCCCCGGCTCTACATCGACCCGGTGCTCCACACCCCCGACGCCAACTACCTGCACATGCTCCTCGGGGAGCGCTTCTCGATGACCTGGCCGGAGGAGGTTGCGGAACGGCTCCGGCGGGCCTTCACGGACGGGTGACCCCCTTCGCCGCGAGCCAGGCGGCCAGCCTTGCCTCCTCGGCGTCGCGCGCGGCCATGCGATCCGCCACGAGGCGCCGGAGCACCGCCTCCCGCACCGCCAGCCGGTCGGCCTCGGAGCGTCCGGCTCGCGCGACCTCCTCGTCGAAGAGACGCACGTGGCGGCGCACGGCGCTGGCGGCGCGTGCGAAGCCCCGGGCCTCCAGCTCGTAGAACCTGGACAGGCGCGCCGGATCGGGCGACGGCCGGAGCTCGGCGTCTGCGGTTCCCGCCTGGTACACGTGGCGGGCCCTGGAGAGGCGCGGGCGGGCGACGTCCCGGGCAGCCAGGTAGACGTCGGCTCCCTCGTGGCTCGAGGCGTCGACGACCTGCTCGGCGATCCTCCGGGCGAATGGGCCGGCCGGGTCGAGGCGGAGCGCGTCGAGGGCGGCCTCCTCCTCGGCATCGCCCGCCGCGAGCGCCGACAGCCCGGCGACCGCGCCGGGAACTGCCGGCTTCCCCTCGGCGGCCTCGAAGACGCGTGCGCCCCAGAGGTCCTCGAGGAAGAGGTGGTGGTTCTTGATGATGCCGAGCCCGATCTCCTCGAACCCGGGGCGCGGGCGCAGCCATCCCCAGAGCGAGAGGAGGTTCTCCTTCCAGCTCTCCATCTTGGCGTCGACGAAGAACGGGTAGACGGCCTGGAGGGTGTGGATCTGGTTGGCCACGTCCGCGACGTAGTGGTGCGCCGCTCCGAGCCAGACGTAGGCCAGAGCGCGCCCGCCGGGAGTCGCCGCCGTCGCGGCGGCCAGGGCGACGTCGGTGTGCATCTGGGCCATGTCGGGTGCGAAGGCCTTCGCGGTGGGCGGATACGCCCAGCGGCGAGGATCGGTCTTCAGGACCTCGGGGGAGTCGGAGAACTCGATCTTCGGGAGGCCGTAGTGGGCCCAGGCCTGGCTGGAGAGGCCGGTGAGCGCACCCATGTGGAGCTGGGCCGGGTCGAGCGGGATGGGCTTGCCCGAGGCATCGCGGCGGACGCGCCGTTCCGGGTCGTGCGCGAAGCGCTCCACGTTGCGCCTGTCGTCGTCGGGAGACCGGGAGGAGATCGCGGCGAGGAGCCGGGCGTCGGCCGGGCCGTCTGGGAGCACGTCGACCCCCAGCACCCGCGCCTCGGGGGTGAGCCCGAGGAACTCCTTCCAGGCCCAGACGTCGAACTGCCGTTCGGAGGGGTGGCGCGCGACGAAGCGCTCCCGGACGGCGGGGTCGGGGTGGCCGGCGCCGGCGCGCCAGGTGGCGCTGCGAAGCTCGTCGACGTCCACGGGGGTGATCCGCCCGAGGTCGCGCGGCATCGACGCCGGCAGCGCCCGCTCGCCGATGAGCTGGTGGACCCGTTCCTCGTAGGCCGCGGCCCCACCCGGCGCGGCGAGGGCGCAGAGGGCCAGGAGGCCAGGGAGACGCCGGGAGGACGCTCGCATCGCTCTCCCGATCAGGGCTTGCCCTGCCCGGCTGGCGCCGATCCGGCCTGCTGCTCGGCCGCCCGGATCTCCGGCTGGTACTGGGTCGTGTCGAACACGACGAAGGCGACGAAGAGCACCGCGAAGAGCGCCGCCGAGACCAGCACCACCGCCTGGAAGCGGTTCTCGTACTTGAGGTGCATGAAGAAGAGCGCCACCAGCGCCGCCTTCGTGCAGGCGATGGACAGCGCCAGCACCACGTTCCACTGGCCGAGGTCGATGCGGGAGGTGGCCACGGTGGCCACGGTGAGGACCATGAGCGCGGCCGCGGTGCCGAGCAGCACCGACGGGGGCATGACGTGGGTCCCGTGCCCGGGGGAGGCGGCGGACGAGGAGGCGGGGTCGTTCACGGCGGCTCCGATCAGATGAGGTAGAGGAGCGGGAAGAGGAAGATCCAGATCATGTCGACGAGGTGCCAGTAGAGGGCCACCGCGTCGACGGGGACGTAGTAGCCGGGAGCGAAGTCGCCCCGGCCGGCCCTCCGGAGGAGCCAGACGTAGAGCCCCATCCCGACGAGCACGTGGATGCCGTGCAGGCCGGTCATGAGGTAGTAGATGCTGAAGAAGGTGCCCAGGTCCTTCGGGACGGGGAGTGCCTGCACCGCGGCCGGGAGGGTGGCCAGGATCTCCGCCGAGGGCTTGCAGGCCGAGCCCCAGGCGACCCCGTTGTGGAGCTTGTGGCTGTACTCGAAGTACTTCACCACCAGGAACACTCCGGCCAGGGCGAGTGTGACGAGGAGGGAGATCCGGAGCCCCTTCTGCTGGCCCAGCTGGGCGCAGCGCACCGACCAGGCCGCCGACACGCTGCTGCCGACGAGGACCACGGTGTTGAGCGCGCCCATGCGCCAGTCGAGGAAGTGGTGGGCGTAGTGGAAGAGGGGGTAGTGGTTGGCCCGGTAGACTCCGTAGGCCACGAACAGCCCGCTGAAGAAGAGCACCTCGCTGCCCAGGAAGAGCCAGAGCCCGAGCTTGCTGGTCTGTGCCTGGGCGTCCATGCTCGCGAAGTGATGGGCCAGGAACCTCTGCTCCGGGGCCTGCGCCACGCCGGAGGCGGTGGGGGCGTTCGCGTGGTCGCTCATCGCGCGCCCTCCTCGTGTACCGGCACCCAGCCGGCCGCGTCCGACTCCTTGCGCAGCCCGGAGTAGTCGTAGGGGGGCGCGCCCCGGGGTGCGACGGCGAAGTTGTCGTGCGGCGGGGGCGAGGAGGTCGCCCACTCGAGCGTGGCGCCGCCCCACGGATTGGCCGGAGCGGGAGCGCCGGAGCGGAGCGACCTCACGAACGCCCAGAGCGCGACCAGGAGCCCCCCGGCGAGCAGGACCGCTCCGACGGTGGAGACCCGGTTCAGGCCCTGGAACTGCTCGGCGTAGGTGGCGTAGCGGCGAGGCATCCCCAGCGTCCCCGCCATGAACTGCGGGATGAAGGTCACGTTGAAGCCGAGGAAGATGAGCACGGCGGAGGCCACCCCCAGCCGCTCGTCGTACATGCGCCCGGTCATCTTGGGCCACCAGTAGAAGAGCCCGGAGAGGAAGGCGATCATCACCGCGCCCACCATGACGAAGTGGAAGTGGGCCACAACGAAGTAGGTGTCGTGCAGCGGGATGTCGGTGGCGAGCGCCCCGAGGAAGAGGCCGGTCAGCCCCCCCACCCCGAAGATGGCGAAGAAGGAGAGGACGTAGAGCATGGGCGTCTTGAGGACGATGTGCCCCTTGTACATGGTGGCCAGCCAGTTGAAGGTCTTGATGGCGGACGGGATGGCCACGAGCAACGTGAGGAAGCTGAAGATCACGTTGGTCCACTTGGACTGTCCGGAGACGAACATGTGGTGGCCCCAGACCAGGAAGCCGATGAGCGCGATGGCGATCGAGCTCATGGCGATGAACTTGTAGCCGAAGATGGGCTTGCGGCTGAAGACCGCCACCACCTCGCTCACGATCCCCATGGCCGGCAGGATCATGATGTAGACGGCGGGGTGGGAGTAGAACCAGAAGAAGTGCTGGAAGAGGACCGGGTCGCCGCCGTACTCGGGCATGAAGATCCCCAGGTGGAAGAGCCGTTCCAGGAATCCCAGGGCGACCGTGATCCCCAGCACCGGGGTGGCGAAGATCTGGATGATGCCGGTGGCGTAGAGCGCCCAGAGGAAGAGCGGCAGGTCGAACCAGCCCTGCCCCGGCGCGCGCATCTTGTGGATGGTGGCGATGAAGTTCACGCCGGTCAGGATGGAGCTGAAGCCGGCCAGGAAGACGCCGGTGAGCGCGAGCAGGATGCCCAGGCCCCGGGAGGACTCCAGGCTGTAGGGCGGGTAGAGCGTCCACCCGGTGTCGATCCCGCCCACCACCAGCGTGGCCACGAAGAGCACCGCACCGCCGACGAAGAGCCAGAAGGAGAGCAGATTCACCCGCGGGAAGGCGACGTCCTTGGCGCCGACCATGAGGGGCACCACGAAGTTGCCCAGCGCCGACGGGATCCCGGGGATGACGAAGAGGAAGATCATCACCGCACCGTGCAGCGTGAACATCTTGTTGTAGGCGTCGTTGGACACGAGCCCGCCGCCGGGGTTCCAGAGGTGGAATCGGACCACCATCGCAAAGACCCCGCCCAGGAGGAGCGAGAAGACGATGAGCCCCAGGTACATGATGCCGATGCGCTTGTGGTCGACGGTGAGGAGCCAGGAACGCAGGCTGCTCCCGTGCGTGAGGTAGTTCCCGCCGGAGGTCATGGCGCGTCCTTCAGGCTCTGGATGTAGACCACGATGCCCTGGATCTCCCGGTCGTCGAGCGGGACGGGGGGCATCATGTCGTCGAAGCCCGCGCGGATCTTCGCGCCCGGCTTCACGATCGACTCGCGGACGTAGTTCTCGTCGACGGCCGCCTTCGCGCCCCCGACGAGGTCGTGGGTCTCGCCCCAGATGCCCTTGAGGCTCGGGCCCACGCCCGCGGAGCCGTCCACGCTGTGGCAGGCCGAGCAGCCCTTCTCCTCGAAGACCCGCACGCCGACCTGGAGGAGCGTCTCCACGGTCCCCTTCCCCTCCGCGGCCCAGGCGTCGAAGGCGGCCTGGTCGGGGTGGACCACCACCACCGACGTCATGGTGGAGTGGTTCGTCCCGCAGTACTCGGTGCAGAGGACCGGGTAGGTCCCGGGGACGGTGGGGGTGAAGACCATCCTGGTGAAGCGCCCGGGCACGGCGTCCTGCTTGAGCCGGAACTCGGGCACGTACAGGGAGTGGATCACGTCGATGGAGGCCAGCGCCAGCTCGACCGGCTTCCCGGCCACGACGTGGAGCTCCTTCGAACCCTTGCCGCCCTCGTGGTCGAACCACCACGACCATTTCTTCCCCGTCACCTGGACCCGCTGCGGCGTGGCGCCGGGCTCGGTCTCGACCATTGCGAAGTAGACCCTGGTGGAGGCCCAGAAGATGACGAAGACGAGAAGGAGCGGGATGACCGACCAGAAGAGCTCGAGGCGGTTCGAGTGGTCCGGCGAGGGCTCCGGTCCCGGGCGCGACGGCCGGGCCCGGTAGCGGACCACGAAGAGGATGGTGGCGCCGATGATGATCGCGAGGAAGAAGGCGGAGAGCCAGAAGAGGAAGCCGAAGACCTGGTCCACGCCCTCGGCGACGCTGGAGGCGCGCTCGGGCAGGTAGCCGGGGCCGGCGGCGACGAGGCTGTCCGCCAGCAGGGTGGTCAGCTGGATCATGAGGTGGGGTTCTCCCTCTTGCGCCGCCGGACGTCGCGGTATGCCTGGTAGCCGAGGAACGAGAGCAGGAAGACCATCGCCAGGACTCCGCCGGAGCGCATGACCTTGAGTGCCAGCGGCGCCGGATCGGCCGGGTCGAAGCCCATGCAGGTGAGGAGGAATCCGCCCAGGGTGCGCTGCTCCGCGGCGGTCGCCACGGCACCGGAGGCGGCGCGGTCCACGGCGGTGCGGAGGGCGCCGGGCGCGTAGGTGATGCCGTGGAGGTAACCGCTCACCCGGCCGTCGGGGGTGAGGATCACGAGCGTCGCCTGGTGGGCGAACTCGCCGGTCTTCTCGTCGAACCGGTACTTGAAGCCCACCGCGTCGGCCAGCGCGTCGACGTCGGCCTGCGCGCCTCGCAGGAATCGCCAGCCCTGCTCCACACCGTCGCCCGCCCCGGCCTCGCGGACCATGGCCTGCTTGTAGCGCGCCATCTGCTCGCGCTTCTCGGCGGGGTCGATGCTCACCGTCGCGACGTCGAAGCCCTCACCGGTCCAGCCCGCCTCCTTCAGGCCCCGGGCCAGCCCGCCGAGCTGGAGACCGCAGAGGCGGGGGCAGCTCGTGTAGTTGAAGGAGAGGAGCAGCGGCCGCCCGGCCCGATCCCCCAGCCGGACGGGGCGCCCCTCCGAGTCGGTGAATTCGCCGCCGAGCGGAACCGCCGCGCCGAGCCGCTCCACCACGCCGACCGCCGCGACCTCGCGTTTCAAGAGCTCGGTGGTCTGCGCCCCCGCGGGCGTGGCCCAAAGCATCGCGAGAAAGGCCAGCGCGGCCGGAATCCTGAAGGTCGGTGCCATGGACGTGAGGCGCTCTATCTGTCCCGGCAACGTGGACGCGTCAACGCGATTTTACGGAGAAACCCCTGGAGTTCCTGGCACATCGCGTCACGCGCGGGTACAGCCGGGATCGGGCGCTAGGGGGCCGGCTTGCCGAGGCCTTCCACGAAGTAGGCGAGCGCCCAGCGCTCTTCCTCCGACAGGTGCTTGAAGGCGACCATCCCGGTGCCCTTGACGCCCTTGGCGAGCACCTCGAACACGGCCGGGGCGCCCCCCTTCATCGGATGGGTGACCAGGTTCTCCGGAGGCGGCTTGAGCGCCTTGGCGGCGGGACCGTCGCCCTGGCCACCCTTGCCATGGCAGGCGGTGCAGTTCTTGGCGAAGGAGGCCTTCCCCTTCTCCGCCAGCTCGGGGGTCTTCCTCGGCGGCTCGCCGGCCCGGGCGACCGGGGTGGACAGCAGGGTCGCGACGGCAGCCAGTGCGGGGATCCAGGTGGTCTTCATGGTTTCGCTCCTTGGGGTTGATCAATGGCCTCCCAGATCCGGGACGCCAGGCTCTCGAAGACGGACCTCAGGGCGTCGTCGCCGACGGCCGCGATGGGAGTGCCCTCGTCGGCCGCCGCGCCGATCCGCGGGTCGAGCGGGATCTTGCCCAGGAACGGGACGGCATAGTCGCGCGCCAGCGCCTGGCCCCCGCCCTGACCGAACGGGTGGTAGCGGACGCCGGTGTCGGGCGCCACGAACCCGCTCATGTTCTCGACCACGCCGGCCACGGGCACGCCCATGTCGAGGAGCATGCGCAGCGCGCGCCGAACGTCGTCGTTGGCCACCACTGCCGGCGTGGTGACCACCACGGCGGAGGCGATGCGCAGCTCCTGTGCGAGCGTCAGCTGGACGTCCCCCGTGCCAGGCGGAAGGTCGACGGCCAGCACGTCGAGCGGGCCCCACTCGACGTCGTCGAGCATCTGCATCAGCGCGCTGGTGGCCACCGCCGATCGCCACCCCAGGGGCGTGTCGGCCTCCGGGGTGGTCAGCCCGACGCTCATGACGCGGAGCCCGAAGTTCTCGGCCGGGATCATCCGGTCGGCGTCGTTCCAGCGGACCCGCTCCCCGGCGAGCTGGAGCATGCGCGGCACGCTCGGTCCGTGCACGTCGGCGTCGAGCAGGCCGACCCGGAGGCCCCGCTGCGCCAGCGCGTTGGCCACGTTCACGGCCACGAGGGTCTTGCCCACGCCGCCCTTCCCGCTCGTGAACAGCACGACGTGGCGGGCGAATGGCGCGCGGTTGCCGGGCCGGGCGCTGTCGCCGCGAGAGACGGCGGGCCCGGCGCCGATCCGGACCATCGGCTCGGGGGGAATCAGAGGCATCCCTTGAAGGCTCCCGGCTTCCGCTTCTTGGTCACCGAGAACTCGGCGACCTCGACGGTGGCGATGTCGTTCACCTCGTCCACCTTCACGGTCGTGCCCTCGAAGTCGATGCTGCCGCCCCCGAAGGCACTCTCCAGCTGGTACCGGTGGACGACCTTCTCGCCGATCCGGTAGATGCGCTTCTCGGCCACGTCGAAGACCACGAGCTCGCGGGCAGCCTCGGCCGGTGGGCACGAGGTGAGGGACCTCAGGCCTCCGCTGGCCCGCGCGTCGAGCGCGCACTTGAGCCCGGTGACCACGCCGGCCGTCACCTCCACCTCCTCCCCGGTCGGGGCGGCGAGCGCCGGAGACGACAGCGCCGCGATGAGCAGGATGGCGAAGGTCTTCATGGCTTCTTCCCTTCCGGGACGTCGTCCCGGCCCAGCGTGGCGAGGTAGGCGACGATGTCCCCGAGGTCGGCCGGCTCCATCGAGGCGTAGTCCGGCATGGTGGAGGTCCGCTTCCCGTCGGCGCCCCGGGTGTACCAGACGTAGGCCTCGTCGGCCGGGTAGGCCCCACGGGTGTCTGGCTTCGCCGAGCGATCCTGTCGCTGCGCCGGATTGGGATTCGGGACGATGACCGTGCTGGGGGCGAGGATGGAGTCGCGCAGGTAGGCGGGCGTGGCGATGACGCCGATGACGGTGAGGTCGGGAGCCAGCCCGGGCACCGCTCGCTCCGCGCCCACGGCGTGGCAGGCGGTACACATCCCCTCGAAGAGCTCCTTCCCCTTGCGCGGGTCGCCGAGGTCCCCGGGGCGCCGGCCCCAGGCAAGCTCGGCCTGGTAGGCGGGATCGACCGCCGTCCCGGGCAAGCGCAGCAGCTTCCAGCCGGCCAGCGCCTTGTTTCCTCCGCGCTCGTGGCCTGCTCCGTCCCAGACCCCGACCGAGAAGGGCACCAGTCCGCGGCCCAGGTCGTGCCCGGCGGCGGAGAGCGGCCGCAGGAAGACGGCGCGCCAGCCCTTCCGGACGCCGTCGTAGCGCATGGCGACCCCCACGCCGCCCAGGTCGGCCCGGGTCGACGTGCCGAACCCGCGCGCCACCACCTGCCGCGCTGCCGTCCCGTCGCCGCCGGCCCGCTGGAGATAGAGGAGCACCTCCTGCTCATCGTCCCCCATGCCCACGTAGGGAAGGCGGATTCCCGCGCCGAACCGGCGGGGGAACTGGATGGCGGCTGCGTCGCCGTATACGTCCACGCCGTCGGGCCGGGTCCTGTTCTCGGTGGCGTCGTCCCACTCGAGCAGGACGGCCAGATCCTCGCCGTCCGTGACCGCCCGCACGCGGACGGTGCGGAGCGCCGCCTTCTCGAGCGCCAGGTTGGCCTGCCGGTCGTTCAGCCGGATGGTGTGCTGGGGAGCGGCGCGAACCACGGCGACCGGGGCCGCGTCCCAGAACCTCGCGGCCGGGTCGGCGGCCAGCGGCCCGGAGACCTTCGCGACCTCCAGGGTCTCCGCGGCAAGGAAGTCCGCGGCGCCGACCGGGATCGCGACGGCGACGGCCAGCGCGGCCGGGAGGATCCGTCGCATGATCAGTGTCCTCCCTTCGCGTCGACCGAGCGGATGCCCCGCCGGCCCAGCTGGACCAGCTCGGGCCCGATGGGGGTGCCGAGGCGGAACATCTCCTCCTGCTTGAAGGCGATCAGCACGTCGAGCAGCTCCGAGGGCTTGCCCGCGCGCTTGCGCGCCATCTCGGACTCGAGCTTCTTCACCGCCGTGCGGACGCCGGGCCCGAAGAGCCCTTCCAGGTACGACATGGGGATGCGCTCGCTGCCCGGGATGGGCCGACCCTGCGCGTCGTAGCGGGGCGGCCCGGGGAGCGGCGGCACGTAGAACACGTTGGCCTGGGTGCCATACTCCGGGTGAAGCGGAAGGGCCACTCCCCACTGGTGGACGAGCTTGTGGACCTGCCCCTCCACGTCGTCGAGGTACCCCACGAACCGCAGGCGCCCCACGCACTGCTGCGCGCAGGCCGGAGGCAGCCCCTTCTCGACCCGCGGGAAGCAGAGGATGCACTTCTCCGACCGGTACGTCCGGGGGTTGAAGTAGACCTTCTTGTACGGGCACCCGGCGATGCAGTAGCGCAGCCCCTCGCAGCGCTCCTGGTCCACCAGGACGACCCCGTCCTGGTCGCGCTTGAAGATCGCGCCGCGCGGGCAGGCCGCCAGGCAACCCGGGTTCGAGCAATGGTTGCAGATGCGAGGCAGGTAGAAGTGCCAGCTGTTCGGGAAGTCGCCTTCCCCGCGGTCCTCGTCCCAGTTCGGGCCGGTGGTCGGCTCGCTCTGCGGCCGGATCACCTGTCCGAGCGCCGCCTCGTCGAGGTTGAAGTCCCAGGGCGTCCCGTAGTCGGCGCTGCGGGACGGGACCGTGCCCTCCCGCAGCGTGCCCGACTCGTCGAAGCCTCCCCCCATCTCCTCCCAGTTGCGCGGGTATCCGGTGCCCGGCCGGGTCTCGACGTTGTTCCAGTACATGTACTCGCGGCCGTCCCGGTTGGTCCACTGCGTCTTGCAGGAGACCGTGCAGGTCTGGCAGCCGATGCACTTGTTGAGGTCCATCACCATCGCGAGCTGTCGTGTCGACATGGGCGTCCTCTAGGCCTTGGCGATGTCCACGGTGGAGTCGTAGGCGTGCTGGTTCCCGTCCCAGTTCGTCCCGAACCTGAGGTGGCCCCAGCCGTCGCTGACCTCGAGGAGGTTCAGCATGTCCCCGACGATGGCGTTGTGACCCTTGCGCCCCCGGTACTGGAAAGGCTCCCAGCCGTGCTCCATGAGGACCGCTCCGGGCGGAACCCCGGTGGCGATCTTGGCCTGGAGGAGGACCTCCCCGAGGTCGTTCCACATCCGCACGCGCTCCCCGTCGGCGATCCCCTTCGCTGCCGCGGTCCGCGGATTGAGCATCACGTAGGGCTCGCCCCGCTGCAGGCGCTGCAACACAGGGGACACCTTGTAGGTCGAGTGGATCGACCAGCGCGCGTGCGGCGTCATGAGCAGGAGCGGAAAGCGGCGCGGGTGGATGGGCTCGGTGGCCCGGGGGATCTGGGCTCCGGCGGCGATCCAGAGCGGGTGGTCCACGTAGAAGGTGAGGCGCCCGGAGACCGTCTCGAACCGCTGGTGGAGGTAGAGGTTGTTCTCGAAGGAGTTGTAGGGCCGGTCCGGGTAGAGCGGGGACGTCTTGCCCGCCTTCTCGTTCAGGACCAGGAACCCTCCCCGCTCGACCATGGTTCTCGCGGTGTTGGGCTTGAACTGGTCCACGTGCTCGAGCGCGAACTCCACCGCGTCGCGATCCGTGCGGACCTTCCCTCCCTGGGTGAACTCCTCGACCAGCCGGTCCATGGCGTGGAAGCCGGCCTGGGTGTGGGTGGGGTCGGGGATCTTGATGAACCGCTCGTCGCCGGTGGCCTGGTGACGGGCCCGGGCCAGGGCCTCCATCTTCTCGGCGATGAGGGTGGAGATCTCCCACTCGGACTTCACCTCGCCCACCTTCTTCAGATTGGCGGGGGGCACGCAGACGTTGGCGAAGCGGTGGTATCCGGGGTTGGTGCGGAGGTCCCAGGCCTCGTAGGAGGTCGTGCAGGGGAGGAGGACGTCGGCCCAGGTGGCGAAGTCGCTCATCCGGAAGTCGCCGTAGGCGATGAACTTCGCCTTGTCGAGGAAGGCCTGCTTGTAGGCCCCCTTGTTCCGGCGCAGCCTGGCGTCGGCGAAGATGAGGAACGTCTCGACCTGCCTCCACCAGGGCTTCCCCTTCTTCACGCCGGCGTCGCCCTCCGATCGCTCGATGAGCTCCTTGAGCTGTGCCTCGTAGGCGCTCCGGGACGTTCCCGTGGCCCGCTTGACGTCGGCCTCGTCGAAGGCCAGGACCTCGCGGGAGAACCCGTCGCCCAGCATGAACTCGGACACGAATCCGGAGGCGAACCGGTGGGTGTACCGGCCGGAGAACCCGGAGAGCCCCTCCAGGCCACTGATGCTCCACTCGTTCTCGGTGGCCAGCCCGCCGAACGGCCCCAGCTTCCCGAGGAACGCGGTGAGGGACGCCACGGCGCGCTGGGAGAGCATCCCGTTGAAGTGCTTCCCCACGGCGAAGCCGAGGTTGACGATGGCGACCCGGGACCCGGAGAGCTCGCTGGCCAGCCGCTCGACGACGGACGGATGCACGCCGGTGACCTTGGCGGTCTTCTCGGGCGCGTAGGCCTTCAGCTCCCGGGCGAAGGCCGCGAAGGCCGGCTCCACCTCGACCTCCCCCTTCCCGGCCAGCCGGATGCGGTACTTGCCGCCCAGGGCCGGGTCGAGCTTCCAGTCGATGTCGGTGAGGCGAAGCGTGTCGACCGTCGAGCCCTCGCACCCGGGCAGCGCCACGACCTTCTTCTGGTTCCGGTCCCAGGCCACGAAGACCTCGTGGTGCTTCTCGGGGTCGGCGGCGAACATCTCGGCGCTCTTCCGGTCGAAGCGCGGGTCCGCGGGGTCGATGTCGTGCAGCCGCACCAGCTGCCGGGTGTCGGTCCGCACGAGCAGCGGCAGGTCGGTGAACTGCTTGAGGAAGGGCTCGGAGTAGCGCTTCGTCGCCACCAGCCGCTGGATGATGGAGAGGGCCAGGTGGCCGTCGTAGCCGGGCTTCACCGGCACCCAGAGGTCGGCGTGGATGGCGCTGGAGTTGTACTCCGGGGTCACCACGATGATCTTCGCCCCGCGGTACTTGCCCTCCCAGAGGTAGTGGGCGTCGGGGATGCGCGAGGTGTTGGGGTTGCACCCCCAGAAGAGGGCGACGTCGGAGCCGTAGACGAAGTCGTAGGTGCAGCCGAGGTTGCCCTCGCCGTAGACCACCGAGACGCCGGGGAACATGTCGCCCACGTAGCTGGCGATGTAGGGGCGGACGGCCCCGAGCAGCGTCCCGAGCCGCTTCACCGAGGCGGCGCGGGCCTCCGAGAGCATGCCCGAGCCCATGTGCACGTAGTTCCCGGCCGGGCCGGTCTCGAGCATGGTCTCGTAGAGCCGGGTGGCCACCTCGGTGATGGCCTCGTCCCAGGAGATGCGCTTCCACTTGCCCTCCCCGCGCGCTCCGGTCCTGCGCATGGGGTGGAGCAGGCGGTCGGCCTCGTAGAGGACCTGCGACTGCTGGACGCCCTTGTTGCAGCCGCGCGGGTTGGCGTCGGGGACGTCGGGCGCGATGGCGGGGTAGCTGGCCGACTGGTTCTCGCGGGTGATGCGCCCCTCGGAGTCGGTCCACACGTCCCAGGCGCAGTTCCCCTGGCAGTTCACGCAGTGATAGGCGTAGCCATGGTTCTCGCCGTCGCCGTAGGTCGCGGCGAACTCGCCCCGGTAGGCCGTCTCGGTCGCGCGCGCGGTGGGCCCGGCCGGAGGCGCCCCCTCCGGAGCCGGAGTGGCGGGCGCGTCCGCCCCCTCACGACCCAGCGCCCGGCTTGCGGCGCCCCCCGCGCCGAGGGCCACCAGGCTCTTCAGGACGCTGCGTCGGCTCACCGTCATGGGCTTCTCCCGTCGCTAGAGACACCCGCCGCCGGCCTTGGCCGACGGAGGGGAATAGGCGCCCGAGTCCTCGGGGAGCCGCGCTTCGCTCCACGCGTCCATGCCGCCGGCCAGCACCCGGGAGCGCTTGAAGCGCGCGAGGCAACGCTGCACCTCCGGCTCGTCGCCCGAGCCGGAGACGAGGACGGTCGGCACCGTCGGGAAGATGCGGCCGCGCGCGGCCTCGGGAGCCCGGTCGGGATCGCATCCCGGCAAGGGGATCGCACCCGGCACGTGGGCGTCCTCGAAGCCGTCCTCGAGGTCGGGCCGGACGTCGATCACCTGCACGCCGGTGGCGGATCTCGCCAGCGTCCGGTACATCTCCGCCGGCTGGACCGGGAGCCGGCGCTCCAGGTCGACCCGCCGGTGCCCCTCGGTCACGAGGAGCGCCGTGAGGATCGCGAAGGCGGCCACCAGGACCGCTCCCTCAAGCGACCTCCGGCTCATGGCGCCTTCCCTCCGGCCTGGGCCAGCCGGACCTCGAGGGCGTCGTTTCCCTTGCGCATGCCGATCCACCCTGCGGCCATGGCCACCAGCGCAGCGATCAAGAGGATCCTGACCTGAGTCTTCATGCGAGCTCCCTAGTCGTAGGCCCGGTCGCCGATGGCCTGCGCCGAGCGCAGATCGAGCGAGCGGGCGACGACGCGGCCGTTGGCGACGGCCATCGAAACTGCGAAGAAGGTCCCGGCCATGGCCAGGCTTCCCACCGACAGCGTGGGCCAGGCAGCGATGAATGCCCCGGTGGTGCAGCCCCCGCCGATGAGCGCGCCGACCGTCATCGTCGTCGCCGCGGAGAAGCTGCGTGCGATCGCGCCCCGGTCGAGGACCTTGGGGGCCGGGGCTGCGGCCGCCGCACGGGAGCGCAGCGACAGGGCGGCGGCGACGAAGGCGCCGGGCAGCACGCCGATGATCAGGGCGGCCCGCCAGATGATGTCGTCGTTCAGGCGCGGCACGACCTCGAGAGGGTGGCCGACGGCGTGCGCGCCCCATCCCACCGCGGCCAGGATGGCCCCGGAGAAGCCCAGGTAGCCGCCCTGGGCGGTGGCCAGCACCACGAGGACGCCCCCCGCGACCCCGGCGGCGATCCAGCTCCACTCGCCGCGGAGGTAGTCGATCACGCCGCGGCGCGGGTGCTCCGGCTCGTAGGTCGTCTCCGGCATGAAGCGGTCCACGGCGAAGGCCACGAGGAGGATGAGGGCGCCGAAGCCGAGCGCGACCACCGCGTAGGGGAGCCCCAGGGCGCCGTGGAGGGTGAGGGGCTTCTGGTTCGAGGCGATGATCCCGGACGCGAGCAGGGGGTCCTTCACGACGGCGTACAGGAGCACGCCCACCACGAGACCGACCACCGCGGCCGGCGTGGCCCACTTCTTCTCCCCGCCGCGCCCGCCGGTCTTGGCGACGCAGGTCCCGGGGCAGAGCCCCGACACGCCCATCCCGATGCCGAAGAGCACGCCGCCCAGGACGTGCGCGGAGCCCAGGAAGGGCATCACCCGCGGGACCAGTCCCCAGGCCTCGGAGACGCCGACCGCCGCGGCCAGCCCGTAGAGGAGGGAGGCCACGCCGATGGCGGCGAAGGCGAACTTCATGACCTTGGTGTCCCGGAGCGTCAGCATGCCCATGACGCGCGAGTAGCGGGTCGCCCCCACCTTGTAGAGGACCACCCCGAATGCCGCCCCGGTCAGGGCTCCCAGCAGGAATGCGCGCACGGCCGTGTCCTCCCGCGTCCGTCAGGGCTGGGCGGCCACCGGGAGAGAGGGGTCGTTGCCCCACTCGTCCCAGGAGCCCACGTACAGCTTCACGTTCTCGTGCCCGGCCGCCTGGAGCGCCAGGTACTGGAAAGATCCACGGCCCAGCCCGACCGCGCAATAGGTGATGACCGTCTTCGACGGGTCGTACCCATTCTTCTTCAGCTTGCCGAGCTGCTTCGCGAGGTCGTCGGCGTCCTTCAGCGTGGGCTTGTCCGGCTGGCCGTCCTTGTTCCCGGCGTACTTGCTCCAGGGCGAGAAGACCGCGGTGGGGATGGCTCCGCCCCGCTTCACGGTGATCTCCTTGCCCGGCGAGGCCAGGGCGCTGGAGAGGGTCTTGCCGGTGTACTCGTCGAGGTTGTGGCGCGAGTCGAGGATGAGGTAGTGGGACGCGTCGGCGGTGGCCTTCTTCACCTCGTCCACGGAGGCGATCATGCCCCACTGGACGGAAGGGGTGAACGTCCTTGCCGCGACCTTGGCCGGCGCGCCCGTCTCGACCGGACCCCCGTGGGCCTTCCACGTGGCCAGGCCGCCGTCGAGGATGCGCACGTTCTTCGCACCGTAGAGCTTGAGGAAGAACCACACGCCGCTGGCGTTGGCGCCCGCGCCGGCGTCGTAGACGACCACGTCGGTGGCGGCGTCGATTCCCAGGTTGGTACCGATGAACTTCGCGGCGGTGGGCTCGCACATGGGCAGTCCCTTGCATGCCCGCACGTCGTCCAGGTAGTGCAGGTCGTGGGCGTAGGCCACCACCGACCCCGGGATGTGCCCCTTCTCGAACTCCTTCTCGGTATCGCCGTACACGAAGCGGGCGTTCGGCTTGCCCACGAGCGCCTTGGCGGCATCGACGGTGATGAACACGTCTGCGGCGGCAGCGGGAGCGGCCCACAGGGCCGCGGCGAGGGCCACGGCGAGGGTACGGGAGAAGGTCTTCATCGGTTCTTCCTCTTGTGTCGTGGGGTGGAACGGAGGCGGACGGGAAGGTCGGGGACGCCGAGGTCGAGGTGCCGGGCCCGGAAGCCGGCGGCGGACAGGATCTCGACCGCCCGGGTGGCCAGGGGGCAGTACGGGCCGCGGCAATAGGCGACCACCTCGCGGTCGAGGGGGATCTCGCCGACCCGACCCGGCAGCTCTCCGAGCGGAATGGAGCGGGCACCGGGGAGATGGCCGGCCTGGTACTCCTCGGCCGGGCGCGTGTCGACGAGCGTCACCTCGCCGCGCAGGATGCGCCCCAGCAGCTCGTCGCGCTCGGAGGGATCGAGCCCCCCATCTCCCTGCGGAGCACGTCCATCTCCGGCAGGATCGACTCGGCCAGGCCGCGCAGCAGCCCGAACGCCCGCTCCACCTGCTCGTCGGCGATCCGGTACCGCACGTGCTTGCCCTCTCGCTCCGCGCGGACCAGCTTGGCCGACCTCATCTGCTGGAGGTGGCGCGACGAGTTGGCGACGGTCTCCTCGGCGGCGGCGGCCAGCTCGTCCACGTTGCGGGAGCCCTGGCGCAGCAGGTCGAGGAGGCGGAGGCGCACCGGGCTCGACAGGGCCTTCCCGATACGGGCCAGCTCGTCGTAGTGGGCGAGCGCGCGGCGGCGGGTCTGGGGGGAGACGTCCATATTCAATCGTTCGCTTGAATGTGTACAAGTGAAGTCGACTCGTCAAGACGACTTTTCGGAAATCGTGGACGAATTCCTGGCGCAACGCGTCATCGGCGCGCTGCGCTTCACGTCGGGAGGGGGGAGGACGGGTTCCAGGCCCCGGCCGTCGTTACCGCGTCGTGTCGACCACGACCCGGCCCCGGACCTTCCCGCCGAGCAGATCGGCGGCCACCGGGATGGCCTCCGCCAGCGGGATCTCCCGGGTCATGGCGGCGAGCCGGGCCGGATCGAGGTCGCGTGCCAGGCGCTTCCAGGCCTCGAGCCGGAGCGCCATGGGCGCCATCACGCTGTCCACCCCGGCGAGCGTCACGCCTCGCAGGATGAAGGGCGCCACCGACGCCGGGAGGTCCATCCCGCCGGCCAGCCCGCAGGCTGCCACCGTTCCGCCATAGCGGGTGGTGGCGCAGGCGTTGGCGAGTGTCTGGCTCCCGACCGAATCGACGACGCCGGCCCAGCGTTCCTTCTGGAGGGGCTTCCCGGGAGCGGAGAGCGCGGCGCGGTCGATGACCTCGCTGGCACCGAGCGCAGTGAGATACGGAGCCTCCGCCGCGCGTCCGGTCGAGGCCACCACCCGGTAGCCAAGCTTCGAGAGCAGCGCGATGGCCACGCTTCCCACGCCGCCGGCCGCGCCGGTCACCAGCACCTCTCCCCGGTCGGGCGCGACCCCGTGCCGCTCCAGGGCCATCACGCAGAGCATGGCCGTGTACCCGGCGGTCCCGATCGCCATGGCCTGCGTGGCGGTGAAGGCGGACGGGATGGCGACGAGCCAGTTGCCATCGAGCCGCGCCCGCGCGGCCAGGCAGCCCCAGTGGTTCTCCCCGACGCCGAAGCCGTTCACGAGCACACGGTCTCCGGCACGGAACGACGCGTGGGACGACTCGATCACCTCTCCCGCCCCGTCGATGCCCGGGACCATGGGGAACTTCCGGATGACCGGGGCCTTGCCGGTGATGGCGAGGGCGTCCTTGTAGTTGAGGGTCGACCGATCGACCCGGACCAGGACGTCCGCGGCCGGCAGAGCCGACTCCTCCACTTCGGCCACGCGAACCGACTGCCCGGATTCGCTCTTCTCGACGAGGATCGCTCGGAACACGGGGACCTCCGGCTGGGGGAGACTCCTTTTATCGGGTTCATCCGGTCTGGGCTAGCATCGGCCCGTGAGCACCGAACGGGCAGACGTCGTGATCGTGGGAGCGGGGATCGTGGGGCTCGCCATCGCCCGGGAACTCGTCTCCCGGAGCGCCCTGGACGTCGTCGTCCTCGAGAAGGAGACCGGTCTCGGGCGGCACGCCTCCGGCCGCAACTCGGGCGTGCTGCACGCAGGGATCTACTACGCCCCGGACAGCCGCAAGGCGCGGACCTGCCTGGCCGGGAACCTGGCCATGCGCGCCTACTGCGAGGAGAAGGGGCTGCCGCTGCTGGCCTGCGGGAAGGTGGTCGTGGCCCGGGAGGAATCGGAGCTGCCGGTGCTCGACGAGCTCTTCCGGAGGGCCTCCGCCAACGGCGCCCGGGTCGAGATGCTCGACGAGAAGGGTCTCGCCGAGGTGGAGCCCTCCGCGCGAACGGTGGGGCGGGCGCTCTGGTCGCGGATGACCGCGGTGACCGACCCGAAGGCGGTGCTGGCCTCGCTGCGCGGCGACCTCGAGGCAGGCGGCCGGGTGCGCATCCGGACCGGCGTGGAGGTGCTGGGTGCGGCCGGCAAGGGCGCGATCCGGACCACCGCCGGCGAGATCGGCTATGGACGGCTGGTGAATGCCGCCGGGGCCCACTGCGACCGCGTGGCCCGCTTCTTCGGGGTGGGCGAGCACTACCGCCTCATCCCCTTCAAGGGCATCTACCGCAAGCTGCGCCAGGGGGCGCGACTCGTGGTGAACGGCAACATCTACCCGGTGCCCGACCCGCGCAACCCCTTCCTGGGCGTGCACTTCACCCGCAGCGTCCACGGGGAGGTGTACCTGGGCCCGACGGCCATCCCCGCCTTCGGCCGGGAGAACTACGGGATCCTCGCCGGCATCGACGGCGACGCGCCCCGCATCGCGTTCGAGGACGCGGTGCTCTTCTTCCGGAACGCCGGGTTCCGCTCCGTGGCCCTCTCCGAGCCGCGCAAGTACCTGCCCGCCTTCCTCCACCGGGACGCGGCGCGCCTGGTGCGAGGCTTCGACCCGGAGGAGGTCGAGGCGGCCGACAAGGTGGGGATCCGCCCCCAGCTCGTCGACTGGCGGACCAAGCAGCTCCTCATGGACTTCATCGTGGAGCGGGCCGGCGACACCCTGCACGTGCTCAACCCCATCTCGCCCGCCTTCACCAGCTCGATGGAGCTGGCGCGGCAGATCGTCGCGGAGCACTTCTAGTTGCGGAGGGCCTGGTCGAGGCGCGCGCGCCTCTTCCCCAGGTCGAGCCCCTCGCGCGTGAGGAGGAAGCGCACCTTCCCCTTTCCGGCCGCCATCTCCACGTCGGCCTCGAACCCGGGCCCGGCGATGGAACCGAGCGCGAAGGAGCGGTGCAGGTTCGTCACCCTCCCCTCGATGCGATCCTGCATCACCTCACCGTGCCCCTCGCCGCTCCGGTGCAGGGAGAGGGCCACCTCGTAGAGGCTCATGGCGAGGGACGGCTCGAGCGGGATGGTGCTCGCGAGCACGGAGATGAGGTACCAGTAGGGCGGCTTCTCGGCCATCGCGCCATGGTACCCCATTGAACCTCCTCCTCCTCGACCAGGAAGATCTCGACGGATCCGGCGGTGCTCGCCTGCACGGGCGCCGCGCCCGCCACGTGGTCGAGGTGCTGCGCGCCGCACCGGGCGACCGCATCGCCGTCGGGCTCTGGCGGGGGCCGAGGGGCGAGGCGGTGGTGCGCGAGGCCTCGGCGGACCTCGTTCTCCTCTCCGTGTACCTCGACGGCGAGCCGCCGCCGCCCTCGACGGTCTCGCTCGTGCTCGCGCTGCCCCGGCCCAAGATCCTCCGCAAGGTGCTCCAGGCCGTCGCGTCCATGGGGGTGAAGAGGCTCGCGCTGGTCGGCACCTACCGGGTGGAGAAGAGCTACTTCTCCTCCCCGCTGCTCGTGCCGGAGGCCATCGAGGCGGAGCTGCGGCTCGGGCTCGAGCAGGGCAAGGACACCCGGCCTCCCGCCGTCTCCCTCCACCGCCACTTCAAGCCGTTCGTGGAGGACGATCTCGACGGCCTGTTCCCACCCGGCGCTGCGGCACGCCTCGTCGCCCACCCCGGAGCGCCGGGCCTCCTCGACTCCCTGCCACCGGGCGCGGGTGAGGCCGTCCTGGCCATCGGCCCGGAGGGCGGCTTCACCTCCTACGAGGCATCCAGCCTCGTCGCGCGCGGCTTCCTCCCCTTCTCGTTCGGGCCGCGCCCGCTCCGCGTGGACGTGGCCGTCCCCTTCGCGGTGGCCCAGGCCGAGATGTGGCTGCGGGGAACTACGAGCGCGGCGCCGCGGTGAGGATCTCCGCCCCGAAGGGCGTCACCAGAACCGTGTGCTCGAACTGCGCCGCCCGCTTCCCGTCGGCGGTGACCGCAGTCCACCCGTCCGGCCAGATCACGTTCCGCTCGCTCCCCACGGTGATCATGGGCTCCACCGTGAAGGTCATGCCCTCCTGCATCAGGCTGCGGGCTCGCGGATCGAAGTAGTGGAGGACCTGGGGATCGGCGTGGAAGTCCTCTCCGATCCCGTGCCCGCAGAAGTCCCGGACCACCCCGTACCCGTGGGCGGAGGCGTGGGTCTCCACGGCGCGCCCGATGTCGGAGACGGGCCGTCCGGGGTGGACGGCGCCGATGCCCTTCATCATGCACTCCTCGGCGACCTGCAGGAGGCGGCGCGATTCGGGGTCCACCTCTCCCACCGGCACGGTCGCACAGCAGTCCCCGTGGACACCGTCGAGGTAGAGCGTGACGTCGAGACTGACGATGTCGCCCTCCTGGAGGGGGCGGCTGTCCGGGATCCCGTGCAGGATCACCTCGTTCACCGACGTGCAGATGGCCTTGGGAAACCCGTGGTAGTTGAGCGGGCTCGGGTAGGCGCCGCGGGCGATGCAGCCCTCGTGCGCGACGACGTCGAGCTCCTCGGTGGTGGTCCCCGGCCGGACCGCGCGGGAGATCTCGGCGAGAACCTCCGCGGCGGCACGTCCGGCGCGGCGCATCCGGGCGATGCGCTCCACCGGATCGGCGATGCGGACCGCCGGACGGGGGCGCCCGGTCCGGGCGTAGCTGGGGAGGGGGATCGAGGGTGGCACGGTGCGCATCGGGGTCACCGTCCCGGCGCGGACCTCCCGCTCGGTGGGAGGCGCGGCCTCCGCCTGGTCCCGGTGGCACTTCTTGAACTTCTTCCCGCTGCCGCACCAGCAGGGCTCGTTGGGACCGGGGCCCTTCACGCGCGAACCACCAGCACGGCGCAGGGCGCGAGGTGGACGAGCCGCTCCGCAACCGACCCGAGGACCAGGTGGCGGAAGCCCCGCCGGCCGTGGGTCCCGGTCACGAGGAGGTCGAGCCGGTCCTCGCCCGCCGCCCGGGCCAGGGAGGGCGCCGCCGGACCCGGGAACATGCGGGCCTCGACCGGCCGTCCGAGCGCGGCCACCGCCTCTGCCCTCCACGACGCGAGCCGGGCCTCGAGCTCCAGCCGGGTGGCCGCGACCACGCTCTCGGGAGGCGGGATGTCGGTCACGCCCGGCACCTCCTCCGCGTGCAGGAGCACGAGCGTGGCGCCGGATCGCCGGGCCAGGTCGGAAGCCTCGAGGAATGCCACCCGCGAACCCTCCGAGAAGTCCACGGCGCAGCCGATGCGCTTCCAGTCGGCCATGCTGCCCTACTTGCCGGAGCTGGATTGCGCAGGGGCCGAGGGCGCGGCCGCGGGATCCAGCACGACGACGCGGACGACCTTTCGAACGGAGGCGACGTCCCGGAACGAGCAGAGGGTCGTCCCCGCCCGGAGGCCCTTCATCGCCACGGAGTTCTCCAGGAACTCCAGCTTCACGAGGGTCCCGTCGTCGCACATGAAATTCCGGATGGGGCCCCCGCTCACCGTTGCTTCCTCCCCCACCAGCATCTCCACCCGGATGACTCCAGGGTCGTCGGCGGCGATGGCCGTTCCGGCGACGAGGAGCGCGGCGGCCGCCACGCAGGCGACGGCGATTGCACGGATCCACTTCATGCGAACCTCCCGGCGGCCGTTCCCTCGGCTCGCCCTGGGAGAATTCTAGCGCGTGCGGGCGGGCCGCGCCCGCTGCCGTCCCGGCGGCATCAGGAGAGCCGCCGGCCGGCCACGCCGATGGTCACCTCGGAGACCTGGATCGCGGCCCCGGAGAGGCGCACCGCCTCCCGGGCCGCCCAGACGATGCCGCCGCAGCAGGGGACCTCCATCCGTGCCACGGTGAGGCTTCGCGGGCGCGCCTCACGGAGCATCTCGGTGAGCTTGCCCACATAGGCCTGGACGTCGTCGAGCTTCGGGCAGCCCACCAGAACGCGGCGCCCCGACAGGAGATCGCGGTGGAAGTCGGCGTAGGCGAACGGGACGCAGTCGGCGGCGAGCAGGAGGTCGGCGCCGGCCAGCCAGGGCGCCTGCGGGGAGACGAGCCCGAGCTGGACGGGCCAGTGGGAGAGCTGGCTCGCGGTCGCGGATGCCGGGCCCGAGGGAGCCGCACGTGGCGGGCCGAGGTCGACGCTCCGCGAGCCCGGGCAGCCGCCCCCGGCGGGCTCGGCTGCCGGCTGCACCACCGAAAGTGAAAGGCGAGGCCGGGGCGGAGCGGCCGCCGTGGCCTGCGCCGACGCGCCCCCGGGACGGGACGACCCTTCCAGGTGACGGTGCACCGCCACCTCGTCGAAGGGAGCAGCCTCCCTCTCGAGCACGCGGATGGCCCCCTTCGGGCACTCGCCGAGGCAGGCGCCCAGGCCGTCGCAGAGGGCGTCGCCGACCAGGCGGGCCTTGCCGTCCACCATCCGGATGGCGCCCTCGGCGCAGGAGGGCACGCACTCGCCGCACCCGTCGCACCTCGACTCGTCGATGTCCACGATCGCCCTGCGCATGGCGCGTTGTTCCATGGGAGGCCGCCTCCTGTCGACCCCGGTCAGGTCCTTGCTGGCCGGCAGAGGACCACGACCGCCAGTGCCGCGGCGCCGAGCGCGAGCAGGCTGCTCCCGGCAACGCCGGCCCAGCCCCAGCGCTGCCAGGCCATTCCGGGCAGCCAGGAGCCCAGCGTCCCGCCCAGGTAGTAGAAGGCCAGGTAGAGCGCGCTGGCCCCACCCTTCGCCTCGCGAGCCGTCTCGTTCACGTACGACGGGCCGAGCGCCTGGGCGGTGAACATCCCCACCACCAGCACCAGGAGTCCCGCCACGAGGACGACCAGGGAGCCGGAGAGCGTCACCGCGACGCCCGCCGCGGAGATGGCGAGCCCGGCCAGCATGAGCCGCTCCGGTGCCACCCGCGCGGCCAGGCGCCCGGCCAGGGGCGAGACCACGATGCCCGCGACGTAGACCAGGTAGGCCGACGCGATGGCATCCGTGGAGAGCTGGAAAGGCGGCGCCGCCAGGCGGTAGGGCAGGTAGGTGAACACGGCGATGAAGGCGAAGAAGAGGCAGAAGGCGAGGGCGAATCCGCCCAGGAGGCGCCGGTCCCGGAGGTGGCGCACCATCCCGCCCACCGCTCCGCGCCACGGGGCACCGGCCGAGCCACCGCGCGGCAGCTCCAGCCCCATCCCCACGGCTCCCGCCGCGGTCACCGCCGCCGAGAGGAGGAAGGCCGCCCGCCAGCCCCCCTGCTCGGCCACGAGGCCGCTCGCCACCCGGCCCAGCAGGCCGCCCGCCACGCTGGCGGCGATGACGGCGCCCACGGCGGCGCGCAGGTGCCCCGGGGCGTAGTGGTCACCGGCCCAGGCGACCGCCACCGCGGTGACGCCCGGGATGAGGAGCCCCTGCACCGCCCGCATCGCCACCAGCTCCGGAAAGGTCCGCGCCATCGCGCAGGCCAGCGTGGGGAAGACCAGAAGGGCGAGGGAACCGACCATCACGGCCTTTCGCCCCACCGCGTCGGAGAGCGGCCCGGCCAGGAACGAGCCGGCTGCGATGGCGAGCACCACCGCCGAGACCGAGAGCCCCGCCGTGGCCGGCGGGATGGCGAACTCCGCCGAGAGCATCGGCAGGAGCGGCTGGGTGACGTACATCGCCGCGTAGGCGGCCACCGTACCGGTGCACAGGGCCCCGGTGGCGCGGCTGCGCAGGGGGACCCGGGGGCTCGTCCCGGTCTTCGTCACATCGGGGCGGTCACGGAGATCGGGTGGAACGGCACCCCCAGCTCGGCGAAGAAGAAGGTCCAGAGGTCGGCGGTCTGGCTCACCCGCGCGGCGGAGGCGATGGCGATGGCGACGAGGCTCATGACGGTTCCTTCCTAGGGCACGAGGACGATGGATCCGGTCGTGTGCCGCCCCTCCAGCGCCCGATGGGCCTCGGCGGCCTGGGCGAGGGGCCAGCGGTGCTTCACCTCGACGTGGACCGCTCCCGACCGGAGCACCCCGAAGAGCTCGCGAGCGCCTTCCTCCAGGTCCTCGCGGCGCGCCGTGTAGCTGAAGAGCGTCGGGCGGGTGAGGAACAGCGAGCCCTTGGCCGCCAGCTGGGCGAGATCGAAGGGCGGCACCGGGCCGGACGCGTTCCCGTAGCTCACCATGAGTCCCAGCGGGGAGAGGCAGTCGAGCAATCCCTCGAAGGTGCTCTTGCCCACCGAGTCGTAGACCACCGGGACTCCCTCACCATTGGTCAACTCCCGCACGCGCGTCACGAAGTCCTCGCGGGTGTAGACGATCACGTCGGTGGCGCCTGCGGCGGCGGCACGCCTGCCCTTCTCCTCGCTGCCCACCGTGGCGATGGTGCGGGCCCCGAGCGCGCGCAGCCACTGCATGGCGATGAGACCCACCCCTCCGGCGGCGGCGTGGAAGAGCACGTTCTCGCCGGGCTTCACCGCGTGGATGCGCCGGATCAGCATCCAGACGGTCATTCCCTTCAGCATGGCCGCTGCCGCCACCTCGTCGGAGACCCCGTCGGGGATCTTCACCAGCCGGTCGGCGGGGACGACTGCTGCCTCGGCGTAGGCACCCGGGGGGCGCGCCACGTAGGCCACCCGGTCCCCGGGTTTCACGTGCGGCACGCCCGGCCCCACCGCGTCCACCACCCCGGCCGCTTCCACTCCCAGTCCGCTGGGGAGCGGCAGCTTGTAGAGGCCGGTCCGGTGGTAGGTGTCGATGAAGTTCACGCCGATGGCGCTGTGGCGCACCCGGGCCTGGCCCGGTCCGGGCTCGGGAAGCGCCAGCTCCTCGAGGCGCAGGACCTCGGGACCGCCGGTCTCGTGGAATCGGATCGCCTTCATGTGGAAACCCTCCGGCCGGAGTCTTTGTCCCGGCGACATTCCTGTCAACGATATCGAGTGATTCCAGGGACATCGGTTTCTGCCGCCACCCCCTCTCTGGGACGCGGCGCCGGGGCCCGGACCGGAGCAAGATCCCGGGAGGCGTTCCCGCCCGGGCGGGCTTCCAACGGAGGTTTCATGGAGGGCTGGCAGATTGCACTCGTGGTGTTGGTGGCCATCGTGGTCGGCGCAGCGATCCCGCTCATCGTCCAGCTCTACGGGACGGTCCAGGCGCTCCGGGCGCTGATGGAGAAGAGCGCCAAGGACGTCGAGTCGGCGCTGGCCGGCATCCACCGGACCGCCGACCGGCTGGACAGGCTGGGCGCCGCCCTCGAGAAGGACGGAAAGATGGCCGAGATCGTCGAGGGCGCCGCCAGCGCGGCCCAGATGGTCAGCCAGATCCGCAGCACCATGCAGGTCGCCGGACCGGTGGCGGCGGCGGTGGTCCCGGCGGTGATCGCGGCGGTCCGGGCCTGGAAGGGGGCGATGGTTCCGGACCCTTCGCCAGGGGCGCCGGAAGAGCAGCCGGCACCCGAGAGTTCAACCCACGAGAGAAAGGAGGCCACAGGATGAGCCAGAACAACGGTGGTGTCGGCGCTGGAACGGTGCTCTTCGCGTTCCTGGCCGGAGCGACGGTCGGTGGAGTCGTGGCATTGCTCTTCGCGCCGCAGTCGGGGCAGAAGACCCGCCAGAAGATCCTCGAAATGGGCGACGACGCCCGGGAGACGGTCGGGCGCGTGCCGCAGGCGATGCGCGAGGCCGAGCGGGCGGCGGTCGCGACCTTCAGCGAGTCGCTCAAGAAGGGTTAGCGGGCAGGGCAAGTCCGGCGCGGCGGTGCCGGCGTGGCGGACCAGGCCCGAGGCGCAGATTTTGCTGCGACCGGGCCCGGTTCCGTCACTTCAAGTATCTTATTTTACTTGGTTCTTCCAGGTGGGGCCCGGGCACGGAACCTGCTAAGGATCAAGGCCTCCCTTCCGCCGTCGAGGACCATGCCGAACACCAGTCACCGCGAGATCCCCTACAACTACACGTCCGCCGACGACCGGCAGGCCGTGTCGTCCCTGCTCGGCAAGGGGGTCTGGAAGAAGCTCGAGGAGCTCCGCGAGCGGCGCGTCACCGGCCGCTCGGCCCGGTTGCTCATGCGGATCTTCGGCGAGGTCCTGGTCCACCGCCGGAACCCCTACCTTCGGCAGGAACTCATCACCTCCTCGGCGCGCCGCAAGCGCTTCTTCGGGGACGCAGAGGCGAACCTCCGGGTCATCCAGGACGGGGCCGGAACGGATGCGCTGGTGCTCGAGGTCCTGGCCGAGGCGCGCCGCATGCTCGACGGCGTCAGGGACGATGTCCGGCGCATGCCCGACCTTCACACCCGGATCCGGCGGGCGCTGGGGGCGGTGGTGGGCCGCGAGAACGTCCTGCTCGACCCGTTCACGCTCACCGCCCACGCGACCGACGCCACCGACTGGCGCCTGCACCTCCCCCTGGCGGTGGTGACCCCCACCGAGGAATCGCAGGTGGCGCCGCTCCTCTCGGCCATCCGCGATCTGGGGCTCCACGTCATCCCGCGCGGCGCGGGGACCGGCCTCACCGGCGGCGCCATCCCCCTCACGCCCGACTGCGTGATGGTGAACACCGAGAAGCTGAACCACATCCGCGGCGTCTCCACGCGATCCTTCGTCCTCGACGACGGGCGGACCGTGCAGGGGCAGGTGGTCGACCTCGAGGCCGGCGTCATCACCGAGTCGGCCATGGAGTACGCCACCCACCGCGGCCTGGTCTTCGCCACCGACCCCACCAGCGCCTGGGCCTGCACCATCGGCGGGAACATCGCCGAGAACGCCGGAGGCAAGGACTGCGTCCTGTGGGGTACCTGCATCGACAACCTGGTGTCCTTCCGCATGGCCATGCCGGGCGGGCACGACTGGACCGTGCACCGGGTGAACCACCAGCTCCGCAAGATCCTCTTCGACGACGTGGTCCGCTTCGAGGTCCGCGACGGCGCCGGTTCGCTGGTTCGCTCCATCGAGCTGCTCGGCAGCGAGATCCGCAAGCGTGGGCTGTGGAAGGACATCACCAACAAGGCCCTGGGCGGCCTGCCGGGCGTCCAGAAGGAGGGAACCGACGGCGTCATCACCTCCGCCGAGTTCATCCTCTACCCGGCCTATCCGGAGACCCGCACCCTCTGCCTGGAGTTCTTCGGCCCCGACTTCGACGAGGCGAGCGAGGTGATCCTGGAGATCGCCCGGGAGATGCCGAACCAGGGTGAGGAGGCACTCTCGGCCCTCGAGCACTTCGACGACCAGTACGTGAAGGCCATCGGCTACCAGGTGAAGGCGCCCCGGACCGAGACCCCCAAGGCGGTCATCATCGTCGACGTGGTCGGCCACACCCCCGATGAGGTGGCCCGCGGCGTGTCCCGCATCCGCGCCATCCTGGCTCCGCACCCCAAGACCTTCCTCGCCGAGGCGCGCGATGCCGCCGAGGGGAAGCGATTCTGGGCCGACCGCAAGAAGCTGGGCGCCATCGCCCGGCGCACCAACGCCTTCAAGATCAACGAGGACGTGGTGCTCCCGCTCACCGCGCTGGCCGAGTTCTCGCTCTTCCTCGACGCGATGAACGTCCACGAGGAGCGCCACTGCCAGGAGAACTTCGCCCGGCGCGCCGAGACCTACCTGCGCGGCGTCCCCACCCCGGAGGACGCGCTCTGGCCGCCCAAGCTCGCGGCGGCGCTGGCGGCGTGCACGAAGGCGCGGGAGGCGCTCGAGAAGACCGCCGAGGCCGAGGTTCGCTCCCTCACCGTGACCGACCGGCTCCGGCAGGACCTGGCGGCGCTGCTCGGCAGCCATCCCAAGGTGGCGGCCACGCTCACCGGCATCTGGGACGAGGTGCGGGCCCGCCTCATCGTCCTCGCCACCCACATGCACGCCGGGGACGGCAACGTGCACGTCAACATCCCGGTGCTCTCCAACGACCGGCAGATGCTCCGTCGCGCCGACGCGGTCGTGGAGAAGGTCTTCGACAGGGTCCACGAGCTCGGCGGGGTGGTCTCCGGCGAGCACGGCATCGGCGTCACCAAGCTCAAGTACTGGGACCCGGAGCGGCGCAAGGAGCTCGAGGCCTACCGCCGGGGCGTGGACCCGGGCGGCCTCATGAACCCGGGCAAGCTCTCCGACCTCTCGGCCCTGGAGCAGATCTACACACCCTCCTTCAACCTCCTGAAGCTGGAGGCCCGCATCCTCCAGCACGGCCAGCTGGAGGAACTGGCCCGGCGCATCGCCACCTGCGTTCGCTGCGGCAAGTGCAAGCCGGACTGCTGCGTCTTCTACCCGGCCCGCGGGATGTTCTTCCACCCGCGCAACAAGAACCTGGCCATCGGCGCCCTCATCGAGGCGCTGCTCTACGACGCCCAGCGCCAGCGTTCCGGCTCCTTCGAGCTGCTCCGCTACCTCGAGGAGGTGGCCGACCACTGCACCATCTGCCACAAGTGCCTGAAGCCCTGCCCGGTGGACATCGACACCGGCGAGGTCACCGTCATCGAGCGCGAGATCCTGGCGGCCCGGGGCTTCAAGCGGATGCCGCTCGCCACCCGGCTCACGCTCAAGTACCTCGACACCCGGTCGCCCCTCGGGAACAAGATCTTCCGCACGGGACTCGTCCGCATCGGCGGCGCCATCCAGCGCGCCGGGCACGAGGTCACCGCACCGCTGCAGAAGCTCGACGGAAGCTCCCGTCTCCTCGCCACGCTGCGTTCGCCGGTCACCCCGGCCGACGAGGGGACGCTGCGCGACGTGGTCCCCGAGTGCCGCGCCGACCAGGCGCTGCTCTTCGAGCCGGCCGGCGAGCCGCTGCGAACCGTCTTCTACTTCCCCGGATGCGGGTCGGAGCGGCTCTTCTCCCGGATCTCCCAGGCCGCCATCCACGTTCTCCTGGAGACCGGCACGCGGGTGATCATCCCGCCGCCCTTCCTCTGCTGCGGCTTTCCGGCCCACGCCAACGCGCTCACCGGGCAGCACGGACGCACGGTGCTTCGTGACACCATCCTCTTCAGCCAGATCCGCGACATGTTCTCCCACCTCACCTTCGACGCGGTGGTGGTGAGCTGCGGCACCTGCATGGATGGCCTGGAGGGGATGGAGGTCGAGAAGATCTTCGGAGCCCCGGTGGTGGACGCGGTCGGATTCGCGCTCGACGCCGGGCTCGTGCTGCCGGGGGAGGCCCCCGCGGCCCTCTACCACACCCCCTGCCACGACTCGCTGCGGGGCGCCGGCGTCGCCACGCTGGCCCGGGCCGGCTTCCCCGCCACCGAGGTGCCCCACTGCTGCTCCGAGGCGGGCACCCTGGCGCTCTCCCGCCCGGACATCACCGACTCGATGCTCCACCGCAAGACCGGGGCAATGAAGGAGTCGATGGAGGGGCGTCCCACCGGCACGCTGGTGCTCACCAACTGCCCGTCCTGCGTGCAGGGGCTGGGGCGGAACGCCGGGCTGGGCTCGGTGGCCCGCCACCTCGCCGTCGAGGCGGCCACGCGCCTCTCCGGGGCGGGCTGGCCGGAACGCTTCCGCGCACAGGCCCAGCAGGCGAAGGTCATCCAGCTGTAGTGCGCCACCCGCTCGCCCGCCTGGTGAACGCGCGCCCGGGCGAGGCGGCTCCGGCGCTCTGGGCCTTCGCATCCTTCTTCTCGCTGCTGGCCGGCTACTACGTCCTGCGGTCGCTGCGGGAGGAGATGGGCATCCGCGGCGGGGTGGACAACCTGCCCTGGAACTTCACCGCGACCTTCGGGCTCATGCTCGTGGCCCTCCCGCTCTACTCCCGGCTGGTGGCCCGCCTGCCGCGTGCGCGCGCCGTCCCGCTGGTGTACCGGTTCTTCCTCGTCACGCTGGTGGCCTTCTGGGTGCTCTTCCGGACCGGCGAGGCGCCCGCACCACTCGCCCGAGCCTTCTTCGTCTGGGTCAGCGTCTACGGACTCTTCGTGGTCTCGGTCTTCTGGTCCCTGCTCGTCGACCTCTTCTCCACCGACCAGGGGAAGCGACTCTTCGGGCTCGTGGCCGCCGGGGGGAGCGCCGGTGCCATCGCCGGCCCGCTCTGCGTCGAGCTGGTGGTGGGGTTGGTCGGCGTGACCAACCTGATCCTGGTCTCGGCCGTGCTGCTCGAGGTCGCCACGCAGGCGATGGGGCGCATCGTCCACTGGTCGCGCCGGAGCGGGGAGGCGGACGCAGGGACCTCGCCAAGGAGCGGCCAGGACGGCGCCGCGCTGGGGGGGAGCGCCTGGAGCGGCGTGGCGCTCGTCTTCCGGGACCGCTACCTCCTCGGCATCGCCCTGCAGTTGCTCCTCTTCACGCTGGGCTCGACCCTCCTGTACTTCCAGACGGCCCACCTGGTGGCCGCCTCGGGCCTCGACTCCGCGGCGCGGACGCGCCTGTTCGCCCGGGTGGACCTGGCGGTGAACGTCGCCGCGCTGCTCACCGGGTCGCTCGCCACCGGAGCCCTCGTGCGCCGGCTCGGGCTCGGGACGGCGCTGGCCTTCGTTCCCGCCCTCAGCGCCGCCGGGTTCGCCCTGACCGCCGCCTGGCCCACCTTCTGGGTGCTGGCCACATTCCAGGCGCTGCGCCGGGCAGCCAGCTATGCCGTGGAGCGACCGGCCCGGGAGGTCCTCTACACCGTGGTGACCCGCGAGGAGCGCTACAAGTCCAAGGCCTTCGTCGACACGGTGGTCTACCGGGCCGGCGACGCGGGCTCCGCATGGCTCGCGCGCGGGCTCGCCACCGCCGGGGCGGGGATCGCGGGGAGCCTGCTCTTCGCGGTTCCGGTGGGGCTCGCCGGCGTGGGCCTGGCGCTCTGGCTCGCGCGGGAGGAGCGGCGCCGCGAGGGCCCCGGGCCGCCGGAGGCGGCGGCATGACCTGGCCGATGACGCGGCGGCGCTTTCTTCGGATCTCCGCCGGGAGCATGCTGTCGGTCCCGGGGCCTTCCTGGGCCGCCGGAGGAGGTGGCGGCGCCATGGCCAACCGTCCCATCCCGCGGAGCGGCGAGCCCCTGCCCGTCATCGGGCTCGGCACCTGGCAGACCTTCGACGTGGGAGCGGCGGATGCGGAGCGGGCGCCGCTCGCCGAGGTGGTGCGCCTCTTCCTCCGGGGAGGCGGGCGCGTCGTCGACTCCTCCCCCATGTACGGACGCGCCGAGTCGGTGGCCGGGGACCTCGTGGCCGCCACCAACCACTCCCCGCCCCCGTTCCTCGCCACCAAGGTCTGGACCACCGGAAAGGCTGCCGGGGAGGCGCAGATGCGGGAGTCGATGCGCCGGCTGCGGACCGGTCGCATCGACCTCATGCAGGTGCACAACCTCCTCGACTGGGAGACCCACCTGCCGGTGCTCCGCGCCTGGAAGGAGCAGGGGAAGATTCGCTACCTGGGGGTGACCCACTACGCGTCGTCGTCCTTCCCGCTCCTCGAGAAGCTCATCACCACCGAGAAGCTCGATTTCGTGCAGCTCCCCTACTCCATCGCCTCGCGCGAGGCCGAGCGGCGGCTCCTGCCCGCCGCGGCCGGGGCCGGGGTGGCCGTGCTGGTGATGCGCCCCTTCGAGGAGGGAGCGCTCTTCTCCGCGGTTCGCGGGAAGCCGCTGCCCGGCTGGGCCGAAGAGGCCGGGGCAGCCTCCTGGGCCCAGTTCTTCCTCCGGTACGTTGTCTCCCACCCGGCCGTTACGGCCGCCCTCCCCGCCACGCGCCGCCCCGAGCACATGAAGGACAACCTCGCGGCCGGCGCGGGAACCTTCCCCGACGACCGGATGCGCCGCCGGATGGCGGCGGAGTTCCGCTAGGAAGAGGCACCCGATGCCCATGACCCGACGTGACTTCCTGCAAGCCTCCCTGGCCACGCTGGCCGCCTGCGCCGCCCCGAAGGCGGGCGGACCGGGCGGCTCGGCCCCGGCCGCCGCGCCCACCAGGATCCTCATCCTCGGAGGCACGAGCTTCCTCGGACCGGCCCTGGTGGAGGCGGCGCGGGCCCGCGGCGACGTGGTGACCCTCTTCAACCGCGGGAAGACCAATCCCGGGAGGTTCACCGACGTGGAGCAGCTCCACGGCGACCGGAACGGGAAGCTCGAGGCGCTCCTCGGCCGGAAGTGGGACGTCGCGATCGACACCTCGGGCTACGTCCCTCGCATCGTCCGCCTCTCCGCCGAGCTGCTGGCGCCGTCGGTGGAGCGCTACGTCTTCGTCTCCTCCATCTCCGCGTACGACGAGGCCATCCCTCCCGGCTCGGACGAGGACGCGAAGGTCGCGCAGCTCTCCGACCCGGCCACCGAGGACGTCCGGGCGAACTACGGCGCGCTCAAGGCGGCCTGCGAGCGGGCTGCCGAGGCGGCCATGCCGGGGCGGGTCCTGGTGGTCCGCCCCGGCCTCATCGTCGGCCCCGGCGATCCGACCGATCGGTTCACCTACTGGCCGGTGCGCCTCGCCGAGGGAGGCGAGGTGCTCGCGCCGGGCACGGGCGACGATCCGATCCAGGTGGTGGACGTCCGCGACCTGGGGGGCTGGATGGTCGAGATGGCCGGCCGCCGTGCCACCGGAACCTTCAACGCGGTGGGTCCGGCGTCGCGCACCTCGATGCGCGGGATGCTCGAGGCCTGCCAGCCCGCCACGGGCGCGAAGGCGGCGCTCACCTGGGTTCCCGCGGCCTTCCTGGAAAAGGAGAAGGTCGAGCCCTGGAGCGACATGCCGGTGTGGATCCCGGCGGGCGGGCCGGAGAGCGGGATGTCGCAGGTTTCGATCGCACGGGCCGTCGCGGCGGGGCTGCGCTTCCGGCCCCTGCCGGAGACCGCCCGGGACACGCTCTCCTGGTGGAACGGGCTGCCCGAGGAACGGCGCGCCAAGCCTCGCGCCGGCCTCTCCCGGGAACGGGAGAAGCAGGTGCTGCTGGCCTGGAAGGCGGCCCGCTGACGGTCAGCGCCCGGGGGCGCGTGGAACCGGCGAGGTGGGGAGCACGTCCTCCTTGCGCGCCACCTTCATGGCCAGCGCCACCATGGAGGCGACGTCGGAGAGGTTGGCCGGGACGACCAGCGTGTTGCCGGCCTTGGCCAGGTTGCCGAACTCCCGCACCCATTGCTCCGCCACGCGGAGCTGGAGCGCCTCCACGCCCCCGGGGTTGGAGACGGCCTCGCCCACCTTGCGGATGCCCTCGGCGGTGGCCACGGCGATCTGGAGGATGGCCTGCGACTGCCCGTCGGCCTCGTTGATCTGCTGCTGCCGGAAGGCCTCCGACTCCTTGATGACCTGCTGCTTGCGCCCCTCGGCGGTGTTGATGGCCGCGTCGCGCTCCCCCTCGGAGGAGAGGATCACCGCGCGCTTCTCCCGCTCGGCGCGCATCTGCTTCTCCATGGCGGCCAGGACGTCCTGTGGCGGGGTGATGTTCTTGATCTCGTAGCGCAGCACCTTGATGCCCCAGGGGACGGTGGCCTTGTCGAGCTCGGTGACCACCTGCGTGTTCACGTGGGATCGTTCCTCGAAGGTCTTGTCGAGGTCGATCTTCCCGATCTCGGAGCGGAGCGTGGTCTGGGCCAGCTGGCTGATGGCGAAGTGGTAGTCGGAGATGCCGTAGCTGGCGCGCTGGGCGTCCATGACCTGGAGGTAGAGGACGCCGTCCACGTGGACCTGGACGTTGTCGCGGGTGATGCAGACCTGCTCCGGGATGTCGACCGCCTGCTCCTTCAGGGTGTGCCGGTAGCGGACCACGTCGATGAAGGGGAAGAGCACGTGGAAGCCGGCGACGAGCACGCCGTTGAAGCGCCCCAGCCGCTCCACCACGAAGGCGCTCTGCTGCGGCACGACCACGGCGGTCTTCAGGACCACGAAGACCACGAAGACGGCGACGACGATGACGACTGCCAGCGTGCTCACGCGATCCCCCTCACTGGTTCCCCGACTCCGGCCGGATGAAGATGGTCAGGTTGTCGGCGCGCGACACGCGGCAGCGCTGCCCCCGGGAGAGCGGAACGCCGCTGTCGTTCGTCGCGGTCCAGGGGGCGCCGCGCAGATCGGCCCGGCCGGTGGCGCCGGGGGCCAGGTCCTCCTGCGGGATGGCCAGCTCTCCGGCCAGGCCGTCCACCTCGGGGCCGCCTGCCCTGCGGGCCTTGAGCCTCCGCCGCAGGAGGCCGACCAGGACCACGCCGATCCCGGCGAAGAGCAGCCACTGCAGCCAGCGCGCCTGCAGGCCCAGCGCCGAGAGCCCGCCGACCAGGATCGCCGAGGCGCCGAAGAAGAGCGCGAACAGGCCACCCGGAGTGACGATCTCGACGACGAGGAGCACGACGCCGAGAAGGACCCACATCCACCAGATCATGGACGAACTCCCCCTTGGCCGGAGATGGTAGCACCCCTCAGTCGGCCAGGGCGCGCTTCCAGGCCGGGCGTTCCCGCAGCCCCGAGAGATACCCCTCCAGGGAGGGCAGCGCCTCCACCAGGCGCATGGAGCGGGCCCAGGCCAGCGTGGCGCCGACCATCACGTCGGCCACGCCGAAGGCGTCCCCCACCAGGTACCTCCGGTCGCGGAGCACCGCCTCCAGGGCGAGTGCCGTCGTGCGGAAGCGCTCGCGTGCCTCGCTGCTCACCGAGTCGTTCTTCTCCGCGTCGGGCTTCTTGGCCTCGGCCGAGAGGACGATGAGCGGCGGCTCCATCTCGGTGACCGAGAAGAGCACCCACTGGTAGGCGTGGGCGCGGTCCAGGGTCCCGAGCGGGGGCAGGAGCCGCTTCTCCGGGAAGAGGTCGGCGAGGTGGAGGCAGATGGCACCCGACTCGAAGACGTACTGCCCGCGATCCTCGAGGACCGGCACGTGTCCGAGCGGATGGCGCGCCATGTGCTCCGGGGCGCGCGTTCCACCCGAGCCCGGCTGGAGCCGCACGAGGTCGTAGGGGACGCCCAACTCCTCGAGGACCCAGCGCGGGCGCGAGGCCCGCGTCTTCGGCACGTAGTAGAGTTTCATGCGTTCTCTCCTAGCATGCCGTGGACCTTCACGCCTGCTCGGCCTCCCCGAAGAGCAGGTGGACGAAACCCGAGTCCTCCGCGCGGGTCAGCACGTAGACGTGATCGCCCGGCTCGAGGACGGTCGCTCCCCGCGCCGTGAGCAGGTCGTCGCCGCGCAGCACCATGAGCACCGCCGACCCCGCCGGGAAGGGCGGAAGGTCGGCGAGGGTGGACCCCGCCACCGCCGAGGCCGGGTCGACGTAGAAGACCTCGATCTCGGCGTCGAGGGGACGGCTCGAGGAGATCTCGATGAGCCCCTGCGGAGGCGGGGGGCGGGAGGTCTGCAGGCCGAGGCGCCGCGCTCCGCGACGGACCGTGAAGCCCATCACCAGGATGTTGACGAGCACGATGAAGAAGACCGCGTTCCAGATGGCCTCGGCGCCGGGCGCCTTGGCGAGCACGGGAACCATGGCCAGGATGACCGGCACGGCTCCCCGCAACCCCACCCAGCCCACGTAGAGCCGCTCCGGCCAGCGGAACCCGAACAGGGCCAGCATGGGCGCGACCACGAGCGGGCGGGCCAGGAGCACGAAGAAGCCCAGCGCGACCCCGCTCAGGCCGCTCAGGAGCAGGCTCGACGGGGTCGCCAGCAGCCCCAGCACGAGGAACATGCAGACCTGGAGGAACCACGCGCCGGCATCGTGGGCGTGGAGCACGCCGCCCTTGAAGGGGAGCGAACCGTTGCCGATGAGCACCGCCGCGACGTACACGGAGAGGAACCCGCTGCCGTGGAGAAGCTCGGGAACACCGAAGGCGAGCAGCGCGATGGCGGTGGTGAGGACCGGGTAGAGGCCGCCCACCGGCAGGCGGATCCTGCCCAGCACCCAGCGCCCGCCCCAGCCGATGGCGAGGCCGGCCAGGAGCCCCACCGCGAGCTTGAGCACCACCTCGACGGCGGTGTTCCAGCCCAGTGCGTGCCCGGTCACGAGATGGGTGGTGAGCGCCTCGGTGAGGATCACCGCCATCGGGTCGTTCATGCCCGATTCGAGCTCCAGCGTGGCCCCGACCCGGCGCTTCAGCTGGATCCCGCTCGTCCGGAGGATCGAGAAGACGGCCGCCGCGTCGGTGGACGAGACGATGGCCCCGAGAAGGAGGGCCTGCTCCCAGGGAAGGCCGAGCAGGCGGGCGAAGGCGCCCACGAGCCCCGCCGTGGCCAGAACGCCCGCGGTGGCCAGCACGGCGGCCGGCGCCAGCGCCACGCGGAAGGACGTGAGCGGCGTGTTCAGCCCGCCGTCGAAGAGGATGAGGGCCAGCGCCACGGTGCCGAGCCGCCAGGCGAAGGCGTAGTCGTCGAAGGAGATCCCGAGCCCCTCGCGGCCGGCCAGCATCCCGATGGCCACGAACACCAGCCCCACCGGCATTCCCAGGCGGCGCGTCGCCCCCGAGAAGAGCACGCTCGCAGCCAGCAGGATGCCGCCGGTGGTCAGGAGCAGCGCGGTGGTGAAGGGCTCGCCAACGGGCACTCCGAGAGCCTACCTCCATACCGCGAGGAGCGAGAGCCCTCCGGCGACGAGGATGACGGCGAAGGAGGAGGCGACGATGCGCGCGTAGCCCCAGCTCCCCAGCGCCGCGGCCAGGGCCCCCTTCACGACGGTGTTGGCGAACCCGGCCAGCACCACCGCCGTGGCCGCCACCGGAAGCGCCACCTGGTCGCCGGCCATCTCCGCCATGGAGAGCGCGATGGCGTCCATGTCCGCGGTTCCGGCCACGAGCGCGGCGGCGTAGACGCCTGCCGACCCCAGGTAGTGGCTCGCCAGCCTGGATCCGGCCATGACCGCGGCGAAGAGGAGCGCGAACTCGAAGGCCGAGGAGAGGCTGACCGGGTTCTTGAACTGGAGCGGCTCCTCGGAACGCACCCCGGCCTGGCGGCGGTAGAGGAAGGCGCAGGCCCCGAACCCCGCCACCGCCATCGCCAGCATGGGGACGGCGAGCGCGGTGGCCAGCCGGAAGTCGACGAACGCCACCACGACCAGCACGCGAACGAAGACGATCGAGGAGGCCAGGACCACGGCCAGCGCGGCGGGCCGTTCCATGGCCGGGTTGCCCCTGGACCGGGAGGACATGGCCAGGGTCACGGCGGTGGAGGAGACGAGCCCTCCCACGAAGCCGGTCACGGTGAGGCCGCGCTCGGGGCCGAGCAGCCGTGTGGCCGCGTAGCCGACGAATCCCACCCCGGCCACGAGCAGCATCATCCAGCCGATGGTCCGGAGGTTGAGCGCGCCCAGCGGGCCGAAGTTCCGGTCCGGGAGCCAGGGCACGAGCAGGAGCGCCACGATGAGGAACTTGACGACGCTGACCACGTCCTCGCGGGAGACGCGCCGCATGAGCGGCTGGACGACGGGCTTCGCGGAGAGGAGCGCGGTCACCGCCACCGCCGCGCCGAGCACGGTGAACACCCGCCTGCCTCCCTGCGGGATGATCTCGTGGGCCGCCGAGAGGGCGCCGAGCAGGAAGGTGATGAGGAAGGCGGCCTCGGAGGTCAGGCCCCTGTCCGCCGCGCGACGGACCACGTCCACGTAGGCGACCACCAGGAAGACCACCACGGCGGCGAAGGCGACCACGACCACCGACGCCCCGAAGTGGCGCCCGAGCAGGGCCGCGAGCGCCCCGGTGAGCGCCACGAGCGGGTACGTCCGCGCGCCCCCCAGGAACGAGTCGGGCGCCGAGTGGGTTGGAGCCGACTGCTCGCGCTCCAGGCCGATGAGCAGCCCGGCCACGACGGCCAGTCCGAGCGAGAGGAGCGGTTCGTAGGGGTCCACGTGCGTCCCGGAGCGATCCTACACCGGGGGAGGCGGGGAGCCCCCTTCCCGTCCGGGAGCCTGAGCCCCGGATGGGACGCCATCACGGCGAAGGGCGCCGGCGGGCTCGGATCCGCCGGCGCCCCTCCTTCCGCCTCGGACTCGCTACCGCCCCACGACGGTGGCGACCGTGGCAGCCGTCGCCGTCGCACCGTACGCGTGCGCCGCGGTGCCCGTTCCCGGACCGGAGTCGGCCGAGTAGCCCTGCACGCCCATCTCGGAGAGGTCGAGGCCGTTCACCTCGTCCTCGGCGTCGACGCGGTTGCCCACGACCTTGCCGATGACGAGGAAGGCGAGCGCAGCCACCGGCGCGACCCAGAGGATGTTGGCCACCACGCCGATGAGCGACGCCACGAACTGACCCTTGTCGCCATAGAGGAGGCCGGTGACGCCGTGGGCGACGCCGTTCAGGCCCTGGCCGTAGACGCCGTTCGCGAAGATGCCGGTGGCGAGCACGCCGAAGGCACCGTTCACGCCGTGGACGGCGATGGCGCCGACCGGGTCGTCGATCTTGAGCTTGGCGTCGATGAAGGTCGCGGCGAGGATGACCAGCACGCCGGCGATGGCGCCGATGAGCATGGCCGCCCAGGAGGAGACGAAGGCGCAAGGCGCGGTGATGGCGACGAGGCCGGCGAGCATGCCGTTGGCGAGCCAGGAGGGGTCGGCCTTGCCGTACTTCGCCTTCACGTAGAGGAATGCGGAGAAGGCGCCCGTGGCGCTCGCCAGCATGGTGTTGGTGGCGACCACTGCGAGGCGGCCGTCCATCCCGGAGAGGGTCGATCCCGCGTTGAAGCCGAACCAGCCGAAGGCGAGGATGAACGTGCCGATCATGACCTGCGGGATGCTCTGCGGGGCGATGGGATTCACCCGCCCGTCCGGGCCGTACTTGCCGATCCGCGGCCCGATCATCTTGGCGAGCACGAGCGCCATCACCCCGCCCGTCATGTGGACCACCGAGCTTCCGGCGAAGTCGACGTGGCCGTGGCCGAGGCCGAAGTTGGTGCCCATCGTGGAGAGCCAGCCGCCCCCCCACGTCCAGTTGGCGTAGATCGGGTAGATGATCGTGGAGATCACGAAGCTGAAGAGGACGAAGCTCGAGATCTTCCATCGCTCGGCGGCCGCACCGGTGGGGATGGTGCAGGTCGTGTCCATGAAGACCATCTGGAACAGGAAGGTCGCGGCCACCGCCGGGGTGAACATCGAGAGCGGGAGTCCGAACCCGCTCATCCCGAAGAGTCCGAAGTCCTTCCCGAAGAGGCTGACGGTGAACTCCCTGGTGAGCGTCGTCTCGCCGAATGCCGAGCCGACTCCGCCCATCTGCAGGCCGAATCCGATGAAGTAGAAGCCGATGATGCCGATGGCGTAGACGAGGAAGTTCATCCCCATGGTGTGGGCGGCGTTCTTGGCGCGGGTGAGCCCGGTCTCCACCATGGCGAAGCCGGCCTGCATGAACATGACGAGGAAGCCTGCGACCATCGTCCAGACGACGTTGAGTGCGACTTGCGTGTCGGCGAGGTTCTTGGCGAGCTCGCTGATCGTGGGTTCGGCTGCCATCGTGATCTCCCTTGGATTCGAGTTGAACGAGTCGCCTGCGCACCGAGCACGCGCCCGACCGCACGACGCCTGGGACATTTGCACCGGTCGTGCCGGGACGTTCGGCCCACGAGAATGCCCAGTTGGATCGAGCAGATGACGATCACAACGAGCAGCTCCTGCCCGGGAGGCGTGCAGACGGCGCCTCCAACCTGACCGGTTCCGGAGCACCGGCGGGTCCCGCAGGAGCGGTGCGTGCGCCGACGCGAGGCATCGTGCTGCCCCGGGATCGAGCAGACCCCGGGGAAGCCGTTGCGTCTCGACCTCGTCGCGAAGATCCCGCCGGTTGGCACGCCTCGTGGAAAGGGAGGCCAGTGACGCGCACCCGAACCCTGGAGGAGTCCGCAACATGCGACGCTGGAAGAGCACCCTCGCCACCACCGCGGTCCTGGCCTTGGCCATGGCCCTGCCCGCCGTCGTCCTCGCCGAAGACGCCGCTCCCACCGTCCAGACCGTCCAGAAGAACCTCGACTTCGTCTGGACCATGGTCGCTGCCTTCCTCGTCTTCCTGATGCAGGCCGGCTTCGCCATGGTCGAGACCGGCCTGACCCGCGCGAAGAACGCCTGCAACATCATGATGAAGAACCTGATGGACTTCGCGGTCGGCTCGCTCGCCTACTGGGCGGTCGGCTTCGGCCTGATGTTCGGGGTCTCCTCGGGCGGCTGGATCGGCACCGGGGACTTCTTCGTGGGCGGCGCGGGAACCGAGCCGTGGACCTTCGCCTTCTGGATGTTCCAGGTGGTGTTCGCGGCCACCGCGGCCACCATCATCTCGGGCGCGGTCGCCGAGCGGACCAAGTTCTCCGCCTACATCGTCTACTCGGTGGTGGTCTCGCTCGTCATCTACCCCGTCTTCGGGAAGTGGGCCTGGGGCGGTCTCTTCCACGGCGACGGGGCCAAGGGCTGGCTCGAGATGAAGGGCTTCATCGACTTCGCCGGCTCGACGGTCGTCCACTCCGTCGGTGGCTGGCTCGCGCTCGCGGGGGCCATCGTGGTCGGCCCGCGCATCGGCAAGTACCTGGCCGACGGCCGCATGCGACCCATCCCGGGCCACTCCATGACGCTCGCCTCGCTGGGCGTGTTCCTCCTGTGGTTCGGCTGGTACGGCTTCAACCCGGGCTCCACCACCACCGGGACCTCCAACATCGCCTCCATCGCCGTGCTCACCACGCTGGCCGGCGCCGCCGGGGCGACCAGCGCCATGCTCTTCACCTGGCTCAAGTACAAGAAGCCCGACATCGGCATGACCCTGAACGGCGCGCTGGCCGGCCTGGTCGCCATCACCGCGGGCTGCGCCAACGTCTCCGCCGCATCGGCGGTGGTCATCGGCCTCATCGGCGGCGTCCTGGTGGTCCTCTCGGTCCTCTTCTTCGACAAGATCAAGGTCGACGACCCGGTGGGCGCCGTCTCGGTCCACGGCGTGAACGGCGCCTGGGGAACGCTCGCTGCCGGCCTCTTCAACGCAGCGGGATTCTCCTGGGGGCAGGTCGGCGTGCAGCTGCTCGGGATCGGTGCGGCCTTCGTGTGGGCCTTCGGCACCGGGATGATCCTCTTCAAGGTCATCGACCTGGTGATCGGGATGCGGGTCTCGCCGGAGGAGGAGCTGGAGGGGCTCGACCTCGCCGAGCACGGTGCGACCGCCTACCCCGACTTCCAGGCCGCCCACAACGACACGAGCTTCGCTCCCGGCTCGGGGCGACCGTCCCCTGGAGTGGCCACGGTCCCGGCCTACTCGAAGACCTAGCCGGGTCACCGTCCCGGCTCGAAAGGTCACGCGGCGCCCCCGGCCCGGGGGCGCCGTCCTCGTTTCCGGCTACGCCTCGAGCAGGTCGATCAGGTCCGAGCGGACCGCCTCGCGGGCCACCGGGTCGGGCGCGGCGGTGAGCGCCCGCTCCAGGGTCTCGACGGCCTTGCGCCGGAAACCCTTCTCCGCGTACAGAGCGGCCAGGCTCCGGAGCGCCGGGAAGAAGTCGCCCCGCAACTCGACGGCCCGCTCGAACGAGGTCATGGCCCGGAAGTGCTCTCCCTGGGCCCGCAGGGTCTTCGCCAGCTGGTGGTGGGCCTCGGCCGAGAACGGGTCGGCCGCGATGGCCTCCTGGAACGCCGAGGCGGCGGCCTCCAGGCGGCCGGCAAGGAGGAGCTCCTTGCCTCGTCGGAGCATGACGTCGCCCCCGGACGGGCTCACCGGACCCCGGTTCGCCGTGGCCTCGAGCACCGCGTCGATGCGCTTCACCACGTCGTCGAGCCGGAAGGGCTTCTCGATGTAGTCCTCGGCCCCGTAGGCGTCGCGCGCGTCCTGGGCGAACCTCCAGCCGCGGTAGACCGCGGTCATCATCACCACGGGTACGTCCCGGGTGCGCGGGTCGGCGCGGAGCCGGCGAGCCACCTCGAAGCCATGGATGCGCGGCAGCATTGCGTCGAGCAGCACGAGCGCGGGACGGTGGGCGGCGACCCGCGCCAGGGCCTCCTCGCCGTCGGGGGCGGTCTCCACCTGGAATCCCCGGGCGGTGAGCGCGCGCTCGAGCAGGGTGCGGATCTCCGGCTCGTCGTCGACCACCAGGACCCGGCGCGCCTCGCCGGAGAGGTCGTCCGGTTCCGGGGAGACCCCGCCGGGCACCGGTCGGGCCACCGCCTCCGGCCCGCCGACGTGGGCGGATTCGTCGACGACCACGAGGACCTCGTCGCCCTCGGGGAGGGAGATCTCCACGGGCGCCAGGTACGCCACCCCGGATCCGGGGACCGCCGCGGCGCCGCGCCAGGCGGGCTCGTCCCGCTCCAGCCCGCCATAGGCGTCCACGATGGCCTGGCGAAGCGCCGCCGCCACGGCGACGTACGGGCAGATGTCCATGCCGGTGACGAACCGGACCTCGGCGAGCACCCGGTTGGCGCTGTCGGGATCGGCCACGGCCAGGTGGAGGCGCCCGCCCTCGGTGGAGAGCGGGAGGATGTTGTCGGCCAGCGCCACCCGCGGCGGCACGAGGCGCAGCGCGTCGGCCAGGATCTCGGATCGGGAGAGGTCGACGCCGGGCCACCCGTGCCGCTCGGCCAGGATCGCGACCAGCGCCCCCTCGCTGGCCTCCCCGGCCGCGAGCAGCTCGCTGCAGAGCCGGGTCCCGGCGCGCTCGGCGGTGGCCTCGGCGCGAACCACGGCCTCGGGCGATACCACTCCCCGCTCCACGAGCAGCTCACGCGTCGGGCGGCCCATGGGCTATCCCACCGCGTCGGCGTAGGTCATGACCAGGTACATGATGGCCTCGACGTCGCCGGCGTTGCGGTAGGCGTGGGGCGCGTCGGCCTCGAAGACCACCGCGTCACCGGGACCGAGCGCGTGGTTGCCGCCCCCGGTCTCGATCTCCATCTTGCCGCGGCTCACCACCAGGTTCTCGACCGTCCCGGGCGGGTGGGCATCGGCCCGCTCGACGCCGCCCGGCGCCAGCCGGAGCTCGTAGAACTCCACCCGGCGCGGCTCGTCGAAGGGGAAGAGCGCCCGCGACACGAAGGTCCCGTCGGAGGAGGCGAGGCGCTTGGCCTGGTCGGCCCGCATCACGTGGAACGATGCGGTGGGGCGGCTGGTGATGAGGGCGCTGAAGGGCACTTCCAGCGCGGTGCCGATCTTCCACAGCACGTTCACGGTGGGTGCACTCTGCCCCAGCTCGATCTGGCCCAGCATGGCCCGGGAGACGCCCGAGAGCCTGGCCAGCTTCTCCAGCGAGAGGTTGCGGCGGCTGCGCAGTCGGCGAAGGTTCGCCCCCAGCACCGGTGTGAGGTCGTTGCCGGCGGCCGGATGGGCCCGCTCGTGGCCGGGAACCCGCGCACCGCGAGGGCGCGCCCGGGGGCGCCGGGAGGCCTTGGCTTTCCTTGGAGGCATGGTCGTTTATCCGGTCGAGCCGACGGCCTTGTCAACCGTTCCCCAGGGGCGAGCTCAGCGATCCCGCTTCAGGGCGTCGGGAAGCTCGTTCGGCACCGGTGTGCCCTCGGCTCGCGGGAAGTGCTCCGCCAGCCTGGCCCCGACCAGGTCGATGGCTGCCTCGAAGCCCTGGTCCGGCGAGCCACGCCTCATGCCGTCCACCAGCGCGTCCACCGCCCGCTGCCACTCCCCGTCCCCCATGCGGGAGTGGATGCCCCGGTCCCCGATGATGACCGCCCGGTGCTCCCGCAACGAGGCGAAGACCAGCACGCCGGTTCCTTCCCGGGTCTGGTGAAGGCCGTGCTCGAAGAAGGCCTGCTCTGCCCGGCCGGTCACCGCGTCCTCCTGGTGGCGCCGGCCGGCCAGCAACCGCTCGACCGGGGCGAGCCGACCGATGAACCAGCCCACCACGCCGAGGAGCCACTGGAGGACCAGCACCTCGGTGACGCTGGGGCCTTTCACCAGCAGCTCCACCAGGGCGGTGGCCAGCGCCGCGCCGATCACCGCGGCGATCCAGCGGGCCTCCTCGTAGGGCTCGGAACGCTCCACCACCACGGGCACGATCTGCCCGGTGCTGGCCGACTCGGCCCGGCGAACCGCCGCGGCGATCCGCCCCTGGGTCTCCTTCGGGAAATGGCGATCGAGGGCCATGGTCGCTCCTACCAGCTTCCCGAGGCACCGCCGCCGCTGAAACCGCCGCCGCCGCCGCTCCACCCGCCACCGCCACCGCCGCTGAATCCTCCGCCCCCGCCGAGGCCGCTGCCGCCCCAGGGGCTCCGGGGCCCCCGCGGGCCGCGCCCGCCAGAGCCCGCGATGGCACGGATGACGATGAAGGCGATGATGAGGATGACGAGGAACGGCGAGCCCATGCCGAAGAGGAATCCGAGGAGAACGCCGAGCACCGGGATGTTGCTCGTCCTGTCCGCCACCTGCCGTCTCGGCGCCTGCGACATCCCCTGCGGAAGCGCTCCCAGCGCTCCCAGGACCTGCTGGCCGGCCGCGTAGAGCCCGTCGCCGTAGCGCCCCTCCCGGAAGGCCGGGACGATGGCGGAGCGGATGATCCGGCCGGACTGGGCGTCGGTGAGCCCGCCCTCGAGCCCCCCTCCCACCTCGATGCGGACCTTTCGATCCTTCACCGCCACGACGACGAGGACGCCGTCGTCCTTGCCCCTGGTGCCGAGCTTCCAGGCCTCGGCGACCCGCATCGAGAAGTCCTCGATGGCCTCGCCGTCGAGCGTGGAGACGAGGAGGTACTGCAGCTGGGGACCGGTGCCGCCGTTCTGGGCGCGCGCCGCGCGGGAGAGGTCCCCGAGCCGCTTCTCCCATCCGGCGTCGAGCGCGCCGGCCGGGTCCACCACCGGCCCGGTCAGGCGCGGGACGGGCACCTCGGCCGCGGTGCACACCGGCGCCGCGAGGAGGAACAGGGCCAGGGCGGCCGCGGGGCCGCGGTTCACGGTGCGCTCCCTAGAACTTCACCTTCGGGGCCTCGGCGGCGCCGGGTGTGGTGGCGGTGAACTGGGGCTTCGCCGCGTGGTGGTAGAACATGCTGTTCGTGAAGCTGGTGGGCGGCACGGTGATGAGGTTGTTGAAGTCCTGCACCGTCTGGATGTAGCGGCGTCGCGCCACGGAGATCCGGTTCTCGGTGCCCTCGAGCTGCACCTGGAGGTCGCGGAAGTTCTCGTTGGCCTTGAGGTTGGGGTAGGCCTCGGACACCGCCAGCAGCCTGCCCAGCGCCATGGAGAGGCCGCTCTGCGCCTGCTCGAACTTCTTCATGTTCTCGGGCGTCAGCTGGTCGGCCGAGATCTTCACCTGGGTGGCCTGGGCACGCGCGGCCATCACGCCCTCGAGCGTCTCCTTCTCGTGGGATGCGTAGCCCTTCACGGTCTCGACCAGGTTCGGGACCAGGTCGGCGCGGCGCTGGTACTGGTTCTCGACCTCGGCCCATGCCCCGGCCACGGCGTTGTTTGCCTGCGGGATGGACTGGATGCCGCAACCGGCGAGGGCCACGGCGGCGAGGGCGGCGAGCGGGAGTCGTGCGAGGTTCATCCGCTCAGCGTAATGACGAGGGGGTGGTTGGCAAGCGAAACCGGACGGCCCCTCCCGGGATGCGCCCCGGAACCGCCCCCCCCGACGGGTGGCGGGCCTATTACCGCGTCGTGTCGCGGATCCCGCGGGGGCGGGTCGCCACCTACGGCCAGGTGGCCATGCTGGCGGGAATGCCGCGCGCGGCCCGTCAGGTGGGCTACGCCCTCTCGGCGCTGCGGGGCACCCGACACCAGGTCCCCTGGCAGCGGGTCCTGGGGAGCCGGCCGCGGGACATGGCCGCCATCTCCATCCTCGACCCGATGGGCTCGGCGGTGCAGCGCGCGCTCCTCGAGGACGAGGGAGTGGTCGTCGACGAGCGCGGGCGCGTTTCGCTGGCGCGCTTCGGCTGGAAGCCGCGCCGGCGGTAGCCCCAGGTCCGGCGTCGCCCTACTCGATGGGGATGGGCCCCACGTCCCAGATCTCCTCGGCGTATTGGCGGATGGTCCGGTCGGAGGAGAAGCGTCCGCTCCGGGCGACGTTCAGGATGGCCATCCGGGTCCAGCGCTCGTAGTCGACCCAGGTCTGGGAGACCCGTTCCTGCGCGGCGACGTAGGCGGCGAAGTCTGCGAGGAGGAGGTAGGTGTCTCCGCCGTGCAGGAGGGAGTCGACCACCGGCTGGAAGAGGCGAGGCTCCTCGGGCGAGAAGGTCCCTCCGGAGATGGCGTCCACCACCGCCTTCAGATCCGGGTTGCCGCGGTACCAGTCCCAGGGGTTGTAGCCGGCGCGCTTCAACTCCCGGACCTCGGGCACGGTCAGGCCGAAGAGGAAGAAGTTCTCCGCGCCGACCGCCTCCCGGATCTCCACGTTGGCGCCGTCGAGCGTGCCGATGGTGAGCGCGCCGTTCAGGGCGAACTTCATGTTGCCGGTGCCGGAGGCCTCCTTGCCGGCGGTGGAGATCTGCTCGGAGAGGTCGGCGGCCGGGAAGATGCGCTCGGCCAGGGACACCCGGTAGTTGCGCAGGAACACCACCTTCATCTGCCCGTTCACGGCCGGGTCGGCGTTCACCACCGCCGCCACCGAGTTGATGAGCTTGATGATCCACTTGGCCATCACGTACCCGGGGGCCGCCTTGCCGGCGAAGATCCAGGTGCGGGGGACCGGACGGTAGTCGCGGTCGGCCTTCATGCGCAGGTACTGGTGGATGACGTAGAAGACGTCGAGGAGCTGGCGCTTGTACTCGTGGATCCGCTTCACCTGCACGTCGAACATGGACGACGGGTCCACCTCGATGCCGTTCTCGCGGAGGATGATCTCCGCCAGCCGATCCTTGTTGTCCCGCTTGATCTCCCGGAACCTGCGCCGGAAGGGCGCGTCGTCCACCACCAGCTCGAGCCGGCGGAGCTCCTCGGCGTCGGTGATCCAGCCCGGCCCGACCACCTCGTTCAGCACCGAGGCCAGCTCCGGGTTGGCCTGGAGGATCCAGCGGCGCGGGGTGACGCCGTTCGTCTTGTTGTTGAACTTCGTGGGCCAGAGCCGGTAGAAGTCGCGGAAGAGCTCGTTCTGGAGGAGCTCGGTGTGCAGGGCGGCCACCCCGTTGACCGAGTGCGACCCGACCACGGCCAGGTTGGCCATGCGCACCTGCTTGGGAACGCCCTCCTCGATGAGGGACATGCGCTCCACCGCCGCCGCGTCGAAGCGCGCGTCGCCCTGGACCTGCGCCAGGAACCGGCCGTTCACCTCGTAGATGATCTCGAGGTGGCGCGGGAGCACCCGGCCGAGCAGGTCGACCGTCCACTTCTCCAGCGCCTCGGGGAGCAGGGTGTGGTTGGTGTACCCGAACACCGTCTGGCAGATGCTCCAGGCCCTGGCCCATTCCAGCCCTTGGTCGTCGAGCAGGATGCGCATCAGCTCGGCGATGGCGATGGCCGGGTGCGTGTCGTTGAGCTGGAGGGCCACCTTGTCGGCGAAGTCGTCGAAGGAGGGGTGGACCTTCAGGTGGCGGGTGACGATGTCGTGGAGCGAGCAGGCCACGAAGAAGTACTGCTGCTGGAGCCGGAGCTCCTTGCCCATCACGGTGAGGTCGTTCGGGTAGAGGACCTTGGAGATGTTCTCCGAGACGTTCTTGTCCTCCACCGCGGCCAGGTAGTCGCCGGCGTTGAAGTCGGCCAGGTCGAACTCCGCCGGGGAGCGGGCCCGCCAGAGCCGGAGCGTGTTCACGGTGCGGTTGCGGAAGCCGGCGATGGGCGTGTCGTAGGCCATGCCCAGCACCCGCTTGGCGTCGACCCAGCGCACCCGCTCGCGGCCGTCGGGGCCGGGGTAGCGCTCGGTCCGGCCGAAGAAGGACACCGGGACCTGGTTCTCCGGGCGGGCGATCTCCCACGGGTTTCCGAAGCGAAGCCACTCCTCGGGGCGCTCCACCTGCCATCCGTCGCGGATCTCCTGGTCGAAGATGCCGTACTCGTAGCGGATGCCGTAGCCGTAGGCCGGCAGCGCCAGCGTGGCCATGGAGTCGAGGAAGCAGGCGGCCAGCCGCCCCAGGCCGCCGTTGCCCAGCCCGGCGTCGGGCTCCTGCGCGAACAGGTCGGTGAGATCGAGCCCCAGGCTCGCGAGCGCCGACTTCATGTTGTCGAGCAGGCCGAGGTTGAGCAGGTTGTTCTCGAGCGCCTTGCCCATCAGGAACTCGAGGGAGAGGTAGTAGACCCGCTTGGCGTCGCTCCGGTAGTAGGTCTGCTGGGTCTGCAGCCAGTGGCGCATCATCCGGTCGCGAACCGCGTCGGCGACCGCCTGGTAGCGGTCGAGCGCGGTGGCCGAGTGCTCGTCCTTCCCGATGGAGAACTGGAGGTGGTCGGCGAAGGCGCGGCGCAGCGCGTCGACGTCGGACGCGGTGCGGATGCTGGGGAGGTCGCGGGCGCGCTCCAGCGCCCGGGCCTCCTCGCCCTTCCTGTCGGGAAACTTGCTCGCGGACATCGATCTCCTGGCTCCCGGGCGGTCCGGGGAAGGAGGCATGTTACCGCGGCGCGCCCGGGCCGGTCCGCTGGAATCGCGTCACTTCCGCAACGCCTGGGCCAGCTCGCCGTAGAGGGCGATGGCGCTGCGAACGGCGGCCTGGAAGTCGGCCAGGTTGAGGCTCTCGTTCTCCGAGTGGGCGTTCGACTTCGGATCCTCGACCCCGATGAGCAGCGCCGGGACCCCGCCCAGGGCGGTGACGAACGGCTCCACGAAGCCGATGCTCCCCCCGCAGCCGATGGCCAGCGGCTCGCGCCCGTAGCCCTTCTGGAGCGCCCGGAAGGCCGCAGCGAAGGCCGGGTGGGAGACGTCGGTCTTCCAGGCCGGGCCGTGGCTCTGGAGGTGGATCTTCACCTCGACGCCCCAGGGAGCGTTCCTCCGGAGCGCCTCCTCGAGCCGCCGCGAGACGTCGGCCGGGTCCATGTCGGGGACGAGGCGGATCCCCACGCGGGCCCAGGCCACGTCGTTCACGATGTTGCGGGCGTCCTTCCGGCTGGAGGCCTGGATGGCGTTGACGCCGATGGCGGGCTGCCACCAGTTGGTCTCGAGCGGGTGGGCATCGCCCAGGAGCTTCACCCCGGGTCGCATGCCGGCCTGGCGCCGGAACTCCTCGGGGGTGACCGGGAGCAGCTCGATGGCCCGCTTCTCCGCGGCGGTGAGCGGCCGGACCTTGTCGTAGATGCCGGGGATGGCGATGCGTCCGTCGGCGTCGACGAGCGACGCCAGCATCCTGGCCAGCGCCAGCACCGGATCGGGGATGGGGCCGCCCCACATCCCGGAGTGGAGGCTCTGGTCGAGCGCCCGGACCTCGACCTCCGCCACCACCAGGCCGCGCAGGGCGATGGTGACGCAGGGGACCCCGGCGTCCACGTTGGAGGTGTCGGTGAGCACCACGGCGTCCGCGTCGAGCCGGTCCCGGTACTTCGCGATGAACTGGGGAAGGTGATCGCTTCCGACCTCCTCCTCCCCCTCGATCACGATCTTGAGGTTCAGCGGGAGCCCACCGGCCCCGCGGATCCAGGAGTCGGCTGCCGCGGCGTGGACCAGGATGCCTCCCTTGTCGTCGGCCGCGCCGCGCCCGAAGAGACGCCCGTTGCGCTCGCTGGGCTCGAAGGGGGGCGTGGTCCAGAGCTCCTCGTCGCCGGCCGGCTGGACGTCGTGGTGGGCGTAGAGGAGGATCGTGGGGGCCTTCGGGTCGGCCACGTGCTCGCCGAAGACGTAGGGATGGGCGCCCTCGACCTCGAGGATCTCGACCTTCGTGAAGCCCCGCCGCCGCAGGAGCTCGGCCGTGGCCTCCGCGCTCTTCCGGACCGGCTCGGCCGGGAAGCCGACGAAGGAGACGCTGGGAATGCGGACCAGCGACTTGAGGTCCTCCAGGTAGGAGGCCGCGTGGGACTTGTAGTGCTCGAGGGCGCGCTCGGTCTCGTGGGTCATGGCGCGACTTCTTAACCCGGAGCGCGGCCCGCGTCACTTCCCCGCGGCGTTCTCGCGGAACTCCTGCCAGGACATCCACCCGGCCTTCGCGAAGCCGCCCACCACGTGCACGTCCTCGACGTTCATGTGCCAGAAGAGGAAATCGCCGAGCTCGGCGAAGGACTTCCCCTCCGGGTGCACCGCCACGTACCGGTCGCGGGCCTCCGACATCTCCCCCCCGGGGACGAGGGTGAGCGTCCCCAGCAGGGCCAGCCGCCCGGACGCCTGCGGATTCCGCGCCTCGGCCTCCTGGACGAAGAGGGAGGCGCGCGGGTCGGCCCGGAGGTTCCGGGTGTGCTGGGCGAGCTCGGTGAAGAGGAAGACGGGGCGCCCGACCCCGTCGAGGGCGAAGGAGACGAGCGACCCCAGCGGCCAGCCCGGCTTGCGCGACGACAGCGTGGAGAGCACGCCCGCCCTGCCTGCTGCGAGCAGCTCGAAGGCTCCCGGAGCGAGCTCCGAGGGCGGCGGTCCGGGGATCTTCTCTTCGGCCATGGCGTTCTCCTCCCGGCGGGTGCGGCCCGCTAGTACCGGTAAGTATCGGGCTTGAAGGGACCCTTGGGCGAGACCCCAATGTAGGTCGCCTGCTTGGGGGTGAGCTTCGTCAGCTTCACGCCGATCTGCTCGAGGTGGAGGCGGGCCACCTTCTCGTCGAGGTGCTTGGGCAGGGTGTAGACCTTCTTCTCGTACCGGTCGCCGCGCTCGGCCAGCTCGATCTGGGCGATGGTCTGGTTGGTGAAGCTGTTGGACATGACGAAGCTGGGGTGGCCGGTGGCGCAGCCCAGGTTGAGGAGCCGCCCCTCGGCCAGGATCAGGACCGCGTGGCCGTCGGGGAAGGTCCACTTGTCGAACTGCGGCTTGATGTTGGTGCGGACCACGCCCGGGAACTTCTTCAGGCCGGCCATGTCGATCTCGTTGTCGAAGTGGCCGATGTTCCCGACGATGGCCCCGTCCTTCATCCTCCTCATGTGGTCGACGGTGATGACGTCGACGTTGCCGGTGGTGGTGACGAAGAGGTCGGCGCGGGGGAGCACGTCCTCGAGGCGCAGCACCTGGTAGCCTTCCATGGCGGCCTGGAGCGCGCAGATGGGGTCGATCTCGGTGACCACCACGCGTGCGCCCTGGCCCTTGAGCGCCTGGGCGCAGCCCTTGCCCACGTCCCCGTATCCACAGACCACCGCCATCTTCCCGGCCAGCATGACGTCGGTGGCGCGGTTGAGGCCGTCGATGAGCGAGTGGCGGCAGCCGTAGAGGTTGTCGAACTTCGACTTGGTGACGCTGTCGTTCACGTTGATGGCGGAGAAGAGGAGCTTCCCGGCCCGCTCCATCTCGTAGAGCCGGTGCACGCCGGTGGTGGTCTCCTCGGTGACCCCGCGCATGTCCTTCGCGACCCGCGTCCAGCGGCTGCGGTCCTTCTTCAGCTCGCGTCCGAGCAGCCCGAGGACGACGGCGAACTCCTCCGAGTCGGCCGTGGCCGGCGCGGGGACCTTTCCTGCCGCCTCGAACTCGACCCCCTTGTGGATGAGCAGCGTGGCGTCGCCGCCGTCGTCCACGATCTGGGTGGGTCCCTTGCCTCCCCCGAAGTCGAGCGCACGCTCGGTGCAATCCCAGTACTCCTCGAGCGTCTCGCCCTTCCAGGCGAAGACCGGAACCCCCTTCGGCGACGCGGCCGTTCCGCCCCGCCCGGCCACCACCGCGGCGGCGGCGTGGTCCTGGGTCGAGAAGATGTTGCAGGACGCCCAGCGGACGTCGGCGCCGAGATCCACCAGGGTCTCGATGAGCACCGCGGTCTGGATGGTCATGTGGAGCGAGCCGGTGATGCGCTGCCCCCGGAGCGGCTGCTTCCTCGCGTACTCGCGCCGGATCGACAGGAGGCCGGGCATCTCCTTCTCGGCGAGCTCGATCTCCTTGCGCCCCCAGTCGGCGAGCGACAGGTCCTTCACCAGGTACTCGAACGAGGGGGCGATGCGGAGCTTGCGGGCGGGCTTGGCCATCTTTCGTGTTCCTTCCTTCTCGGGTTGCGGTGGTGGGTAACGGGATCAGGGGCGTCGCGCACGGGCGAGGAGCAGGGCGGGCCCCTTCGCGGCGGGTTCGGGAGGCAGCGGCCGGCAGGTTCCGTCGGCGAAGCCGGCGGCGCGGAGCAACTCCACCACCCGGGCGGGCTCGAAGCCGGGCCAGACCTGGCCGGCGCGGCGGCGGAAGTCCTCGTCGTCGTGAAGGACGGCGTCGACGAGCGCAAGGCGGCCGCCCGGGCGGACCACCCGGGCAGCCTCGACGAGCGCGTGCGCCGGGTCGGCCACCCAGCCCAGCGAGAGGACGAGCAGGGCGGCGTCGCAGGAGGCGTCCTCGAGGGGCAGGTCCTCGAGCGTCCCACGCCGCAGGTCGACGTTGGCGAGGCCGGCGGTGCGCCGGCGCGCGGAGCGGAGCATGTCGGCCGATCGATCCACCCCGATCACCCGCGACACGTCGGGCGCGATGGCCGCGGTGAGCGCACCGGTGCCACAGCCCAGGTCGGCGACGGTCCAGCCGGGGGGGAGCAGCGCGAGCATGGCCGAGACACCGAAGCCGGTCCCGTACCACTCGGCGCGCAGCCGGTCCCAGTCCCCGGCCGCGCCGGCGAAGAAGTCGTCCCCGCCGTCCCGCCGCTCCCGGAGCCGCCGCTCGAGCCGCAGCTGGTCGTGCTGCAGGGTGGCCCAGCGCTCGCTCTCGCCGCGGGCCACCTTCCAGAGGCGGCGCGCGGCCGGATCGATGCCCTCCGACATCCGGTAGAACCGGTTCTGACCGTGGCGCCGGACCTCGATCCAGCCCTGCGTGGAGAGGACCTTGAGGTGCCGGCTCACGGTGGACTGGGGCTGCTGGAGCACCTCGCAGAGCTCGGCCACGCCCAGCTCGTGCCGCTCCAGGAGGTGGAGGAGCCGGAGCCGGGTCGGGTCGGCGAGCCCCTCCATCCATCCGAAGAGCCCCCGGGGGCGTGTGGTCGCAGAGTCCATTCGTATATCCGGATGGACGGATTAACACGCCCCCGCCATCCGGTCAACGCCCGGGGCGCGCCCCTGGCCGCCGGGTTAGCTTCCCTTCCAGGACATGCGCCGCCGTCAAGCCCTCGCAGCCCTCGTGGGCGTCGCCCTCGCGACCCTCGTCGCCTTCTGGCTCTGGCCGCGCGGCGGCCTGCCCAGCCTCGCCCCGCCTGCCCCGGATGCCGCCCCGGGCGCGGCGACCGCCCCCCCGGGCCCGGTCCCGGCCCCGTCCATCGCCGCTCCTGCGGAGCTCCCGGCGCCGCGGGGCGCCTTCGAGGGGGTGGTCCTCTCCCGGGGAACCGGCACGGGCATCCCCGGCGCCGAGGTCACCTTCTCCCGCGGGGGGGCGGCTGCCTCGGTCCGTTGCTCCGCCGACGGGAGCTTCCGGTTCGAGCCTCCGGAGGCCGGGCGCTGGCAGCTCGCCGCCGCCTCCGCGCCGGGGCACGCCCCCTTCGCCCCGGAGTGGGGGCACAGCCCGGTGGTATTCGACGCCCGGCCCGGGGAGCGGGTGCGCGGGCTCGCGCTCTGGCTCCTCCCGGTCCGCCCGTACGACGGGCGCGTCGAGGACCCGGCGGGCGCGCCCGTGGAGGGCGCCGAGGTCCGCGTGGTCGGCAGCAGCACCGGGGACCGCGCCCTCCTGCCCTCCTCGGAGAGCGCGATGAGCGGCCCGGGCGGGGCCTTCACCCTTCCAGCACCCGACGACGCCACGCTCGAGGCCCGCCACCCCGGGTACGCGCCCGGGCGGACCACGCTCGACTTCGCGGCGCGCTCCTCCGGCCGCGTGGTGGTGAAGCTCGGGGCCGCCGGGACCCGGCGCGCGCCTACCTCGATCGAGGGGAAGGTCGTCTCGGGCGGCGCTCCCGTCGAGGGCGCCCTGGTCGCGGCCCGGCTCCTCCGGGGAGGTCCCGGGTCCGCCGAGGAGCCGGTTGCGGCGCAGGGCACCTCCGACGCCGAGGGCCGGTTCACCCTCCGGGAAGTCGGCCCGGGCCGCCATCTGCTCTCGGCCTCCCGGGAGGGATTCACCCAGGCCAGGGCGGTGGTGGCGCGGGGTGGGGAGGAGACGTCCATCGAGCTCACCCGCGGCGGAACCCTGGCTGGAACGGTTCGCGACGCAGGAACGTCCCTGCCCCTCGCCCCTTTCCGCGTGGAGGTTCGCCGCGGCGGAAGGAGGTGGAAGCTCCTGGTGGGCACCGCCACCGTGGTGGACGCCTCCGGTCGCTTCGAGATCAAGGACCTCCCACCGGGCCCGGCGTTCGTCACCGCGCAGGCGGCGGGACACCTGCCCTCGGCGGAGGTCGAGACCACGGTCCCCGAGTACCCCGGCGTCGCCGAGATCGAGCTGCGGCTCGGCCAGGGTGGCCGGGTCGCGGGGCGGGTGACCGATCGGACGACTGGCCAGCCGCTTCCCGGCGCGCGCATCGCGCTCGAGGGGGACGGCGGCAGCTCCCCTTCCCTCCTCGACCCGGGGGCGACCGCGATCGCCGGAGCCGACGGCACCTTCCTCGTCGCCGGATTGCCGCCCCGGACGGTCTCCCTTCACGTCGCCGCCGACGGCCACCACGCCCGCATCGTCACCGGGATCGAGGTCCCGGACGGCGGCGTGGCCGGTCCGGTCGAGGTGAAGCTCACCCCGGTCGCGGAGGGGGAGGAGCCGCGGGTGGAGCTGGCCGGCATCGGCGCGGCGCTGGGGAGGCACGGGCGGACGGCGCTCCGCATCACCTCGGTCGTCCCGGGAGGAGGCGCGGCGGAGGCGGGGCTCGCGGCGGGGGACGAGATCCTCTCGGTGGAGGGGCGCCCGATCGCGGAGCTCGGCCTGGCCGGCGCGGTGGATCTCATCCGCGGACCGGAGGACACCCGCGTGCGGCTCACGGTGCGGCGGGGCGAGGCTCCTGCGACGGAGGTATGGGTGTGGCGCCGGCTGGTGCGGGGATAGCGGCGGCGGGCCCGCCGTAGGGAACGAGGTCCTTCCAGCGGAGGAAGCGCTTCTCCAGGAGGTTCCAGGAGACGAGCGCTGCGGCGAACGTGGCCGCGCCGGCCACGGCGGCGAAGGCGAACATCCCCGCGATCCGGCTCCCCAGCACCCCGGCGAGGGCGAGCGAGGTGAACCCAGCCGCCTCCAGCGCGAGGAAGATCGGGTAGTGCAGCACGTAGAGTCCGTAGCTGTACTTCCCGGCGCCGACCAGCGCGGGGCGCGTCAGGGCCCTGCCGAGCCAGGACGCGGGTCCGTCGAGGGCCAGCACCACCAGCGCCGCGAACCCGGCCGCGAGAGGACCGAAGGCCCAGACCTGCACCACCGGGTCGCCGCCGAAGAACCCGCCCCGGTGGACCCAGACCGCGGCCACCGCCGCGGCGGAGACGCCCAGCACCCAGGGTGCGGCACGCCGGACCCGCGGCCACCAGGCCGGCTCCCGGAGCGCGACTGCGACGAGCGCCCCCAGGGCCAGCGCGTCCATGCGGGCCGGGGTGAGGACGTAGGCGGCCGTGGCGTTGAAGGTGGTGCGGTGGATGCCCAGGCGCAGCGCGAAGGCCCCCGCGACGAGCGCCAGGCAGACGACCGCGAGGCGGCGGGAGGGGAGCATCCAGACCAGCAGCGGCCAGACCACGTAGAACTGCTCCTCGACCGCCAGCGACCAGAAATGGCCGGTGAACGGGCTCGCCTCGAATCCCCCCTCGCGCGCGAAGAGCACGTTTCCCAGGTAGGTCCAGAGCCAGCCCTGGGTCTCCGGCCTCACGTCGAGGGACGGGAAGAACCGAGGCACCAAGAGGAAGAGCACGGCCAGGTAGGCGTAGTAGAGGGGGAAGATCCGGAGCACCCGCCGGGCGTAGAAGGCGCGGAAGTACCGGGCGGCACCGCGCGCGTCGAGGAGGATGCCGGTGATGAGGAAACCGGAGAGCACGAAGAACAGGTCCACGCCGGCCCAGCCGGACCGGGTGGCCGAGAGGAGTGCCCCCTCGACGGCGCCACCCTGCCCGTCGATGTGCAGGAAGTGGAAGGCCAGGACCATGAGCACGGCCACGCCCCGCAGCCCGTCGAGCGCGGGGTGGTGGGCCCCGGGAGCGGGGGCGCTGGTGGGTCGTCGGCCGGACACTGGGCTGCGGAATCCTAGTCCAGGGACCCACGGCGTGGTCTAGTCTCGAAGGACTTGACCGGAGGGACGGCCACGCGCACGGGCGCGACGCGGGAACTCTGGGCCGCCTGGCTCGGATTCGGGCTGGCCTATTCGGCCCTCGCGCTCGGAGCCGACTGGCTGACCAACCAGTCCAGCGAGTTCTCCACCTTCTGGCCGGCGGCCGGGCTCTACGTCGGCGTCCTGCTCCTCGCCGAGCGGCGCACCTGGCCGGGCTTCGTCGTCGCCGCCGCCGCCGGGGGCATGATCGCGTCGGTGATCATCGGGAGGAAGGGCGCACTCACGGGCGCCGGGGCGGTCGCCGATCTCGTCGAGGCGGTGCTCGCCGCGCTGCTCATCCAGGGCGCCGTCCAGGGCCGTCCCCGCATGTGGCGCCTGCGCGATCTCCTCGCGGTGATCTTCCTCGGCGCCGGCGCCGCGGCGGCCGTCGCCGCCCTGATCGGCGGCGCGGCGGTGGCGTTCGCCAACAAGCTCCCGTTCATCCCCTCGGCGCTGGAGTGGTGGGTGGGGGACGCGCTCGGGATCCTGGTCGTGACCCCGCTGGTCCTGGCCTGGGGCCTTCCTGATGGCACGGAGCCCAGCCCCGTCCGCCAGCGCGCGCCGGAGTTCGTGGCCCTGCTCCTCGTCACCGTCGCCGTCAGCTGGGCGGTCTTCCACGAGGCGCCCAGGGGCTTGCTCACCCAGCAACACCTCGTGCTCCCGCTCTTCGTCTGGGCGGCGCTCCGGTTCGGTCCGCGCGGCGCGACCGCCTCCGGGACCATCCTCGCGGCGGTGGGCGCCTGGGCCACCGCCTGGGCCTCCCAGGTCGGAAGCACCGCTGCGCTCGCACCCGACTCGGCCGGGGTACAGCTCTACCTCGCCCTCGCCATCGCGACCGCGCTCGTCCTCGCCTCCGAGGTCGCGGGCCGCGCGCGCAGCCAGCGAAAGCTCCGCCTCGCCCGCTACGCCCTCGACCAGGGTGCCGAGGCGACCCTCGTCTCCGGACCGGACGGGCGAATCGTGCTCGCCAGCGAGGCGGCCGGTCGCCTGCTGGGCTGGGGCATCCCGGACCTCCTCGGGCAGGACATCGCCGCACTCGATCCAGTGCTCGCCGGCAAGCTCGGAGCGGATGGCTGGCGCGCACTGCGGGAGCGCGGCGCCACGCGCTACGAGACCGTCCTGGCCGACGCCGGGGAACGCCACCCTCCCGCCGAGGTGCACCTGGCCTTCCTCGCCTTCGACGGCGCAGAGTTCCTCGCCTGGTCCGGGCGCGACCTCTCCGACCGGCGCCGCGCCGAGGAGGAACAGCGGCTCGCGGCGGTGGGCACGCTCGCCTCCGGGGTGGCCCACGAGATCAACAACCCACTCACCTACGTGACGTCCAACCTGGCCTTCGTCGAGGAGACGCTCGCCAAGGTCCGCGGGGCCCACCCGGACGTGGAGGAGGCCGAGGAGGCCGCCGCGGAGGCCTCGCTGGGGGCCCGCCGGGTGCGGGACATCGTCCGCGATCTGCGCTTCGTGGCCCGCCCTCCCGACGGGCGCCGGATCGAGGTCGACCCGGTCCAGGAGATCCGTTCCGCCCTCACCCTCGCGCAGGCGGAGATCCAGCGCCGCTCCGGGCTGGACCTCCTGCTCGATCCCTGCCCGCTCGTCCTGGCCGGGCAGGGGCAGATCGGTCAGGTGATGCTCCACCTGCTCGTCAACGCGGCCCAGTCCGTCCCGGCTGGCTCGCCTGGCACCCATTCGGTTCGCGTCGCCTCCGGGACGGACGAGCGCGGGTGGGCGTCGATCGACGTCACCGACGACGGCACGGGCATCCCCGAGGCGGCGCGCGCGCGGATCTTCGAGCCCTTCTTCTCCACCCGGCCGGTGGGAGGCGGGGCGGGGCTCGGCCTCTCGGTGTGCCACGGGATCGTGAACGGCCTGGGCGGCACCATCGCGGTCACGAGCGCCGAGGGGCGCGGGACCACCGTCCGCGTCCGGCTCCCTCCGGCGTCAGCGGGCGCCGCGTGAGGTGAGCACCGCGGGGATGGTCTGGAAGCAGATCTTCACGTCGTGCCAGAGGGACCAGGAATCGATGTAGTCGAGGTCGAGCTCCATCCACCGGTCGAAGCTGATGTCGGACCGTCCGCTCACCTGCCACGTGCAGGTGATCCCGGGCTTCACGCTGAGGCGGCGGCGCTGCCAGCGCTCGTACTGGCGGACCTCGGCGGGCACCGGAGGCCGGGGACCGACGACGCTCATCTCCCCGGAGAGCACGTTGAGGAACTGGGGAAGCTCGTCGATCGAGTGCCTGCGGATGAAGGCTCCGACGCGGGTGACGCGGGGGTCGTGCCGCATCTTGAAGACGGGGCCGGAGGCCTCGTTCTGGAGCCGGAGGGACTCGAGGCGATCCTCGGCGTCCGCACGCATGCTCCGGAACTTGAACATCCGGAAGGGGCGGCCGTTCTTCCCCACCCGGACCTGGCGGAAGAAGACCGGTCCCGGGGACTCGAGCTTCACCGCGAGCGCGGTGGCCGCGATCACCGGGGAGAAGAGGAGCAGGGCGGCTGCGCTCGATGCCACGTCGAAGGCGCGCTTGAAGAGCAGCGCGACCTCGTCGGTCGGGGCGCGGGAGAAGGAGAGCATGGGGAGGCCGTCGAGGTCCCCGAGGACCGCGCGGGCGCCGTCCAGCTCGAAGAGGTCCAGGCACACGCGCGCGGCGGCCCCCCGCTCCTGGCAGTCCTTGAAGGCGTCCTGCACGGAGACGAGCCGGTCGCGAGGCACCGCGAAGATCACCTCGTCGATCACGTTGTCGTCGAGGATCTGGCCGATCTGGGAGACCGAGCCGAGGAGCTTCTCCGGAGGGACGCTCGCGCCCTCCTCGACGATGTGCCCGGCGAAGAGCAGGCCCCACTCGGGGTGATCGGCCACGGTCGAGACGACGTCGTCCGCCAGGACCCCGGACCCCACGACCGCGAAGACGCGGCTGTTGTGCCCTCCCCTCCGGATCCGGTGGGCGGCGGCCCGCAGCACGACCCGGTTGAACGCGAGGAGCGCGAGGGCAGCCACGAAGTACGTGCCGAAGAAGATGCGGGAGACCTCCGCGTGCATCCGCAGGAAGAACACGGCGGCGACGTGGACGAGCGCCACGGCGACGAGCGCCTTGCCGATGCGGCCGAGCTCCGGCCCGACGGAGCGCGTGCGGAAGCTCACGTAGACCTGGAAGAACCAGGTCGCGACGAACCAGAGCAGCACCGTGAAGGCGAGGAACGGCGCGTACTCGACGAAGGGCAGGACCGGGTCGCGGCCGGGGACGAGTGCCCGCGCCCACCCGGCCACCGGGATGGCCAGCAAAAGGCACAGGATGTCGAGGATCCGAACCCTTCCGTCGTCGATCCGGTTCAGCATCTGGAACTCCCCCACGTCTGGCGCAGCATGCGGGTTCGTTCTGCATCCGTCGTGCCCGCCGCTTCCTCGCGCGGGACGAGCAATGTTCAGGCCCCGATCGCGTCATGGAAGGACCCCGACGCGCTCCACGGACGTTTGCGGACGTTCGGCTACCGCGTCGCCCGGAGGAGGGCCCCGGCGGCGAGTGCCACCACCGCGCCACCCAGGAGAACCCCGGTGGTGCTGGTGGCGCCCAGCAAGATCACGGCAGCGGTCACCGGTTCACCGAGCGTGGCCGCCCCGACCACCCCGGCGACGATCCCCGAGACGACCAGAACGGCGCCGCGAGGGCTCTGGCGACGCGGAGGCAGGGCGCCCATGATTCCTTCGGTGAACGTCCCGTCGTCCAGGTACGGGGATTCCCGGAGGGCGGTCTCGACAGGGTCGTATGGGTCGTTCATGCGACATCCTCCTGGGGCACGAGCCGCTGCCGGAGCTTCTCCTTGCCCCGGAGCAGGTGGGTCTTCAACGTTCCCACGGGCCAGCCGGCTGCCTCGGCGGCCTCCTCGTGGGTGAGGTCCTGCGCGTAGGCCAGGGCCAGCGCGACCCGCTCCTCGGGGCGGAGGACCGCGAAGGCCCGCTCCAGATCGAGCCGCGCCTCCACGGGTCCGTCGGCCGGAGCCTGCGTGCCGGCCTCGTCCGGGACGGGCGGCGGGGCACGCCGGGCCCTGGAGAGCCAGACGTTCACGGCGATGCGGTGCAGCCAGGTGGAGAAGCGGGCCCCTCCCCTCCAGCTCCGCAGCCCCTTCCACGCCCGCACGAAGGTCTCCTGCGCGAGGTCGTCGGCGAGCGCCGCGTCCCCGGCGCAGAGCCGGCGCAGGACCGAGCGGACCGCCGACTGGTGGCGGCGGACCAGCGCGGCGAAGGCGTGCCGATCGTCGCCGGCGACGACGCGCGCGGCCAGCTCTGCGTCGGAAGGGCCCATGCGCGGCGGTTCAGCTCGCGGGCGTGGCCGGCTTGGCCGGTCGGCGCGTCAGGAACCAGGCGACGATGTGGCCGATCCCGAAGATGGCGATCATGGCGCCGACTGCCCAGACGTTCTTGAACGGCGAGACGAACCAGAGCAGCACCCCCACGCCGATGCCGATGAAGATCTGCCGGATGCCGTTCCTGAGGTCCCTGTCGGGGTTCCGCTCCCCGCTGGCCCCCTCCACCAGCTCGGGAGGGATGGCGACGCCCTTCTCGATGGCGAGCCGCAGGGTCTCCTGCCGCTCCCTGGTCTCGCGGTAGCCGACGTAGAAGGCGCCGCCCACGATGGCCAGCACGAAGCCGAACACGATGGCGGGCACGCCGATGGAGACGAGCGTGCTCCCGATGTCCCCTGCGAGGGCAGCGGTCGGGGTGGCGAGCACGAGGAGCGGGGCGAGCGGCGTGCGGTTCATCGGTGCATCCTCCGGGGGCGAGGAGCGCCCCTTCTGCACTCTTCGACGCCGCCACCCCCCCAGGCGGATTCGTCCCGGATGGGTCTACCAGAAGCCGAGCTGCAACCGCGCCGCGTCGCTCATCTTCTCGGGAGTCCAGGGCGGGTCGAAGACCAGGTCGACGTCCACCTCCGTCACGCCGGGGACCTTGGCCACACGTTCCCGGACGTCGTCGAGGATCATGGGCGCCACGCCGCATCCAGGCGCGGTGAGGGTCATCCGGATGGTGACCTTCCGGCCGCCTGCGGGGAGCTCGACGTGGAGGAGCTCGTACACCAGCCCCAGGTCGACGATGCTGGCCGGGATCTCCGGGTCGAAGACCTTCTTCAGCGCGTCCCAGACTCCCTGCTCGTCGAAGGGCTGGCCGCTGGCCTCGGCGAGACGGGCCTTCTCCGCCTCGGCCACCTTCCGGGCGCGCTCCGCGAAGGACGGACCGAGAGCATCGGCGTCCTCGTTGGCGAGGCGGGCCAGCCCCCCGCGGTCGAGCATGATCGTGAAGTGGCCGCCCAGCTCCTGCTGGGGCATGACCAGCGCACCCACGGGAAGCAGGTGCTTCTCCCCGGAGGGGACGAGCGTCACCTCCACTGGGCGGCTCAGCGAGACCGGTTCGCGGCGCTCCATCGTCTCACTCCGTCGTCGCCGGCGTGTGGTCGCCGCGCAGGGCCGAGTGCAGCGCGTGCCAGGCCAGGCTCGCGCACTTCACGCGGGTGGGAAAATCGGCCACGCCCTTCAGGACCGCCAGCTTGCCCAGCCCCTCGGCCTGCGAGGCGTCCCCCTCCACCACCATCCTGTGGAAGCGCTGGAAGAGGTCCTCCGCGTCGGACGCCGACTTGCCCTTCAGCACCTGGCTCATGAGCGAGGCCGACGCCTTGGAGATGGCGCAGCCCGACCCCTGGAAGGAGACGTCGGCGATCCGGTCGCCGTCCATCTTGAGGAAGACCTGGTAGCGGTCGCCGCAGAGCGGATTCAGCCCCTCCGCCGTGGCCGTGGCGTCGGCCATGACGCGGAAGTTCCGGGGATTGCGCCCGTGGTCCAGGATGACCTCCTGGTAGAGGTCGGACAGGTCGCTCATGGGAACATCTCCCGGACGCGGCGCAGGCCCTGGACGAGCTGGTCCACGTCCTCGCGCGTGTTGTAGAGGGCCATGGAGGCCCGGACCGTGGCCGGCACGCCGAAGCGCTCCATGACCGGCTGGGCGCAGTGGTGCCCCGCGCGGACCGCCACCCCCTCGCGGTCGAGGATGGTGCCCACGTCGTGCGGGTGGACCCCTTCCATCACGAAGGAGATGACGGCCGCCTTGCCGGGCGCGGTGCCGATGATGCGGAGGCCTGGAATCTCCTGCAGGCGGCGCGTGGCGTACTCGAGCAGGTCCCGCTCGTGGGCCAGCGCCCCCTCCCGGTCGAGCCCCTCGAGCCAGTCGACGGCCGCTCCCAGGCCCACGGCTCCGGCGGCGTGCGGGGTGCCCGCCTCGAACTTGTGGGGGATGGTGTTGAACTTCGTCCCCTCGAAGGAGACGGAGAGGATCATGTCGCCACCGCCCTGCCAGGGGGGCATGGCCTCGAGGAGCTTCGCCTTGCCGTAGAGCACGCCGATCCCGGTGGGACCGAACATCTTGTGCCCGCTGAAGACGTAGAAGTCGGCGTCGAGATCGCGGACGTCGACCTTCGCGTGGGGCATGGCCTGCGCGCCGTCGACGAGGACCGGGACCCCGCGGGAATGGGCGAGCGCGGCGATCGCCTTCACCGGATTGACGGTCCCGAGCGCGTTCGACACCTGCGTGACCGCCACGATGCGGGTGCGCGGGCCGATGAGCCGCTCGAAGTCGGCGAGGTGCACGCGGCCCTCGTCGTCGACCGGGACCACGGTGAGCTTCGCCCCCTTCTCGGCGGCGAGGAGCTGCCAGGGCACGATGTTGGAGTGGTGCTCCATCCCGGTGACCAGGATCTCGTCGCCCTCACCCACGTTGGCGCGTCCCCAGGCCTGGGCCACCAGGTTCACGCCCTCGGTGGTCCCCCGGGTGAAGATCACCTCGCGGGGCTCGGCGCCGATGTGGCGGGCGATCTTCTTCCGGGCACCCTCGAAGGCGGCGGTGGCCCGCTCGGCCAGGTCGTAGACACCGCGGTGCACGTTGGAGTTGTCGCGGTCGTAGAAGCGCGTCACCGCGTCGATGACCGCCTGCGGCTTCTGGGAGGTGGCACCGCTGTCGAGGAACGCGAGCCGCTTCCCGTATGGGCGCTGGGCGAGCACCGGGAACTGCCGCCGCACGGCCTCGACGTCGAAGCTCATGCGGCCTCCAGGATCGACGCACCGCCGGGAAGGCGCGCGGCCACGAGCCGTCCGATCCGGTCGCGCAGCGCCGGAAGGGCCACCCGGTCCACCATCTCCCGGGCGAAGGCGTAGATGAGCAGGCTGCGTGCGGTTGCCTGCGGCAGACCGCGCGACCGGAGGTAGAAGAGCGCGTCCCGGTCGAGCTCGCCCACCGTGCCGCCGTGCCCGGCCTTGACGTCGTCGGTGTAGATCTCGAGCTGCGGCAGGGTGTCGATGACCGCGTCGCGGGAGAGGAGAAGGTTCGAGTTGGACTGGTGGGCGTCGGTCTTCGCCGCGCCTTCCAGCACGCGGATGCGCCCCGCGAAGACGCCGCGGGAGGCGCCATCGAGGATGCCCTTGAAGATCTCGCGGCTGGTGCCGTGCGGGACGGCGTGCTCGATCACCGAGTGGTTGTCGACGAGCCTCTGGCCATCGGCCATGTACAGGCCCGCCAGGTGGGCCTCGGCTCCCTCGCCGGAGAGGCGCGCGAGGACGTCGCTCCGCGAGAGGGCGGCGCCCAGCGCGGTGGAGTGGGTGGAGAGGCGGGCGTCCTTCCCCTGCTCGACCGCCAGGGTGGCGAAGTGGAAGGCCGAGGCCGGCTGGTCCTGCACCTGGTAGTGGTCGAGGCGGGCGCCGGCTCCGAGCGAGATCTCGGTGACCGCGTTGGTGAGCGCCGGGTGGTCGCCGAGGGCGACGTAGGTCTCGACGAGCGTGGCCTCGCTCCCCGCGTCGGCCACCACCAGCACGCGGGGGTGGCACGCGGCCGCGCCGTCCCGGGCCACGGTTGCGAAGACCAGCTCCACCGCCCCGCCCCTGGCGTCGCTGCCGACGTGGACGAAGGCGCCATCCCCCAGGAAGGCGGCGTTGAGCGCCGCGAACGGGCGCCCGTCCACCGGGACGGTGCGGGCCAGGGCAGGCGCCACCTTGCCGGGAGAGACGGCGATGGCGTGCTGGAGGCTCGCCGCGTGGATGGCGGAGGGGAGGCCGTGGGCGTTCGAGAGGTCGGCGCGGAAGCGCCCGTTCACGAAGACCAGGCGGGGACCGAAGGGCTTGCCCGCGGCCCGCTCCAGATTCGCGGCGGAGACCGGCGCGGCCGGGTCGCCTTGCCCGAAGGCGTGGGCGGCCAGCGGCGCCAGCGAGGTGAATCGCCAGTCCTCCTGGCGCGTGGTGGGCAGGCCGGTCCGCTCGAAGGCCTCCCGCCCGGAGCGGCGTGCTGCGGAGACGAACTCCGGGGCCGGGGGAAGCGATCCGGCGCCGGCCACCAGGCTCTGCTCCGCGCCGTTCACGACTCCACCCAGGCGTAGCCCTTCTTCTCGAGCTCGAGGGCCAGCTCGCGCCCGCCCGAGCGGACGATGCGCCCCCCCGACATCACGTGGACCTGGTCGGGGACGATGTACTCGAGCAGCCGCTGGTAATGGGTGACGAGGATGGTGGAGCGTTCCGGGCTGCGCAGGGCCTCCACGCCCTTCGCCACCACGCGCAGCGCGTCGATGTCGAGGCCGCTGTCGATCTCGTCGAGGATGGAGAGGCGGGGCTCCAGCACCGCCATCTGCAGCACCTCGTTGCGCTTCTTCTCCCCGCCGGAGAAGCCCTCGTTGACGCCCCGGTTCATGAAGGCCGGGTCCATCTCGACGAGCTTCATCTTCTCCTTCGCGAGCCCCAGGAAGTCGACGGCGTCGAGCTCCTCCTCGCCCCGGGCCTTGCGCTGGGCGTTGAGCGCGGTGCGCAGGAAGTAGAGGTTTCCCACGCCCGGGATCTCCACCGGGTACTGGAAGCCCAGGAAGAGCCCGGACACCGCCCGCTCCTCGGGGCTGAGCGCGAGCAGGTCCTTGCCGTCGAGGGTGGCCGTACCGCCCGTCACCTCGGCGCGGTCGCGCCCCGCCAGGATGCCGGCGAAGGTGCTCTTGCCGGAGCCGTTCGGCCCCATGATGGCGTGGACCTCCCCCGGCTTCACGGCGAGGTCGAGACCCTTCAGGATCTCCTTGTCGTCGATGCGGGCGCGCAGGCCGCGCACCTCGAGCAACGCCGCCCCGTTCGACTGCTGGCTCATCCCACGCTCCCTTCCAGGCTCATGCCGAGGAGCTTCTGCGCCTCCACGGCGAATTCCATGGGCAGCTCCTTCAGGACCTGCCGTGCGAAACCGTTCACGATCATGGAGACCGCGTCCTCCTCCTTGATGCCGCGCTGGCGGCAGTAGAAGAGCTGGTCCTCGCCGATCTTCGAGGTGGTGGCCTCGTGCTCCACCTGTGCGGTGGGGTTGCGCGCCTCGATGTACGGGAAGGTGTGGGCGCCGCAGCGGTCGCCGATGAGCAGCGAGTCACACTGCGAGTGATTCCTGGCCCCCTCCGCCCCCTTCAGGATCTTCACCAGTCCGCGGTAGGTGTTCTGCCCGTGCCCGGCCGAGATGCCCTTCGACACGATGGTCGAACGGGTGTTCTTGCCGATGTGGATCATCTTGGTGCCGGTGTCGGCCTGCTGCCGGTGGTTGGCGAGCGCCACCGAGTAGAACTCGCCCACCGAGTCGTCGCCCTGGAGGATGCAGCTCGGGTACTTCCAGGTGATGGCCGAGCCGGTCTCGACCTGCGTCCAGGAGATCTTGGACCGCCGCATCGCCTTGCCGCGCTTGGTGACGAAGTTGTAGATGCCGCCCTTCCCCTCGGCGTCGCCCGGGTACCAGTTCTGCACCGTCGAGTACTTGATCTCGGCGCCGTCGAGGGCGACGAGCTCGACCACCGCGGCGTGCAGCTGGTTCTGGTCGCGCTGGGGAGCGGTGCAGCCCTCCAGGTAGGAGACATGGGACCCCTCGTCGGCCACGATGAGGGTGCGCTCGAACTGGCCGGTGTCGGCGGCGTTGATGCGGAAGTAGGTGGAGAGCTCCATGGGGCAGCGCACGCCCTTCGGGATGTAGGCGAAGGAGCCGTCGGAGAAGACCGCCGAGTTGAGCGTGGCGAAGTAGTTGTCGGTGTAGGGGACGACCGAGCCCAGGTACCGCTCGACGAGCTCGGGGTGCTCCTTCACGGCGTCGGAGAAGGAGCCGAAGATGACCCCCATGTCGGCCAGCTTCTTCTTGAAGGTGGTGGCCACCGAGACCGAGTCGAAGACCGCGTCCACCGCCACGTTGGAGAGCCGCTTCTGCTCCTCGAGCGGGATGCCCAGCTTGGCGAAGGCCTCGCGCATCTCCGGGTCCACCTCGTCCATCGAGGAGAGCTTCTTCCGGGGCTTCGGCGCCGAGTAGTAGACGATCCCCTGGTAGTCGATGGGGTTGTAGCGGACCTTGGCCCAGGTCGGCTCCTCGAGGGTGAGCCAGTGCCGGAAGGCCTTGAGCCGGAAGTCGAGCAGGAAGGCCGGCTCCTTCTTCTTCGAGGAGATGAGCCGGACCACGTCCTCGTCCAGACCCTTGCGGATCCGGTCCTCGGCGACGTCGGTGACGAAGCCGTACTTGTATCCCTGCTCGGTGAGCTCGGTCAGCTCGCGGTTCGTCTCGCTCACGGTGCCACCCCCGTCCCGGCCTCGAGCCGCACCAGCCGCTCCGGCTGCTGCGGCCGCATGGCGGAGAGCGGAACGTCCTGCAGCGCCCGCTCGATGGCCTGGTTGATGGGCGCCCAGCGCCCCCGGGCCGCGCAGAAGGACTCCATGTCACAGGCGCCCTCGGTGCCCGTGCCGCACTCGGTGAGGCCGATGGGCCCCTCGATGGCCGCGATGATCTCCGCGACGGAGATGGTGTCGGGGTCCCGCGACAGCCCGTACCCGCCATTTCGCCCGCGGTGCGAGACCACCAGTCCGGCCCGCGCCAGCGACTTGAGGAGCTTCGAGGCGGTGGGGACCGGAACGTGCGACCTGGAGGAGAGGTCGTGGGCCGTGTGCAGCGACCCAGGCGCATCCATGGCCATGTGGGTCAGGATCACGATCCCGTAGTCGGTGAGCTTGGTCATGCGGATCATCGCGCGAGCCACCCTCTCGAGGTAAGTCCCTGTTTCCGTTGCTGGAGAGCCTATCTGGACCGAAAAGGTCCCGATAGCGGAAATGTAACCGGCCGGCCGTCGCGTGCACGACAACCTTTGCCTTCACATTCCGGGTACGTAGGCCCTGAGGAGGGGTCCGTCGAACGTGCTTCCGTCCCGCTCGACGTAGAGGTGGTCGCCGACGATGGTGAGCGAGAGCCGGGTCCTCCGCTCCTCGTTGCCGGCGAGTTCCGCCAGGAAGGCGGGGTCGACCGCCGCGAACGAGACCCGCCCGAGCCGTTCGAGCCCCGCCGCGCGTGCCTCCTCGACGAAGGCCTCCATGCGCCTCGGCGAGTCGAAGAGGACGGCCACGTCGGCGCGCCGGTTCCGGTCGGCCTCCTGCTGGATGCGCACCGCGTCGGGACGGCCCACCCGGATCCACAGGCGGGTCTCCCCCGTGAGATCCCGGGCGAGGACGTCGGGCGCGTCCGGGTCGGAGAGGCCGGGCCCCTGCTCGATTCCCTCCCGCCACTGCCAGCACTGGGCGAGCACCCGGAGCCAGAGCCGCTCCATGGACTCGGAGGGATGCCGGGCCACGCGCAGGGAGACGCGGCGGTTCTCGCCGGCATCCACGTGCGCGAGCTCGATCTGGAAGTCGTGGAGCGTTGCCGGTAGGGCCAAGCCCGGGGACCGTAACACCTCCACGTCGTGGGTGCTCCACCCACATGACGCCCCGGATGCCACTTCGGGAAGGGGCCGCGGCGTGCAACACTTTCCCCATCCCGCCGCGCCTGCCCTGGAGCCCTCCATGCGCCTCGCCCCACTCCTCCTCTCGGCCCTGCTCGCCACGCCATCCCTGGCCGCCGCGGGACCCCAGGAGACACCGCAGGCCTCCTCGCAAGCCGCGGCGAAGGTGGCACCGGCGCCCCTTCCACCCGTCGAGGAGCCTTATCCCCAGTTCGGGCTCAAGTTCGCGCTGGGCGCGCCGGACGGCGCGGTCCTGTCGTTCGTCTACTCGCCCCTCTACTGGCTGCTCCTCGACGCGGGCTTCGCCTACACGCTGGCACCGGGCTTCGTGCTCGGGGTCGAGTTCCGGCCCATCGACTTCTTCGTCTCGCCCATCCTCCGCGGCGAGTACGGCTACTACTTCGCCGGCAACACCGCCAACCAGATCAAGAAGTGGGCGGGGATCCCCGAGGAGCAGTGGCCGCTCATCGGGGACGCCAGCTACAACTGGTTCTCCGGGCTCGTGGGCATCGCCCTGGGGAGCCGGCGCGGCTTCACCTTCACGCTCGAGGGCGGCGTCGGCTGGCTGTCACTCAACGTGAAGGGCGGAAGCGGGACGATCAACAACGTCCAGATCACCGCCGCCGAGTGGAAGGCCCAGTCGTTCATGCCCGTGGCCCGACTCTCCTTCCTCTACTTCTTCTGAGCCCGAGGTCTTCCATGAAGCGGATCCTGATCGCCGTGCTCGTCCCCGTCGCCGCCTCGATCGCCGGATGCGGCTCCTTCTACGCCCAGGCCGAGCAGCCGGAGGTCTGCCTCACGGTGGCCCCGCAGACCTTCACCATCCCGGCCGGCGGGCTGGTGGTCGCCCCGCCCCAGGGGTTCCAGGGCACCTTCAGCGGTCAGGTGGACCTGGGGATCTCGAGCGCGCTCCCCGACCTGCTCGTGAACGGGCCTCCGGAGAACCACATCCTTCGCTTCCTGAGCCTGGAGGCCTCGATCACCTCCACCTCGGCCGCCGCCAACTTCAACTGGCTGGAGGATCTCTCGCTGACGGTGTCGGACGGCGTCCTCACCAGGCCGCTGGCCTTCTACGGCGGCGGGATGACGTCCGGCTCGAGGGTCCTCCGGATCGGGCCTCTCGACGCTGCGAACAACCTCGTGACCTATCTCCAGAACGGCAACATGGTGCTCAACCTGGAAGGGTCCGTGAACATCCCGGGCGGGGCGCAGATCCCGTCGAGCTTCACGGCCTCGGTCCAGGCCTGCTTCTACGCCAAGGTGAAGAAGACCTTCGACGAGATGATCAACTCCAATTGAGCGGGGCCCGACGTCTCCGGACGTGAAGAGGGCGGTCCGGGTGACCCGGACCGCCCTTCGCATCTTCGGGCCTCGAGGGGAGGCTACTTGGCGTAGGTCGCTTCCTCGATGATGACCGGGTACGAGTAGCCGGCGCCGAAGTCCTTGTCGACGCGGACGACGCCCGTGATCACCAGCACCTCGCCGACGTTTGCGGCCGACTCGGAGGTCACGGTGATGTCGTTGTCGGCCTTCTCCGCGGTGCCGCTGCCGTCCCGGATGTGGATCCAGTTCTTGCCCATGATCCCGGCATTCGACTTCACGACCTTGCCGCGGACCGTGACCTTCTTCTCCTTCAGCTGGGCCTTCTGCGCATGGATCTCGGCGACGGTCTTCGCGTTGTCCCCCTTGGCCTTGGGGACCTTCACGTCGCCCACGTCGGTCGGCCCGGCGGCGGCAGCGGCGTGCTGCGCGGCCATCCCGCCCGGGGGCATCCCGCCCGGGGGCATCGCGCCGGGAGCACCTGCAGCGGGCGGCATGCCTGCGGGGGGCATCCCCGCAGGGGCAGTGCCCTGGGGCGCGCCGCCCTGACCGGCCAGCGTGCCGAAGTAGATCTTCTCGAACTTCCGGTTGAGGGTCTTCGACTCGAACCCGTCCATCTGCATCGGGTTCTCGATGACCACCTCGGTGCCGTTCTCGATGGCGGCCTGGGGAACCGCGGCCCAGACCTCGCCTCCCGCGCCGGTGATCCGGAGGTAGCTGTAGGGGGCGGCGTCGATGCGCTCGACCACCTTTCCGCGAACGCCTCCGGCGGAGGGGGCGGCAGCAGCGGCCTCGGGGGCCTGCGCCGGCGTGGGAGCGTTGGACTTCTTGCACGCCGTGACGGCCAGGGCGAGCAGTACGGCGAGGGCGAGACGCATTTCGGAAACCTCCGGGAAAATAGGACCTTGGTTGGGGCGCGGTAGCATAACCGACGACGCCCCGAAGTAAATCCCGAAGTGGTGCCGTTCGCGGCCCCCCTATCCCCGGAGCTTCCAGCCGCTCCGGAGGACCGCGTAGGCCGCGAGGAGCGCCCCGGCGGCCAGGACTCCGGCGACGGCGAAGCCCGCCGCCGGGGGTGCATCGGCCCTCCCCAGCACCGACCAGCGCAGGGACTCCACGAGGTAGTAGATGGGGTTCGCCCGGGTCAGCCAGCGGAGCGCGGGAGGGGCCATCGAGGCGGAGTAGAAGACCCCTCCCAGGAAGGTCAGCGGAGTCACCACGAAGGTGGGCAGGAAGTTCACCTGCTCGAAGGTGGCCGCCCAGGTGGCGGTGAGGAAGCCCAGCGCGGCGAAGCCCGCCGCGACCCCCACGAGCAGGAGGAGCGCGAGCACGGGGTGCGCGATCCCGAACCCGGTGAAGAGCGAACCCACGAGCCACATGATGCCGCCCACCAGGATTCCCCGGGCGGCCGCGGCACTCACGAAGGCGCCCAGCACCTCGGCGTAGGAGAGCGGCGAGACGAGCACGTCCACCACCGTCCCCTGGAGCTTCATCACGAAGAGGGACGAGGCGCTGTTCAGGTAGGCGTTCGTGACCACACCGAGCATCACCAGCCCCGGCAGGATGAACCGGGCGTATGGAACCCCGTCCACCTCCTGGATGCGGCTCCCCAGCGACCACCCGAAGACCAGGAAGTAGAGGGAGGTGGTGATGAGCGGGGAGAGCAAGGTCTGCCCCGGCACCCGGAGGAACCGGCGCAACTCCTTCGAGAAGAGGGTGCGGAAGCCCAGGCCGATCACGGCGCCGCCCCGGCGTCGCTTCCCAGGATCGAGACGAAGACGTCCTCCAGGCGGGCTCGGCGGGTCTCCACGTCTCCCACCGGAAGACCCGCCCCGGCGAGCGCCGCCAGCGCGGGCCCGAAGGAGCCGCCCGGCGGCGCGTCGACGTCGATGGCCCTGCCGCCCTCCTCGAGGCGTGCTCCCAGGACGGCCAGCCCCGCCGGAAGCGTGGCGATCGGTGCGCCGAGGGAGATGCGCAGGGTCTTGCCACCCTGCCGGTCCATGAGCCGGTCCTTGCCCTCCACGAGCAGGATCCGCCCCCGGTCGATCACCGCCACCCGATCGGCCAGCTCCTCGGCCTCCTCGAGGTAGTGGGTGGTGAGCACGATGGTGGTGCCGCGCGCCCTCAGACGCCGCACGTAGGCCCAGAGCTGCTGGCGCAGCCTCACGTCGACCCCGGCGGTGGGCTCGTCGAGGAAGAGGACCCGGGGCTCGTGGACGAGCGCCTTCCCGATGAGCAGGCGGCGCTTCATGCCGCCGGACAGCGACCGGCTGTTGGCGTGGCGCTTCCCGGCCAGATCGAGGGCCTCGAGGATCTCCTCGAGCCGGTCGGAGGTGAGCCGGACGCCGAAGTAGCCGGCCTGGAAGCGCAGGGTCTCCTCGACGCTGAAGAACGGGTCGAAGTTGAGCTCCTGCGGCACGAGCCCCACTGCACGCCGTGTGAAGCGGTAATCCCGCACCACGTCGCGGCCCAGAACCCGGGCCTCGCCGGCGCTGGCCCGCGTGAGGCCGGCCACGATGCTGATGAGGGTGGTCTTGCCGGCGCCGTTGGGGCCGAGGAGCGCCAGGATCTCCCCCTCGTCCACGTCGAGGTCGACGCGGTCGAGGGCGGTGAAGTCGCCATAGCGCTTGGAGAGCCCTCGGACGCGGACCACCGGTTCGGACACGGGTCACAGTTTATCAGCGCCGTTCGGCCGGCGCCGGACGGGATGGTAAGGTCGTGCCATGGGACGTCGAGACGTCGGAGTGGAGGACGGCGATCGGTGGGTCTTCAACCGGCTGGCGGACGACTACCGCGCACGGCCAGGCTACCCGGCCGCCCTCGTCGACCGGATCTCGGCGCTGGCCGGTGCAGCGGGGACGGTCGTGGACCTGGGCGCGGGGACGGGGCTCCTCGCCCTCCCGCTCGCCGGGCGGGGCATCGCGGTGCGCGCCGTCGAGCCCGCCTCGGCCATGCTGGAGGTGCTCCGCGAGGGCGCCCGGGGGTTGCCGGTCGACCCCGTTCACGCGGCCGCGGAGGAGACGGGGCTCCCGGACGGCGCGGCGACCCTCGTGCTCGTCGCCGACGCCCTCCACTGGATCGAGCCGGAGGCGGCGGGGCGGGAGGCGGCCCGCCTGCTCGCCCCCGGTGGCGCCGTGGCGGTGGTCGAGGTGCGCATCCGCGGCTCTGCCTTCGCCGACGGGCTCTCCGAACTCCTGGCCCGGGAGAATCCGAAGGCGAACCCGCGCCCCAGGGGACGCCTCGACCAGTTCCTGGCCGCCGCCGGTGTGCGGGGCCGTGCCGCCGAGACCTACCGCGACGAGCAGTCGCTCTCCCCGGAGCGGCTCGACTCCGTGCTGCGCTCCCTGTCGCTCGTCGGCCCGGCCCTCGGCCCGGACCGGCTGGCCGGGTTGCTGGCCGAGGCGCGGAAGCTTGCCGCGACCTCCGGCGGCGCCGCCTGGACCAGGGAACTGCGTCTCACCTGGGGCCGGAGGCCCCACCGGGACGCGCCTTGAGCACCGACGACTCGGCACGCCAGCGCTCGAGCCCCGCGCGCGCCGCCTCGCGCCCCTCCGCCAGGTGACGCCGGATGGGAGCGTCGAGCCTGGCATCGAGGAAGTGGTGGGCGCTCCAGACCTCCGACGGCTCGAATCCACGGGCGAGCTTGTGGTCCCCGCCTGCTCCCCCCTCGAAGACCTGCCGCCCGAGCCGGATGCACTCCTCCACCGAGTGGTAGAGCGCGACGTTGAAGTGGAGGAACGGGTGCTCCTCGACGGCGCCCCAGTACCGGCCGAAGAGCTTCCCGGGCGAGGCCACGTTGAAGGCCATGGCCACCATCCTCCCCTCCCGCCGCGCCTCGACGACCTCGAGCGACCCGGGCATCGTGCGCATCACCCGCTCGTGGAAGGCCCGGTCGAGGAACTTCATGCCCCACTCCATCTGCGAGATCGAGTGGCCGTGGAGCCGGGCCACGTCCCGGGCCCAGGCGGCGGGCCGGTCCGCCAGCTCGTCCCCCCGGACGGTGCGGATGGCGATGCCCTGGGCCGCCGGGGCGGCGCGCTCGCGCCGGATGGCGTTGCGCCTCCGGGAGGAGAACCGGGCCAGGAAGTCGTCGAAGGTCGCATACCCGCCGTTCACCCAGTGGAACTGGAAGTCGACCCGGAGGGCCAGGCCGGCCGCCTCCAGCTCCCGAGCGTCCCCCTCGGCCAGGTGGAGGACGTGGATCGATCGGATCCCCTCCTCGGCGCAGAGCTCCCGCAGCGCGGCGACGGCGGCGCGGGCCATCTCGCCCCGGTCCTCCCCCTCGGCGACGAGGAGCCGTCTCCCGGTCGCCGGCGTGAACGGGACCCCGACGACGAGCTTCGGGTAGTAGGCGATCCCGGCGCGCTCCGCGGCCCCGGCCCACTGCCAGTCCCGGCCGAAGTCGCCGTGCGAGTCGCTCCGCGCCCAGGCCGGAAGGGCGGCCACGGTACGGCCGCCTCGCCGGAGCAGGAGGTGACGCCCCACCCAGCCCCTCTCGGGGGCCGCGGCCCCCGACTGCTCGAGCGCGTCGAGCCAGGCGTGGGAGAGGAACGGCGTCGCGAGATCCGGCTCGTGCGCCCAGAGTCGATCCCAGTCGGTGGCCGGGATGTCGGAGACCGTCGAGCGGACGTGGACCTCGAGCGCGGACAAGGGGCGGGACATAGCCGGCCACCCTTGCCGGCGCCGCGCGGTCCTGCTAGTCGCGGTGGATGCGCTTCTCGCCATCGACCTGCCTCGCGCTGGCCTTGACGACCCTGCCGGGAGCGGCCTCCGCCTGGATCTACCCGGAGCACCGGAACATCGCGGTGGCCGGGGTGCAGAAGCTCCCGCCGGCCGAGCGTGCCGCGTTCGACGTGCTCTGGAGCGAGGCCCGCAAGGCGCTCCCGGAGAGGCTCTGCCCGGCGCCGAGCGAGGGGGACCAGGGGACGAAGCCCGCCTGCCTCGACTTCGCGGCCCTGCCCGCCATGTCCGGCGATCACTCGTGCAGCCCGAGGGAGGTCGCCGAGCGGACGCTCCCGAGCGACTGGATCCTGAACGTCGCACGGGTCGCCGCCGAGACGCAGATCGCCCTCGACGGTGCCCGGGACCGGGACCAGTCGCTGAACGCCATCGCCACGTCGAACCTGGCGCTCCAGGCCGCCGACCCCGAATACGTGAGCCGGGCCGGGGCCAACAACGCCCACTTCCTCCTCCCGCGGAAGGACAACGACGGTCCCGCCTATGTCCGCAGCTCGGTCAAGGAGGGCGCACCGCTCAACGCCATGGGGATGTACCTGCAGTACCACATGGCCGCGCTCGAGCTGGCCCAGCGCTACGCCGCGAACCCGCCCCCACCGGCGGAGCGCCCCGCCGCGGCCCTGCGCATCGTCGTGGCCGAGGGCTACGCGCTCCACTGGCTGGAGGACATCTATGCCTCCGGCCACGTGGTCGGAACCTGGGGAAGCGACGCCTGGCGCAAGGGGACGCACGACTACTACAACGAGTTCGGATACGACGGCGTCACGTGGGGCGGGGATGCGATCATCCTCTTCGGCGACTCCTTCATGCGGGACGCGGACCTGCGACGGGCCTCCGATGCCGTGAAGGGCAGCCTCGAGCAGCTCCTCTCCGCGCTCCGTCCCGGCGACGAGCTCGGTGTCCTGGCCATCTCGTTCGGGAAGCCCGCCGCCCAGATCTTCGGCTTCGACTCCTGCACGGAGGAGTTCCAGCCGTCCGTGACGGGGGTCGACGGCCTGGCTCGTCACTTCACGCCCGTGATCCAGGCCATGCCGGTTCCCGGTCGCGGCGAGGGCGACGTCCACCTGCCGCGGTTCCGGGAGGAGCTCGGCCCCTTCATCGGGGCCTTCGCCACCGCCACGGGGAACATCGGCTGGGGCGGCTTCGGGACCGACACCGCCCAGTTCTTCGGATCCCTCTCCGCAGGCGTCCGGCTCGGCTTCGGCGCCGAGAGCCTGACCGGTTCCGTCGGGACGGGGCTCGCCTTCCTCGACGCCGGCATCACCATGCAATCCGCGCAGACCGACTCCTGCACCGAGGGAGAAGCGTGCGCGGTCCTGGGCTCGAGCGCCTTCTTCCCGCGCGTCCCCGCCCGCACCGGGCTCCGCCTGGGCGTGCGGATGCCCTTCTACGTCCTCCCCTTCGACATGCTGCTCCTCGGCCCGATCCTCGCCGTGGCTTCCCCGAGCGCCCTCAGCTCGGTGGGAGTGGCCGCGGCGAGCGGTGGCCTCATCCCGTACCAGCGGAGCTTCCCCATCGGGGTGGGCACGCTCCAGGTCGTGGTGGGCCGGGAGGTCGACGCCGTGCTCTACGGATACCTCTCCGACGTGGTGGTCCTCGTGCCCGTGGGGCCGCCCCCCGATCCCCAGTCCGACTTCGGAGCCGCCCGGCTCAAATCGATCGCGCTGAGCTTCCCCATCCTGGAGTGGACCCCCTTCCGGACCTTCGCGACCCAGCTCGTGTTCGCCACCGTGGTGCAGTTCGGCTTCGGCGTGGAGATCCCGTTCACGAGCCCGGTGGTGTTCCCGGAGGGGTACGGAAACGCCTCGCTCTCTCCGTCCTACAACTTCTACCTCCGCGGCCAGTTCGACGGGCGCTACTTCTTCGGCTCGCGCGACGACCTGAAACCTCCCCGATGAGCTCTTCCCCGTTCCACCGCCGCTTCGTGGTGCGCTGGGCCGACGCCGACGCCAACGGCCACCTCCGCAACACCGCCTACGCCGAGTACGCGAACGACACCCGGGTGGCCCTGTTCGCCTCGTTCGGCTACTCCTGGACGCGCTTCCAGTCGCTCCACCTCGGGCCCGTGCTCTTCCGCGAGGAGATCGAGTACCGCCGCGAGGCGTCCATCGGCGAGGAGGTCCTGGTGGATGCGCTCGGCGCCGGGGTGGCGCCCGACGTCTCCCGCTGGTCGATCCGCCACCGGCTCTGGAAGGCCGACGGGACCGAGATGGCTCAGGTCACCGTGGTGGGCTCGTGGCTCGACCTGGAGGCGCGGCGCGCGGTCGCGCCGCCGCACGACCTGGCCGAGGCGCTCCGCTCCATGCCCCGGAGCGAACCCTTCGTGGAGATGCCAGCGATCCGGAGGAAGTGACCGCGCGGCGAGGCTCAGCGCCCGTGGAACGGCGCCGACTGGCGGAGGCCGGGGTCGAGCGCGCTGGGCACGACGCCGAGGTAGCGCAGCATCCGGTACTGGTGCTGGCGGAGGCCGTGGACCGAGACGCGGGCCCGCGCCACCGCGAGGACGTCTGCCAGCATGGCCACGGCCCGGTCGTGGAACTCCCTCACGCGGGAGAGGTCGACGTAGACCTCTGCGTCGCCCGGAAGGGCCTCGATCCGGCTGCGGATCGTGTTCACGGAATCGATGTCGAAGGCGCCATCCATCCGGATGACGAGGCTCGACGAAGGCTCTGCTGGCATGGGGTGATGTTAGGTCCGGTTCGCCCGGATGGCAACGACGTGATCGTGCGAATCCGCGCCCTTTTCGTGATATTCCCGCACATCCCCGACTGGGGTAACCCGAACGATGCCCGCCCCCGCCCGCCGTTCCCTCCTGCCCCACGAGCACGGCGCCTACGGCCAGATCGCGATGCCGCTCGTCTGCGCCCTCGCACTCGGGCGCCCGGGAGCGGCGGCGGCCCTCCTCGCCGCGGGAGCCTTCGCGGGCTTCCTGTCGTACGAGCCGATCCTCGTCGCGACCGGGAACCGCGGCAGGAAGGCCCGCGAGGAGGATGGGCCCCGTGCCTGGCGCCTGGCGGCCGGCCTGCTCGCCGCCGCGGTGGCCCTGGCCGGAGCCGGGTTCGTCCTCGCCTCCCCCGCCGCGCGCCTCGCGTCGGCCGTCCCCCCGGTGCTCGCTGTCGCCATCGCGTCGCTCGTCCGCCTCGAACTGGAACGGACGCTCGCGGGCGAGGTCGCCGTGGCGATCGCCCTCTCGTCGGCCGGCCTGCCGGTGGCCGTGGCCTCGGGGGTCGCCCCGGGAACCGCCGCCTCCGCCTGGCTCGCCTGGTGCCTGGGCTTCGCCGCGACGACGCTCGCGGTGGAGGTGGTGCTCGCGCGGGCCCGGAACCCGGCGCGCGACCCGGGGCCGCTGGCCGCGGCCGGGGTCCTGCTCCTCCAGGGCATCGCGGTGACGCTCTCCGCGGCCGGCGCGGTCCCCGTCGCCGTGCCCCTGGCGGTCGCGCCCCTGGCCCTTGCTTCACTCACCGTGATTATCCTGCGCGTCCCGGCCCGGAGGCTCCGCGTGGTGGGCTGGACCGCCCTGGCCGGCAGCACGGCGGCCCTGGCCGTGCTGCTCGTCGGCCTGCGCTGAAGCGTTCCTGGCCGGGGAGCCGGTGCGCTGCTAGATTGCCCGAGGTGCGCGTCCTCCTGTCCAACGACGACGGCGTCCACGCGCCCGGCCTTGCGGCGCTTGCCGACGCCTTCCCCGACGACGAGGTCTGGGTGGTCGCTCCCGACCGGGAGCAGTCCGCCTCCAGCCACGCCATCTCGCTCCATCGCCCCCTCCGGATCCTCCAGGTGGGGGAGCGCAGGTTCTCGGTGGACGGCACGCCCACCGACGCGGTCTACCTCGCCCTCAACCACGTTCTTCGCGCCCACCCCCCCGACCTCGTCCTGTCCGGCGTCAACAACGGTCCCAACCTGGGCAACGACGTCCTCTACTCGGGCACCGTGGCCGCGGCCATGGAGGGCGCCCTGCTGGGAGTGACCGCCATCGCGATCTCGCTGGCGTCGCGGGCGCCCCACGACTTCGGCCCGGCGGCCGCCTTCGCGGCCGAGCTGGCCCGGCGCGTGGCCGCTCACCCCCCTCCGGCTCCCACCCTCTTCAACGTCAACGTGCCGGCCGGCCCCGTGAAGGGATACCGGTTCACCCGGCTGGGCGTCCGGACCTACGGCAACGAGGTGGTGGAGAAGCAGGACCCCCGCGGGCGGAGCTACTTCTGGATCGGCGGCACCGCCAGCCACCGCGACATCCCCCGCTCCGACTGCAACACGGTCTTCGACGATGGGCTCGTGGCGGTGACCCCGCTGCACCTCGACCTCACCCACGACGAGTTGCTCTCCGAGCTCGGCGAATTCAGCGTTCCCGGCTACCGCAAGGAGCCGGCCCCGTGACGCGATGGCTCGTCGCCGGGGCGCTCGCCCTGGCGACGCTCTCCGGCTGTGCCGCCCGACAGCGCACGCCCGCGGAGGTCTCCGGCCAGCGCCCTCCCCCCTTCCCCCTCGGCACCGGAGACGGGCACGTCGAGCCGGAGCTGGTCGGGACCACCCACGTGGTGCAGAAGGGCGAGACCTTCTACCGGATCGCCCGGACCTACGGGATCGATCCGCGCGAGTTGATGGAGGCGAACGGGATCTCCGACCCGAGGACGCTTTCCCCCGGCCAGGAGCTGTTCGTCCCCGGCGCATCCCAGACCCTCGAGGTGGGCCCGCAGCCCGCCGGGACGGCCGCAGGACCCGAGCCCGATCCCACGCTCCTGCCCCGCAAGGGCGGAAGCGCCACGCTGCAGTGGCCGCTCAAGGGTGTGCTCTACCGCGGCTTCGGCGTGAAGCAGGGGCATCGTCACGACGGCATCGATCTCTCGGCTCCGGAGGGGACGCTGGTCCGCGCCGCCGCCGCCGGCGAGGTGATCTACACCGGCAACCAGTCGGGCTACGGGACCATCGTGATCCTGCGCCACGCGAACGCGCTCATCACCCTCTACGCCCACAACAGCGCCATCCTGGTCCAGGACGGTGACCGGGTGGAGGCCGGGACTCCCATCGCCAAGGTGGGCCAGACCGGGCGCACGACGGGGCCGCACCTCCACTTCGAGGTGCGGGAGGGAACGCGTCCGCGCGATCCCCTCCCCTACCTTCCATAGGAACTCCCCCGCTTGATGTAGAGTCCGCCGCCATGGAATCGATCGCCGACCTCCTTCGCCGCACCATCCGCGACGTCCCCGACTTCCCCAAGAAGGGGATCGTCTTCAAGGACATCACGCCGATCCTGGGCGACGCCGCCATCTACAAGCGGGTGGTGGACGAGCTCGTCTCCCGGTGGGGGCCGAGGAAGATCGACCAGGTGGTGGGAATCGAGTCGCGCGGCTTCATCTTCGCCGCCCCGCTCGCCTACGCCCTGGGGGCCGGGCTCTCCATCGTCCGCAAGCCCGGGAAGCTCCCCTGGGAGACCATCCGGGAGACCTACCAGCTCGAGTACGGCGAGGACGGGCTCGAGCTGCACATCGACGCGGTCGGGCCCGGGGAGCGGGTCCTGGTGGTGGACGACCTGCTCGCCACCGGGGGCACCGCCGAGGCGGTGGGACGGCTCGTGTCCCGGCAGGGCGCCGAGCTGGTCGGCTATGCCTTCGTGGTCGAGCTCGCGTTCCTCCACGGCGCGCGCCGGCTGGGCGCCGACCGGATCGACTCGCTGGTCACCTTCTAGGGAGCGGTCCATGCCCGGTTCCGCTACGAAGTACGAGGCCGTACCGGTGCTCGCCGCGTGGGACGAGACCCCGGCCCTGCGTGCGCTCCGCGTCGAGCTCGGCCCGCTGGCGGCGAGCCACGTGATCCCGGGCCAGGTGGTGAAGCTCCGCGCTCCCTCCGGGGAGGCCTACTTCGCCCTCGCCAGCGCCCCGTCCCCGGACGGCACCGCGGATCTCCTGGTCAAGCGCGGGGGCAAGATCGCCGACGAGGTGATCCTCGCCGCCGCGCCCGCCTCGCGGCTCGAGACGAGCGCTCCCTTCGGCAAGGGCTTCCCCATCGCCGAGGCCGAGGGGCGCGACCTCCTGCTCTTCGCGGCCGGCTCGGGAATCGCCCCCATCCGTGCGCTCCTGCAGCACGTCCTCTCCCACCGCAGACGGTTCGCGCGCGTCACCCTCTTCTACGGCCAGCGGAGGGGCGCGGACTTCGCCTACCGCGCCGAGCACCTCGACTGGGAGCGGAACGGGGTCCGGGTGGTCCTCTGCCCCTCCGATGCCGACGAGGCCTGGCCCGGCGTGCGCGGGCGGGTCCAGGAGGTGGCGCGCGCGCTGGCCCTGGGCGGATCGGATCCGTCCGGCACCGAGGCCTTCGTGTGCGGGATGACGGCCATGGTGAACGACGTGAAGGCCACCCTCGCCGACGCCGGCATCCCCCCGGACCGGGTGCACCTCAACTTCTGAACGCGGCGGGAGAGCCCCTTGCACATCCGCTTCGACCCCCGCCACTTCCTCCTCGCGCTGACGGTGCTGGCGGTCTGGCTGGCCTGGCTCGTGGTGCGCCCCTTCGCCAGCGTGCTCTTCATGGCAGCGGTGGTGGCCACCGTGCTCGCGCCCCTCACCTCCTGGCTGGAGCGCCGGATGAAGGGGGCACGGGGGCGGGCCGCGGCGCTGGTCACCTTCGGGATCCTGGTCGCGGTTCTCGGTCCGGTAGCGGGAGCCGCCACCGTCGTGGTGGGCCAGGCCGCCGATGCGGTGAACTGGCTCTCCAACGCCGTGCACCAGGAGGGGCTGACCGGGCTCCTCGGCCGCCTGCCCGATGCCGCCCGGCCGATCGCCTCCAGCCTGGCCGAGCGTCTTCCCCATGGCGCCAAGGAGTTCGAGGAGGCATTGCGGGACTGGCTCGGGGCCGGCGCCTTCGCCAGGGTGGGCGGCGTGCTCCAGGCCACCGGGGCCGCCCTCTCCCAGCTCCTCCTCTTCTTCGTGGCCCTCTTCTTCTTCCTCGCCGACGGCCCCCGCCTGGTGGAGTGGATGAAGGAGACGATGCCGCTGCCGGCTGGCAAGACCGCCGTGCTCTTCGGCTCCCTGCGGGCGGTGACCATCTCGGTTGTGGTGTCCACGCTGGCCACCTCGGGCGTGCAGGCCATCCTGGCGCTGGCGGGCTACCTCGTCGCCGGGGTGCCCTCGGCGCTCTTCTTCGCACTGCTCACCTTCTTCACGGCGTTCGTCCCCGTGGTGGGCACGATGCTCGTGTGGCTCCCGCTGGCGGCGATCAAGATCGCGACCGGGCACGTCGTGGCCGGCGCCTTCCTTGCCGGCTGGGGCATCCTGGTGGTGGGGATGGCCGACAACTTCGTGAAGCCGCTGCTCATCAAGCGAGGGGTGGCCTTCCCCGTCGGCCTGGTCTTCTTCGCGCTGATCGGAGGGCTCGCGGCGTTCGGTCCGGTCGGACTCGTGGCTGGACCGCTCGTCCTCGCCTTCCTGATCGCGATCGTCCGCGCCTGGAAGGAGTGGTGAGGATCTACGTCAGCCGGTGGTCTTGAAGGCCCGGAAGGCCAGCATGGTCTCGGTGTCCCGGATGCCGGGCACCTTCTGCAGCCGGTCGGGGATGAGGTCGCCGAAGTCGTCGTATCCCGCGGCGTAGAGCTTCACCAGCAGGTCGAACGGGCCGGTCACCGAGTGGACCTCGGAGACCCCGTCGATCTCCATGACCGCGTTGGCAACCTCCTCGAGACGGCCCGGCTCCACGCGGAGCAGCACGAAGGCGAAGCGCATGCCGATTCCCTATCACGGCCCGGCCGGCGCGTCGCCGTGCCAGTCGCAGGTCGCCTCGAGCCACATGGCGAGCCCCGCCCACTCGCCCCAGGGGGCGAACCAGCGGGTCAGGACCCGGTCGGAGGGCTGCCGCTTCCGCCCGCGCAGCGAGGCGATCTTGCGCCGCGTCCAGGAGTCGAGGGCGAGCCCCTCGTGCCGCCCGAGGAGGCGCATCAGGTGCTCGGCGGCGTACGGGCCGAATCCGTCGAGCTCGAGGACGAGGCGGCGAAGATCGGCGGGCGGGAGGGCGGGGTCGCGCCATGCCTCCAGGTCGAGCCTTCCCGACGCGACTTCCCGGGCCAGGGTCCGGAGGAACGGCGCGCGGTAACCCGCCCGGATCCGCTCCCGGTAGAACCGCTCCGTCCGCTCCGCCATCGCCTCCGCATCGGGGAAGGCCCGCCCCGACGGTCCCTCCGCGCCCAGTTCCTCCACGATCCGGGAGGTCATGGCGCGGGTGAGGGCCCAGGAGCAGTTGGTGGTGCAGAGGGTCTTCACCGCGTCCTCGAACACGGTGGGGGAGCGCAGGAGCCGTCCCAGGCCACGCTCGAGCGCCCGCTGCACCGGGCGCGGGCCCTCGCTGGCCTCGACCTCGAGGGCCCGGGCGCGGAACGGCTCCAGGTCCTCATCGAGCGCCAGGCAGGTGCGGACGGCGGCGCGGACCTCGGCCGCGGCGGCGCTGCCCACCCTGCCCCGGCCCGTCACCCGGAGTGCGAGGGAGCCGATGACGGCCTCGGCCACCTCGACGTCGACCACCCGGCCCGAGGAGAGGAGCAACGGGCGGCGCAGGATCCGGCGGTCCGCGTCCCAGGTCCAGGGCGCGAGGTCGTACCAGCCGTGGCTGCGGACCACCCGATCCAGGTCGAATTGGCGCGGCGTCCGCATCCCGATCCCCGGACCCGGAGCGTCCGCTACGCGGCGGCCTCGCTGGCCCCGTGGCACTTCTTGTACTTCTTGCCCGAACCGCACGGGCACGGGTCGTTGCGCCCGACCTTGGGTTGCCCGCGGGTGACGGTCTCCTGCTTGGGAGCCTCGGCCTCGCCGTCGGCACCGGGGTGGCTCTCGATGACCCGCTGCTTCCTGCCCAGGGCGACCCGCTTCTGCTCGATCTCCTGGGCCGTCTCCTGCTTCGCCGGCACGAGACGGAGGACGTTCCCCACGACGCTGGAGCGCACGTTCCAGCTCATGCGGGTGAACATCTCGTAGCCTTCCTTCTTGTACTCCTGCTTCGGGTCGCGCTGGCCGTAGCCGCGCAGGCCGATGCCCTGCCGCAGGTGGTCCATCTGCAGCAGGTGGTCCTTCCAGAGAGCGTCGATGGCCTGGAGGTAGAGGTACTGCTCGTAGCGGCGGAGCAGCGGCACCTCCTCGGCGTCCTTGCCGAAGAGCTCCTCCTTCTGCCGGTGGGCCTTCTCCACGACCTTGTAGATCTGCTCCTCCAGCGCCGACCGGGCATCGCCGGCCTTCGAGATGGAGGGGTCGGAGAAGGTCATCTCCACCCCGAACTGCTCGCGCACCCGGAGCGACAGGGCGTCCAGGTCCCACTCCTTCCGCGAGTCGGGGCAGCAGTCGGCCACCATCTCCCGCACCAGGTCGTCGAACAGGTCGAGGAAGTGCTCCCCGGCGTCGTTCCAGCCGTAGACCTTCTCGGTGCGGATCTTCTTCTTCGTCTTGGGGACGTCGTCGTACTCGACCACCGGGACGCCGGCCCCGAAGCCCAGCACCATGCGGCGCAGCCGGTAGACCGACTTGCGCTGCTGGTTCATGACGTCGTCGTAGTCGAGGAGGTTCTTGCGGATGTCGAAGTTGTGGGCCTCGACCTTCTTCTGCGCCCCCTCGATCGAGCGGCTGAGCATGCGGTGCTCGATCTGCTCCCCCTCCTTCATGCCCAGCGTCTCCATGAGCTTGGCGATACGCTCGGAGGCGAAGATGCGCATCAGGTCGTCTTCCAGGGAGAGGAAGAAGATCGAGGAGCCCGGGTCGCCCTGCCGGCCGGCGCGGCCGCGCAGCTGGTTGTCGATGCGCCGCGACTCGTGCCGCTCGGTGCCCACGATGTGGAGGCCGCCGGCGGCCACCACCTCGTCGTGCTCCCTCGCGGTCTGGACCTTGAGCTCCTCGGTGCGGGTGGCGAGCCGCGCCGCCCACTCGACCCGGCGAGCCTGGAAGGCCTCCTCGAGCTCGCCCTCCATGGGGGCGTCGGGCTCGGGGCCGACCTCGTGCTTGGCCATCATCTCCGGGTTGCCGCCCAGGAGGATGTCGGTGCCGCGGCCGGCCATGTTGGTCGAGATGGTGACCGCGCCCTTGCGGCCGGCCTGGGCGACGATCTCGGCCTCACGCTGGTGGTGCTTGGCGTTGAGGACGTTGTGGGGGATGCCGCGCTTCTTGAGCAGCGAGGCCACCACCTCGCTCTTCGCCACCGAGACCGTGCCCACCAGGATGGGCTGCCCCTTCCCGTGGCGGGCCGCGATCTCGTCGCAGATGGCGTTGAACTTCTCCCGCTCCGTCTTGTAGACGAGGTCCTCGGAGTCGGCGCGGATGTTGACCTTGTTGGTGGGGACGCACACCACGTCGAGGTCGTAGATCTTGGCGAACTCCTCCGCCTCGGTCTCGGCCGTGCCGGTCATCCCGGCCAGCTTCGAGTACATGCGGAAGTAGTTCTGGAACGAGATGGTGGCCAGCGTCTGGTTCTCGTTCTCGATCTTGACGCCCTCCTTGGCCTCCACCGCCTGGTGGAGCCCGTCGGACCAGCGCCGGCCCGGCATGAGACGGCCGGTGAACTCGTCGACGATGAGCACCTCGCCTTCCTTGACCACGTAGTCCACCTCGTTGCGGTAGAGGTGGTGGGCGCGCAGCGCCTGCTCGACGTGGTGCAGCCACTCGATCTGCTCGGGGTCGTAGAGGTTCCGGATGCCCAGCTTCTGCTCCATCTTCTCCACGCCGGCGTCGCTCATGACCACGGTGCGGCTCTTCTCGTCCACCGTGAAGTCGACGTCGCGGATCATCGAGGGGATGAGCCGGTTCACCTGGTAGTACTTCTCGCTCGACTCGTCGGAGGGGCCGGAGATGATGAGCGGGGTGCGGGCCTCGTCGACGAGGATCGAGTCCACCTCGTCGACGATGGCGAAGTTGAGCTCCCGCTGCACGTAGTCCTGCAGCCGGAACTTCATGTTGTCGCGCAGGTAGTCGAAGCCGAACTCGTTGTTCTGCCCGTAGGTGATGTCGGCGCCGTAGGCCTCCTGCCGCTCGGCGTCGGTGAGACCGTGGACCACCACGCCCGTGCGCAGGCCGAGCGTCCGGTAGAGCCGCCCCATCCACTCGGCGTCGCGGCGGGCCAGGTAGTCGTTCACGGTCACGACGTGGACGCCGCGGCCGGAGAGGGCGTTCAGGTAGCAGGGCAAGGTGGCGACGAGGGTCTTCCCCTCGCCGGTCTTCATCTCGGCGATCTTGCCCTCGTGCAGCACGTTGCCGCCGATGAGCTGGACGTCGAAGTGGCGCATGCCCAGCGTCCGCATGCTGGCCTCGCGGACCAGCGCGAAGGCCTCGGGGAGGACGTCCTCGAGCTTGCGCCCCTTCGCGACCTGCTCCTTCCACTCGGCGGTGAGCCGGGGCATCTCCTCGGTGCGGAGCGCCTTCATGCGCGCCTCGAGCTCGTTCACGCGCACCACCACGGGGGCCATGCGCTTGAGCTCGCGCTCGTTCTTCGTCCCCATGATCTTCCGAAGCGTCCAGTTCAGCATCATTCCCTCTCTGGCGGAGCGGCGGACCGGGGTCCGCGGGCGCGGCGCGATCGCTCCCGGCGCCGGCGCGCGGAAGCTACCCTCCGAGCTAACACCGCGCCAGACAAAAGCAAACCGGCGAGGAGAACCCCCGCCGCGGGCACCGCTACTCGAGGATGAACTTCCGGGGGTTTTCCGGGATTCCGTTCACCCGCACCTCGTAATGGAGGTGGGGGCCGGTGGAGCGCCCGGTGTTCCCGACGGCGGCGATCTTCTGGCCGCGCACCACGCGCTCCCCGAGCCGGACGAAGGTCTCGGAGAGGTGTCCGTAGCGGGTCTTCACGCCGTAGCCGTGGTCGACCACCAGGACCTTCCCGTAGCCGCCCTCGGTCGCGTTGAAGACCACGGTCCCGTCGGACGGCGTGAGGACCGGCTGCCCGTGCGGCGTGGAGATGTCGAGCCCCTGGTGCATGGAGCGGCCGGCGCTGTACGGATCGAGGCGGGCGCCGAAGTCGCTCGTCACCCAGCCCTGCGTCGGCCAGATGGCGGGGGTGGAGGCGAGCATCGACTTCTGGTCCTCGAAGTACTCGGAGAGCTCCCGCAGGCTGGATTCCTGCCGGTGGGCCTCGGTGTCGAGGGAGGCGATGCGGCCGGGAAGCGCGGCAGGATTCTCCCTGGCCGCCGGAGTCGCCGCAGAGACCGGGCCCTCCGGTGCCCCCAGCGGGCCGATGGCGAGGTTTCGCTCGGGGTCCTGGAGGTGGGTGACGGCGCTCCGGAGCTTGGCGTCGAAGCGCTCGACCCGGTCGAGGGTCGCCTGGACGTGGGCGACCTTCTCCTGGACGAGGAGCACCTGGGACCTGAGCTGGGCGTTCTCCTCCTGCAGCGACCGGTTCTCCGAGGAGGCCGAGAGGAGCGTGAAGTAGTGACCGACCGTGAGGAGCCCGAGGACCAGCGCCGCGCCCCCTCCGACGACCCCCCGCTTGAGCCACCGCCGCGGCATCCGGAACTTCCGGACCGCCTGGGAATGGTCGCTGACCACGATCAGGGTGTACTGGCGGTTGTCGGGGGTCGTGGGCATTCGGGTCTTGGGGGCAGGTCCAGGGCGTTTACGCCCCGGAGGCTGTCCCTCGTTACCCCGACGCGTAACAGGTGGCGGCGGGGGGTGTCAACGGAGTCGAGGGTGCGTGGATGGTCTACAGAGGGGAACCCCCTTAGGGTTCGCACGTATAGCCTGGTGACTCCGATTCCTGGCATACGGGACCGGTCCCGCGGTTATCTCCATCTGCCATGCGAACCCTCCTGCTCCTGTCCGTCGTCGCCCTCGCCTCACCTGCCCTCGCCGCCGAGGTGGGGCAGCCTGCTCCCGACTTCACGCTCCGGGACCTGGATGGAAAGGTCCACAAGCTCTCGGATCACCAGGGGAAGATCGTGGTCCTGGAATGGTTCAACCCGGGCTGCCCGTACGTGGTGGCCGCCCATACCAAGGGCTCCCTCGTCGATGCAGCCGCTCGTGCATCGAAGGAGGGGGTCGTGTGGCTCGCGGTAAACTCCGGCGCTCCGGGGAAGCAGGGGCACGGGGTCGAGACGAACCGGGCTGCGGCGAAGAGCTGGGCCATGCCCAACCCCATCCTCATCGACGAGTCGGGGTCGGTTGGCAAGGCCTACGGCGCCACCAACACCCCTCACATGTTCGTCATCGGAAAGGACGGCAAGCTGGCCTACAAGGGCGCCATCGACAACTCCCCGGACGGCGAGCGAGGTGCTCCGCAGGGGGGCGTTCTGGTGGAGTACGTCTCGGACGCCCTCGCCGACCTCGCAGCCAGCCGACCGGTCAGGACGCCACAGACGAAGGCGTACGGTTGCGGCGTCAAGTACGCCAACTGACGTGACGAGCTCGATCCGATCGGCGCTCGTCTTCCTGCTCGCCGCGGGCTCCGGACTGGCGCTCGCCGGTTGTTCCTCGTCGTCGGGGGAAGCCCCGCAGGTCGCGTTGCGCCCGTCCCCTGGTCGCCCTCCCCCGGCCGTACCCGCCGGTCCGCGCGCCGAGGGTGAGGCCTTCCAGGTGTCTCTCGAGCCGCCCGCTGCGGCGAAGGCCGGCGCTCCCGCCACCGCGCTCGTGGTGGTGAAGGCGCGCGGCCCCTACCACGTGAACCGGGAATATCCCATGGCCTTCCGGCCCGATCCGACCAGCCGCCCCGCGTTCGCGAGCGACCGGGTCGCCCTCGGCGACGGCGCCGTGCGAACCGCCTGCGCCCAGTTTCAGGGAGAGGACTGCGCCGTGTCGGCCCCGCTCGGCTTCACGGCCGCAACGACCGGCGAGACGCGCCTCTCCGGCACGGTCGCCTTCAGCGTCTGCAACCCGGACCGCTGCCTCATCGAGAAGGTGCCGCTCACCGCGACGGTGGCGGCGCGATGACCTTTCGCCTCCAGCGTTCGTAGGGAATGGGCACGACCATGCTGGCGACGAGGTAGAGCAGCACGGCGCCGGTCACCGCGGGAACGTGCTCCGGCATGGCGCTCGAGCCGAGGAGGAGCGCGACCCCCGGATGGCGCGACACGTTCGCCGACGCAAGCGCGCCGCGCCTGGCCGGGTCGGGCCCACCGAGGAGGTGGCCCACCAGCAACCCGAAGCAGATGATCAGCACGCTGACGACGATCGTTCCCCGGCCGGTGACGTCGAAGATGTCCCTCCACCTGGCCACGAGCAGGACCAACCCACCGAGCAAGAGGACCACGCTGCCGGCCCGGTCGGCGAGGAAGGCGAGGCGCTGGGTGGACGCCGGACGGAACCTGCCGATGCCCATGCCCAGCGCCAGAGGCAGGCCGATCGTGACGAGCAGCATCAACTCGACCGACCAGGGATCGACGGCGGTCTGCACGCCGAACACCCCGTTCACGATCCAGATCATGACGGGAACGACGAAGATCGAGGCGACCGTGGCCGTGACCTCGAGCCCGATGACGTAGTCGGACGCGGCGCCCAGCGCGTACCCCTTCTTGGCCCAGGGAGGCAGCACCGGGGCGACCGCGAATCCCAGCAGCGCGGCGCCCACCCCCTCGCGGAGATCGAGGAGCCAGACGACGAGGAGCACGAAGGCCGGCTGCAGCACGAACATCGCGGCCAGGGCCCTGACGCCGAGCTCCGGCCTCCGCAGGAGCAGGAACGAATCGTCGGGCCGGGCCCGGAGGCCGATCGCCAGGACGAGCAGCACGACGCCGAGGACCAGCACGAGCTTCAGGATGGTGGCAGGATCCACGAATTCCCTCCGGGGACGATCAGCTGAACGGCCCGACCCGCAGCATGATGCTGAGGATGGCGGCCAGCCCGATGAGCGCCACCAGGAAGGCGGTGATGAGCGTCATCGACATGGGGAAGCTGGTCTTGCCCCGGAGAAACCCGAGCTCGATGAACTCGGCTCGCTGGCCCCGGAGCTGCTTCATGTACTGGTAGTGATAGACGACCCCGAGGATCAGCACCACGACGCCGACGAAGACGAGCGCCAGGCCGAAGCGGGCCGGAGCGCGCGGCGGGAGCAGGCCGAACCGGGCAGCGTCGTCGGAGGCGCCCTTGAAGAAGGTGAAGATCGTGAAGCCGAAGCCGATCATCGACAGCGAGGTCCGCAGGCTCGCCATCAGCGTCCGCTCGGCCGCCATGCGGGTCCTCTGGACGGCGAGGCTCGTCCGCAGCGAGGCCATCTTCTCGTTGGCGCCGAGGTCGTCGTAGCTCATGTCACCGTTCGCCTTCCTCTCACGCCGCTAGGGACCCCAGTAGTAGCGGAGGTTCACCCAGGCCAGGGTGGAGCGGGCCACGAGTTCGCTGGCCAGCCGGCCCAGTCGCCAGTTTATCTCGATCCCGGCGGCCAGCGCGGCACGCCGGTGTAGAAGACTCCGACCGCGAAGTCCTGGGTGGTGGCCAGCCTGCCCCCGAGCGGAGAGGTGATGGAGTAGACGCCGGAGAGGCCGACGGGGAACCAGGACACGAGCGGCATCATGTCGAGGTCCACCATCGCCGCGAGTGTGACTCCGTTCGAGGCGAACTGCACGTTCCCGGATCCGTCCGGGAAGAGCAGCCGCCCGTTCACCGTCAGGCCGAGGAAGGGAAAGGGGGCGAAGGCTGCCCCAAAGGCGGGAATCCAGGTGAGTGCAACGTTCGACTGCAGGAACTGGTCCAGGCTGATCTGCCCGGTGTTCACCGCGTCGACGATTCCCGGCGCGATCAGCGCGGTGAAGACCGGCCCGTAGTTCGCTTCCAGGGAAGCCGCGAGCCGGACATGCCGGCCGACGGGCAGGCTGGCCTTGATGCCGGCCACTGCGGTGATCTCGGCGTTGGTGCCGACCACCAGGAGGGACCGATTCCCGGTGCCCAGGTAGGCCGTCGACTCGACCGATGCCCTGGCGGACAGCCATTCGAGGAGCCGCACGTCGAGGAGGAGTCCCAGCCCGAGCCCGGTGTAGCCGTATTCGCGGGTGTTCTGGAAATTCAGGCTGGGGGGAGGACCGAGATTCAGGGTCGGCCCCGTGGCGCTGCCTTCTCCGAGCCCCCAGTGGAGCCCCACGGCGGAGTACGAGAACGGGTCGGTGACGAGGTGCGACGGGAGGAACCGGTGGCCGGCCAGTTCCCGGTAGCTCCTCGGGCCCCCGGGATCAGGGGCCGCCGGTGCGTCGGACGAGACCGTCTGCGCCCCGGCCGCCCCGGGCAGGGTCAGGAGAAGGCTCATGCCCAGTGCACACCAACGACGATCTCGCATCTCACCCCTGGCGATTCCCCGCGTCCCCGGGGAAGCCGAGGAGGACATAACACCGGACCCCTGGAGCAAGGCAAGGCGTGCGGCGAAGGATCGCGTCGCCAGGAATCCGGCGCTCCGCTAGAGTGAACCCGTTCGCCTCGACCCCACCCCCTCACTCGCCGGGTACACCATGAATTCTCTGGCACGCGCAGCCGCAGTCCTCCTCGCCGGGCTGCCCCTCGCCCTGCTGCCCGCGAAGGCCGGAGCACAGGCGGGCGCGGGACTCACCAATGCCTGGCCGCGAGTCATCGGCGTGGAAAACGGCTCCGTCGAGATCTTCCAGCCCCAGATCGAGAGCTTCCAGGGTGACCAGCTGGCCGCGCGGGCGGCCGTCGCCTGGACGCCGAACGGCCGGCCTCCCGCCTTCGGAGTCGTCTGGGTGGAGGCCCGGGTCTCCATCGACAAGGTCGCCGGAGACGTCGGCCTCCAGGATGTGAAGGTCCAGCGCGTCCGCTTCGCGAACCTGAGCAAGGAGCAGGAGCAGCAGGGCCGGGCCCTCCTCGAGCGGGAGATCCCCACCTGGGACCTCCACCTCTCGGTCCTCGAGCTGGAGGCGAGCATCGCCGTCAACGAGCAGGAGATCCAGTCCTCGGAGGCGCTCGATTTCACGCCGCCCCGGATGGTCTTCTCCCAGGACCCGGCGGTCCTGCTCGTCTTCGACGGAGCCCCGATCGAGCGGCCGGTCGACTCGTCGGAGCTGCGGCGCGTGGTCAACACGCCCATGCTGGTGCTGTTCGATCCGGCGACCCGGCTCTACTACCTGTCGGGCGGGAAGTTCTGGTACACGGCCACCGCCGCCACGGGCCCGTTCGCTCCGGCGGCGGCGCCGTCCCCGGCGGTGCGCGCCTTCTTCGACCGGAATCCCCCGCCGCCCATCGAGCTGGAGGGGAACCCGGAGGAGCAAGCGGCCGAGAAGTCGGTGCTCGAGCCCTCCACGCCCCCGCGGATCGTGGTGGCCACCCAGCCCACCGAGCTCTTCGTGTTCGACGGAGCTCCGCAGTACCGGCCGGTGGGGGACGAGGCCTACCTGCTCTACGTGGCCAACACGGAGAGCCACGTGCTCGTCGACGTGCAGTCGGGCGAGACCTACGTGCTGGCCTCCGGGCGGTGGTTCAGGGCCCCGTCCCTCGACGGACCCTGGGTGAACGTCCCTCCCGATGAGCTCCCCGGCCCCTTCAGTGACATCCCGCCCGAATCCGACATCGGCGACGTGCGCACCTTCGTGGCCGGCACGGAGGAGGCCGCGGACGCGGTCGCCGACTCGTTCATCCCGCAGACCGCCGAGGTGAGGAGGGACCAGACGTTCCAGGCCGCCTACGACGGACCGCCCCAGTTCCAGCGGATCGAGGGGACGGAACTCTCCTACGCCGTGAACACGCCCGACGCGGTGGTCCTCGACGCGGGCCGTTACTACGCGTGCGACCAGGGGGTCTGGTACACCGCCCCCGCCGCCGAAGGGCCGTTCACGGTGGCCGACCAGCGGCCACCCCACATCGACCAGGTGCCGCCCACGGTCCACATCTACCACACGCGTTACGTCTACGTGTACCGGTCGACGCCCCAGGTCGTGTTCGTCGGGCACACTCCCGGTTTCGTGGGCGTGTACCGCCACCGCGGCGTGGTGGTCTTCGGCACCGGATTCGTCTACCGCCCCTGGATCGGCCCCACCGTCTTCTTCGCGCGTCCCGCCACCTTCGGCGTCCGCGTGGTCTACAACCCGTGGATGGGATTCGGGTTCGTGGTCAGCCCGGCGACGCCGTTCTTCACGGTCGGAATCCACTTCCACCCCGCGTGGGGACCCCGCCCGCGCCCGCCGGGTTGGTGGGGACCGGTCGTGTACCGTCCGGTGTTCATCGTCCCGCCGTCGCGGCACGGCTGGCACCGGCCGCCGCCGGGCTTCCGCCCTCCCCCCCCCGCGGTTCGTCGTCCGCCACCCGGGGCCCGGCCCCCGCCCGTCGCCCGCCCCCCTCCGCCACGGCCCCAGGCACCGGGGGCCCGGCCGCCCGCCGCCGGAGCCCGTCCCGGCGTCCCGCAGGGGCAGCGCCCAGGAACCAACATCTACAACCAGGCCCAGAATCGCCCGCGCAACGCCGAGCGCCCGGTGGCGCAGGCCCCACGGCCGACGCCGCAACCGGTGGACCGGCCCAACAACGTCTTCGGCGACCGGTCTGGCAACGTGTACCGCCAGAACGACCGGGGCAACTGGGACCGGAACACCCGGCAGGGATGGGAGCCGCAGCGTCCCACGCAGCCCGCGCAGCCCACGCCGGGTAACACCGGCCGGCCCACGCCCGCCCCCGGAACCCCCCAGCGGACTCCGCCGCAGGGCCAGAACCCGGGGCAGACGCCCCGGCCGGCCCCCGGCCAGCCGACTGGCCAGCCGAACCGTCAGGCGCCACCCACGGGGCAGAACCGGGGCCGGGCAGCGCCGGCCGGCCTGGGCCAGGATGCGGCGGCCCGCCAGCGAAGCGCGCCCCAACCCCAGCGGGCCGCACCCCAGCGGGCCGCACCCCAGCGGGCCGCACCCCAGCCGGCGCGGGCCGCTCCTGGCGGAGGTGCCCCGGGCGGCCAGCGGCGCTGAAGCCCACGCTGCGGTGCAGCCGAAAACCGAGATTATGATGACCAGTGGCCTGGCAAGCGGCATCGTGATGTGCAGCGCTCCATGGGAAGCACACCCCGTCTTCGTGACCAGCAAGGAGAACCAGATGAACCCGACCCGGATGATCCTCGCACTCGCACTCGCGGCCTCGGCGCTGCCCGCGGCCGCTCAGGCGCCCGCGGCCAAGCCCGATGCCGCCGCTGCGGCCCCCGCCGTGGCACCTGCCGCCCCCGCCGCGGCCCCGGCTGCCCCGGCAGCTGACACCGCATTCGTGCCCACCGGCGAGGTCAGGATCCGCCTCTCCGCGGCCTTCGATGCGACGCGCGTGCGCGGGCCCAGCGCCAACTTGAGCCTCCGCAGCGACGGCCGCTGGGGCGGTACCATCGCCGGCCAGAGCGTCCGGCTCCAGGTCACCCCCACGCGGATCTCCGGGGCCGGAGTGACCCTGACCGTTACCCGCGAGAACGACCGCCTCACCGTCCAGGGAACGAGCGCCGGCGCACGCGTGCGGATCATCGCGACCAAGACCTCCATCGATGCGCAGGTCGGCCAGCGCACGTTCAACGCCACCCGCGCCGCCGACGGTAACTGGCGCCAGTCCAACATGGCGGGGGGGGCCACCAACTTCCGCTTCACCGGAACGGCCGCGGATCCGCTGACGGCGCCCGAGCCGCAGTGGATCCTGGCGGTCATCGCAGCGCTGTAGGCGCGGCCTGCACCGGGCTCCGCAGCGCGATCATCCTCAGGACGAAGTAGCCGGCCAGGGCCGCCGCAAGGTGCTTCAGGGTGTGCCCGCTGACCCCGGCGATTCCCAGGACTTGCCAGTCCAGCGTCTCCAGGATCTTCGCCGCCACGTAGGCGGCGAAGACCTTGTAGACGTCGTTGCCGCGGGTGTATCGCGACGGGAGCATCGCGATGACCAGCATGACGAGGACGGAGAAGGCCTGCAGGATCCCGTACGGAGTCACGTTTCCGGCGCCCGCCCGCTCCGTCTCGCGCCAGTAGACGACCGACCCGGCGCCGACGAGCAGCATGGGCGCGAGCAGGATCACGCCGGCCCGCAGGCTGATGCGTTCGGCGATCTGCGCGGCCACCAGCGCCATGAACGAGATGGTCATGGGCAGGCGATCCCAGAACAGCGTCTCGTTGTCCGGGGCCAGATGGTAGTAGGCCGACCCGCCCGCGGTCAGCACCATCCCGGCGAAGAAGACGGCGTAGAGCAGCCGTTCCGCACCCGTGACGAGCGGGGTGCGGGGGCGGAAGGCGACCACGATCCCCGCCACCCCCACCAGCAGGAATGCCGCGTTGGACGTCACGTCGAGGAAGTTGGCCACCCCGAGCACGGTCCGGGAGTCGGCGAAGTCGTGGTAGGCGGGCGGCTGGGGCATCGCCGGGAGCAGGAACGCCGCGGCGAATGCCACGACGGCGAACCCCACGATCAGCCAGGTTCGCTTCGTCATGTCGGGCACCCTGACTTCATAGGCGATGCCCGTCCGGCGGTCGAGTGCGCCCCGCGAGTCCCTGCCGGGACGCAGCCTCGTACTCCTTTGGCCGCCATGAATCTCCCTCGACTCCCCGTGCGCGCTCCGTTAGCCTTCGGAAGGCCCTCCGAGGTGGTTCGAGGAGCCTCCGGGGAGGGGAACGATGGATGTGAAGGGCAGCGATGGTTCGCGGCCGGGTTCGCCGCGTTACTCGCCGCCGCGACCGCCCGCGCCGGCGACCCGATCCTCCCGCCGAACCCGACCGACGAAGAACTCGCGACCGCCGCGCAGAACCCGGTATCTGACCTCATCAGCGTCCCCTTCCAGGACATCATCGGCTTCGGCGTCGGCCCGCAGCGAGAGGTCGCGAACGTCCTCAACATCCAGCCGGTCGTCCCGTTCCACCTCACCCAGGACTGGAACCTCATCTCCCGGACGATCCTGCCCATCGTGACCATGCCGAACTTCACGGGCGGCGGGAGCACGACGGGGCTCGGGAACCTGGTTGCCACCGCATTCCTGTCTCCCGCCCGCCCCGGCGCGGTCATCTGGGGCGCCGGCCCGGTGGCCACCTTTCCGACGGCCACGTCGCCCCTGCTGGGCTCGCAGTCCACCTGGGGGCTCGGTCCCTCCGCCGTGTTCGTGGCCATGCCCGGCCCCTGGGTCGTCGGCGTCCTCGTGAACAACGTCTGGTCGGTAGCGGGAGCGAAGTCGAACACCTTCCTGCTCCAGTACTTCGTGAACTACAACTTCGAGAGCGGCTGGTACCTGACGACGGGTCCGATCATCACCGCAAACTGGGAGGTGCCCTCCTCGCAGAGGTGGGACGTTCCGTTCGGGGCGGGAGGCGGGCGAATCGTCTGGATCGGGCCCCTTCCCCTCAATTGCACCGCCCAGGCCTACTACCACGCGGTTCGCCCCGATCTTGGCCCGAGTTGGACCGTCCGCCTGACGGCCACGCTCCTCCTCCCAAGGAGCATCTTCTAGATGATCGCGGAGGCGTTGCGGTCGATCAGGGCGCGAGGTGACGGAGAAGGAACCAGCTCTACCGGTCCCCGGCCGCGCCGGCGCCAGGAAGGCGGCGTGACGGGGATCACCCTGGGTAGAGCCCGTCAATCGGCGCCGACGGCGCTTCGGCGGCACGCACGACCCCGTTGGGCCCATCCGGGCGCGCGGCTGTCCAGTCAAGCTGGACAGCCGAGGATGGTCCCCACCACCCGGTTTTCCGATGGCGACCCGGGGATCGCGGCTCTAGAGTGACTCTGCGTGGGACCTAGCCGGTCGCCACTTTTCCCATGACCACCGCTCCGCAGGCCACGAACGGCCCCCCGGGCTTTCACCTCCTCGCGAAGCCGAGCGGGTCGACCTGCAACATCGATTGCACCTACTGCTTCTTCCTGTCGAAGGAGTCGCTCTACCCGGACGAGCAGCACCGGATGTCCGACACCACGCTCGAGGCCTACGTCCAGCAGCTGCTCGAGTCGCACCGCATGCCACAGGTGACGGTGGCCTGGCAGGGCGGCGAGCCCACGCTGATGAAGCTCGACTTCTTCCGCCGCTCGATCGAGCTGGTCGAGAAGCACCGCCGGCCCGGTCAGATCGTGAAGCACACCTTCCAGACCAACGGCCTCCTCCTCGACGACGACTGGTGCGCCTTCTTCAAGGAGCACGACGTCCTGGTCGGCCTGAGCGTCGACGGCCCGCGCGCGCTTCACGACGCCTACCGCGTCGACCGGCGGGGCCAGGGCACGTTCGACCGGGTGATGAAGGGCTGGCGCCACCTGCGCGATCACAGCGTCGACTTCAACGTCCTGTGCACCGTCAACGCCGCAAACCAGGAGCACGGGCGAACCGTCTACCGCTTCTTCCGCGACGAGCTGGGCGCGAGGTGGGTGCAGTTCATCCCCATCATCGAGCGCGCCACCGAGCAGACCATCCAGATCGCCAACCGGGGCTGGAGCGAGCAGCCAGGCCGGCAGCGCCTGCTCTACACCCAGACCGGAAGCCTGGTCACCGAGCGCACCGTAGGTGCCGAGCAGTACGGCCGCTTCCTGGTGGACGTCTTCGAGGAATGGGTGCGCCACGACGTGGGCGAGGTCTACGTGCAGCTCTTCGACGTGACGCTCGAGGCCTACTTCGGCCGCCACCTGCTGTGCATCCACGCGCCCACCTGTGGACTCGGCCCGGCGCTGGAGTACAACGGCGACCTCTACAGCTGCGATCACTTCGTGGAGCCGGGCTTCAAGGTCGGAAACATCCACGAGACCCACCTGCTCGACCTCCTGGCCTCGCCTGCCCAGCGCAAGTTCGGCCAGGACAAGCAGGACACCCTCACGGCGCAGTGCCTCGGCTGCGAGGTCCGGCCCCTCTGCCACGGCGGGTGCCCGAAGGACCGCTTCGCGATCTCGCGCGACGGCGAGCCGGGGCAGAACTACCTCTGTGCCGGACTCGAGCTGTTCTTCAAGCACACGCGCCCGGCCATGGCGGAGATGGGGCGCCTGCTGCAGCGGCGCCGGCCGCCCTCCGAGGTGATGGCCTGGACGGCCGCCCAGGACGAGCGACGCGGTCCCTACCAGCCCTGCCCGTGCGGGAGCGGCCGGAAGTTCCGCTTCTGCCATGGCGACGCCGCGCCAGGAACCCCCTTCGGTGGCGTGAGTCCCGAATCCTCAGCACCCCGGGCGTGATCCCGGACTGGCCCAAACGCAGCAGCGAAAGACGAAAGGAAGGCAAAATGGCGAACAAGAAGCCGAACATCCTGGTCCTCTGGGGCGACGACATCGGTTGGTGGAACATCAGCTACAACAACCGCGGCCAGATGGGATATCGCACCCCCAACATCGACCGTGTCGGCAATGAGGGCATGGCGTTTACCGACTACTACGCCCAGCAGAGTTGCACGGCCGGCCGTTCCGCCTTCATCACCGGCCAGAACCCCCTCCGCACCGGCCTCACCAAGGTTGGGATGCCCGGAGCCGACCTGGGGCTCCAGGCGGAGGACCCGACCATCGCCGAGCTCCTGAAGCCGCACGGCTACGCGACCGGCCAGTTCGGCAAGAACCACCTCGGCGACAAGGACGAGTACCTGCCCACCGTGCACGGCTTCGACGAGTTCTTCGGAAACCTCTACCACCTCAACGCGGAGGAGGAGCCCGAGGATCCGGACTACCCGAAGAACCCCGAGTTCAAGAAGAAGTTTGGACCGAGGGGCGTCCTCCACTGCTGGAGCGATGGCAAGGGCGGGCAGAAGATCGAGGACACCGGGCCGCTCACCAAGAAGCGGATGGAGACCATCGACGACGAGGTGACCGAGCACGCGCTGCGCTTCATCGACCAGCAGCACAAGGCGGAGAAGCCATTCTTCCTCTGGTACAACACGACGGCGATGCACTTCCGGACCCACTGCGCCGAGAAGCACAAGGGCAAGAGCGGGCAGGGGGAGTACAACGACGTCATGGTCGCGCACGACGAGAACATCGGCCGGATGCTGAACAAGCTCGATGAGCTCGGGATCGCCGAGAACACCCTCGTGATGTACTCCACCGACAACGGCGTCCACTACAACACCTGGCCGGACGCCGGCATCACGCCATTCCGGTCCGAGAAGAACACCAACTGGGAAGGTGGATGGCGGGTCCCGTGCTTCATGCGCTGGCCGGGCAAGATCAAGGCGGGCTCGGTGGCAAACGGCATCGTCAGCCACCAGGACTGGCTGCCGACGTTCCTGGCCGCTGCCGGAGAGCCGGACATCAAGGAAAAGCTGCTCAAGGGGCACAAGATCGGCGACAGGACCTTCAAGGTCCACATCGACGGCATGAACATGCTGCCCTACGTGACCGGCCAGGCGAAGGAGAGCCCCAGGGAATCGTTCTTCTACATCAGTGACGACGGCGACATCATGGCGATCCGGTGGGGCGACTGGAAGGGCGTGTTCCTGGAGCAGAGGGCCAAGGGACTCCAGTGCTGGATGGAGCCCTTCGTTCCGCTGCGGATCCCGAAGATGTTCAACCTGCGGCGGGACCCGTTCGAGAGGGCCGACCAGAACTCGAACACCTACTACGACTGGATGATCTCCCGCGCGTACCTGATCTACGCGATGCAGGCGGTCGTGGCCCAGCAGGTCGAGAACTTCAAGAAGTTCCCGCCGCGCCAGAAGCCGGCGTCGTTCAATCTGGACGCTCTGATGAGCAAACGCTGGAGGACGCGGGGGGCGGCGCAAGCCACTGACCCGTAGGTCCCATCGACATCCATGGGGCCGTGCCTGGCGTTGGCGCTGGGCACGGCCCTGCAACTCATGAGGACGTGATGCAAGGCTGGCTCACCGTCGTCGCCGGAATCGCGGTCCTGATCATTCACGCCATGGCGCTCTCGATCATCATCGTCGGGACGATCGGGGCGTTCCTCCGAAGCATTCGCGCGGTCTTCCACACGTCGGCGGACGGCAGCCTGTTTCGAGACGCATACGTGCAGTACGGGCGCTGGCTGGTGGCCGGGCTGACCTTTCAGCTTGCCGCGGACATCATTGAAAGTGCAATCGCGCCAGGCTGGGATGAGATCGGGCGGCTGGGCGCCATCGCCTTGATTCGAACATTCCTCAATTTCTTCCTCGAACGGGATCTCGCCGAGGCCGAGCGGCACGTGGCGCACCCCGAATCCCTTGCCGGATCGCCGAACCGACCGTCCGTCGAATCTCTCCCCCTGAGGTGAACTGGTGGCATTCGATCTCGGCAAGAAGTTGCGGTCCCTGTTGCCTGGACGCTCCGACCTGAAGTCCGACGCCATGGCAGGCCTGACCTTTGCCATCGTCGCCGTGCCGCAGGCCATGGGCCATGCGCTGCTGGCGACGGTGAACCCGGTGCTGGGCATCTACACGCTCATGGTGGCCGTACCGGCCGCAGCCCTGTTCACCGGCTCCGTCTTCATGAACGTGTCCACCACCGCCGCGCTGTCCCTGGCCGCCGGCGCCGAGCTCGTCGATTTCGCCGCCGACCAGCGGATGGCCGCGCTGGCTGCGCTGGTCCTGCTGGTCGGGGTGATCCAGCTGCTGGCAGGGTTGTTCCGGCTGGGCTCCGTGCTGCGCTTCGTCTCCGATTCGGTGATGACGGGCTTCCTGAACGGCGTGGCCGTCCTCATCATCCTGGGTCAGCTCGGCGATCTGACGGGCTACCGGAGCGGCTTCACCAACAACGTGGCGCGCGCCCTGGATCTGCTCCTGCGGCTGAACCGGGTCGACGTCGCCACCACCGTCGTCGGCCTGCTGACGCTGGCGGCGATCGTCGTTATCCTCCAGACGCGCTGGAAGAAGTTCGCCTTCGTGATCGCCATCGCCGCCGCCACCGCCCTCCTCGCCGTGCTCTCGCTCCCGGCGCTCGGCGCCGGCGGCGCCTGGGGGGCGGTCCGGGTGGTGAGCGACGTCGCCAGCATCCCGGCCGACACTGCCCGGGCTGGTGCTGCCCGCTCCCGGACTGCTCCTCACCATGCTGCTGCCGGCCTTCTCCGTGGCCATCATCGGCCTGGTCCAGGGAGCTGGCGTGAGCCAGGCCTACGTCAACCCGGACGGCAGGTATCCCAACGTCTCGCGGGACTTCTTCGGACAGGGCGCCGCCAACCTGGCCACGAGCCTCGTCGGCGGCCTCCCGGCGGGCGGGTCGATCTCCGGCACCGCGCTGATCCTGGGCGCCGGGGCCCGGTCGCGCTGGACCAACGTCCTCGGCGGCGTCTTCGTGGCCGTCGTCGTCCTCCTGGCCGCTCCGCTGGCCGAGCGGGTTCCCATGCCCGCGCTGGCGGCGCTCCTGATCGTGGCCGGCTTCCAGGGGCTCCGCATCCCGTCGGCGGTGTCGATCTGGAAGACCAGCAGGATCTCGAGCGCCGCCATGGTGCTGACCTTCCTGGCCACCTCATCGTCCCCTTGCACTTCGCCGTGCTGACCGGCGTGGCCTTCAGCATCCTGCTGCACGTGTCTCGCGAGTCGAACAAGATCCAGATCTCGCGAGCTCGTGCTCGTCCCCGGGGGGATGCCCGTGGAGCAGCCGGCCCCCCGGAAGCTGCCGAGCAACCAGCTGACCCTGCTGTTCGTCCAGGGCAGCCTCTTCTTCGCCGCCGCCAAGAGCGCGGAGGAGGTCCTGCCGGGAGTCGAAGGCAGCAACCGCGCCGTGGCCGCCCTGCTCCTGCGCGGGAAGGCGGAGATGGGGAGCACCTTCATCGCCGTCCTCCGTCGCTATGCAGAGGCGCTCCAGGCTCGCGACGGCCGGCTGATGCTGGTCGGAGTCGAGGCCTCCGCGCTCGAGCAGCTCCGCCGGTCGGGTGTGATGAAGGTCATCGGCGAGGAGAACGTCTTCCCGGTCACCGCGGAACTGGGCCTGGCCATGAACCAGGCAGCGCCGCGGCCTACGCCTGGCTCGGGCAACCCCCGTGGGAGAGCCGAGGTGAAGCGCGACCTCCGGTCCGTGCCGCCGCGGCCCGATCACTGCGCCGACGGGGCCGGCCGCCGCGGGACGATTCCCTCGTCGACGCGCTCGATGACGTAGGAGAAGAACGGGTTCGACGAGACCCGCAACAGCGCGTCCAGGCTCACGACGAGGGCCCCGCGCTCCCCGCGCCCCGCCATGGCACCGAGCGCGATCCCGTAGTCCTCCGTCCCGTCGGGCTGCAGCCCGTAGAGCGCGTCGGTCGGTGGGAACGGCAAGGCCACGTGCGAGAGCGAGAAGACGTCCTTTGGGTAGTAGAGCCCGAGCGGACGGACGGTCGCGGTGGTCTGGCCGGCCTCGATGACGCGCGCGACCTCCTCCCGGTCGTCGGGACCGCCGTTCGTGATGATGGTGGTCCGGTAGTTTCGCGGCGGGTCCGGGAGCATGCGCTCCACGAGGGTCTCCATCGAGCTCCGGAGCAGCGGGCTGAAGAGCGCCGCCCGGTTGAGGTCGAAGAGGACGAGCTCGCTCCCGTTCCTGGGCAGGTGCGCGTAGAGGGCCTCGATGATGGCCCGCGTGTGGACCGTGTAGTCGAGGACCGACTGGAACGTGAGGACGGGCGCGATCTCCCCGAGCCGCCCCTCGCGCTCGTACCGGGCGATCCGGCCCTGCAGCACCTGCGTCAGCCGGTGCGACTGGGTCGCACCGTTCACCGGGAACGAGTTGTACTTGAACGGGTTGAACTCGGGCAGGACGCCGAGCCAGGCGGCCTTGGCGAAGCGCGGCAGCACGGCGGGGAGCCCGGCCAGGCCGGCGAACCGGGCGAAGCTCGTCACACCGATCATGGGGGAGATGAGGACGAGGCGATCCGGCCGCGGCAGGGTCTTGTCGCCGAGCGCGTCGAGCGCGTACATCATCGCCAGCGCGCCGCCGTTGGAGAACCCCACGATGTGCAGCGGGGTCGAGGGGCCCGCCCGCCTCCGGGCCTCCCGGACGGCGAGCCGGGTCGCCGCGAGCCACTCCTCCCATTCCACCGTGGACAGCGCGGCGGGTACGGTGCCGTGCGCCGGGAGCCGGGGGGCGACCGAAACCCAGCCCGCCGAGCGGTAGAGACGGGCGATGTGACGCAGGCTGTAGGGGGAGTCGGTGAGCCCGTGCAGGAAGACGACCGCGCCGAGGGGGGGACCGTCGGGCTCGAGCACGTAGGACCGGTTCCAGTCCTGCTCGAACCGGGGCGGGTAGATCGGGCTCCCGTCGAAGTAGCGGTTCCCCGGGATCCGGTCCTCGTCCTCGAGGCCGCGCTTCAGCTCGGCGCCAAGGCGGTCGAAGAGGGCCGCCTCGGCCTTGACGTACCCGGCCCAGTCGGTCCGCTCCATCTCGTCGACGGTCAGCTCCTCCGGCACGTAGGTGTGCCAGACGCGGAGCGGCGGGCCGCGCTGGGTCTCGACGATGCGCCCCACGAGGAGGGTGAGGACGACGACGATCGCCAGGATCCCCGCGCGCTTCAGCCACCGAACCAGCCCGGCCGTCATCCAGCCATCCTCCTAGGCGAGCGCCTTGGCCTTCAGCTTCGCGTACTCTTCCTGGGTGATGGTCCCGGCGTCGAGCAGCGCCTTGGCGGCGGCGATCTGGTCCGCCGGCCCCTTCCCGGCCACCTCCCGGATGTACCCTTCCGTCTCGGCCCTGGCCTTCTGCACGGCCCCGCGCTGCCGCTCGGCCATCCCCCGGCCCCGCGCGATCACGTACAGGAGCGCGGTCAACAGAGGCACGAAGACGAGGGCGATGATCCAGATGGCCTTCGAGCCGCCACCCAGGTCGGGGTCCCGGAACAGGTCCACCACGATCTGGAAGAGGACCAGCAGGTACGCGACGCTGACGAAGGTGGACAGGATGAGAAGGATGATGTCCCAGAAGTTGCTCACGGTGAAGCCTCCAGTCGGTTGCCGATGGCAGGGGAAGCGGGTCCGAAAACTGTCGCAGGTTACCAGGATTCCGGACGCGGGACAGTGCCACGGCACGGTCCGGATGGGGGGCGCGCCTGCCTTCCGGGAGTTGGCGGATGCCTCGAAAATCGTGCGTCGCCCTCGCCCTTCGATTAGCATGGCCTCCTCGAATCCACCCCTTTGCAGGACGGAGCATCGCATGCGCCATCTCTTCCGGGTCGTCGCCGCAACCGCCTGGCTCGCCGTCGCCGCCCCCGCTGCCGCCCAGTACACCTTCACGCAGCCCGGCCAGCAGCCCCAGCCGGTCCAGCAGCTCCAGGTCTGGAACAACGTCGCCCGCGTGAACCTCGGCGTCAGCTTCTACAACTCGAGCTACTGGAACTGCTTCTACTGGGGCTGGACGGTCTCCTGCAGCGGGGGCGCCTGGGCGAGCTACATCCCCTTCACGGTCGGTCCGCAGATCGACCTGAACCTCCAGGGGATGAACAACATCAGCATCGGGTTCAACGTGCTCCTGGGAACCGTCACGGGCCAGCTCACCAACGGGCAGAGCGCCTCGGCGAGCGCGACCGTCTGGCAGCCGACCATCGACTACGTCGCCAAGTTCGGGCCGCCCACGCAGGACACGGTGGGCCGGTTCCGCATCGGCGGTGGCATGTACATCGGCCCCAACTCGACCTACGGCGGAGCCTTCCGCATCGGCGGCGGAGCCTCCTTCCTGAACGCGAACCGGCTCGGCATCGGCCTGGACCTCGTGCTGGAAGCCGGCAGCTACCAGGGCTACTGGATCGGCGGGCTCCAGCTGCTGGCATCGCCCGAGTTCCACTTCTAGGCCGGAGTCACACGTCTTCGAGGCCGGCTCCGTTCGCGGGGCCGGCCTTCTTCATGGGGGCGAGCCATCCCGGAGCACCGCCCGCCTGTGCTAACGTCCCCGCCCGCCGATGAGCCATCCGTCCATCGAGACCCGGGTACTTCGCGTCGGGATCGCGGCGCTCGCCGCATGCCTCTGTCTCCTCCCGGTGAACACCAACGCCCGGGACAGGACCGACGTCATCGTCCTCACCAACGGCGACCACATCACCGGGGAGATCGTGGGCATGTCCCGGGGCAAGGTCGACTTCCGGGGAGTCGACACCGGGCGCTTCTCCTTCGAGTGGCTCAACGTCGCGACCGTCACGAGCGAATACGTCTACATCGTCGAGGTCTCGTCCGGGGAGACCTACCTCGGGCCGCTCCTCGCCTCCGGCCTGCCCGGAACGATCCGCGTCGGCCTGGACGCGATCCCCATCGAGCGGGTGGTGGCCATCACGTCCGTCGACGACGCCTTCTGGTCGCGGGTGCGCGCGTTCCTGGACCTCGGCTTCACCCTGGCGAAGTCCAACAACGCGACGACCTTCTCCGCGGGCGGCGAGTTCGCCTTCCGGGGCGAGAAGTTCGGCTTCGCCCTCTCCGGGGACAGCTTCGTCCAGTCCGACAGCAGCGGCCTCTCGGTGAGCCGCAACTCGCTGCTCCTCAACGGCACCTACTACTTCACGCCCTGGAGGGCGATCCTCTTCACCGGGCTCGACCAGAACGAGGAGCTGGACCTGCTGCTCCGCGTGTCGCTCGGCACCGGCGTGGCCCACTCGCTGGTGCGGAACAGCTGGACCGAGCTCTGGCTCACGGCGGGGCTCTCCCAGGCCCACGAGAGGTACTCGAGTGGGGACTCCATCTACAGCCTCTCTGCCTTCGTCGAGGGCACCTGGGAGGCGTTCCGCTTCGACTCGCCCGAGCTCGACCTCTACCTCGACCAGAAGGTGCTCCCGGTCCTCACCGAGCTCGGCCGGGTGCGCGGGACGACCTCCCTCCGGGCCAAGTACGAGGTCTTCAACGACTTCAACGTCGGCCTGAACTTCTCCTTCACCTTCGACACGCGCCCGCCCGATCCCGCGGCGCCGAACACCGACTACATCGCCTCGCTCACCCTGGGATGGTCCTACCGCCGATGAGAACGATGAGAACGAGGAAGCGCACCTGGGCCGTCGCTTGCCGTCCGGCCACGCTGGCGGCCGTCCTCCTGCTCGTGCCTCCCGGCCTTGCGGGTGCGCAGACGAGCCAGGTGCTCTTCCCTCCCAGCATCGCCATCACCAACTACGACCGGTTGCTGATCGGCCAGGAGGAGGCGCTCGAGGCAGGCGCCTTCGTGGCGCGGGTCGGTGACACCACGTCCGGCTGGTACAACCCGGCCGGCATGGCCGCCCTGACCAGCACCTCCATCGGCGCGAGCGCGAGCGGCTTCGAGACCGACGTCCTCTCCCTGGAGGGCGTGGGCAAGCAGCGCGGGGGCGGGATGACCATCTACCAGCTCCCGTCCTTCTTCGGTGCGGTGCTGGGCAGGGACGTCATCGACTCCGAGCACTGGCGCATCGGCTTCACCATCACGAAGCCCACCTCCTGGAACCAGGAGATCGTGGCCACGGTGTCAGGCGACACCCGCATCTCCTACTCGTCCCACGTGGGGCTCTCCACCCTCCTGCCCATGTTCTCGGCGAGCTACTCGCCCTTCCCCTCGCTCCGGTTCGGCGCCGGGATCGGCGTGGCGATCACCACGCTGACCGAGATCCAGGCCCTCTCCGGCCAGGTCGCGGCGCCGAACACCGCCGACGCGTTCCTCCGGAACCTGGACGGCAGGGGAACGGCCTGGAACCTGACCGGGAACGTGGGCGCCCAGTGGGACGTCACCGAGCACGTCGTGGTGGGAGCCGTGATGCGGCTGCCCGGCCTGAAGTTCCTCCAGTCCGGCAACCTCACCTACCAGAACATGGAGAACCGCTCCACGCCCTGGAACCAGACCTTCTTCACCGATCAGGATGCCACGTTCGCCTATCGCCTGCCCCTCGACGTGAACGTCGGGGTGGCCTGGCGCTCCAGGTCCTTCGAGGCCGAGATCGACCTGCGCTACCACGGGGCCATCTCCGAGTACACGCTCTTCGCGAGCGACAAGCCCGTCCAGATCACCACGACCGACCCGGCCACCGGCCTGCCCGTCTACACGACCCAGCCGTTCCCGGCCGTGACCAACGGCGCACGGACCGTCTGGAACGTCGCCCTCGGGGGGCGCTACAACCTGAACGATGCGTGGAGCTTCCACGGCGGGTTCTTCACCGACGGCTCGCCGACGAACGCGTCGGGGCGGCGCTCTTCCGCAGCGTGGACATGTACGGGATCACCGTGGGCGCGAAGGTCCGGGGCGACCACCTCTCGGGTTCCCTGGGGTTCGGCTACGCCTGGGGAAGCTCGCAGAACTTCGAGTTCGACGACACCGTCACCGGAAGCCCCATCACGACCAGGCTCACCGTCACCAGCCTGAGCCTGCTCTACGCGGTGGCGTACAAGTTCTGATCCTGATCCGTTCGTCCTTCTACGGCGCCTGCACCACCGCCGGTGGCCTCCAGCCGCCCTTGCCGGGCGACGTGCTCTGGATGTACAGCGTCACCGAGCCGTCCTTCCCCTTCTTCAGGGAGGGGAGCATCGGCGAGTTGACGAGGTAGCGACCGATCGGGTTCTCGAGGAGCAGCTGGGTCTTCCCGTCGTACATCGTGATCGACCAGAAGGAGTTCACCGGCGGGAGTCCCGGTTCACCACGAACGCGTACATCACCCCGTAGTTCATCACGATGGGGAGCCCGTAGATGAAGCCCTCCTCGGCCGGCCCGAAGTGGCAACGGACCCGACCAACGGACGACCGCAGGGATATCATCGGGCACATGGTTGCAGGCCGATGGAGGTGACCGCATGAACCAGCTCCCCGATTTCCGGCTGGAGGTCTTCTTCAGCCGCTGGGAGTTCGCCGCCCGGCACGTGCTCACGGCCTCGGACGCCCAGAGCATGAGCCTCGGCGAGTTGCTGGCGCTGGGCACGGACGAGGACCGGAAGGCCTTCGAGCGGATCGCGCTGGGCTACGTTCCCACCTGGGGCGGGGACGAGCTGCGACAGGCCATCGCGGCCACCTACGCGTCCCTGCAACCCCAGGACGTCCTCGCCTTCGCCGGAGCCCAGGAAGGGCTCTACTGGCTGTTGCAGGAGGCGGCCGGCCCCGGCGACCACGTCGTCCTCACGGTTCCGGGCTACCAGTCCATGGAGTCGCTCGCGCTGGCCACGGGCGCGGAGGTGACCGGCCTGGCGCTCGAGCCGGAGAACGGCTGGGTCCTGGATCTGGACCGGCTGGAGCGCGCCCTCCGGCCCACCACGCGGCTCGTCGCGGTCAACTTCCCGCACAACCCCTCCGGCGCCGTTCCCGACCCCGCCACCTTCCAGGCCCTGGTGGATCTCTGCGACGCGCGCGGCATCCGCCTCTTCTGCGACGAGGTCCACCGCGGCCTGGAACTCGACCCGGCCCGGCGCCTGACCCAGGCCGCGGATTTCTCCCCGACGGCGGTGTCCCTGAACGTGACCTCCAAGTCCTACGGCCTGGCAGGACTGCGCGTGGGATGGCTGGCGACCCGGGACCGGGCCCTCCTGGCGCGCCTGGAGCGGCGCAAGCACTACACCTCCATCTCCAACTCCGGCCCGGGCGAGTTCCTGGCCACCCTGGCGCTCCGGCACGGCGAGGCCATCCAGGCCCGGAACCGCGGGATCGTCCGGGGCAACCTGCCCCTCTTCGACGCCTTCTTCGCAAGGTGGACGGAGCTCTTCGAGTGGGAGCGCCCCCAGGGCGGCTGCATCTGCTTTCCCCGATACACGGGCACCGACGGCGTGGAGGCCTTCTGTCGAGATCTGGTGGAACAGGCAGGAGTCCTGTTCGCCCCCGCCAGCCTCTTCCGCTCCAGCCTCGCGGATACGCCCACCGACCGCTTCCGCGTCGGGGTGGGCCGGTCGAATCCCGGGCCCGCCCTGGAGGCGATGCAGCGATTCCTGGAACGCAGGGGCGGTTAGCGGTATCGAGGCGGAATCCCCCATGCGCGCCATCGTCTACGACAGGTACGGTCCTCCCGAGGTCCTTCGCCTCGCCGAGGTCCCCAGGCCCTCCCCGAAGGCCAACGAGGTCCTGATCCGGGTCCTGGCGACGACGGTGAACCGCACCGACTGCGGCTTCCGGAGGGGCGAGCCCTGGATCGCCCGGTTCTGGAGCGGCCTGACGCGGCCGAGGTTCCCGATCCTCGGAAACGAGCTGTCCGGCGAGATCGAGGAGGTCGGGGCGGACGTGAAGAGCTTCCGGGCCGGGGACCAGGTCTGCGGGTTGACCGGCGCCACTTTCGGAGCCCACGCGGAGTACGTCTGCCTCCCGGCCGATGCAGCCATCGTCCCGAGACCGATCGGCCTGGATCCGGCTGAAGCCGCGGGGGCCTGGGACGGCCCCTGGCTCGCCCTCACCTGCCTGCGGAAGGCCGCGGTCGGCAGCGGACAGCAGATCCTCATCTACGGCGCCTCTGGCTCCATCGGCGGCTCCGCGGTTCAGCTCGCCAAGCACCTCGGCGCGCACGTCACCGCGGTCTGCAACACGAAGAACCTCGACCTCGTGAGCTCCCTCGGGGCCGACGAGGTGGTGGACTACACGCGGACCGACTTCACCCGCCTGGACCGCACCTTCGACGTCGTCCTGGACGCGGTGGGCAAGTCCACCTTCGGTTCGTGCCGGCGGCTCCTGAAGCCCGATGGGCGCTACCTGTCCACGGACCTGGGACCCTGGTGGCAGAACCCGCTGCTCCAGATCTGGACGGGGATCGTCGGTGGTCAGCAGGCCGGTCTCGCCATCCCCGACTCGAAGCGCGTCCGGCAGGACGTCCAGCTCATCAGGGAGATCATCGAGGCGAAGGGGCTCCGGCCGGTGATCGATCGGACCTATCCGCTCGCGGAGATCGTCGAGGCCCACCGCTACGTGGACACCGAGCAGAAGACGGGAAGCGTCGTCATCCTGGTGGCCGGCCCGACCGCTACCCCTTCCGATCCCAGTCGACCTTCAGCACGATCCCCCTGAGGGCTCCTGGAGGACCATGCAGTGGGAATGGGAGCGACCTGCCCTGGGGCAGCGATTCCATCGAGTCCCAGGCAACTGACGGTGACCCCCGTTAGGCGTCTCCCCGATGCCCGGCTTCCCATCCCACCCCGCCGATCGCCGGTTCTACGCCGCCGTGTCCGTCGTGGCGTCTGCCGTGATCGTGACGGGATTCGCGAGCACCTATGGCCCCAAGGTGGTCACCGGTTCCCGGCCCGTACCGACCATCGTCCACATCCACGCAGGAGTCTTCGCCTGCTGGCTCGTCTTGTTCGTCGCCCAGACGCTTCTCGTCCTGCGCGGCCGCATCCGGGCGTCGCGGGGCACGATGGCGCCATCGCCGCGCTCGCCGTTGCGTTCCTTCTCGTCGGGCCCGCCTACGATCTCGCGACCCGGAGGCGGGTCCATCCCGCCTACGTAGGTCTCCTGCTCGCGGTCTTCATCGTCCCTCCGGTCGTGCTGGGACTCTCCGGGACCGAGGCCTGGCGCACCGCCGCCGCGTGGATGATGCGGTGAGCACCGGCACGAAGCTCAGAACGGAGCTTTCGACGCGCGGCGGAACTTCGTCGACACGTTACCCGAGAGCTCGATGTTGTCCGGGTCCAGCACCATCACCGACGCACCCGGCGCGAGGTTGAAGCGGCGAAGATCCGCCCAGACGACATTGGGCGCCGTGGTCAGCTCGAAGAAATAGCGCTGCTGGCCGAGGTCGATCGCCGTGCGGTACTCGGTGTTGTAGACCGTCCCGGGCGCGTAATTGGGCGCGCCGAATGGCACGGAGGCATTGCGCGCGATCGCGAGGATGCCGGCGATCGCCTCGCGCTCCGACTTCGGTTCCGGGAGCATCTTGAGAAAGAACGCAGCCCGCACGAAACGGTCGAGCGGGTTGACGTTTCCGGGCAGTGGCGTGTTGCGCGTTGCGTCGGTGAAGTCGAAGCGGGCGAGATTGGCGAGCTGCTGATCGAACGGCGGATCGTTCGTCATGATCGTGAACTGCCGCCCGTGGTGCACCAGCGGCTTCCCGCCGATGTACTCGATGATGGCCGAATCGCCGAGCTTGTCCTCGATGGCCAGGTGGACCGTGGAACTGTGGCCGTGGACGGTGACCAGCACGGGCTGGATGCGCTTCATCAACTCGAGCGCCTCCGCGACGGTGGCGGCGTTGTCCAGCAGGTACTGGGCCCAGAGTCCCGCCTGGACACCCTGCAGGGTCTCGTCGCGCGCGCCGAAGTCGGTTGCGGTGAGAAACAGCATGTGGGCGGCCAGTCCCTTCTCGTTGAGGCCGTCCGCCGTGCCGACTCCGTAGATCGTCGTGACGATGCTGGCGTGGCGCGAGGTCCAGCGGGCAGGGTTCTGGGCGACGACCGTGACCTTGCCCAGCCGTCCGCCGTCGCGCCGCATGCCCCGCGGGAACACGGTCAGCACGGGCTCCGTGGACTCCGGCCAGTCCATCGTGCGGCCGACGAAGGCCGCCAGCTTGTTGTCGTTCCAGAGGATGCGGGTGCACGCCGAGGCTGGCCGCAGCGGCGCCAGGATGGTGGACACGATGAGCATGGCGATGAGCGCGCTGCGGGCGCCGGTGGGCGTCTTCATGTGCAGGCTCCTTGTCGCGGCCAGGTGGGTTCGACGTGGCGCCGCAGTGTTCCAGCAGGCCGATGCAGGTCGTGTGGCAGCCGTGGCACGTCGCGAGCTTACGTCACGCTCGATGCTCCCTCCAGCCCCAACTGCCCGGGCCCCGGGCGTAGGCCTCGCGAGGTTTGGGCCTGATCCGGCCGAGCGCATGCCACAGGAAGGGCGGCAACCGGTTCACGTGCCGAGTCTTCAGGGAGCAGGACCAGCCCATTGGCGCCAGAATCCTCGACCGCCGCCTTTCCGCCGAGCGGCCCAACCAGCGCGGGTTGGCGGGATCGGATCGTTACAGCTTGCCGACCCCATCCACCTTCACCACGATCACCGTGATCGGCCATGGGGGCTCCTGGGAGGCCTGGCGGTGGGAACGGGAAGCCACTCTCGTTGGTCATGATGCGGCTCCTCCGGGGCGGTCGCGCCCATGAACGGCGAGAGCCCCGAGCGCACCACGAGCGGGGGGCTCGTCGGGTTGAAGATCTGGAACGAGTGGCGCTAGAAGGCTCGCATGTACCTTCCCGCCCACTTCGCCGAGCCACGTGTCGAGGTTCTCCACGACGCGCTCCGGACCGCTGGTCTCGTCACCCTGGTGACCACCGGCGCGAACGGGCTCGACGCGAGCCACGTCCCGATGCTCCTCGACCTCGAACCTGGTCCGCTAGGTCGGCTACTCGGACACGTGGCGCGTGCCAACCCCCTGTGGCACTCCACGCCGAGCGATTCGGCAGCCCTCGCCATGGTTCTCGGGCCGGATGCCTACGTCACGCCGTCCTGGTACCCGTCGAAGGGTGAGACGGGTCGGGTGGTGCCGACCTGGAACTACCTCGCCATCCACGCGCAGGGCACGGTGCGCTTCTTCCAGGACCGGGAGCGCTTGCTGGACCTCGTGACACGCCTGACCGACCGCCAGGAGCAGGCGCGCCCACACCCGTGGAAGGTGAGCGACGCCCCGGAGGACTACGTGGACGGCATGCTCAAGGGGATCGTCGGCGTCGAGATGGTCATCACGCGCATCGAGGGAAAGTGGAAGGCCAGCCAGAACCGGAGCACTGCCGACCGGCGAGGTGTGGCACAAGGCCTGCGGGGCCAAGGCCACGAGGCCATCGCACGCCTGGTGGACGGCGAAGCCGATTAGGTCACTCGCTGGGTTCCTGCGACGAAGGTGCGCGCCCCGGCACGATCCGACGCGCCCGTCGATCTCCGCTTCACCAGGCCGGGCCCCGTGTGGACCCCAGCGGCGCCGGAGTGGGAAGGGAGATGCCCGATCGCTACGCCTTCCGCTCCCCGTCGACCTTCACCACGATCACCGTGAGCGTGCTGGTCTGGGGTACGCCTCCCGCTACCAGCGTACCGGGGCGGGTCCGAAAATCGCTCCTGGGGGCTCCTGGGAGGCCTGGCGGTGGGAACGGAGTGGGAACGGGAGCGCGTGGTTCGGGGCGGCCCGGACGCCGGTAGCCACGACTTGCCGCGGGTCCCGATCAACGCCAGGGTCTCGCCCCGAACATCTGGTTCCCCGGCCCGGCTACGGCTGCGGCTCGATCTCCCCGGGTCTCCAGGTCTTGGCGAACCACGACTCGAGCGGTCCGTAGAGTCGGAGGATCACGTTCCAGCCCTTGCCGGGGACGGTCTGCACCCAGTTCTTCTCCTTCCCTGGAGGAGCCTTCGGCCCGAAGTACACGTCCACCGAGCCGTCGGCGTTCACGAGCACACCCTTCGTCTGGCTGCTGACGCTCGGGGCCTTCTGGTCCGTCTGGATCATCGAGCGGGTCTGGTTGCTGTAGAGGATCACCGACCAGAAGTCCTTCACCGGGATGTTCGGCGGGAGGTGCAGCTTGTAGTTCTTCGCGCCGTCGAGCGGCTCACCCCGGGAATCGCGCGGGGTCCAGGCGTACTGCGAGCCCTGGCCGACCATCTTCATCTCCATGGCCGGGGTCACTCCCGTCGCCATGAAGTAGTAGAAGATGTAGCCGTCGAGCCGGAGCACGCCCGGCGGAAGCTCGAACCTGTAGCCGCCCATGAACGGGAGTTGCCAGCTGCCGTTCTCGTAGTAGTAGTCGGCCCGGTCCCGCATGTGGAAGGCGACGGCGCGCGCCGTGGCGTCGCCCACCGCCGCGGCCTCGGTGAGGATCTTCTTCATCCGCTCGTCGGGCGCGAACGGCTTGCCCTTCTCGATGCCGATGGACTGGAAGAAGCCGAGCCGCACCGGATCGAACGACTCGGTGGGCTCCTCCTGCACGACCTTGTCGAGCAGCGCCCAGTACCGGAAGTCGGCGGGGTTCACCATGTTGAAGGGCTTCCCCGACATGTTCACGAAGGTGGGCGTCGGGGGCTTCCCGGCCTGCGCGAGCGGGTAGACCTTGGTGAACTTCTTCACGGCGTCGACGCCGGGCTTCGGGTCGCCGTCCACGAGGAAGCTGCGCCAGATGACGACGTTGCTGAAGGTCCTGGGCCGGACGACCTCGTAGCCCTTTGGCAGCTTCCCCCCGTAGCCCGGAGGCACGAGCAGGTACTTGCCGCCCTTGCCCTTGTCCGGACCGGTGAGGCCCAGGTCGACGACCCAGCGGTACCACATGTCGTTCACGAGGCCGAGGACCTTGGGCGGCACCTCGATGACCATGGGACCCGCGTGCAGGTCGATCCAGAACCAGGTGTACGGGGTGTTGTCGTTGGCGGTCAGCTCGATGGTCCGCGAGTCGACGAGTTGCTCCCAGATGGGCACCGTCCCGTTCACCGGACCCTGGGTGAGGATGGCCTCCCGGTTCCCGACCTGGTTCACCGCGGGCAGGGCCAGCAGATACGCCTGCACGGCTCGCTGGAAATCCAGGTTGTCGAGCAGCTTCGCCGCGGACGCCTTGTCGGGGAAGCCGTCGAAGAAGTTGAGCGTGCCCAGGCGGGTCTCGACCTTGTCGGGCGAGGCCACCCCCGACGGAATGGCCGTCGAGAACTTGAACTGGGGGTCCGCTGCCGGGCCGGTGAGCGGCTGGGCGAGGGCGGGGGCGGCGGCGCCAGCGACAACGCAGACCAGGAAAGCGCTGAGGACGTTTCGGTTCATATTCCCCTCCGTGCCTTGGGCCGGAGGGTTCTAGCGCCGCACCCTTGGAGATCAAGCCGGAACGCCACGAACGACAGTGGGAACCGGGTGGGAAGGATGCGGTGTGAGGGCTACGTCTTGCC